>NZ_JABACJ020000024.1 GCF_012524165.2 Faecalicatena faecalis
CGCAAATATATGCGTTATATATAAACCAAGGGCTGAATGCTCATAAAGAAGCCTTCAGCCCTACCATTATCATAGAAGATCTGCTTTTACAGAGATTTCTTCACACACTCGAAATTAATGCCTTCTTTTTCTGCTTCTACACAGAGCCAGTATGGAATGGTACAGTTTTTCTTTACAGCCCTATGATTCATACGTTTTCTATACTCTGTAAAATCTACATCAACTAATGTTAGTATACCTGACAGATAATTGAAGTCTTCATCAGCCTCAAGTTTTGCTTTAGCAAGAGCTGTATTAAAATTAGATGGTTGAGGAATTGGCAAGTGGTCATTTTCAAAAGCGACTCCTTTTAATCCAATGGCATCACGTGCCATTTCAATAGCATCTACCATACTTGTTCCTTCGGTATAGATATCCATATCGGGAATATAGACAAGATAGTCTTCATCTGACTTACAGATAAAAACAGGATACGCATCTTTCATAGTATCATCCTCCTTTGATAACGTGATATATGTATCAGCTTAATCCCCATTTTCTAAGGATTCTTTTAGCGGTTATCTCATTGATTTCAGTATGCCTTGGAACCTGTTCTATATCGCTTCCACGTTTGAATGTATCATGATTTCCACCATGTTCTTTAAAAACAAAGCCGGCATCTTCGAGTTTTATATTAATAGTCTGCGTTTCAATAGCATACCTCCCTCTTATCTAATATGATACGTATTATATGCGCCTTTATCAAGGCCGATAATATGTCTGATCTGTATTAGATACCACAATTTTATCCAAATAATCGCATATCCTACAGTTGGTTCTCCCACTGCAGAAGTCTATAATGAAGTTATATTAGAAGACTTATGCAGTGGGAGGTTTTTATATTATGAAATATGGTCACTTTGACAATGAGAAGAGGGAGTATGTGATTGACCGGGTAGATCTTCCGACATCCTGGACGAATTATCTGGGTGTGCGTGATATGTGTGCCGTGGTCAATCACACAGCGGGAGGTTATTTATTCTACAAATCCCCGGAATACCACCGGATCACACGTTTCCGCGGGAACGGGGTGCCGATGGACCGTCCGGGGCATTATGTCTATCTGCGGGATGATGTGAGCGGAGACTACTGGAGCATCTCCTGGCAGCCTGTGGGAAAGAGCCTGGATGAGGCCAGTTACCGCTGCATCCACGGCATGTCCTATACCAGATATGAGTGTGAATACAATGGAATTCAGGCGAGTCAGACACTATCCATTCCGATAGAAGATCCAGTGGAATTGTGGGATGTTAAGATTAAGAATACGGATACAAAGGAGCGCGAGATCAGTCTGTTTTCCTACTGCGAATTCTCTTTCCATCATATTGAGTTCGACAATCAGAATTTCCAGATGAGTCTCTACTCTGCAGGTTCTTCCTATGAGGATGGCATCATTGAACACGACTTGTATTATGATGAGTTCGGGTATCAGTACTTTACTGCAGACTTTGAACCGGACAGCTTCGACTGCCTGAGGGATGAATTTATCGGTGTCTATCATTCCGAGAGCAATCCTGTAGGGGTAGAACGCGGCGTTTTAAGTGGTTCTTATGAGAAGGGAAATAATCATTGCGGCGCACTTCATAAAAAGCTGATATTGAAACCAGGCGAAGAGATTCGGGCAGTCTTTATGCTGGGAGAGGGGAACAGGGAAGTCGGAAGGAAAATGAGGGAAAAATACCGTCTTTTCCACAATGTTGACCAGGCTTATGTGGATATCAAAGCGTTTTGGGAGGAGAAATGTGGAAAACTCCAGATTCAAACTCCGAACGAGGGAATGAATACTTTGATTAATATATGGACCTTATATCAGGCGGAGATCAATGTCATGTTCTCCAGATTTGCTTCTTTTATCGAAGTAGGTGGAAGGACCGGACTTGGCTATCGCGATACAGCCCAGGATGCCATGACCGTGCCTCATTCCAACCCGGAGAAATGCAGACAGCGTCTGGTCGAGCTGTTGCGGGGACTGGTATCAAAGGGATACGGACTGCATCTGTTCGAGCCTCGCTGGTTCGATCCGCAGGCGGAGGAGAAACCGTTCAAATCTCCGACCGTTGTGCCTGAACCAAAGCGGGAGGATATGATACATGGGTTAGAATCTACCTGTTCGGATGATGCACTCTGGCTGATTGCTTCAATTGTTGAATATGTAAAGGAGACAGGAGAGTATGATTTCATAGATGAAGTCATCACTTACGCGGATGAGGGAAGCGGCACGGTCTATGAGCATATGATGAAAATCCTGGATTTCTCCTTTGAGCAGGTCGGTGCGGACGGAGTCTGCAAGGGACTGCGGGCAGACTGGAACGACTGTCTGAACTTAGGCGGAGGAGAGAGTGCTTTAGTCTCCTTCCTACATTATTGGGCGCTTGCGAACTTCCTGGAGCTGGCAAGATTCCGTCAGGATGCGCAGGTTGTTAAGAAGTATGAGGAAATGCAGAAGAAAGTCCGGGAAGTCTGTGACAGAGAGCTTTGGGATGAAGAGTGGTTCATCCGCGGAATCACGAAGAATGGGAAAAAGATCGGAACGAAACAGGATCAGGAAGGAAAAGTCCATCTGGAATCCAATGCATGGGCAGTTCTGTCAGGAGCATCCAGCTATGAAAAGGGCATAAGGGCAATGGACAGTGTAAGAGAATATCTGTCTACACCGTATGGAATCATGTTGAACGCCCCGTCCTTCACCGTGCCGGATGATGACATTGGATTCGTTACCCGGGTGTATCCGGGCGTGAAGGAAAATGGTTCTATTTTCAGTCATCCAAATCCGTGGGCATGGGCAGCAGAATGTCGTCTGGGAAGAGGCAACAGGGCCATGGAATATTATGATGCGCTCTGTCCGTACTACCAGAATGACAAGATTGAAATCCGCCAGGCAGAGCCTTATTCCTACTGTCAGTTCATTATGGGAAAGGACCACAGTGCTTACGGAAAGGCAAGGCATCCATTCATGACAGGCAGTGGCGGTTGGGCTTACTTTTCAGCGACCAGGTATATGCTCGGCATCCGTCCACAGTTCGATACACTGGAGATCGATCCTTGTATTCCGGGAGACTGGGACGGATTTGAGGCGGTCCGTGTCTGGAGAGGAATGACTTACAGAATCAAGGTCGTAAATCCAGAGCATGTGATGTCAGGGGTAAGAGAAGTGTATCTGGACGGAACAGAGCTTCCGGCAGTTTTATCTTTATCAGGCCTGGCAAAAGAAGGAGATGCATCGGGAAGGACTGCAGAACGTTATGTTGCAGAAATTCCTTTTATAGAAGATAGAAAAGAACACGTAGTAAAAGTCGTCATGGGAGAAAGGAAGGCACAGTTATGATAGCATTTGGCACAGGTGGATGGAGAGCAATTATCGGGGATGAATTCACAAAGGCGAATATTCAGATTCTGGCAAAAGCAATGGCAAGAAAGATGAAAGCAGAAGGCGTGGAGGAGAAAGGAATCGTCATGGGCTATGACAGGCGTTTCCTTTCGAAAGAAACGATTTACTGGTCTTGTGAAGTGTTTGCAGAGGAAGGAATCAAGGTCTGGTTCATTGACCGATCCGTCCCGACCCCGCTTGTGATGTTCTATGTGATGAAGCATGATATGCCTTATGGCATGATGGTGACCGCAAGCCACAATCCGGCGATCTATAACGGAATCAAAGTCTTTACAGAGGGCGGCAGAGATGCCAATGAGATTCAGACGCAGGATATCGAATGTTATATTCGTGAAGTAGAGGAAGAATTTAAGGATAAGCCACTTCCGGTAATGGAGTATGACAAGGCTGTTGAGGCCGGGCTTGTAAAGCAGTTCAACCCTCTGAATGAATATCTGGACAACATCATTGATAATATTAATATGCAGAAGATTCGGGATGCGGGCCTTCATATTGCTCTGGACCCGATGTACGGAGTGAGCCAGACTTCACTCAAGACGATTCTTCTGACCGCAAGATGCGATGTGAACCTGATCAACGAGCGCCATGATACTCTCTTCGGCGGGCGACTTCCGGCCCCTACGGATAATACCCTTCGGGCCCTCAAGACCTATGTCATTGATTATGGCTGTGATATCGGCCTGGCGACCGACGGAGATGCGGACCGGATCGGTGTCATCGATGATAAGGGAAGATTTCTGCACGCCAATGACATTTTGGTGTTATTATATTATTATCTTGTAAAATATAAAGGTTGGAGGGGACCAGTCGTAAGAAATGTAGCCACCACACATATGCTGGATAAAGTGGCAGCAGGTTTCGGAGAGACCTGTTATGAAGTTCCGGTCGGATTCAAACACATTTCCGCCAAAATGCAGGAGACAGGGGCGATCCTGGGAGGAGAGTCCTCAGGCGGCCTGACAGTACGCGGGCACATCAACGGGAAGGACGGCGTGTATGCCGCCATGCTTCTTGTAGAGATGCTAGCAGTGACGGGCAAGAAGATGTCTCAGATCATGGATGATATCCAGAGTGAATATGGGGCAATCCATATGGAAGAGCGCGATTATAAGATGAGCCAGGAGAGAAAGCAGGAAATTTTCCACATGATCATGGAAGAAAAGCTGCTTCCGAAGATGGATGTGCCGATTCGTGATGTCTCCTATCTGGATGGATGCAAAGTCTATTTTGAGGACGGTGGATGGATCATTGCGAGATTTTCCGGGACAGAGCCTTTGCTCCGTATCTTCTGCGAGATGCAGGATGCGGATGCGGCAAAGAAAATGTGTGAGAAGTTTGAAGCATTTCTTAGACTCTAAAGAAACGTATGAAGACAAAAAGAAAGATTTCAGTGAAATCCAGGATCATTGCGCTGATGCTGCTGTGCTGGCTTCTGCCGTTGATCATCATTACGGGAGTGAATATCTACTATCTTTATGGAAGCCAGTTTGAGAGTAAGATCTCAAAGGAGATCGACCAGCTCAAGTTCAACGACCAGGTCAGTGCGGAGCGTCTGGGGAAGGTCGTAGAGTCTTCCCTGGAAGCGTCCTATGACGGGAATCTGATGTCATTATACCGGCGCTACAAGAGAAAGACGATTATGGAGCATGACCTGCTGGCTTCCAGTATGTACTATCTGGGAAACCGTTATGGCAGGGACAGCCGGGTGAAGGCTGCGATTCTGTGGTACAGGGAGAATCCTGAAAAGCTGAACAGCAGTGCTTACAATACAAGTGAAGGTGCTACTTATCAATTGGTACAGAACTACTGGAATGAGGACCATGAGGCGATTGCCGCGATTTCAGAAGATTTGGGTACAGCGGTTCGGTTCTATAACAATGGCAGCCGTCTGTATTTGGTACGAAATCTGTATAATTCGAATTATGAGAATGCGGCAGTTCTTGTGCTTCTGGTGAATGAAGAAAATTGCTTTGAAAACTATTCTATATTCCCGGAGGGGACTTCAGTTACGCTTCATATTGATGACTGCAGCTTCCCGTTGATCGGGGAGGAAGTGACGAAGGAAGAGACCGGCATGACAGAGATGGGCGGAAGCTCCGGCTATATCTGGGAGAACGGGGTCCTCCGCCTTTATCATGATATGAAGGTAGAAGGGCACAGGATGGTGTCCCTTGTACGGTTCGACAATAGTTCTTCGTTCACCTTGTTTTATGGATATAAAGCGATTATGATCGGGATGGCGTTGTGTCTGATTCCGCTGCTTGCAATCCTGCTTCTTGTATTCTACAGGCATGTAACAAAGCCGATTCAGATTATGATGGAGGGAGCAGAGGAGATCGAGAAAGGAAATCTGGGCTATCAGTTGGAATATGAACCTGAGAGTACGGAATTCAAGTATCTGGCGGAGTCTTTTAATAAGATGTCAGAGCGTTTAAAGTATCAGTTCGATCATATTTATGAGGAAGAGCTGGCGCTGAGGGATGCCAGGATCATGGCACTGCAGTCTCATATCAATCCTCACTTTATGAATAATACGCTGGAGATCATCAATTGGGAGGCACGCCTGTCCGGGAATCAGAAGGTGTCCCAGATGATTGAGGCGCTGGCAACTCTAATGGATGCCGGGATCGACAGGAAGAAGCAGCCGGAAGTCCTTCTGTCAGAAGAAATGATCTATGTGAATGCATATCTCTATATTATTTCTGAGAGGCTTGGCAAACGGCTGACGATTAAGAAGGAACTCCCGGAGGAGATTATGCAGTATAAAGTGCCCAGGCTCATTCTGCAGCCCGTGATAGAAAATTCGATTGAACACGGGGTTGTGAAGAAGGGTCAGGGGACCGTGGTTCTGAATGGTTATAAGAAAGGAAAGTACTTATACCTGGAAATCGTCAACGAAGCGGTTCTCACCAAAGAGGATGAGGCGAAGATCGAACGCCTTTTAGATGTTAACTATGACACAAGTAAGGAATCATCAGGCAGTATGGGAATCGCAAATGTGAACCAGAGGCTTAAGATCCTGTATGGAGAGCCCTGCGGCCTGAGCATGGAAAAGATTGATGATGAGCATGTCTGTGCACGCCTGACTATACTGGTGGAACGCTCATGAGATGCATGAGTTTTTGAATCTGATGTACAAGATTTGCAAAGACAACAAAATCGTGCAAGAAATCACAGATTGAGTTATTCACTTTTCCTAAAAAAACGTCATAATTAAAGTATAAATTATACAGAGTGTATAAGGGATTGGAGGAAAAGTTATGAAGAAAAAAGTAGTATCAATTTTACTGGTGACTGCAATGGTCGGAACTATGGCTGCAGGGTGTGGCTCTAAGAAAGGCAGCGAAGAAGGAAAAGATGAGGAATTATCCTTAAGCGTCACCACAACATTTGCAGGCGAGGACGGCAACGCAGGAAATTATAAAGACGCCGTGGCAGCATTTGAAAAAGAGTCAGGAATTAAGATCAATGATTCATCTGCAGTTTCTGACGAGACATTTAAGGCACGTATCGAGACAGACTTCCAGGCAGGATCAGAGCCGGATGTATTGTTCTTCTTCAACGGCGCTGATGCAAACTCCTTTATCGAGGAAGGTAAAGTCGTTTCCATCGATGAAATCAGAAAAGAGTATCCAGATTATGCATCTAATATGAATGATGATCTGATTGCTCCTTCTCTGGTAGATGATGTAAAATATGCAGTTCCTGTTAATGGATACTGGGAAGGCCTGTTCTGCAACACAGAGGTTCTGGATGCAGCAGGTGTAGAAGTACCGGGAGCTGATTATACTTGGGCAGACTTCGAGGCAGACTGCGAGAAGATCAAGGCAGCAGGTTACACACCGATTGCAGCAGCACTGGGTGAGATTCCTCACTACTGGTGGGAATACAGTATCTTCAACCACACTTCACTGGACACACATCTGGAAGTTCCAGAGAGCGCTGACAAAGGCAACGGACCTGGATGGGTAGAAGGAATGGAAGATATCAAGGGATTATATGACAAAGGATATTTCCCGGAGAATACATTATCAGCAAAAGATGATGAGACATTCGCATTATTTACAAGCGGAAAAGCAGCATTCTTAATCGATGGTTCCTGGAAAGTTGGCGGTATCGCATCAGCTTGTCAGTCTGATCCGGATGATGCTTCCACACTTGACACAGCAAAACTGGATAAGTATACCGTAACATATGTTCCGACGAACGGAGAAAGAAAAGCAACAGACCTGATCGGTGGTCTTTCTATGGGATATTACATCACTCAGAAAGCTTGGGATGATGAGACAAAGAGAGATGCAGCAGTGAAGTTTGTAGAATACATGACAACAGATGATATGGTAGCTAAGTTCGCACAGCACACAGCATCTGCTCTGAAAGAAGCTCCAGAAGTTGATTCCGCAGACTTTAACTCCTTACAGATCAAAGCAATCGACATGATGGCAGGCGTTACATCCTTGACAGGCGCTGTACAGGATGTATTCAACGGACAGTGCAGAGTATCTACATTCGACGGAATGCCTCAGATCGTTACTGGCGAAGTCAGTGCAAAGGATGCAGTACAGCAGGGTCTGGAAGCATACGCAGAAGAGACAGCAGAATAACAGGTTTTCAGCCGGGGGCTTCGTAAAAGGCGCCTCCGGTTTTTCATGAGGAAGCAGGAGGCTGAAAATATGGAATCTAATGAATCTAATATATATAGAAACAAAAAGCCGCTATTTGTGTTCTTAATACCGGCATTTATATTCATGGTCGTGTTTCTCTATTACCCCTTTGTAAAAAATATACTGAACAGTTTTCAGAAGATTACAAGTCTGGGAGCAGCAAGCAAGGGATGGAACGGTCCGTGGTATTCGAACTATGTGAAAATGTTCAATGACCCCAACATGCGTACCGCAATCTTGAACACTATTATCATGATGGTCGTAACGATTATCGGTCAGGTAGGTATCGCAGTTGTCCTTGCGTTGATGGTCGATAATATTAAAAAGGGAGCCAAATTCTTCCGTACCGTATTTTTCTTCCCAATCGTTATTTCCGCAACTGCATTAGGTCTGATGTTCAACCTGATCTTCCTGTACGATAAAGGAATGGTCAATCAGCTCCTTGAGATGCTCGGAAAAGGAACACTGACAGATTGGAAGGACACCGCACATGCGCTGGTGGTCATGCTGCTTCCGGTTATGTGGCAGTATGTCGGGTTCTACTTTGTCATCCTGATTACGGGATTGAACAATATTCCCGAGGATCTGTATGAATCAGCCTCCATCGACGGTGCGACCAGATGGCAGCGTATTCGCTACATTACCCTGCCGATGTTAAGAAATGTCATTTGTACCTGTGTAGTCCTGGCTGTGACCGGAGCTTTGAAGGTCTTCGACCTCCCATGGGTCATGTTCCCGAAAGGAATGCCGCTTGGCAAGACCTGGCTGACCGGAACTTATATGTACTATCAGGCATTTAATACACAGGATGTAGATTACAGTTCTGCAATCGCGGTTGTTATTGTAATCCTGGGAATCGTAACCTCGAAGATCGTCAACAAAGTATTCAAAGAAGCAGACTATTAGAAAGGAGAATCAGCATGAAAGCAAAAACGAAAAAACACGTATCCCCAGGAATGATCGTGATTTATGCGATTCTCATTTTCTGGGCACTGACCACCATATATCCGATCTTTTGGATTATTATAAACTCTTTTAAAGCGAAAAATGAGATTCTGGCAAATTCCTTCTCTCTGCCGCTGGGAGATCTGTTCACAACATCAAACTATAAGACTGCTTTTGAGCGTTTGAACATTTTCAGTGCTTATCGGAACAGTATCATCATATCCTGTACTGTAGCACTTGTAGTCGTATTGCTGGCCGGTCTGGCATCCTTTGCCATCGTCCGCTATAGCTTCAGACTAAAGAAATTTGTGTACTCACTGATTATCGCAGGAATGATGTTCCCGGTGTTCTCAACAATCATTCCGGTCTTTCGGATGCTGAACACCTTGCATATTGCCAATACCAATAACCTGTGGCTGTCCCTTCTGTCCGTGGCGCTGCCCCAGATTGCAGGGAACCTGTCCTTTGCGATCGTGGTATTGAGCGGCTACATTAAGTCGCTGCCGATCGAACTGGAGGAGGCTGCTTACATGGAAGGCTGCAATGCATACCAGATCTTCTTCAAGGTCGTAATGCCGCTGACCAAGCCATCCTTTGCAACCGTTGCAATCTTCTCCTTCCTCTGGAGCTACAATGATTTGTTCACACAGATGTTCCTGCTGCGTCTTCCAGAGCAGAGGGCAATCACACGTCTGTTAAATGAACTGACTGCCATGGAGGGTACGAACTATGGACTGATGGCAGCAGCAGTTGCGCTGGTTGTCATTCCGGTCATCATCGTGTATATTATATTACAGAAGCATATTATTAAAGGTATGACTGCAGGCGCAATCAAAGGATAAATAGTTTTTGGACCATAGTATCCTGCAGACCGAAGGATGATACGAAGTACAAGAGGATGAACCAGGATAAAAGTTGACTTATGGGGATGGGATTATGTACAAAGTTGTGATTATCGATGATGAACCGATTATAGTGGAGGGGCTTTCCCGTGTGATTAAATGGGAAGAGTATGGCTGCCGTCTGGCAGGAACTGCCTATGATGGAATGGACGGCGTAAATGTGATCCGGGAGCAGAAGCCGGATATCATCTTTTCCGATATTGCCATGCCGGGGATGGACGGTCTGAAAATGATTGCCGCCATCAAGGTGGAACAGCCAGACGCAATGATCGCGATTCTGACAGGTTATCGGGACTTTGACTATGCGCAGACGGCAATCCGGCTTGGAGTATGCAGATTCCTTTTAAAGCCTTCGAACCTGTCGGAGCTGGAAGAGGCAGTCCAGTTCATGGTCTCCGAATTGAAAAAGAAGCATCCCGAGGAAGCAAAAGAAGAGAAAGCAGAAGGCGCAGAAGACTCCGAAGGGAAGGATTCTGAGGGAACAGCCGGAAGCTTTATCGTCAAGAATGCGCTGGAATATATGGAAAGTCATTATGCGGAGAAGATCACACTCTCCGAGCTGGCAGATAAGATGTATGTCAGCCAGTGGCATCTGAGCAAGCTCCTCAATAAGCATACGAAGAAAAGCTTTAGTGAACTTTTAAATGAAATCCGGGTAAAAGAAGCAAAACAGTTGCTCAAAGACCCGTCCCTCCGTGTCGGTGATGTGGCAGAGATGGTCGGATTTCTGGATATCGCACATTTTTCCAGAGTATTTAAGAAATGTACAGAAATGTCCGCGAATGAATATAGAAATAAGAAATTAGGATAGTAAGGATAATAGAAAAAAACACTGGAACAGGCTGAACAGAAAAGAATGCCTTTCCAGTGTTTTTTTGGTCAAAAAAGGGATAAAATTAAATTGCACCCCGCAGATTTAACAAAAAACTGCGTGTGATTTTGTGGAAAACAACTAAATTGATTTATTCGCTTCTCAAAGCTTGCAAAATTTTTAACAATTGGTTATTATAGAAACAGGCAATAGACTGGGTTCTAGTTGTCTATAAGTAAACTGCATAGTGGGATGATGTTTTCTAAGAGAGAGTTGTTGAATCAACCGCCGAAGAGGCAAGCCGGAGTTACGAGGGTGAACGTATGATGGTGAAACTTTCAGGCAAAAGGACTGGAAAACGTACCACATTCTGAATCTTGTGCTGAGTGTTTTTTATAAAACAGGTAATCAGGGCAAATAGACAGGAAGGAGGACGATTTATACACAGGTGTGTTTAAATTGTCTTTTTTTATGACATAGATAACTTCCTGTAAGGAACTGAAAAAGGAGAAGATGGATCAAGATGAGTAAAAACAGCTACATAGTGATAACAAACAATCCACTTGTTTTAGAAAGGCTCAACGAAGGGCACAAAGTCATATACAAAGAGATTTCTTATGAAGAGATTTTAAAAGAGGCTAGAGACAGAATCCACGATGGTCACCGGCTTTTAACACATCCTCTTTCGGGAAGTGTAAAACCGAATGAAACACCATACAAATCAATTTTAATAACAGAAAGAAAGGAGAAGATGGATGAATGGTCCGTCAAGATCATTGAAAGTGCCATCCAGGCATGTGGAAAGTTCGAGTTCAAGTCGGACAAGTACAAGCCGGAGGTGTACAGAGATTTTCAATTGATCGACTGGACACTGTTGGAGAGTGGATTAGCATCGGCTGACGCATGGTAAATGGGAAGGCCGGCCATACCTTCGCGGGACCTGAGTTAGGAGCGTTGGTATGTAGGGTAAGTTCAAAAGAGGTTTTGAATCGTTAAATTGCACGGAAACTAAAAAATTATAATAATCATTGAGAGGAGGGCATGACAAGTGAGATTAGAAATGGGACACATTTACATTAAGGATATCCAGTTCGGACCGGAATCAAAGATTGAAGACGGAGTCCTTTATGTATCCGAGGAGGCTGTAAAAGCAGTAGCTCTGGAGGAGGAAAAAATTAAGAGTGTATCACTTGACATTGCAAGACCGGGCGAATCTGTAAGAATTACACCGGTTAAGGACGTTATCGAGCCAAGAGTAAAGGTAGAAGGAAGAGGAGGAATCTTCCCGGGAGTTGTTGCTAAGACTGACACAGTTGGAGAAGGCAAGACTTATGCTTTAAAGGGAATGGCTGTTGTAACAGCAGGTAAGATCGTAGGATTCCAGGAAGGTATCATCGATATGACAGGCCCGGGAGCAGACTACACACCATTTTCTAAGACATTGAACCTGGTTATGGTATGTGAGCCTGTAGAGGGAATTGAGCCTCACGATTATGAGAAGGCAGTGAGACTTGCAGGATTTAAAGTTGCAGTTTATATTGGGGAATTAGCACGTGAGCTGACACCAGATGAGACAAAGGTATATGAGACATGCACAATCAAAGAAGGACTTGAGAAGTATCCTGACCTTCCGAGAGTTGCTTATGTACAGATGCTTCAGAGCCAGGGACTGCTTCACGATACATATGTATACGGCGTAGATGCAAAGAAGATCGTTCCTACGATTTTAAGCCCTACAGAGATCATGGATGGTGCAATCGTATCAGGAAACTGTGTATCTGCATGTGACAAGAACCCAACTTATGTACATCTGAACAACCCAGTCGTACATGATTTATTTGAACAGCACGGAAAGACTTTGAACTTTGTTTGCCAGATCATCACGAACGAGAACGTTTACCTGGCTGATAAGCTTCGTTCTTCCGACTGGACAGCTAAGCTTTGCAAGATGCTTGACTTAGACGGTGTTATCGTTTCCCAGGAAGGATTCGGTAATCCAGATACAGACCTGATCCTCAACTGCAAGAAGATTGAGGCAGAAGGTGTGAAGACAGTTATCATCACAGATGAGTATGCAGGACGCGATGGAAAATCCCAGTCTCTTGCAGATGCAGACCCGGCAGCAGACGCCGTTATCACTGGTGGTAATGCGAACCAGTTGATTATTCTTCCAAAACTGGACAAGGTAATCGGTACATTAGACTATGTGAACAAGATTGCAGGAGCAAGTGAAGAGACTCTCCATGAGGACGGCAGCTTAGAGGTAGAGCTTCAGGTTCTTACAGGTGCAACAAATGAAACTGGCTTTAACAAGCTGAGTGCAAGATAGCGGGGAGGAGAAGAAAATGGCTAAAATTAAAGTTGTTCATTATATCAATCAATTCTTCGCACAGATCGGCGGAGAGGAAAAAGCTGATTATCCGGCAGAGATTCGTGTTGGCGAGATCGTTGGACCGGGTATGGCATTAACAGCAAGCTTTGGAGACGAAGCAGAGATCATCGCAACGATCGTGTGCGGCGACTCATATTTCAATGAGAATCTTGAGAAAGCAAAAGCAGATATCCTTGCTATGGTAAAAGAGCAGGCACCGGATGTATTCGTTGCAGGACCGGCATTTAACGCAGGACGTTATGGTGTGGCTTGTGCTACAATCGCTGCTGCTGTACAGGAAGAACTTGGAATTCCTGCAATTACTGGTATGTATGTAGAGAACCCTGGCGCTGATATGTTCAAGAACCAGGTATACATGATTGCAACAAAGAACAATGCAGCAGGCATGAGAGATGCTGTTTCTAAGATGGCACCTCTGGCATTAAAGCTTGCAAAGGGCGAACCAATCGGTGCATCCGCAGAAGAAGGATATATGCCGAATGGTATCCGTGTGAATTTCTTCGAGAAGGAGAGAGGATCACAGAGAGCAGTAAAGATGCTGCTTAAGAAGCTGAATGGTAAACCATATGAGACAGAGTACCCAATGCCTGATTTCGATAGAGTAGATCCGAATCCGGCAGTGAAAGATCTGGCTCATGCTAAGATTGCTCTGGTAACATCAGGCGGTATCGTACCGAAGGGCAACCCGGATCATATCGAAAGCTCCAGTGCATCTCACTATGGTGAGTATGACATCACAGGAGTATATGACCTGACAGAAGAGACTTACGAGACAGCACACGGCGGATATGATCCTGTTTATGCAAACAAGGATTCAGACAGAGTTCTGCCTGTAGATGTACTGCGCGATTTGGAAAAAGAAGGCGTAATCGGAGAACTTCATAATAAATTCTATACAACAGTGGGGAACGGAACAGCCGTTGCTAATGCAAAAGCATTTGCTGCAGAATTTTCACAGAAACTGCTTGCAGACGGTGTAGACGCAGTTATCCTCACCTCCACGTGAGGCACCTGTACTCGTTGCGGTGCAACGATGGTGAAAGAAGTGGAGAGAGCTGGAATTCCGGTTGTACATATTTGTACAGTAACCCCGATTTCCATGACAGTTGGTGCTAACAGAATCGTACCGGCTATCGCTATTCCACATCCTCTTGGCAATCCAGCTTTGAATGCAGGAGAGGAAAAAGCGCTTCGTCGTAAGATCGTTGAAAAGGCATTAGATGCTTTGGCAACTGAAGTAGACGGACAGAAGATTTTCGAGTAAAATAAGAGATAAGGACAACCTCCAAAAAGGTGTGGGATGACAGGCCCCGCCTTTCAGAGGCTTTCCGGACTAGAATCCATGAAGGAGAGGAAACTTCGTTATGAGCAAGATTTATGACGTAATCATCCTGGGAGCAGGACCGGCAGGTCTTGCAGCAGGACTGTATGCAGGCAGGAGCCGTCTGTCCACATTGATTATCGAGAAGGGACAGGACGGAGGACAGATCGCAATCACAGATGAGATTGAGAACTATCCGGGACAGATCGTAGAGGGAGAATCAGGACCGTCTCTGATCGAAAGAATGACACAGCAGGCTGAAAAGTTTGGTGCAGAGCGTGTATCAGACACAATCAAAGAAGTACAGCTCGAAGGGGACGTAAAAGTCTTAAAGAGCGAGAAGGCTGAATATCAGGCTAAAAATGTGATCATTGCAACCGGTGCACATGCAAGACCAATCGGATGCAAGGGTGAGAAGGAATACATGGGCAAGGGTGTATCTTACTGTGCAACATGTGATGCCAATTTCTTCGAAGACTTTGAAGTATATGTAGTAGGCGGCGGAGATTCTGCAGTTGAAGAAGCAATGTACCTTACAAAGTTCGCAAGAAAGGTAACCATCATCCACAGACGTGATGAGCTGCGTGCTGCCAAGTCCATTCAGGAGAAGGCATTTAAGAATCCGAAGATTGAATTCTTCTGGGATTCTGTTGTAGAAGAGCTTTACGGAGATGACATTCTTCAGGGAATGACGGTGAAGAACGTAAAGACCGGAGAGATTAGAAAAGTAGAAGCTGACCCGGATGACGGAATGTTTGGTCTGTTCGGATTCATCGGAACTGTTCCGAACTCTGATATTTTCAAAGGTATCATCGACATGGACGAGAGGGGATATATCAAGACAGATGAAGACATGCATACTAATATCCCAGGCGTTTATGCAGCAGGTGATGTCCGTATCAAGAGTCTGAGACAGGTCGTAACAGCAGCAGCCGACGGTGCAATTGCAGCCGTTCAGGTTGAAAGAAGCATGTCAGATTATTTCTAAGAGTAAACAGGAGGTATAGACCAATGTTAGATTTAGACAAGAACACTTTTGAACCAGAAGTATTACAGGCAGAAGGATATGTATTCGTAGACTTCTACGGAGACGGATGCGTACCATGCCAGGCTCTGATGCCAAAGGTACATGAATTCGCAGAGACATACGGTGACAAGATGAAATTTACATCTTTGAACACAACAAAAGCACGCCGTCTTGCTATTGGACAGAAAGTTCTCGGACTTCCTGTTATGGCAATCTATAAAGACGGAGAGAAGATCGATGAAGTAGTAAAAGATGAGGCTACTCCAGAGAGCATTGAAGCGATGATCAAGAAATACATCTAATCAGGTGATTTCTTATCATAGATTTATTGAACTTTATAAGTCCAATAAAACAGATTACTGTCTGGGAATATCGGATGTAATTCCGAAGGGAACAGATGGTACAGTAGATGAGTGATATAACTTAAAAGAAAGGAGAATGAATAATTATGGCTATTTTAGAAGGTAAAAAAGCAATAATTATCGGAGACCGTGATGGAATTCCGGGACCGGCTATCGCAGAATGCGTAAAAACAGCTGGTGCTGAAATCGTATTTTCATCAACGGAGTGCTTCGTCTGAACAAGCGCAGGCGCAATGGACTTAGAGAATCAGAAGAGGGTAAAAGAATTTGCTGACGAATACGGTGCAGAGAACTTAGTAGTAGTTCTCGGTGCTGCAGAAGGTGAAGCTGCAGGTCTTGCAGCAGAAACTGTAACAGCAGGTGACCCAACTTTTGCAGGTCCATTGACAGGAGTCCAGCTTGGACTTCAGGTATATCACGTATGTGAACCAGAGATGAAAGATGAATTTGACGCAGACGTTTATGACGAACAGATCAGTATGATGGAAATGGTACTCGATGTAGATGATATTATCAGCGAAATGACTGCCATCAGAGAGCAGTATTGCAAATTCTAATAGAATGATCTAGTAGAGTTTATTTACTGTGCAAGTTCGAATGAACGAGTAATGAAGGGCAGGCCTTTAGCGAATCCGTAAAAGACCTGCCCTTTTTATGTATGGGGATTTTCTTGTACATAAATGAGACATCCATTTGATTAAGTATATCACAATTGAAATTTATAAGCTTAAGAAAGGCGGAAAACCAATGAACAGTGTAATTAAAGGGGCAAGTTATGTATTAGTACATACTCCTGATATGGTTTTATATAATGGTACAACACAGACAACAGAGAAAATCGTAAATCCTGAATCAGAGTACTTAAAAGAGGTACCGAATCATCTTCGTTCTTATGAAGATGCAGTTTCCTATTGGCCGAATCAGACCTATATCGGAAACGCACATCCTGATGAGCTGGCAGGAGTAGAGTTCCCATGGTTTGATAAGAAGAAAGAAGATGCAGACCGCTACGGAAAGTACGGCGAGATCATGCCAGAAGAAGAGTTCTTATTCCTGGTACAGGCAAGTGATATGTTCGAAGTCGTAAAACTGGAAAAGGGCTTTGTTGCAGAGTACAAAGATGCATTTGCAAAGAACCCGATCATCTCAGAAGATATCGTGGAGAAGATTCCAGAAGGTGTTGAACTGTCCGAGATTGAAGGCTATGTGAACAATGACCATGCAGAGGGATTATATTTCCAGAACAAGCTGGTCGGATGTGTAAAGCCGGCTCATGATATTGATGTGAACCTGTCTGCTCATGTAATGCATGAGAACCTGATGAGTAAAGCATCCAGCGTTCTTGCACTTCTTTATGCAGTACGTAACGCAGGGATCGATAAAGCAGAGGTAGAGTATGTCATCGACTGTGCAGAAGAGGCATGTGGTGATATGAACCAGAGAGGCGGCGGCAACTTCGCAAAGGCAGCAGCAGAAGTAGCAGGTCTTGTAAGTGCATCCGGTTCTGACGCAAGAGGATTCTGCGCAGCACCTGTACATGCAATGATCGAGGCTGCGGCACTTGTAAAATCCGGCGCTTATAAGACAGTAGTCGTAACAGCCGGAGGATGTACTGCAAAGTTAGGTATGAACGGAAAAGATCATATCAAAAAAGGTCTCCCGATCTTAGAGGACTGCCTTGGTGGATTCGCAGTTGTTGTTTCTGAGAATGATGGAGTCAGCCCTGAGATCGACCTGAATCTGTTAGGACGCCACAGTGTAGGAACAGGTTCCGCACCACAGGCTGTTATTGGAAGTCTTGTAGCTGAGCCGCTTGACAGAGCTGGAATGAAGATCACAGATATCGATAAGTTTGCACCTGAGCTGCAGAACCCGGATATCACAAAACCGGCAGGAGCAGGAGATGTTCCGCTTGCTAACTACAAGATGATCGGTGCGCTGGCAGTAAAACGCGGCGAACTGGACAGAAAGGGTCTTGCAGACTTTACAACTTCTCACGGACTGACCGGATGGGCTCCGACACAGGGACATATCCCATCAGGTGTACCATACATCGGATTTGCATGTGAGGACATTAAAGAAGGTAAGATCAATAATGCAATGATCATCGGAAAAGGAAGTCTGTTCCTTGGAAGAATGACAAACTTATTTGATGGTGTATCCTTCGTAATGCATAGCAACACAGCTGCTGAGGAAGAAGCAAAGGCAGGCGTTTCTGAGGATGAAGTAAAGACAATGATCGCAAAAGCTATGAAGGAATTTGCAGCTTCTTTATTAGCAGAGTAAGGGAGGCAGTGATAATGGCAGACAATATTCAGAAAATGATCGCTGATACCTTCCTGGAGATGGCGCAGGGTCTGGAGACAGGATCATTCGGTAAGAAACCGAAGATCGCACTGACAGGCATGGGCAGCGAGCATGGCGAAGCAAATGCGATGGAAGCAGCAGTTGCAGCCGCAAAAGATGGAATCGATGTATATTATATTGGTACTTTAGAGGCAGAAGAAGATCCAAGTTCCACCGGACAGGTGATTACCGTGAAGGTTGAGGACGAGGAAGCAGCCCACAAGAAAATGGAAGATCTCCTGAAACAGAAGGCAGTGGACGGAGCAGTAACTATGCACTATCCATTCCCAATCGGAGTTTCCACTGTAGGACGTGCAGTAACACCAGGAAAAGGCCGTGAGATGTATGTGGCGACGACCACAGGTACATCCAGTGCAGACCGTATTGAGGGTATGATCAAGAATGCGATTTACGGAATCATCGCCGCAAAAGCATGTGGAAAAGCAAACCCGACAGTTGGTATCCTGAATGTAGACGGCGCACGCCAGACAGAGATTGCTTTGAAGCAGTTAAGAGACAATGGTTATGACATCACATTTGCAGAGTCAGCAAGAGCAGACGGTGGATGTGTCATGAGAGGAAATGACGTACTCCAGGGAACACCGGACATTATGGTATGTGATTCCTTATCCGGAAATATTCTGATCAAGATGCTGTCCTCCTTCACAACGGGCGGAAGTTATGAGGCTTCTGGATATGGATATGGACCGGGAATCGGAGAAGGATATGATCAGCTTGTCATGATTATCTCACGTGCATCTGGGGCACCATTGATTGCAGGTGCGATTCGTTATGCAGCACAGCTTGTAAGAGGAAAAATCTTCGAAGTAGCTGCAAAAGAATTTGAAGCAGCAAATAAAGCTGGACTTGCAGATATCCTTGCAGCAAGAAAAGCGAATGACAAACCGGCAGCAGCCCAGGAAGTCGTAACAGCACCACCGAAGGAGATTGTAACAGCACAGATTCCAGGAATTGAGATTATGGACCTGGAAGATGGAGTTCAAGCTCTCTGGAAGATCGGTGTATATGCGGAAAGCGGTATGGGATGTACAGGACCGATTATCCGTGTATCTGAGGCGAACCTGGCGAAAGCGCAGGAAGAACTCAAAAAGGCTGGATATATTGGAGATTAGATTATCGGGTAGGTATTAGGAGATAAAGAAAGGGATGGGCCATCCGGGCAGCGGACGTTTTAGAAGGCTGCGGGGGAGGGCTCATCCCTTGTTTTTAACCTTATCAAAAAAGCAGCAAAGCGGATTTTGATTGTCCGTTTTGACCAAGAGGTCCTGGATTTATAAGTGGAATTCTTTAAATAACTGCTGACGATAGGCTTTGTCACTAACAGCCTTATCAATTTCGGCGGTACGGGATTGCTGAATGAGTAGTTGGATTAATCGACTGACTTTCTCCTCTCCTTCTTCCTTAAGTAATCGATCACGTTCTTCCATTTTCATATAATCAACTCCTATCTGCGTACTTGATTTAATATGTTTTACCTTATCATGCAGATGCCTTAGTCGTTCATCACAGCCTGCGGGAATATTCTCGTCTGTACTGTGTTCCACATAGTGGAGAAAGTCAATTAAAGACTGGTCCGCTTCGTCGTCATTTTGTCCCTTTGTATTAAGAATGACCTTTTTACAGCCATCGCCTAAAGGGAGTGGGGAGGGCAGACTTTCGTGACACAAATTTTCAAAAGTATACCGATACTTTTTCAGCCCAAAGATGTCAAATCCACAGATGACTACAATATAAGTCGGGTTCAGATTATCAAAGCCCTTTTCCCCGCTTTCCAAAAGAGGAGCATCTAAGAGTGCCTGATAAAATCTCGTTCTTTTGGGAATATTACCTACGTTTCGTTTCTGCATTTCCACATCAAAGATTCGTCCATCTCCATCTTCTACATAAAAATCCATTCGGATTCCGCGTTTCCCAGGCAGGTTATGGATTACTTTCTGCCCTTCCTTCCAACAGATTTTCTTAATTGTGATCCCTAAGGATAACTCTAATATAATTTTGCAGGCTTCCAGGTCAACAGTTGCTGCATCAAACAGATAATCATCCATTAGATTCAAACTCTGAAGAGGAGCCAGTATAGGGTCTACATTTATGAGCCCTAAATCCGGCATCTGCGTATTCGATTTTTCATTCACATCCATATAGTTTCTTATTTCTCCTTTTATTATAGTATTTTCCTGTGTGTTTAGCAATGTAGAAGCAATAGTAATGACCTCCTTTCCAAAACTGGCCTGGTTAAATAGTATATAACTGGACGTTTAGAGTGAACCACTTATATGATATCATTGCATGCAAGTGAAAGAGAAATGGGGTTATACTATGACGAAAAAAATAGCAGTCATCAATGATTTATCAGGATTTGGCAGATGCTCTCTGACAGCGGCAATCTCTGTGATTGCGGCGATGGGGGTACAGCCTTGTCCTCTGCCTACGGCGGTCTTAAGTGCGCAGACGGGATATCCAAGTTATTTCTGTGATGACTATACAGATAAAATGGAATATTTCAGACAGGAATGGGAGAAGATGGGGGCGGCCTTTGATGGAATCTATACAGGATTTGTGGCGAGTGAGCAGCAGATAGAAAATATTTTCTGTTTCCTTGCGACCTTTCGGAAGAAGAAAACGTTTTTGCTTGTGGACCCGGTCATGGGAGATAATGGGAAAGTGTATGCTATGTTCACAGACAGACTTTTAAGCCTGATGAGGGAGCTGGTATATAAGGCCGACGCAGTAACGCCGAATCTGACCGAGCTGTGTCTGCTGACGGATACGGATTATCGGATGATTCAGAGCCTGACGGACGAAAAGCATCTTTTGACAGTGATCGAACAGATGGCAAGGAACGTGATTAAAAAAGGGCCGCAGGCGGTTGTGGTAACAGGTATTCATTTTCTGGATGAAAAAGACGGCATTCAGAAGATGGGAAATCTGGCCGTTACAGGAAAGCAGGCAAGCCTGTCCGCTTTCCCTTATGTGGGAGGAAGCTATTCGGGCACGGGAGATTTGTTCGCTTCTATTATTGCAGCAGGGATAGCCAGAGGAGATAAGATAACGGATAGCATTCAATTGGCAGGAGATTTTATCGAGCGGGCAATTGTGGATTCTGTGAAGGAAAATATACCACGTAATGATGGCGTTAATTATGAACAATTCCTGGGGATGTTGACAAAGTAGATATGATTTCGGTAAAAAAGTCTGCATTTACAGATTGTTTTAAGGTAGAAAGATAACGTCAAGGGAAGGATTCAAGAAGGAGGGCGAAAAGGATGAAGAATAACACATCAAAATTGACAATGACAGGTTTATTTGCAGCGATGATTACAGTGATGACAGCTTACATCTGTCACATCCCATATGGAGCGAATGGCGGTTACATTCATTTTGGAGATGCGCTGATCTATATGGCGGCCGTTTTTCTTCCGAGGCCATACGCACTGACCGCCGCTGCAATAGGCGGAGGGATGGCGGATTTGTTGACGGCACCGATGTGGGCTCCGGCAACGATTGTCATAAAAATGCTGATTACACTGCCATTTACAAGTAAAGAGGGCAGGATATTGATTCCGAGGAATATTGCGGCACCATTCGTGGCAGCAGTTATATCCGCCACAGGATATTATCTGGCAGAGGGTATTTTATTTGGCTCCTTTATCGCGCCTTTGGCATCCATTGCAGGAAGCGCAGTACAGTCTGGGGGAAGTGCGGTTATTTTCCTCGTGCTTGCAGCAGCAATGGATAAGGCACATTTGAAAAGCAAAACACAGAGAATGCTTCATATGTGTGAATAAAAGAAATCGTAACGGTCAAAGATGTGGATTGTTTTTGGTAAGTGAAAAGACGGATTTGGTATACCCGTCTTATAAAATGAAAAGAGGAAAATAAAATGGCAGATATCTTATATACATATAAAAACCAGGTTTACGCAAATATTACGAATCTTTGTGACTGCAGATGCCGTTTCTGCATTCGAAGCCATGAGGATGGAGTCGGGGATGCCAAGACCTTATGGTATAAAGTAGATCCGACACTGGAGGAGATTATTGCCGCCATGGATGACTTTGATTTTACCGGATATACAGAGCTTGTGTACTGCGGCTATGGAGAACCTACCTGTGCCCTGGACAATATGATCGCATCTGCAAAGTATGCGAAGGAAAAGTATGGTGTCACAATTCGGGTCAATACGAATGGTCTGGGGAATCTTTACCATGGGAAGGATATTGTTCCGATTCTTGCAGAGGTAGTGGATTGTGTATCGATCAGTCTGAATGCACCTACAAAAGAGGAGTATATGGATGTGACACGTCCGAAGTTTGAAAATGCATTTGAGGGGATGCTGGACTTTGCAGTGAAATGTAAGGGGAAAATCCCACAGGTGAAGATGACGGTAGTAGATGTTCTGTCACAAGAAGACATTGAGGCGAGCAGGAAACTGGCAGAATCGTTAGGTGTGGATCTCAGGGTCAGAAAGTTCGCGTAGAACAGTAAATATCAAAAACAGAATTTAAAAACCTGCGTTACTTTTCTGGCGGGAGCATATTTTATCATATGTTCCCAGCCTGGAAAAGCAGCGCAGGTCATTTTATTTGGTCAAGATTTCAATCCCATCTTCAGTAACAAGTACCATGTATTCTATCTGTGCGGATAATCCGTCATCAATTGTGTATACGGTCCAATCGTTCTCCTCATCCACGAAGAAATCAGGACTTCCTTCGTTGATCATCGGTTCGATGGTAAACATCATGCCCGGCACCAGGAGCATCTCACTCCCCTTGGGGGTGACATAGCTGACAAACGGGTCCTCGTGGAATTCGAGTCCAATCCCGTGTCCGCCAATCTCCTCTACGACAGAATAGCCATTGGCCTTTGCATGGGTATTAATTGCGTCTGCGATATCTCCTAAGTGACCCCATGGTCTGGCAGCCTTAAGACCCAGCTCCACACACTCTTCTGTGACCCGGATCAGACGCTCGGCGCGTTCTGAAATCTTTCCCATCTTGAACATCCTTGAGGCATCTGAAAAATATCCGTCCAGAATAGTGGAGACGTCTACATTGATGATATCTCCTTCCTCCAGAATGATATTCGGGTCCGGAATCCCATGACAGATCTCGTTATTGAGTGAGGTGCACACGCTTTTCGGAAAGCCCTGATAATTGAGCGGTGCAGGGATGCCGCCGTGTTTAGTAGTGACATCATATACGATCTTATCAATCTCCTCCGTGCTCATTCCAATTTGGATCTGCTCTGCCACTGCGTCCAGGACAGCAGTGTTGAGCGCAGCACTTTGTTTGATTTTCTCGATCTGGGCAGGCGTTTTTAAAAGTTTGCGGCTCGGAACTATCTCGCCTCTTGCTGCATGGAGCGCCATCTTTTCTTCAATCATCATATGGCATTTTTTATATTTTTTTCCACTTCCACACCAGCATGGTTCATTTCTTTCCATAAAAACATCTCCTTTTCGCTGTATTGCATCACAGCTATATCATAATCAACGTTACATTATTATTGTTCAAACAGATGGATCAACAGTCCGCTTCGCAGCTTGGGTTCAAACCAGGTAGACTTAGGCGGCATCAGCCGTCCGGCATCGGCCACTCTTAACAGCTCCTCCATGGAAGTTGGATACATGGCAAATGCAGCACCATCTCCTGCATCATCCACGATTTCCTCAAGTGCAGCAATTCCCCGTATGCCTCCGATAAAACGGATTCGACTGTCTGTCTTGGGGTCACGGATATTAAGAAGAGGCCCAAGGACGACATTCTGCAGGATGGATACGTCAAGGCTGTTGACAGGGTCATCGGAATAGAGAAATGGATTAGCCCTCAGGCAGTACCAGGAGCCATTTCCATACAGTCCAATCTCACCTTTGCAGGTAGGATGGTATGCACTCTTTCCACACTCTGTTACTTCAAATCCGCTTCTTAAAAGATTCAAAAATTCATCGAAGGTATACCCGTTCAGATCAGTGACTACACGGTTATAGTCGTAAATCTTAAGTTCCTCGGCCGGAAACAGGACAGAGAGGAAATAGTTGAATTCCTCATTTCCAGTATATCCGGGATGCTGTTCTCTGCGTTTTAATCCTGCTTTTACGGCAGAAGCGGCGCGATGGTGTCCGTCCGCTATATAGATATCATCGATTTCCTGAAACAGCAGGGGAATCCTCTGTATATAATCTGTACGGCTGATCTTCCAGACCTGATGGCGTACAGAATCTTCACTTGTGAAGTCATACAGTGGTGCAGTCAACTTCACAGAATCTATGATCTGTGTCAATTCGGGCCGGGCATGGTAAGCCAGGAAAATAGGTCCGGTCTGTGCACTTAAGGTGTCCACATGTCTGGTCCGGTCCAGTTCTTTGTCCTCTCGTGTATTCTCATGCTTTTTGATCCGGTTCTCCAGATAATCATCGATCGAGGCACAGCCCACCAGTCCGGTCTGTGTCCGTCCATCCA
Organism: Faecalicatena faecalis; assembly: GCF_012524165.2. Lineage (GTDB taxonomy): Bacteria > Bacillota > Clostridia > Lachnospirales > Lachnospiraceae > Faecalicatena_A > Faecalicatena_A faecalis. Next base: position 24,677 of record NZ_JABACJ020000024.1, read on the forward strand.
TTGTCAGCGCATAAATATAATAACAATCCGTATCATCCTGGATGAAAGAGCCATCTGCTCTCATTTCGTCTAGTGTATCTTTGGCCCTGTCATAAACAGTTTGGGAATACATGTCTATATCAGCGGCAAATTGTGTTTCCGCACGGTCGATCTTTAAAAAGGAAAGCGGATTGAAATCTACTGCTTTTTTGGCCTCTTTTCGGTCGTATACATCATAAGGCAATGCGGCGATAGAGGAAGCCAGCTCTTTTGCGGGCCGCACGCCCTGAAAGGGTCGGATGACTGCCATTGTTTGTTCTCCTTTCATCAGCAATTACACTTCAGCAGGACCTGTGCATGAAAGTTCATGGAGACAGGTAAGCCGAAACCTTCTTTATTTTAGCACAAAGGGGGAAAATTTACTATGGGATTTCTATTTTATTGGAGCAGGAAAAAGCATCATTCACGCAATAGGCATTGTATAAAATGGAAAATGGGAATAAGATAGGAGTAATATAAAAGAAAATGATTGGAACGGAAAACAAAATGGAAAGGGTGAGTCTTACCACAATTAGAATGAGACAAACAATCCGTTTAAACTGAAAAGCGGGGAGGGAGGATTTATGAATGCAGAGAGAAAGGCAAGAAGATTTCAGGTCATATGTGGATTAGTTGTATTTTTTTCAGTGTTATTTTGTAAAATCAATACAGATTCAGGATTCTGCAGTTTATGGGATATTTTTTACATGATTCGGGATGGGATGCTTAGAGATGGCAATTGGGGTGTTCGTCTCCATTGGATGGTTGCATTTGCCGGGCTGCTTGCAAATTCCTTATATTTTATCCGCTCGATCTGGCTCATGAGCGGTAGGAAAATTGGCTTTTTTGAGGTGCTGCCTGGAGTAGGACTTATCCTATATGTTATGTCAGCAGGGTTTGCATTACAGCCCTATGCATTTGTCGGAATCATGGTATTGATCTTTGATTATATGGGCGCACGCTGGATTGAGGAGCGTGAGGCGATTAATAAGGCATATGAAGAACAGAAGGCCCGGGAGCTTGCAGAAAAAGAGGAAATCAAGCGTGTCCGGCATTTTCCGGGGAAATACCCGGAGGAGTTTTTCCAGATGATTCGTAAGAATGCGGTCTACGGCAAAAAGGGGCAGATGATCTTGAGTGCGGGCTGTATCCTCATATCCGCATTTATGTATATCATGCTTACGATGTATGGGCTGATCTCACAGGTGCATGGTGAGGAAGACTTTGCTTTGGGATTCGGACTTGCCCGGATATTTCGGCAGACAGGTCTTTTGATGGGACTGTGCAGTATCCTGATGATGACCATGATCATTTCTCACTACATAAAAGACCAGAAGAAATCGAACCGTCTGCTTGTCATCCTGGGAATGCGAAGCAGGACTGTTTATCTGATGTTCGGGATTGTATTTGCGGCAAATGTGATATTGTCAGGAATTGCAGGGACTGTGATAGGCGGGGCAGCAGCATATCTTGTGAGAGATATCTGGCAGAGCGGCCTTACGAATAACGGGGTGGCGGTGGAACTGGCATCTGTGATCAGTGGTAAGACAATCGGAATGGGCATCTTGGGGTATTTGGTCATTGTCCTTCTGTCCCTTGGATTTAATCAGGAAAATGTGTTGAACCTGGCAAGGTCCATGAATATGAATGCCGAGGTGCAGAAGGAGAAGCGAGGGAAAAAGCATGCCCTTCTTTTGGCGTTTTTTGGCACACTCCTGTGGTTGATCAGCATTCGGATCTATTGGTCCAGAAGCTGGGCGGAGACAATGTTTATCCATATTCTTACTGTACTGGGGCTGTATTTGCTCTTGGTGGGTGGAATCAGCATGTATCTGAGCCGGCTTGAGCACCGGAAGGACAAGTATTACCGCAGCCTATTGGCCAAACGGCCGCTTTATTACCGCTATAACAAAAGTACCTGGAATTTGTTCTATCTGTCCGTGATTCACCTGTTTATCCTGGCTGTATTTGCCATACAGCTGACGGGAGGACTCCTGCATCAGAATATTGCCAGGCTGTATCCTTATGATATTGTCTGCACGGCTTACGATGCGGATATGCAGGAGCTGGGGGAGATTGCGAAGGAGCATGATGCAAAGGTGCAAGTCTATCCTATGCTGCGGATTACATCGATCTATGGATCTGATGCGCCGAATATTCAGTGGGGCGGCGTCCGCCCGATCCAGTGGCCCCAGGGACAGCATATCGCGGTCTCAGAATCTACATACCGTGCATTAAAGGAGGCTCAGGGAAAGACTCCGATGAAATTGAATCTGACAGGGGATGAGATTCATGTGGTATATCAGCAAGATCTGTCGGCCAAGGCACATACCATTGACTGGGATACCAACCGTATCCATAAGATGCTCAGGATAGGACAGCCTATGATGAACTATGTCACGGCTGATTATGAAAAAGTATTCCCGGAAAGAAAGATCAAGAGTGAAGAACTGGACAGTCTTACCGGAGTTTTCCATGAAGGAATGGAAGATAATCTGGTCGTATTCAATGATGTTTATTTTGAGAAAGAGTATGAACGGATTTCCGACTACAACCGGAAACAGTGGAGCCAGAGAGAGGCAGCAGATGCAGATGACTGGAACCATTATACATACACCCACACTGCTAATATGACAGAAGGACCGACGCAGCTTTTGTGTATAGATGTCCCAGAAAAGGAATATGCAGGCATGCTTAAAGATATGGACTATCTGGTCGAGAAACATGCTTTTGACAGTGCCTGGGACAGCGCAATCCTTCCCTTCTATGGCAAACAGCAGATGATCGTGGATACGGGGGCAGAAATCTTCTTTCGAAAACTGGTGTATCTCTTTATCGTCGTTCTGCTGTCGATCATGGGACTCTTCCAGTATTACGTGAAGTTTGAGTCGGAGGCAGGGGAATTGAAATGGCAGAATCAATTCTTGAAGAAACTTGGCCTTCGGGAAAAAGAGAGGAAGGCTGTGCTGACGGGGCAGATGAAGATATTCGCAGTGCTTCCATTGATTATTGGAACCTGTGGAGGCATCCTTTTCGGAGGCCTTAGTGTGAAGGCAAGGCTATATGATGCAGCGGCTCTGAGAAGCTTTTTACTGACAGGAGCAGTCGTGTATCTTATTTATATCGGTATTTGGATCATCTGGTATCTATGGATCAAGAAATTAATATGGAGGCAGGCAGAATGGGAGAAGTAAATGTATTACAAGTGGAGGAACTGATCAGAAATTATGAGAAGCAGACGCCGAGTGGCGTGAAGGATGAGATCAAGGTGTTAAAAGGGCTCAACTTCAACGTGGAAGAGGGCGAATTTGTAGGAATCATGGGAAAGTCTGGATGCGGTAAGACGACACTTCTTAAGGTGCTTGGTCTGATTGACAAGCAGACAGGGGGGATCTTAAAGTTCATGGGGAAGGATACGAATGGGCTTCATCCCGACGAGCTGGCGGATATCAGGAGAACGCAGATCGGATTTATATTCCAGGATTTCTATCTGATGGACAGTTTGTCAGTAGAAGAGAATATTATGCTGCCGATGATTCTGAATAAGGAAAAGTCAGAGGTGATGTCAGAGAAGGCGAAACAGCTTGCGAAGCAGTTCCAGATCGACCATCTGCTGGGGAAAGACCCATATGAACTGTCAGGAGGAGAAAAGCAGCGGTGTGCAATCTGCCGCGCGTTGATCAATGACCCCGAACTGATTCTTGCGGATGAACCGACCGGAAATCTGGATTCTAAATCAGGAAAAATTGTTATCGATGCACTGACAAGGATCAATGAGGAATACGGCAAGACGATCGTGATGGTTACCCATGACCCGAAGATGGCAGGATACTGTAAAAAGATTATACTTCTTAAGGATGGGATGATACTGGAAACTTTGGAAAAGACAGGTACAGATGAAGAGTTCTATCATCTGATACTGGATAAGATGAGTGAACTGTAATAGAATGATAGAATGAAGAACAGGTGTGGAAATGAAATCATATCATTTCCACACCTGTTGTGATATAAGAAACTTTTTTCTAAGGTAAGACATTTTCGTTCTCTATATCAAAAAACTTTATTGCTATAATGTATCTCTTCTCCTGATATATCCAGGCTTGTCTGGAGCGGCAATCACTTCTTTTGCATGAATCACTTTTGCCCCTTTATCTACGACTTGGTTTTCAATCAGTACATCTTTTCCAATCTTAGAACCAGGTAGAAGTACACTGTTCTTGACTACAGCGCCTTTCTGGATGACACATCCACGTCCGATGACAGAATTTTCAACGATTCCTTCAATGGAGCATCCATTCGATACAACAGAAGTCTTCACGTCAGCAGTCTTATAATACTGTGTCGGACAGGAGTCATTGGTACGTGTATAGATCGGCCATTCAGAATCAAACAATGTCATGGAATTCTTTAAGTCGATCAAGGAGATGTTGGCCTCATAGTAGCTCTTAAAGTCTGTGATGGAAGCAAAGTATCCTCTATGCGGAACTCCGCGGACATCAAGGTCTTCACACTGGTTATTAACGATCTGGGCCAGCGTGTACATGGAGGAAATATTCCTTGCCTTTTGAATCAGCTCTAACAGCAGATCCTTTTTCATCACGTAGGTATCCATGAAAATGCTTCTGTTCTTAGCGGTTCCACGGTTCTTCTCGATTGATAAGACACCCTTTTGACGATTCAGGTTCAGCATGTCACAGTTGAGGAACGTCTCTTTTGCATTATCCGTAGAGTGATACAGTAATGTGATGTCAGCACCGGAATCAATATGTGTCTGCAGTAACTGGTCGAAGTTCTGGGTATATACCATATAACTAGGAGCAATGACGACGTATTGATAATGCATCCTCTCGATGCACTCTAAGTTCTCCCAGTATGCTTCGATATCAGTATTATAAATATCATTCTCCGAGCTGCTTTCAGAGAAAAGTACACGCAGTTTTCCGCGCTTTGAGTTAATATTGTAATGTCTTCCTGTTCCAAGATGTTCTACAAGTGAACGGGGTTTTCTTCTCAAATAGACCTGAATCTGGTCGATGCCGCTGTTGCTCATATTGGAAATCGGAAAATCGATGACACGATATCTGCCGAGGAAGGAAAATGCTCCGATACTGCGATAAGTCTGAAGCCCTTCTACCCAAATGTGATTCCCGGAAGGATTAACAATTCCAAATGCGTTATTCATATTATTCTGCCCCCTTTACATGTTTCGCAACCAGTTCGATATGCTCGCTGTCAGCACTTCCTACGACAGTATTCTTATCGATCTTAATTCCGTCGGCAACGAGTGCGCGCGTTACAACAGCACCTTCGCCTACCTCTACACCAGGCATCAGTACACTGTCAATGATCTTGGCACCTGTACCGACCTTAGCGCCTGTGAACAAGACGGAATTCTTGATTTCTCCATCTAAGACACAGCCCTGTGTGATGAATGCATTCTTAATATCTGCGTTCGGTCCTACATAGTGAGGCAGGGTATAGCCGTCTTCTGTGTAGATCTTCCAGGTCGAGTCATTTAAGTCAAGCTCGTTGTTCTTATCCAGGAGATCCATGTTGGCTTCCCAGAGAGAATCGATGGTTCCTACATCTTTCCAGTATCCTTTGTATTTGTATGCATAGAGTCTTTTCTGGTCATTCAGAAGGGTCGGAATGATATCCTTACCAAAATCGTGGTTAGAATCGGCATCCTTCATATCTGCGAGCAGCATCTTACGCAGCAGCTTCCAGTTGAATATGTAGATTCCCATAGATGCAAGGTTGCTCTTCGGCTGTGGCGGCTTCTCCTCAAATTCAACGATTCTGCCTTCTTCGTCTGTATTCATGATACCAAAACGACTGGCTTCCTTCATAGGTACTTCGATAACGGCGATAGTCGCATCTGCCTGACATTCTTTATGATGTGCAAGCATTTTTGCGTAATTCATCTTATAAATGTGGTCGCCTGACAGTATGAGGACATATTCCGGTGAAAATGAATCAATAAAATCGATATTCTGTGAAATGGCATCTGCGGTTCCACGGTAAACATCCAGATTAGAATCTGCTTTTTCACGAGGAGGCAGTACATAAACTCCACTATTCTGGGCATCCAGGCCCCAGCGGCGTCCAGCAGCTACGTAGCTGTTCAGTAAGATAGATTCATATTGTGTCAATACTCCTACTACATCGACTCCACTGTTGGCACAGTTGCTCAATGGAAAATCGACAATGCGGTATTTCCCGCCATATGAAACGGCTGGCTTAGCCACTTTGTTCGTCAGATCATGCAGACGAGAACCACGGCCGCCAGCTAAAATCATTGCTAACATGTTGTTCTGTTTCATAATAAGTCCTCTCTTTCATATTACTTGTACATATTGTACAAGTTTTTCACTTGAATTACAATACAATTGTGCAAAAATGTGGATAAAAATTCATGCTTTATACATTAATGTCAGACCTGGACGATTCTGGGAACGAAGATTTTCTTGTTACAGTGTATAAAATAGGGTATAATTATAAAAGTAAGAAACAGCTTCACCTTACGGTGGAGCTTTTCGCAGTTGGTATATTCCCTGTGAATGTGTGGGGAACTTTGAAAAGGAGGATGTACTATGTTGAGGATCGGAATGTTGACAAGCGGCGGAGACTGCCAGGCTTTGAATGCTGCCATGAGAGGTGTTGTGAAGGGGATTTGTTCGAAACGCAAGGACGTAGAGATATATGGATTTAAAGATGGTTATAAGGGTCTGATCTATGCTAATTTCGAGATGCTGACATCGAAAGATTTTTCAGGAATCCTGACCAGAGGAGGCACGATCTTGGGTACTTCCAGACAGCCGTTCAAGCTGATGCGGGTGCCGGATGAGAATGGGCTTGACAAGGTTGCTGCTATGAAGCATACATACCATAAGCTGAGCCTGGATTGTCTGGTGATTCTGGGAGGCAATGGTACGCATAAAACGGCGAATATGCTGCGGGAAGAGGGATTGAATATCATCACGCTTCCGAAGACAATCGACAATGACCTCTGGGGCACAGATATGACCTTTGGTTTCCAGAGCGCGGTAGATATCGCGACAGATACGATTGACAGGATTCATACAACAGCGACCTCACACAGCCGTGTATTTATTATAGAAGTCATGGGACATAAGGTTGGGCATGTGACGCTTCATGCAGGAATAGCGGGCGGCGCAGACATCATTCTGCTTCCTGAGATTCCATATGATATCAATGTCATTGCTGATGTCATTCATAAGCGTACTGAGGCAGGCAAACCATTTACAATCCTTGCAGTAGCAGAAGGGGCTATTTCGAAAGAGGATGCGAAGCTCAAGAAGAAGGAATACAAAGAAAAGCTTGAGAAACGCAAATATCCTTCCATTGCATATGAACTGGCAGAGCAGATCCAGAAGAAGACGGACAAGGAAGTCCGTATTACAGTGCCGGGACACACTCAGAGAGGCGGCTCTCCATGTCCTTATGACAGAGTCTTCTCTACAAGAGTTGGTGCGGCAGCTGCCCAGTTGATTTTAGATGAAGATTATGGTTATATGATAGCGATGAGAAATGGTGAGACTGTGAAGGTGCCGCTGCAGGATGTGGCCGGAAAACTGAAATATGTTGACCCGAAGTGCAGTCTGATCAAAGAAGCAAAGCTGACAGGAATCAGCTTTGGGGATGAACTTTAGATTTATCTGGTAAGCAGCGAGAGGGATATGGATATCCGTTTTGATTTTTATCAGACAGAGAGGCGGATGGGAATGTCCGTGTTGATAGATTTTAGGAGAACAGAGGTGTGATTCATGTCGTATACGGCGCTTTATAGAAAGTTCCGCCCTACAGAATTTGCGGATGTAAAAGGGCAGGACCATATTATTACAACATTGCAGAACCAGATTAAGGCAAACCGCATTGGGCACGCCTATCTGTTCTGTGGGACCCGGGGAACGGGAAAGACTACGGTCGCGAAGATATTTGCCAAGGCCGTGAACTGTGAGCATCCGGTAGATGGAAGCCCCTGTGGGGAATGTGCGATGTGCAGGTCGATTGCGGCGGGCACATCTATGAATGTGATCGAGATTGATGCCGCATCGAATAATGGTGTGGATAATATCCGTGAGATTCGGGAGGAAGTGGCTTACAGACCGACAGAGGGGCGGTTCAAAGTCTATATCATCGATGAGGTGCATATGCTTTCCATAGGGGCCTTTAATGCACTTTTGAAGACTCTGGAGGAGCCGCCGGAATATGTTATTTTTATTTTGGCGACAACGGAGGTGCATAAGATTCCAATCACGATATTGTCCCGCTGTCAGCATTATGATTTCAAGCGGATCAGTATCGAGACGATTTCAGACAGATTGAAGGAGCTCATGATCGAGGAGCAGGTGGAGGTCGAGGATAAGGCGATCCGCTATGTGGCAAAGGCGGCGGACGGTTCCATGCGTGATGCGCTGAGTCTTCTGGACCAGTGTATTGCCTTCTATTTGGGACAAAAGCTGACCTATGACAATGTACTTGAGGTGCTTGGCGCGGTGGATACGGATGTGTTCAGCCAGCTTTTGCGCAATATCATCCGGCGGGATGTGCCGAAGGTACTGGATACAGTGGAAGAACTGGTCATGCTCGGAAGAGAGCTGACTCAGCTTTCCGTTGATTTTACCTGGTATTTAAGGAACTTGCTTCTGATGAAAACATCTGATAATATAGAGGATGTGCTGGATGTATCGACGGAAAATATGCAGCAGCTCAAGGAAGAGGCCGAGATGATCGAGACCGATATGCTGCTTCGCTATATCCGTATTTTTTCCGAGCTTTCAGGGCAGTTAAAGTATGCGTCCCAGAAGAGAGTGCTTCTGGAGGTGGCGCTGATCAAGCTGTGTACACCGGCTATGGAGGTCGATCAGGACAGCCTGCTGGACCGTATCCGTGCGGTGGAGGAGAAGCTTGAACAGGGTGTTCCTGCGGGGGCAGTACAGGAACGGGTCGTATATGTACAGGGAGATGGCACGGATTCACCTGCCAGCAAAGGACCGAAGCCGGAGCTTCCCAAAGCGGTTCCGGATGATATCAAAGAAGTTGTGAAGAACTTCAGACCCATTGCAGATGAGGCTTCCGGGCTGCTTCGGACATTTTTGAAGAAGGCCAGGTTAAGCCTTGGAGGCGATAACCGGCTGATGATTGTTATGCCGGGAGCGATGGAGGCTGAGGTGGTCGGCAGAGAGGACCACAGGCAGGAGCTGGAGGATCTGATCGAGAACCGGATCGGGAAGAAGGTAGAAGTGGAAGTCCGTCATGTGGAAGAGGGACGGCACTTTGAAGATACATTTGCAGACCTTGAGAAGTATATTAATATGGAGATTATTGTGGAGGATTAACAGAGTCCGGGTGTGGTATGCGGCGCTGTTGCGAAATGATGGTAGAAAACTATCGTTTTGCAGCAGCGTCTTTATGTGTGCAGATAATGTAACCTCATCAGGGAAGCTGAGAAATGGATTCCGGATATTCGCCTGACTGAAAGATTATGTTTAATTTCAGAAGGTTAAACATTGACAATACTGGTAAATTTGATTATATTAAAATTAACAACAAATGAGGTTAAATTAACAAGTATAATAAAGGAGAAGAACATGGCGAAGAGTGTGACGCTTGCAGATATTGCAGCTAAAGTAGGAGTAAGCAATGTTGCAGTTTCGAAAGCACTGTCTGGTAAACCGGGAGTAAGTGATGAGATGCGGGCCAGGATTAAGAGTGTGGCTGAGGAACTGGGATATGTATCAACTGCGTCTGGAAAATCAGGAAGTATAGAGACTGGAAATATAGGGGTGGTGATTCCTGAAAATTACTATGGTTATACAACATCGTTCTATGGGCAGATGTATGAAAAAGTTGTGAGGGCTTTGTACAATAATAAATATTACGGTATTTTAGAATTGCTGACCCAGGAAGATGAAAAAGGATGTAATATTCCCAAAGTGATGCAGGACGAAAAAGTTGACGGGCTGATTCTTTTGGGTCAGATGGATGAGGCGTACATAGCAAAGATGGTCGGTCAGACGGAGCTTCCCGTGTTCTTTCTGGATACTTATGTCCGCGCGACGACTTTTGATACCGTGATTTCGGATGGCTATTACGGAATGTATATGCTTACGAATTATCTGGTCAGCCAGGGACACAGGAAGATCGGATTTGTTGGAAGTGTGGATGTCACCAGCAGTATCACGGACAGATTCTGGGGATACAGAAGGGCTCTCAGGGAAAATGGAATCGAATTCGAGGAATCCTGGGAGATACCGGATCGCAGTGAGGATGGAAAAAGTTTTGAAAAAATCTTGGATTCTCCTGCCGGACTGGATGCCTTTGCATGCAACTCTGATTTTACTGCACATATACTGATCCAGAATCTGGAGGAGGCAGGATACCATGTCCCGGAGGATGTATCCGTTGTCGGGTTTGATAATTTCCTGCCCGCCGGGATGGAGTCTGATCGGATTACGACATATGGAGTGGATATGGAGCGTATGGCGGAAACATGCGTGAAGTCACTGATCAAAAAAATAAAGCATAAGAAATATGTAGAAGGAATTCAAATTGTGACGGGAAAGATGGTTCTGAAGAAAACGGTACGGAAGAAGTAGTACAGTTCCTGTCAGGGAGTAATGTGATGTTACTCCCCTTTTTTTATAATACAGGAAGCTTTTTTGTTTCTGTAAACCTAATTAAAAACTTCAAAATTAATTAAATAAAGTTAATATGAAGAATAAATTAATTAATTTCATGGTTAAAATTACTAAAAATAAAAGCTAAAATTTGATTAAAATGCCGAAAATGCGTGTGAATAGGTTAAAACAAAGAAAAAGCATTGAAAATAAAAGAAAAGTATATTATAGTTAAATTAACTTAAAAATAGTTAATAAATTAATTAAAAGGAGAACGTTATGAAAAAGGCAACTTTAAAAAAGGCATTCACAGTCACTCTTTCAGCAGCCATGGTGTTATCTTTAGCAGCCTGTGGGAATTCTAAGAAAGAAAAACCGGAAAAAGAAGTAATGGATGTTACGATTGACCAGATTAAACTGGGAGAAGATTATACAGACCTCAAAGCGGATCTGAAATTCCTGACCCATAAGACTGATGTCGTGGATACAACATTCAAACAATACATAGAAGAGTTCCAGAAGCTATATCCGAATATCAATATCGAGTATGAAGGAATTACAGATTATGCAAATGACATCACAACTCGTCTGACAACAGGAGACTGGGGAGACATCTGCATGATTCCTACAACGGTCGATAAGGATGAACTTGGAAATTATTTTACAAAATTAGGAGATAAAAAAGCTCTCTCAGATATCTATGAAGGCAAATTCCTGGAAGCATATTCCTATGAGGGTACGTCCTATGGTATTCCTTCTATGGCGAATGTACAGGGAGTTGTATACAACAAGGCGGTATTTGAAAAGGCGGGAATCAAAGATGTTCCAAAGACACCGGAAGAATTCCTGGGAGCACTTCAGAAGATCAAGGATAACACAGATGCCATTCCTCTTTATACGAACTTTGCAGCAGGCTGGACAATGACAGCATGGGATGCTTATATTGACGGTGGAGCAACAGGAGATCCGGATTTTGCTTATGAGGGGCTGACAAAGGGAGAGAACCCGTTCTCAGACAGAGGCGATGGAACAGGACCTTATGCAGTATATGATACTTTATATGAGGCCGTAAAACAGGGACTGACGGAGGAAGATCCAACGACGACTGACTGGGAAGGCAGCAAAGGAATGATGAATAAAGGCGAGATCGGATGTATGGCTCTTGGTTCATGGTCAATCACACAGATTCAGCAGGCAGGTGAGAATGCGGATGATATAGGTTATATGACTTTCCCGATTACTGTTGAAGGAAAACAATATGCATCAGCAGGCGGAGACTACAATTATGGTATCAACTGCAACAGCTCAAAGGACAATCAGATTGCCGCAATGTGCTATATCAAATGGCTGGTGGAAAAGTCTGGATTTGCACAGAGCGAAGGCGGACTTTCTGCAGTGATCGGAGATGAATATCCGGAAGCACTGTCAGCCCTCGACGGAATAGAACTTGTTGTAAACAATCCGGCTCCGGATGAAGATGCGAATCTGTTTAATGATGTAAATAATGATTCAGAACTGGGAATCAATGTGTCAGGTGCGATTCCGACAGAGATTATTGAGGAAGCAACCGGAGGCACAAAGACAATGGATGACCTGGTCAATGAGTGGAATGAACGATGGACAACAGCCCAGGAAGCAAATGGGATCACGCATTAATACCAAAGAGGCTGTGAAAAAAGCTGGAATAAAAAGCTTTTTTTACAGCACCTTTATCAGGAAAGGAGAGTGCGGGCAGTTTATGAATTCCGGGAAATCAAAAAGCTTTATCGAGTGGATTAAGTCGGGAAAAGTAAATCAGAGACTGGTTATCATTACATTTATGCTGGTACCGTTAACGCTGCTAATTGTATTTACATATATACCATTCGGGAAAATGATAGGGTTCAGTTTCTATGATATGAAGTATATTGGCGACAGAGAGTTTGTAGGTATGCAGAATTATATAGAAGTATTTACAAGAAAGGATTGTTTCAGTGCGCTGAAACTGAGTCTTTACTATATCGTTGCATCATTTTTCCAGCTTGGACTTGCGCTTTATTTTGCAACAATCCTGAGTGCAAAGACAAAAGGCGGAGGAGTATTCAAAGGTTTTATGTTCTTTCCATATCTGGTATGTGGTATTGCGGTCGGATTTATTTTTAAATTTTTCTATACAAGAGGATTTGTACTGGATACAGTGCTGCAGTGGTGCGGGTTTAATCTGGAACAGCTGCCCTACTGGCTCAAGGATACGAGCATAAATAATATCTCTGTAGCTGCAACATCGATCTGGCGGTATATGGGACAGAATATGGTGCTTTTTATCGGTGCAATTATGTCTGTGGATTCTACATTGTATGAAGCAGCCTCCATAGATGGCGCAAACGGGTGGCAGAGATTCAGGTATATCATAGTGCCGAGCATCAAGACAATAATTGTACTGAACATGATCCTTTCCATTACAGGTTCACTCAGTGTGTTCGAGCCACCATATGTAATCACCGGCGGAAATTTCGGCACTGGTACTTACTTTGTAATTATGAATAAACTTGCACACGAAAGCCAGAAGGTCGGACTTGCATCGGCAATGGCAATCATACTGCTTGTGATGATCATAATTGTAACTGCGATCCAAAAGTTTATTGAAAGATATTACTTTGGTGTGGGTGATCAGGAAGCGATCCGGACAATCAGAAAACAAAAGAAGCTTTTAAAGAAAGAGCAGGAAGGAGGAAGATGATAATGACGGCTGCCAGAGCAAAAAAAATTATCTGGAATGTTTTTAAATATGCAACACTGATTCTGGGTGCGTTTATATCAGTCCTTCCTGTTGTTGTGTGTGTAATTACCGCGTTTAAATCACCGGAAGAGTATGCGTCTACAAATGTCATGACACTCCCGCAAAGCTGGACCTATCTGGAGAACTTTGTGCAGGCATGGAAGCAGGCAAACATGGGGATTGCATTTAGAAACTCAGCAATCATCCTGGTGTGTGTACTGACAGGATCTATTCTGACAGGCTCGATGCTTGCATATGTATTGAGCCGCTTTAAATTTAAAGGAAACGCTCTGATCAGGAATATGTTCTTATTTGCATCACTGCTTCCTGGAATCGCCATGCAGGTTTCCGTATATCAGATTATGTATAGTTTAGGATGGATCAACTTTATGCCGGGTTATATCATTATGATGTGCGGTACAGATATTATTTCAATTTATATCTTTATCCAGTTTTTTGAGAATATCTCCACATCTCTGGATGAATCTGCAATTATGGATGGATGCACATATTTTGGAGTGTTTTTCAGAATTCTATTCCCGCTCCTGAAGCCGGCGATCGTTACAGTAATGATTTTAAAGGGTGTGGGTGTATATAACGAATACTATACAGCGAACTTATATTTGCAGGATAAGAACAATCTGGTAACAGTAGCCACCTCGTTGTTTAAATTTACAGGTCCTTTGGGAAATCAGTACAACTATATATGTGCAGGCGTAATCATCACGATGATTCCGGCGCTTTTAATCTTTATCTTTTGTCAGAAGCAAATTTACAGCGGACTTACACAGGGGGCTGTAAAAGGTTAGAAAAACATTATTTTGGAGGATATTTTATGAGTGAGGTAAAAATAATCGGTGCAAATGTACCGAATGTACCATGGCAGGACAGGCCGTCTGATGATAAAGGGCGGCTGCCGGTATGGAGATATAAAGAAAATCCGATTATAGGAAGAAATCCGGCAGAGGGAGTTGCACGTATCTTCAATAGCGCAGTGATTCCTTACGAAGGGAAATTTATCGGTGTATTCCGTGGTGAACAGACAAATGGGATTCCATATATATATTTAGGAAGAAGTGAGGATGGCATCCACTGGGAATATGAGAAAGAAAAAATTCCATTTAAGGATGAGGATGGAAATGATTTCATGCCCAGATACGCATATGATCCAAGGCTTGTAAAAGTCGAAGATACATACTATATCATCTGGTGTCAGGATTTTTACGGGGCGGCAATCGGCGTGGCGAAGACGCAGGATTTTAAGACATTTACAAGGATTGAGAATCCCTTCCTTCCATTTAACAGAAATGCGGTACTGTTTCCAAGAAAAATAAATGGGAAATTTATGATGCTGTCCCGACCAAGCGACAGCGGACATACTCCATTTGGAGATATCTTCCTTTCAGAAAGCCCGGATATGGAATACTGGGGGAAACACCGTCATGTTATGGGCAAAAGTGGCAAGTGGTGGGAAAATCTAAAAATCGGCGGAGGTGCCGCACCAATTGAGACTACAGAAGGCTGGCTTTTGTTCTATCATGGTGTGACGGGAACCTGCAGTGGCTATGTATACAGTATTGGAGGGGCAATCCTGGACATTGACAATCCTTCAGTCGTAAAATACCGCTGTGAAACATTCCTGCTGACACCAGAGGAATGGTATGAAGAACGTGGATTTGTGCCGAATGTAACCTTCCCGTGCGCAACAATCCATGATGCCAAAAGCGGAAAAATCGCGATTTATTATGGCTCTGCAGACACATATGTAGGCCTGGCATTTACTGAAATCAATGAAGTCGTTACTTATATTAAAGAGCATAGCGTGGTAACCGGAGAAGATACCGAGATCGGAAAACGATAACTGACCAGGAGGGAATAGAATGTTTGTCGAAGAAATAAGAGAACATTTGATCAACGATCTGATTCCATTCTGGAAGGGGATGAGAGATGACACATATGGGGGATTTTATGGGTGGCTGGGATATGATCTTGTGTTGGATGAGGAGGCAGTAAAGGGCTGTATTTTAAACAGCAGGATACTCTGGTTCTTCTCCAATGCATACAGGCTTTTAGGGGAGGAAGAACTGCTGGAATATGCCAGACATGCTTTTGGTTTTCTTAAAGACCACTGCCTTGACCAGACATACGGAGGCATCTACTGGTCTCTTGCTTATACAGGACAGCCGGAGGATACGACAAAACATACTTATAACCAGGCCTTCGCAATTTATGCGCTTTCATCCTACTATGATGCTTCCGGGGATATGCAGGCATTGCAGATCGCGCAGGAGTTGTCAGAACTGATTGAGACCAGATGCAAAGATGGGTATGGATACCTGGAAGCCTTCAGCCGGGATTTTCAGCCGGAGGAAAACGATAAATTATCCGAAAACGGCGTGATTGCTGAAAAGACAATGAATACGCTGCTGCATGTGTTCGAGGCGTATACAGAATTATACCGTGTGTCAGGAGATGAGAAGATTGCATCCAGCCTGAAATTTATGCTGGATGTAGTTGCAGATAAGGTCTACAACAAGGAAAAAGGGCGTCAGGAGGTTTTCTTTGATAAAACCTGGAATTCGCTGATCGACCTGTATTCCTACGGACATGATATTGAAACGGCCTGGCTTGTGGACCGGGGGCTGGAGATTCTGGATGACGCTTCTTATACAGAAAAGCTGTCTCCGATTACAAAGTGTCTTACAAAGAATATTTATGACAGGGCCTATATAGACCATTCTCTTGTGAATGAATGTGAGAATCATGTTGTGGATACGACACGTGTATGGTGGGTTCAGGCAGAAGCGGTTGTCGGATTCCTGAATGGATACCAGAAATCACCGGAAAAAACGGAGTATCTTAAGGCAGCACAGGATATCTGGGCGTATATCAGAGAGTATCTGATAGATGGCAGGAAGGGGTCCGAGTGGTACTGGGCAGTGGACCAGGATAAAAGACCACTTAAGAAGCCAATTGTAGAACCCTGGAAGTGCCCGTATCATAACGGAAGGATGTGCTTTGAGGTGATAAGGAGGATG
This sequence comes from Faecalicatena faecalis, assembly GCF_012524165.2. GTDB lineage: Bacteria > Bacillota > Clostridia > Lachnospirales > Lachnospiraceae > Faecalicatena_A > Faecalicatena_A faecalis. Next base: position 41,134 of record NZ_JABACJ020000024.1, read on the forward strand.
CAGGATGCTTCACAGGCAGTATGAGGTGGAACAGGAAAAGGTGAATAGACTTGTTTCCAGGAAGAACTTGAAAAGTGATTTTTATAATGGAATTTATGACCGGTATGTGTATCCGGTCCTGACACGGGAATTTGCTCCGGTGCATTGGAGATACGATTTGAATGAAGAAACCAACCCTTACTTTATGGAGCGGCTGGGAATTAATGCGGTCATGAATTCAGGGGCAATTGAGCTGGATGGAAAATATTATCTTGTTGTGAGGGTAGAAGGCAATGACAGAAAATCATTTTTTGCAGTAGCGGAAAGTGAGAATGGAATCGATGGATTTCATTTCTGGGATTATCCTGTAATCCTGCCGGATACATGTCCAGGGGAGACAAATGTATATGACATGCGGCTGACAAAGCATGAGGATGGCTGGATTTACGGTGTGTTCTGCTCAGAGAGCAAGGATCTTAAGAATCCCGATCTGTCTGCGGCAGTGGCGAAGGCAGGAATTGTCAGGACGAAGGATCTTAAGACCTGGGTGAGGCTGGATAATCTCAGGACACTTCGCTCCCCGCAGCAGAGGAATGTAGTGCTCCATCCTGAATTCGTGGATGGGAAGTATGCATTTTATACCAGGCCAATGGATGGATTCATCGAGACTGGAAGCGGAGGCGGTATCGGTTTTGGGTTATGTGAGGATATTGAGCACGCCGTCATTGATGAGGAGACAATCATCAGCAGGCGGATCTACCATACCCTGACAGAATCTAAAAATGGGGCCGGAGCTGTGCCGATCAGAGGAAAAAAGTGCTGGATACATATTGCCCATGGAGTTCGGAATACGGCTGCAGGACTGCGCTATGTATTATATGCATTTGGAACAGACCTGGAGAATCCGGCAAAGGTGATCGCAGAACCTTCAGGAGCCTTTCTGGTGCCTTTTGGAGAGGAACGGGTCGGGGATGTCTCAAATGTTGTCTTTACCAACGGTGCGATTGCATGTGAAAATGGAGATGTGTATATCTATTATGCCTCCTGTGATACAAGGATGCATGTGGCCACGACTACAATCGATCAGCTGGAAGATTATTTATTTGCAACACCGAAAGACCCTTTGCGCTCAGCAGACTGTGTAAAACAGAGATGCGCGTTGATTGAAAAAAATCTGGAACTTCTAAAGAAGAGATAAGAAAAATAAGCCGGGCAGTGAATGCTGCCCGGAAAAATAATCAGAGGAGTGATGGAATATGATAAGGCGTATATTCAGAGATATCCGGGAAAAGACAGAAAACATGAGTAAAAGAGAAACAGCCGCTTATGTCCTGACGTATTACTGGTATCATATTCTGGCGGTATGTTCCATAATTGCTCTGATTGTTTTATTTATTACTCATTATACAATAGGAAATCAAAAACCGGTATTTACCTGTGTACTGGCGAATCAGGAAATGGATTCCGGGCGGGATGGCCTTATAAGGGACACATTTTCGGAATATGCAGGACTTCCTGCCAGGAGAGTTGTAATAGACTCGGATTACAACTTTTCTTATGAAGGTATGGAACTTTCGGGAGTGAATGAAAGTTCTTATGAAAAGTTTTTCTTTCAGTGGAGAAACAAGGAATTAGACGCACTGATCCTATCTGAGAGTTTTTATCAATACTGCAGAGAAATGGGAGGAAGCTTCTGTGATCTGTCCGATATGGATAAAGGAGATTTTGAAATCTATAAGGATGGTGATATGGTCGGCGCCGTCATCCTCGGAGAGGATTCATTTGCAGAGAGGGTGACCGGAAAAAAAGGAGAAAAACTTTTGCTGGCGTTCCCGGACGAGGGAAAACATGAGGAATCCAGAGAAATGTTTTTGAAGTACCTGTGTGATGTGAAAGCGGGAAAGGTCGAGGGTGTACAGTTTAGTGATTTGATCCGCTGACAGAGGTCTGAGAGAAGAATGGAAAGAAAAGAGGAGAAGAAGAATGAGAGTGCTGCCTGATCATGAAAAACTAATTTACAGTGGAAGGATCGACTGGAGTGATCCAAAAGCACCTGTGTTTGTTTTCCCGTGTACGTCCGTCGGGATGCGTTTTACGGGGAATACTTTGAAGATCCAGGTGATGAATAAAAGTGCATATTGGGATCATTATCTGGGATGTATTCTGGACGGTGTGCAGTCCGCGGTCCTTCTTCCGAAAACGGGGAAGGCAGAGCTGGAAATTCCGGTTACCCCATCCGAAGATAACTGCCATGAGGTCCTGTTCTTTAAACGCCAGGATTCCTGTCATGAGTTGGTATTTTTAGGAATGGAACTGGATGATGATGCAGAAGTCCTTGCAATGAAACCAAAGCCGGGGAGAAGGATTGAGGTATATGGAGATTCCGTTTCGGCAGGAGAGGTTTCAGAGGCAGTAGAATATGTGGGAAAGACAGATCCGGAACATAGCGGGGAGTATTCCAACAGCTGGTATTCTTATGCCTGGATGACGGCCAGAAAACTAAATGCACAGATCCATGATATCGCGCAGGGGGGAATAGCCCTGATGGATAAGACCGGATGGTTCTGTGAACCCGAGGCTGTGGGAATGGAGACAGTCTGGGATAAAATCAACTATCATCCGCTGTTCGGTGCCCCGGTAGAGTGGGATTTTTCACAGTATGTACCACAGGTAGTTATTGTGGCGGTCGGTCAGAATGACAATCATCCAAAGGACTACATGAAAGAAGAGTACGAGGGAGAAAGGGCGGCAGTATGGAGGGAACATTATAAGTTGTTTCTGGGAAAGCTGCGAAGCAGATATCCGGCAGCACAGATTGTATGCTGTACGACGCTTCTGTATCATGATGAATCCTGGGACCGGGCAATTGCCCAGGTGGTACAGGAACTGGGAGATGAAAAAATTACGCAGTATCTTTTTAAGCGTAACGGGAAAGGGACTCCGGGACATCTGCGGATTCCAGAAGCAGAAGAGATGGCAGAAGAACTGGCACAGTATATAGAGAATCTGAATGTGGAAGGATGGGATTAACGGATGGGACAGATCAATCTTGCAAGAATGAAAAGGTGTATGCGAAGGGCTGATAAGGGAGAGGATCTGACAATCGGATTTATTGGAGGTTCCATCACACAGGGGAGCCTTGCTTCAAATCAGGAGAATACATATGCCAGGCGGATATATGCGTGGTGGGAGCAGACGTTTCCGAAGGCGCATTTTCATTATGTGAATGGTGGGATCGGAGGAACGACTTCCCATTTTGGGGCTGCAAGGGCAGTATCGGATTTACTGATGTATCAGCCGGATTTTGTTATAGTAGATTTCAGTGTAAATGATGAGGCAGATGAATTCTTTCAGGAGACCTATGAAGGACTTCTTAGAAAGCTCCTTTTGTGGAATTCACATCCCGCGGTTCTGCTGTTGAATCATGTGTTTTATGACACAGGGAAGAATGCACAGGATTATCACAATGCCCTGGGGGAATGGTATCAGGTTCCTCATGTCAGTATCAGGGACACCTTGTATCAGAGGATGAAGCAGGGAATGTATACAAGAGAAGAATTGACGCCGGACGGCCTGCATCCAAACGATAAAGGGCATAAGCTGGTGGCAGAAGAGATTACGGCTTTTCTGGAACAGGTAAAAGCAGGAATGCAGGAAGAAGAAAATGAGGCTGTGTTTCCGGAGCCGATGACTCCCAATGCTTATGAATCAGCCAGGATGCTGACGATAAGAGAATCAGCACCCATCCTGGAAGGTTTCAGGGCAGATGCAGAAGAAAAGGCAGGTCACCTTGATGTATTTAAAAATGGCTGGATCGGTACCAGGGCGGGGGACAGGATAACTTTTGAACTGGAAGCCTCCTGTATTGCCGTCCAATACAGAAAGACAATTCAGAAGCCTGCCCTTCGGGCAAAGCTGGTCCTGGATGGAGAGGAAGAACATCCAGTTCTCCTGGACGGAAACTTCGATGAGGACTGGGGGGACTGTTTATATCTGGAACCTGTGCTGCATCATGGAGAGAGAAAGAAGCATACGGTAGAACTAACTGTTCTGCCTGGAAATGAAGAGCAGCAGACACCATTTTATCTGTTGTCATTGATTATTGCATAAAAGGAAAGAGGAACAAGATGAACGCAAAAGAAACTTATGAATTCTGGCTGAGTAATTCGTATTTTGATGAAGAAACAAAACAGGAGCTGAAAAGCATTTCAGAAGACGAAGCAGAAATTGAGGAACGGTTTTACCGTGATCTTGAATTTGGAACGGGTGGTCTGCGTGGGATCATCGGAGCGGGAACGAACCGGATGAATATCTATACAGTGCGTAAAGCAACACAGGGACTGGCAAATTATATGATAAAAGAAAAGAAAGAAAAACAGGGGGCGGCGATTGCGTTTGATTCCAGGAATATGTCACCGGAGTTTGCCCAGGAAGCGGCATTGTGCCTGGCAGCAAATGGAATCAAGGCATATATTTTTCCATCCTTACGTCCCACGCCGATGCTTTCTTTTGCACTCCGTGAACTTGGCTGTGCGGCAGGAATTGTTGTGACAGCAAGCCATAATCCGCCGGAATACAATGGATATAAAGTATACTGGGAGGATGGGGCGCAGATTACCTGTCCAAGGGATAAAGAAATTATTGCAGAGGTAAATGCGATTACGGATTATGCACAGGTGAGAAGTATTTCACAGGAAGAAGCAGAGGCCGCAGGCTTGTATCAGGTGATCGGGCCAGAAATAGATGACAGATATATGGAGGAGTTAAAAAAATTGGTCATTCGCCCGGAAATCATCAAAAAAGAAGCCTCTGACCTGAAGATTGTATATACGCCGCTTCACGGAACCGGAAATCTGCCGGTCAGAAGGATATTGAAAGAGCTGGGATTTGAACAGGTATATGTGGTAAAGGAACAGGAACTTCCAGACGGTGGTTTTCCGACGGTCTCCTATCCGAATCCCGAGGATAAAAATGCATTCCGGCTAGCACTGCAGCTGGCAGAAGAGGTGGATGCAGATATTGTTCTGGCAACAGATCCTGATGCGGACCGCCTGGGAGTCTACGCGAAGGATAAGAAAACAGGAACGTATACCAGTTTTACAGGCAACATGTCCGGTATGCTGATTCTGGAATATATTCTTTCTCAGAAGAAAATGTTGGGAACCCTGCCGGCAAATGGGGCTGTGGTAACTACGGTCGTATCCGGGAAGATGGCGAAATCGATAGCAGCGGATTATGATGTAGATCTGATTGAGACATTGACAGGCTTTAAATATATTGGAGAGCAGATTAAATTTTTTGAGCAGGACCATCAGCACACGTATGTTTTTGGATATGAAGAAAGCTATGGATGTCTGGTCGGCACACATGCACGTGATAAAGATGCAGTCGCTGCGGTTATGGCGTTGTGTGAAGTCGCTGCATGGTGTAAGAGCCAGGGAAAAACACTTTGCGACCAGATGAAAGAGCTGTTTGAGACTTATGGCTATTACAGGGAATCGCTTTCTACTGTGACCTTAAAAGGACAGGACGGGGCAAGGCGGATCGCACAGATCATGGAGCAGATCCGCAGTCAGGTGCCGGAGACGATCGGCAAAGTGAAAGTGACACAATTCAGAGATTATCAGGAAGATATCTGTCTGGACTGCATTACGAAGGAACGGTCTGTTACCGGGCTTCCCCGGTCCAATGTCCTTTACTTTGAGCTGGAAGGTGGAGCATGGTGTTGTATACGCCCATCAGGGACAGAGCCTAAGATCAAATTCTATATTGGTGTCAGGGGTGAGGATGACAAAGAGGCAGAAGCTATATTAGAGTTATTGGCCAGTGCAGTGGAAAAGCTGGCGGAGTAGGAGGCAGTATGGGATTTGGAGAAGATTTTGTCTGGGGAGCTGCTACCAGCGCATATCAGATCGAGGGGGCAGTAAAAGAAGACGGGAAAGGAATGCATATATGGGATGTGTATACAGAACAGCCCGGCCATATATTTGAAGGGCATACAGGAAAAATCGCCTGTGATCATTATCACCGTTTCAGAGAAGATGTAAAAATAATGAAAGAAATGGGACTGAAGGCTTACCGGTTTTCAATCGACTGGTCCAGAGTACTGCCGGATGGATATGGAAAGGTGAATGAAAAAGGAATCACATTCTACAGTGAACTGATTGATGAACTTTTGGAAAATGATATCGTCCCGTATATAACGCTGTATCATTGGGAACTGCCGTATGAAATCTATAAACAGGGCGGCTGGATGAATCCACGGATTGTGGAATGGTTTGGGGAATATGCGAAGCTGGCCGCAGAACGTTTCAGCGACCGGGTGAAGAATTTCTTTACATTAAATGAACCGCAATGTTTTGTGGGACTGGGATTTCTGACAGGAGAGCATGCTCCGGGAATCAGGGCACCTTTACGTGACACCTTTGAAATGGCACATCATGCCATGAAAGCGCACGGAAGGGCAGTGCAGATGCTGCGTCAGTATGGTAAGCAGCCATTGAACATCGGATATGCGCCGACGGGGTCCATGTGCTATCCAGAGACAGAGAAAGCAGAAGACATTGAGGCGGCGAGACAAATGCTGTTTTCCATGCAGACAGACGACAATAACTGGACCTGGAATGTGGCATGGTGGTCTGACCCGGTTCTTCTGGGGCATTATCCAAAAGAGGGGCTGGAAAGATACGAAGCATATCTGCCAAAGATCACGGAGGCTGATATGAAGCTGATCTCGGAACCGATTGATATTTATGGACAGAATATATATAACGGAAGATGTATCCGCATGGGAAAAGACGGGAAGCCCGAAGAGGTCAGAAGGTATGAAGGCTTTGCGAAGACCGCAATTGACTGGCCAGTGACACCAGAATGCCTGTACTGGGGGCCGAAGTTCTTATACGAGCGTTATGGGAAACCAATTTACATTACAGAGAACGGGCTTTCCTGTCATGATGTAGTTTCACTGGATGGAAAAGTACATGATCCGAATCGAATTGACTTTCTTGCAAGATACCTTCATGAATTGAAAAGGGCAGCGGGTGAGATTGAACTGAGGGGATATTTCCAGTGGTCACTGATGGATAATTTTGAGTGGGCTAAGGGGTATTCGGAGCGTTTTGGACTGGTATATGTAGACTACCGGACACAGGAAAGGATACTGAAAGATTCTGCATACTGGTACCGGGATGTGATTTTAAATCATGGGAAAGACTTGTAGGCAGGGGGATGGATATGATAAAAGGAATTACATTTTATCCCTTTGCGCCAAGGGGAAGCTTTATTAAGGGGGAGGTAAGAACAAGCCTGTCTGTGATGAAAGAACGTACAGGAGCAGATACGGTGGTGCTGGTTCCCGCGGGAATCCAGCAGACTCCCCAGTCTGTGGAGATAGACTGGCAGTCGCCACAGACGGTAAGTGACAGTGAATTGTGTGAGTTGATCAGATATGCGAAGACTCTGGGGCTCAAGGTGTTTCTAAAGCCGACAGTAAATTGTGCAAATGGAGTCTGGCGGGCCCATATTAATTTTTTTGATGAAGAGGTGCCCTGCGAACCTAAATGGTCCGAATGGTTCCGGGCGTATACGGAGTTCCAGATGCATTATGCCCGGATTGCGGAGGAGCTTCATTGTGAGATGTTTATTACGGGATGTGAGATGGTCATGTCGGAACGGCGCGAACGGGAATGGCGCAGCCTGATAAAGGCGGTGAAAGAAGTTTACCATGGACCGGTCAGCTATAACACGGATAAATATCAGGAACACAATGTATCCTGGTGGGATTGTGTGGATGTGATATCTTCCAGCGGATACTACCCGGCAGATGATTGGGAAAATCAGCTGGACCGGATTGAAAAAGTGGTCAGAAGGTATAAAAAGCCCTTCTTTTTTGCAGAGGCGGGGTGTATGTCCACTGCCGGCTCCAGGGAGGTGCCCAATAACTGGGAACTGCACGGAGAAGTAGATCTGGAGGGGCAGAGGGTGTGGTATGAGAATATGTTCACGGCTGTTACGAAAAGAGACTGGATCAAAGGCGCTGTACTCTGGTCCTGGGATGGAAGGCTCTATGATGGATGGAAGGCAAAAGAGGATTTACATTATGAATTTTATCAGAAGCCGGCAGAGGCAGTGATCAGAAAATATTTTACGGAGAATTGGACATGAGTATTTTGAAATTAAAACCAAGCTGTAAGGATTATATCTGGGGCGGCAGCAGACTGGCAGAGGAATATGGAAAAGAATGTGACAAAGAAGTGATTGCCGAGACATGGGAATTATCCTGCCACCCGGATGGGCCGTCTTATATTGTAAATGGTCCTTATGTGGGAAAGACTCTTAAGCAGTACATTGATATAGAAGGAAGGGACGTTCTGGGTGTAAACTGCAGAAGATTCCGTGACTTTCCAATCCTTACAAAATTTATCGATGCGAAGGACAACCTGTCCATTCAGGTACATCCGGATAACCGTTATGCATTAAAGAATGAAAAGCAGTACGGTAAAACAGAGATGTGGTATGTTATGGATGCAGGGGAAGAAGCCTTTTTATACTATGGGTTTAAAAGAGAAGTCAGTAAAGAGGAGTTTGCAAAAAGGATTCAGGAGGATACGCTTCTGGAAGTGCTTCATGCAGTTCCGGTTCAAAAAGGCGATGTGCTGTTCATCGAGTCGGGAACCATCCATGCAATCGGGAAAGACATCCTGATCGCAGAAATCCAGCAGAACTCCAATGTGACCTATCGGGTGTATGATTATGGAAGGGTCGGCAAGGATGGTAAGAAGCGTGACCTGCATATTGAAAAGGCTCTCGCAGTTACAAACCGTGTTCCCATTGTAAAAGGCAGGAACAGTTATCCGCATGTCGCAGACTGTGATTATTTTACGGTAGATAAACTGAACCTGGATGGAAATGTGATGAAAAAGCTGGAAGGAAATGTTTCCGGGGCATCCTTTGCAAGTATTCTGATGCTGGATGGTGAGGGGACAATCTCCAACGGCAATGAAAGACTGTCATTTAAAAAAGGAGACAGCTTCTTTCTGGCAGCAGGAAGCGGTACTTATACAGTAGAAGGTTCCTGTGACGCATTGATTACCACGATTCGTGAAAAGGCGGCGCCTGTGCGTATCGGAATCGATATCGGCGGAACGACGACTAAGATCGGGCTGGTGGACATTCATCAACAACTGCTTGCCTGTGAGGAGATGGATACTGACCCGGACAGGACGGCAGAAGCAGTCATTGAAGAGATCGCGCAGAGAGTGCTTGGGCTTTTAGAACGTCAGGGGATTTTGATGGATCAATGTATTGGGGCAGGCATTGGTGTACCGGGAACTGTGGACAGAAAGTCAGGTATTGTCCGGTATTCCAATAATATGAAATGGGAAGATGTAAAGCTGGCTGAAAAGATCGGGGTGTATCTTCCTATTCCTGTCAGGATAGCGAATGATGCAGATTGTGCGGCATTAGGTGAGGCAGCGGCTGGAGCCGGGAAGGAATGTCAGGATGTGATTATGCTTACACTTGGAACGGGAGTCGGCGGCGGAATTATTCTGGATGGGGAAATTTATGAAGGAAAGGGAATCGGCGGAAGTGAGCTGGGCCATATGGTGATTGTGGAGGATGGCGAGCCGTGTACCTGTGGACGCAGAGGATGTCTGGAAGCATATGTATCTGCATCAGCCTTGATCCGGGATGCGAAAAGGGCGCTTGGAAAAGAGATGACACCGGAAGAGATCTTTGCCGGGGCATCCGGGGGAAATGAGGTATTAAAGGATATTGTGGACTTGTATATCAGAAGGCTGGGTATTGGGATTGTCAATATAGTCAATATCTTCCGTCCGCAGCTCGTACTGATCGGCGGTGGGATATCTGCCCAGGGGGAGAACCTTTTAGGACCTCTCAGGGAGATTGTAAAGAAAAACTGTTTTGGTGGCGAGAAAGGTGAATTACCGGAGATTGAGACTGCTGCTTTAGGAAAGAATGCCGGGATGATCGGTGCGGCCAGCCTGATATAAAGAGAGAAAGCTGATATTATGCTGATATTATATAGAAGAATTACTGTATAGAAGATTGATTGTATAGGGAAATAGGGCGGTGGAACAAGAAAGGTTCTGCGGTCCTGTTTTTTGCTGTGAAAAAACTACACAGATAAATGGAAATATGATAATATAAGTAATGAACGGCTTTGGATCGCCGTAAAGATGATAATAGCAGATAAATTTTATATTGAAGTATAGGAGGATTAAATCATGGCAAAAAGAGGTGGATTCCCAGGCGGCGGAATGCCTGGCAATATGGCCAACCTGATGAAGCAGGCGCAGAAGATGCAGCGCCAGATGGAAGAGCAGGCCAAGGAGCTTGAGACAAAAGAGTTTACAGCAACGGCCGGAGGCGGCGCAGTTGAGGTGACGATTTCCGGTAAACGTGAAGTTGTGAAGGTAAAATTACAGGAAGAAGTCGTAGACCCGGAAGATATCGAGATGTTAGAGGACCTGATTGTGGCAGCAACGAACGAAGCACTTCGCCAGGTAGATGAAGTATCCGGTGCGGCAATGAACAAGCTGACAGGCGGCCTCGGCGGCGGAATGCCGGGAATGTTCTAAATATTCTGACAATGGAGAGCAAAAGGGTCAGACCCCTTTGAAGAAGGGTCTGACCCTTTTGAATCGCTTTTCTCCGATGAAGGGATAGAAAGAGAATACAGGAGTGATACCAGATGGATTATTATAGTAATCAAATCAGCAGGCTGATCGAGGAGTTTTCGCGGCTTCCGGGAATTGGAGCCAAGTCCGCACAGAGGCTTGCGTTCCACATCATCAATATGCCGAAGGAGCAGGTGGACAATCTTGCGAAGTGTCTTGTGGATGCGCGCAATAACGTGAGATATTGTTCACAATGCTGCACGCTGACCGACCGCGAGTTGTGTCCGATCTGCAGCAACCCGGACCGGGACCAGAAGACGATCATGGTCGTGGAGACACCGAGGGATCTGGCAGCTTATGAGAAGACCGGAAAGTATAATGGAGTCTATCATGTGCTGCACGGTGCGATTTCTCCGATGCTGGGAATCGGGCCCGGAGACATCCGGCTCAAAGAACTGATGGAGCGTCTGCAGGGAGATGTGGATGAGGTCATCATTGCTACGAATTCGAGCCTGGAGGGTGAGACGACGGCGATGTATATCAGTAAGCTGATCAAACCTACGGGAATTAAAGTCAGCCGGATCGCCAGCGGAGTGCCAGTCGGCGGTGATTTGGAATACATTGATGAAGTGACGCTTCTGAGGGCTTTGGAAGGCAGAACACAGCTGTAGGGACACAAGTGGTAAGGATGTGGGACAATGTATAAGAAAAAGGTGACGTCTTCGGATGTGGCGCAAAGAGCCGGGGTTTCCCAAGCCACAGTTTCGATGGTGCTGAATAAAAAGTATAATGTTTCTTTTTCTAAGGACGTAATCAAAAAAGTAGAGGATGCGGCCAAGGAACTTGGATATGAGCTGCCAAAGCGTAAGAAGCACAAGGAAAATAAGAGGGAGAAGCTGTTGGTTGTTTTTTGCCCAAACCTGACGAATCCTTATTATGTGATGCTTCTGCAGGGAATTGAGTCCAGGGCCACGGAGCAGGGATTTGGGCTGTTCGTTTGCAATACACAGAGAAATCTGGAGCTGGAAGAGCGCTATCTGAAAATGATGCCGTCGTTAAATCCGCAGGGGGTCATCTATACATGCAATCCAAGCCGATGCTTTATGCCTGTTGTGGAAGAGCTTTCAAGGCAGATTCCATTTGCAGTGATAAACAACCAGAATGAGAAACTGGATGTGGATGCCGTGGAATTGGATAATTCCAAGCTTGGGCGGATTATGGCCCGGCACCTTCTCGAACTAGGACACAGACATGTGGCGTATATTGCACCGCCGTTGACGGTCCGGCAAAAACAGCGTTCCAAAAGGGTAGAGGGATTCCTCAAAGAATTCAAGGATGCAGGACTTGGAGATCAGGTAGTCATTAAGGCTGCAAATGAAGCTATAGATCAGGATATTCCAGGAATTGATTCAGAGTATCGGATCGGATATGATCTGACAAAGGAGCTTTTAGCGGAGGACAAAAATCTGACTGCTATTGTGGGGTTGAATGACATGATTGCTTTTGGAATCCTGGATGCACTTTATGATGAAAAATATAAGGTCCCCGGGGATATGTCTGTGATGGGGTGTGATAATACCCTTTTTGCAAAAATGCATAAGATTTCATTGACCACCATTGAGCATTTTGTGATCTACAAGGGCAGAGATGCCTGCGATATCATTATGAAAAAAATTAAGACCAGGGACAGGCAGTATTCGGAAATGGAGCCAATCAGCATCTATCATGTAGAGTATGAGCCTCGTCTGGTGACCAGGGGCACAACCTCATATCCGAGGAGCAGAAAAAAGAAAAATTAATTTAATGTTTCAAATTATTAGTAATAATTTGAAATAGAGGGAAAGCAGTTTAGACGAAGTATTTCAGAAAAACGCAGAAATGTATTACAATTAAGAGAATCGATTTCTTGATAAGGAACCTAAAAAAATTAATAAAATAAAATTATTAACACAATAAAATTATTAATAATTTGCAACCCTATTGACCGCTTTCGCCGCAGAGCTTATAATCAGAAATATCAAAACAAAGGGATTTAGTTCAAGGAGGAACGGACAATGAAATTTTTTATCGACACAGCTAAAGTAGAGGATATCAAGAAAGCAAACGACATGGGAGTAATCTGCGGAGTGACAACAAACCCGTCACTGATTGCAAAAGAAGGACGTGTTTTTGAAGAAGTAATCGCAGAGATCACATCTATCGTAGACGGACCGATCAGCGGAGAAGTTAAAGCTACAACAACAGACGCGGAAGGCATGATCGCAGAAGGAAGAGAGATTGCTAAGATCCACCCGAACATGGTAGTTAAGATTCCAATGACGGTAGAAGGATTGAAGGCTTGTAAAGTACTTTCTTCAGAAGGAATCAAGACCAATGTTACTCTGATTTTCTCAGCGAACCAGGCACTTCTTGCAGCAAGAGCAGGCGCAACATATGTATCTCCATTCCTGGGACGTCTGGACGACATCTCTGTAAGAGGAACAGATTTAATTGCAGAGATCGCACAGATCTTCGAGGTTGCAGGAATCGAGACAGAGATCATCGCAGCAAGCGTACGTAACCCGATTCACGTAACAGACTGCGCACTTGCAGGAGCTGATATCGCTACAGTACCATACAATGTAATCGAGCAGATGACACATCATCCGTTAACAGATGCAGGAATCGAGAAGTTCCAGGCTGACTATAAAGCAGTATTTGGTGAATAGTCTGACAATGGAGAGCAAAGGGGTCATCCCTCTTTGAAAAAAATCTGTTTCAAACATAAAATTTAGGAGGAATTCCGATGAACAAATTAGAATTGATGAAGACTGCAAACGAAGTCCGTAAGGGCATCGTGACAGCAGTTCACAGTGCAAAATCCGGTCATCCGGGCGGATCACTGTCAGCAGCAGATATTTTTACGTATCTTTATTTTGAAGAAATGAATATTGATCCGAAGGAGCCTAAGAAGGCAGACCGTGACAGGTTTGTTTTATCCAAGGGACACACAGCTCCGGGATTATATTCCACACTTGCAAACAGAGGATTTTTCCCTGTAGAAGATCTTAAAACTCTGCGTCATGTAGGTTCCTATCTGCAGGGACATCCAGATATGAAGCATATCCCGGGTGTAGATATGTCATCTGGTTCTCTTGGACAGGGAATCTCAGCAGCAGTCGGTATGGCTCTTGCTGCGAAGTTATCAGGAGATGACTACAGAGTGTACACTCTGCTTGGAGACGGTGAGATTCAGGAGGGACAGGTCTGGGAGGCTTCTATGTTAGCCGCTCATAGAAAACTGGACAACCTGGTTGTGATCGTGGATAACAATAATCTTCAGATTGACGGAGCGATTGATGAGGTCAACTCTCCATATCCGATCGATAAGAAGTTCGAGGCATTTAATTTCCATGTAATCAATATCGATGGAAATGATTTTGATCAGATCGACGCAGCATTTAAAGAGGCGAAGACAGTCAAAGGACAGCCTACAGCAATCATTGCAAAGACTGTCAAAGGAAAAGGTGTTTCCTTTATGGAAAACCAGGCTTCATGGCATGGAGCAGCTCCGAATGATGAGCAGTATGAAGTGGCTATGAAAGATTTAGAGAAAGTAGGTGAAGCATTATGTCAGATGTAAAGAAAATTGCAACAAGAGAGAGTTATGGCAATGCTTTAGCCGAATTAGGAAAGAATCATGAAGACGTAGTCGTACTGGATGCAGACCTTGCAGCAGCTACGAAGACAGGTGTTTTCAAGAAAGCATTCCCAGAGAGACATATCGACTGTGGTATCGCAGAGTGTAATATGATGGGTGTGGCAGCAGGACTTGCTGCAGCAGGGAAAGTTCCATTTGCAAGTTCATTCGCAATGTTCGCGGCAGGACGTGCATTTGAGCAGGTTCGTAACTCCATCGGTTATCCGAAGCTGAACGTGAAAATTGGTGCGACACACGCTGGAATCTCTGTAGGAGAAGACGGTGCTACACACCAGTGCAACGAGGATATCGCGCTGATGAGAACAATTCCGGGCATGGTGGTCATTAATCCATCCGATGATATCGAAGCAAAAGCAGCCGTACAGGCAGCTTATGACCATGTAGGACCTGTATATATGCGTTTCGGCAGACTTGCAGTGCCGGTTATCAATGATAAGCCGGATTACAAGTTCGAGCTCGGAAAAGGTGTGGTGCTCCGTGAAGGAAAAGACCTCACGATCATTGCAACAGGACTTCCGGTAGCAAACTGTCTCGAGGCAGCAGAGAAGCTGGCAGCAGACGGAATTGATGCAAAGGTCATCAATATTCATACAATTAAACCATTGGATGAAGAATTAGTTGTTGCAGCTGCAAAGGAGACTGGAAAAGTCGTTACAGTTGAGGAACATTCCGTAATCGGCGGACTGGGCAGCGCAGTGTGCGATGTGCTTTCAGAGAAGGCTCCGACAAAGGTAATGAAGATTGGAATCAATGATACTTACGGTGAATCAGGTCCGGCAGTTGAATTGGTGAAAAAATACGGATTAGATGCAGACAGCATTTATGAGAAAGTAAAGAGTTTCGTATAGACTTAAAAAGTTTAAGAGGAATTTGAGTGGATAATAAAAGGGTCAGGCCCCCTTTAAAAGGGGTCTGATCCTTTTGTCATTGGTATTCAGAATATAAATTTGACTTGTGAAACTATCTTTGACTCGTCTCTAAAGTTCCGCAATATTTATCAGTCAGTGTCGTGATCCACCCCTCCTTTGTGCGTGGGAAATGGAATAGTGTCACGGGCCACATATGGTTTTTAATTACGTCCTCCTGAATATGATTTAATTCGAAGAACTTCTTTGCATGTTTATGTGCGCAGGCTGGGTGTGTCATTCCATGAAAATGGTCTCCTGTCCGGGCGGCGTGGGTATGCCAGTCATAGAGGAACAGATCATGAAGCATTCCTCCCCGGGCAGCCGAACGGGCATCTAATTGGAAGAAGCGGCACAGGACATAGTTGTAATATGCCACATGCAGGCAGTGCTGGTAGCAGTTGGTATGTCCATGATGTGGATACAATTTCATGCGCAGCACGACCGGATGCTCTGCAATATCTTTAATGCATTCATAGAAATCCTCTCCCCAGTCCCGTCGGAGGTCCTGCTTTACCTCTTTAGTCTCGCGTCTTAGATTGGTAAGTAATTTATTTTTTAATCTCATAATAAACACCTCGGATTTTTTGATTTTTCCTATTTTTATTATCATAACATCGGACTTTAATGGATTCAATTTTTCTGTAGAAAATTTAAGAAAAATATGATATTCTCTTAATATCTATACTGTGTTTCTTTAGTTTCATTGGACCTTCGATGTTCAATTATATGCGGTATTGGTCATGAGGGGATAAAAGTCCCATCAGAGAATCTGTTCCATTTCGGAACACTTTTCACACAGTAACTATCCAACTACGATATATACATAGGGTATTATAATTAGTCATGCCCATCTTCTGGTGAAAGCTAATCAGGAGATCTTGACGAGATTCATGCAGTCCATGAATTCGACATATGTCGAAGGATATAATGCCAAATACGACAGAAGTGGACACGTTATCCGGGGCCGTTACTATAGTAACTGCGTGGATACCGAAGAATATTACTGGTGCTGCTTCAGGTACATCCACAATAATTCGGTGAAATCCTTCTGATGAGGGAACTGTATGACTATGATTATAGCGGTGCGGCGGAGTATTTTGCCAGGACCTGTGAGCTTCTTGATGAGGGTTCATATCAGATGTTAGAAACCTAGGTTCAGACTTCAGAATAGTTTTGGAATTTCCGTCACCTGTTCGGATAGAAGTCATTCCTCGACACCGTTGAAGATGAGCGGATACATAACTATGAATAGGTTAAGATTCTAGTCGAAAAATATATGTTTGAACATAAAATTGAAGAGGTTCAGATTATATTGACAATTGCACCAGTAAAACAAGACTTTCTGAAGGTCTGCAGACGGAAAACCGGACTTTCCGTGAGAAAAATTGAGAATATTTTGAAAATGGACAGCAAAAGGGCCTGACCCTCTTGCGAACTCCCCCGCCTATTTTTGTCGAACGCACATGACATCAAGCGATAAATTCAGCCTTTTCGTTATGCTATGCTGTAGAAAAATTTTATTTGAGGTGATTGTAATGGAGAGACAGATTCCTAAAAATGTGCGTCAGATCGGGAATGTCAGTGACAGCCCGAAGATTTATGTAGAAGATTATGTAGATACATTTTTCGCTCAGTTGTGCGAAAAAGCAGGAGAGACACCAATCGGTGCATTCCTGGTAGGAGATATGCAGAAAACGGACGAGGAGGAGTACGTATACATATATGGAGCAATCCAGATGCACGACCTGAAAATGTCGGGCAATGATTATGTAATTGATGATGATACATGGAAGAAAGCGTATGAGGATTGCAAGCAGTATTTTGAGGATGGGGAGATGCTGGGATGGTTTGTTGCCCACCAGGGAGTACCGCTTAGGCCGGAGCATGGCACGGTAAAGCTTCACAAGAGATCGTTCCCGAAGAAAAATACGATCTTTATTATGAAAGATCCGATGGAAAAGGACGAGGTGTATTTTGTACAGAAGTTCAATGATCTGATGGAAATCGGAGGACATTATACATATTATGAGAAAAACCCATGTATGCAGAACTATATGATCTCGTCAAGAAAGAAGAATGGGGTGAGTCCCTCGGAAACTGTTGAAGATCGAGCTGCAAAGGACTTTCGTAGTCTGGTCAGAACCCGCGAGGAACAGCAGCGCCAGAAAAAAACAAACCGTCTGATGTATGCAGTCAGTGCCTGCCTGGTACTCATCGTGCTCATCATGGGTGTGACCACGATCAATAACTTTGATAAGATGAAATCGGTTCAGACCGCCCTGAATAAGATATCGAGTTCCGCATCGAATGATGCACAGTCGGTGGAGGCAAAGGAGACAAGCGGATCAGTAACTGCCGTAACGGGAGAGGCCGCGGGTAAACAGATAGGGCAAGAAGACAGTGGACAGGCTGCCGGAGAGGAAGAGGGACAAGCCCTCGGTGAGACCACCGGCGGTTCAGGGGACCAGAATGCAGAGGATAGCACTGATAGTAAGGATTCCGGAAAGGAAGGTGCCGATACATCAAAATCCGATGTAAAGGACAATGGCAGTGATGGTGTCTATGTTGTTGAGCAGGGAGATACCCTTGCAATCATAAGCCGAAAAATGTATGGAGATGTGAACCATGTGGAATCCATCTGCAAAATGAACGGACTCACCAACGGAAATTTGATCTATGTCGGTCAAAAACTCGTGCTGCCATAAAGCGAGGTCTTTCACGAGGTGCGAATTTATGATATAATGCTCGGGTAAGATGAACGAACAGTAAGTAATAAGGGGATCAAAATGAAGCAAAAGAAGAACCCGAATTTAAAGGTCGCTGAACCTGCGAATTTGGAGAAGTTAAAGAAAGCCGCCAGAAAGCGCAAGCGGGACGCGATGAAGAAGTGGGGAATCATAGCAGTCCTGGCGGTCATGATCATAGGTGGAACTTACCTGTTGATAAAGAACCAATCCTATACCACCGTGCGTGAGGCCGCCACTTACGCCGATGAGACGTCGGATACGAACCGTTATGCTCAGTTCGCGGATGGGATTGTCCGCTACAGCAGGGACGGGGTGGTCTATCTGAACCGGAAGAACGAGGAACAGTGGATTTCACCATGTCAGATGCAGAACCCCGTGATCGATGTCAATGAGGAGACCTTTGCCGTAGCAGACAACGGCGGGAATTCTATCCTTGTATTTACAGAGGAAGGGCTCAAAGGTGAAATCGAGACGACGCTCCCAATTGAAAAGATGTCGGTCTCGAACCAGGGAATCGTAAGTGTAATCTTAAAAAATGAGAATGCCCCCATGATTGTATCCTATGATGCCACAGGCAACGTCCTGGTCGAGCATCAGGTCACTGTAAGCAGTACAGGCTATCCCTTAGCTTTGGACATATCCCGGGATGGCATGACGCTGGCAGTATCTTACCTCTCCACGAAAAATGGTGCACTTAAGTCCAAGGTCGCATTCTATAATTTCGGGGAGGCTGGTAAGTCAAAGACCGACAATGAAGTGGGAATGGAAGAATATGACGGGAAGATCATCCCGGAGATATATTTTATGGATGATAGTACGTCCGTAGCAGTCAGCGACAGCTCCTTTATCATATATGAAGGAACAGATGCGCCTAAGAAACAGAAGGAAGTAGAACTGAATCAGGAAATTAAAAGTGTATTCCATACAGATGAATATATCGGTTTTACACTTTTGAATAAAAAGAAGTCAGGATATGAGGCGCGGCTCTACAACAAGTCTGGAAAGCAGATCATGGACAAAGCATTTTCTGGAGAATATAGCAATATTAAGATGATAAAAGATGAGATCATTATGTTTTCGGGTTCAAAGTGCTGCATCATTACAAAAAATGGTGTACAGAGGTTCAAAGGAGACCTGAAGGCAGAAGCATTAGAGGTCATCCCTACATTTGGGGTGAACAGATACCTTGTGATGAGCGCAAATGAACTTCGGGTAGTTTATTTGACGAAATAGGAGAGAATATGGATAACTGGTTATTGATAATCGTCGGCGTGATATTTCTGATCTGCATTGTAGTGGGATTTGTGAGAGGCTTTTTTAAGAGCGCTCTGTCCCTTCTTTCTACGGTGCTCACCATTGTACTGATGATTGTGCTGAATCCTTATGTAGCACAGGCATTAACGAAGTATACGCCAATAGACGATATGATAGAGAAAAAATGTATCGAAGCATTCATGCCGGATATTTCTACGGAGGAATTGGCGAAAGTAGATTTAAGTGGGACGCCTCTGGCAGATTTGAGCGAGGATGATCTCGCCAATTTAAAACAGTTGGATTGGGAACGTCTTGGGATTACAGCAGGGGATATCCTCAAGGTGATAGGAGATATTCCGAAAGATGTACAGATCAAGCTGATTGAAGATTCGACCCTCCCCAGCTTTATGAAGGAGCTGATACTGGAGAATAATAATACTGCAATCTATCAGGAACTGAACGTAGCCAATTTCCCGGAATATGTAGCTTCATATATCGCCAGAATGGTAATCAAGGTCTTATCATTCCTGGTGACGTTCCTGCTTGCCGTCATAATCGTCAAGGCCTTGATGGCGGCAGTAGATATTATTGGGGAGCTTCCGGTCGTGGGGACACTGAACCACTTAGCAGGCGGCGTGCTGGGTGTTTTTGTGGCGCTTCTAATTGTGTGGCTGGGATTTCTGGTCCTTACCATGGTATATTCCACTGTGGTCGGAAAGCAGTGCTTTGATATGATTGAGAGCAGCCAGATCTTGACATTTTTATATGATAAAAATATATTGCTTCAGAAGCTCGTGAAGTTCTAAAGGAAATAAAAAATAGAAGTGTATGATTCGAATATCTCATAAACATGATGTTTATGGGATATTTTTTAATTATATAGGAAAGTTCTTCGAATTTTCCTATATAATTAAAACCCTCCGGGGGGTGCGCACTTCGCGCAAGAGGAAGATGGCCGCAAGCGGCCGCGCTACGGCGCGAGTTTGGCAAGCCAAACTCTTTGCATATTCGTATTTTATTCATGAATTATAGTACAATATTCAACTAAAAAAAAGAATGAATATAAATAGTACGAATTTAGAAGAAAATTGTAATAGCGGAAAATTTATGCAACGGATATAGTATATTCAGATGGTTTTCTGTAGGCCTAAGTCCTGCAGAATAAAGAGAAAAGTAAGGAGGATGTGTTATGTTAGACAGAGTTTGCATTTCAGGCTTTGCAGACGAAATCAGTTCGGATTTTGAAGAGCAGCTCAAGACAGTGACGGAATTGGGAATGCATTATATTTCTCTTCGCTCTGCAGATAAAAAAGGAATTGCAGATTATACAGCACAGGAAGTACAGACAGAGCTGTTGCCGCTGCTTGAGAAATATCAAGTCAAGGTCTCATCCATTGGCTCCCCGATCGGAAAAGTCGGCGTGGAGGATAAAGAGGGGTTCGAGAAGCAGAAAGTACAGCTTTTAGAGCTGTGTAAGATCTGTAAGCTGTTGGACTGCAGATTTATCAGGATGTTCAGCTTCTTTATTCCAGAAGGGAAAGACGCAGATTCTTATCGGGAGACTGTCATTACAAAGCTGAGACAACTGGTAGAGATTGCAAAGCAGCATGATATCATTCTGATACATGAGAATGAAAAAGATATCTATGGAGATACAAAGGAACGCTGCAGGACTTTGTTTGAAGAAATTTCAGATTCACATTTTCAGGCAGCATTCGATTTTGCGAATTTCGTACAGTGCGGCGAGGATACAGAAGAATGCTGGGACATGTTAAAGCCTTATATCGTATATATCCACATTAAGGACGCTGTGACAACGGACAATGAAAACGTGGTCTGCGGAACGGGAGAAGGAAAGATCGAGAAGCTTTTGGATCGAGCATTGAATCAGGAAGGATATCAAGGATTTCTGACACTGGAGCCGCATCTGGTCCTCTTTGATTCCCTGGCTTCCCTGGAGACCACCGAGGCTGAAAATGTCATCAAGAAGAACAAAGCCGAGACCGGGGCGGATGGTTATGCAATGCAGTACCATGCACTATGCGCAATATTAGAAAATATTCAAAATAAATAAAAAGACGGAGGAAAAGACTATGAGTAAAATTCGTTATGGAATCATCGGAGTAGGAGCGCAGGGAGGCGCTTATGCAGGATTTTTGACAGGAAAAGCAGGATTCCCGGGAATGCCGGCGCCAGAGTGCCCGCCTCACTGTGAGTTGGGAGCACTTTGCGATATTGATCCTGAAAAAGAAAAAATGTGTGCAGAAAAATACCCGGAATTTCCATTCTATACAGATTGGAAAGAAATGGTGGCTTCTGGAAATGTAGACGCAGTGATCACCACGGTACCGCATTACCTTCACACAGAAATCGCAATCTACTGCCTGGAGCATGGCATG
The DNA here is from genome assembly GCF_012524165.2 of Faecalicatena faecalis. GTDB lineage: Bacteria > Bacillota > Clostridia > Lachnospirales > Lachnospiraceae > Faecalicatena_A > Faecalicatena_A faecalis. Next base: position 62,761 of record NZ_JABACJ020000024.1, read on the forward strand.
AATGTTCTGGTAGAGAAACCAGCAGGTGTTTTCGCAAAATCTGTCCGTGAGATGAACGAGTGCGCAGCGAACCATCCTGAGACTGCATTTGGAATCATGTTCAACCAGCGTACCAATAAATTATATCAGAAGATCAAGGAAATCGTTTCCTCAGGAGAAATGGGAGAAATCCGTCGTTCCAATTGGATCATCAATTCCTGGTGGCGCCCGGACAGCTACTATGCACAGAGCGAGTGGCGTGCAACATGGGGTGGAGAAGGCGGAGGTGTCCTCGTGAACCAGGCTCCTCATCAACTCGATCTGTGGCAGTGGATCTGCGGAGTTCCAAGTAAGGTATATGCAAAGTGCTTGTATGGATGCCATCGTGATATTGCAGTAGAGAATGATGTAACAATCGTGACAGAATATCCGAATGGAGCAACAGGAAGTTTTATCACCTGTACTCATGACCCGATCGGAACAGACCGCCTGGAGATCGACCTGGACGGAGGAAAGATCGTAGTAGACGGAAGCAGCAAGGCTACTGTATACCGTCTCATAAAAGACGAAAATGAAATGAACCAGACCATGAGCATGATGGATGTTGCCAAGTTGACAATGGGCAATGCCTCAGGTGCAGACGGTATGTACACAGTAGAGACATTCGAGAACACAGACGGATGGGGCAAACAGCACACGACTGTTATGGAGAACTTTGCACTGCATATTCTGGAAGGTGCACCGCTTCTTGCACCGGGATCAGACGGAATCAATGGCGTGAACCTTGCGAATGCAACACAGTTATCCTCATGGCTGGGCAAAGAAGTGGACACCCCAGTTGATGAAGACCTCTATTTAAGTGAACTGAACAAAAAGATTGCCGAAGAAGGCAAATTCCCGACTCGTTAGGACGGAGCCGATATAAGGGGGGAGACATACATATGAAAACAGCGGCAGTGATTGGTCTGGGAGATATCTCAGTCATCCATATTGCAGCACTTCAAGCGAACCCGGCGATTCAGCTCGCAGCGGTCTGTGATATAGACGCATCCGCCCGGGAAAGAGCACCGAAGGAGGTGCCGTTTTATCAGGATTATAGACAGATGCTTGCAGATGTGAGACCAGATGTAGTCCACATCTGTCTGCCCCATTATCTTCACGCTCCGGTGGCAGAAGAAGTTGGAGCTATGGGAATTCATGTATTCTGTGAAAAGCCGGCAGCACTTGATTCGGCTGAGGCAGAGGAATTTGCTGCATTCGAGGCAGCACATCCAAAAGTACACATGGGAATCTGTCTTCAGAACCGTCTGAATGAGTCCACCATCCTCCTTAAGGAGCTGTTGGACAGCGGAGAATACGGTGCGGTCACAGGTCTGAAAGGAATCGTACCGTGGTCACGTCCGAAGTCCTACTATGACGTAAAGCCATGGCGTGGAACCTGGAAATATGCAGGCGGTGGCTGCATGATCAACCAGTCCGTACATACACTGGACCTGCTGTATTATTTAGGCGGAACCATACAGAGTGTGAAGGCGTCTGTAAGCCAGCTTTTGGATTATGGTATCGAAGTCGAGGATACCGTGTCCGCAAGACTGATGTTTTCAGGAGGCGCACAGGGCCTGTTTATGGCGACGAATGCGAATTATAAAAATGAAAGCGTACAGATATCTGTTCAGACAGAGAAGGCAGAGTTTTCCATAATAGACAATGTATTGTACCTTTTGGAGGAAGACGGAAACAAAAAGCGTCTGGTCGAGGATGCAAAGCTGCCCGGGACGAAGTTCTATTACGGAGCCAGCCATCAGAAACTGATCGCAAAGTTTTATCAGGCCGTCGAGCAGGAGACACAGGACTATATCCATGTAAAGGATGCGGTCATGAGCATGCGTCTGATTGATGCGATTCAGGAATCAGGGCGTACAGGACAGACAGTCAGATTATAAAAAGTGAAGAATAAAAGGAGAGACCAGGATATGAAAAAAGGATTGATCGGTATTCAGATGAGTACAATTAAAGATAAAATCAATGAGCTGGGAGCTTATGGGACATTAAAAGCATGTGCCGAATTAGGGTATCACTGCGTGGAGGTGAGCCAGATTCCGATGACTTGCGAAAATGTAGCCGGAATGAAGAAAGCCAGTGAAGAATTCGGGATTAAGATCGCAGCCTGTTCTGCAGCATTAGAGCCTATGATGCCGGGAATGAAGGGTGAGAATCTGACCGATGATTTCGATAAGATCGTGGCAGACTGCAAAGAGCTGAACTGCGATATGCTGCGAATTGGTATGCTGCCTATGACCTGCATGGGAAGCAGAGAGAAAGCACTTGAGTTTGTAAAACGTGCGGATGAGATGGCGGCACGGCTGAAAGAGCATGGCATTGATCTGTATTATCACAACCATCATGTGGAATTTATCAAGTATGACGGAGAATATCTGCTTGATATTATTAAGAATTCCACAAAACACATGGGATTTGAATTGGATATCCATTGGATTCAGAGAGGTGGAGAGAATCCGGTAGAATTTATTAAGAAATATGACGGCCGTATCCGTCTTTTGCATCTCAAGGATTATAGAGTCGGGACAGTCAAGATGCCGGAGGGCGCTTTTGATCCGAAGACATTCATGGATGCTTTTACCAGTATTATAGAATTCGCAGAAGTAGGCGAAGGAAGTCTGCCGATCAAAGAATGTATTGAGGCCGGACTTGCAGGAGGAAGTGAATATTTCCTGATTGAGCAGGATGACACTTATGGAAGAGATTCCTTCGAAAGCCTTAAGATCAGCCGTGACAATTTGATCAAACTTGGTTATGGGGATTGGTTTGAGTTATAAAAATAAACAGTAGAAAGGTGCCGTTCAAGCCTCATTTATCTGATGGTTTGACGGCACCTTTTTAGTGTTCTGATTTTGAATCTTCCTTGATTCCCTTTCGATAGCTGCTGGGTGACATTCCCACCTGCTGGCGGAAAATTCTGGAGAAATAATTTAAATCGTGAATACCGCAAAGCGACGCGATATCCTGTATGGAAAGGGAACTGGTATTGAGTAAATAAATGGCATGTTCGATTCTCTTCTGGTTCACGTAAGAGGTAAAGCCTATGCCGACCTCTTTTCTAAATACAGTAGATAAATAATTCTTATTTAAAGCAAAATGTTCTGCAACTGTTTGAAGTCCCAAATCCTCTGTCAGGTTAAAGTTAATATGCATGATAACCTTCTGGATGGTAGGTGAATAATCTTTCATGGAGTATCTGAGCACCAGCATACAGTACCTGAGCGGAATATCACGGTAAAGAGAATTCAGCTCCTTTATATTAGCAGCATATTCAATTCTGGAGGCATATTTGGTAGATTGTGTATCCAGATAAATTGGGTGGACACCTCCATATTGAGCAGCTTTCCGACAGATCGTATTAAAAACAAGCAGGTTATTCTTCTGATCACGCAGCGAATTCGGGAAACGCTGCCTGATTGTGGAGAGGTCCAGGCGCTGTCTTATCTCTTTGATCTTTTCAATATCGCCGGCAGTGATACATTTCATTAGAAAATCCTCACTTCCGTACTTTTTCTCCATATAATCCAGTGATTGAGCAGTGGGCGATTCAACCGATGCAGTAAACATGGGCAGCGAACGTCCGGAATCTGACAGACGGGTAATAGACCGGGTCTTGTCCCCCCAGAGCTCTTGCGCAAGTGTGAATATCAGCCCTTCCATCCATGGCTTTTCATTGACGACCGGAAGTGAAAAATAATATTGCTGTATAAAGTCCCAGTGGCTTTCCGGGAGCTGATTCTGCCGGCAAAGATTCAGAATATATTGATTCGTGAATGGTGCATATGAAAAAGGACCTACAGCCAGGACAGATGGAGGTTCTGTGTGTGGAAGCTTTAGAAAGATATATTCACATCCGAAACAATCTGAATATTGAAAGAGCGTATATCTTTCCAAGGTCTTCTGAAATTCTTGTGAATAATTGGAAGGCATATTTTCAAAATATCCTTTTGTGTTGTAAATCTTATGACGTAATCCCAGATCCAGACTTTTATCGAGTTCGAAGGGCAGTGTATAGATTCGGGATTGTACCCGTACATCCTTTAGTACAGAGATGGTAAAGGAGATAAGAGAATCATACATATAATCAACTCCTAGTTGTATTTTATACTTTGATTATAGCATAATATTCATGCCAAAGAAAAGAAAAATATAAATAGTACTAATTCAGTGGAAAATAGTAATAACAAAAAAGAAAAATAGCAGATATAGTATATTCATCAACTGCGCAGATAAGAAAAATTTGATTCATTAGGACAGAGAGGATGTAAGGGGGGATACGTAAAGTCTGACTAAGATTCATGGTAAGAATTAAAAAAATATGGAACGAGAGCACATAGGAGAAAAAGTTATGGAAAATAAAAATAAAGATCTTTCACATTCTTTGCACAGAGCAAAAATATGGGAAATCGCCTTTTATGCATTCAACAATACATCTACCAACATATATGCGATGATATTTATGTACATCACCTATTTCCTGACAGGTATTGTCGGTGTAGGAGTCGTACTTGCAGGAACGATCACAACAGTGATGCGTATGTGGGACGGCGTGACAGACCCATTCATAGGTTACATTATTGACAAGACAAACACGAAGTTCGGTAAGAACCGTCCGTTCATTTTAATAGGAAACCTGATTCTGCTTGTGACCAGCTTTGTGATTTATTGGGTGACACCTGTCATCCCGCAGGCAGCAAGATTCCCATTCTATATTGTAATGTATATGCTGTACATTATCGGATATACCTTCCAGTGTGTTGTAACAAAATCAGCACAGAGCTGTCTGACTAACGATCCGACACAGCGTCCGATCTTTACAATGTTCGATGCAGTATTTAACACGGTTTTATTTGCTGTGATTCCGGTAATTATTACGAACGTTCTGATTCCAATGTACGGCGGAGATACCGCATTTGCGAATCCGGCCTTTTTCCAGGGAATCTGGAAAGTATTTGCACCACTTTCTTTTGTTCTGGCAATCCTCGCGATCATAGGACTGAGAAGAAAAGACCGTCTGGAATATTATGGAACAGGTGTGGTCCAGAGGATTACATTCAAGGACTACTGGGAAGTGCTGAAAAAGAATCGTGCGATCCAGATGCTTGTTATCTCTGCTTCTTCTGATAAGCTGACGGCAAGTATGAAAGGGAATACGATTATCTTCGTTATGTTATTCGGTATTATCTGCGGAAATTATACATTATACGGAAGCTACAGTGCCATTACAAGTATTCCGAACATTGTCGTTACCTTACTTCTGATGAATTTCGTTGCCCGCAGGATGGGACAGAAGTCAGCGATGCTGGTCGGTACCTGGGGAGCGATCATCTCAGCGGTTGCGTTATTCTTCCTGATGTGGCTGGGAGATCCGACGACATTAAGCTTTACACACTTCAACCTGTTCTCCATCCTGTTCCTTGTACTGAACGTGGTGATGGCAGGATTTTCAGGAGTGGCAGGAAATATCGTGATCCCGATGACAGCAGACTGTGCGGATTACGAAGTATACCGTTCTGGAAAGTATGTGCCGGGACTGATGGGAACATTATTCAGCTTTGTAGATAAGATGATTTCCTCACTGGCAGGAACTTTCGTATCTCTGATGATTGCGGCTATCGGCTTTAAGTCTGTACAGCCGACACCGAATACACCATATTCAGACAGTATATTCTGGGTGACCATGATCTGCTTTATTGGGGCACCTATTATAGGATGGGTCATGAACCTGATTGCATTAAGATTCTATCCTCTGACAAAAGAGAAAATGGCAGAGATTCAGATCCGTATTGCAGAAATTAAAGCAGAGGCACATGAAAAAGCACAGGCAAGTGCTGAGTAATAGATAGAAGGAGCAGATAAGATGGGAAGATTTCAAGAAATGAAAGCGAAAGAACGCATTGATTTTGCAAAAATGGCATTGATGGAGGATGAACTACATGAGGTGGAAGAACGGTACGGAGTAGAAAAGCCGCTTAAGCTCTGGCAGCGTTTGGGAGACCGTTATTTCAACTGGCGGGAGAACAGGGAACTTCATGAGGTGAACCGAAAGACATACATTCTTTTAACGGTCCTGCTGGGATGGGCCGGAATCCATAGGTTCTATGAGAAACGCTGGATGCTTGGAATCTTCTATCTTGCTTTTTGCTGGAGTGGATTTCCGATTGCTCTTGCAATCGTAGATTTCATGATCGCACTGCCGATGAAGGCAGATGAGAGCGGCCTGATTCTAATATAAGCCGATGTCATTGAGTCGCTGGGCAGTTTAGAGATGTCCATTTGGAGCATATTCAGGAATTTTATGAGAAAGGATATATTGAGACGATGAATCAAACAATAAAGGTACAGACAGGCGGATTAAAAAAGATCAGAAATATTGATGAAAGATTAGTATCCTATAATGTGGAGATGACAGAGGTCACAGGAGGTACGTTCTGGAAGGCGTATACTCCAGAACAGATCGCAGGAACAGAAGAATTCCCTCCGGTGAAAGATTTCTCAGAGATGGGAAAGCTGATGCAGGTCTATCCTCCGGTCGATCTGTATGAGGAAAACATACGCAAATATGCGAAGGCGCTCGGAAGTGTATATGTTCGTGTCAGTGGAAGCTGGGCTACAGATACATATTATGATTTCGATGGACATACAAATGGAGTGATACCTAAGGGCTACAGAGCAGTACTTACAAAGGAACAGTGGAACGGGGTATTGGATTTTGTGAAGGCTGTGGATGCCAAATTATTGATTTCTGTATCTAACTGTACGGGTGACCATGTAGATGGTAAACCGTGGACGCCCGAACAGGCCAAGCTGTTGTTTGACTACAGTAAAGAATATGGTGTACCGATTTCGGCAGCGGAATTTATGAATGAACCGAACGTACTGCAGATGACACCTCCGGCAGAAGGGTATGGAGCAAAAGAGTTTGGGAGAGATCAGGATACATTTTTCCATTTCCTGCGTGAAAATTATCCAGAAGTGCTTCTGGTGGGTCCGTGTGCCTGTGCTGATACCTTTGGCGGTGGCGATATAGAAATGGGGGATGTACTTCCAATGATTCCAACGGAAGAGCTTTTATCCCACTGCAAAGAAGAGATGGATGTATTCAGTTATCACTGTTATGTCGGATTATCTGAACGAGGTGCCTCTGTGGGCGGACATTGGGATGCAAAGGATGCGCTGAGTGAGCCATATCTTGCAGCAGCGTCAAGGGCGGCTAGGAACTATGGCACAATTCGTGACAAATATTGTCCGGGTGCACAGATGTGGGTGACAGAGTCCGCAGATGCAGGTCTGGGCGGAAATACCTGGGCATCAACTTATATGGATGTGATTCGCTATGCAGACGAACTGGGAAGCTTTGCGACTGTCACAGACGGTATCATCTTCCACAATACACTGGCATCCTCTGATTATGGCCTTCTGGATCATGAGACACATCTTCCAAGACCGATCTACTGGCTGACATATCTTTGGAATCAAGTGATGGGTACAGAGGTCTATGATTCTGGCGAAGAGGTTCGGGAAGGTGCACATGTTTATGTACATTCCAGAAGAGATGGAAAACCGGGATATGCTTACGTGGTCATTAATAATTCAAAAACAGATACAACACTGGTTGAAATTCCGGGAGATGGGGAAGTATATCTGTTAGATGCAGAGACACTGCGTGCACCACAATTGCGTGTAAATGGGCAGGTCGTAACACCAGAAGATGGGCTGACGGCAATCGAGGCTAACCAAGTGCAAAAAGGAATCTTGGAAATTTCACCAGCATCAGTTGCATTTATTGTAGTATGCCCATAGGACATCCTATAATGTATGCCCTTTGGATGGATTGATAGTGAGATTGAAAAAATAATAGTTCGATCAGTATAATTCCTGAAAAACAGCATATAATACTATAGAAACACGCCCCGCCTGCGGGGCGGAGTAATCCTCGATAGCTCAGCGGCAGAGCATTCGGCTGTTAACCGAAGGGTCGTTGGTTCAAATCCAACTCGGGGAGTTCAGAAAGATCAATTGCATTTGAAAAGTTATTTGAAAAGAATCCGGCCATTCTAAAGTAATCATTTAGGATAGCCGGATTTTGTTGACTTCTTTTTCTTTTCTGGCTATACTGAAACCAATTTCAAGAAGCTTAATTTGAACGTTTTAGAACATAGAAGGAAGGGGAATCCGAATGAAACAGATATTTTTAGTTGAAGATGACAAAGAAATCGCGAAGAATCTGAACCGGCTGCTTTACACAGAGGGCTTTGCAATCGTTCATGCCTCCACGCAGAAGGAAGCCTTCTCCATGATTGCGAAGGGCAGATATGATCTGGCATTGGTGGATATCTCCCTCCCTGATGGAAATGGATTCGCAGTCTGCACGGAAATTAAGCAGACACAGAACATCCCGGTCATCTTTCTAACGGCATCGGGCGACGAGGCGAGTGTTGTAACGGGCCTGAACATGGGTGCGGACGACTATATTACAAAGCCCTTTCGGCCGCGGGAGCTGGCTGCCAGGATCGAGAATGCTCTGCGTAAATATGGGTCTACCCCTTCGACATTTGATATTTGTGATGTCCATGTGGATGTGGCGAATGGTGTGGTCAAAAAGGATGGAAAAGAGGTCTTTTTGTCCGCTTTGGAATACCGCCTGCTGTTGGTATTCGTGAATAATCCCCGGAGCATTATTACGCGGGACAGGCTGCTGGATGAAGTATGGGATGCATCCGGTGAGTTTGTCAACAACAATACTTTGACGGTATATATCAAACGTCTGCGGGAAAAAATCGAGGATGATCCGGCTGATCCAAGGATTATCCTGACTGTCCATGGTACTGGGTACCGGCTGGGAGGAAAATATGTTTCGGAATAGAGAAGTGTCAAGAGCTGCGGCTTGTTTCACTGTCATTACTGTGATATCAGCCGCGGCAGGATTTTGGATTCATCCGGCGGCAGGAATTGCCGCGCTTATTTCTGCTGCTGCTTTTTGGGCGGCATTTTTTGTATTTACCAGGGAGCGTTACAAAAAGATTGCCGACATTTCGGAGCAGATCGATCTTGTGCTCCACAATGAAGATGCGGTATTTATCAGTGAGCAGGAGGAAGGAGAGCTGGCTGTTCTGAAAAGCGAGATCAGGAAAATGACATTCCGCATCCGGGAGCAGAATGAGGCATTGAAAAAGGAAAAGAAGAATCTGGCAGACTCTCTGGCAGACATTGCCCATCAGCTTCGGACTCCGCTCACATCTGCCAATATGACGCTCTCTTTGTTAAAATCTAACCCGGACCCGACAGAACAAAGAGTATTGCTTCGGGAAACAGAAAGGCTGTTTACACAGATGGACTGGCTTTTGACCTCTCTTTTGAAGTTATCCCGGCTGGATGCGGGAGTCGTCGTGTTTCAGAAGGAACAGATCGCCGTGGATGAGTTGATTAATTCGGTGGTTCAGATGTTTCAAATTACGTTGGAACTGCATAATATCTCCCTCTCTGTAGAGATACCAAAAGGGGTGATTCTACAGGCTGATTTTCGATGGCTTTCTGAGGCAGTCCAGAATATTTTAAAGAATTGTATGGAAAGTGCTGGTGATGATGGAAAGATAGAAATTGTCTGTGTCGATAATCCTTTGTACACGGAGATCACCATTCATGACAATGGAAGAGGATTTCAAAAAGAAGACCTGGCCAATTTGTTTAACAGATTTTACCGTGGGAAAAATACAGATACTGCGGGCTATGGAATCGGTCTGGCATTGTCCAAAACAATTATTGTACGTCAGGGAGGTACTGTGACAGCTAAAAACCATCCCAAAGGCGGCGCGTTATTTGCCATCCGTTTTTCCAAGTGATGTGTCCGGGATGAAAAGTGACGGATGTCTCACAATATAGTCACAAAAATGTAAGTTGAAAATTCTATGATATGGGTATCAAGAAAAATAATAATCAAACACGCCCGGGGAATTTTCAAACATTCTCCGGCAGTTATCAAAAGGAGGCTCATAGAATGGAATTTTTACAGGTAGAAAATTTATGCAAGGTCTACGGCAAAGGCGAAAACCAGGTCACGGCTCTTGACCATGTTTCACTCACGATCGAGAAGGGGGAGTTTACTGCAATCATCGGTTCCTCTGGTTCCGGTAAATCGACATTGCTTCATATCATGGCTGGTGTGGATATACCGTCGAGTGGAAAGGTCTACTTGAACGGGCAGGATGTATATGCCCAGAATAATGAAAGACTGGCCATTTTCAGGAGACGGCAGGTGGGACTGATTTATCAGTTCAACAACCTGATTCCTACGCTGAATGTAGTGGAGAATATTACACTGCCGATCCTGATGGATAAGAGAAAGGTGAACAAGAAGCGTCTGAATGATCTGTTGGAGCTGCTCGGACTTGAGGAGCGCAGAACCCATCTTCCGAACCAGCTTTCAGGAGGCCAGCAGCAGCGTGTGGCCATCGGCCGCGCACTGATGAATGCACCCCAGGTCATGCTTGCAGATGAGCCGACAGGTGCACTGGACAGCCGGAACGGGCACGAGATTGTCAAGCTGTTAAAGGAAAGTAACCGGAAGTACGGACAGACATTGATTTTGGTCACACATGATGAGAATATCGCACTGCAGGCTGACCGCATCATTACGATTGCAGACGGAAGAGTCGTGCGGGATGAAAGGCAGGTGGCCCGTTCATGAATATCTTCAATAAAGTTGCTTTGCGCGGGCTTGTAAAAAACCGTACTCGTACGATTGTGACAATTATCGGTATCGTGCTGTCTGCGGGTCTGATCACAGCAGCAGTGACATTTGGATTTTCTCTGATGGACTATGCGTCAGCCGGTGCTTCATTGAAATATGGAAGCTGGCATGTGGAGTTCATGGACGTCGACTCTTCCTTTGTGCAGGAGCGTTCAGGTGACCCGGAAGTAAAGAGTGAGATGGTTACGGAAAATATTGGATACGCCAGGCTCCAGGACGGGATGAATCCTGACAAACCGTATCTTTATATCACCAGCTTTGGGGAGGACGCTTTCAAGGCTCTTCCGCAGACGCTGATTTCTGGAAGAATGCCCGAGAACAGTGGGGAGATTCTGATTCCGACGCATCTTCAATCGAATGGAGGCGTGGAGCTGGCAGTGGGGGATACCATTTCTCTTATGGTAGGGAATCGTATGAACGGCGATCAGAAGCTCAGTCAGCATGATCCTTATACTGCTGACGAGACATTTCAAGCAGTAGAGGAACAGACTTATGAAATCGTCGGCATTTGTTCGAGACCGGCATTTGAGGAACAGACGGCACCTGGCTATACGGTCATTACAAAGACAGATGACAATGCCCGGGCAGACAGCCTGAATCTCTTTGTTACTCTGGAAAAACCTGCAAAGGCTCGTACTTACGCTGCGGATCATGCCGAAAAATATGGATATACATTTAATAGTAATGTGCTGCGGTTCTTAGGGATTATGACAGATTCTTCTGACAGGGTATTTATGGCTTTTATGTATGCAATTGCCGGGATTGTGATTGCAATCATCATGGTGGGTTCCGTCTTTCTGATCTATAATTCATTCAGTATCTCCCTGGGGGAGCGCACCCAGCAGATTGGGATTCTTGCATCTGTGGGAGCTACGGGAAGGCAGATTCGTAATTCAGTTCTATTCGAAGGCCTGATGCTCGGTATCATTGCAATTCCACTGGGAATCCTGGCAGGGGTGGGCGGAATCTGGCTGGTCGTCACAGTGGTGGCGCCAAAGTTCAGTGATATTATGTACAGTGGTGTACCCCTGACGCTGCATATATCCGTGATCGGCCTGATTGGTGCAGCAATCATCAGCCTGATTACGATTCTGATTTCCGCGTATATACCGGCTAAAAAGGCGGCCCGCATTCCAGTCATGGACTGTATCAGACAGACCAGCGAGGTAAAGCTGGAGTCAAAATCTGTAAAGACCTCAAAATTTGCTCATCAGGTATTTGGACTGGAAGGTATCCTGGCACTGAAAAATTTCAAAAGAAACAAAAAACGGTATCGAAGTATTGTATTGTCGCTTGTTTTAAGTGTTGTACTGTTTATATCGACCAGTGCTTTTGTAGATAATCTTAATCAGGCAATGTCTGGATTTTCTACATTTACCACGTATGATATTGGCTTTGGAACACAGGATATGGATGAGGGGGAAATGCTGAATCTTTATGAAAAATTGAAAGGTGTTTCTGGTATTACAGGAAGTTCCTATCAGTCTCTTCTGAATTATACCTGTGTGGCACCTGTCTCAGAATTTGCGGATGACAATGGAAAGGTAATCGGTACGAAATCGGAAGATGGGACCGTCGAATTTCCAATACAGATTCAGCTTCTTGATGACAAGACTTATCTGGATCTCGTTAAAAAGGCAGGGCTGAATCCAGCCGAATACACCGGAGAAAATGCAAAGCTTTTGACTCTTGCAAAAATGCAGAAAACGGACAAAGGGAAAGACGGAGAAAAACTGGCCGGTGACTTTTATGATCTTTTCAAGAATCCATCAGAGCAAGTCTCTATCATACCTGAGGTAAATGGTGAGCCATTAAGAGAACAGAGCAGAAAAGTAGAACTTACCTGTGCAGAGATTATAGCTCCGGATATTCCTCCGACAAAAGATAAGAACAATTATCTCAGCCAGGATGACTATTTCTTCAACGTGATGGTCCCATGGTCATTAAAGGACCAGTTTATCTCCGAGGACCTGCCGACAGACGTATTGGTAAAGGGTCTGACATTCTCATCAGAGGATCCTTCAAAGTCAACGGCTCAAATGAGGGAGATCATCAGGGGCGCGAACCTTTCCTCTGCATATATGTTCTTTAACAGTGCGGAGGCATTCAAGGAAAACAAGAATTATGTCTTTATTGCCAATATATTTGCTTATACATTCATCGTGATGATCTCACTGATTGCAGTTGCTAACGTATTTAATACGATATCTACGAATATCAAGCTAAGGAGACGTGAGCTCGCCATGCTCAGATCGGTGGGGATGTCGGATAAAGATTTTAATAAGATGATGCGGTTTGAATGTGCATTCTACGGTATGAGGGCGCTGCTCGTGGGTCTGCCGTTGTCTCTGCTGACATCATATCTGATCTATGCAGGGATGCAGGGCAAAGAAGACGGGATGGTCTTTCGGATGCCATGGGGCAGTATGGGAATCAGCGTGCTTGGTGTACTTGCAATCATTTTCGTTACTATGATGTACGCGGTGAGCAAGATTAAGAAAGAAAATATTATTGATGCGTTAAGGGATGATATGACCTAATTTAGCAGATTGTGTTATATGTGTTTTCGCGCTATAATATGAATAAAGTAATCCTGTATGGCGGTATTTATTAAGCTGTAGACGAAAAGTCTACAGCTTTTTGAACGCAGATAAGGTATGGTCCACAGAAGGTCATAAGTGGAATTCGTTCATGCGCAAACGCAAATCAAAGATGTCCGTCCGACTATGGTGAATAAAGAGTATTAAGCAAAAGAGGCATGTATGAAAAGAAAAAAGCGGTTTTTACAGTGGTTTAAGAATCAAAAGCTGGGGAAAAAAATTTTATATACATTTATCCTGGCAGCAGTGGTCCCCCTGCTTGTGGCACAGGTGCTGATGCTCTATGTGATCAGCGGGAACATGAGGGAAAAGGTGGATGAGCTGATGGTGAACCAATTGTCACAGATATCGGAGCGGACCAACCTCACATTGGATGTTTATACGAACCTTGTCTATCAGATCTATTCGGATAATCAGATCATTGAAGGGGTCAAATCCTATGATGAAGCAGATTCTGAAATGCGGGCGCGCTCCTATCGGGATATTTGTGACAGAATACAGCAATATGGTATTTCAATCGGAGGAATTGAATGCATCAGCCTGATCCTGCCGGATGGACAGGACATCACCTATGACTTTGGTCTGGCTTCGGCTGTAGATAATCTGTGGGATACATATGAGGATAAGAAGACCATGGAACCTTATGTACGTGCACAGGGAGAGGCAAATATGGTGATCTCGCCTACGGTACGGTTCACAAGGTCAGGGCAGGAGCAGAGGATCTTCCATATCTCTAAGCAGATGTTTGATTTTAAGAATATCCAGGAAGGCTCGATTGCCACGATTGTCATGAGCATTAATGAGTCTGTTCTGAATTCGGTGTGCAGTACTGCTAAGGAGAATGGAACAGAACCGTATACAATTAATTTTATCACGGATAAAGAGGGAAATGTATTGACCTATCCGAATTCTTTTTATTCAGGCATTACCATCAGTCCTGAAAAAACGATCAAGGAATTTGTGGAAGTGACCGGGGAACTGGAAGGAAAGAATATAGCAGTTAACAAATATCAAGATGAAAAACTGGGATGGATATTCTATAATGTATATGATAAAGACTATATCTTAAGAGATGTCAGACACGTTCAGTATTTAATGATTGCTGTTGGGGCGGTATTATTTGTGATTTCCGTACTTTTGATCTGCTATACAGTGAAGCTGATTGAAAAGTCTACAAGGAGTATTGTCAGTGGGATTCAGGAGGTACAAAAGGGCAATCTGAATGTCCAGGTGGCTGTGGACAGTGAGGATGAGATGGGACAGATCGCGGATAATTTTAATACTATGACAGAGAAAGTGCAGGGACTGATCGAGGAGGTGACCGAGGTCACACAAAAGCAGAAAGAAGCGGAAATCCGGGCGTTGGAGGCACAGATCAATCCCCATTTCTTATACAATACACTGGACTCTATCAATTGGATGGCTATTGAGAAGGAAGAATATGAGATCAGCAGGATGCTGAGAAATCTGGGGGTCATTCTGCGGTACAGTGTTAATAAGAGCAATAAGCTGGTCACTGTTGCTGAGATGGCTGATTGGCTTGATAAATACATCAGTCTCCAGCAGATGAGGTTTAACAATGCATTTATCTGTGAGGTACATGTGCAGAAAGCAGCAGAACCTGTTAAGCTTCATAAGCTTTTGATCCAGCCTTTTGTTGAGAACGCGATTGTCCATGGATTCAAAGGGATTGAAAACGGTGGTATCCTCCGGGTGGATATCATGCTTTCTGAAAAGGAAGACGAGCTGGATATCATCATCGAGGACAATGGAAAGGGAATGCCCCATGAGATAGCAGAACAGTTCAATGATCCGGTCACTGCTGTTCAGGATGATGGCAGGAGCATCGGATTGAATAATGCATTTGCAAGGATGAGGATGTATTATGGTGAACGTGTTTCCTGGGATGTAAGCAGTATACCGGGTATTGGTACCATTATTACACTAAAGATTCCGCTGCAGAATGAGGAGATTAAAAAGGAATGAGAATTGTGATTGTAGAAGATGAAATTAAAATCCGGGAGGGGATGGGGAAGCTGATTGAATCGCAGACGGACCATATTGTCTTGAGTGAGGCGGCCGACGGTGAAGAGGGATTGGAGATGATTCTTCGCTTTAAACCAGACCTTGTCATTACGGATATCCGCATGCCGAAGATGGACGGCCTTGAGATGATCAAGGAGCTGTCTGACAGAAAGATGCCGGTACACGTGGTGATCCTGACCGGATATTCGGAATTTGATTATGCAAAAAAGGCAATCCGCTATGGTGTGGATGATTATTTGCTGAAACCTCTTGCGGTGGATGATGTAAAAGAGATGCTGGATAAAATCGAGGAGCGCATCAGGAAGGAACAGCTTACCAATGGGACCCCGGAGTTTCCCAAACAAAAGGATATTAAGAAATAACCTGTGTTTGCCTGCTTGCAAACAAAAGAATATTGCTACTAAGCTAAGAGATACTGCATAGGTGTGTTGGTATCTCT
>NZ_JABACJ020000025.1 GCF_012524165.2 Faecalicatena faecalis
GCTGATCTGCGATCGGCATGTGCCGAAACGCGGATTGTATCAAATGAGCTGATGCGCGGTCTAACTGCGCTAAACTGCGGCCTAGGTGGGCCGCAGGCCCGGAATAATCAGTTAACGCATAAACTAGAATCTGCCTGGAAATATATACATTTATCTTCCCATACGCAGCTTCGGTCAGAATCCCCTGGACGGTTTTACGTCTGGTTTGATGCGTCAGCTTCGGAAGATGTCTGTGGGGGGCTCTGCCAGGAACAAAGAGGACAGGCTTAGCGGGCTTTTAACGAGCTTTAGAGACACTTAATGAAGCAGCGGCGGATTTCACGGATGGATTTTGATGTACAGCATCAAAATCCATTGAGGGCTGAGCCGCGTTTTCATCAGAAAACACGGTGAATCCCTCAAGTTCCGTAAAATCCGCCGCTGGTTCGTTTAGTGTCTCTTAGCACAGTGATTGTCCCGCTAAGCCTGCCCCCTTTGTTCCTGACAGAGACGCCCACAGACATCTCACGTCACCGTCTTAAATTCACTTTAGAGGGTTCCCAGGAAAGCATGGATAAGTCCTGGATTTACATAAGCCTCCAGCAGCACCCCCACCGCCATGGCGAGTCCTACGAAGATACTTTTCTGTGTATTCCATCTGTTCTGGGGATAGGTATAACCATACCAGATGACCACCATATATGCCGGGATATACAAAAGGAACTGGGGCAATATTCCAACGATACACAGAATACTGCCTTTGATTCCCATACCGAGGACTGCCATAGAGAAGAGCATTCCACCAGAAAAGCCCGTCCATATCAGAAAAGCTATGGAAGACAATTTTCTTATTTTTGTGAATGCTAACGTTAACAGCAATAGAAATGGAACAGCGCGCACCCGAATCAGGTACCAGATATATTCTCCGGCAGCAATATCTGCCGACTGATACTGTTTCAGGAAATAATCGCTGAAAATACCTGGCTCAGCCGTATATTTCTTCATGATGAAGTTGACATATAAAATTCCAAATAAAAACCCTGGCATAAAGAAAACAAATAATTGCTTTCTTGTATGAAGTATCTTCACAGGCGTTCCTCCTATTGTTCAGATATTTCATTATATGCCAGGGTTTCTTATTTATGCGGGGGATGTTTGGTTTCTATACTTGGTATCGTATGCAAGCAGTGCAGAAACCGTCTTCGCATCCTCAATCTCTCCAGAAAAAATCTTCTCCTTCAATTCTTCTATTGTATAAGCTTTCAAATCAATGAATTCATCCTCATCCAAATGCTGCTTAGAAGGAATCAGATTCCTTGCAACAAAAACTTCGATCTTTTCATTACAGAATGCAACGGTTGTGCGAAGCGTAATAAGCCAGTCCAGATCTTCACTGCGGTAACCAGTCTCTTCCTCTAGTTCACGTCCTGCACAGTCAATTCCAGGCTCATCCTCTGCATCCAAGGCTCCTGCCGGAATCTCGAGTGTATAACGCTCCAGGGCATTCCGATACTGTCTGACCATCAGAATCTTTCCTTCATCCGTCACTGGTACGACCGCTGCAGCGCCTTTATGCTTGATAAAATCCCACACGGCTGTATGGTCCCCATCAATCTCCATCGTATCCTGATAAAAATCAATGATCTTCCCTTTGAACTTTAATTCACGATTTAATCTTTTAATCTGTCCGCTCATACTTACTCCTTTTCCTTCTCCTACAGGGAGGAAACAAAATTTTCTATTCTGTCGAGACCTTTCTCAATTGCCTCTAAAGAAATAGCATAAGACAAACGGATAAAATTGTCAAATCCGAAATCTGCACATGGTACGACTGCTACCTTGTACTCTTCCAGAAGAATTTCTGCTGCTCTTGCGGCTGTACCGATCTTCTGTCCTTTATATGACTTTTCTAATACATCTGTGAAGTCAATAAATACGTAGAAAGCACCTTCTGGCTCCAGCAGATCCAGAAGCGGCATCTTAGCAATTCTTTCATACATATACTGTCTTCTTTTATTAAATTCCACTTTCATAGCTGCAACGGCTGACTGATCACCTGAGAGAGCTTCCAGGGCCGCCTTCTGTGCAATGGAGTTCGGATTGGAGGTCTGGTGGCTCTGTACGCTGCTCATCAGCTTAGCGATCTCCACGCTGGAACCTGTGTAACCGATTCTCCATCCTGTCATAGCATAACTTTTGGATACTCCGCTGCATGTGATTGTTCTTTTGTAAATCTCATCTCCCAGAGAAGCGATACTGATATGCTTCTTCTCCCCATAGATCAGATACTCATACATCTCATCAGCCACAACGTAGAAATCCTTTTCCACTGCCACCTCCGCGATGGCACGAAGCTCCTCCTCCGAATAAATCATACCTGTCGGATTGGAAGGAGAATTTAAGATCAGTGCCTTTGTATTCTCTGTAACTGCATTACGGATCTGCTGTGCTGTCACCTTATACCCATTTTCCTTTGAGCCATATACCACTACCGGGATGCCATCGCTCAACTTTACGATTTCAGGATATGTCAGCCAATATGGAGCCGGAATGATCACCTCATCCCCTGGATTCAGGATTGCTTCAAAAATATTCGTCAGAGAGTGCTTTCCACCATTACTGATCACGATCTGATTCGGTTCATAATGAAGCCCATTGAAACTCTCAAATTTTGCACAGACCGCCTTCTTTAGCTCTTCTGTCCCGGATGCAGGAGTATATTTTGTAAATCCATCTTTGATTGCCTTGATTGCCGCTTCATTGATATTTTCTGGTGTGTTAAAATCCGGTTCCCCGGCACCAAATCCAACGACATCGATTCCCTCCGCCTTCATTGCCTTCGCCTTTGCAGTGATTGCTAAAGTTGATGAAGGCTTTACGCCTGATGCTTTTTTTGATAATGTTAATGACATTTCTCCATCCTCCATTTTCCATAATAAAAATTTTTAAGTTTAGCAGACCTTTCTATTGAAAGGCTGCTGATTCTATAAGTGTTCCCAAGATTCTCAGAAACCCAATAGAACTTCCCCATTGTACCCGAAAGCCGATAAGGCCAGCCCATGAGATATCAAAAACCAACAGAGACATATACTGGTTTTTTATTATAATATAAGTTCTGCAGTAATGCAAGATTATTTTCTCTCAGATTCTTATTTTTTCCAATTTCGCCTTTCTTTCCACCTCCCAAATCCTTGTTTTGCAATTTATAAATCAAAATCCTGCATTTTCCTAAAAAACTTTTCAGGAATTATTTCATTTTGTCTTCTGCCCCTGTCTGCGACATCTGTCCAAACTCGCTGCCAAGCTTCTCCAACCTCACTTTTGAGGACTGATCCGTTTGCTTTCCGTTTTATTTTAAAATAATCATGAGCCCCTTTTATTGGCTGCTATGAATTGTCATATTATGAAATATATGCTAATATCTAAATCAGATTTGATTACCAATTTCAATTCAGAAAAAATGACGAATGTAGGGGGAACGCAACAAAATGAGTTCAAAAATAGGAGCATTGCAGACAGAAAAAATAAAGAGTGAAAAATTTAAGTTTAAGCCAAGCGCTTACGGTAAATTTTTCTTCTGGGCCTGTACCTTTTTGTTTTTATTTATATTTTTTACAGAGATCCATCCTTTAGTAATCTATGATTCAGATGATTGGAGTAATATTTCCTATGTAAGACAGGCTTATCCTTTATGGAAAGACTGGAATCCATGCAGGGTCTTCCCGGAAACTTTCCTGCCTTTCATTGCCTATATCGCTGCTTTTTTAGTCAAGCCACTTGTTCATGATTATCTTTTATCTATGACTCTGACTTTTGGTTTTGTAATTAGTGCAGCAATCTTCATTTATTTGATTTTGTTCTGGAAATGGATAAAAGTAAAATTTAAAGCGACAGACACACAGGCAATAGTATGTACACTTGCATTTTTGTTGTTTCATTTTAGCATTCTAAAAAACGGCTGGGCAGGAAATTCCTATTTATTCTTTTCCGAGAATGTTACTTGCTATTTTTATTATGTATTGCCCAATTTGATGAATGCAGGCATTGTATTATGGTTTATGGCTGGCCCAACAGATCTTAATACAACATGGAATAACGGAAATCTTCTTAAAAAAGGTTGTTTGATATTATTGATCTACCTTTCAATTTTATCAAATTTATTTCCAACTATTATTTTAATTTCTTATATAGGATACAACTTCTTATTAGCATTTATTTCTTTCATAAAAAAAAGACAGAAAACAGTATGGGAATTCATCAAAGAAAATCTTTTCTCAATTGTATGTATTGGATTCTGGTTGATTTCCCTGGTATATGAAGCTGCTGGAGAGCGAAGCGCCAGCATCGCTTCTAGTAGTATCCAAATCAAAGAAACACTTAACATTCTTTTTGCATATTTGTATCAACTAAATAGAATGACATGCCGGATATTTATATTGGCAGTTGGAATTGCTATAGTAACCTGGATACGTTCTAAGAACAAAAGAGAAATTGATAAATATTATCGAGACACTGTAATAGAAACTTTGATATGCACCGTAGTTGTCACAATCTTTTTAGTACTGCTTTGTGGTGTATCAGGAAGTGGCTATTTATCAAGAACAGATGTCTCTTTCGGAATCTTCTTTTACGGCTTTTTATTTGTAATGGGATCATTTATATATGTATTACAAGAACATCCGAAAACCACCTTGGCCGTTCCATTAATCTTGTATATCGTTCTCATGGATATCTTGGTCGGCGAACAGATCTTCAGAGAGTCCAATATGGGATCTTTAAATTCGAAAGTCTGTATTTCTGTCAGCCAAGATTTGATCGACCAAATGGTAAAGGCCGATCAGGAAGGGAAAACAGAAATGACTTTATATGTGCCTGTTGGAAATGGAAAAACAGACGATAACTGGCCACACGCTAAATATATGGGATATTCCGTATCCCGAACACTGTGCCGTCACGGAATCATCAGCCAAATTATAGATGTTGATGTAGAGCCTGCACCAGAAATGAACGAGAAATATCATATAGTATATTCCAAGTAACGAAGTGCGCATCCCCCGAAGGATTTTTATGATACAGGAAAATCTTCGAGCTTTCCTGTATCATAAAAAAGCCCTTGTCTTTCGACAAGGGCTGTACATTCAATTCCTATCTGATATGGATTATTTCGCATAATCTGTAACTCGTGATTCACGGATTACATTTACTTTGATCTGGCCTGGATATTCCAACTCAAATTCAATCTGCTTTGCAATTTCTCTGGCCATAAGTACCATGTCATCATCAGATACTTGTTCCGGAACTACCATTACTCGAATCTCTCTACCTGCTTGAATAGCAAAAGACTTCTCAACACCTTTAAACTGGTTTGAGATCTCTTCTAATTGTTTCAATCTGTTTGTGTATGTTTCAATTGTTTCTCTTCTTGCACCTGGTCTTGCTGCAGAAATCGTATCGGCTGCCTGTACTACACATGCAATCAATGTCTGAGGCTCTACATCTCCATGATGAGCTTCTACTGCATTGATGACTGTAGCAGACTCTTTATACTTCCTGCAAAGGTCTGAACCAATCTGAATATGTGAACCTTCCACATCGTGGTCGATCGACTTGCCAATATCATGCAGAAGACCTGCACGCTTCGCCATCCTGACATCCAGACCGATCTCGCCGGCCAGAAGTCCTGATAACTGGGCAACCTCCACAGAATGCTTCAATGCATTCTGACCATAACTTGTTCTGAACTTCATACGTCCTAACAGACGAATCAGTTCTGGATGAATTCCCGGCACACCAACTTCTAACGCTGCTGCCTCTCCTTCTTCCCTGATCATGGTGTCCACTTCTTTTTGTGCTTTTTCTACCATCTCCTCGATTCTTGCAGGATGGATACGTCCATCCACAATCAACCTTTCAAGGGCAATCCTTGCAACTTCCCTTCTGATTGGATCGAATCCAGATAAGACGACTGCTTCCGGCGTATCGTCGATAATCAGCTCGACGCCGGTCAAAGTCTCGAGAGTTCTGATATTACGTCCCTCTCGTCCGATGATTCTTCCTTTCATTTCATCACTTGGAAGCTGCACTACAGAAATTGTAGTCTCAGCCACATGGTCTGCTGCACATCTCTGGATCGCATTGACAACATATTCCTTTGCTTTCTTGTCCGCATCTTCCTTCGCCTGTGATTCCAGCTCTCTGACCATCTTAGCTGTGTCATGTTTCACATCTTCTTCAACAGTTTTCAACAGATATTCTTTTGCTTGTTCGGAGGTAAGTCCTGAGATTCTTTCTAGTTCCTGTACTCTCTTCTGACTGAGTTCTTCTACCTTCACTTCACGCTGCTTTAGTTGTTCTTCTTTTGCTGTAAACTTGACTTCCCGCTGTTCGATTGCCTCTGACCGCTTATCCACGGCCTCTTCTTTTGCGAGCACTCTCTTCTCGTAGCGCTGCAATTCGGCTCTTCTTTCCTTCGTCTCTTTTTCCAGTTCATTCTTCGTCCTGATCGACTCTTCCTTCACCTCTAAAAGAGCTTCTTTTTTCGTTGTCTCAGCAGTCTTTACGGCATCATCAATTATCTCTCTTGCCTTTGCTTCGGCATTCCCAATCTTAGAAGCTGCATTGTTCTTCAAATTGGAAACCGTTACAAAGTGAGTAATAATACCAACTATCAACGCGAGGGCTACGGCAATAACAATACTAATCATTGTTGGCACAGGAGCACC
The DNA here is from genome assembly GCF_012524165.2 of Faecalicatena faecalis. GTDB lineage: Bacteria > Bacillota > Clostridia > Lachnospirales > Lachnospiraceae > Faecalicatena_A > Faecalicatena_A faecalis. The sequence goes on from NZ_JABACJ020000025.1 coordinate 6,702, forward strand.
TCCTTATTCAATTTTCATTGTACATTTTGCTTTAAATACAACAGTTAAATTTTATACTGTTTTCACAACTATGTCAAGCATTCTCATTATAATTTTGTATCACTTGACGGATATCATCATAACGGAATCCTTTCCGGGCCAAATAACCGTATAATCTGCGCATTTCTTCCTCTGTCGCCTGTGTCGGATCGACCTTTTTTTTGCGGATCACCTGCAAAATAGCTTCCTTCTCTCCGCCCATCTCATAGCAGTCTTCGAATGCCAGTTCGATTTTATCTGATGAAACACCTTTACTGCACAACTGGGCATAGATCTCTCTTCTGCTTTTCATGTGCTTCCTGCTCTCAATGAACCGACGCGCATATTGGAGATCGTCAATATATCCGAAGGACTTCACATATTGGATCGCTCCTTCCACTGCCTCCTCTGGATACAGTCCCTGCTTCAGCTTATCCCTAAGTCCCGACTCTGTGCGGTCCATATCCTCCAGAAGATGCATGGCCCTGAGTTTGGCCTTCTTCAATATGACTTCATTCATGACCTTTTCACGCAGTTCATCTTCCACTTGTATCCCTTCCCGGATTCCATAACGCGAAAGTTCGCCCTTATATAATACAAAGGCGAACTCTCCATCCAGGAATACTTTATATTTTGTCTTCATAACAGATTCTAACTTAGTAACTGTCATAATCTATATATTCTCCTGTCTATTCCTGCTGTTCTTTATTCTGCTTTCACGGCCTCTGGGCTGCCTACGGCACTCTTCTCTGCCTTATCTGCCGTTTTTGCAGATGTATCTGCTTTTGCAGTTTCTTTTGCTTTCTTTGTCAGCTTTAAATCACTTTCCTCTGTCTCATCTTTGCCTTCCCCATTCAGCTTGTAATAGGAACGCACCTTGTGATCCAGTTCTTCCAAAAGCTCTGGATGTTCTGCGAGATACGCCTTGGCATTCTCTCTTCCCTGTCCGATTTTCTCACCATTGTATGCATACCAGGCACCGCTCTTGTTCACTACGTCGATTCCTGCTGCCAGATCTAGGATATCTCCTTCCTTGGAAATCCCCTTTCCGAACATAATATCAAACTCTGCTTCTTTAAAAGGAGGTGCGATCTTATTCTTAACAATCTTGATACGGGTACGGTTACCAACCATCTCACCGCTCTGCTTTAAGGTCTCAATCCTTCTGACATCCATTCTGACAGATGCATAGAACTTCAATGCACGTCCACCCGTTGTCGTCTCTGGATTTCCGAACATAACACCGACCTTTTCACGCAACTGGTTAATAAAGATCACAACACAGTTCGACTTACTGATAACCGGAGTCAGCTTTCTCAAAGCCTGAGACATCAATCTCGCCTGAAGACCTACATGGCTGTCTCCCATATCTCCCTCGATCTCCTGTCTCGGAACCAGAGCAGCAACGGAGTCGATAACAATGATATCAATCGCTCCAGAACGCACCATCGTCTCCGCGATCTCCAGGGCCTGGTCACCGCTGTCCGGCTGTGAAATATACAATTCATCGATATCTACACCAATATTCTTCGCATATACCGGATCCAGCGCATGCTCTGCATCAATAAATCCGGCAATCCCGCCTCTCTTCTGTACCTCTGCGATCATATGTAATGCGACTGTCGTCTTACCACTGGACTCTGGTCCGTAGACCTCAATCACACGCCCCTTCGGAACACCGCCAAGCCCCAGTGCCAGATCCAGGCTCAGACATCCTGTAGGTACTGTCTCAACTGCCACCTTGGCACCTGATTCCCCAAGCTTCATAACTGTTCCTTTTCCAAAATCCTTCTCTAACTTTGCAATCGCTGCATCCAACGCTTTCTTCTTATCTTCATTACTATTTGCCATAATTAAAAAATCTCCTTTTTGTCGTTCGAACAATTGTTCGTTTTCTACTAATATACTATTATACTTATTGTCAAATGTCAACAACAATTTTATAAACTTATTATACAACATTACATGTCCATTAATCAGGACTTTTCTTTTTTATTTTATCTTTTTACTTTCATCGGCTTCTGCCAAACACGGTTCCCCTTATTTAATATACGCCCTATGCGATTTCAATAAAGAGACACTACACTCATAAGCATCACGACCATTCTCTTTTAATTTTATCAACTTGAATTCGCTGGCGAAATGCCTGAATTTTCAGAAAAATAGAATTTTCATGAAATGCCGGTTGATGGAGTTATTATATCATATAGATATTCTATTTGCCAGAGAAATTTCAGCAGATCCGGCATTGGAAAAGATTCCTTGAAATGTGGAAAGGCTGTCGAGCACAAAAAGAATCAGGGCGTAAGACAATATATTATTTCACTGATACCGCCTTACGCCCTTACGTCCGTACATCTTATTATACTATTCTTTTTCTACAACTTCGCCTTGCTTTTTATAAATACTTCCACCCGGTACATATCCTCTTACCGATGACAACGGATAGATATTTGTATGGCTGCCTACCACTGTTCCAGGATTTAGAACGCTCCCACAGCCTACTTCTACCTCGTCACCCAGCATCGCACCGAATTTTTTCATTCCTGTCTCTATATTTCCCTCTGGTGTTTTTACGACCACCAGCTTTTTATCGGATTTTACATTGGAAGTAATAGAGCCTGCACCCATATGAGATTTGTATCCGAGGATAGAGTCACCGACATAGTTGTAATGAGGAACCTGTACTTTATTAAACAAGATCACGTTCTTTAACTCAGTCGAATTTCCAACAACGGCTCCTTCTCCAACAATCGCATTGCCCCTGATAAATGCACAATGTCTGATTTCCGCTTCTTTTCCGATGATTGCGGGACCAGTGATGGAGGCTGTCGGCGCCACCTTTGCGGATTTTGCGATCCAGATGTTCTCGCCGCGCTTTTCATATTCCTCTTCACTCAATTTTGCACCAAGTTCCAAGATGAAACCACTGATTTTTGGAAGAACCTCCCATGGATAGACCACTCCCTCAAAAATATCCTTTGCGATCGTCTCCTCCAGTGTGTAAAGTTCTTTTACAGTTAATTGTGTCATGATAATCTCCTCCTAAATGTCTTCCGGCTCTTGGAATTTTCTATAGCCGGTCTGAAAGTCTACTTCATTCTTGATGCGGCCGCCTGACATGACTGCCTTTAAATTGTCTGCGGCAATCTCAACGATCATTTCCTTGATCTGCCGCATGTGGTAGTTTCCTGAAATATGTGGCGTCACCAAAAGATTCGGCGCATCCCAGAGCATAGAGTCTTCTGGAAGCGGTTCCTGCTCCGCCACATCGATTGCCGCACCGCCCAGCTTTCCACTGTACAACGCTTCACATAAATCTTTGGTCGGAATCAGACTGCCTCTGCCTGCATTAATCAAAAATGCTCCGTCCTTCATCTTTGCGATTCGTTCTTTATTGATCAGATGCTCGGTCTGGGGAGTTCCGGGAAGAGAACAGGCAACAATATCTGCCCTTCCCAATAAAGAATCTAATTCCTCCATCTGGTACATTTCATCTACATAATCCGGCCTTTTCGCCTGGTTTCTGCGCACTCCGATGACATGACTGCCCAGCGCGTGCATCTTCTTGGCGAACTGTCCGCCTATATCCCCGAGACCTATTACCAGAGTGACAGAATCACGGATCGAGCTGACCTGACCTTCATCTTTCCATTGATGATGCTGCATATTCTGCTGGTAAAGATGCAGCTTTTTGACCAGCATCAATACAGAGGCCAGCATATGTTCTGAGACCGCAAGACCATACGCCCCCGTTGCATTCGCCAGCTGGGCTTTTGGAGGCATCACCCCGGGGACTGTGTAAGAGGCAGCCCCTGCACTGTCCAGTTGCAGCAGTTTCAGTCTGCCGGCCCGCCTTAAGTATTCTGGGTTCACATTCCCCAAGATCACCTCCGCATTCTCTACCATCTCCTGCGTCACATTCTCTTTTGCAAGATAGGTAAAATGCAGTTCACGGCCTCCTTCTGAGGCTGGCACCGCATTCTCCAAACATATCTTATGCTGTGGTTCCACCGGAATTGTCACTAATACTTCTCTCATGCCCATTCCTCCTTCTCACATTGCCGCCATCTCAGTGCACTGCCTGTTCCGCCGGTCTAGTCGTTTCTCTCTTATTTTGTTTCCTGTTTCTTTGTTCCCTGTTTTTTATAGAACTGCGCAGCCCTGTCATAGCAGCCGCGGAGCTGATACTGATTATTCAGCCCCTTTACCCCATTGGTCCGGCTGATGATGAAATGATCCAGCTTCTTCATGTATTCATCCGGTGTAATTTCTCCGTCAGCCACGTAATTCAGTCCCTTCTCCCAGCTTGCAGTAAGCTCTGGATTTAACAGAGATTTGATGGAATTCTCCACCACATCGAACACCATCTCCCCCTGGAGGGTTGGGGTAATGATCTGTGTCTTTTTATTGAGCGCCAAATATTTAATATGAATTAACTTTTTCAGAATCTCAGCGCGGGTCGCACTGGTCCCGATTCCGCTTCCTTTGATCTGGGCGCGCAGCTCCTCATCTTCAATGAGCTGGCCGGCATTTTCCATGGCCAGGATGATGGAACCAGAATTATAACGTTTCGGCGGGGAAGTCTCCCCCTCCTTGATCTCCAGTGCCTTCACCGGGAGCACCGCTCCCTTCTTCAGACCCTGAATCACCTGGAAGAAGCTGGTATCCAAATCCTGCCCAGACTCTTCTCCAATATCCTGTATATCCGAATTCTGTCCGTCAGCCTCTGTGCCGGGGTTTCCCGATGAAGCACTGTTTTTCTTCGTCTGAGGAACGCCCACCACCTTTAGATATCCCTCCTCTGCCAAAACCTTGAAGCTGGAAAAGAAGCATTCCTCCTTGATTTTCGTTGTGAGCGAAACCTTTTGGTATACGGCCGGCGGATAAAAAATACTCAAGAACCGCCGCACGATACAATCATAGACCTTTCCGGCTGTCGCAGAAACAGATTTCAGAGCACTCAAGCCCTGCCCTGTCGGGATAATGGCATAATGGTCCGTAATCTGCTTATCATTGACATATCTTGTCTTCGCCAGCCCTTTATGACTGCCAAATCCAAGGATATCCTGAAGATAGGGAGCCGCCATCGGATACTTGGAAAGACCATTCAAATTCCTGTTGATTTCCTTTGCCACCGCAGTGGACAGCACTCTGGCATCGGTCCTTGGGTATGTAACCAGTTTTTTCTCATAAAGCTCCTGCACGATCCGCAGCGTCTCATCTGGACTGATCTTGAACCGTTTGGAGCAGTCATTCTGCAGCTCCGCCAGATTATATAGAAGTGGAGGATTTTTCTTTTCCTTTTTCTTCTCAATCGAGACAATCTGGCAGTTCACCGGCTCTGGATTCTTGAGGTGATCCACTAATTCTTCCGCTTTTTCTCTTTTTTTGAAACCGTTCTCTTTATATAAATCGAAGGATTCAAAATACCGGGAGCCTTTTACAGCCCTCCACTCGCCTTCGAACGTCTGCCCCTGTGCCTCGATGGTGCTAAGGACACGGTAGAACGGCGTTTTCACAAAATCACGGATTTCTCTTTCCCTGCGTACGACCATTCCCAGCACACAGGTCATGACACGTCCTACAGAAATGACTGCATATTTGGTATGCAGATAGTTTGAGATGCTGTTCCCGTATTTCAGGGTCAGCAGACGGGAAAAATTAATTCCCATCAGATAGTCTTCTTTTGCCCTTAGATAGGCAGAAGCACTCAAGTTATCATATTCCGATAAGTCCTTTGCTTCCCGGATTCCACGCAGGATTTCCTCCTCTGTCTGGGAATCGATCCAGACACGCCGCCGTTTCTTTCCTTCCACCTGAGCTTCCTGCTCCACCAGACGGTAGATATATTCTCCTTCCCGCCCGGAGTCCGTGCAAACATAGATTGTTTCCACATCGTCTCTATTCAGAAGGCTGCTCACGATCTGGAACTGCTTCGCCACCGCCGGAATCACCTCATATTTAAAGTTCTCTGGAATAAAGGGCAGCGTATTCAAGCTCCAGCGTTTCAGAGCCGGGTCATACACTTCTGGATAGCTCATCGTGACCAGATGTCCGACACACCAGGTCACGATCGCATCATCAGATTCCAAATACCCATCCTTGCGTCTTGTATTCAATTTTAATGCTTTTGCGAATTCCTGAGCTACACTCGGTTTCTCCGCGATATATACTGATTTCCCCATAAATACTTATACTGCCTGCTTTTCTCTTTATAGTCTATCAAACCGGTATTCTGTGACAGTCCTGTAAGTCTCTCCTGCTTTACATACCGGGCCTGCAAAATGATCATGATGAATGGCATCCGGGAAATACTGTGTCTCGAAACAGACTGCAGAGCGTCCCTGATATAGGACACCGCCTTTTCCCGGCTCATTTTCCAGGAAATTTGCCGTATACACCTGCATGCCCGGCAGATCCGTCCAGACCTCCATCCCAATGCCGCTCTCCTCATCTGCAGCTTCAGCTACTTTAGCAAATTTCCCATCATTTTTCAATACCCAGTTGTGGTCATATCCACCGCCCAGGCGGGTGGCCTCATAATCTGCATCAATCCTTTCCCCGATTGCATGAGGACTTCGAAAGTCCATCGGAGTGCCGGCGACCTCCAGCAGTTCCCCTGTCGGAATGGACTGTGCGTCTGCCCTTGTAAAATAGTCCGCATCGATGGTCAGCTTATGGTTCAATACATCCCCGCTGTCATGTCCTCCCAGGTTAAAATAACTATGGTTCGTCATATTAATAATCGTATCCTTGTCCGGGACTGCCTCATATTCTAAATGGAGTGTTCCATCCGCTGTCAATTCATAGGTGACACGCATCGTAAGTGCTCCTGGATACCCCTGGTCTTTGTCTGGACTGTAGAGTTCAAATGTGATGGAATCCTCTTTTTCCTGTACCACCTTCCAGAAACGTTTATTATAAAAGTCATTCCCGCTGTGAAGGTTATTTTCTCCATTGTCGTTCTTTTCCAACTGATAGGAAACACCATTGATTTCAAAGGCAGCTCCTTTTATCCGATTGGCACTCCTTCCGACCGCTGCTCCAAAGAACGCGCCTCTCTCCTCGTAGGTCCGGGCATCGTCATATCCAAGGACTACGTCTCTTAGGTTCCCATCCCGGTCCGGTACGAACAGATTCACCAATGCTGCTCCGAAATCTGTGACTGTCATCTTCATCCCGTTCTGATTTTCGATTGTATAAAGATATGCCATTGTTCCATCTTTCGTGGTTCCAAATTCTCTTTTTTCTAAAATGCTCATTTTACTTTTCCTCCTGTCAAGCCTAGATTATCGAAAGAATCTTCTCAGACGCTTCAGGAAAGAAGGCTTTTCCACGATCTGCTGTGGTCTCTTCGCACGCAGAGCCTCTTTCATGAAGACCTCCTGGGAATTTATGATTTTCTCAGATACTTCTTTCTTCTGGTAGGTTCCATCGCTTTGCATCATCCTTGCTTTTACATTATCCGCGAGCATCACATTCAAGCTGCGTACCAAACGTTTTCTAATGGTTTCGTCATAAATCGGACAGGCGACCTCAACACGTTTTTCTGTATTTCTCGTCATCATATCCGCAGATCCAATATAGACCTTCTGGTCCATCCCCTGACCAAATACAAATACTCTGGGGTGTTCCAGATAACGTCCCACGATGCTGGTGACAGTCAGGTTCTCAGTCTCACCTGGAATTCCCGGCAGGATGCAGCAGATTCCGCGTACGATCAAATCAATCTTCACACCCGCCTTAGAAGCCTCTGCTACTTTATTGATGAAATCCATATCTGTCACAGAGTTCATTTTCATAATGATTCTTCCGTCGGCACCCTTTTTAATCTCCTCATCCATAAGGAGCAGCACCTTCGGCTTTAAGCTGGTCGGAGACACGATCAGATGCTGGTATGCTCCATCTAAATTACCGATAGACATATTCTTAAAAAATACTGCCGCATCCTCCCCAATTGCCTGGCTGGCAGTCATCAAGGAGAAATCTGTATACATCTTGGCCGTCTTTTCATTATAATTTCCGGTTCCGATCTGCGTGATATACTTGATTTCATTCTTATTCCGATATGTAATAAGGCAAATCTTAGAATGTACCTTATACCCCTCAAAACCATAGATCACCCGGCATCCGGCCTCTTCCATACGTTCGGACCAGTCAATATTATTCTGCTCATCGAACCGTGCACGCAGCTCAATGAGGACTGTGACCTCTTTTCCATTCTCCGCAGCAGCACATAGATACTCGACCAGCCTGGTCTTCTTAGCCAGACGGTAAATTGTGATTTTGATGGTCATGACATTCGGGTCGACGGAGGCTTCCCGAATCATCTGCAGAAACGGCTCCATGCTCTCATAAGGATAGGAAAGCAGGATGTCCCTTTTCTTCACCTGTGCCATCACACTGCCCTCCGTCACGGAAGACGACGGCTGCGGAATGAACGGCTCATCGATCAGGGAACGCTTCATGGAAGCCGGCACTTTTTCCGCAATGGCGAACATGAATTCCAGCTTCATCGGCATCTTGGTACGGAAAATACATTCCGGCGTGATATTGAACTTATCGCAGAAATACTTCTCCATCTCTTTGGTCAGCGGATTCGCGACCTCAAGACGCACCACCGCCATCCTTCTCCGCTTGTGCAGGGTCTCTTTCATGATGAACCGGAAATCCTCACTGTCAGCATAGGCCTCATCATCTGGGGAGACATCCGCATTGCGTGTCACACAAATGTAATTCTTCCCGGATACCTGATACTGTTCGAATACAATATCCAAGTATTCCATGATCACCTTCTCCATACGGATATAACGGATATCATGACCTGGAAGATACAGGATATCTGAAATGAATTGTGGGACCGGCACGATTCCCATCATGCTCTTATTCTCGAACTTTAAGTCAGCCACCACATAAATGTCTTTATTGAGAAGATGTGGGAATGGATGGTTCGCGTCCACGATCTGGGGAGAAAGTATCGGAAGGATCTGTTCCTTGAAATACTTCTTTACATATTTCTTCTCCTGAGGTTCTAACTCCTTAAAATCCAATCCGCACACTCCGTAAGGATGGAGCTGCTTTTTAATCTCCGAATACGTCTTGTCCCGCTCCTTATAAAGCGGTGCCACTGCTGCATAAATTGCATCCAACTGTTCCTGCGGCGTCATGCCGGACTTTAGATCAACGCTCTTATTATCTACGGAAGCCATATCGTACAGGCTACCCACACGGATCATGAAGAATTCATCCAGATTGCTCGTAAAAATGGCAACGAACTTCATACGTTCCAAAAGAGGCACGGTCTCGTCCCTCGCCTCCTCCAGAACTCTCTGGTTAAAGCGCAGCCAGGATAGTTCTCTGTTCTGTGTATAATCTAATGTCTTCTTAACCATAATCTCCTACCCCTCTATGATCTTCACAAAAAATGTCCGGTTCCTCGGTCCGTCATATTCACAAAAATACAGATCCTGCCAGATACCGAACAAAATCTCTCCATCATGTAAAATCAAGGTCTGGGCCGGTCCTGTCATCGTCGTCTTCATGTGCGCATGGGAATTGCCCTCCGCATGCTGGTAAAACTCTGCCTTAGTCGGGAACACCTCTTCAAATCCCAGGAGCATGTCATGAACGACATCTGGGTCTGCATTCTCATTGATAGTGAATCCCGCGGTCGTATGAGGAGAGAACACAACGGCAATGCCTTCCTTCACACCGCTTTTTGCCACGTCTTCCCTCACCATGTTCGTCACTTTTATCATCTGCTGTGCATACTGTGTAGAAATGTGATGTTCATACAGATTCATAGATTGTACCTCCTGTCCTTATTTTTCCAGATATTCCATCAATCTGTCATATTCTTTTTCCATCAGTTGATATCCATGGTCATAAAAAGCGTTCAATGTCTCTTTGTTCCGCTCCAGTCTTGCCACCGGCTTCACAAGAGGACGAAGGACAAAGATCTTCCCTTCTCTCTCTAAAGCCTCCAACTGATTCATTGTTCGATTGTAATAGAAGCTTCTGCGAAGAATCGCCTTCACAAGCTTCGGATAGGAGGAGTAAGCCTTACGGTACAGCTTAGCCATCCCTTTTGATACCGTCTTCTTTCGGTATCCCGCATTCCTTGTAAGAATGACCACGACCTTCTCATTTCCTTGTTCCAGTGCTCTTTTTAAAGGTACACTGTCCGCCAGCCCGCCGTCCAGATAAGGCACATCCTCAATATTCACGATTGGGGTAACTAACGGCATGCTCGAAGACGCACGGCAGATTTTCATCAACCGTTCTTTGCTCTTCTTCTCGTTAAAGTATTCTGCTTTCCCGGTGAGACAATTCGTCACCACAAGCTCACATTCTATCTCTGATTGAAAATAGGTATCATAATCGAAAGGAATTAACTGATTCGGAAACACATCAAAAATCAGATCCATGTTCATCAGACTCTTTTCCTTTACGAACTTACGGAAGCCATAATAATAATTCCCGCTTTTATCTGTCGGTATCATGCAGTCCCTTGTCCTGCCCGGCTGTCTCGACACATAATCTACTGCATTGCAGGCCCCCGCCGACACACCGATCACATGTGACATATATAATTCCTTCTCCATCAGGTAATCTAATGCCCCTGATGTGAATACTCCTCTGGTAGCTCCGCCCTCCAGTACTAATGTTGCTTTCTGCATTTTTTATGCCTCCTCGCTTTTATGTTCCCATTATATAACGATTTTCCTGATTCGAAAACCTCAATCTTGTTAAATTTCCCGAAAACCTACGGAAACCTTGCCATTTCCCTGCTTCTCGTGTTAATATAAGCGTTGGGATAAAAGTACTGCCGGGAGCTATTCTGCCCGCAGACTGAATACGATTTTTTAAAGGAGATTATGAACATGATCAGTGCAAATAATGTGACATTGCGCGTTGGAAAAAAAGCGCTGTTTGAAGATGTGAACATCAAGTTCACTGAAGGCAACTGTTATGGAATGATCGGCGCCAATGGAGCCGGCAAATCCACATTCTTAAAGATCCTGTCCGGTCAGTTGGAGCCGACTAAGGGAGAAGTGGTCATCACACCAGGTGAGCGTCTTTCTTTTCTGCAGCAGGATCATTACAAATACGATGAATACTTGGTATTGGATACCGTTATCATGGGAAATGCACGTCTGTATGAAATCATGAAAGAAAAGGAAGTTATTTATGCCAAAGAAGATTTTACAGACGAGGACGGAATCAAAGCCAGCGAACTGGAGGCTGAATTCGCTACCATGAACGGCTGGGAAGCAGAATCAGATGCTGCGACCTTATTGAACGGACTTGGAATCGACACTGAACTCCACTACAAATATCTGAAAGACCTGACCGGAGCAGAAAAAGTCAAGGTCCTGCTTGCGCAGGCATTGTTCGGCAATCCAGATATCCTGCTTTTGGACGAGCCTACGAACCATCTGGATCTGGATGCCATCGCATGGCTGGAGGAATTCCTGATCAACTTTGAGAACACCGTGATTGTTGTATCTCATGACCGTTACTTCTTGAACAAGGTATGTACACAGATTGCAGATATCGACTACGGCAAGATTCAGCTTTATGCCGGAAACTATGACTTCTGGTATGAATCCAGTCAGCTCTTAATCCGCCAGATGAAGGAAGCGAATAAGAAGAAGGAAGAAAAAATCAAGGAGCTGCAGGAATTTATTTCCCGATTCAGTGCCAACGCATCCAAATCCAAACAGGCTACCTCCAGAAAGAAAGCCTTGGAGAAGATCGAGCTGGATGAGATCAAGCCTTCCAGTAGAAAATATCCTTACATCGATTTCCGTCCGAAGCGTGAGATCGGCAATGAGGTCCTCACCGTAGAAGGACTTTCCAAGACGATCGACGGTGAGAAGATTCTGGACAATATCTCCTTCACACTGGGACATGATGACAAGGTCGCTTTTGTTGGAAGCAACGAGCTTGCAAAGACTGTACTGTTCAAGATTCTGATCGGCGAGATGGAACCGGATGAAGGTACCTACAAATGGGGAATTACCACCTCACAGGCTTATTTCCCGAAGGATTTTGGTGGTGAGTTCGATAATGATTATACCATCACAGAATGGCTGACCCAATATTCGGATGACAAGGATGCAACTTATGTCCGTGGATTCCTTGGCAGAATGCTGTTTGCAGGTGAGGATGGCGTGAAGCGTCTGAAAGTACTCTCCGGTGGAGAAAAAGTACGCTGCCTGCTCTCCAAGATGATGATCTCAGGCGCTAATGTCCTGCTTCTTGATGAGCCGACCAACCACTTGGATATGGAGTCTATCACTGCCCTGAACAACGGAATGATCAAATTCCCAGGCGTACTGCTCTTCACATCACGTGACCATCAGATCGTACAGACAACGGCAAACCGCATTATGGAAATCGTACCTGGCGGTAAACTGATTGATAAGATCACTACTTATGATGAGTATCTGGAAAGCGATGAGATGGCTAGAAAGAGATATACTTATACTGTGGAGACAGAAGACGAAGATTAGAAGACATCTTTTTTTCCAAAGGACGTCTGCCGAAGCGGATATTCAAAAGCTGCTTCGCAACTTTCTTAGTAAAAAAGCTGCATCACGGGCTGATAGTAATATCAGCGATACCGTGAAGCAGCTTTTCTTCTTGTTTCCCTTTACTTTCTTTACGCTTCCTCTAAAGCCTGAATCAGGGCCTTCTTACCCTCCTGTGGACTCCCGATTTCTAACTTCTTTCCTGACAAATAGTCCAGCACATCACACCATTCCTTAACAGAATAGGCGGAACTCTCTAAGTTCTCTATCACACTGATCAAAGACTCATGGAATGAGTTCTTCCTTAAATCAGAAATATAATTCGCACCTACCTGATGTGTCAGGACTTCTAACAGCCCTTCTTCTTTTGACATAACTACTCCTCCTTGTGGCACTGCGGATTAAAGCAGACTTTATTCTGCATTATTGATAAGATTAACCTATATTAAATGAAGAAAAATTCTTTGGGAATTCTGTTACTCTTTCCCAAGACAGAATAAAACTTTTTGTCTAAAAAGTATAAGAATGCATTTGCAGACAAAAGTCTACCTTTTTCATCAACAAATGCATCCAACTAATATTATATTATCAATAATGCAGAATAAAGTCTACCTTTTTCTACATTATTTCTACCATATTTTTACATTTCTTCCCTCTGGATGCACCACTTTTTAAATGTTTTAAAATCCACATTCAGCCTCCTGGATGCTTCTCTTGCACTGATTTCCTTCCGTTTCCACTGTCCGTACACTAATTCAAAAGTTTTGGGTATTTTCAGGCACCGTCTCCCGAAATGGACCCCTCTTGCCTTCGCCACAGCAATTCCCTCTGCCTGTCTTTGGCGGATACTCTCCCGTTCACTCTGAGCGACAAAGGATAAAAGCTGCAATACAATATCCGCAATCAGCGTCCCTACCAAGTCCTTTCCCTTCCGTGTGTCCAAAAGCGGCATGTCCAACACTACAATATCAGCACCGATTTCCTTCGTTATGTACCTCCACTGTTCTATGATATCCTCATAGTTCCTGCCCAAGCGGTCAATTGACTTCACATACAGAACATCATCCCTCTTTAGATTCTTAAGAAGTCTTTTATACTGCGGCCTGTCAAAATCTTTTCCAGATATCTTTTCCACGTAAAGATTTTTATCCGGTATCTTCAAAGGCTCCATCGCCACCAATTGTCGTTCTACATTCTGGTCTTTCGAAGATACCCTCACATAACCAAAGCTTTTGTGCATTCCTTTCCCTCCTTTTACGACACTACTATTATCGCACATTTGTACGGAAGTACTGTCTGGTATATTTTACCAGTTTTCGATTAGAAAGGCAAAGTGAAAGTAAATGAAGTCATTAGAATGAATATGATAACTGCTAATTCTAAAAAAGACGCTTTGGATAAACACAGCTCCTCCAAAGCGTCCTTTCTAATAAAAAATCTTTCCTTCTACGAGTATCTCAGGCTTCCCATCAATCACCTGCACCTCTGTGACGGAACAATTTTTCGGTACTCCCATTTCCCAGAAATCTGCAAGCTCTTTCTTGTTCTTGATACAATTCAGCATAGCGGTCAGCGCTGCTCCGTGCGTAGAAATCAGGATATTTTTATCCTGCAGCTCTTCCTTTTTATACACTTCCTCCAGAAAACTTTGCACGCGTGCTTCTACTTCCTGAATAGATTCACCGCCCTCCGGCACCTGATAGTTGGCGGTATCCGTAAAAAGCTTGTTAAATTCATCGCTGCCTGGTTCTTTGTTCTCCCCTCTGCAGCACATCCCTTCACAGACTCCAAATCCCATCTCCTGAATCCTTGGCTCATCATAAATAGAAATATCCCTGCCTGCAAGAATAATTTCTGCAGTCTGCCGTGCACGAATCAAGGGACTTGTATATGCAACACTGAAATCTACCTCTCTTAACCCCAAAGCGGTCTGTTCTGCCAGATATCTCCCATATTCATTTAGCGGAATATCCGAATGCCCCTGGACCTTTCTTAATTTGTTCCATGGAGTCTCCCCATGACGGACCAGATACAATTTCATGATAAATGCCTCCTGCTCTTTCCCTTTTTATGTCATATCGATTCAAAATACCTTATTTAGTATAAACACTCCCATCTTCCCAGTCAATGCCTATCCCCGCTTTTCTGATATATTTCCATCTCTCCTTACATGCAGATTCCCGCTTGTCAGGAGTCCCAACTGCCGCTATAATAATCTGTAGTATCAAAGAAAATCTCAAGGAGGAATCTATATGAAAAAAATAACAAGCTTCACCATAGATCATATCAAACTGGTACCCGGGCTTTATGTCTCAAGAAAGGACTCTGTCAACGACTATCCTGTGACGACTTTTGACATCCGCATGACCAACCCAAACGAAGAGCCTGTCATGAATACCGCAGAGGTCCACACACTAGAACATTTAGGTGCGACCTTTTTAAGGAACCATGCGGACTATAAAGAGAAGGTCCTTTACTTCGGTCCTATGGGCTGCCGCACAGGCTTTTATCTGCTTCTCTCCGGGGACTATGAATCCGCAGATATCGTTCCCCTTATGCGTGAAATGTTTAGCTTCATCGCTTCCTTTGAAGGTGAGGTCCCGGGAGCATCTGCAAAGGACTGTGGAAATTACCTGGACATGAATCTTCCGATGGCAAAATACCAGGCTAAAAAATACTTAAACGAGGTATTGATCGACATTCAGGATACGCAGATGTATTACCCTGGGTAATCCTAAGACCCCCTGAAATCCATACCCAGATAAATAAAGGGCAGATGCTGTGGTCTCGTTCCTGCGATTCTTCAGCATCTGCCCTTTATTTTCAATCTATGAATATCTGTCCGTCCTCACATGTTCTTCATGCATGACTGCTCTGTTCATCCCGGATCTTCGCGTCCGTTGTTGTCTCGATTCCTTCCACAGAAGCCTTTTTGTTCTTATCCCTTCTTAGAATATCATGCCGTACATACCGAAAGGTCTCTTCCTCTCCCTTTTCTGCCAGCATCCTTAAAAGCTTCTCCAAAAGTTCCTCCGTCTCCGGGTGCATCAGGTACTGCCCCTTGCCTCCCAGAAAGTAAGCCAACGGATCCGTATCCCGATACGCAGCACCTTTATAGATCTTACTTGCAGCAATCCGGTCCAGAAACATCTCCACCACATAACGAACAGGCATCTTCATCCCTGTCATGGCTGCATCCTTGTTGTCCCCATAATCAATCCAGTATTCGTAATGGTGCTTATTACGTCCTTTATGATGGAGCCAGGCAAGAGAACACCCTGTCTTCTCACGCTCCGCATTATTAGGGCTCCTGTCGCCCTGGTAGTATTTGCATCCCACCCTGAATTCGGTCCAGCTGTACTTAGAAAGATCATGAAGAAGTCCCTGTTTATATAAACCGACCTGGAAGCATTCCTTCATCACTAAAATCTTATGTCTGGTTATCGTACAAAAATGCTGTACTGCTTTCATTTCCTTTTATATCCTTCCTCTTTCCTATTTCCCTGTCCGCATTTTACTTCTTCTTTCGTCTCCCTGCCGAGCAGAAGCACAATACTCCTTGGTGCTAGTTCCATCATCTTCTGGTCCTCAAGAAGCTTCTCCTCCTCTAAAACCCCTTCCTGAGTTCCCATGGCCTGATACCACCTCTTTCTTTTTCCAAGTGTCGGAAGTGCGAATGCATGTGTTTCCCAATGCATATTATAGGCGATAAAACAATCCTGGTCTCCCAATCCATTCCCGCTGTACAGGATTCCTAACTGGCGGCTTGCGATTTCTGCCGGGATTCGCCAGGCATTTTCTCCGTGGTAAGACACATCCGGCGTTCCGCATGCCGTCTGATCCAGTCCTGACAAAAGGTCAGAACGATGAAGGACCGGATGGGAGCTGCGAAGAGCGATCAGCGCCTTTACATATTTAAACAAAGCCTCCTGATTTTTAAGCTTATTCCAGTTCAGCCAGGAAAGCTCATTATCCTGACAGTAGACATTGTTATTCCCACTCTGGGTATTGCCGAACTCATCCCCTGCCAAAAGGCACGGTGTCCCCTGTGCCAGGAGCAAAAGGAAAAAGGCATTCCTGACCTGATTTCTTCTAAGCTGTGTCACCGTCTTCTTCCTGCTCGGCCCTTCCACTCCACAATTCCAACTATAGTTATAGTCCGGCCCATCCTGATTGTTCTCTCCATTGGCCTCATTATGCTTACCGTCATAGGATACAAGATCAGCCAGAGTGAATCCTGTGTGCGTCGTAATATAATTACAGCACCCATCCTCGTTCGTATTATGGCGCAGTGCCCAGATCACGTCATTGACCATCCCCTCATCACCTTTTAAGAAACGGCGCATGACATTCTGAAAACCATCTTCCTTTTTCATGATCTTAACGCCTTTTAAGAGTGGATCTCTGGTCAACATCTCCCACGGGACATTGTATGGATTCACGACAAAACCATCGATGTGGTATTCCAGCATATAATACCGGAGGCATTCAAGCGCCATTTGCGGCAGGATTCCTGCTGCAAACGGGGTCTCAAGTACTACCTCGATTCCTGCACTGTGGCAGGCCCTGACCATCTCCTTTAATTCGCATGCCGCACATCCTGATGCACTGTAGGCCGCCTTCGGTGCAAAATAAAGGCCTCTGCCGTATCCCCAGTAGTTCTGATAGTTCCCGTGATACTCCTCAAATTCATAGACGGGCATGCATTGAATCTGGTTGATGCCCAGCTCTTTTAGATAAGGAATCTTTTCCACGATCCCCAGAAATGTTCCTTTGTGCTTCACTTTTGAGGAGCTGTGCATCGTAAATCCCCGGACATGCAGGCTGTAGGCAATCACCTCATGGTAGGGAATCAAAAGACGCTGATCGTCTTCCCAGTCAAAATCCCCGATACTGACTTTCCCACGTAAATGGCCATCCGAAAGCTTCTCTTTCTGTCCAAAGATATGGTGTCCCGCCAGCTCCTTCACGTAAGGATCAATCCATGGCTTCCCATCCACCTGATAAAGATATTCATATTCTCCGGCATCTAGTCCTTCCAGAGCAAGAAAACGCACCTCTCCCACGGCTTTTTCTGCCGGTAGGTCAAAAACGTGTTCTGGTTCCTCCATACCACTCCTGTACAGCATAAGCTGGCAGGGCTTTCCTTCCGGTACTGCTGCTGCAAAATTCATTCTGTCTTTTCCGATCGTCACTCCCAGTGGATGTGGATATCCCTGCACTTCTCTCATACCCCTAAGTTCCTTTCTTCCTTTTACTGCCAGCCGTCAGTTCCATACATCTCTACATTTTCCTTATTAATGAAAAATGTCTCTTCGTATGTCTCCTTCTCATAACTATCGCCTTCCAGAATGGCAATCCCTATCTCGACCGCCTTTTTCCCGATATTGATCGGGGACTGCGCACCGGTTCCCTCCATCGACGTTCCTGGCTTAGACAATTCGCTCTTCACACCCGGTGAACCGTCCACACCGTATACAAGGATTTCTTTTCTCCCAGCCTCCTCGATTGCTTTGACTGCTCCCAGTGCAATCTGATCATTACCACACATCACCGCATCAATCTGCGGATTCTTAGCCAAAATCTTCTTCATCTCTTCCTGTGCTGTCTCCATCTTCCCTTTCACATCGGCCCTGGCAAGGACTTCAAATCCAGAATTGGCGATGGCACCCTCAAATCCGGTGATTCTTTCATTGATCGAATTCATGGAAGGGCATTCCAATATGACGATCTTTCCACCATCTGGACGCTGCTTCACCAAATCCTCCCCGCACAATGCTCCTGCATTCTTATTGTCAGAACCAATATAAGCTGCGACCAGGTCTGTTTCTTTGACCTGTGTGTCTATATTGATCACAGGAATATTCGCCTCCTTTAAGGCCTCCAATGCCGGTGTGATCTGTTCCCAGTCTACCGGACAGAGAAATACTGCATCCACGCCCTCATCGATCATCTCCTGAATCTGTTGGTTCTGAAGCGCAGCATCAGAGCCTGGATCCTTGGTGATCAGATGGAATTCTTTTTCTTTTAAGGAAGTCTCAATGGACTTCTGCAAGGTATCAAAATAAGGATTTCCCATATCGATACAGCTATAACCAAATGTATAGCCGTCGTACGCATCTGGATCTTCTTCCTCTGTGTCATCCTCTGTTTCCTGTACTGCATTATCTTCAGGCGTACCTACATTTTTCTTGCAGCCTGCAAGCATCACTGATGCCAGTAATGCCGCAAAGAGTACGCTTAGTATCCTTTTTTTCATATGGTATCCTCCTAATTCAAATTAAAACTAAATCCCGTCTCTTCCATTCTACCTTGTTTCGCTTCAATGTCAATAGTTGGTTACTGTTTCCTTGGCAGACTAAAAGGCGAAAGCAATTACTTACGGTCTTTGTTTTCCCCTTGCTTTTTGGCCGTCTTTTTGTTAGAGTTAATATATACCGGCAGAAGATAAAACTACGTTTTCTGCAAAGGTCCGCTGCTTTAACCGCAGAATAAGCCGACAATAAAGGAGATCATTTATGAACGAGAACGAATCACTTACCGTAACACTGACACTGGATAACGACGAGGAATTGGAATGTGCCGTACTCACCATCTACGAAGTGGATGGACAGCAGTATATCGCGCTGCTTCCGCTGGATGAAGAAGGCAGCAATGATGATGGACAAGTCTTCCTCTACCGTTTCTCCGAGAGTGTTCCGGGAGAACCAGAACTGGAGAACATCGAGGATGATGACGAATACGAGCGTGCAGCCGACAAGTTCGACGAATGGCTCGATACCCAGGAATTTGAAGACCTGGATCTGGATGACGACTCAGACGAGGAATAATTCATCCACAAAGCGGGAAGGAGAAGTCTCCTTTCCGTTTTTATTTTTTACGTAAATGATCTTTAATACTTCCTTCGCCCTTGTCATTGCCACATAAAAGAGGCGCCGTTCTTCCTCCACGCCCTGCTCTTTAAGTGCCTTCTTATAAGGAACCTGCCCCTCATTTGCTTCTATAATATAGACAGTGTCAAACTCAAGCCCCTTTGCCGCATGCATTGTCATCAAACGAACCCCGTCGCGGATTTCCTCCCTCTTCTTTTCACGCAGCTTTAGTGCATTCGTGTACTCCTCCACATGAGTGAACCACTCTTCCAGTGTTGCAAACGGTCGTGACGCCTCCTCCAGCTCCGCCAGCACCTCAAAAAGATCATTTATCTTGACTTTCCGTTCTTTTGCATACTCCCTTAAAAAGTCATCGTAGCCGATTCGTTTCCGCAGATACTGGATTGCAGCATAAGGGGCCATCTTCACCAGCATTTTCAGGTCCCATTCAAATTGATCCACACGATCTAACATCCAGTCTTTATCACAATAGAACCGTCTGAGGTCTTCAAAAGCGACCGTCTTCCCCGACAGGCTGTCCCTTCCGATATAACGCTTGGGACGGTTCATGATCTGCAGAAATTCCTGACGCTCCCTGCTTCCCAGAGCCATTTTAAAATACGTACGGATATCCTTTGCGATAAAATGATTATAAACATTGGGCATATGTTCCCGCATTTGGAACGGAATTTTTCGTTCCATCATCCCTTCCACTAGCGGCCTTGCATCTGTATGAATCCGAAAGAGCACTGCAATATCCTCTGGTTTTCCTCCGGCTTCTATCCTGGATTGTATCTCATCCAGGACATACTCTGCCTCCTCCACAGGATCCCGTACCTCCTGCACATGCAGGCTTGCACCGCGTTCTTTATTCGCATGGATGGCTTTTTCAAAACGCAGCTCATTATTGGCGATGACCTTTAATGCATTCTCCACAATATTCGAGGTCGAACGATAATTAATATCCAAAAGAATCTGCTTTGCATCCGGAAAATCCTTTTGGAATTGAAACATCAGCTTTGCATCTGCCCCACGAAAACCATAGATCGACTGATCATCATCCCCCACTGCAAAGAGATTATTCTGGGGAGCTGCAAGCATCTTGATGACATCATACTGTACTTGATTGATATCCTGAAATTCATCGATCAGAATGTATTGAAACTTTTCCTGCCACATTCTCAGGATATCCTCTCTTGACTGAAACAATTCACAACAGAGTACAAGCATATCATCAAAATCAATTTTTCGTACACGTTTTCTTTCATTCTCATATTCCCGGTAAATATTACAAAATGCTGCCGGATCACATTTCACAGATCTGTATTCTTCGATATCCAGTCTGTTGTTCTTAATCTTTCCTATCTCGGTTGCAATCTCCTGCAGGAAGTCCTCCTCATCAAAAATTTCAATCTCCTGATGATTCACGACATGTCTGATCAACTGGTATTTTTCTTCCTCGGATAAAATATTCTGCGGTCCGAAACGGTATGCCCATTTTAAGATACCGTAATAGATACCATGGAATGTTCCCACAGTTACGGGCAGACTTTTGTTCCCCATCAACTGGATAAACCGGTTCTTCATCTCTGCCGCCGCATACTTCGTAAAAGTAATGACCAGAATCTCTTCTGGCCGTACCTTTAACTCTTCTATCAGATATTTCATTCGATTCACGATTGTCAGGGTCTTACCGGAACCGGGACCCGCCAGCACAAGACATGGACCTTTCCCATGGGTGACTGCTTCTGTCTGGGCTTTGCTGAAACTCATATCTTCCTCTTTCCTTCTAAAAAACCTGCCGGGTGCAGTGGAAACTCCCTGCACCCGGACAGATTGAACCTTCGTACGGTCTTAACTCAATTTTTCAATCGCTGCTTTGATTCTCTTTAAAGATTCTTCTTTTCCAAGAACCTCCATAAGCTCTGTAGCACCACCCGGAGTATTCTGCTTGCCGGATACTGCTGTTCTGATCGGCCACATCACATATCCAATCTTGACGCCCTTCTCTGTCACATATCCCTTTAAGGTCTCAAACAGTGCATCATTGCTGTAATCCTCCTGCACCTCTAACAGCGGAAGAACCTCTGTCAGTACTTCCAGAGAAGTCTGTGCATTTGTCTTCATCTTCTTATGTGTATACATCTGGATGTCATATTCAGGCACTTCCTCAAAGAAATCGATCTGCTCCTTGATATCCGGCAGAATCTCGATTCTGGTCTTAATCATTCCAGCAATCTTTTTGAGGTCATAATCCTTTGTCAGGATCTCTTTCATGTACGGCTCTGCCATCTCATAAAATCTGTCAAAATCCATTGCCTTTAAATATTCGCCGTTCATCCATTTTAACTTCACGGTATCAAATACAGCCGGAGACTTGCTCATATGACGATAGTCGAACGCCTCCACCAGTTCTTCCAAAGAGAAAATCTCCCTCGTATCCGCCGGGCTCCATCCCAGAAGTGCAACAAAGTTCACCACAGCCTCCGATACAAAGCCCTGATCGATCAAGTCCTCATAGGAGGAATGGCCGCATCGTTTACTCAGCTTCTTATGATTCTCATCCGTAATTAACGGACAGTGTACATATACTGGCACGTCCCATCCAAATGCTTCATAAAGACGGTTATACTTTGGTGCAGAGGAAAGATACTCATTCCCTCTGACTACGTGCGTGATCTCCATCAGGTGGTCATCGATTACATTAGCAAAGTTATAAGTCGGGAATCCGTCTGACTTGATCAGAATCATGTCATCGAGTTCTGCATTCGGAACAGTAATATCTCCATAAATCTCATCGTGGAAGGTCGTCGTTCCCTCATTCGGTACATTCAGGCGGATGACCCATGGCTTCCCTGCCTTTAAATTCTCCTCGACCTCTTCTTTGGAAAGTCCGAGACAGTGCTTGTCATACACGACAATGTCTGTTCCATCCTCGGATACGGAGGTCTTTAAGGACTCCAGTCTTTCTTTATCACAGAAACAATAATACGCATCGCCCTGCTCAACGAGCTGCTTCGCATACTTTAAATACAGGCCGGATGCATTCCTTTCACTCTGTACGTATGGACCATAGCCGGCATCCTTATCTGGTCCTTCATCGTGGATCAGCCCTGTCTTTTCCAAGGTCCTGTAAATGATATCAAGTGCGCCCTCTACAAAACGCTCCTGATCTGTGTCCTCCACACGCAGGATGAAATCTCCTCCTTCATGCTTTGCGATCAGATATGCATACAATGCTGTCCTTAAGTTTCCTACATGCATCCTCCCTGTCGGGCTTGGTGCGAATCTTGTTCTTACTTTACTCATGTTCTCTTCTCCACTTTCTGTTTCTTATTTTATTTTAATTTTGTCTGATATTCCTTCACCAGTTTTTCCAGTACATCATCTACTCTGCCATAGATCACCACATCGGCCAGTTTATCAGAATAATGCTCTTTATTTGTAATGAGAATCAGCTTATCTCCGGTATAATATGGAAGGAGCCGATAACACAGAGCTGCATGAAGCCCGGTTCCTAGGACCAGAAGGACATCTGCCTTGCGAATCTCTTCCGCTGCCCTGGTCATCACCCCATTATCCACCATCTCCCCATACAGGCAGATGCCCGGACGGATTGGCGTCTTACATTTCTCGCACAGTGGAACTCCCTTTGACGTCTTTACATAATCCAAAGAATATTCTCTTCCACAATGGGGGCAGAAATTGTGATATACGGAGCCATGCAGATTCACTGCATGTGTGCATCCGGCCCTTTCTAACAGACCGAAGATCCTCTTACTGACCTCGCATTGTACCAGGCCGTACTCCTCCAACTTCTGTAAATTCAGATACCCTTTTCCCGGAGGAATCTCCGTCTGCGCAAGAATCTCCTTCTTATAGAAATCGAAGAAAAGTTCTTTCCGTGTGGCATAAAAGGTGCTGCTTAGAATCTCTTCAGCAGAGTATCCATATTTCTGTTCAATGTCATAGGCTTCTTCTCCATCCCTTAACCCGGAATATCCATTCTCGTGAAGCATCTCAATCCCACTCATGGCTACCGTATACTTGCTATCTTCTAACATTTGTATGATATTACTGCTCAGCATACCCATCCCGCCTTTCTCATTTCCATCAAACAATTGCCGCAGGTTCTTTTCCTACCTTTATTATAAAGCAAGACCTGCAATTGTTCAACAAACAAAAGCGTGTGATTATAGCTATGACTCCGTCTTTTTTATACGCACTTTGAAGATGGAATCCATGATAAAAATAGCCAGTGCGATCACTCCTGCAACTTCGAGTGTCTGGACCAGATAATAACTGCTTCGCTCACTGTCATTTGCAATCAAGTAGTATACGATTCTGTACATTCCCGCTCCCGGCACAGTCGGCAGAATTCCCGCAATCAAGAAAATAGTCACAGGTGCCTTAAAAATCCTCGCGAACGTATGAGACATCAACGCAATCGCAAGCGCAGAGAGAAACGATGCCATTACTACGTCTTGCCCCATCTGGATGCTGAGCAAGTACACAAAACCCCCGATTCCGCCTACAATTCCATCATGAAGTACATATTTACGCGGAGTTTCCAGGATAATCGCGAATGCCGATACCGCGGCAAAACAGCCCAATACGCCTAGAACAAACATCATGCCAGACCACCTCCCGGAAAGAATACACCCATCAGTGCCATTCCAGTACCTACTCCTAAGGCTACGGCAGCGGCAATCAGAAATGCCTCCAAAATTCTGGCGGCTCCCGAGATATAATCTCCCAGCAGTGTGTCTCGGACTGCATTAGTGATTGCTACCCCCGGAACCAAAGGCATGATTGAGCTCATCGTGATAATATTATCATCCACCATAGGCAGCACCTGTTTTAATAAAATAGCTGACACGGCAACTGCAAATGAAGAAAGCAATGTCTGAATGAACCCGCTGATCTGCAGTTTCTTGCCAGCAGTCATAACAAGTGCCAATACTCCACCTGTAACAATCGCTGCAGCCATTTCTATCAGACCGCCTCCAAATAACGGAGCAAATCCCGACGATACCATGATGACCGCCAGATTGAACAGCCAGACACGATACTGCTTGGGACCAATTTTTTGCAACCTCTCATATGCCTCTTCCAAAGGCAGGTCACCAGCGCAGTATCTCCGGGAAATCTCATTCACTTCCATAATACTATTCAGATTCGTCCCCCGCTCCTGGACCCGTTTTGTAGCAGTAATCGGTTCCATATCAGGATTCCCGAGAGTTGCCACGATTCCGGTCATCATCACGCTCACCTCTACGGTCTGGGCATGGGTCGTATTCAGAATGTGATTCATCGTATCTTCTACCCGGTATGTCTCCGCACCGCTGCACAGCATTAATTCTCCTGCCAATATGGCAGTGTTCATTACAAGTTTATAATCTATCATTGTATGTCCTGCCTTTTTAGTCATTCAGAGAGTTCAATCTCGATAAAAATCGTCCCTCCCTTTCTTCCAAACACCTAGACATTCTAACACAAATTTCTGCCTTGTGGAACCCCTGACTTTCTCTTAAGATTACTCTGATGATTACTTGTTATTGTTCACTCGCAAGCTTGGCACTTGCTGTCAAGCTATGCGCCAAAACTGACAGAAGGATAGATTACTTTCTTATCACGACATCGAATCCTGCAAAAGCCTCCTCATACTGTGTCAGATAATCGGATGGTGCGAAGATGACCAGGCCGTTACCACTTCCTCCACCAAACACTGCACTTCCAATCTCGATTGGTCCACATGCTCTCATCTCAAGTTTTCCTAACCCTGTATTCATAAGTGAATAATCGGCAAGCCTGGTCACACTCCCCGGCATATTATAGACTCCGATCCTTCCTGCAGGAAATGCTAAAAGAGTGGTCACACCTTTATCGAACAGCACACCCTCCATACAGGAATAACTGGGATTGCCTTCATCTACCCAGATCCCGAACAGATTCGGCATACCAGAAAATGCACCTTCTTCAATATAAGTAATATTTGTAGGAACGTGGATCTCCATAATCTCCGACTCAATGCCTGCGAATGCACTGCTTAAGATTCCAATACATCCCTCGGCGGGCAGTTCCAGATACCCATCTATGAGTACCTCCTCCACTGACGAAAATCCATAGATCATTCCCTCTTCATTTATTAGAACGCCTGGCGGTGATGGAACTGCATCCCCTTCCTCCGACGGTGAATCCGGTACTGTCGGCTCATTTGGCGTATCTGGAATATCTGGTTCCTCTGGAACCACAGAACCATCCGGGATATCCGGATTGTCCGGTGTATCTGAAATATCTGGATAATCTGGCACATCCGGTATATCAGGAATCACAGGATGATTCGGAACATCGGGAGTATCCGGTGCGACCGGTTGGTCTGGAACACTTGGCACTATCGAATGGTTCGGTCCTGTCGAATGTTCTGGTGTAACAGGCGGCATATCCTGTCCCACTGTGCCAGACATCCCGCCATTTTCTGTCATATCTATGACTGCCTGACTTATTCCCGAGCCAGCTATTCCGCCTTCTTCCGGGATTTCTGCTGTTATTTCTGTTCCTGTATAGGAATCAAATAAACTGTCCACCCACTCTGTATATCTGCCTGAACTTGGCGGCATAAGCAAAGCGGACGTCTTATGACCCTCCTGTTTCAATTTTTCTAAACTCTCATTCAGACTTCTCCTCGGAAGCTTGATCGCTCCCAAACTGCTGACTGATAATTCTGAAAAAATATTGCCTTCACGCATTCTATCATTTTCTTCCACTGCACTTTCATTTACTGCCGCTATTTCTTCTCCATCCATGGATGGCATCTCACATGCTGTACCAAGGATACAAACGGCAGCCAAAGTCTTATAGACCGCCCTTGCAAATCTTCTCTTATTCCTTTCGATTTCGAAATCATCTGCACAATATTCCATTTTAATCACCTGTATTTTCTATAATTTTCCAATAAACACCCACGATTATAGATTTTACAAAAGAAAAAGGAATCCTGCAACCGATTTTGCAACATTCCTTTACATTTTCTTAAAATGGACAGTTCTTCGTCCTACCAGCTTCCGCCGCCTCCGCCGCCAAAGCCGCCGCCGGAAAATCCTCCGCCTCCGCCGAAGCTTCCACCTGAGAATCCACCTGATCCTGTACTGACAGAACCTGACGGGCGTGTGACTGCCAGCGTCGATGCGGTCTTATTCAACCCGCTTACCATCAAGCGGTTAAACATATAATAGTCGAAGAATGTATAACTGTGATAAGGTGCATACCATTGCGGTGCCGGCAGGGCCAGACTCTTCAGCTTTTCTGCAAAAACATCAGACAGCCCAAATACATAGGCATAAGGAATGATATGATAAAACCACTGTGGGTCTGTCTTCCCCAGTTCATTCATACGTTCCAGCTCTGCAGTCTCTATAAAGTCCCGTAATCCTGCAATCCTACCCATCCAC
Source organism: Faecalicatena faecalis (assembly GCF_012524165.2). Classification (GTDB taxonomy): domain Bacteria; phylum Bacillota; class Clostridia; order Lachnospirales; family Lachnospiraceae; genus Faecalicatena_A; species Faecalicatena_A faecalis. Next base: position 33,582 of record NZ_JABACJ020000025.1, read on the forward strand.
TCGATGCACTTCGTGGTACGGCGTTTCATGAATCCGGCCATCACGACCATCGCACCAGTCATCAGAAGGAGGAGCACCAGAATCCAGGTGAAATCAAATATTTCCCGCTGACGGACCCGCACTACATAGCTCCCTGTGTAAACGGCCATTGACAAAAAGCAAACACCTAATGTAACGGCCGCTGTTCCCTTTCTGGAAGCTGCACCTTTGGCATACCAATCATCTATATTGATACAGAAAACAAGTGCCCCGATCAGCAGCACTCCCCATAAAAGCAACTGCACTACTCCTCTGACCAGAGTCGTATACGTATAAATTCCCGTCACAATGATGAACCAGACCATAGGAAGCGTACATAAGCCTGTGGAAATCCAACGCGAAATCTTGGAAGACCGCGTATACAGCATATCTTTCCCCTGCGTATGAAAGAAATCTTTAAGCTGTGTCTTGGCAACATCAAGTGTGCCGGCGAACTTATACTGAAGATCCTTAATCTTGCGCTCGTCTCCTTTTTCAAACAGCTTATTAAAAATCGTATGCTGGTAATTCGGAGAATTTGGCGGCAGACTGTTCAGCTTATACAGACATAATTCATGGTCAGCCAGTTCTTCGATTCGAAGATATCCCTTATCTGCCCAGTAAATAATCAGGGAAAGCATATCCTTGTCCTGTGCCTTTCCGTCAATGATATAACCAACTGCAGCACTGTCCAGTCCTTCCGGCGGCTGGTACTGAATGGACGGAATCATCTGCTCATCCTTTCCGAACAGGAAGAATAGGAGCAGAATCAGCAAGAAAATCACGACTCCTGGTACAAGCAGCAGCCATGTAAGAAAGTCCAGGCGGCCGTCATTTGTAAAATATCCTGCTTGCATCGGAACTCGGAATGTAATTCCCTCTCCAAGCTTTAAATCTGATTTCAAGATTCCGGTCATCGTATTCCCTGACCAGGAGATTTTTAAGACCTCCCGTGCATCCCTGTCTTCTCCATAACTTCCATAGTAAAAGCGAAGGTCATTTCGGTTGAACTCCTTAGGAAATGTAACGGAAAACCGACTGCCCTCTGGAATCGGGTTCTGCCATTGCCCCGGCAGGACATTATACACGGCATCGTTGTACCCCTTTTCCTGCACTTTTGGGGTAAAGGTATAACTGATCTGATACTCTTTCGGACCATACAGATAAGAATTCTCCGAACCGATCTTAAGAACTTTACTTCCATTCGTCGAATCTATGGTATATCCCTCACTGACCTTAATATCTGTCAACTTTGCATAGTACGGAACCGCCTTGCTCCCGCCGTCCTTTGCAGCCGTATAGACCAGACCTTTATATGGAATATGACGGTAAATCCCATGGCGCGACTCCAAAAAATCCACTCCGATGTGTTCCGTCACCTCATAAGCCCGGTCTTCCCTTACCACAATGTCTGTATTGAAATAATCGGTCCGCATATTAGGATCATTCTGAAGCTCCGTCTGGGAAGCTCCCAAAGATTCTACGAACCCGGCACCATACGTCACGACCAGCCATATCAAAATCCAGATCAGCATAGGAATGGCCTTGTTACTGTATCTTTTCATAAGCATATCTCCCTGTCTCTCTGTCTGAAACTACCCTCTTTTCCTTTTCTCTGTCAAAAGAGATGGAAAAGCGGATCTGTACAATCCGCTTTACGATCTCCTTGATGAGATTAAAAAGAAACCTTCACATTCTCTCTCTGGTCTGCCTCTGTCACTTCATACAGTGCTTTCCTCTTAAATCCAAAGATCGCTGCCACCACATTCCCCGGAAACATCTCGATCTTCGTATTAAAGCGATTCACCACGCCGTTGTAGTATCGTCTGGAGCCTGCAATCTCCTCTTCAATCCGTGAAAGCTGCTCCTGGAGCTGCAGGAAATTCTGGTTCGCCTTCAAATCTGGATATGCCTCAGACAATGCGAACAGTGATTTCAAAGTACCACTTAAGATATTATCCTTCTCGATTTTTTCCTCCACTGTGGAAGCATTCATCGCAGCATTCCGTGCAGAAATCACCCTCTCGAGCGTCCCTGATTCATGCTTCGCATATCCTTTGACCGTCTCCACATAATTGGGAATCAGATCGTATCTCTTTTTCAGCGAAACATCCATTGCTGAAAACGCCTCTTCTGTCTTGTTCCTCAGCGTGACAAATCCATTATAGGAAGTCACAAGCCAAATCACAATGATGATTACAATAATAAGAATAATCCATACTGCCATATAATCAGCCTCCTTTTCTATCATTGTACCCCATCCCATCCAATGCCGCAAGAAAGTTTTTATGATTACGAGGGGGGAGTATGAAAGGTGAAAGGGGGACGCCGAAGAGGAAGGAGCAGGGCGGGGGCGTACCAGGAAAGGGGGGCAGGGGCTGACGCTTAGTGAAGAATCACTTGGTGTCAAAGAGGGGAAACCTGTGGGATCGGACGGATTCACTGTGAAAGCCGATGCTTTCACAGCTCAGCCGTCCTCGCAGATTGATTCGGTAATCAATCTGCGCCCACAGGATTCTCCTCTTTGACACCAAGTGTTTCTAATCACACGCTGAATGCCGCCTGTCCCCCTCCCCTGGTACACCCCCGCCCTGCTCCTTCCTCTTCGGCTCGGCTCATCAAATCAGAAGTGCCCCCTAGTAATCGGTGGGAAACTTAGGCTGGGAAGCGGATTAATTCGCCAGGTGGAAGATTCTACCTGGAGATGGATGGATGCTTTTGTATCATTCATCAATTTTTCTTCCTCCTGCCTCTCAATCACCATCCGGTCTCCCGCTCCCGTACCGGCGCAGATTTTATCTGCCGCCCACCTTGGATGAGCGCAGCTTTCGAAAAGCGGGACAAGACGACTCCAGGGGTGCCTGTGCTGGTTGGAGTACATCTAGCGAGATTAGCAGCAGTTAGGGAAAATACAAAAAATCAGGTGGATAAAAGTTGTTCTCCAAAACAACTTTTAAAGCCGGCTGAGCCGTCTACTCATCAGAGTAGGCGGTGAATCCGGCTGGTTCCGCCTGATTTTTCGTATTTTCTCTTACTGCTGCTTATCGCAGCGCTCTGTATTCCAACCAGCGCAGGCACCCCTGACGCCGTCTTGTCCCGCTTTTCGAAAGCGACCCACTTAAATCAACCCTCCCGGCAGCTAAAACCTCACCTACACATTAATTTCTGCTTTTACGCCTAGGATTTCTTTGTTTTCTTCCAACAATGGATGAATGACATTCTTTAAGTATGCCTCCACCTGTTCTTTTGCACGTCCTACGTATTTTGCAGGATCCATCGTCTTTTGGAGGTCATCCAGGCTCATGTTGAAGGCTTCATCTGCTGCGATCAGTTCTAGCAGGTTGTTGTCCAAGCCTTTTTCTTTGACGTTCTTTCCAGCTTCCATGGAAAGCTCACGGATTCTCTCGTGCAGTTCCTGTCTGTCTCCACCGGCCTTTACGGCATCCATCATGATGTTTTCGGTTGCCATGAATGGCAGCTCGGACATCAGACGTTTCTCAATGACTTTCGGATATACAACAAGACCATCCACAACATTTAAGCACAGATCCAGGATACCATCAATTGCCAGGAATCCTTCCGGTACACTTAAACGCTTGTTAGCGGAGTCATCCAGAGTCCTCTCGAACCACTGGGTCGCAGATGTGATTGCAGGGTTCAATGCATCGATCATCACATATCTGGATAGGGAAGCAATTCTCTCGCTTCTCATCGGATTTCTCTTATATGCCATGGCAGAGGAACCGATCTGTGACTTTTCAAATGGTTCTTCTACCTCTTTTAAGTGCTGGAGCAAACGGATATCATTGGAGAACTTGTGTGCACTTGCAGCGATTCCTGCCAGTACGTTCAGTACCCTTGTATCTACCTTTCTGGAGTAGGTCTGCCCGGAAACCGGATAGCAGGCTTTGAATCCCATCTTCTGTGCGATCATCGGATCGATCTTGTCGATGGTCTCTTGATCTCCGTCGAACAATTCAAGGAAGCTTGCCTGTGTTCCTGTTGTTCCCTTAGAACCAAGAAGCTTTAAGCTGCCAAGAACATAATCCAGATCTTCTAAATCCATCTCAAATTCCTGCATCCACAGTGTTGCTCTCTTACCAACAGTCGTCGGTTGTGCAGGCTGGAAATGTGTGAAAGCCAAAGTTGGCTGTGCCTTATATTCATCCGCGAACTTCGCCAGTTCTGCGATGACATTCACCAACTTCGTGCGGACCAATTTCAATGCCTCAGACATCACGATGATATCTGTATTATCTCCTACATAGCAGGAAGTTGCCCCTAAATGGATGATTCCTTTTGCCTTCGGGCACTGTACACCATAAGCATACACATGTGACATAACATCATGGCGCACTACCTTTTCACGCTCTTTCGCCACATCATAATTGATATCCTCAGCATGTGCCTTTAATTCCTCGATCTGTTCTTCTGTGATATTCAGTCCCAGCTCCTTCTCTGTCTCAGCAAGAGCGATCCAGAGTCTTCTCCATGTCCTGAATTTCTTGTCCGGTGAAAATATATACTGCATCTCTTTGCTGGCATAGCGCTCAGAAAGAGGGCTGACATAACGATCCGTACTCATAAATGTAATCTCCTATTCGTTTCTTAATATATGATTGTTCCGGGAATACTCCTGAATTTTGTCCATTTGTATATCAGCCGCGTATTTGGGTACGCGGCTGGTATTGATTTATCTCTCTATCTTATTTGATGCCGATACGTTTGAAAACTTCCTGATAAGCATCCTCTACATTGCCCATGTCTCTGCGGAAACGGTCTTTGTCCAGCTTCTCATGAGTCTCTTTATCCCACAGTCTGCATGTATCCGGTGAAATCTCATCAGCCAGGATGATGTCTCCGTGGAATCTTCCGAATTCAATCTTAAAGTCAATCAGCTCAATGCCTGCCTCATCAAAGAACTTCTTTAATACATCATTTACCTTAAATGTATATTCTGTGATTTTATCGATTTCTTCTCTTGTTGCTGCTCCGATAGCAATTGCAAAGTAATCGTTGATCATCGGATCGCCGAGATCATCGTCTTTATAGCTGAATTCCAGAGTTGGTGCAAGTAACTTTCTTCCCTCTTCGATTCCCAGCTTCTTAGAAAAGCTTCCTGCTGCCACATTACGCACAATCACCTCAAGCGGAACGATCTCTACTTTCTTTACTGCTGTCTCACGGTCGCTTAATTCCTCCACATAGTGTGTCGGCACGCCTTCTTTTTCCAGGACCTGAAAAATGTAGTTGGTCATACGGTTGTTGATCACACCTTTTCCAACGATTGTTCCTTTTTTCTCTCCGTTAAATGCTGTAGCGTCATCTTTATAGTCTACGATTACAATATCTGGATCCTCTGTAGAAAACACTTTCTTTGCTTTTCCTTCGTAAAGCTGCTCTAATTTTTTCATACGTTTACACCTATCCTTCTTGTATTTTTCGTGATTGATATAGTACGACCATCTTTTGTATCAGGTAAAATTGTGGTCTTGCACACTGATTATAATACAAGGCAGAGGGAAAATCAATATACCCTCTGCCTTGTATCATCTAATGTTCATTATTTATTTTCGCAGTTATATATAAGCATCACTTATATTATATCGCCTATTTATCAATATTCTTCTGATAGTTTTCCAAGGAATTCCCTCATTCTCGTATTATCAGAACTGAATACCTCCTCCGGCGTCCCCTGTTCTGCAATGACGCCCTTATCCATAAAAATAATCTGATCTGCCACATTTCTTGCGAAATTCATCTCATGTGTTACGATCACCATGGTCATATGCTCCGCTGCCAGATCCTTGATGACTTTCAGGATTTCCCCTGTCAGCTCCGGGTCCAAAGCAGAGGTGGGTTCATCAAAAAAGAGAATTTTCGGATTCATAGCCAGTGCCCGCGCGATGGATACTCTCTGCTGCTGCCCGCCCGATAATTGATATGGATAGGCGTTCTCCTTATCTGCCAGCCCCATCTTCTCAAGCAGGACCCTTGCCTCTTTATATACCTCATCCTTATTCCGTTTCTGCACCTTGATAGGAGCATCCGTAATATTCTTTAATACTGAAAAATGTGGGAACAGGTTAAAATTCTGGAATACCAGCCCATATTCCCCCTCGTAATGGATCTCGCCCGCATCCGGCGTCTCCAGATTCGTTGCACAGCGCAAAAGTGTGGATTTACCAGAACCAGAAGGGCCGATAATTGCAAGGACCTCCCCTTCCTCCACTGTCAGGGAAATGTCTTCCACCACTCCAAAGCCGTCAAAACTTTTCTTGATATGCTTCATCTCCAACAAACTCATGACATTTCCTCCTATTGATAGTAATTCAGCTTCTTCTCGATGCCTTCCATGATGACCGCTACGACCAGGTTAAAGATATAATAGAAAACACCGGCTGCAATCAGCGGTACTACAGAGGTCTGTGCAGTTGAGATCTGTTTGGCTGTGGTAAACATCTCTGCCACCGCAATCGCAAATGCCAGGGACGTATCCTTTACAAGAGTAATGACTTCATTTGTTACAGAAGGCATGATCCGTTTGATCACCTGTGGGAAAATAATACGGAAAAAAGTTTGAACTCTGCTGTAGCCTAAAAGCTTTGCCGCCTCGTACTGTCCGACGGGCATGGACTCGATCCCTCCGCGGTATATCTCCGCAAAATAGGCCGCATAGTTGATTGCAAACGCGATCAAGGTTGCTGTGATCCTGTAGCTCATAGTAATCTGAATTCCAAATATGTAATACGGCCCGAAATAAACTACCATAAGCTGCAGCATGAGCGGGGTACCGCGCATTATAGAAATATACGCTTTTGTGATCCACTGGATCGGTTTGATCTTAGACATCCTTCCGAATGCCACAATCAATCCCAACGGCAGGGAAAACAAAAGTGTGGAAAAAAATATTTCAAGCGTGACCAACATACCGCCTGACATCTGGCTTACCATCGCCATAATACTAATTTTCATTGATTCATCCTCCGGGTTCTTAACTGGATAAAAGGCCAGAGATGAATCCCGGCCTTTTACTCATCTTATTTTTACTTTTCTTACTTTCCTAAGCAGACAGACTCTTCAACGCCCCACTTTTCTGCGATCGTCATGAATGTTCCGTCTTCTGCCATCTCATCTAATGCCTTCTGTACCTGGTCTCTTAACTTTTCATTCCCCTTCTTGAATCCAATTGCATACTGTTCAGAAGAAATCGGTTCCTCCAATGCTGCATATCCGCCGCCTCTGGACTCGATCTGATACTTGGAAACTCCAACATCCATAGCAACGGCCTCCGCTGCGCCAGCTTCCAGATCCATGAATGCTGTGTTATAATCCGGCACCTGTGTCAGACTTGCAAAGGTTCCTGCCAGCTCTTTCTGATCTCCCTCCAGAGCCGCCAGGGCTGAGGAATCTGCCTGTACTTCCACAATCTTTCCTGCCAGATCTGCCAAGGTTTTGATTCCTGAGCTTTCCGCAACAACCACAACCTGGCTGTTATCTACATATGGATCTGACCATGTATATTCATCCTCACGTCCATCCATCGTAAAGCCGTTCCAGATACAGTCGATGGTACCGGAATTCAGTTCCATATCCTTTGCATCCCACTCGATTGGCTGCTTCACAAGTTCCCATCCGTTCCTGTCACAGACTTCCTGTGCCAGATCTAAGTCAAAGCCTACATATTCCCCATTATCATCTTTATAGCCGTAAGGAGGGAAGTTGGCGTCAAAACCAAGAACAAATTTATCTCCCTTTTCTTTTTCCTCATTAGCAGCCTCTGTCTTTGCTGCCTTCTTATCAGAGTCACCGGAATCCTTTGAATCCGCTTCTTTTCCTCCGCATCCTGCCAACGCAGTCGTTAACATCAGTGTCGCTGCCAGAGCTAATGCCAGTTTTCTTTTCATAAGTTCGTCCTCCCTTGCGCGGCGCTTTATTATTTTACCAATTGATTACTTTACCACGCTAAATCACTTCGATATAATATCATATTTCCCTGCTAATGTCAAGAATGTAGGGAAGGGACTTTTCTGAATCTGCTCGCCGTAATTCAGGTCACTATTAAGGTAGATATGAATGTTGAGAATGGTCGGATGCCTGTCTCAACGAACGAAACAGGCGCTTAGCTTAAACTCTGATAACTAAGAAAGGGAACAGACTGTATACATACAGTGTCTGTTCCCTTTTTATACGCAGTCTGACTTTCGTCTCCTTTTACTATCCTTAGATATGGCTCCGCCGGTACTGCTGTTTCCACTTTTCCAGCATAATGTTACTCGGCTCCATTTGCAGATGTTCTTTGATATCTTCCATCTCCTGCCTCATCTGTGAGTTGATTTCTACGTAATCGTCATGTTTGGTCAGAAGAATATGATACTCCTCCAGAGACATATATTTGTAAGATGCATAAAGATATGGCTTAAGCAGTGCTTTATCCTCGCAGATCTGGTAAGCTCTGTCATACATCCTGGCCGATTCCTGATACAGGAATAACCTTCCATATGCGGCACCGAGTCCTGCATATATCTTCCCATAGAACTTGGGGTCTACGCTCTCATCAGGTTCTTCATTCAAAATAGCCTGATACACAAGTATAGCCTCCTCAATCTCACCGCTCTCTAATAGGTTGTCGCCCTTATATTTCTGGCGTTCAATATCCTTCTGGTTCTTCAATCGCTCTAATACATTCTGGATGCGAATCATCTCTGGCTCCCTGAATATCTTCGAGCTTTTCAGAATCGTAAGTACAAACTTCTCCACCGAACCATGCAGACGAATCACATCTCTTAGATTCCCCGCAAGTGTGGCAAGCCCCAGTTCCTCCTCCAGCCAGTTGCAGAGCTGGTCATTCATGATCGTGTAATCAATCAGGTAGAGATTATTGCACAGATAATAGCACAATTCTTCAATTGTATATATTTTGCAATGAATCCTCGTAATTTCATAAGGATGCGTTGCATGTCTGTCATGACAAAGAATTAAACTTCCCATCATTGCCTCCTAAGTGAATAATCTTCTCTTCCTGAAAATCTGTAGGCAGGAAAAATTCCCCGAAGCCTACATCTCTTGCTGTAATCTTGCATGTCTTCTCATCCAGAAACAGCGTTTCTAACTGCAGCCTCATGGAATACTCTCCGCGTTTCGGAAAATTCTCCAGAGGAATCACTTCTGTCTTCAAAGTTCCCTGGACAAGAGATTCTACATGTAGCTCGATATCCTCCACATCCTCCAAAAGGACTTCCCACTGGTTGTTTGATTCATACCAATGCGCGCCCCAGGATACGATCGGATACCACATTTCCTGTCCATCCACCCGCATATTGACTGTAATCTGGTCAGTCAGCTTTGACTCAGACAAATATACCGGGTCTTCGATGTGCATGTACATCTTGCGGTATGCTGTATAGCAGGCCCCCTTGCTGTAAAGGTTGTTCCCGATAAACGCCCGCCTTCCATTACAAAGCACGCGCAGAGATGTCGGATACCAGTTATTTTCAAATCCTTCCCCCGTCAAAAAGACTGAAGAAACAATACGTTTATCAAAAACTCCCTCAATAAACTTCCTGAACCGCATATCCGCTTCCTTCGCTTTATCTTCATTCAGCACGGGATAGACAGCAGCCAATTCTTTCATATGTGCGCTTGCCACCTCATCCACAGTGACAAACGTCGTCTTTCCACCGCCTAATCCCGGTTTCAGCCGGCGCAGCATATAAGCCTTGATCTCATTCCTGTCACAGCAGAACAGGGCCGCCTCATACTGCCATAATTCTTTTGGTTGATAAAACAGATAGTTGCAGAAACTTTCTTTGTAATCCTGAATAAAAATATGACGCTTATCAATGTTCATACGCACTGCAATTCCCCGCAGGAGCTGTGCCAGTTCCTCTGTCAGCTCCGGCACGCTGAACACAATCCCGTCAATCTGCGGAAAAGACTGCAGTGACATCTGCACAAATTTGGACAGAAGCCAGACTGCATCATAAGTCTCCTCCCCAAACTCAATCTTCTCCCCTGCCAGGCTCTTATCCAGAAGTCTCGTGACTGTAAAACCTTCCTTGATTGTCACAAGACGCTTCGCTTCCTTACCATAAGCCCAAGTATCCCTAAGCTTTCCGATGATCAGCGGAATCTGATAATTATCCGCATCCACCTCCATAGTCTCCGGTTCAAGCTGCTGCTCATTATAGAAACTAATCTGGCAGGTCTTCTCATTAATCTCATACCCAATAATATTGCCGTGTCCCATACTAGCCTCCTGCTTATGTCACTTAGGCTTGGTCTTTTCAAGCCTTATGTGACAAAGTACATCCTGTCGACTTGGCTCGGTACTTTCGAGCCTTAGTGACATGGATGTTTCCTCCTGCTTATGTCACTTAGGCTTGGTCTTTTCAAGCCTTACGTGACAAAGTACATCCTGTCGACTTGGCTCGGTACTTTCGAGCCTTAGTGACATGGATGTTTTATTTCTAATATTGTTCAAACATGTGTGCCGCAATCGCGTCCTCCGCCGCGTAAGCCTTCATTTTCATTTCCTTCTCCCGGCCTTCACTTAAAAGGATATCATTCAGACGTCCATATCTTCCTGATTCTCCCTGCGTCACTTCTTTTACACAGCTTTCCTTATCACTCCGGTAAGTATTGCCGTCTATCGTTTCCTTAAAGTAATATTTCAGCTTTTCATTTGAGAACAGTACGAACTTCTTCACATAGAGATTCTCATACATTGGCGTCAGCACCTCTGTGGAGTAATCCACGGCCTCCGTCTCTCCTTTTTGCAGCTGATAATACAGCATGACCCTGCTGCCTTTTTGTCCCTTGTACTCAATCAAGGTCTTGTCCCACAACTGCAGCTCTACCAGCCAGTCCTTCTCATATGCCAGGAAGAATGGGAAATAAATCTGTTTTCCGCACAGCTCCTGCAGGAACTTCTTTAAGGTCTTACGAATCGTGGAATTATATTCCCTTGTAGAATAATATTTCAGGACCGCGATCTTACTGATATCTATCGTATCCTCGCCCTTCTCATACTCACGGCAGATAATATCGATCACACTCTTACTGATCTTGCGCTCTTCCACCACATAACCTCTTGCCATATATGCCAGATAAGCCTGCTGTAGGCGGAAATAAGCACCCTCCGCGTAATACTCCTCAAACACCTGTACCTCTGCAAATAATTCTTCTGAGAAAAGCATCTGGGTCAGAATCCGCTCGCCCAGCTTATGGGTGTGCACTTCATATTCCCGTGCCTCCCGCCAGAGCTGTTTCATATCCGACGTCGCGCCGCAATAATAGTTGGACAGGTAGGTCAGAATCACCTTGTCATACTGTCCCTTCTTAAATAATTCAAAACAGATATAGGTCAGGAAATCATCATTTTCATAATTATTTTCCCGGATCGTCTTGCTGCACAGTGCGAATAACTCATCCTCTTCATAGCTCTCCACACCGCGTTCTCTTACCACCTCCAGCGTCAGAGGCTCTTCTTCCTCCTCCATCCGGTTGAGGCGCATGCTGTTCAAATACTTCTTGCACATATCCATGTACCGCAGTTCATAGAACAGCCTCCGGCTCTCGTAAGGGATGGAATCCGTAAAATGTCTTCCGTCTCTGGCCTCCCATACAAGCCTGTCCGTCTTTGCATACAAAAACACCTGGGTACCGCGGTCCGTATAAGGTACCTTCTGCGTAATCGTGCCGTTATCCGAAATGATGTGGATGAACTTCATGTTCGGCACCTTCGTTGTTATCTCATAAGCGTGGCAGATATCATACAATGCCTTGATCCGTTCTGGATTCATGGAACGCTCCGTCACAAAACGTTTGTAAATAATGCGCAGCTGTTCATCAATATGACGCCGTTCCAGTTGATTCCATGCGAAGGCTTCCATCTCATCACGGTAGTGCGCATAAATCTCACTGGATTCATCCTCATGTGTAATCAGATTCGAATACAGCAGTGCACACTTACGGTAGTCCAGATTATTTCCGTGCATAAAATACAGATATACCGACCTCGGGAGCGCCTTGTGGAAATGCTGCACCCGGATGGACGCCATATAATATTCATATAACTGCGCAATCTTTAGCTCTGATTCCACAGCTTTTTCGTACCACTTAAAATAGAGATTATCCACACAGTTCCCTTTAATAAGCAGCGTGCAGATCGCTGTCAGGATCATGGATTCCTCATACATCTTATAGGCAAGTACGAGTGTCTCATACAAATGCTTGTCAAAGCCTTTCAACTGGCTCGCCAGATTCGCTGTATACAATGCCAGTTCTTTCGTCATCAGCTTATATTTTGCGGCAAAATACAATACCCGTACTTCAAAAGTCCCCAGTTTTTTAAGGGAAGAACTCTTATCCCGGAAACACTTGAAGGCTTCCATATAAAACCAAATGCTATGACTCTTCTCTTCATCAAAATGCTGCTCCAGCACACGCAGCCGTTCACTGTATATCTTATACTCTGAATCCACATTCACAAGCATGCAGAGAATCATCCAGCTCTCTGGATGCTTCATATAGGATTTGGAAAGCTCCTCCGCCACCCTGCGCTGTCCGATGGAATCATTGCTCAAAAGAGTGGTCAGATACAGATAGTAAGAACTCATCTCCACGTTCTTACCGATTGCGAATCGGTTATAATTATAGGATTCCAGAATCCATTTTGCCTCCTCAAACCGTTTACCGAGAAGACAGATATGCGCATGCACAAGCAGATAAATCTCGTTTTTATTATCCCCCTCACGCAGATGCTCAATCTTCTTCAATGACTCATCCGTCCACGTATTCAAATCCATCCGTCCGGCTTCATAGGTCAGATAACGCTTCACGATGCTCGCGAACTCAAGGTCAGCGCTTCGGTAATCCTCCTCACGCTTCACATCTTTCTCCACCACAATTTCATAGACGAGAGTCTCGTACGGTGTCTCTAAAATGATCTGCCCAAAATTACTGCCCCGATGTAGCTGCTCTGTTGTAATAATATATTCCAGACGATAGGAATTCCCAATGAACTCCTCCGTCGTCAGCTTGGAATGCTCTACTGTCAGGAAATCCCCTACCGTATGCACATCAATTGTGAGATATCCCCACGTATTCTTTTTCACCGTCAGAGTCTCTTTGCGCGCCTCTTCCACTTCCATGAAAGCACGGCTCTCCTCCTCAAGTGTCAGGAAAATCTTTTCCTTCTGCTTGCAGCCGACAAGGAACTCCTCCAACGCCTGCTGATCCAGTTCCCATTTACGCATATTATCATACAGGGCCTGGATACGCTTATCTTCATATTTCAATATTTCATAAAAATCTCTGGAACGGAACAGTTTTTCCGCTTCTGCCGGATCTCTAAAGGAAAGCTTCTTAAAATCCTCCAGACTCTGAACCTTCCCATAACTTGTCATTACAAATGGCTTCTCGATGATTGCAGTAAATGCAACATCATATTCCCCACCATTGCAGACGATCGTAAACTTACCATGCTCAACATGTCCCGGCACGAGTCCGGAACCATCATATGTATAATAGATATTAACCGGGTTCCCATCAAAGCCCTGTTCTTCACAATGGACACGATAAGAAGAGGGATATACTAACCCTCTGATAGTCCCCTCACCTTGGTTCTGCAAAGAGAAACTCCCCTTATACATCTCCCCCTCACCAACACGCATAATAATCCGTGTCTCCGGGAAAATAATCTCTGGCTGTGAAATGTGAAAATCTCCTTTGGAAAGACGTTTAATTTTACTCTTCAAGTTCGTCACCTACTCATTTTCTTATGCTGCTTATGTAACTTAGACTTGGTCTTTTCAAGTCTTAGTTACAAAGTACATCCTGTCGACTTGGGCTCGGTCCTTTCGAGCCTTAGTGACATGGATGTTACCCTGCTCCCGTAACTTAGGTTTGGTTTTTTCAAACCTTAGTTACAAAGTACATCCTGTCGACTTGGGCTCGGTCTTTTCGAGCTTTGGTAACATGGATATGTTTTCGCTTTCTTGCTTTTTTTCATAAGCACGCTATAATGAATTATATCATCATTATAGTATTTCTTGCAACGGGTGAATGAAATTATTTGAAGGGGGATTGTATACATGAGTACAAAACCAGAATTTCACGGCAGTGACCTGGAAAAAATAGAGGAATATTACGGAATTCCAAAGGAATCCATCATCTCTTTCGGAGCTAATGTCAATCCACTTGGGCTTTCCGAAAACGTTAAGGAGGATATCCGGCAGAACCTGGACATTATCTCCTCCTATCCTGACAGAGAGTATCAATCACTGCGCCGCGCCATTGGAGATTACTGCAGTGTTTCTCCTGATCATGTTCTTGTAGGGAACGGTTCAACGGAATTAATTTCTCTGCTGATCGGACAGCGCTGTCCGAAAAAAACTTTGATACTGGGGCCGACTTATTCAGAATATGCCAGAGAGCTTTCCTTTTCAGACAGCACTCAGGAATATTATCATCTGACACCTGACAACGGGTTTTCCCTAGTTCTTGCAGACTTTTTAAAAAAATTGAAAGAAAGCTTTGACCTCTTAATTATATGTAATCCCAATAATCCTACCTCTTCTGTCATCAAAACAGATGATATGAGGCAGATTTTAGCAGCCTGCCTAGATACCAACACTTTTGTCATGATCGATGAGACCTATGTAGAATTTGCACCGGACATCAGCGAAGTTACTGCCATGTCCTTTGTTCAAGAATTTGACAACTTCATGGTACTGCGCGGTATTTCTAAATTTTTTGCCGCCCCCGGTCTTCGGCTTGGGTATGGTGTCACAAGCAATCAAGCCTTTCTTGAGCGCGTCAAGGAACATCAGATTCCCTGGTCACTCAACAGTATCGGTGCTTTTGCAGGGGAACGCATGTTGAGAGACCATGAATATATCAGTAAGACCCGTGATTTGATCTTAAGTGAACGCGACCGGATGCAAAAAGAATTAAAAAAGTTAAAGAATATCACCGTCTTCGATGCATATGCCAATTTCATCCTCATCCAGCTTCATAAGGATGGAATTACCGCGCCTGACGTTTTCGAAGCATGCATCAGACAGGGCCTTATGATTCGTGACTGTTCCTCCTTCCAATGCCTGGAAGGTGAATATGTAAGATTCTGCGTAATGATGCCAGAGGATAATACACGGCTCTTGCATATATTGAAGGAACTTCTAGGATAATTGCATTATAATATTTGCATTACAATCTTTGCATTATAATATCTATATTGAAATATAACACAGAGATATTAAAGCAAAGATTTAAAATAAAGATTTCGGCGGGCCGAAATCTCGCGACGAAGCGCGGCCGCTTGCGGCCATCTTCCTCTTGCGCGAAGTGCGCATCCCCCGGAGGGGTTTTATTATATAGGATAGTTCTTCGGACTTTCCTAATATAATAAAAAACATGCTCTGGAAATGTTCTTATTACATTTCCAGAGCACTTTTTTGTTCTGGCAAAATCAGATGCAATCTAAATATGTGAATAAACTTCCAGATTTCTAAGTCTTACCTTCTATATGCTGCCCGACATCCACACACTACTTCTTTAAGATCAAGGCTACAAATTCCAGGTCTTCACTTCCTGTATTCTTCATTCCATGGCCTTTTCCATCCTCGCAGAATGTCACATCTCCTGCCTCGACCGGAACTGCTTTTCCGTCGTCATCATACATTCCCTTCCCAGATAGGATATAATATGTCTCGGTCTCGTCATGATGTTCATGGTGTCCCAGCTCACAGTTCGGTTTCAGAATCACTTTAGAAAACATCTTACAGTGCTCACCTAACTGCTCCGGTGTAAGCAGGGCTTCCTTCATAATAAATCCGGCCCCTCCGTTCACTTTCTCCACAGTCTCCACACTACGTTCTCCTGCTTTTGTCATCATAAATTCCTCCTAAACTTCAAATTCTTTTATCATCTGCTTATAATCAAGCGGTTTATATCCCAGTCTTTCATAAAGTGCTGCTGCCCTGGTATTATCCTCTTCCACTTCCAGACGGAATCTGGCAACGCCTTCTTCCTTATGTTCCTCCACATAGGCAAAGAACTCGCTTCCCAACCCTTTGGAACGATATTGAGCTAAGATGTAAAGTTCCTCGAGCCAATAGACATGTCCGCCCGCCTCCTGAGAAAATGTCTTGGACACCAGACCATATCCTGCTGGCTCCCCTTCATATTCCAGGATAAATGCCTTTGCATAAGTCCCGCCATTCATACATTCCTCGAAAGTCCGCTCAAGGTAAGAATCTGGAACCGGATGCAGTACTGCCGGTGAATGGTAAAAATCATGTGCCATTTTTAAATAGAGTTCTCTGTCTTCCTGTTTCAATTCTCGTATCATAAAAACCTCCTGTCAAACACTCCTTTTTTGGAGAAATGAACCCCTTTGTACATAATCCTCCGATCTGTTTGTGTACTGTCGAATGGACATGTATTGCGGGATGCCCTTAGGGTATCACATTTCTACCAAAACTTCTAGGGAAATCCTAAGAGTTCCTTTACTATTTTTCTCCTTTTTTAAGATTTTTGTTGTCACCTTTGTGCTATAATATACTTATAAATTGACTTTATTTTTACCACACAAAGGAAGGATGGTGCTATATGGAACTGAACGAAGGATTAAAAAAGATATTTTTAGCAGGTGTAGGTGCTGTTGCCACTACGGCAGAGACTGCAAAGGATGTTGTAGACAACCTGGTCAAAAAGGGAGAACTGACCATGGAGCAGGGCAAGGTATTAAATGAGGAGCTCAAACAGAGCGCTAAAGAGAAGGTCAAAGAACACGTTTCCGTTACCGTTGTAAAGGAATATAAGGATGCCATGGCCGCTGTCGACCACATGACTGCCGAGGAGCTTGAGGCCCTGAAAGCAAAGATTGCGGAAGCTGAGACAGTCCGCGCTCAGAAATGTGAAGAACCGAATGAGGAAGCAGACGATAAGGCCGAGAAATGTACCTGCGGATGCGGATGCACAGAGGAAGCTGTTGCAGAGGAGACTCCTGATACATGCCAATGCAGCCAGGAAGATGCTCCTGAAGCTGTTTCGGAAAGTGAAGAGGCTTCTCAGGAGGAAGCTTCCAATCCCTGTGATGCTGCAGATGTGGATTCCAAGACTTGTAACGAGAACGCACCTCTGTAGTATTTCTTGAAGATCAGGCTGGAATCCTAAACTGATCACATACTGATAATCCAGACACGGAGCTTATTATGGAAGAAACGAAAGTAATGCAGGAACAAAATAATACAGAATCTCCCGCCTCCGACCGGAGGCTTAAGGAGATTCTGGGTGTACTGAGACGTCATCAGATCACACACGGTCTGACCCCGGTCAAGCTTAGGGAGATCCTAGAAGATTTGGGGCCTACTTATGTCAAGCTTGGGCAGATCATGTCCATGCGTTCGGACATGCTGCCGGAGCCCTATTGTAAAGAACTGACCAAGTTAAGGACAGAAGTAAAGCCTCTGTCTTTTTCTGTTGTTACCAAAGTACTGGAGGAAGAACTAAAGAAGCCGCTGACAGATGTTTTTTCTAATATTGAAGAAGTTCCTCTCGGCTCCGCCTCCATCGCCCAGGTACATCCCGCTGTTTTAAAAGATGGTACAAAAGTGGTAATCAAGATTCAACGGCCTGCGATCAAACAGACGATGCAGAATGATATACTACTATTAAAACGAGCTGCCGGAATCTTAAAGGTGGCTATTGGAACCGAGGATCTGATTGATTTTAAGACTATCCTGGATGAATTGTGGAAGACCACCCAAGAAGAAATGGATTTTATCCAGGAAGCCGCCAATCTGGATTTATTTTATGAGAATCAAAAGGACATCGTGTATGTCACATGCCCAAAGGTATTCCCTAGTCTGACAACACCGCGCCTTCTGGTGATGGAATATATGGATGGAGTTCAGATCGATGAGACAAAATATTTAACAGAAGCCGGATACGATATGACCGAGATTGGTCAAAAGGCTGCAGAGAATTACTGTAAGCAGATTCTGGAGGATGGTTTCTTTCATGCTGACCCGCATCCAGGTAATCTCTGGGTCGTGGGCGGCAAGATTGCCTGGCTCGATCTGGGGATGACCGGAAAGCTGACACAGCATAATAAGCTGCTTTTGAAAAAGGCGATCACTGCCATTCTGGAGGGTGATATCTATGCTTTAAAAAATGTGCTTCTGGCATTCGGGGAACCAAGGGAACGGGTGAATCATGCACGTCTGTACACAGATATCGACGATATTCTGAGTAAATATATGTCCATGGATTTTGGAGCCATGAAGCTAGGCGAACTCATTGAACGAATGCTGGAGCTGGTAAAAGAGCATAAGCTTGCAATCACCCCGGATGTCACATTACTGGGACGCAGCATGATCACCATGGAGGGAACTCTGGCCGCCTGCGCTCCTGAAGTAAATATTCTCCAAATCCTAAGGCTTCATATGTCCACTCTTCTATTGAAGGAATTGGATGTGAAAAGTCTGCTCAAACATAAAGGACGGCAATTCTACACATCCATGGACAAATCGCTGGATATTCCGGCTCAGCTTTCTGACCTTTTGAATATCACCAAAAACGGTCAGGCACAATTGAACTTACAGGTTGCCGATTCGGAGGAAATCCGCATGGATATCCTCCGGACGGCCAATCGTTTTATATTGAGCATCTTAGCAGTCGGCCTTTTTATCGGTTCCAGCTTAATCGTAGAATCCGCCTCTATGCCCACATGGTTCGGTATTCCATGGCTTAGCTTCATTGGGTATATCATATCAGGTGGACTGACCTTAGGAATTATATTCAGGATACTCTTTTCTAAGAAATAAAAAGGATATAAAAAGCCTGGTTTTTTGTATGTACCCTCCTTACTGGTTCTGTCCAATAAAGAGGGAACATATCATTTTACCCCAGGCTTTTAATATATCGATATTCTAATCGTTTGAGTCCGCTTTGCTTCCGGCCGACTTTCTTTACCATATCAGATACGATTCTAAACAGTTTTTCATGCTCCTCTTTACTTGGACATGACTGCCCGAACAAGGTCTGTAGAACAATCTGATGAATCCACTCCCATTCTTGTTCCGGGATCTCACCGATCAGTTGTTTCATCGTATGGAATGTTTTCGTGCTGACCGGATCAGATTTTTCCATTCCTAAAAACAGTGCAATCTCGTACAGACTCTCATACAGTTCCAGTATGCCTCTGCCCTGTCGGTACTTCCTGCATCTGAGAAATCTCTGCTTCCTGCGCACCGCTGACTGAAATAGAAAGAGACCTACTGCCAGGACGAGGAGAATCACTGCTGTCAGGACTTTTGTCAACACCTTTTGAACCACCGGCTCCTTTACCGGGGAATTCTCACTACTGTTCTGAGCTGGAGGAAGAACCTGCGGTTCCTTTCCCGTATATGGAAGTGTGTGCTCCCGGACCTTCCATCCATTTTCATAGGTCTCACACCATGCATGCCCCATATCCCCCGTGACTTTTGCCGCATAAGTTCCATCCGGCTGCTTCTCAAAGGCCGATGCCGGGATTGCATAGCCCTGGGCATATCTTGCCTGATAACCGAAGATTCGGTACATCAACGTCGCTGTGGTAGCGAAATGTACACAAAAGCCTCTTTTATTCTCAAACAAAAAATATTCAGCAAAATCTTGATCCTTTGGAGTCGGTCCCGGCTGATAATCATACACGGTCTGTTTTTCAAATTCCTGCTGGATGAAGCGTGCCGCATCCTCTATATTCTCCACCTTCTGCTCTTGGCAGAAAGAAATCAGTCGTTCCAAATTTTCTGGGTATTCACTGTATTTTGGGGATACATCATCCCCCAGTGCCTCCGGACTCCAAGAATTTCCGTCATAGCTTCCACCATATTCCTCTGGATAATAATACGTTCCCTTCGGGCGCTCAGAGGTCTTGACTATGATTCCATCTCCATCCCCCGGAGAAAATGCCGCGATTGCTTTTAGATTCTGCGTTTTGTCCGGCAGAAAACTTTCGTTGGATATTTGATCAGAAAGCGTAGTTCCCTGCTCTTTCTTCTCCTTTTCCTGTTCCGTCTCTTCTGCCGTCTTCTGCTCTTCCAAATCTGTTTTGTTCTGCTCTTCCTCTTTCTGCTTTTCGGGGCCTGTCTGGTCTGTTTTCTTCTCTTTCTTCTCAGAACTGCCCGTTAGATCCTCCAGTTTTTGAACGACATTCTTAGAAACCTCATTGCGTGCCTTCAAATAAATCCCATTTTCAGATCTTTTCATCGTTTCCAATGGCCTCACAGCCGCTGAACCAGCCAAAAGCAGAACAAGCATACACAGGCAGGCACACATTCCGCTTTTTAGTGCCATTTTCCCAGAATAGCCTCCACATACTGCAAAGTATATTCCTGCACTGAACAATAAGAACCAACAGGAGGAAAGTGTGATAAAATATCCTTCCACTGCCGCTAAGACAGCCGGTGCAAGTAAGGAAAGAAACACCAGGACTCTGCCCCGATTTTTTGTAATCACATAAGACCACATAAGAAGTAAGGGGACTATGGCAGCGGCCAATAAAAGTCCCTTCATCCACACAGGAACCGTCGGTTCCTGATAGAGCTTAAGAGGGATATCCCCCTCATTATGGACCCGCAGATAGGCATTGGCAATCGGATTCACCATCGCCACCAACAGCGTCTGTTTCTTCCAGAACCAGACAACACACATCCCTCCGCAGATCAGCAGACTGACTGCACGCTTCCAAAAGGATACCGCCGCCCACAGGCAGGCCAATACAGAAAAGAGAAGCAGAAAACCATACATCCACTTCTCATTCATGCGAATCGGGAATACAGACTGGAATCCCCTCTGCCAAGCCACCGCCAATAGCCAGACAAGCAGTGACCGCACCAAAAATAGCAGCGGTCCCCGTCCCCCGCCCGATTCCGGCACTTTTCTGTTCTTCACTTCATACAGACAGATCCCCGGCTGCCCCCTTCGATTGCTAATCATAAAATCCTCCTGCTTATGTAACTTAGGCTTGGTTTTTTCAAGCCTTAGTTACAAAGTACATCCTGTCGACTTTGGCTTGGATGTTTTACACTTGAAGTAATTCCTGTATCTCCCCATTTACTTTAATCTGTCCCTGTCCGTCTATTTCTATAGTACTGCTGAAATGGTCTCCCAAAAATGCATCCTCGTAAGCGATCTGCTCCATCTCATGGTTTTTATACGGCTCCATATCCAAAAGCCTCCATACCAGCTCATAGGCATCCTCTGCATTGCTGATCTTATATTTCACCACCCGTTCATTTTTCTCTTCGAACCAGGCCGCCATGTGAATGCACTTTTCTTCTGCAAGGGTCATACATAGAGAGGCAGCTTTCTCCAGCATACGGTCAAATCCCTCTGCGCTCATGCCCTCCTCTGGGAAATCCAGCCAGATCAGTACAACACAGCCCAATGGGAATCCCCGTTCCTTCACCATAAGCTCTCCCTCCTTTGCGGTCAGCTTCCAGTGAATGTCATGAACCGAATCCATGGGACGATATTCCCGGATACGATACGTCTCTGCCGGATCATCTCCGCCTTTTTCCATAGAATGTTCATCCGCATCTGCCAGGAACTCCCTTGTCCTTCTTGTTATTTCCAAGGGCATCAATTCAAATGCAGGCAGAATCCCAATCACAGCCTCTTCTCTAAGCCTGATCCGGCTGCTAAAAATCCCCAGGAAGTCATACACCCAGAGCTTTTCCAGACGAATGGACGTCCTTCCACAAAACGGGATGTCTAAAATGTATTCCTGTGACTTTATTCCATGGCTTTCTACCATTCCAGATAACCGCTTACAGACCTGCATCCCTTTTGCCCGCCCATTGAACAGACTGCTGCCCGCCCGGATTTCCACCCGGTAACGGGCACTCCAGACACGCGATGAATTCTTCACCCGGACCCGGATGCGGATCTTACCATGCTTCTCCCCCATGGAAGGCACTTTATACAATTCGGCTGCAATCCTTTTATTCATCCAGCGCAAATAGAAAAAGGAGAACACCGGATAAAGACACTCTAACACAAGGACTGCTGTCAATGCCGGCTCATCATACATCAGGAACAAATATGTGGTAGCCAGCACAACGGCCAGATAAATGCCAATCCTTTTTTTCATATCCTGCTCCTATTCTTAACGTTTTGAAACAGACGGCTTTTTGACCTCTTCCAGAATCTTCTCAAGAACATCCTCTTTTTGAATATGTCCGACCTTCGCCTTTGTGCTGAGCTGGATTCTATGCATCGCCGTACAGGAAAAAACATCCGTTACATCCTCTGGAATCACATAATTACGTCCCTTTAGAAACGCTCCTGCCCTGGACATCGCAGTCATCGCCACAGCCCCCCTGGGACTTAAGCCCATGGTGATCCAGTTCATCTCCCTGGTCTTCTTTGCCAACTGTGCGATATAAGTATAAATCACATCATGCACAAATACATTCTCCACTTCCTCCTGCGCCTGCAAAAGCCACTGTGCATTCATCACCTGCTCCACGGCATCCGTAGTCCGCCCCAGCTGATTCCGTTTCAGGATCTCGACCTCCTCCTTTACCGTCGGATAACCCATATTCACACAGATCATGAACCGGTCCAGTTGCGCTTCCGGTAACAGCTGCGTTCCTGCCGACCCGATTGGATTCTCCGTCGCGATCACGACAAACGGATTCCCCACAGGCCTGGTCACCCCGTCGACCGTCACCTGCCGTTCCTCCATCGCCTCCAGAAGAGCCGACTGCGTCTTCGGGGAAGTCCTGTTGATCTCGTCCGCAAGCAGCAGATTACACATCACGGCCCCCGGCTGGTAGACAAACGACTCTGTCGCCTTCTGATACACCGTGAACCCCGTCAGGTCTGCCGGCAGCACATCCGGAGTAAACTGGACCCTCTTCTCCTCAAGCCCCATTGCCCTGGAAAAAGCCAGCGCCATCGTCGTCTTCCCCGTCCCCGGAATATCCTCCACCAGAACATGTCCCCTGGCCAGGATCGCCATCATAATCTTCCCGATCACATCCCCCTTCCCGACCACAGCCTTCTTCACTTCCCGAACCACACCATCTACAGCATCCCTGTATTCAGACATAAAAATCCATCCCTTCCTAAAAAAGCACCCGATATCAGCCCCAATATTATCTATTGATTATACCATGAATACTAAGCTCGTAAAAGACCTCGCTAAGAATTCAGGTATATGTCTCCGTAGGCTCGAAATAACCTCGCCAACTTCGAGCATTATACCATGAATACTAAGCTCGTAAAAGACCCCGCTAAGAATTCAGGTATATAACCTGCCAAGGCGGACGGTCGAGACCATCTCCTCCACGGCGCCCCCCTCTATTCTTCTACTGGACGATCCTGTAATATTCCTTGGATGTAATCCAGAACACGCCTGCATAGAACACTGCGAACACAAGCACTGTCCCCACGGTACACAGAAAGAAGAGATGTACATTCGTCAGGTTCAGGACTGCCAGCAGCTTGGTCACGGTTTTAAATGCAAATGCCACATGCAGGATCGCCACCATAAGCGGCAGGAAGAAGACCATGAGAATCTGGCTCTTGATGGAGCGCCGCACTTCCTTCTTGCTCATTCCTACCTTCTGCATGATCTGATAGCGGTTCCTGTCATCATATCCTTCGGAAATCTGTTTGTAATAGATAATCAGGACTGTCGCCATCAGGAACAATGCCCCCACAAAGATTCCCAAAAACAGTAATCCGCCATACAGCATATAGAATGCTTCCCTGTATTCTGACTTATATTCCGAGCTCGATTCCGCTGTTTCTTCCGTAATACGCTGCTTCATTGCAGCCATCGCGGCTTCTTTGGCTTTCTCATCCCCGGCAAGGTCGAAATGATCCCCATAGGAAAGCCGGTCTGCCCCCTCATAGCCATAGAGTTTCTTCATCTCTATGATTGTTTGTTCATCCGGTACCACCAGCAGAATGCTTTTTACAATATTCCCGATTTCATCGTTAGGCAGGATTTCCTCTTTGATCACCTTTTTCACATGGAAACTGAACTCCTCGATTTGAATCGTATCCGAATTCCATTCGTCATCCGGCGCATAGACCAGTGCCTGATTTTCTTCTAAGGTTTCATTTTTCTGTTTCATCTTGTTGTAATCAGACAATGGAATGAGTTCTAATGATCGGAAGCCTTCGTTTTCATAGGCGCTACCCACCCCTTTTTCCAGCAGAAATCTGTTTTCCTTTTCCTGATAGGTTGCAGTAAATACTCCTGATCTGTAATTACTGCGGTTTTCAATCTGCACCCCGGCTTTTTTGCTCTCTTCCTCTACGATCTGGTTCTCCTTCTCAATATTTGCCGGGGATGTATCATAAGAGATCACGCTGAAATCCGTTGGAAAACGGGTTTCCATCGCATCCTCCATCCCTGCATACAAGGATACCGTAACCGAAATCAGGACGAGCACCACCGTACTCATGATACAGATATTGGCAAGACCCACTGCATTCTGTTTCATCCGGTAGATCATACCGGACACGGATGTAAAGTGTCTGCTCTGATAATAAAATTTCTTATTCTTCTTTAATCCTTTCAGGATTGCTATGCTTCCTGCCGTAAAGAGGCAGTAGGTACCAATAATGACCAGGATGACCGCAATGAAAAACTTGCCGATTGCGGCGATCGGAGATTCTGTCGTCTGTGCAATATAATATCCGATTCCTAAGGTCACTGCTCCAACAAGTGCCAGAAACCATTTCGTCTTCGGCTCCTTCTCTCCCTGGTGCCCTCCATGGAGAAGTTCTACTGGATTGGCGGTCTGCACCTGTAAAAGGTTAAATAATAATGTCACAAAGAAGATAGCCAGAAACAGAATGACCGTAGCTGCCAGGGCTTTTGGCTCTACTGCGAACTTCATAGGCACCTCAAAGTGGAGTATTTTCAGCAAAATCAGAAACATCAGCTTTCCAAGCAATGTTCCCAAAATCAGACCCACACACAGGCTCATTGCCGAAGTGATCATCGTCTCCCAGGTCATCATTTTTGCCAGATTGCCTTTGTCCATCCCCAGCACCTGATACAGTCCGAATTCTTTTTTCCTCTGCTTTACCAGAAAGCTGTTCGTATAAAAAAGGAAGACTGCCGAAAAGATTCCGGTGATCACTACGGTCCACGTCAGTATGGCTTTCAGTGCCTCGGCCCCTTCCATCTGGTCCAACCCTGTATTTCTGCTGATGGCATTCATCACATAAAACATCATGACCGTCAGAACACAGGTCAGGAGATACGGAATATAAGTCTTGCCGTTTTTCTTAATATTCGTCAGCGCAAGTTTTGGATAAAACATTACCGGTCACCCCCTGTAGACAGAACTGTCAGTGTCTCAGCGATTCTCTGATACATTTCTTCATTTGTCATATTCCCTCTGTACAGCTGATGGAAGACTTCTCCATCCTTGATAAAGAGCACTCTTTTGGCATGGCTGGCAGCCTTGACACTGTGTGTTACCATCAGAATAGTCTGCCCTTCCTGATTGATTTTCGTAAAAAGCTCAAGCAGGTCGTCGGATGCTCTGGAATCCAGTGCCCCGGTCGGTTCGTCAGCCAGGATGAGCTGCGGACTGGTGATCAGCGCACGTGCGACCGCTGTCCTCTGCTTCTGTCCGCCTGATACTTCATATGGAAACTTCTTAAGCAGCGCTGTGATGCCGAGTGTCTCCGCAATGGGCATCAGCTTCTTACTCATTTCCTCATGCTTTTTCCCCGCCAGGACAAGCGGAAGGTAGATATTGTCTTCCAGTGAAAACGTATCGAGCAGATTAAAATCCTGGAAAACGAATCCCAGATTCTGTCTGCGGAATGCCGCCATCTCACGGTCCCTGATCGTACTTAAGTCCCTTCCTTTTAAATAGACCTTTCCACCAGTCGGCTTATCCAGAGAAGCCAGGATATTCAGAAGCGTTGTTTTCCCGGACCCGGACTCTCCCATGATTGCCACATACTCCCGCGGCTCCACCGAGAATGTCACATCCCTGAGCGCCTGCACCTGGCTTCCCCCAAATCTGGTCGTATAAATTTTCTTTACATTTTTAACATCTAATAATGACATGATGATTTCCTGCCTTTCATTTCTTCATTTATCCGGTTTCTTTTTATTCCCGTTTACGAGACTATTATAGTTCAGCTCCCCTTTTTCATCCATAACTTTAGCTTTCAAAATGGGGAAAGATCCTTACATTTTTGTAAGGCAGATAAAATGTGTTCCTTTTGTCATTCTTTTTTCCCCATATATCCTACAAAATAGTAACTATTCAGCCATGCAAGCTCGATTCCACTAAAACCGCTTCATCTCGCTTCGGCTAAACGCCGTATGGAAAAATTTATGCAGTTTCTGCTTAGTGAGCAAGCTCCCACACAGAAACTGCATAAATCTTCCCGCATGGCTGAATAATTGCAAAAATAATCTGTCTCTTTTTGTGAAAATATGTTATTATTATAACGTATTGTAAAGAATAGCGAGAATCAATGAATGGAGAAGAAAGCTATGAGTCTAATTGAAACAGTAAAAGATGCCGGCATCGTAGGGGCCGGTGGGGCAGGATTTCCTACACATGTGAAGTTGAACACAAAGGCTGAGTATTTTATAGTCAATGCTGCCGAATGTGAACCATTGATTGAGACAGACAAGTATCTGTGCAGAACTTTTGCTGATGAGCTGATCAAAGGCATTACTTATATTGCTGACCACCTCGAAGCGAAGAAGCGTTACATTGCATTGAAAGCAAAATACAAACCTGAGATCGCGGCTTTAAGAGAAGCGATTGAGAAGAACCATGCAGATATCGAGATTTTTGAGATGCGGACCTACTATCCGGCCGGTGATGAGCAGATCATCGTGCAGCAGGTGACCGGAAAGACTGTTCCGGAACGCGGCATCCCGATCGAAGTCGGCGCTGTTGTTGATAATGTAGGAACCGTGCTCGGCATTTACCGTGCCATCACAGAGGGCGCTAAAGTGACAGATAAGTATCTTTCCGTTGTCGGCGAAGTGAAGGAACCGATCATGTTAAAGGTTCCGATCGGCACCTCCATCCGCACCTGTGTAGAGGCCGCACAGCCGAATCTTTCCGATTATGCAGTGATCCTCGGCGGACCGATGATGGGAAAAGTTTTCTCAGATGACGCAATGATCGACAAGCAGGTAGTCACCAAGACGACGGGTAACATCATCGTACTTCCGAAGGACCACTACCTGATCAATAAAACAAAGGTATCCATCGAACGCATCAAACACCAGGCAAGAAGTGCATGTATCCAGTGCCGCATGTGTACGGACCTGTGCCCGCGTTTCCAGACCGGACACAGCATTAAGCCGCATCTTGTGATGCGCAATATATGGAGAGAAGAGATCATCGATTCCAATGAAGAGTTCGCGAAGAGCTTCGGCGATGCAGTGAACTGCTCAAGCTGCGGTGTCTGTGAGATGTTCTCTTGCCCGATGGGTCTTTCTCCGAGAAAGGTGAATGACTATATGAAGGGACAGCTTCGCGAAAGAGGAATCATGATCGACAAGACTCCGAATCCGACAGCCAGACCTACCATCGACCTGAACCGTATTCCGACTGACCGCCTGATCTCCAGACTGGGACTTGCCCAGTACAACGGACGCCATGCTCACAGCTGTACGGATCTGCTTCCGAAGGAAGTATTTATCCCGCTGTCACAGCATATCGGCAAACCGGCCGCACCAGTTGTCAAGGCCGGCGACACTGTACATAAGGGTGATCTGATCGGTAAAGCAGACGAAGCAGGATTATCTGCCAATATCCATGCAAGCGTTAACGGAACCGTAACCGAAGCAGCACCTGGCGGCATCAGAATTAATGTAAACTAATGGAGGAATCAAAAATGGGAAATTCAGTTGGAATGTTAGAATTATCCAGTATCGCAAAAGGAATTGAAACATGTGACCACGTACTTAAGGCAGCCGAGGTAGAGTTATTAAGAGCTTCTACCTTATGCCCTGGCAAATATATGATTATCATCGGCGGAGACACAAGCAGTGTCAACGCAGCAATGAGTGTTGGAGAAGAGATTGCAGGACCTTTCCTGGTGGACAAGCTTCTGATCGCGAATATCAGCGACCAGCTGATGCCTGCCATCAGCAGCACGACCCAGGTACCGACAAGCGGCGCCGTGGGCGTACTTGAGTTCTATTCCGTATCTTCTGCCATCGTTGCCGCAGATACAGCTGCCAAGGCTGCTGACGTGCATCTGATGGAGATTCGTACCGGATTCGCAGTGGGCGGCAAGGGATTCGTCACCATGTGCGGAGATGTCAGCGCTGTCACTGCTGCTGTGAAGGCTGCCGAAGCTGTCAGCGAACTGCTGGTGAACAGCGTCGTAATTCCAAGACCTACTGATAAGCTTTATGAAGCACTGATGTAATATTCAGGCATTCAAATAAGAAGTCAAAAAACCTGCCCCGGATCTGCACCCTGAGGCAGGTTTTTTGCCGCTTCTTTTTGCTGCTTCTTTTTTTCCGCATGCGCTTCCCCGGTACAGTTCCCGGTGGTACGCTCCTACT
This sequence comes from Faecalicatena faecalis, assembly GCF_012524165.2. Taxonomy (GTDB): domain Bacteria; phylum Bacillota; class Clostridia; order Lachnospirales; family Lachnospiraceae; genus Faecalicatena_A; species Faecalicatena_A faecalis. Next base: position 62,179 of record NZ_JABACJ020000025.1, read on the forward strand.
CTACTGTTATCGATTTCCTTGACAGGTACAGCTTTACCTTCGTTCCTTTTCCCACTTCTGACTCGACTGCCAGGCCGTGATTCAATTTCGTACAGATCGATTTGCAGAGATACAGTCCGATTCCCGTGGATTTCTTATCGGTTCTCCCGTTATATCCGGTAAATCCTTTCTCAAAAATCCTCGGAAGATCCTCCGCCTGAATGCCGATCCCGGTATCCTCAATTACAAGAACGCCCTCTCCCCCCGGCTCCATATAGATGGAAATACAGCCTTTCACTGTATACTTCAGGGCATTTGACAAGAGCTGTTCCAGGACCAGAAGCAGCCATTTCTCATCGGTTAAAATCCGTCCTTCACACTTCTGATAGTCCAGCCGGATCTTCTTCAGAATGAAGAGCTGTGCATATTTCCTCACGGCCTGACGTACGATCTGGTCCGTCTCATACCACTTAAGAGACAGATCGGAGGACATCTCCTCCAGACGCAGATAGGAAAGCACCATCTCGACATACTGTTCCGTCTTGAACAGCTCCATTTTCATCGGATGAATAAATCCCTCACTCTCCTCTTCGATCTCTTCTTCCTCGTAGGATTGCAGCAGAAGGCGCATCGCTGCGATCGGCGTCTTGATCTGGTGGGCCCACAGACTGTAATAATCCGTCATTTCCTGGCGGGTGATCCGCATGTCCGTCTCCAGCTCCGTATAACACTGGAAAAACTGGCGCATTTTCTCCTGATACAGTTTCTCCGAAAATTCCCGCGGAACCGGAAATTCCCTCAGCTCCTCCGGGATCAGCCCCAGTGCCTCTTCTATCCTTCCCGTATGGCGGCAGTACCGCAAAAATCCGAGTCCTCCTGCCCCTGCGCACAATGCCGCTGAGAGGATCACCGCATAGGTTAGTGCATCTGTCCTGACATGATAGAGGTACAGGATCAGCCAGAAGATCCCGATTACAGCCAGATATAACAGGATCTGCCGGAATCTTAATCTTAAATAGGAAAACGCTTTTCTTCTCATTCTATCAGATACCCGATTCCTTTCTTCGTCACGATAAAGTCTCTCACATTGATTCCTTCCAGTTTCTTTCTCAGTCTTGTGATATTGACTGTCAGCGTGTTGTCATCGATAAATTCATCGCTCTCCCAGAGCCGCTCCATGATCCGCTCGCGCTTCACGATCTTTCCGGCGTTCTCCATCAGAAGCTGAAGAATCTTGAAATCATTCTTCGTCAGCTCCAGCTTCTGGTCCTGATACACCACACTGGCATCGTTCAGATTCAGGATAACCCCCCGGTATTCCAGCACGCTTAACTGCCCCTGGAAGGAATACGTCCGGCGCAGAAGCGCCTGGATCTTGGCGGTCAGCACATTCAGGTCAAAAGGCTTCTCGATGAAATCATCCCCGCCCATGTTCATCGCCATCACGATATTCATGTTATCACTGGCAGAGGAAAGGAATACAATCGGGACCTTCGAGATTGCACGGATCTGCGTGCACCAGTGGAACCCGTTATAAAATGGAAGCAGGATGTCCATGAGGACCAGATGGGGTTCAAATGCGATGAACTCCTCCTGTACATTCTTAAAATCCGTAATACACCGGACCTGATAATCCCACTTTATTAGATGGGACTGTATTGTTTTTGCAATTGTCAAATCATCTTCTACTATTAATATTTTATACATAGGTGCCTCTTTTCAGCGGGAAATGTCATGGGGGTCAGGCCCCTTTGCAAAGGGGCCTGACCCCCATGACATTTCCCGTATAATTTTCCTTATTTACTGTCTATTATACCCTGCCCATTGTCAGCCAACAAGTTGTAAATGATATCTTTTGATTTTCTTTAGAATATATATGTTGACAATATATATTATATAACATATAATATATATATCAGAAACATATATTTAATAAAAACATATAGAAAGGACTGAGGATATGACCTTTACACTGAATACTCCGATGTTTGACTTTCTTGTTTTATCGGTAATTGCAGACGGCGACGCCTATGGCTACCAGATCAGCCAGATCATCAAGAAGGCAGCCAACACGAAGGACTCCACACTGTATCCGATCTTAAAGAGACTGCAGGATAACCAGTATGTGAAGACTTACGACCAGCAGTATCAGGGCCGCAACCGGAAGTATTATACAATTACAGATACCGGGAAGTCACATCAGAAGGAATTATTAAAAGAATGGGAAGTTTACAAATCCACCATTGATGAGATTGTAAAAGGAGGGGCATCACAATGACCAGAACAGAGTATATGAAGACGCTTGCATATAAGCTGCGCCGTCTTCCAAAAGAAGATTATGACAGGGCAATGGAATATTTTGAAGAATACTTTGAGGAAGCGGGTCCTGAGAACGAACAGCAGGCGATTCAGGATTTAGGGACACCGGAGGATGCAGCGAATGAACTGATTATAGAATTAGCTGTCAAGAACGCGGAGAAGCCGCCCAAGACCGTTAAGAAAGGACTCTCCGCCATCTGGATCGGCATCCTTGGTGTGTGTGCCGCTCCCATAGCACTGCCTATGGCATTTGCAATACTGGCAGTCCTGATCTGTTTCGTTATTGTAATACTTCTCCTCATCTTCTGCCTGTTCCTGTCTGCTGTTGCAGTCGTTGCAAGTGGAGTGATCGGCATTTTCGGCGGTGGGATTCTTCTCTTTAGCACCTTTGCAGACGGCCTTGCAACCATCGGCATGGGACTCTTTGCCCTTGGTTCAGGCATCCTGATTGTCTATGGAGCAGTAATTGCCTGCCGTGCCTTTTTAAGAAAGACCTCTAAATCACTTGCTCATATTTCAAAAAGGGGGAAAAATGATGAAAACAACTACTAAAAGTATTGTAATCGTATCGACATGCCTCATGATTGGCGGCATGGTCATAGGCGGAATTGGTTTCTTCATGGGAGGACGTCCTGGTGTACAGATTTCCCGCCAGGGGATTCTCTCTACTTCTACAAAATCAGAACCCTGTGAATTAAAGAAGACCGAACTGGATGACTTTTCCAAGGCGAAGATTACGATTGATTCCTATGCAGATGTTCAGGTCCTGCCTTCTGATGATGACAATTTTTACCTGGAATATTTGCTGGATAAATCCTATGGGAAGCCGGAATATTCTGTAAAGGATGACACTCTTACAATTCGCCAGCTAAATCATAGCATCGGTTTTATCAATATCGGTTTTGAAACGAATGAAACCCTCAAAAACACCTATCTTCGCCTATATGTGCCGAAGGGGAATGCTCTGGATTTTATGGATCTGTATAATGACACAGGTGATGTTACGATTTCGGATACCGATTTTAAGGATTCTAAGATTTCGGTCGATTATGGTGCTCTGACACTGAATAACACCCGCTTTGATTCTCTGGACCTCCATTTGGACAGCGGCGATTTTATCGCAGATGATACACAGATTACCACACTGAATCTGAAAAATGAATACGGGAAGAATAATCTGAAGAATTTCAAAGGCGATTTCATAACGGCTGACCTGGACACCAGTTCGCTGACTGTAAATGCCCTCGAATTAGGATCTCTGGATTGTGTCGTTGAATATGGGGATGTGAAGCTGACCCTGCCGGAGAAATTAGACACCTATACCTTTGACATTTCCGTGGAATACGGAGACATCATGATTCCAAAGGATGCTCCAAAAGGATTTCATAAGGAACGGTATGATGATGAAGAGTATTACCAGACAGACGGCGATGGAAAACGTCTGATCCATGTGAAGTCTGATACAGGAGATGTAGTGATCGATAACGAATAGATGAATAAGGGCAGTCTGGATGATGAAAGTGAAACCTCACTCAAATCTTCCAGACTGCCTTTTTACTTTCAGTAAACAGATTATGAACTGAATTTCTCGACCCACTCTTTTTCCTTAAATCCGGTCAGTACTGTGTCTTCTGTGACTACAAGCGGACGCTTTACCAGCATCCCGTCCGTAGCCAGTAAATCCAGTTGTTCTTCCTCGCTCATCTGCGGAAGTTTGTCTTTTAATTTCAGTTCTTTATAGAGATTTCCACTTGTGTTGAAAAATCTTTTCAACGGAAGGCCGCTCTTCTGATACCATTCCTTTAATTCTTCTTTGCTGGGATTCTGGGTCTTGATATCTCTTTCCTCATAAGAAATCCCCTCTGCTTCGAGCCATTTCCTGGCCTTCTGACAGGTAGTTCATTTTGGATAGCATATAAATAACATGTTTATTCCTCACTTTCCTGAATTTTCATCAACTCTAAATTCACACAGGCGCCTTTCAAGTCCCCTGAATTCGACAGTGTCAGTCTGCCGCCCTGGGAACTGACAAATGACTGTACGATGAACAGGCCCATACCGTAATGTTTCCTGGAATTTCTGCTTTTATCCCCCTGATAGAACTGCTCTGTCCCATGCCGGAGGTCTTCTTCCGTAAACCCGGGACCGTCATCTTCAATCTGGAAATACAGCCTGTCCTTCTCCTCCGTGATATGAATCGCTATGTTTCCGCCCCGAGGGGTGTATTCCACTGCATTATAGAGAAGATTCTCCCAAACGCGCTGCATAAGCTGTCTGTCACTCATAATATAATCCGATTGAAGAGAAATTACAACCTCCAGATGCTGCTTTTTTGCAGATGTCATCGTTCTGGCACGTGTGGCAAATTCATCCGACAGCTCATGTAGCTCTACCCGTTCCCGTTTCGGCTGCATGGCGCCTTCTGTCTTCAGCATTTCCTGTAGAACCTGGATATACTGTTCGATATGGTCCGTCTCCTGTAGAATATAAGTCTCATATTCCCGGCTCTCCTCCAGCGATTCAGCCTCTCCAAGAAGCTGTGCATTACCTCGGATCACGGTCAGCGGCGTCTTGATATCGTGGACTAACGCCCGGATCTGCTGCCGCCTATTTTCCTCCAGGCTCCACTGCTGTTTCAAAGAATCCGCCAGAGCCTCCTTCATCCTGACGAGAGAGTCCATGACTTCATCCACTTCCCGTATTTTAGAATCCGGCTTTTCAAAATCCAGTTCCCTAAGTTTTACCTTTTCAGTCACGTTTTTCAGCTTCTCCAGTTCATCCTGCATCACTCGTCCAAATTTGCGTACTAACAGGATTGATCCTATCAGGAACAGGACAAAAAAGAGCAAGATACTCTTCTCCGGCGCTCCTGGCAGAAGCCTGCGTAAAGCCGGATTGCCAAATTCCGACCGGATCTGATAGACCGCAATGCAGACCTCCTGGTCACGCTGAAAAAATTTGAGATATCCCTTTGCCTTTTTGCTTTCCTTACTTCCCTGTAAATACGCCTGCCAGACACTTTCTCTGCTTTCTTCCGACAGATTACCGTAAAGAAAAGCTCCGTCCTCCTGATATACCCCGTAGGAGCATGGATCTGGAATCAGGTCTTCTGTTACCTTTTCTGTCTCCTCGATCTTTGTCCGGTTCTCTTCCAGCATGCTTTCCCAGTAATTCGCCGGAAGGATTTCCACCGTCATGTCCAGGACGAAATACAAGATCACAAATAAAAAAATCAGCCCGGCCAACTGTACGCAGAACCAGAATAAAAACCTCCCAAATACAGACTGTACTGACATTTTTCGTTTTATTTCCATTTATACCCGATCCCCCAGACTGTCTCGATTGGATTGATTCCCTGCTTCGCAAATTTGGCACGGATATTCTTCACATGCTCCGTGATCGCGCTGATATCACTTTCGCGGTCAAAGCCGAAAACGCGCTCAAAAATCTGCTCCTTTGAAAAGACCTGCCCGTGATTAATGGCCAGAAACTCACTGATCTCATACTCACTCTTGGTAAGAGGGATCAGATTACCTCCCGCTTCTGCGGATTTGCCGGACAGGTCGAAGCGCACATCCGATATGAGTACCGAATGCTTCTTCTCCCGCTTTTCCCTGCGCAGATGAGCCTGCACCCTTGCCCGAAGTTCCCCGATTCCAAAAGGTTTTGTGATATAATCATCGCCGCCAGAACCAAGGCCCAACATGATGCTGCTCTCCTCCGTCTTTGCAGTCAGAAACAAGATCGGGCAGTCCACCTGGCTTCGAATCTGCCGGCAGAAGGTCACGCCGTCCCTATCAGGCATCATGATGTCCAGCAGAATCAGGTCGTATTGCGTTAAGTATTCTGTCTTCACCTCATCCGCGGACTGACAGATTGTGACACTGTGGCCCTCCTTTTCCAGGGCGCGGCGAATCAGGGTCAGGATTGCCGGTTCATCGTCTACTGCCAGAATTCTCGCCATACTGTTACCTCCATACACCAAAATCTAAAATACTTTCAGATGTCATTGTACCATAATTCCTAAGCTCGTAAAAGCCCGCGCTAATCTTCCATTCTTTCCCCTTCATATTTATGGAACCACCCAAACAGTAACACAATTCCCACCAGTGTGATTCCTGCAGCGGCTGCACCTCCAAATTTCATCTGCTCAATGATAAACTCCACATTCTTTTCTGTATCTGAGGCAATCCTCACACAGTATCCGCTGAACCGTCCTGCCCAGGCGCATGGCAGCCACTGCCAGATCCTCTCGCCAAGCCCGGTCATCATCAATGCGCTGATAACGCTCTCCACAATTCCCACGCCAATTGTAATCCCTCTTGAAAATCTAAGTCCCAGAAACAGGTGGAATGCATAAGCAAATATCTGACAGACCCAGATCAGGCATATAATTTTAAGATAGAATCCTGCCGAAGCCGGTATCCTGGAGACAAAAAAATAAAAACCGATTCCAAATCCGCCCAGCGTCAGGCCCACGGCCAGCATATTCCAAATCAGCAGCGAGCATAACTTCACAGCCAGATTTTTCCCGCGGTATTTTCCAATCCCGAGAAGATTCTGGAAATGCCCTGCCTGCTTTTCCTGCTCTGCTGCCAGTGCGGTGACGAACCCGACCAGCGTCGGACATACAATGGAGACGATCTCCACATAGCCGGATATTTTCCCCCAATCACTCCAGATGGAAGTGCGGTAATATAAAAGGAACACGGTAATTCCAATCAGCGGCATCAGGATATGCAGCCACAGAATCCAGGTCCTGCGCATCTTGATTCCCTCGGCATAGAGCATCCCCCAAAATGCAGCATGCCCTGTGTTTCTTCTCTGACTTTTTTCTATTTTTCCCATCCCTTTTCCCCCTTTTTCTCATACCAGAGTGCTGTAACAGCAAAACACACGATAAATAGAACCACAGAGATTCCGACTGCAGCCGGTATTACGCTTTTATCCAGCAGTTCAGGGTAAAAGGTCATATTTCCGGGTTCTGCAGGAAGTCCATTTGGCAGGATCTTCAGAACAGGGCACATCAGGCGGCAGATATAGGAAAATGGATTGACAATCCACCATACATAGGCTGCTCCCAGAAGCCCCAGACCGGCATTGCATACCAGCCCAAACAGAAGGCTGAAAGTGAAGCCGAACTTCTGATTCACAAACAGCCACAATGGAATCTGCCATGCACTCAGGACCAGCCATAAGGCTGCTGCCGTAAGTGCTGCTGTCGTAGATATTTCTCTTACCGCGCCTCCCGCAAAGATTCTGCTGATACACTCCTGTGCAAGGAAAATGATCATAGCCGCTAAAAACAATGTTTTAAAACTGCAGAACACCTTTGCTGCCCAAAGTTTTTTCATATCCACAGGCAGAACCTGCATCGCACGGTTTTTCAGTTTTCGTTCCCTCTGCTCCGTAAATGCAGTGCTCAGAAGCAAAAGCATGGGAAACAGAGTCGTATACCACCAGTTGAACTGGTTCATCTGATAATATCTGGCATCCATGCCGGAGAAAAGAAGGCCGAGCAGGATACTGACCCCCGGCACGATCCAGAATAATTTCGCAGATACCGTATGTCTGCTTTTTTGCTCCTCTGCTTTGATATATGCTGTTAACATACCATTTCCCTCCTGTTCTTCCTGACTACCTCTGTAAATAATTCCTCCAGATCCTTTCCTTCTTTCAAGCCTCCCTGATATCCCAGAACGCCCTCGGAAATGATTCCAACATAATCCGCCACCTGCTCGATTTCACTTAAAATATGGCTGGAAACCATCACAGTGATTCCCTGATCGGCAAGACTTCGTATCAGTTCCCTCAATTCCTGAATTCCGAACGGATCCAGTCCATTGGTCGGCTCATCAAGAATCAGAAGCGATGGGTGGTTCAAAAGCGCCGCCGCAATGCCGAGCCTCTGCTTCATCCCCATGGAGAATTGACCCGAGCGCTTCTTCCCGGTATTCTTTAATCCCGCAATCTGCAGCACTTCACCGATTCTGCTCTTGGGAAGCCCCAGCAGGAGTGTCCGCACCCTTAAATTTTCCTCCGCCGTCAGGTTTTCATACAGCGGGGGCTGTTCGATCAGGACTCCGGTCTTCCCCAGGTCTGCCCTGCTCCATGGCTTTCCGTCAAAATAGACGGCTCCCTCATCTGCCTTCATGATGCCGGAAAGAATCTTCATCAGTGTAGACTTTCCTGCCCCGTTCGGTCCCAGAAGCCCGTATACACAGCCTTTTGGTATCATCAGAGACACCTGGTCCAGTGCCTTCTGGCTCCCGAAATGCTTGCTGATTCCTCTCGTTTCTATCATGATCTTACTCATTTTTTATTCCTCCTTGTCATAACCTTTGTTTCGATATGTTTAGTTTAAAGGGGGAATCTAAGGAAATTATAAGGATTTATCAAAAAAGACATACAGTTTTCTTGATGAGCTCAAAAAAATCATGTACGAAATTGAATACCTGCCTTGCGCATTCTCATTTTTGTGATAGAATATTCACGAAAGAGAAAAATGCCATTACATGCAGGCGGATAGATTATAATTTTTAGTTATTTTACTTTTCCTGGTTTCAAAAGGAGAATACATGAAAAAACGCAAGAACAAGGAGGAACGTACATGTACTATTACAGAAAAGTAACAGACGATTTATATTGGGTAGGCGGAAGTGACCGCCGTCTCGCATTATTTGAAAACCTATTTCCGATTCCGAATGGAGTCACCTACAACTCCTATCTGTTGATGGATGAGAAAACCGTACTGTTCGACACAGTTGACACTTCCATCGGCAGACAGTTTTTAGAGAATGTTGAAGCCGTATTGTCTGGCAGAAGCCTGGATTATCTGGTCATCAACCACATGGAACCGGATCACTGCTCTCTCATCGATGAACTTGTCCTTCGCTATCCAGACATGAAAATCATCGGCAATGCAAAGACCTTCCCTATGATCGGACAGTTCTATCAGCTAGATTTGACAGGCAAGACCGTGACAATCAAAGAGGGGGATACTTTCTCCTGTGGAAAGCATACACTTCACTTTATTATGGCCCCGATGGTGCACTGGCCGGAAGCAATGATGACTTATGATGAGACAGATAAGGTCCTTTTCTCCGCAGATGCCTTCGGAACCTTCGGCGCTGTGGGCGGTACTATTTTCAATGATGAAATTGATTTTGACAGAGACTGGCTGGACGATGCCCGCCGCTATTATACAAACATTGTTGGAAAATACGGTGTACAGGTACAAAATGTCCTGAAAAAAGCTGCATCACTAGATATCCAATGCATCTGCCCTCTGCACGGACCTGTGTGGAGAAATAATGTAGAATATCTTTTAGAGAAATATAATCTCTGGAGCACATACACCCCGGAAGTTAAAGGTGTCATGATTGCCTATGCTTCTATGTACGGCAATACAGAAAATGCAGCAAATGTCCTCGCTGTCAAGCTGGCAGAGGCAGGAGTCAAACACATTGTGATGCATGATATCTCCAGAATCCACGTATCCCAGTTGATATCCGATTCCTTCAAATACAGTCATCTGGTACTCGCCTCACCGACCTATAACGGTGGAATCTATCCTGTGATGGCAAATTATTTGGATGATATGAAGGCTTTGAATGTGCAGGGTCGTACGGTCGCTGTATTGGGGAACGGTACTTGGGCTCCTATGTCTGCTAAACAGATCGAAGCGAAGATCAGTGAGATGAAGAATATGACATTGCTGACAGAGAACTTCGCATTGAAATCATCGCTTAAACCGGAACAGATGGAAGAGATGGATATGCTGGTGGGGAAAATTGCGGAGAGTATTACTGCATAATCTTCGCGACCTGCTAATTCAAATAGTTATGAATACAAATAAACACTCCATAGAGAACGACTCTATGGAGTGTTTATTTTTTAATTTTAACTTGTTAAACGTGTTAACAGCATCTCTGTCTTTTCCTTTATTCTCATTTCTAATGACTGAAAAGGAATATGTAAGGAAATAAATCCCCAAAGTTTCTTTCTAATATACTCAACAAGTATACAGCAAATGAATGTTATTGCCCGAATAAATTAGCAATCTTATGCTACACTTGATTGTCTCTGAAATGACCATTATACTGTCAATGAAGTATAAAAAGAAAGGGTTCCAGAGACCCTCCCTGC
>NZ_JABACJ020000026.1 GCF_012524165.2 Faecalicatena faecalis
GCAGATGCAAATCTGTCTATTTGTGCTGCTTTTTAATCTCAAAAGAAGGCTGAAGACAAAAATATCTTCAACCTTTCTATTGCAAACCAATCTTAACTTAGTGACATTGCCCGTCAAGGGTACAGCCTTTTCTCGAAGTTGCCCGATACAGAGCAGCCTTCGGTAAAAATCATAAATGCATTCGGATCGATACTGCGTACGATTCGTTTCAGTTGGTTGACTTCGTATTTAGAAATCACAACGAACAGGATATAGGAGGTCTGGTTCGTATAAGCTCCAGCTCCGTCCCAGTTGGTGACGCCGCGTCCGGTCTGTTCGATGATCGCCCTGGAGATCCCAAGCTTTTTTGTAAAGATCATGACGCTCATGTTGATGTTCTGGATATGTACCCGGTCACATGCGATGGAATAAATCACACCGTAGATCAGAGAATAGATAACGACTTCCATATTGAACATCAAAAGACAGATTCCATAAACAAAGAAGTTGATGATAATGGATACTTTACCTACACTGAATCCAGGGAACTTCTTAGTGAAATAAATACCCAGGATATCCTGTCCGCCTCCGGAGCTTCCTCCGCGCAGGATCATACCGGAGCCTGTGCCTGCAATGATACCGCCGATCACACATGCGGTCAGGTAATCATCAATGACAGGAGCTGACGGAACAGGAATAAAGGTCAATGCTGCTGTCTGAATGATGATCGTTATGATGGAGCGCGCAAAAAATTCTTTGCCCATCTTGCTCCAGGCCATATATATCAGGGGGATATTAATCAAAAAATAAATGATACCTGCAATATCTGTCTGACCGAACGAAAAGTGGAACACATGTACGATCAATGTACGAATCAACTGGGAAATACCCATGAACCCTCCATTATATAAGGAGAGAGGCGTAATAAATACATTCAGCCCAAATGCGAACATGACAGAGCCGAGTATGGCGTTCCCCATCCCGAATAAACGCTGTCTCTGCTGGTTGTCTAACCGATTAAAAAATGACATCTTAATTTCCTCCGCTACAGTACTAAAGTTATCTGACGTGTATCTATTCTAGCACTTCAAATTCACCATTACAAGACAAAAATAAGGAATTCCTATTATACTTCTTTATAACTGCATAAACTGGTATTATTTACAAAATGAGAGTAAAAAAAGTCTATAATTCTTGATAAAATATGATATAATATTTCCATTAATGGCAGAAAATTGGGGGAAGTATATGATACAGTGGTCGCTTGCGGGAGACTTTATGTCTTTTATCGTCATTTTTGTTCTAATGTTGTATTTTTATGAAAAGAGGATGCTGGCTAATATCAGAATCAGGCTGTATCGGGCCTGCCTGTGGTCTTCCATGCTATCTATTATTCTCAATGCAGTATGTGTGTATCTGATTGAACATTCGGACCGGGTCCCCTATTGGGTGAATATGTTGTTCAACAGCATGTATTTCGAGCTTACCGTTATTGTATGCTCGCTGATCGCAGCATATGTATTTATTAAGATGCTGGAGCATGTATATGATAAAAGCTGTCTTAGGAGGGCCTTCACTGGACTGGCGGTGGTCAATGTCCTTTATCTGGCGGCGGTTCTCTATAATCTGAAATCAGGAATCATTTTTTATTTTGATCCGGCGGGGAATTATCACAGAGGTCCGCTGAATATACTGGGTTATGGGGCGATGGCTGTAGAAATCATGATGATCTATCTCTGTTACATAAAGAATCATCCCAGTGTCAGTCAGTCTGTTGTGAGGATTATTTATACGATTCCAACGATCACGGTGCTTTTGTATCTGTTCCAGTTTATGTATCCGCAGATGATCATGAACGGGACAGGAATGGCGATTGCAGATCTGGTCTTATTCATCAGCTTTCAGGCAAGGGAGCTTAAGAAGGATCATCTGACAATGGCAGGTAACAGGGAAAGCTTTTTTGAGAACATTTCCCTGCGTCTGGCCGGTGGTCAGCAGTTTCAGATCGTTGTACTGGCCCTACGGAAGTTTGATATTATCAATAAAAATTATGGACACCAAAAGGGAGACGAATTCCTTTATACGATTGTAAAGGAGCTGCGCATGTTGATTCCAGAAGCAGAGGTCTTTCGGTTCGGAAATGTAGAGTTTGCTTTGATCATCCCGTGGAGATCTGCTGAGGAATCTGCTGAGAACTACCGGCGTATTAAGGAACGATGCCAGGAGGGCTGGACGGTGGAAGGGATTCATGCCCATATCAGAGCTGCCTTCATGTATCTGGATTATATGGGACAGCATTGTACTCCATCTCAGTTGATGGATTATGTGGAGTACGGGATTCAGAAGGCAAAGGATTCCCCAAGCCATGATGTTCATTTTACAGAGACGGTGATGAGGGAGTATGAAGAGGAAAAGAAGATTCTTGAAATCATGCAGCAGTCCGTAGAGCAGCGGCGTTTCCGGGTGTGGTATCAACCGGTCAGTCATCTGGAAAGCGGGTTCGCTTCTGCGGAGGCACTGCTTCGGCTCAATGATTATGAAGGGAATCCGGTCCCTCCATCTCGGTTCATACCGATCGCAGAGGAATCAGGGATGATCGATGATTTGAGCTGGATCGTGCTGGAAGAGGTATGTGAGCTTTTGGAAAAGCATCCAGAAAGCCAGGTAAAGAGTATCTCGATTAATATGTCTATGCAGCAGTTCGCAGACGCAGGACTTGAAAAGAGAATTTTGGATTGTCTAAAGCGCCATCACTTAACGCCCGACAGGCTGAAGATCGAGGTGACTGAGCGGGTTCTTTTGCATGATATGGCATATATGAAAAATGTAATGTACAATATGAACCATGCTGGTATCGGCTTTTATCTGGATGATTTCGGCACAGGATACTCCAATCTTGCAAGTGTCCTGGAATTCCCATTCGAGTGTGTGAAGCTGGACAAGAGTCTGCTGATCGGATTCCCCGGGAATCCAGATTCCGAGATGCTGGTAAAGACATTGATCGAGCTATTTCACAGTATGGGTGAGAAGGTGGTCGTGGAGGGCATTGAGGATGCGGCACAGGCAGAATTCCTCAAAGCTCTGGGAGCCGACCGTATTCAGGGATATTACTATAGTAAACCTCTCCCAGAGGAGGCATTTGAAAAATATTATTTATAAATCCTACCTTTTTTCTGACAAAATGAGTTATAATGGAACTAACTAAAAGGCGGTATTTCATTTGTCATAAAAAGGAGTGATAGCATGACAGATCACACGATTATAACGATCGGCAGACAATTTGGCAGCGGCGGACATGAAATAGGAAACCGCCTTGCAGAGCGCCTGGACATCCCGCTCTATGATCATAACCTGATCAGAATGGCGGCCCAGGAACTCAAAGTGAGTAACGAAGAGGCATCCCGGGTGGATGAATCGATACTGGGTAAGTTCTTATCGGCCTATGTTGTGGGAACTGGAGATTATACCACATTTGCCGGTTCGGATGTGTATGAGGCGCCATTAAGCGACCGGATGTATGAGACGCAGACCGAGATCATTAAGAAGCTGGCTAAGCAAAGTTCCTGCATATTTGTGGGCAGATGTGCGGATTATGTACTGGGAGATTACTCGAACTGTATCAATGCATTTATTTATGCTTACAAGGATGACCGCATCCGCAGAGTGATGAATATTTACAAGTTGACAGAGAAACAGGCCTGGGATAAGATTAAAAAGACAGATAAAGAGCGTAAGCTGTATTATGAGGCGCGCACAGGCCGGGAATGGGGACAGATCGAGTCTCATGAGATGATGCTCAATGTAAGCCTGATGGGAATTGACGGTGCTGTAGATGCCCTGGAGGCTATTTATCGGACATGGGAAGGTAGAGAACATGAATAAACATCATAAGAAAATGGTTGCTCCGGTTATTATTACGGTGCTTTTGGTCCTGTATTTCATAGGATTTTTTGCACTTGTCATTATGCTGCGTCCCCCTGTAGCGGCCTGCGTCATCGGAGCGGTCATACCGCTTGCACTGGCAGGCGTTTCGTTAGCGGTCTGTATCCAGAGAATCAAAGAGATAAGGAGTGGAGAAGAAGATGATCTTAGTAAATACTGATTACATTACAGGAAAGAAATTTGAGATGCTGGGGCTGGTAAAGGGAAGCACCATCCAGTCCAAGAATGTGGGAAAGGACATTACCCAGGGCTTTAAGACACTTGTAGGCGGTGAATTGAAGGCTTACAATGAGATGATGAATGATGCCAGAGCACTGGCGACCAAGCGGATGACAGAAGAGGCAGAAAGCATGGGCGCGGATGCAGTGATCAATATCCGGTATGCATCTGCAGCAGTCATGGCAGGCGCAGCAGAGGTCATGGCTTATGGAACTGCAGTGAAGTTCGTAGATTAGAAAGCAGAACGGCCGGAATAGGAAGGGCTGTGTATTAGAAAGAAAAAGAAACAGGGATTCTGAGAAACAGGCAGGGTCCCTGTTTTTATGCAAAGGGTGGTATGATGAGAAAAAAAGGGATAAGAAACATTTTTATTGCTCTGTTTCTGGCGCTGTTGATGCTTGGCACTGGATGCTTTACAGGATCAGCAGAGATGGAAGTAAGAGCGGCAGAGAAGAACAAGGACTCACTGGAGGTACATTTTTTGGATGTAGGCCAGGGGGATGCGACACTCATTCTCTCTGACGGACATGCAATGTTAATTGATGCCGGCAATAACAGTAAAGGAACAGCGGTGCAGAGCTATCTGCAGAACAAGGGAGTCAAAAAGCTGGATTATGTCATTGGGACGCATCCTGATGCAGACCACATTGGCGGATTAGATGTAGTAATTTATAAGTTTGACTGTGGGAAAGTTTTCTTGCCGGATTTTAGTAAAGATACAAAAACGTATGATGAAGTAGTCGATACCTTGAAGGAGAAGAATTATAAAGCAATCCATCCAAAGGCAGGGGAGCGGTATCAGCTTGGAGATGCTTCCTTTACAATCACGGCTCCAAACGGCAGCAAATATGACAGCGCGAATGATTACTCGATCGCTGTCCGGCTGGAGCATGGGAAGAATCATTTTCTGTTCGTGGGAGATGCGGAGGAGGAATCCGAACAGGAGATGCTTCACAGCGGACAGAAGCTCGATGCGGACGTGTATAAGGTCAGCCATCATGGCAGCAGGACAGGGACGAGTGAGGAATTTTTGGATGCGGTCTCTCCCAAGTATGCAGTCATCAGTTGTGGAGAGGATAATTCATATGGTCATCCTCATGCAGAGGTGATGAATCTTCTGCGCCGGGAGGGCGTGAAGGTCTTTCGAACGGATGAGCAGGGGACGATCGTGGCTGTTTCAGATGGGAAGAAGATTACCTGGAATATGTCTCCAGATGAAAGCTGGAAAGCAGGAGAGCCAAAAGGAGCTCATTCCGACGCCGAGCCTGCGGTCACTGTAAAAAAGAAGGCGCAAAAGGATACGAAAAACAGTACATCCTATATTCTGAATACGAATACCAAAAAGATTCATCTGCCGTCATGCAAGAGTGTGAAAAGGATGTCTGATAAGAATAAAGAAAAGACCAGTCAGTCCATAGAGGAATTAAAGAAGGAGGGCTATACCCCCTGCCAGAATTGTCTGGGGAAGTAATCCTGTATAAGGCAGGATAATGTCCATAATGAAAGAACAGGATAGTAAATAGGATACGAGGCAGTATATGTTTCATATGAATTGAAAAAGAACCGGTCAGCGGTTCCGCTTATAAGGCGGAGGCTGGCTGGTTCTTTTTCTTTCGAAACAGGATTATTTGATTAAAAATCCGGCAACAAAAGTGACGAAAGGAATGGTGACCATAGACAGGACTGTGGTCAACGCAAAAATTTCGGAAGAATAAGTATAGTTTCTATTATAACGAATTGCCATCATTGTAGTCGTTGTCGCGGTGGGACATGCAGCAGCAATCAGTGTGGTATAGGCGATGTCATGACTGATACCTGCAGCAAACAAAAATACAGCGACCATAAGCGGCATGGCAATTAATTTTAGAAGGCTCACCCAGTAGAGATGGAAGGTGGTAAATATTTTTTTCAGGTCGGCCTGTGCAACAGAGAAACCAGCCACCATCATGGCCAGAGGAGTATTCATATCTGCGATGTAATTCATAGAGTCAAGTACGGTTGCAGGAATTTTGAACTGGATGAAGAACAAAATAACTGCAATGAAGGTCGCTATGATCATCGGGGAGAGAAGCCCCTCCTTTAATTGTTTCAATGTGAACTTATTCTCCAGGAGGCTTAAACCATGGGTCCAGGTAAATAAGTTAAATACGGTCATATATGCGGTAAGATAAAAGACTCCTTCGTTTCCAAGGACACTGTATATCAGCGGAATTCCAATGAAACCGCAGTTAGAGTACACTGCACCGAAGCGGTCAAGGCTGTATTCAGGATTGTTCTTCGCTGGGATGAGAAATCTGGCTATGATGATTCCGATGATATGTGACATACATGCGGCTGCAAATGCGATCAGCAGCCCTTTTACGAGCCTTGCATCATAGTCTGTCTGATAGACCGTGATGATCAGACAGGGATTGACGACCATCAGTAATAGGTTGGAGACCGATTTATTTCCCTCCTGAGATACGACTTTCATTTTGTAGCAGATAAAAGCCAATATCAAGATAATAAGCATTTTTAATAGTTGGTTGAAAATTAATAGAAACATAATTGTTTACTTGTCCTCTCATTGATTCCTGTAATTATTTTAGCAACAAATTAAAGTATACTGTATCTTTTTCTAAAAAGCAATCCTGCAAAAATTAGCCAAATGAGAAGAATTGTGCATAATAACCAAAAAAATAGATTTGAATTTGACAATACTGTCGAAAAAATGTATTCATTATTGACTTGATTATGGAGAGATGATAAACTGATTAAGAAATGAGAATTCAATTCACATATATGAATTCAAGAAAAACGGATGAGAAAGGAAGGTATGAAAGATGGCATTAATGGGAAGAAAGATTGCAGCAATCCGTGCTTATGTAGTGGAAGGGGGCGGAGCGGACTATCATGACCAAAGCGAGGACCACTGGATCGTTAAGCAGATTGCGACGCCGATGAGTATTTATCCAGAGTATAAAGCAACTAGGACCAGCTTTGGAATCAATGCATTGAAGACGTTGGTCGTAGAGGTAGAAGCTGACAATGGAGTGACCGGGTTTGGAATTACAACAGGCGGATATCCGGCAGCATGGCTGGTAATGAATCATCTGGACCGTTTTGTGGTAGGAAAGGATGCTAACGAGATCGAGGCAGCCTGGGATCAGATGTACCGTGCATCTTTGTACTATGGACGCAAGGGTGTTGTTATGAATGCGATTTCTGCAATCGACCTTGCATTATGGGATCTGCTCGGTAAGCTGCGTCAGGAGCCTGTATATGCAATGCTGGGCGGAAAAGTCCGTGAAGAGCTGACCTTCTATGCAACAGGACCGAGACCGGATCTGGCAAAGGATATGGGATTTGTTGGAGGAAAGATTCCACTTGTCTATGGGCCGGATGATGGGATGGAAGGATTAAGAAAGAGTATAGAACTGGCAGCCGACATGCGCGAAAAATGCGGAGACGATTTCCTGTTGATGTGGGACTGCTGGATGGCACTCGATCTATATTATGCAAAACGGCTGATGCAGGCATCTGCAGATCTGAAATTCAACTGGATCGAGGAATGCTTCAACCCGGATGATTATTGGTCATATAGAGATTTAAAGAAAGCTGCGGGCAATCAGATCATGGTAACGGGCGGAGAGCATGAAGCCTCCAAATTGGGATTCCGTATGCTGATCGAGGATTGCGATTTGGATGTCATTCAGCCGGACGTTGGCTGGTGTGGCGGTATGACAGAGCTGATCAAGATCGGTAACATGGCAGAGGCGCATGGCAAGCTCGTGATTCCTCACGGAAGTGGTACATACAGTTATCATTATGTCACAACAAAAACAAATTCTCCAATCACAGAGTGTCTGATGATGGCACCTCAGGCTGATAAGGTAGTACCACAGTATTATCCGTTACTGAAGGATGAACCAATGCCGGTGAACGGAAAATTGAAGGTCAGTGACAAGCCTGGATTCGGCGTGGAATTAAATAAAGATAAGACACTCATTGAGGTAAAGAAAGGCACGAGGCTGTAAAAGCCGCCTTTATGTAGGAGGGTAAAATGTCAACAGCGTTCTTGATCATTAGTTTGATTATTTCAATCGTACTTGTAGTATTATTTATCATTAAAGCAAAGATGAATCCGGCCATTGCATTGATACTCGGATCTTTGCTGCTTGGATTTTTAACAAAAGTTCCTTTGACTGATATCACGGCAGCGGATGGCACTGTAACGACAGGACTGGTCAACGTGATAAACAATGGATTCGGAAGTATGCTGGGAAGCATCGGTTTCCCGATCGGCCTTGGTATCATTTTGGGACAGTTCGTAAGTGATACAGGCGGGGCCAGTGTCATTGCTGACAAGCTGGTTTCCATCTTCCCGAACAAATGGGCCATGTATGCAGTTGGATTTGCAGGCTTCGTACTTTCCATTCCAGTATTCTTTGATGTGACTTTCGTGATTCTGATTCCGATCGGAGTTGCGTTAATGAAAAAACTCAACAAAGGAATCGGATATATCGTAGGTGCGATTTCGATTGGAGCAGGTGTGGCGCATACACTGGTGCCGCCGACACCGAACCCGCTTGTTGCACCGGAGTATTTTGGTTTTGACCTTGGTATTATGATTGCGGCAGGGCTGCTATTTGGTATTCCAATGACATTGATCGCAGTTACGATTCACGGAAAATTAATGGACAAGGGTCTTTGGAATGTAGAGAAAGATGAGAATGGAAATGGCCTGAATGTAGATGAACTGGTGCTTCCCGAAAAACTGCCGGGGTTCTTCGTTTCCCTGCTTCCAATTCTCATTCCGATTATTTTCATTCTGTTGAATACAGTTGCAGGTGCAACTATGGACAGTGTTCCGTCATGGATTGATTTCCTGGGACAGAAGACGACCTCCATGCTGCTCGGTACATTGGCAGGAATGGCAATCTCTATCAAGATACTGGGACTTAAGAAAACGGAAGAGGTAGCTACAAACGCACTGAAATCAGCAGGACTTGTTTTCTTGATTACAGGTGCAGGCGGTTCCTTCTCATCTGTTATTACCGCATCAGGAGTCAGTGAGGCAATCAAGAACATGGTCTCCAATATTTCGAATAATATTGTACTGATTCTTTTGATTGGCTGGATTCTTGGACTTCTGTTCAGACAGATTACAGGATCTGGTACGGTAGCATCTCTGACAACATTTGCAATTATGCAGAGTGTGGCAGCTACAGTTGCTATCCATCCGGTTTTCATAGCGCTGGCATGCTTGGATGGGGCACTGTTCGGAGCAACGGTAAACGACTCTGGATTCTGGATCGTTTCCAATATGACCGGATTTAATTTTACTGGTGGTCTCAAGACGTATACCTTAGGGCAGGCGATCGCCTCAGTAGTAGGTATTATTCTGATTATCATAGTTGGTTTGATCTCATGTCTGTTTGTATAGTAATGTGAATGTCCGCTTTATGAACGGATAGGAGAAAAAAGGGGCGGGGACGGCGCGTGGCTGCAGGGGCTTCCATGAGATGGAAAAGGCCCTATCGGCCTTGCCTCTCCTGTCCTGATTTTACGTTTTACGGATAACCATTCTGGCTGTACCATACGAAGTTGACAAGGAAAGTTGGTCGTGGTAATGTAAAATTATTATGGAAAAATAAGGGCGGTGTTTTTATGGCAGTAAAATCGGCAGAAAGAGTCTTAAGGATTTTTGAACTCCTGGAGGGCAGTTCTGATGGAATGACGAACAAAGATATCAGCGAGCGTTTAAACTATGCACCGAGCAGCACGATCGCACTTTTACAGACATTGGCGGAGAATGGATATCTCATTGTAAATGAACAGAAAAAGTATTCTTTGGGAGGAAAGCTGGTAAGCTTAGGGGCCGTGGCGGCTTCCAGATTTGATATAGGGCGGATGGCCTCCCCGTATTTGAAGCATCTGATGCAGACCTTAGAGGAGACTTGTTTTCTGGGAGTTCTTTCCCAGGATGAAATCGTATATATATCGAAGGAAAATTGTGAGCGTACGATCAATACCAATGCACAGATAGGTTCCAGAAAACCGGTATACTGTACTGGTCTTGGAAAGGCGTTTCTATCATTCCTTCCCCCGGAGGAGAGCCGTGATATTATAGATGGACTGGAGTTTGAGGCGTTTACAGAGAACACAGTAAAGAATAAGGAAGAGTTAAGAAAGCAGTTGCAAGAGTTTCGGCTTCAGGGATATGCAATAGATGACCAGGAGATTGAAGAAGGATTGTGGTGTCTGGCTGTGCCGATTTATGACGGATATCATAGGATGGCAGCCGCAATCAGTGTATCAGGACCCAAACAGCGTATGATAGCAAAAAAGGATCTGATCGCTCAGGAGATGCTCAAAGCCGGGAAGAGTCTGTCCCGGGAATTGGGGTATCAAAAGGAGGAAAAATAACATGAAGAGACTATGCGGTGTGAATCCGCCCGTCATCACGATTTTTGATGACAAATGTAAGATTGATATAGAAGCAAGTAAAAGGCAGGCAGATTTTCTGATCTCCAATGGTGTGGATGGTCTGGCGTATTTAGGCACTTCCGGTGAATTCAGTGTGATGACAGTGGAAGAAAAGAAGAGATTCATCAAGGAGATGATAGAGTATGTCGACAGACGAGTGAATGTAATCGTCGGTGTCGGTGACACCTGTCTGGAGAATACGATGGAACTGCTAAAGTATGTGGAAGCAGCCGGGGCGGATGGCGTCTTACTGGTCAATCCATATTTCAGTGTATACAGTTCAGAGATGGTGGAGGCGTATTTTGGATACGTAGCTTCACATACATCTCTTCCTATTATAATATATAACTTCCCAGATCTGACCGGATACTGTTTTGATCCAGATGTGGTCTTAAAGCTTGTGAAAAAGAATCCGAATATTGTGGGAATCAAAGATACAATCAGTGATTTTAACCATGTACTTGCCATGCAGAAGGTGAAAGAGGTCAATCCTGACTTTTCTGTTTTTGCTGCTTATGAGAATCAGGCCATGGGACTCTTGGCCTGCGGCGTGGATGGATTTATTAATGCAACGGCTAATTTTGCCCCTGAGTTTACGGTGAATACATATCAGGCAGCAAAAAGGGGAGATTTTAACGAGGCAGCAGTGTGGTTCCAGAAAATGGTACATGCAATGGATATCTATAATTACAGCTCCCCGCTGTTTTTGGCGTGCAAGCAGGCCATGTATTATCGGGTCTTAAATAAAGACGGGCATGAGAGACTGCCGGCATTGGCTTTGGATGCACAGGCAAAAGCCAATGTGTATAATAAGATGAAAGAGCTAAGGCTCTTGTAAACGAAAGCATTGAAAATCAGGTGTTTACGGCATAGATTTTTGGTGAACGATCAAATGATGTGAAGAGATGAGAAAAGAAATGGAGCAGGACGTGTCATGATAATGGATAAACTGGAGCACTTCCGCTACTATCAGCGGTGCGTGCCGGAAATTTGGGATGCAGTCCGTTTTGTAGAACGTGTCCGTAAGGAACAACTGCCAGAGGGACGTTATCCAGTGGGAAAAGGATTTGCTTTCGTACAGGAAGGGCAGACACGCAGCTTTTTAGAAGCCGATTTTGAGACTCATGATAAGTACCTGGATATCCAGGTGCTCTTAGAAGGTTCGGAGATGTGGGAATATGCGGATAAAGCAGATTTGACGGTGAAGACACCTTATGATTCCCAGGCAGATATTGAGTGGCTTAAGGGAAGCGGAGAGAAGATTCAGATGAAACCTGGCATGTTCTATCTGGTCTACCCTACAGATGCACATAAGCCGTGCTGTCACGAGAGCGTTCCCACTTCTTATAGGAAAGTGGTGGTAAAAATCAAGATAGATAAGCTGCTGCACAGAGTGGACACGAACAGACCAGGTCAGAAAAAGCAGAGCTGGTCCTGGTAAAGGAGATACGAAATGGATTTAAAGATAGATGATATTGTAAAACAGGTTCTGTCCGAGGTCGGTGTGCCAAAGGTGGAAAGGACAGCCTTTCCTTTGGAACGACAGCCTGTATTTACGGGAAACGAGACAGGCAGGACGGCTGTGCTTGCCTCTCCTGAAAATTATGAGATAAAAGAGTTCAAGCTTCCTGAAATTGGGGGAAAGGAAATCCTCGTTCAGGTCGAAGGGTGCTGTGTTGCACCTTCAGATACAGCAGAGTTCATGAAAGAAAAAAGAATTGGGCAGGCATCTCTTCTGGGGCAGCAGGGGACTGGCGTGATCGTGAAGCTGGGAAGCCCCCCTCTTACGGATGCGAAGGGGAATTCTCTGAAGGTGGGAGATCGGATCGTGGCAGTCAGAAAAGCGGGCGGTTCCATAGGAGCCTTTGCTGGAAATCGTGTGATTACAGGCGTGACGGCAAATGGCTGGTTTTCCAATTATGTCATCCTTCAGGCTGGAAGTCAGGTATATCAGGTAAATGATCTGGATCTGGAATCCCGCCTGTTGACGGAGACTGCAATCGCCGTCAATAGTACTGTTCTAAGGGCTGGAAAACTGAGCCGTCTGGATGAGCGCAGTAAAGTAATTGTCCTTGGGTGCCGTCTGGAAGGTCTGATGGTCATTGCTGCATTAAGATGTATGGGAGTAAGCAGCATTATCGCCGTTGACGGGGATGAGTCTATGTTAAAACTTGCGAAGAGCTTTGGAGCAGAACAGGTCATTGATTATCGAGATAAGAATGGAATGGCAGGTGTGATAGAGCAAGTTCGTTCGAACTGCGGTGGAGACCTTGCAGATACCGTTTTCCAGTGTACATGCTCCGCACTTGGGCGGAGTACAGCAAGGCGTTTTGTGAAGAGCAGTGGAAATGTATGTGAGCTTGGCTATGTTCTTGGAAGGGGAAAGTCTTCTGCGAAATATTATGAGGAATCCATGCCGGTCAAAGGACGATTTTATTCCGCCAGGGATTATGAGCAGTGCTTTGAATTTTTAAAGAAAGCATCAGAACAAGGGATTCCGATGTATCAGCTCATGACTCATAGATATTTGCTGGAACAGATAAACGAAGCGCACTGGGCTGCGATTCGAGGAGAAGGCCTTGCAATCGCTGTGTTTAATAGATAATCAGGATTTCATAAAATGAATTTGAAGAAGAATCAGATATGCAAAAAGCCACGGAGAAGAAACTTAAAAATTTCTTTCTCCGTGGCTTTTGTATGAAATACGAGATGATTTATTCCATAAAGGAAGCAACGATTTCACTGACCAGTTTTCCGTCAGCTTTCCCTTTTACCTTAGGCATCAATTCTTTCATGATCTTCTCTTTGTCTTTGGCAGTAGGCGCATCAATTCCCAGGTCAGAGAGAACTCCCTTGACGATTTCTTTGATCTCCTCCTCGCCCATCATCTTAGGTGCATACTCCTCAAGAACAGCAAGACGTTTCTTGCATTCATCGATAATATCAGTGCGGTCACTTGGTGTCATCTCTAATGTTTCTTTTGTCTGCTTGATCTCCTTTAAGATGACCTGGCTTTCCTCCTCCTCGGTCAGATCGGCGCGTTTGTCGATTGCCTTGTTCTTTAGTGCAGATAACAAAAAAGAGAGAGCAGCCTTTCTTTCCTTATCTCCAGCTTTCATCGCTGCGACCATAGCACCTCTTACCTCTTCGATTTTACTCATTTCATGATACCTCCGTTCCGTTTATTGTCAGAATAGTGTTGGAATTGCGTGGAGGCCTGACCACTTTGTAAAGGGGTCAGACCCCTCTGTTGATTCCGGACTGCAATTCATCTGCCCATGTCTGCAGATTATAAGTATGCCCGTCAAATAATTTTAAAATCACGCCGGTTGGATTGTCTTCATTCGCGAACGCATTGGCCTCGTCAGTATCCACATGCATGGCAAGTGAAAATTTAGGGCTGACCCGGACGACGACGTCGGAAAAAATCAGGGAGCGCTCATAGCTTGTGGTGATGACAAAGACAATATCATTGTCCTTCACATGTGCTCTGATTGCATCCAGGGGAGTCATGTGGATATGTCGTTTGGCAACGATCACACCCTCTTTTAACTCTACTGTTCCATGAGGTCCAACTAAGGTACATCCGGGACTGCCGGCGATATCTCCAGATTGGCGGATGACGCTTTTGATTCCCAGCTTTCTTGCATCGGTCACGGAAACTTCGACCTGGGTCGCAGGCCGAAAGGGGCCCAGAACAATGACCTTTTCAAATCGTCCTTTTGGGCCGATGACTGTGAGCCGTTCTTTACAGGCATATTGTCCAGGCTGGCTGAGCTCTTTGGTGTAGTTCAGTCGTGCACCCGGGCCGAATAACTGTTCAAAATCTTCCTGGGAGACATGGATGTGTCTGGCGGAAGTCTCAATTGGGATTTTTAAACTCATAACATCGCTCCATCCTGCGTGTATTTGATATCTACTAATTTTAGCAGAATAAAGTGCGATTTTCAATCAGGAATTTTAACACACACAAAACGCAAAGCGGACAGCCTTCATGAGCAGGCAGCACAGCAAAAGAGGAATACTTTTCAGAAGGTTAAGATAGTGCTAAGAAGCGTGTGCATGAATTGACGGTCCGATTTTTTTTATGCTAATCTTGTCAGGAAAAGTGCGGATTTTGAGAGAATCCGGGACTTTACGATTCTATAGATACGAAGGAGAAGTATTGGAGATGGGAATACGGGATATACTGACCCTATTAGGAGGGCTGGCATTATTTTTATATGGAATGCAGATGATGAGTAATGGACTGGAGGCGGCCGCAGGGAACCGGATGAAGTCGATTCTGGAGAAGCTGACGGCGAATCGGGTAAAGGGGGTTTTGGTCGGAGCCGGAATTACGGCAGTGATTCAGTCCTCCTCTGCGACTACGGTCATGGTAGTTGGATTCGTGAATTCAGGGTTGATGACCCTGAAACAGGCTGTCTGGGTCATCATGGGGGCAAATATTGGAACGACGATCACGGGACAATTGATCGCTCTGGATATCGGGGCGGTTGCTCCGGTGTTCGCGATCGCCGGTGTGGCAGCCATTATGTTTATAAAAAATGAGAAGGTCCATCATATCAGCAGCATTTTTGCGGGTCTTGGAATTCTTTTTATGGGAATGGATATGATGGGGAGTGCAATGGAGCCGCTGCAGGATTCGGCAGCGTTCATCCAGTTCATGACCACATTTAAGAATCCGCTGGTGGGAATCCTGATTGGAGCCGTGTTCACAGCAATTATTCAGTCTTCCTCAGCTTCTGTGGGGATTTTGCAGGCACTTGCGGCAACCGGGATGATTCCGTTATCCAGTGCAGTATATATTCTGTTCGGACAGAATATCGGTACATGCATCACGGCAGTTTTGGCATCCATTGGGATGAAGGTCAATGCGAAGAGAACGACGGTCATCCATCTGATGTTCAATATCTTCGGCTCTATTTTGTTCACGGTCATCTGCCTTGTGACGCCTTTTGTCTCCTGGATGGAGGCACTGACACCGGGAAATCCGGTATCACAGATCGCGAATGTACATACGGTATTTAATATCGTGACTACGTTGATCTTGCTTCCGTTCGGAACCTATATGGCAGCGGCGGCAGAACGTATCTTGCCAGACAGCAAGAAGGAAGAGGATGAAGAGTACTGCCTGAAATTTATATCCAGATTTGAATCCTCTTATGCAATCGGGCACGGAGCAGTCGCAATCTCACAGGTGAAAAATGAAGTCGGAAGAATGCGGGATATGGTGGAGAAGAATTTAAGCAGCGCATATGACATTCTGGTGAAGTTCAATGAGAAGGAAATGAAGAAAATCGGGGAGCGGGAGGCTTATATTGACTATCTGAACCAGGAAATTTCAAGTTATATCGTGTCCTTGATGGCCAGTGAGATGTCACTGTCTGATTCCCGGCAGATCAACGGGTATTATGTGATCATCAGCAATCTGGAGCGTATCGGAGACCATGCAGTGAATCTGGCAGAATATGCCCGGGACTTAAAAGGCTGGGATGTGGAGCTTTCGGAGACGGCAAAAGAAGAAGTTGAAATCATGAAGAAGCAGTGTCTGGAAGCCCTGGATATTGTAAAAGATTCAGAGGCAGGAAAGGCAGGCGTGATTTTGGAGAGAGCTTCGATCATGGAGCAGAAGATCGATGACACACGGGATAAGTATTTTAAGAAACAGATGCAGCGGCTGAAAAAAGGAAAATGCAAACCGCAGAGCGGAATCGTATTTACCGAGATTTTGACGGATTTTGAAAGAATGGGCGATCATGTAAAAAATATTGCCGAACAATATGTAGAAATGGAAAACTAATAAGATTACGAATATTTTCCTCTGTTTAACAAATAATAGTAGCAGTGCTAATTATTACTATGACGTTAAATGGAGGAAATTTTTATGAAAGCTACAGGAATCGTAAGGCGGATCGATGATCTGGGTAGGGTCGTCATTCCGAAAGAGATACGAAGAACATTGCGGATTCGGGAAGGGGATCCGTTGGAAATATTTACAGACAGAGAAGGAGAGGTCATACTTAAGAAATATTCTCCAATCGGGGAATTGGGAACACTGGCGAAACAGTATTCCGAGAGCCTTGCACAGACCATGGGGTATACTGTATGCATTACGGATACTGACCAGGTGGTGGCAGCATCAGGAAGCGGGAAAAAGGAGCTGCAGGATAAATATATCAGCAAGGAGCTCGAAAAGCTGATTCAGTCGAGAGAACAGGTACTAGCCAAATCAGACAGTGCAAAGTATGCGGCGATAACTCCGGATGAAAAAGAATTTAAGGAGGAAGTCGTCTGCCCAATCCTATGTGAGGGCGATGCAATTGGCGCTGTTGTATTTCTGAATAAGGATGAGAAGAAAAAAATGGGAGAGTTGGAGCAGAAGGTAGCACAGAGTGCAGCAGGATTTCTCGGCCGGCAGATGGAGCAATAAAAAAGCATATTTCTCCGGGGACAATCATATGCTGTATTAGTATATGGATGGACGAGGAGGTTATGGATGGAAAGAAAAACGAATAAGGGACGTGAGGCGGAAGGAAAGGCAGTCTGGATCTTGAAAGCTCTCCTGTGTGCTTATGTAGTGACCGGAATCCTTCTGCTTCTTTTGACCCTGCTGCTGTATAAAATGAATCTGGATGAAGGAAAGGTGACGGGCGGAATTGTTGCGATTTATGTGGTGTCCACCTTTGTCGGAGGTTTTGTGGCAGGGAAACTTGCAAAAGTCAGAAAATTTGCCTGGGGACTGACCATAGGAATTTTATATTTTGGACTTCTGCTTCTGATCTCCCTTGGAGTATACAGGACTCTTCAGGGCAGTGGAGCGAATGTACTGACGACCTTTCTTCTCTGCGCAGGAGGCGGGATGCTGGGCGGTATGGTATCTTGAGGGGAAAACAGACATGGATTTTGGCTATGACCAAAAGATTTTAGAACATTTTGCATTCATCTTGGTTCATGAAAAAAACACTTTAAAAACTGTATGCTCTGTGCTATAATGTTACGAGGTAAATACAAGCATGAAGAATAGGAGGAGAGAACCATGAAACACATCAAAACATTGAATACACAGACTTTGAACAATACAGTTAAAAAGGGCGGCTGCGGAGAATGCCAGACATCCTGCCAGTCAGCATGCAAGACTTCCTGCACAGTAGGAAACCAGACTTGCGAACATAAGAAATAAGCTGCACACACAATCTAGTTACATAGGAATTACGTGACAGCAGAATAATGTAATGAACAATGAAAGGCAGCGACCTCGGCCGCTGCCTTACGCTTGTTACTGGGGAGTGTTTCCGGCGGCAGGTGAATTAAGATGAAAGTGGGGGTATCTGTTGTGATACATCAGTACCAGAATAATGGATATAACATTGTCCTGGATGTGAACAGTGGTTCTGTTCATGTGGTGGACAAGATTGCATATGATGTGATTGGGTGTCTGGAGGCTGAGAATTCCTTCCATACACCAGAGACTCTGCGTAAAGAGGAGACCTTTGAATCCCTTTGTAAGAACCTGGAGGGTACATATAATAAGGAAGAACTTGGTGAGGTCCTTGAGGCAGTGATCGAACTGACTGAGGCAGGACAGCTTTTTACGAGAGATATTTATGAAGATTATATTGGTGAAGTAAAGCAGAGGAAGACCGTTGTTAAGGCTCTTTGTCTGCATATTGCACATGACTGTAACCTGGCTTGCAAGTACTGTTTTGCAGAAGAAGGGGAATATCATGGAAGACGTGCCCTGATGTCCTATGAGGTCGGGAAGAAAGCATTGGATTTCCTGATTCAGAATTCTGGGAACAGAAGGAATTTGGAAGTGGACTTTTTCGGTGGAGAGCCGCTGATGAACTGGCAGGTCGTAAAAGACTTGGTTGCATACGGAAGAGAGCAGGAAAAGCTCTACAATAAGCACTTCCGTTTTACCTTGACGACGAACGGAGTCCTGTTAAATGATGAGGTCCAGGAATTTGTCAACAAAGAGATGGATAATGTAGTCTTAAGTCTTGACGGACGAAAGGAAGTCAATGATAAGATGCGTCCATTTAGGAACGGCAAGGGAAGCTATGATCTGATCGTGCCGAAGTTCCAGAAGCTGGCCAAGAGCCGCAATCAGGAGAAGTATTATATCAGGGGAACATTTACAAGAGACAATCTAGACTTTTCAAATGATGTCATGCATTTTGCAGAGCTGGGATTCAAACAGATTTCGATAGAACCGGTCGTTGGTGAGGACACGGACCCCTATGCAATCAGGGAAAGCGACTTGCCGCAGATTTTCAGGGAATATGACATTCTTGCAAAGACGATGGTGGAAAGAGAGCGAAAAGGAGAAGGATTTACCTTTTTCCATTTCATGCTGGATTTGGAAGGCGGGCCATGCGTAGCGAAGCGTCTGTCAGGCTGTGGATCGGGTACAGAGTATCTGGCCGTGACTCCGTGGGGGGATTTGTATCCATGTCATCAGTTCGTTGGGGATGAGAAGTTCTTGATGGGAAATGTGGAGGAAGGCATCACGAAGCCTGAGATTGCAGATGAGTTCAGAAGCTGCAGTGTCTATTCCAAGGAGAAATGCAGGAATTGTTTCGCAAGGTTCTATTGCAGCGGGGGCTGCATGGCAAACTCTTACAAGTTCCACAATACCATCCACGATACTTACGATGTAAGCTGCGAGATGGAGCGGAAGCGCGTGGAGTGTGCGATTATGATAAAGGCTGCATTGGCAGATGAAGAAAGGAAAGAGACTCATGAAGAAAAGTAAAGGTATTATCAGCCTGATTCTGACCGTAGCATTGGTTGCTCTTCTGGGATTTACGACCGTGGTCGGTTTCGGGAAGACTGGCTCAGGCGCCGCTAAGAACATCAAGCTTGGCCTTGACCTTGAGGGTGGTGTCAGCATCACATACCAGGTAAAAGGGGACACACCTTCGCAGGAGGATATGGACGATACGATCTATAAGCTGCAGAGACGTGTGGAGCAGTACAGCACAGAAGCCACTGTATATCAGGAAGGTGAAGACCGTATCAGTATCGAGATTCCCGGAGTCAAGGATGCCAATAAGATCCTCGATGAACTGGGACAGCCAGGATCTCTGTATTTTATCAGGGAAAAGGACAGCGACGGGAATGCGAACTATAGTGTAGGTTCTGATGGAAAGTATCATTTGGACAAGACGATCGATGAATTGAAAGAAGATGGTTCTATCGTCCTGACTGGAACGGATGTCAAGAATGCACAGGCAGCTACATCTCAGGACGAGATGAAGAATAAGAAGAACATCGTTCAGTTGTCATTTACAAAAGAGGGAACCGAGAAGTTCGCGGCTGCGACAAAAGAAGCAGCAGGGAAAGAGACCATTGCCATCTATTACGATGGGGAATTGGTCAGTGTACCGAATGTTGAAAATGAGATCAAAGACGGAGAGGCACAAATTACCGGAAGCATGAGCTTTGAAGATGCAGATCAGCTTGCATCCACGATCCGTATCGGTGGATTGAGCCTGGAACTGGAAGAGCTCCGTTCTAACGTAGTTGGAGCACAGCTTGGTGAAGAGGCTATCAGCACCAGCTTAAAGGCAGGTGCGATTGGACTTGCGATCGTGTTTATCTTTATGTGTTTTGTATATCTGCTGCCTGGATTTGCAGCAAGTATTGCACTGGTAATTTATACCGGACTGATTCTTGTACTTTTAAATGCATTTGATATTACATTGACACTGCCTGGTATTGCAGGTATCATCCTTGGCATTGGTATGGCAGTGGATGCGAATGTTATCATTTTCGCCAGAGTGCGTGAGGAGCTGACAGCAGGAAAATCCGTAAGAGCATCTTTAAATGCAGGTTTCCACAAAGCAATGTCAGCCATCCTGGATGGGAATATTACGACCTTGATCGCGGCAGCAGTGCTGTGGCTCAAGGGAAGCGGTACAGTAAAAGGATTCGCACAGACACTTGCTCTTGGTATTGTAGTTTCTATGTTCACTGCACTGGTAATCACACGTGTGATAGTCTACGCATTCTATGCAGTGGGCATCCGTAACCCGAAAGTGTATGGGCGTGTGAAACCAGAAAGAAAACCAATTGATTTCTTAGGAAAGAAAAAAGTTTTCTTTGCGGTTTCTATTGCGGTTATTTTAGTTGGTTTTGTCTTCATGGGAATCAACGGCGGCCAGGGAAAAGGCATTTTGAACTACAGCCTGGAATTCAAGGGCGGTACTTCCACAAATGTAACATTTGATCAGGATTACAGCCTGGAAGAAATCGATAAAAATATCGTACCTCTGATTGAGGAGGCAACGGGAGATAATAATGTTCAGGTTCAGAAGGTAGAAGGAACCAATCAGGTGATCTTTAAGACACAGGCTCTGGAATTGGACAAGCGTGAAGCATTCAATAAAGCAATGACCGATAACTTCAAAGTGAATGAGGATGAGATCACAACGGAGAATATTAGTTCTACGGTAAGCTCTGAGATGAGACAGGATGCGATCGTAGCTGTCCTCATTGCAACGGTCTGCATGCTGCTTTATATCTGGTTCCGTTTCAAGGATATCCGGTTTGCTACGAGTGCAGTACTGGCACTGCTCCATGATGTACTGGTAGTACTCGCATTCTACGTCATTGCGAGAGTATCTGTCGGTAACACGTTCATTGCATGTATGCTGACGATTGTCGGTTACTCCATCAATGCTACCATCGTTATCTTCGACCGTATCCGTGAGGAGATGAAGATGAAGAAACGCGGGGAAGAGCTAAGCGATCTGGTGAACAGATGTATCACTAAGACTTTGACACGTAGTATCTATACTTCATTGACGACATTTGTGATGGTTGCAGTATTGTTTATCATGGGTGTCAGCTCAATTAAAGAATTCGCACTGCCGCTGATGGTAGGTATCATCTGCGGAGCTTACTCATCCGTATGTATCACAGGAGCCCTGTGGTATGTGATGAAGAAGAAGGTTGGGAAAAAATAAACGCGAGTAAAATGGCTGCGGGGGCGCGGAGTGGAGTCCTGACCGGGACCGCCCTCCGGCACTGTGCATGTCATTTCGAAAGCCGCACCGTTTGCGGAGTATTTCTAAAAGTAAAAATGGGAAAAAGAGAGGCACCGAGCCTATATGCCGAGAAATCTTGATGATTTCTTGGCAAGTAGGCCGCAGAATTACGCCGTTGTGCGGCGAATTCTGACCTCTCTTTTTTCCATTTTTGCTTTAAGAAATTCTAGCGCTCACTTTAAGGCTATTCGAAATGACATGCACAGTGCCGGGGACAGTCCCGGTCAGGACTCCACTCCGCTGTGTGCATCCAGACTGTAATTTTTTTCAACGGGACGCCGGTGGAGAAGACGGATGTGTGTTCTTTTTGGGGAACGGCGTGTCCTTTTTATTGGGGACGGAGGGAAAAGGGATTGACAGGGGGAGGGGGATGTGGAAAAATGATTATGATATGTGTACGGAGGAGGAGATTAGGTGGAAAAGTGGTTTGTTTCTATGAAGAAGGCGGATTTTAATGGGATTGGGAAGCGGTATGGGGTTTCTCCGATTCTGGCGCGGTTGATTCGGAACAGGGATATGGTTTCGGATGAGGAGATTGGATTTTATTTGAATGGAACGATTGCAGATCTTTTTGATGGTATGCTGATGAAGGATATGGATAAGGCGGTGGAGATTCTGGCGGAGAAGATCCGTGAGGGGGCGCCGATCCGGGTAATCGGGGATTATGATATAGATGGGGTGAACGCGACTTATGTATTGCAGCAGGGAATTTCCAGGCTGGGGGGCGAGGTGGATACGGACATTCCAGACAGAATCAAGGATGGGTACGGACTGAACCGGATGCTGATCGACCGGGCCTTGGATGACGGAATCGATACGATTATTACCTGTGATAATGGAATCGCAGCTATGGATGAGATTGCTTATGGAAAGAAGATGGGACTTACGGTAATCGTGACGGATCATCACGAGGTGCCCTATCTGGATGCAGGGGGAGAGCGTGAATATCTGATGCCCCAGGCGGATGCGGTAATTGATCCTCACAGGCCGGACTGTGAATATCCGTTCAAAGGGCTCTGCGGCGCTGCGGTAGCTTATAAGCTGGTGGAGGCTCTTTATGAGGTGATGCAGCGGGATGTGGACGATGTAGATGATCTGATGGAAAATGTGGCGATTGCTACGGTCGGGGATGTGATGGACCTGGTGGGCGAGAACCGTATTTTTGTAAAACAGGGGCTTGAGATGCTGAAAAGGACTAGCAATCATGGGCTGAAAGCTTTGATGGAATGTACTGGTGTGCCTGTGGACAGGCTGTCGGCATATCATATCGGGTTTGTCTTAGGGCCATGTATCAATGCGAGCGGACGTCTGGATACGGCAAAGCGGGCCTTGGATCTGCTGAATGCACCGAACCGCAGGGAAGCGGTGATGCTGGCGGAGGATCTGAAAGCGCTGAATGACAGCCGCAAGGAGATGACGGAAAAGGGCGTGGAGCAGGCGGTGGAGCAGATTGAAAATACATCGCTGAAAGAGGACCAGGTACTTGTTGTATATCTGCCGGACTGCCATGAGAGTATAGCTGGGATCATTGCGGGAAGAATCAAAGAGAGATATTATCGTCCGACCTTTGTGTTAACTGCAGGGGAGGAGGGGGTAAAAGGTTCAGGACGCTCGATCGAAGCCTATAATATGTTCGAGGAAATGTGTAAGTGCCGGGCTCTTTTTACTAAGTTCGGAGGACATAAGCTGGCAGCCGGACTCTCCCTGGAGGAGGAAAATGTAGGTCGCTTCAGGGAAGTGATCAATGAACTGGCTCACCTGTCTAAGGAAGATCTTTTGCCGAAGGTCTCTATTGATATGCAGCTCCCCCTCCCTTATGTGACAGAAGAACTGGTGTCGGAGTTAGAACTTTTGGAACCATTTGGAAAGGGGAACACAAAACCGCTTTTTGCAGAAAAGAACCTGCGTGTGATCAGTCCGAGGATTATTGGGAAGAACCAGAATGTTCTAAAGTTCAAGGTTCAGGATCAGCAGGGGAATCAGATGGAAGCAATCTACTTCGGAGATGCGGCCGCATGTATGGAATATATGCGTGGAAAAGAGAATATGTCCTTTACTTTTTATCCTTCTGTAAATGAATATATGGGTAACCGGACGCTGCAAATTACGGTCGTAAATTACCAATAGCTATGTGATGGACGCAAAATTGGCGGTTTTACGCCATTTTTCTGGATGAAATAGTTTGAAAATCACAAAAATGATGGTATACTTAGGAGTATGAAAATTAGGATAGAGAGAAATTATACGGTAGAGGAAAGGGGGAATTGATATGGCGGGAACTCCGGAATATGAAATGATGAATAAGAATTTGGAGATTGTTGACGGGCATGCCGTAAAAGCACCCGAAGATTATCAAGACCCTGAACAATTATATCAGGCTCTGATCGCCAGGGTGAGGAAGTATCATCCGTCGGCCGATATCACGATGATCGAGAAGGCATATAAGATAGGGACGGAGGCACATCAGGGACAGGTACGTAAGTCAGGTGAGCCTTATATCATCCATCCGTTGTGGGTGGGGATTATCCTGGCAGACCTGGAGATGGATAAAGAGACAATCGTGGCAGGGATGCTTCATGATGCTGTAGAGGATACGGAGATGACCCTGGAGGATGTGACAAAAGAGTTCGGGGAAGAGGTAGTGCTTCTCGTGGACGGCGTTACTAAGCTGGGCCAATTGTCCTATTCTCAGGATAAGCTTGAGGTGCAGGCAGAGAATCTGCGTAAGATGTTCCTTGCTATGGCAAAGGATATCCGTGTCATTATCATTAAACTGGCGGACCGTCTCCATAATATGCGGACGCTGGAATTTATGACCGAGGCTAAGCAGAAGGAGAAGGCCAGAGAGACGATGGATATCTATGCTCCGATCGCACAGCGTCTCGGTATTTCTAAGATCAAGACGGAACTGGATGACCTTTCTTTAAAATATTACCAGCCGGATGTGTATTTCGACCTTGTGCAGGACTTGAATGAACGTAAGACGGAACGGGAGGAATTTGTTCAGCAGATCGTGGCGGAGGTATCCACTCATATGAAGAACTCCCATATCCATGCAAAGGTATATGGAAGAGTGAAGCATTTCTTCAGTATTTATAAGAAGATGGTCAATCAGAACAAGACGCTGGATCAGGTGTATGATTTGTTTGCGGTCCGCATTATTGTGGATTCTGTGAAGGACTGTTATGCTGCACTTGGTGTGATTCATGAGATGTACACGCCGATTCCGGGACGTTTTAAAGATTATATTGCTATGCCGAAGGCAAATATGTATCAATCTCTGCATACGACACTGATGGGCCCATCCGGGCAGCCATTTGAGATTCAGATTCGTACAGAGGAGATGCATAAGACGGCAGAGTTCGGTATCGCGGCTCACTGGAAATATAAGGAGAGCGGCGATTCTACCAAGAGTGTAAAGGCCCAGGAGGAAGAGAAGTTAAGCTGGCTGCGTCAGATTCTGGAGTGGCAGCGGGATATGTCAGATAACCGGGAGTTTTTGAGCCTGCTGAAAGGTGACCTGGATCTGTTTGCGGAGGATGTCTACTGCTTTACTCCGAACGGAGATGTAAAGAATCTGCCGAATGGCTCCACGCCAGTGGACTTTGCTTATGCGATTCATAGTGCAGTTGGAAATAAGATGGTCGGTGCCAGGGTAAATGGCAAGCTGGTCAATATTGATTATAAGATACAGAACGGTGACAGGATCGAGATTCTGACCTCACAGAATTCGAAGGGCCCGAGCCGTGACTGGTTGAACATTGTGAAGAGTACTCAAGCAAAGAACAAGATCAATCAGTGGTTCAAGAAGGAGTTCAAGGAAGATAATATCATCCGTGGCAAGGAGATGATCGCGGCCTATTGTAAGGCAAAGTCGATTAATCTGTCCAATATCATGAAGCCAAAGTATCAGCAGATCGTACAGAAAAAGTATGGATTCCGTGATTGGGATGCAGTATTGGCTGCGTTGGGACACGGCGGCTTAAAAGAGGGACAGGTGGTGAACCGTCTTGTGGAGGAATATGAGAAAGAACACAAGAAGGCGATCACAGATGAGACGATTCTGGAGAAGATTTCAGAGGCGAGCAATCAGAAGGTCCATATTGCCAAGTCCAAGAGCGGTATTGTCGTGAAGGGAATCGATGATATGGCAGTACGGTTCTCAAAGTGCTGTAATCCGGTGCCGGGAGATGAGATTGTTGGGTTTGTGACCCGTGGGCGCGGGATGTCCATTCACAGGACGGACTGTGTCAACATGCTGCATCTGTCAGAGAAGGAGCGTGAGCGCCTGATCGATGCGGAATGGGAAGAGACCGCAGAAGCAGAGAGCGGCGGACAGTACCTGGCAGAGCTTAAGATTTTCGCACATGACAGGCAGGGACTTTTAATGGATCTTTCCAAGGTCTTTACAGAGGCGAAGTTAGATGTGAAGTCCATGAATGTGCGGACGAGCAAGAAGGGAACAGCAACACTGGATATGGGATTCATTGTGCATGGGCGTGATGAGCTGCATAGAGTGATTGAGAAGCTGCGTCAGTTGGATGGCGTAATAGACATAGAACGAACGGCAGGTTAGAAAAGATGAAGATTGAAAAGTTTGTAATTGGAATAATTGGCACGAATTGTTATCTCGTGCAGAATGAAGAGACTAAGGAGTGTATTCTGATCGATCCGGCGACTTGTAAGCAGAAGATCGTGGATCATATCAGGGAGCAGGGGCTTAACCTTAAGGCGATTCTGCTGACCCATGGGCACTTCGACCATATTATGGGAATCGACGGATTTTTGGATGCGTTTCCGGTCCCTGTTTATGCCCACGAGGAGGAGAAGGCGTTGCTAAATGATGCTTTTCTGAATTCTTCCTCCACTTATGGTCCGGGATATACATTTTCCAGGGCTGAGTATGTGAAGGATGGGGAGAGACTTCATCTGGCAGGAATGGAGATTGAAGTGATCTACACACCGGGACATACGATTGGGGGATGCTGCTATTATCTTCCGGCAGAAGGGGTACTGTTCTCAGGAGATACCTTATTCTGTGCATCCGTGGGACGTTCCGATTTCCCAACAGGAAGTTCCAGTCAGTTGATCCGTTCGATTCGGGAAAAGCTGATGTGCCTCCCGGAAGAGACCGTGGTGTATCCAGGGCACATGGGTGAGACGACGATTGCTTATGAAAAGGAAAATAATCCATTTCTTTAACTCATCCAGGAAGTGGTGAAGCAGATTAGAAATATTTATTTGGACTTTTAGCAGGCCGTGAGGCCGGCTTTTAAGGATTTGCTTTGACAAGAACAGAAAGTGAAATTGATTATGATTGAAATCAGCAGTAAAGATACATTGTATATGTATAATTTATATCATATCACCAAAGCCTTTTTTCCGAATACGGAAATCAGGCAGCAGGTGGATGAAGGGCAAGAACCTCTGGTAAGACTTAAGTTGGAAGGAGGCTCTTGCTTTTCCATTGAAGAAGGAGAAATAAAAGAGTTTACAGACCGCCAGGACGGAAAGCGTTTTGTGACGAAGAAGGTGTATGACTGGCTGTCCCAGAAGACAGGCAGAACCCTTGCATGGGGAATGCTGACAGGAGTCAGGCCGACGAAGCTTGTGATGCAGCAAATAGAAGCTGGAATGGATCGGGAAGAAATAATAAAGTTTCTAAATAAAGAATACGGTGTTTCTGATGGGAAAGCACTTCTGGGATGGGAGATTGCCCAGAGGGAGAAAGCACTGCTCGAACAGTTGGATTATGTAGATGGCTACAGTCTTTATGTGGGAATTCCATTCTGCCCCAGCATCTGTTCTTACTGCTCTTTCAGCTCTTCGCCGCTAGAAAAGTGGAAGGACCGCATGGATTCTTACCTGGATGCGCTGTGCAGGGAGATTACTGCGATTGGTAAGGCAGCATCGGGAAAGAAGCTGAATACCATTTATATCGGGGGCGGGACCCCGACCACATTAGAGGCACATCAATTGGAACGGCTGCTTGGTACGATCGATGCAGTTTTTTCTTATGAGAATCTGAAAGAATTTACGGTGGAGGCAGGACGGCCGGACAGTATTACCAGAGAGAAATTGGAAGTAATTTCCAGATATCCGGTCACCCGTATTTCCATTAATCCGCAGACCATGCAGCAGAAGACACTGGATGCGGTGAGGCGTCTGCATACGGTGCAGGATGTGAAGGATGTCTTCCAGCTTGCGAGAAGCCTTGGATTTGATAATATAAATATGGATCTGATTGCAGGACTCCCTGGGGAAGATGCTTTAGATATGCAGGATACTTTACGGCAGATTGAAGAACTGGGACCTGACAGCCTGACCGTGCATGCACTTGCGATTAAAAGGGCGGCGAAGTTCGGGCAGGAACACAAGGAGATCGACCTGCATTCGGAGATCGAACAGATGGTAAGTGACAGTGCAGATGCAGCGGACCGGATGGACCTTGTACCTTATTATCTGTACCGGCAGAAGAATATTGCAGGAAATTTTGAGAATGTTGGCTATGCAAAGGTTGACAAAGCCGGAATATACAATATACTTATTATGGAAGAAAAGCAGACGATCCTTGCAGCTGGTGCAGGTGCTTCGACCAAGATCGTGCTCCCTGAGAAGATTCAGATGGCGAATGG
Organism: Faecalicatena faecalis; assembly: GCF_012524165.2. GTDB lineage: Bacteria > Bacillota > Clostridia > Lachnospirales > Lachnospiraceae > Faecalicatena_A > Faecalicatena_A faecalis. The sequence goes on from NZ_JABACJ020000026.1 coordinate 28,298, forward strand.
AAAGAAGACCAATCTGGTAAGGATTGAGAATGTAAAGGACATTACGGAATATATTGGCCGTATTGACGAAATGATAGAGCGAAAAGGAGAATGGTTATGGCGTTAAAGAAGAAACCGGTTACCGGAATGAAAGACATGATGCCCGCCGAGATGGAAATCAGAGATTATGTGATTGGGCTGATCAAAGAAACCTATAAAGCGTTTGGATTCTCTTCCATAGAGACTCCATGCGTGGAACACATTGAGAACCTGTGCAGCAAGCAAGGCGGCGACAACGAGAAGCTGATTTTTAAGATTTTAAAGAGAGGCGAGAAGTTAAAGATTGATACCGCTCAGACGGAAAGCGACCTGGTCGATGGAGGACTTCGTTATGACCTGACTGTACCGCTGTCCCGTTACTATTCCAACAATGCAAATGACCTGCCGTCTCCATTTAAAGCATTGCAGATGGGAAATGTATGGCGCGCAGACAGACCGCAGAGAGGACGTTTCCGTCAGTTCATGCAGTGCGATATCGATATTTTGGGCGAACCGAGTAACCTGGCAGAGATCGAGCTGATCCTGGCTACCTCTACACTGCTTGGCAAGCTGGATTTCAAGAACTTTACGATTCGCATCAATGACCGCCGTTTCTTGAAAGCAATGGCAGCATACAGTGGATTTAAAGAGGAAGATTACGAGAATGTATTTATTATCCTGGATAAGATGGACAAGATCGGTATGGATGGTGTGGCATCTGAATTAGAGGAGTGTGGATATGCGAAAGAATCGGTGGAAAAGTATCTTCAGCTTTTCAAAGAGATTACGAATGACGTGGAAGGCGTACGTTTCTGCAAAGAAAAATTGGAAGGCTTTCTCCCGGATGAAGCGGCGGCTTCACTGGAAATGATCATTACAAGTGTAGAGAGCGCCAAAGAGGCCGAATTTAAGATCAGCTTTGATCCTACACTGGTGCGTGGAATGTCCTACTACACCGGAACTATTTTTGAAATTTCTATGGATGAGTTCGGCGGAAGCGTAGGCGGCGGCGGACGCTATGACGAGATGATCGGTAAATTTACCGGACAGAATACCCCGGCAGTCGGCTTTTCTATCGGTTTCGAGAGAATCGTCATGCTGTTGCTTGAGAGAGGATACAAGGTACCTTCAAGCAGATCAAAGAAAGCATTCCTGATTGAAAAGAATATGCCGCAGGAAGGTATGCTCAAGGTACTGACTCTTGCAAGAGAAGAACGTGCCGCAGGAAAGCAGGTTATGATCGTCAATATGAAGAAAAATAAAAAATTCCAGAAAGAACAGTTGGCAGAACAGGGATACGAGGATATCGTAGAGTGCTACCGTGATTCTGTGGATGAACTGTAAATTGTGAAAAATGTGTGAAAGGGGTCTGACCCTTTTGCAAAGGGGGGGAGTCCCCTTTGTAAAACTGCCGGGCTTCTGTAGAGAAGAGAGGATGAAAATTATGGCTGAAACAATGAAAGGATTGAAGAGAACCCACCGCTGCGCGGAGTTATCCAGCGCGAACATCGGGGAAATTGTTACTGTGATGGGATGGGTTCAGAAGAACAGGAATAAGGGCGGCATCGTGTTCGTGGACCTGCGTGACCGTTCCGGTATTCTACAGATCGTATTTGAAGGGGAAGAGAAAGCGGAGCTGATTGAGAAGGCAGCAAAGCTGCGCAGCGAGTTTGTTGTTGCGATTGTTGGAAAGGTGGAGGCAAGAAGCGGGGCAGTGAATCCGAATCTTGCAACAGGTGAGATCGAGATCAGGGCAGAGGAACTGAGAATCCTTTCCGAATCCGAGACACCACCGTTCCCGATTGAAGAAAACAGCAAGACGAAGGAAGAACTCCGTCTGAAATACCGCTATCTGGACTTAAGAAGACCGGATTTGCAGAGAAACCTGATGATGAGGAGCAAGGTTGCGACTCTGACACGTCAGTTCTTAGCAGATGAGGGATTTTTAGAGATTGAGACACCGATCCTTGGAAAGAGTACGCCGGAGGGCGCAAGGGATTACCTGGTGCCGAGCCGTATCCATCCGGGCAGCTTCTATGGGCTTCCGCAGTCTCCACAGTTGTTCAAGCAGCTTCTGATGTGTTCCGGTTACGACCGTTACTTCCAGATCGCAAAGTGTTTCCGTGATGAGGACCTCCGTGCGGACAGACAGCCGGAGTTTACCCAGATCGATATGGAGCTTTCTTTCGTAGATGTAGATGATGTCATTGATGTTAATGAGAGACTTCTGGCAAAGTTATTCAAAGAGGTGCTGGATGTGAACGTGACACTTCCGATTCCGAGAATGACCTGGCAGGAGGCCATGGACCGTTTTGGTTCCGACAAGCCGGATATCCGTTTTGGCATGGAGCTTGTAAATGTGACGGAGACAGTAAAGGACTGTGATTTTGTAGTATTCAAAGGTGCCATTGAAAATGGCGGAACGGTCCGTGGTATCAACGCAAAGGGACAGGGCGGCATGCCGCGTAAGAAGATTGACAAACTGGTTGATTTTGCCAAGGATTTCGGCGCAAAGGGACTGGCTTATATTGCACTGCAGGAAGACGGGACTGTGAAATCTTCTTTTGCAAAATTCATGACAGATGAGCAGATGAGCAGTCTGATTCAGGCAATGGCAGGAGAGCCGGGCGACCTGCTTCTGTTTGCGGCAGACAGGAATAAAGTGGTCTGGGATGTATTAGGAAACCTGCGTCTGGAGATTGCGAGACAGACAGAAATCCTGAACAAGGACGAATATAAATTTGTATGGGTAACGGAATTCCCGCTTCTTGAGTGGAGCGATGAGCAGGGCCGTTTCTTGGCAATGCACCATCCGTTCACCATGCCGATGGAGGAAGACCTTGAGTTCATCGATTCTGATCCGGGAAGAGTGCGTGCAAAAGCATACGATATCGTACTCAATGGAAATGAGATCGGTGGAGGAAGCGTCCGTATCTTCCAGAATGAGGTACAGGAGAAGATGTTCGAGGTGCTTGGCTTTACAAAAGAGCAGGCATACGAACAGTTCGGGTTCCTTCTGGATGCATTTAAATACGGCGTACCGCCTCACGCAGGGCTTGCCTATGGTCTGGACCGTCTTGTCATGCTGATGGCAAAGGAAGACAGCATCCGTGACGTGATGGCGTTCCCGAAGGTAAAGGATGCCTCCTGCCTGATGACAGAGGCGCCGAGTGTTGTCGATAATAAGCAGTTAGAAGAACTGGGACTGGAAAAGGTCGCAGAAGAGTAAGAACGGAAAATCCGGTCTGTAAAAGCGGCTATAAAAATACAAGGGGCAGATTCTTTTTAGATAGAAGAACTGCCTCTTGAATATAGAGAATAGGTATTGATGCTTTGCTTTGAATTGAGTGAGATATTGTGAATTTAATATAATATACATAAAATACAAAAAAATTAAAAAAAGGTGTTGACAATCTGAATATCATATAGTATAGTAAGTATTGTTCCGGTGAGGTACTAAAACAGGAACGAAAAAACAAACGCGATAGTGGCTCAGTTGGTAGAGTACGACCTTGCCAAGGTCGGGGTCGCGGGTTCGAATCCCGTCTATCGCTTTCAAAACATTGAGAGGAAGACATATCAGGTATTAAAACAATACCTGATATGTCTTTTTTTGAGTGTTCTGACCTGCAGTCATGATTTTTAAGAGTTACCGATCAGGTTACCCACTAAGGGTTAGTCTGTTTCTAATAGAATGACTTTCCCCTGTGTACGTGCTATAATCCAGATAAAGGGGAGGTGATAAGTATGCAGATGTCAGATCAGGAACTGCTCCAGTCAATTTCTACAATGATGGATGAAAAGCTGGACGCCCGTTTTGGACAGGTAGATACTCGTTTCGAACGGATGGAGGCCCGCTTTGAACAGGTAGATACCCGTCTCGATAATATGGTGACAAAGGATTATCTGGACGAAAGATTGTATACCCTCGAGAATGATCTTCTCAGGGAAATTGATACGGTTCAGGAAAAGGCGAATTCCCATTTTGCCAGAGTAGAAAGGCGAATAGACCGTTTGGAGACGACTGTGAATACGATCAAGCTGGAAAGCGACAGTATCCCTATTTTGATGAAAAGTTTTGCAGACCTCAGGGACAGGGTTAAAGTATTAGAAAGAATATCATAGTGTGATGAGAACAATGCATATATAAGGTATAAGGCCGGTTATGTTATCATGCACTGCCGGGAGATATGGTCAGTTTCATATCTCCCGGCAGTTTTTATTTTTCTGTAATTTCCCCATGATATCTTTTATATTTCCACTATCTTTTCTCCATCTTTCTGACTAAACTGAAAGAAAAAACAAGGAGGGCAGAGAATGGAGTTTCAAATAACAGATGCAATGGAGAATTCCATGAACGAACTCATCAGAACCGTAAAAGAAAGATTTTCAGATAACCAGAAGCTGGGAGAGATGTTTGAACGCTGTTACAGCAACACCGTTCGGACAACAGTGAAGCAGATGGAGGACGACACGGTACACATCATCACAGGTGATATCCCCGCGATGTGGCTTCGGGATTCCTCTGCACAGGTAAAGCCTTATCTTGTCCTTGCTGGGCAGAATGAGGGATTCAGGGATATGATAGCTGCACTTTTAAAAAGGCAGTTTATGATGATCTCGATCGATCCTTATGCAAATGCATTTAATGAGAAACCGGATGGTAGCTGCTGGTCCAAAGATGAGACAAAGAGAAATGCCTGGGTGTGGGAGCGTAAATATGAGATCGACTCTCTATGTTATCCTCTTCAATTAGCATGGATGTTGTGGAAAACAACAGGGTGTACCGCTCCATTTGGTGATAATTTCCACATAGCAGCAGAAAAAATCCTGGAAGTGTTTCAGATTGAACAGAACCATGAAAAGGATTCTGGATACCACTTTATCAGGCGGAATACTTATTATACGGATACCCTGTCGAGAGAGGGGAGAGGCAGTCTCGTGAAGGATGGCATCGGAATGACATGGTCGGGCTTTCGTCCAAGTGATGATACGTGTACCTATGGCTATCTGGTCCCGTCGAATATGTTCGCATCAGTGGTGCTTTCCTATCTTTCAGAAATTGCAGAAGTAGTGCTTAAGGAGAAAGAGCTGGGGCAAAGAGCAGAGAAATTAAGTCGTGAAATCCGGGAAGGAATCGAAAACTATGCGATCACTGAGAAGGAAGGCTTTGGAAAGGTCTATGCTTACGAGATAGATGGTTATGGGATGTACAATCTGATGGATGACGCCAACGTGCCGAGCCTGCTTTCCATGGATTACATTGGATATTGCCCGAAGGATAAGGCCGTTGCAGAAAATACAAGAAAAATGATCCTAAGTGAGGCCAACCCTTATTATTATTCCGGGAAGACTGCATCAGGTATTGGAAGCCCGCATACGCCGCCGGGATATATCTGGCATATTGCGCTCGCCGTGCAGGGATTGACGGAAAAAAGCCGGGAGAAAAAAAGGGAGATTCTGGAATTGTTAGCAAGGACAGAGGATGGGACTAAGATGATGCATGAGGGATTTAATAAAGATGATCCGTCCCAATATACGCGGGAATGGTTTTCCTGGGCGAATGCGATGTTCTGTGAATTGGCACTGGATTACTGCGGCATACGGCCGGACTTGCAGGAGGAAAATGCAAAATCAGCAGATGGCAAAAACTAAAATTTGTCCACTGAACATAGAATAAGTTGAATTGCGGCACAGAATTATGCGGGTTACAATGAAATCAGACTCAAAAGGGTTTATGAGGAAGCAAAAAGAGAGAAAGAAAAAGATAGAGCAGGAGAAGGAGAAAACGAGATGTTTTTGACAGACAGAAAATTAGACAGAAGAATCAGTGAATTAAAGGAATACAGATACCGTGATATCATCCACCTGGAGAAATTTGTGGTGCAGGAGGATAGACAGGGAGTCGTCAATCCAGAGGTGCCGACAGAATTTGCCGGATGGGAGACGATGAATACAGGCGATACATGGAAGGGCAGGGATCTGTACCTGTGGATGCATAAAAAAGTGAAGATACCGGCTGCGTGGTCAGGAAAGAAGGCAGTAGGAATTTTTGATTACGGTAACACTGGAGCCGGGAATAATTCTGGATTTGAATCCATGCTTTACCTGAATGAGACACCTTATCAGGGAGTGGATGCCAACCATAAAGAAGTCTTTTTTGAGGAAGAGGTATATGGACAGGAAATCAGCCTGACCTTCCGTCTATGGACCGGTCTGGAGGGTGGAGGGATTCCGACGCCTCAGGAACACAGGATCAACAGGGCGGATCTGGCGTGGCTGGACGAGCAGGTGGATGGTTTTTACTATATGGGAACTATGATTTTAGATACTCTGAAAAATCTGGATGACCATAATGAAATCAAATACGACCTGCGTCAGGCATTAGATGCGGCGTGTCATGTGATTGACTGGTCAGAACCAGGAAGCCCACAGTTTTACGAGTCCGTTCACCAGGCAGCGGAGATTTTGGATGAAAAAATCAGCAAAATGGAGAAGCACACCGAGATCATGGTGAAGTGTGTAGGGCATACGCACATTGATGTGGCATGGCTCTGGCGCCTGAAACATACGAGAGAGAAAATCTCACGTTCCTTCTCAACCGTGCTGCGTCTGATGGAGCAGTACCCGGAGTACATTTTCCTGCAGACACAGCCTCAGCTTTACGAGTACATCAAAGAGGATTTTCCGGAAATCTATGCAAAGATGAAGGAGCGCATCGCAGAGGGGCGCTGGGAGAGCGATGGAGGCATGTGGGTCGAGGCCGACTGCAATCTTACGAGCGGCGAATCACTGACAAGACAGATTCTGCTGGGAAGTAAATTTATCAAAGAGGAATTCAAAAAAGAGGTGGAATACCTGTGGCTGCCAGATGTATTTGGTTACTCCTGGGCACTGCCGCAGATTTTAAAGAAGGCCGGGATTGATACCTTCATGACGACTAAGATCAGTTGGAATCAGTTCAACCGTATGCCTCACGATACCTTCTGGTGGAAGGGAATTGACGGAAGCAAGGTCCTGACCCATTTTATTACCACGCCAGATCCATGGAGCGAGCCTGGGTCCTGGTTCTATACATACAATGGCCAACTGACTCCGAAGACGGTCAAAGGTGCCTGGGAGGCATACAGCGAGAAAGAGCTGAACAAGGAGCTGTTGATCTGTTATGGATATGGGGACGGAGGCGGCGGTGTCAACCGGGATGCCCTGGAGCAGAGAAAATGTATTGACCGGATTCCGGGACTGCCTCATCTTGAACCCTCTACGGCCGGAGAATATTTCCGTGATCTTCACAAAACGGTGGAGGATACGGACCAGTTTGTCCACACATGGGATGGCGAGCTATATCTGGAATACCACCGTGGGACTTATACCAGTCAGGCATACAATAAACGAATGAACCGGAAAATGGAGCTGCTTTACCGCAGGGCAGAATGGATGGCAGTCATGAATGGTATCCAGGCTGGAACGCTTAAAAAAGCAGATCAGGAGAAATTGACTGTGGGCTGGAAGCATATCCTGACAGATCAGTTCCATGACATCATACCGGGGTCCTCGATCCATGAGGTCTATCAGGATGCCAGAAAAGATTATGCGTTTATCGAGCAGAATGCAAGAGAGGTCGAAGAAGCATTTTTACAGGCGGTGAAGGAGGAAAAGGAGAATCAGTACACGATTTTCAATAGCTCCGGCTGGGAGAGGACCGGGCTTGTAGAGCTTCCTGGGACATCGGAGGGAACCTATCGGGATGAGGACGGGAAACTGCTTGTCTCTCAGAAGGCAGAGAATCATACCTATGTGGAGGTCTGTGGTGTCCCATCCATGGGAATGAAGCGGATTCTATTTGTACCAGGTACGGCTGAAGAGGAAAAGGCTTTATTTACTGTGAATCAGAGAGACATCGAGACGCCATTCTATACGGTATCTCTGAACCAGTATGGACAGATTATGCGCCTGTATGATAAGACCTTTTCAAGGGAAGTGCTCCCTGAGGGAGAGCGCGCCAATGTCCTGCAGATGTTTGAAGATAAACCGCTGGATAATGATGCATGGGATATTGATATTTTCTATCAGCAGAAAATGCGTGAGATCACGGATCTGACCAAATTCGAGGTGAGGGAATGCGGAGCCCTGCGTCTGGTCATTCATATGGAATGGAAATATATGAGATCTGTGATCGAACAGGACATGATTCTTTACAGCAGAGACCGGAGAATCGATTTTAAGACCTATGTGGATTACCATGAACAGCATCAGCTTCTCAAAGCGGCATTCCCGGTGGATATTCGTTCGACTTACGGGACTTACGATGTGCAGTATGGAAATGTCAGACGTCCGAACCATTGGAATACAAGCTGGGATCTTGCGAGGTTCGAGTCTGTGGCACACAGATGGGCAGATCTGTCTGAGCGCAGCTATGGTGTCAGCCTGCTCAACGACTGCAAATATGGTCATGACATTAAGGATCATGTGATGCGGATCAGTCTTCTCAAAGCAGGAACACATCCAGATCATCTTCAGGATCAGGGCGAGCATGAGTTTACCTATTCCCTGCTTCCGCATGGCGGTGACTTCGTTGAGGGAAGAACTGTACAGGAGGCTTTTGACCTGAATGAGCCGATGCAGGCGGTAAAGGGAGAGATTGATCTGGGATATGAAAGTTTTGTGACGTTCGATAATGATCAAATCGAGCTGGATGCAATCAAGAAATCTGAGAGCGGAGATGCCATAGTCGTGAGATTTCACGAGTTTGCTGGTTCAAGCCAGCATGTGGGATTAAAGCTAGGATTCAAGATCCGGTCCTGGGCAGAGTCCGATTTAAGAGAACGTCCGATTATGGAAGAAGTTCCGGGAGGCGACATCTACATGGAACTAAAGCCATATGAGATTAAGACCATTTTACTGTATTTATAAACAATCGATGTAAATAATTCAAAATCTGCTGGATTTTGCTTTTATTAAGAAAGCAGTCAGGCAGATTTTGAATATCTGTTCTGGAATGAGGAAAAGGAGGCACATGATGCTCAGTGAATTATTCAATATTGAGAAGGTTTTAGGTTTCTGTGAGAAGGTATGCTATTTTCTGGTGGTGAACCTTTTGTTCTTGATCAGCAGTCTGCCGGTCTTACTATTCTTTTTGTTTATGGGCATCAGCCATGTCCGGGAATACCTGCCCTTCTTTTTAATATGTGCAATGAGCGTGCCTCCGGCATTTTCAGCAGTTCTTTATGCCATGAGGCGTCTTTTGGATGGAACGGAAAGAGGACCTGTAAAGGATTATTGGAAAGGATACCACACAGACTTCTTACAGAAGCTTTGCCTGGGAGGGGTCCAAATGCTTACATTCCTTATCTTATGGACAAACATTGAATTTTTCTCTAAGCAAATGAAAAATGTACCACTCACCATTTTGTTTGTTCTTTTGTTCGCATTTGCAGTAGCAGTGACACCAAATCTGTATCTGCTCGCTTCGCGCTATGAGATGAAAAATCAAGATATCATCAGAACGGCCTGTCTTCTGACGGTGACAAGACCAATCTGTACATTAGGGACCATCGCAGCGCTGGGGGCAGTCCTGGCAGCATTCGAGATCGCGGCAGGAACGGCAGTATTGTTCATGGTAAGTACTTATGCGTTTTTAGTAGTGTTCATAAGCAAAAAAGTACTGGATACACTCGAAGAAGGCGGTGAGAAGTGACTCTTTTGGGGAGAGAGAGGGGGGCGCTTCGAGGAAGTCGAGCCGTGGACAGGAGCCGGGCAGGGGTCATCTGCCGTTTTCCAGGGCTGGAACGTTCGCTAAGAGGCACTAAATGGACCAGAACCGGATTTTACGGAACATGAGGGATTCAACGAGTTTTCTGATGAAAACTCGTCTCAGCCCTCAATGGAATTTGATGTTGTACATCAAATTCCATCCGCAAAATCCGGCTCTGGTCCATAAAGTGCCTCTATGCTTACTTTATGCCCCGGAGAAACGGCAGATGTCCCCTGCCCGGCTCCTGTCCACGGCTCGACTTCCTCGAAGCTTGGTTCATCCAGCGGCAAAAGCGTCGATGGGGGACCGCTGGCTAAAAGCAGCGGGGGGATTGGGGAGAGAGAAGAGGAGGGGATGATCGTTAGGGAGGTATTTCGCGGGATTGGGATTCATGATATAATGATGGAACGAAAGGGAGGGGGATGGAGGATGCCTAAGAAGAGTCCGAAGCAATTGTTTCACAAGCTTTTTTATAGATATACGGTTCTGATCGTGTGTATTGTTCTGGCTTTGGCGGTGTATTTTATTTCGGCCATGCGGAACCGGATTTTGGAGACGAACCGGCATTATATGGATATGATGACGGAGGAGGCGGCTTCTTATGTGGATGAGTGTTCGCAGACTGCGGGGCATATTCAGGCGGAATTGTACCAGTCGTCGGGGATTTTGAATGATCTGCTGACTTATTTTCAATATGAGCCGGAGGAATATCAGAAGTACCGACTGGATACTTTTATTGCTTCTTCATCGGCTGCCTATGAAGGATTCAATAATTTTATGGAAAAGGTGATGGAGAATAATTCTGACATTCGTTCTATTGAGATTATTGCGTACGATAAATCGGAAGTGACGACTTGTTATCCTGATGGAAAGACGTATATCCGTCAGAATGCCAAGCTGCGAATGGCGGAAGTGGAGAGGCGGGATCTGGCCAGGGATGGGACGTTTTCTTTTGTGAAGGAGATTCGTGACCCGGATACGCTGACCGGGGCGGGCTGTATGATCGTGAATTTCAAGGCGGACCAATTCAGGAAGATTCAGGAATACTACTCTATTGCGGGGCTGCTTGTCTGCAGCCAGAATCATATGGTGATTTTTCAATCTGATAACGAGTTGGATGCAAATGCTTTTTTTCAGACACAGGAAGGAGAGATTGCCAGGGATACCTCCCAATATTATGTACAGAAGTCGGATATCGGTGATTATTCCATCTATGGAATGGCAGACAAAAAGAAGGCCGCACAGGTACCGTTCACAACCATTCTGGCAGTCCTTGGAGTCGGTCTGGGCGTAATTCTGCTGGGGGAATGGTGCGTGCGGATCTATCTGCTCCATCTGACAGGACGGTTGAATCATATCATTGACGGGATGCAGCGTGTGACCACTGGTGATCTGAGCACGCGCCTTGCAGCGGATGAGAATGGGGATGAGCTGGATGTAATTTCTACTCAGTTCAATGAGATGTGCCAGGAATTGGATCGTTATATCCAGAAAAGCTATCTTGCCGAGATCGAACAGAAAAATGCAGAGATGGAGGCGCTTCAGAGTCAGATCAATCCTCATTTTCTATATAATACGCTGGAGGCGATTCGTATGAAGGCCATCTGCAATGGGGATCGGGATGTCGGGAAGATGCTTTACAGCATGTCTGTCATTTTCCGCAGCCAGTTAAAGGACAGCGATATTATCACGCTGATTCAGGAAATGCATTATTGTAAAAAATATTTGGAGCTGTTCGAATATCGTTATCAGGGGAAGTTTACATCCAAGGTAGAGTGTCCAGAAGAGCTGATGAATTATCCGGTCATGAAGTTCATTCTACAGCCGATTGTGGAAAATTATTTTGTCCATGGTATCCGTTCTGAACAGGAGGGGAACACCATCCATATCTGGGCAAAGCGGATAGAAGACGCTCTGTTCGTCCATATTGAGGACAATGGAAAGGGAATGACAGAGGAAGAGATAGAAGCGAAAAATGCGGAGCTTGAGGCTGCAGAGCACCATAAAAAGTCAGTCGGTATCAGCAATGTCAACACCCGTATCCGTGCCGTTTATGGAGATGGTTATGGTGTCATTTTAAAATCCAGAGAGGGCGGCGGACTGCATGTGATTGTAAAAATAGGGATCGATAAGAAGGATGAAGTGAGGGAGATATGTCATGAGGAAAGTGATGTTAGTAGAGGATGAGGAGTTTATTCTTCAGGGACTAAAGAACATTCTGGATTGGGAAGCAATCGGGATGCAGATTGTCCAGACGGCGCACAACGGGAAAGAAGCATTGGAAAAATGGGATCAGAATCCGGTGGATATCATCGTGACTGATATCAGTATGCCTGTGATGGATGGGCTGGATTTCTTAAAAGAATTAAGGAAGACGGAGGAACGGGCCCGCTGTATCATACTGACGGGGTATGATGAGTTTGATTATGCTAAGCGTGCAATCACCCTGGATGTGGAGGATTATATCCTAAAGCCGATCAATGAGGAGGAACTGGAAGAGGTCTTAAAGCGCTGTGATGAAGAACTGCGACAACTGGATCAAAAGCAGGCTGCAGATATGGATGATAAAGCAGGCTGGATTCAGTTCTTGCGGGGGAACCTGACCCGGGAAGAGATGGAGAGCTATCTCTCGATTCTGCCGGAAATCAGTCCAAACACAGAGGTATGGCCCGCAATCATGAAGCTGGATATGGAAAGCTTAAAGTCTGCCCGAATGTCGGATGTTCTGTTGGAATTCCAGGAGGAAAAAGACATCCGTGTGATTTATCTGTCCGCCGGAAATCTGCTTCTGCTCCTATATGGAAAACAATCAGAAGAAGACTGTACATCCAGGCTTTCCGACATTCAGGCCCAGATAGAAAGCAGATATGCGATTCTGTCATTCATTAGCGTTGGATCACCGTTTGAGGATTACCACGAACTGCCTGCCTCCTACGAGGAAGCTAAAAAACTGCAGAAATACCAGGTAATAGAAGGGTACGGAAGCTGTATGTCAGCGATTCGCGTCAAAGAAAAAGGCAGTGAGGACATTTCCGTAGATAATGCCAGACTCCGCAAACTGATTCTGAAAAAAGATAAGGAAGGGGCGGTTAGCTATCTGGAGGATTTGTTTATCCATGTCATTCAAAAAGATGTTTCCATTGATGATGTCTACAAAATGTGCATCCAGACCGCCATGCTCCTCCAGGAGATCAAAGAAGAATATCAGCTTGAGAACCGTAAGAATATGCAGAATCTAACAGAGCTGATCGGTCAGATCTACCAGGCAGAAGACCTATTTACCATAAAGACCATCTTCATCGGAGAGGCAGCCGAAATCATCACCTATCTTCACGAGGAGGATTCTCAATATACACCAGTGGTAAAACAGATCCTCTCCGAGGTCCAGAAGAATTACAAAGAGGATATGAACTTAAAGACCTTAGCCTACAAATACAACATGAACGCCTCCTATCTAGGCTCCATTTTCCAAAAAGAAGTAGGCTGTACCTTTGCGCAATATTTAAGCAATACGAAGAACAGCATCGCCAAAGACCTCATTCTAAACACCAACATGCGGATCAACGATATCGCCAAAGAAGTAGGCTACCCCGACACCAGCTACTTCTACCGTAAATTCAAACAATGCTACGGCGTATCCCCCGCATCCCTGCGTGAGATGAAAAAATATTAGAAGACCGCTCAAGGGGAAGAACACCGATTCTTCCCCTTTCTTTCCCGCTCTTAGTACAGTGTCCTTTTCCTTCCTAGAATATGTCCAACAAATCTGAAAGTTTTCGACTATCCTTTTTCCCTTTCTTTTTGTATAGTTATTTACAGAACAAGTGATTATCAGACAACTGGCCGGTTGAAAGAGTTCTGTCCCTCAAATGGGGCGTTTATGAGGCTTTGCTTCATAACGAAGTATGTTCATAAAAGCACACGGGTTGAAGTGTCAATTTTCAAAGAGATGTGCACAGAGAGAAAGGGAGGTCAGAAGTTGAAACAAAGTAAAAACAAGGTCCCAAAGCAAGGCTTTTGGAACAGGGTCAAGAACAACAAGGAATTACTGATTTTGAGTATGCCTGGTGCAGTTTGGTTCATCCTGTTCGCCTATCTGCCTTTGTTCGGGGTCCTGGTGGCATTCAAAAAATATCGTCTCTCAGGCGGATTTTTCCAGAGCCTGATCGAGAGTGAATTCGTCGGGTTTGACAACTTCAAGTTCTTATTCAGCAGTGGCGACGCATGGATTATTCTACGCAATACAGTACTTTACAACTTTACATTTATTATATTGGGAGTTGTTCTTCCGGTCATCGTAGCTCTGCTTCTAAATGAGCTGCGCAACAAGGGGATGGCCAAGATTTATCAAAGTTCCATGTTTTTGCCTTATTTCCTTTCCTGGGTAGTAGTCAGCTATTGTTTATTCGCATTCTTGAATCCGGAAAAAGGATATTTTAACAATATATTACAGCAGTTTGGACATGATGGGATTTCCTGGTATACGGAAAAAGGCTATTGGCCCTTTATCATCATCTTCATGAGCCAGTGGAAGGGCATCGGTTATAACACAGTGGTCTACCTGGCGTCCATCTGTGGAATCGACAAGACTTATTATGAGGCAGCAGTGCTGGACGGGGCAAGCAAGTGGCAGCAGATCAAGTATGTGACGCTCCCGCTGTTAAAGCCAGTTATCACGATTCTGCTGATCATGGCAGTGGGCGGTATCTTCAAGGCAGACTTCGGACTGTTCTTCCAGTTACCAAAAGACTCCGGTCCGCTGTATCCGGTGACGAACGTGTTGGATACTTATATCTTCCGGGCATTAAAAGCCAACGGAGAGATCGGTATGAGTTCCGCTGCAGCACTGTTCCAGTCTACGGTCGGTTTTGTCTTGATCATGATAGCAAATAAGATCGTATCCAAGATCGATAACGAGAACGCATTATTTTAGAAAGGGGAAGGTACACATGTTTGAAAAACACAGACAGAAAGCTCTGGAAGCCAAGATGGAACAGAACCAGAGCAAGTTCAACCAGATTAAGAAACCAACCAATGTACTGTTCAATATCATCCTGTCCATCCTCTCCCTTCTGAGCGTGATACCGTTTATTTTCGTTATCATCATCTCATTTACAGATGAGAACACGCTGGCGATGAACGGATATCGCTTCATCCCGGAGAAATTCAGCTTATATGCTTACCAGTACATTGTAAGTGCGGGGGAAAATATTATTCGCAGCTATGGGGTGACCATTCTAGTGACCGTACTCGGAACACTCCTTGGACTGCTGCTGACAGGTACATATGCTTACGCGTTATCAAGAAAGACCTATGCTTTCAAGAAATTTTTTACGACTATGATCACGATTCCGATGCTGTTCAGCGGCGGTATGATCGCAAATTATCTGATCGTGACTAAGGTATTGATGCTAAAAGATACTATTTGGGCGCTGATCCTGCCCTTGTGTCTGAATTCGTTCAACATCATTGTATTGAGGACATTTTTTAAGACCAGTATACCGGATGCGGTCGTGGAATCCGCGAAGATCGATGGTGCCTCCGAATGGAGACTGTTTTTCCAGATCGTGATTCCTATGGCGCTGCCGGGACTTGCGACAATCGGACTATTTCTTACATTAGGTTACTGGAATGACTGGTTTAATGCTATGATGTATATGGACAGTAAAAAATGGGTCCCATTGCAGTATCTGCTCATCCAGATCGAGAGCTCCATGGACTGGCTGGCGAGCAATAAGTCCATGATGGGCGTGGATGGAATTCAGGCGGCGGCGAACCTGCCTAAAGAGACGATTAAAATGGCAATTGTTGTGATTTCAACATTACCGATTATATTTGCATACCCGTTCTTCCAGAGATATTTTGTCAATGGTCTTACGGTGGGAGCAGTGAAAGAATAAAGAATTTGTATAAAGGAATCAATTCGGAGGATTAGAATGATGAAATTGAAAAAAATCGCAGCACTCGGGCTTGCTTTAGTGATGGCAGCGACATCCCTGACTGCATGTGGCGGCAAAAAGGGCGAGACAAATGAAAATGGAGAAGAAATCGTAGAACTGACCTGGTATCAGGTAGGAGATACCCAGAAGGATGCTCAGAAGGTCATCGAAAAGGTAAATGAGTACACTACGGAAAAGATTGGTGTCAAGCTGAACATTATCAATGTAGGCTGGGGAGATTACAACCAGAAGATGCAGGTAGTCATCAACACAGGAGATAAATGGGATATGTGCTTTACCTGTTCCTGGGCAAATGATTACCTTCAGAATGCCAACAAAGGCGCTTTCCTGGAACTCGATGAGTACCTGGAAAAGGAAGGGAAAGAAATGCATGACCTGGTCGATCCGCGTTTTTGGGAAGCAGCTAAAATCGGTGGTGTGACCTATGGCGTTCCCCATGAAAAAGAAATCGGAAGCTGTCCGATGTGGGTATTTACGAAGGAATACGTAGATAAATACAATATCCCTTATCAGGACATCCATACACTGGAAGATTTAGAGCCATGGCTCAAGCTGATCCATGAAAAGGAACCAGATGTAGTCCCTCTTTATCTGACCAAGGATTATACGGCTCCGACCTATATGGATAAGATCCAGGACCCGGTCGGAATCGAGTATGGTGATGATACACTGACTGTCAAGAATGTATTCGAGACAGAAAGGATGAAATCTACCTTAAAGACCATGCGTAAATATTATACTGAAGGCTACGTTAACAAAGATGCAGCAACGGCATCTGATGATAAGTCCATCAAGAGATTTGTGACAAAAGGAGATGGACAGCCGTATGCAGAGCTGATCTGGGGAAAAGATTTAGGATATGAAGTGGTCGCTACGGAAATCATGGATACGCAGATTACGAATGCTTCTGCCCGCGGTGCCCTGACAGCAATCAACAAGAACTGTGAACACCCGGAAAAGGCAGTGGAGTTCTTGAACTTAATGTATACGGACGAGTATTTAAGGAACCTGTTGAATTATGGGATCGAGGGCGAGCACTATGAATTTGTAGAGCCGGCCAAAGAAGAGATTCAGGCTGCAGAAGGAAAAGAATATGTGTATGACAAGAAAGTCAGGCTGAACGAAGAGACGAAAAAGGATTATTCCGTTCCTTATTGGGTACAGGGCGGCATGTTCAATACTTATGTATTAGAAAATGAACCTCTGGATAAATGGGCTGCCTTCAAAGAGTTCAATGATGCTTCAAAAGAAGCTCCGTCCTTCGGATTTGATTTTGATTTAGAGCCGGTCAGCACACAGGTTGCAGGGTTTCGAAATATCCTGGACGAATTCGGAAAATCTCTTTATACTGGAAGTGTAGATCCAGATGAGTATCTGCCGCAGCTTCAAAAGAAACTGGAAGCAACCGGAATTCAGGATGTCATCGACGAGATGCAGAGTCAGATCGACGAGTGGAAGGCACAGAAATAAGTTAAAACAGCTTATATGCGCCCCTGCCCCAAGGGGCGGGGGCGTATCATAATATCATAATCACATTTATCAAGGAAAGAATGGAGAGTAAGCAGTATGAAAAGATCAAAAATCAATGCAGTTATCCGTGATATGGAGAAATTAATCGAGGAGAAGAGATTTGAACTTCCGCCGTTCTGCAAATGGACGCCTGAGGACTGGCAGTCGAAAGGACATGAGTATGATGAGATTCGTGATAATCAGCTCGGATGGGATATTACAGATTACGGCCTGGAGAAATTTGATGAGGTAGGATTTGCCTTGATCACGCTCCGTAACGGTAATCTGAAAAATGATAAATATACAAAAACATATGCGGAGAAGCTTTTGATGGTGAATGAAGGACAGATGGCACCGATGCATTTCCATTGGAATAAGATGGAGGATATCATCAACCGCGGGGGCGGAAATGTGCTGATTACCGTTTACAACTCTACGAAAGACGGAGGTTTTGCAGATACCGATGTAACCGTGAACTGTGACGGAAGAGAATTTACCGTACCTGCAGGTACAAAAGTGAAGCTTTCTCCTGGTGAGAGCATCACGATCTATCCGTATATGTATCATGATTTTCATGTAGAAGAGGGCAGCGGGGCCGTTCTTTTGGGAGAGGTATCTATGTGCAATGATGATGAGAACGACAACCGTTTCTATGAGCCCATCGGAAGATTCCCGGCCATCGAAGAAGATGAAGAGCCATACCGTCTGCTCTGCAACGAGTACCCGGAGGCAGAGTAAGATGCGCAGTCAGGAACTTTCAAGCGGATGGAGGATGCACTGTCTGGGGGAGGATACATGGATTGACGCAGTGGTACCCGGAACTGTCTATACAGATTTGCTTCGGGAAGGAAGGATGGAAGATCCTTTCTGGAAGGATTATGAGGACCAGGCATGGAAACTGATGGAGGAAGACTATGAATATGAGACCTGCTTTGAGGCGGCAGATTCTCTTTTTGAGAGCAGTAAGATTCTTCTTCGGTTCGATGGGATTGACACCATTGCAGATATCTTTCTGAATGGAGAAAAAATCGGGGCAGCAGAGAACATGCACCGAATCTGGGAATTTGATGTGACAAAGAGCCTGGCAAGGGGGAGGAATACGCTCCGTGTGCGATTGCATTCCCCGAACCGCTGTGCCAGAGAGGCATTTGAGAACTGCCGGACTCTTGGCTCAGAGGATGCCATGGATGGTTTCGTACATATTCGAAAAGCACACTGCATGTATGGCTGGGATTGGGGGGCGCATCTCCCTGATGCCGGGATTTTCCGCAGGGTCAGCCTGATTGGAATCGAACAGGCAAGACTGGATGATGTATATGTGATTCAACAGCATACGGACGGAAGAGTCGAATTAGAGGTCAGGATAAAGATAGAAGAAGCGGCATCTTCCATAGAAAAGAAAGACCAGATGGGGGCAGAAGGTGTGTGTTTGCCGTCTATACAGATGAACAGCCGCCAATATGAGATTCGGCTCTCTCTTTTTTCACCGGATGGAGAGCTCCTGTCTGAGACGTCCGAATGGAGTTCGACTACGGAATTCCATCCTGGTCATATGATGGTGGAGAACCCAGAACTCTGGTGGCCCAATGGCTATGGGGAACAGCCCTTATATCGGATGAGGGTGGAACTGATTTCGGAGGGGCGGGTACTGGATATCTGGGAAAAACGGATTGGTCTGCGCACGATGACAATGCGGCGTGAAAAGGACGAGTGGGGAGAGAGTTTTGCACATGAGATCAATGGCGTCTGTATTTTTGCTATGGGGGCGGACTATATCCCAGAAGATCATTTGATCGGGCGTACATCTCCGGAAAAGACCAGGAGGCTATTAGAGGACAGCTGCGCTGCGAATTTTAATACGATCCGCGTCTGGGGAGGGGGATATTACCCGGAAGATTGGTTCTTTGACCTTTGTGACGAATTGGGCTTGATTGTGTGGCAGGACTTCATGTTTGCCTGTGCTGTATACGAACTGACGTCCCATTTTAAGGAAAATATCCGTCGTGAATTCATTGACAATATAAAACGGATCCGACACCATGCCTGTCTGGGGCTTTGGTGCGGCAACAATGAGATGGAACAGTTCGTCAGTGAAAAGCATCATTGGGTGACCAAGCCGTCCGAGGTGCGTGACTACATCATTATGTATGAGCAATTGATCCCGGAAGTACTAAAGGAATATGACCCACAGACCTTTTACTGGCCTGCAAGCCCGTCTTCGGGCGGTTCTTTCGATGAGCCGAATGACCCGGACAGAGGAGATGTCCATTACTGGCAGGTATGGCATGGAAACAAACCGTTTTCCGAGTATCGGAAATATTTCTTCCGTTATGCCTCGGAATTTGGCTTTCAGAGTTTTCCGTGCAGGAAGACGATCGAGACATTCACAGATGACGAAAGAGATTACAACCCATTTTCCTATATCATGGAAAAACACCAGCGCAATTATGGGGCCAATGGGAAGATCATGAATTATATGCAGCAGACTTTCCTCTATCCGACCAGCTTTGACAGCTTCCTTTATGCGTCGCAGCTTCTCCAGGGGGAGGCGATCCGCTATGGGGTAGAGCATTTCAGGAGGAACCGGGGCAGATGCATGGGAGCGATCTACTGGCAGCTCAATGATTGCTGGCCTGTGATTTCCTGGGCCTCGATTGATTACACCGGGCGCTGGAAGGCACTGCACTATTACGCAAAACGTTTCTTCGCTCCGGTCATGATCAGTTGTCAGGAGGAGGGCATGATGACCCAGGAGGCAGATATGAACCGGGAACATTTTGTGTTCGAAAAATCGATTTGTCTGAATGTGGCAAATGAGACCCGAAAGGTCCAGAAGGGGACTGTTTTCTGGGAGGTGCGCAATGCAAAGGGCATCAGCCGCAGATGTGGACGGTGTGATGTTGTAGTTTTACCGCTTTCCAGTCTGTGGCTGGATAAGGAGCTTATGGAAGATGTGGATATATTCAGGGAATATGTGAGTTACCGGTTCGAGCAGGAAGACGGAAATGTTTCAGAAGGGAGCGTATTGTTCTCATATCCGAAGTATTTTCAATATGAAGATCCAAAGTTGTCCTATGAAATAGAAGGGGATGAGATCATCCTGCATGCAGATGCTTATGCGGCCAGTGTAGAGATCGCCAATGCACAGGAGGACCTTGTTCTGAGCGATAATTATTTTGATATGAATGCCGGAGAAAAGAGGGTGAAGATCATCCGCGGTGCAGCTGAAGGTATCCGGCTTCGCAGTGTATACGATATCAGGTAAATGTGAGAAAAGAAACAAAATGAAGCTGTAAAAAACAAGAGGCAGGATACCGGTCATTTCTGTCCGGTATCCCGCCCGATTAATTCATCGATACTAATTTCATATAGATCCGCCATGGCCCATAGGGTATAGATATCAGGGACCCGGCTGCCAGTTTCATATGTGGACACAGTCTGTCGTGACATATTCAGAGGTTTTGCCAGGTCGAACTGAGTCATATTGCAGGCAGTCCGAAACCGTTTCAGCCGATTACCAAGTCTATTTTCTGTCATCTTAATCACCTAACCATTTTAAACTGATAATAATTCTGAATACTGTGTATACAACTAATGCGTATGCCCCTCCCCTCATAGTATAAATATATCCTCAACAGGCATTCCCAGAGCCTTAGAGAGAAGCAGAGCTGTCTCAACGGACGGATTGGTCGTCGTACCAGATTCAATTGCCGAAATTGTAGTTCTAGGAACACCGCTCAACCTGCTTAACTTCGCCTGTGACCAGTCTTTTTTCCAACGTAATTCCTGTAGTCTATTGTTCATATATTTACACACCTGGTTAATTTTTAGTATGCGTAAATTCCAGCTTTCGTTTACATACCAAATATTAACATATAAAAATGACCGATATCTGTCGACTTTTTACGACAAATTTCGTAAGTCCTCTTAAAGTGGATTGTTTTATTAATGAGGGAATGTCTTATAATATAAAAGAGGCTTAAAAACAAGCCTCTTTTTTTGATGTGATCATTGTTATTCATCTGAAAACGTAGGAATTCTATGTGTCCATATCTCATATTCGTTTGTTTGGTGTGATCGAAATTATGACTGGTGGTATATGATTAGGATAACATTTTTTGAGAAAAAATGAAAGAAGTAAAATACAGACTTAAGGAGAAGCTAAAAATCTTTGTGGCTTTTCTTATTTGTTTGTGCTATAATATGACCCAATAAAATTTTACCGTGGTAAAGGAGCACAGAGATGGAGAAAAGGAAGATAAAAGCGGCTCTGCTTGGCTTGGGAACAGTCGGAACAGGTGTTTATAAGCTGATACACAGAAGAGAAGATGTCATGGAGCGCACCATAGGAGCGGAGCTTGAGATTTCTAAGATATTAGTACATGATTTGAAAAAGACCAGGGAGGGTGTGGATGCATCACTTTTGACGAATTGCTGGCAGGAGATTCTGGAGGATGAGGAGATTCAGATCGTGATTGAGGTGATGGGCGGAATCGAGCCTGCCAGATCTATGATTCTGGACGCACTTCATGCTGGAAAGCATGTGGTCACGGCGAATAAAGATCTTGTGGCTGAATATGGAAGAGAGCTTCTGGATGCAGCAGAGGAAGGTAAGTGTGATTTCCTGTTTGAGGCAGCGGTGGCAGGGGGCATCCCAATCATCCGTCCGCTGAAACAGTGCCTGGCGGGAAATGATATCTCCGAGGTCATTGGAATCGTAAATGGAACGACCAATTATATTTTGACGAAGATGTTTGAAGAAAATATGAGTTTTGAGGAGGCTCTCGCAAAAGCGACAGAGCTGGGGTATGCAGAGGCAGACCCTACGGCCGATGTAGAGGGATTGGATGCGGGGCGTAAGGTGGCAATCATGGCTTCCATCGCCTTCCATTCCAGGGTGGTGTTCCAGGATGTGTATACGGAGGGAATCACGAAGATCACGTCTGCGGATATTGCATATGCAAAAGAGTTCGATAGTGTGATTAAGCTGCTTGGTGTCGCACATAATACAGAGAGCGGAATTGAGGTCGGCGTGTATCCAATGCTGATCAATAAAGAGCACCCGCTGGCATCTGTCAGGGATTCTTTTAATGCAGTGTTCGTGCATGGTGATGCAGTGGATGATGCCATGTTCTATGGAAGAGGGGCGGGGGAACTGCCGACAGCCAGTGCGGTGCTGGGAGACGTCATTGATGTGGCAAGGGATATTGAGTATCAGTGTACCGGAAGGATTAGTTGTACTTGTTATAAGGAGCTTCCGATCAAGGCTTTTGACGATGTGAAGAATAAGTTCTTCCTCAGGATGCAGGTGAAGAACCAACCGGGAGTACTGGCGTGCATCGCGAAGGTATTCGGAGACCATAAGGTCAGCATTGCCAGGGTCGTGCAGAAGCGTGTCCGGGACCATGAGGCGGAGCTTGTCATCGTAACGGAGAAGGTGAAGGAATATCATTTAAAGGATGCATTGCATGAGTTGCAGGAAATGGACAGTATTTTGGAAATCAGCAGTGTGATCCGGGAATATTAATGTAAAAGAGGTGTGAAGTTGACACACCTCTTTTATAATGGTATAACAGTATATAGCACGCTATCTATTACATGGAGCGATGAGAGAATGTGAAGATACAGATAGGAAAAGGATGGAAAGGAGAGCAGCATGGAGAGGAGAAATCAGCCGATCGGATTTACCGTAAAGCAGATCAATAATGTGTTTGAGAAAGACTTGAACGAAAAGCTGCGGACTATTGGAATCACAGCGTCTCAGTGTGCCGTATTGGATTACCTGTTCCATACGAATCAGGAAGAAGTCAGTCAGCGCGATGTGGAGCGTCATTTGAGTCTGAAGAATCCGACCGTGACCGGACTGTTAAAAAGATTGGATGAAAAGGGCTTTATTTTCTGTGTTCCGAATGCCATAGATAAACGGAAGAAGAATATCTATCTTACAGAAAAAGCCTATGATATTCAGCGAAGAATGGAAGCGGACCGCAGGAAGCTGGACCGGGAGATGACCCGGGGAATGACCAAAAAGGAAATCGCGGCCCTCACAAGAGGACTTGAGAAGATGTTATATAATATAGCAGATCCATAAAAATGGAAATGCTATATTGACCAAATATTCAAAATAATAATTCGAAATTAAGAGAAGACGGGGAGCAGAGGGGCCTGAACCCTTTGCAGGAAAGGAGACGACAACATGAGTTATGCAGATCAGTTATTCATCAATATGTGTCAGGACATCATCGAGAACGGCACCAGCACCGAGGGAGAGAAGGTCCGCCCGGTCTGGGAGGACGGGACCTCGGCTTATACAATCAAGAAGTTTGGAGTAGTGAACCGCTATGATCTCTCAAAGGAGTTCCCGGCGTTGACACTTAGAAGGACAGGAATCAAGAGCTGTGTGGATGAGATGTTGTGGATCTGGCAGAAGAAGTCCAATAATATCCATGAGCTAAATAGTCATATCTGGGACAGCTGGGCAGATGAGGACGGCTCGATTGGAAAGGCTTACGGCTACCAGATGGGGGTGAAGCACCAGTATAAGGAAGGGATGATGGATCAGGTCGATCGTGTGATCTATGACCTGAAAAATAATCCGTACAGCCGCAGAATCATGACGAATATTTATGTACATCAGGATCTGCACGAGATGCGTCTGTATCCGTGCGCATACAGTATGACCTTTAATGTGACGAAGGAAAAAGGCAGCGAGCAGTTAACACTGAACGGCATTTTGAACCAGCGTTCCCAGGACATTTTGGCAGCGAACAATTGGAATGTCTGTCAATATGCGGTGCTTCTGCATATGCTCGCTCAGGTATGTGATATGAAGGTCGGGGAATTGGTGCATGTAATTGCAGATGCCCATATTTATGACAGGCATATCCCTCTGATCAAGGAATTGATTTCCAGGGAGCCTTATCCGGCACCGAAGTTCTGGCTGAACCCAGAGATCAAGGATTTCTATGAGTTTACTACAGATGATGTGCGTCTGGATGATTATCAGACACATCCACAGATAAAAAATATACCGATTGCGGTTTAGAGTGAGAGAGATAGGAGGTTCTACAGAATGAATTTAATTGCAGCAGCAGATAAAAATTGGGCCATCGGCTATCAGAATAAACTATTGGTTAGTATTCCTTCGGACATGAAGTTCTTCCGGGAGACGACTTCTGGAAAGGTAGTCGTTATGGGACGTAAGACTCTGGAAAGCTTTCCGAACGGTCTGCCCCTAAAGAACAGAGTAAACATAGTCCTGACATCTAACCAGGATTATTGTGTAAAAGATGCGGTTATTGTGCATACTTTAGAGGAATTGTTAGAGGAACTGAAAAAATATAAGTCAGAGGATGTTTACGTGATAGGCGGTGACAGTGTGTACCGGCAGCTTCTAGATTACTGTGATACAGCGTTGATCACTAAGATAGATCATGCGTTCCAGGCAGATACGTATTTTCCGAATCTGGATGAAAAAGAGGACTGGGAGATGACACAGGAAAGTGAGGAGCAGACCTGTTTTGATCTGGAATACAGGTTCACGAAGTATGAGCGCCGTCAGTAGATACTGACATAGAAAGTAAGTGAAATTTTGATGGATAAAAAGAAGTGGATCAACCAAATACAAAGAACCGGAAGAAATATTAAGGGCGGAAAACGCATCTTCGCCCTCCTTCTGGTTTTTTCGGCTGTCTTTCTTTTTGGCTGTGCGGCGGCTGATTCAGGCAATCAGAAAGAGGCCAAAAAAGGGGACGAAAAAAAACTGAAAGTAGTCACCACTATTTTTCCACAGTATGATTTCGTGCGGGAAATCGCAGGAGACCGAGTGAATCTAAAGATGCTTCTGAAACCAGGGGAGGAGAGCCATTCTTATGAGCCGACTCCCAAGGATATCATCGATATCCAGAATTGTGACCTGTTCATCTATGTGGGCGGGGAGAACGATGCCTGGGTGGAGGATATCTTAGATTCCATGGATGCAGGCAGCAGGAAGACGCTGCGGCTGGTGGACTGTGTGGAGACGGTGGAGGAAGAACATGTGGAGGGCATGAAAGAGGAGCGCTCTGTAGAAGAACTTCACGGAACAGGGGAAGAGGAGCAGGCAGAAATCGACGAGCACGTGTGGACATCTCCCCAAAATGCAGTAAAGATCGTGGAAAACCTGACAACGCTTTTGTGTCAGGAGGATCCAAAAGGGGCAGATCAGTACAGGCAGTCGGCTGAGGCATATGAAAGGAAGCTTGAGAAGCTGGATGAGCAGTTCAGAAAGGTAGTGAAGGAGTCGCCCAGAAAGGAACTCCTTTTTGGAGATCGTTTTCCATTCAGATACTTTGTGGATGAGTACTCTCTGAACTATTATGCGGCATTTCCGGGATGTGCATCTGATACGGAACCAAGCGCCGCAACGATGGCTTATTTAATCAATAAGGTAAAAAAAGAGCATATTCCGGTCGTCCTGAAAATGGAATTGAGCAATGACAATATCGCTCAGGCAATCGCAGAGGCGACGGGGGCAAAGGTAAAGGTGTTCTATAGCTGTCATAATATTACGGCAGAGCAATTCAAGGAGCATACTACTTATCTGAGTTTGATGGAGCAAAATGTTGAGACGTTGAAGGAGGCACTGTCAGATGGCACTGATTAAATGTGAAAATATATCCATTGCCTATGAAGGGCAGACCGTCGTGCATGACCTTTCTTTTGAGGTAGGGCAGGCGGATTACCTCTGCATCATCGGGGAGAATGGCTCGGGAAAAAGTACGTTGGTAAAGAGTCTTTTGGGACTGAAAGCTCCGGCAAAGGGAAAGATTATCCTGGGGGACGGGCTGAAACAAAATGAAATTGGATACCTCCCGCAGCAGACGGATGTCCAAAAGGATTTCCCAGCCAGCGTCTATGAAGTGGTTCTCTCAGGCAGGCTTAACAGCCGGGGATTTCGTCCGTTCTACACTGCGACAGATAAGGAGAAGGCCAGAGAGAATATGGAGCTGTTGGGAATTCAAGACTTGGAGAGGCAGTGCTTTCGGGACCTGTCAGGAGGACAGAAGCAGCGGGTACTTTTAGCACGTGCGCTGTGTGCCACAAAAAAGCTGCTGCTTCTGGACGAGCCTGTGACCGGGCTGGATCCGATCGTAACCCAGGAATTCTATCAACTGATCAATGAGATCAATAAAAAATCAGGAATCGCGGTTGTTATGGTCTCCCACGACATCGAGAGTACGATGGCATATGCCAGTCATATCCTGCACCTGCAGGAGACTGCACTTTTCTTCGGCAGTGCGATGGACTATCAGAGAAGTGAGATCGGACAGGCGTTTTTGAGAGGCGGTGAGCACCATGCTTGAGAAAATGATTGAGATGTTTTCCTATCCCTTTATGGTGAGGGCGATTTTGGTTGGCTCCTTGGTATCTCTGTGCTCGGCACTTCTGGGAGTCAGTCTTGTATTGAAACGCTATTCTATGATTGGGGACGGACTGTCCCATGTAGGCTTCGGGGCGCTTGCCATTGCAACGGCCATGAATGCAGCACCGCTGGGAGTGGCAATCCCAATCGTGATTCTGGCAGCAGTTCTGCTTCTTCGGATCAGCGGGAACAGCAAAATCAAAGGAGATGGGGCAATCGCATTGATTTCAACGGGAGCTCTTGCAATCGGTGTCATGGTGATTTCTATGACTACCGGGATGAATACAGATGTCTACAATTATATGTTCGGAAGTATCCTGGCAATGAGCGGCAAGGATGTAGAATTAAGCATGATACTGTCAGCAGCGGTCCTGATTCTTTACATCCTCTTCTACCATAAAATATTCGCAATCACATTTGATGAGACCTTTGCGCGCGCTACGGGAGTCAGGGCAAATCTGTACAATACCTTGATTGCTGTCCTGACTGCAGTTACGATTGTCCTGGGGATGCGGATGATGGGAGCATTATTGATTTCCAGCCTTATCATCTTTCCTGCATTGACTTCCATGCGGATATGCAAGACATTTAAAAGTGTCATAATAAACTCTGCAATTGTCTCGGTAGTTTGCCTTTTTATTGGGATTGCCATCTCATACATTTGGGCAACTCCTGCCGGAGCAAGTGTGGTAATTGTAAATATGGGAGCGTTATTCTTATATACGATTGTAGGTTCAGTAAAGAATAGAAGCTTTTAGGGAGACTTAAAAGTGAACGTTATATATTCACTTCTGCGAATGGTTTTAGGAGGAGAAAAATGTTGATTGCGGCAGCGGTTCTGATGGTTCTGTTTGGTAGTATTTACTTTTTCTGGAAAGAAGGCGGAAGCAGAAAACCGCTGATTTTTAAGGCAGTAGCGACCTTGATGGCTGTGCTGCTGGCGTTTTATCATGCTGTAAATTCGGAGGCAGCCGATTTATGGTGGCTCTTTTTTGGTATTCTGTTTTATATGGCAGCAGATGTACTTCTGGAAATCTGGTTCCTCAGCGGAGTGACTGCATTTGGAATCGGACATATCTGTGTGATTGTGAGCCTGCTTGGAACAGGGGCGGCCGCCTGGAATACGGTCCTGATTTTTTTGATCCTGTATGGAGGCATGTTCCTGGTAGTCAGAAAATATCTGAAGGATCTTGGCAAGCTGCTCCTGCCCGGCGTTTTCTATGCGGCCCTTCTTTGTCTGATGGCGGCGCTGGCAATATCAAGGGGAATTAAGGTGCAGAACCTTGCATCTGTCCTGACAGGGATTGGCGGCATCTGCTTCGTGGTTTCGGACACGATCCTGGGCTGGAGTCATCTCAGCGGAAATCGGAGGCGGGGGTACAGTGCCCTTCTGTTGATTCTATATTATACGGCGGTATATCTTTTGGCCGCAGGACGGATGATGTAATGATGTGTTTTGTTTCTTCATTTTGGTCATATATAGCCTGGTCCGAACAAGGCGGCTGATTTAGTATAGGATAAAAAACATCAAGGATATGGCATTGACAAAGTTAAATACACACACTATAATGAATATAAATTTACCAAAACAGATGTTGTGAAATGCTAAGACAGGGAGGAGTACATAGGAACCGGATGCCAAGAGAGAAGACGGCTGGTGGAAGTCTTCGTGACGGATCTATGGAAGTAGCCCCCGAGCAGTGGACCGAACAGGCATATCGCCTAAGTAAGCTTCAACGTTGTTCCTACGTTACAGGGAAGCAGTATCGGAAGAAGTTCCTTCCTGTACTGACTGAGTGCAGAGAGTCATTCTCTGAAGTTAGGTGGTAACACGGATTGCAGATTCGCCCTAAGCTAATTATAGCTTAGGGCTCTTTTAGCTTTCAGGGGCATTGTAAAAGCACGGTACAAGAAAGACAGCTGGGGAAATAAAGGAGGTATATGCATGAGACAGATTTCAGGAAACAAATTGTTGGTTAAGGCATTGAAGGAGGAAGGTGTAGACACACTGTTCGGATATCCGGGTGCCTGTACGATCGATATCAGTGATGAACTTTATAAGCAGGATGATATCCGGGTTATTCTGCCAAGACATGAGCAGGCTCTTGTGCATGAGGCAGATGCTTATGCGAGGACAACAGGAAAAGTAGGAGTATGTCTGGTGACCAGCGGACCAGGAGCGACTAATCTGGTCACGGGGCTTGCAACAGCGAATTATGACAGTGTTCCGCTTGTATGTTTTACAGGACAGGTGGCAAGGCACCTAATCGGAAATGATGCATTCCAGGAAGTGGATATTGTGGGCATCACAAGAAGTATCACAAAGTATGGTGTGACGGTCCGCAACAGAGAAGACTTAGGAAGAATCATTAAAGAAGCGTTCTATATCGCAAGGACAGGAAAGCCCGGACCAGTACTGATCGATCTTCCTAAGGATGTGATGGCGGAGCTGGGCAGTGCCGAATATCCGTCAGAGGTGAATATCCGCGGCTATAAGCCGAATACAAATGTACATATCGGACAATTGAAAAAGGCAATCAAGATGCTGAATAAGGCAGAGCGTCCCCTGTTCCTTGCAGGCGGCGGCGTGAATATTGCCCGTGCAAATGATATTTTCACGAAGATCGTAGAGAAGACGAATATCCCGGTCATCACGACTGTTATGGGAAGGGGCGCAATTCCGACCAATCATCCGCTTTATATCGGTAATCTGGGAATGCATGGCGCTTATGCGGCAAATATGGCTGTTAGTGAATGTGATCTTCTTTTTTCCATTGGGACCCGGTTCAATGACAGGATTACCGGGAAATTACATGCCTTTGCACCGAAGGCCCAGATCGTCCATATCGATATCGATACCGCGGCTATTTCCAGGAATATCCATGTAGATATCCCGATTGTAGCCGATGCCAGAGAGGCAGTCTTAAAGATGCAGGAGTATGTAGAACCATGTCATACGGAAAAATGGCTGGGACAGGTGAATGCATGGCAGGCAGAGCATCCATTGATGATGAAGAAGCACGCAGAGATGGGGCCGAAGGATATCATTGATGAGATAAACCGCCAGTTCGATGAGGCAATCGTAGTAACAGATGTGGGACAGCACCAGATGTTTGCGGCCCAGTATGTAGAAATTACAGAAAAGAAGCAGATCATCATGTCCGGCGGCTTGGGAACGATGGGATATGGTTTCCCGGGAGCAGTCGGAGCAAAGCTTGGAAATCCTGACACACCAGTCATTGCCATTTCCGGCGACGGCGGAATGCAGATGAATATCCAGGAATTTGCGACCGCAGTCCTGGAAGAGCTTCCGGTCATTCTCTGTGTATTTAACAATACCTATCTCGGTATGGTGCGCCAGTGGCAGAAGCTGTTTTATGGAAAGCGCTATGGAATGACGAATCTGCGTTCCGGTGCATTGTTCCGCAGGACAGAAGGGAAAGAAATGCCTGAATATACACCGGACTTTGTAAAACTGGCTGAGAGCTATGGGGCAAAGGGAATCCGTGTGACAAAGAAGGATGAGATCGCAGGAGCATTTGAAGAAGCAAAGAAGAATACAAAGGTTCCGACATTGATTGAATTTATCATAGATCCGGAGGAGATGGTATACCCGATGATCCAGCCGGATGGAACTCTGGAAGAGATGATCATGGACTGTTAAGGGAGGAAAAAAGTATGGATAATAATCTAAAAAAAAGATGGATTTCATTATATGTAGAGAATCAGGTAGGTGTTCTGTCCAAGATATCTGGTCTGTTTTCCGGCAAGTCCTATAATCTGGACAGCTTAACTGTAGGTACGACAGAGGATCCCACGATTTCCAGGATGACTATTGCGACGGTAAGTGATGACGAGACGTTCGAGCAGATTAAGAAACAGTTGAATCGTCTTGTGGAAGTCATCAAAGTCATTGACTTTACAGATATTTTTGTCAGGATGAAGGAAATCCTGTATATCAAAGTCAGAAAGTGTACTCAGGAAGATAAGGTGGAGCTATTCCAGATCGCAGAGACGTTCAAGGCGAGGGTCATCGATTATGGAAAGGACAGCCTGCTTTTGGAATTTGTACAGACGGCCGCAAAAAATGATGCTGTCATCAAGCTGATGAAAGAGGAATTCAAGAATATTGAGGTGGTACGCGGCGGAAGCGTAGGAATCGAGTCTATCAGTATGATGGAACGCTAGGAGAGTCCTTATGACCAGATCGGGCGGGGACAGAGGAAAGGAAGACGATGATATAAAAAACAGAGCGCACTCTTGAATTTTATATCAGGAAGTATTATAATTGGCACAGAGACAGTTTTAGCTGCATGAATGCAGAGGAATGGAGGAGATACAGATGGATAAGAAAAATATTGACTGGGAGAATCTTGGATTTGGATATATCCCTACTGACAAGAGATATGTAGCCAATTTCAAGGATGGAAAATGGGACGAAGGCGCCCTAATTGACGACCCGAATATCGTGATGAACGAGTGTGCCGGAGTCCTGCAGTATGCACAGACCATTTTCGAAGGCTTGAAGGCATATACAACAGAGGACGGACACATCGTGACCTTCCGCCCGGATTTAAATGGACAAAGAATGGAAGACTCTGCGAGAAGACTGGAGATGCCTGTATTTCCTGCAGACCGCTTTGTGGAGGCTGTGGAGCAGACAGTGAGAGCAAATGCGGCATATGTACCGCCATTCGGCTCAGGAGCGACGCTCTATGTCAGACCTTACATGTTCGGAATCAACCCGGTCATCGGTGTGAAGCCGGCAGATGAGTATCAGTTCCGTGTATTTACGACTCCTGTAGGACCATATTTTAAGGGCGGCGTAAAGCCTCTTACTCTGTGTGTATCAGATTTTGACCGTGCAGCACCGAATGGAACCGGACACATTAAGGCTGGTCTGAATTATGCGATGAGCCTCCATGCAATCGTGACAGCACATGCGAATGGATACGATGAGAATATGTATCTGGACTCTGCCACAAGAACGAAGGTAGAGGAGACAGGAGGAGCGAATTTCATCTTTGTAACAAAGGATCAAAAAGTGGTCACACCACATTCCAATACCATTCTGCCGTCTATTACCAGACGTTCCCTTCTGTATGTGGCAGAGCATTATCTGGGCTTGGAAGTAGAAGAGAGAGATGTCTATCTGGATGAAGTGAAAGATTTCGCAGAGTGTGGACTTTGCGGAACCGCAGCCGTTATCTCACCAGTCGGCAAGATCGTGGATCATGGAAAAGAGATCTGCCTGCCAAGTGGAATGGAAAAGATGGGACCGACGATCCAGAAGCTTTATGATACCCTGACCGGAATCCAGATGGGACGCATTGAGGCACCTAAAGGATGGATCAAGGTCATTGTTTAAGTGATAGTGGAAAACATGAGATAATAAGGAACTAAGGTTTCGATTATATGGATATAAGAAAGGCACTTCCGAGTTACAGGAAGTGCCTTTTTTCAGGAACATGAGTCAATATTACACAATCCTATTCTCTCTGCCTATTGGATACGAATACAGAATTCCTTTTTACAGGATTCCTTGGCCGGCAGGGAAATCAGATTCTTTTGTTCCTCCAAATCTTCAATAACGTCTTTTCTGGAAGGGAGAGAACACCACGGTTCAATGCAGAGATATTCCACAGGAGTCTTTGGAAAATGCCAAAGTCCCAGATAAGGAAAGTCGGCAAAATCTACCGTGACAAAATGGGAGGAATTTGGGGAACACAGTGTAATTTTTTTGCCTGCATTCCTCAGAATAATCGCATCGTTGTCAAACATTTCATGTGTTAGAGGGAGGGTATGGTCTTCATGAAGTACGAAATCCCTTTCTCTTTCTGTAACAAAGCAGTCTTCCGTAAAAAGTAGCTGTTTGGGGGCAGAGTCTGGTTCAAAGTGCAGTTCGTAATCCTCAAACTTTCTTCCCTCTTCAAACGGAACACAGAAACCAGGGTGGCCGCCCAATCCAAAAAACATCGTTTTCGTATCTTTATTTTCAATCAGATATGAAATATGCAGGACATCCTGATCCAGTTTATAGCTTATGGAAAGAAAAAATAAGAAAGGATATTGTTTCTTTGTAAACTCACTGCTTTCCATAGATAGAACAAGGCTGTTCTCATCGTGGGCACTGCATATTAACTCGGTATCTTTCAAAAAGCCGTGAATATCCAGGTGATACTGTAAGCCCCGGTAAGTGTACTTCCCTTCAGTAAGTCTTGCGATATAAGGGAACAGGTTGGGGGCTCTGTCCGGCCAGGTGGCTTCTTCTCCCTGCCAGAGATATTCTCTGTCGTTTGGTGTCTTTATAGACTGCAGTTCTCCGCCGTGGGAGGAGACGGTGACAGTTAAAAAGGAATTACGGATAGTGTAGTTCATAAATGGGCTCCTTTCTATAGCGCAAATACCCGTGTCGCAATATTAAAATATACCAGGATCGAGCAGGTATCCACCATGGTCGTGATCAGTGGAGCGGCCATGATTGCCGGGTCCAGGTTGATCTTCTTGGCAAGCAGCGGCAGGACGCACCCAATCAGCTTTGAAATCACGATCGTCACTGCCAGAGAAAGCCCGATGACCAGCGCAAGTGATACATCATGGTACATAATAAGTATTCTCACCCCATTTGCCAGGGCCAATGCGATTCCAACCACAATAGAGACTCTGAATTCTTTGAACATGACCCGGAAAATGTCACGGAACTGGATCTCGTTCAGTGCGATTCCACGAATAATCAGTGTGGAGCTTTGAGAGCCACAGTTACCGCCGGTATCCATCAGCATAGGAATGAAGGAAACAAGCAGCGGAATGGCAGCGAATGCATTTTCATATCTGGTAATAATGGTCCCGGTGATGGTTGCGGAAAACATCAGTACGAGCAGCCAGGTAATACGGTGTTTGGCGTGATTTAGTACAGAGGTATCAAAGTAAGTCTGCTCGCTTGGGCTCATGGCAGCCATCTTGGTGATATCTTCTGTTGCCTCTTCCACCATGACATCCATGGCGTCGTCAAATGTGACGATCCCTACCATCAGTCCCTCTGCATCCAGCACTGGAAGCGCAAGCAGGTCGTATTTGCGGAAGAGCTCTGCCACCTCTTCTTTATCCGTATGGGTATTGACGGAAATAATCTCCGTCTCCATCAGGTCTTTGATCGGTATTTTATCATCCGAGGTCATCAGTTCCTTTGCGGTGACGATCCCGATCAGCTTTCTTTTGTCTGTCACATAACAGGTGTAGATAGTTTCCTTGTGAATCCCTGTCCTCTTGATATGAGCCATGGATTCCTCCACAGTCATGGACTGTCTTAAGCCCACATATTCCGTTGTCATAATACTTCCGGCGCTGTCGTCCGGGTAATTCAGGAGCAGGTTGATCATATTCCTCTCGGACTGGCTGACCGTATCTAGAATCCTGGTCACCAGGTTGGCCGGAAGCTCCTCCAGGATATCCACCGTATCGTCCATGTATAAGTCATCCAAAAGCTCGCGCAGCTCTTTCTCTGTAAACATTTCCACAAGATAAGACTGCATGGAATTGTTCATATTGGCAAATACTTCCGCTGCCTTATCCTTGGCAATCAGGCGGAAAGCAAGAGCCAGTTCCTTGTCATCTAATTCGGAAAGAAGGGAGGCTATGTCCACTTCGTTCATGACATCCAAAATGCTCCTTACAGCTTTGTAGTGGTGCTGCATAAGGAGTTCTACAAAAATAGTCTTGTCCATCATAATTACATCTCCAATCTGTATTCAATTCTAGTAAACTCTGCGAATGATAACTGGCACCAGCGTCCATAACCTCACCACCTTTCTGAATAAAAAAAGCTCCGTCACTGCCTGAACAATGACGGAGCCATACATACACAATACTCCATAAAAATATCCACCGTCCAAGCTTTAGCATCACAGGGCATATCAATTGCATTAGGTTATGCCTTCACGACATCGCCTGCTAACCAACTCGTTGTGTCTCCACAATCTCGCGGCAGCAATCTTCAGGAAAATCCCAATCCCTGTGGTAGCCTCACCTACCGAAATGATTCTATTATATTACTTTATTTATTGTAGTGCACGGACAGGGGATATGTCAAGAAAAAAATTAGGAGGAGAGTGTAATCAGTATCAATCACGTTACTCAATCACATTCTTTATTCCTCTAAACCGGAGGTATCCTGAAGTGCCAGGTAGTTTTCCTCCCCTGTCCGGATCTTGACTACATTTTCAATGTCATATACGAAAATCTTACCATCCCCGATCTGTCCGGTATGCAGTACTTTTTTCGCAGTTTCAATTACTTTTTCAACGGGTACAAGACTGACTACAATCTCGATCTTTACCTTCGGAAGCAGGTTCATATCCAGCTTAACACCACGGTAGTAAGATGGAGCACCTTTTTGTACACCGCAGCCAAGGACGTTTGTGATGGTAATACCTGTGACGCCAATATCATTGAGTGCCTGCATCAATTCCTCCAGTTTGTTCTGACGGGTGATGATCACGACCTTGGTCAGTTTGTGGACACCTGCACTGGCAGAAACAGAAATATTTTCCGATGGAGCGGATGCGGCTGTACCAGGTGAAGGAACTGTTCTGGAGGTTCCCATAGGAACAGGGACCTTCACGAGGCTGTCCTGTACCACAAAGTCACCATATGCACTGGCAAGACCGTGTTCCTTGGCATCCAGTCCGGCAATCTCTTCCTCTGCTGTGACACGAAGCCCGATCGTATGTTTGATGATCTGGAATGCGATAGTCATCGTAACGGCTACCCAGACGATCGTGACAGCCATTCCTGTGAGCTGGACAAAGAATCCATGTACGCCTCCACCTGTAAGCAGACCCTTCCAGTCAGTGCCGGCACCATCGGAGAACAGTCCCACGGCAAGAGTACCGAAAGCACCACAGAGTCCATGTACACCGACTGCACCGACCGGATCATCGACTTTTAAGACCTTGTCGATGAATTCAATGCCGAATACGACGATAAAACCACTTGCAATACCAATGATGGCAGCTGATACAGGAGATACAGTATCACAGCCGGCAGTGATTCCAACAAGTCCTGCCAGAGTACCGTTCAGGGACATGGAAACATCCGGCTTTTTGTAAAGAATCCAGGTAAGCAGCATGACCGTGATCGTTGCAACAGCAGCGGCCAGGTTGGTTGTGACGAAGATTTTACCTGCACTTACGATTGCGTCCCCCTCCATGCTTACGGTAGAGCCGCCGTTGAATCCAAACCAGCAGAACCACAGGATGAAGACACCAAGTGCACCGACTGTCAGGTTGTGGCCTGGAATTGCTTTGGACTTGCCGTCTTTGGAGTATTTTCCAATACGGGGTCCAAGGATCAGCGCACCGACGAAAGCAGCGACGCCTCCTACCATATGGACCGCACAGGAGCCAGCAAAGTCGTGGAAGCCCATTTCACTAAGGAATCCGCCGCCCCAGATCCAGTGTCCGGATATCGGGTAGACGATCAGGCTGATGATCAGACTGTAAATGCAGTAAGAAGAAAATTTGGTACGTTCTGCCATGGCACCGGAAACGATGGTGGCAGAGGTCGCACAGAATACGGTCTGGAAAATCAGGAATGCCCAGAACGGAACACCATCGGGAAGCATCCCGTTTCCGTAGTTTGCCTCAGATGCAATCCCTCCTATTTTCCCAATGATTCCGTTTCCGGCACCGAACATGAGCCCGAAGCCGATAAGCCAGAAGGCGGGGGTGCCGATACAGAAATCCATCAGGTTTTTCATGATGATATTTCCGGCATTTTTGGCCCTTGTAAAGCCAGTTTCAACCATGGCAAATCCGGCCTGCATGAAAAAGACCAGTGCGGCGCCGAAAAGCACCCAGATTGTGTTTACAGAAGAAAACATTTCATTCATAAGTAATACTCCTTTTCTTTTTTATTTATAACAAAAGACGCGGGAAATGTTTCCACGCGCCTTTGCGAACAAAATATGTAGTTTCAGGTTCCGGGGCAGTACAAAGCGGATTTAAGAATCCTCTTTGCAGCTCCCTTCATGAAATTAAATAGAGAACAGAAGCTTATCATATGCCGGATAAGGAAGCAGTGACTCCGGCAGGAGTGTTTCTGCCTCATCGACTGCCTTTCTCACACGTGCCATATCGGCAAGAACTGTCGTCTCAAAAGCCTTTGAACAGCTCAGGATATCCTCATAGGAATTGGCCTTTAAAGTATCCTCCTTCAAGCGTTCGGTCTCCTCCAGAATCGTGTTCTGCAGTCTGGTCAGTCTCTTGATAAGAACGGCCTCGCTGTCTGTGGAAATATCTGCAGCCACAGATTTTTTCAGGCACGCAGTATTGGCCAGCTGCTCCATATAGGAGAGAATGCAGGGAAGAATATCCTTATAAACCATCTCTGCCATCGTATTGGATTCGATGTTAATTGTTTTGGCATAATTCTCAAGCCAGATCTCATAGCGGGAATGGATTTCCTCCTTTGTGAAGATCTTATGATTTGTAAGCAGCTTCACATTTTTATCAGAGATGAAGAATGGAAGGGCATCCGGGGTAGCCTTTAAGTTATATAACCCGCGTCTTTGGGCCTCTTTCACCCACTCATCTGTATAGCCATTGCCGTTAAATATGATTCTCTTATGGTCCTGAATCGTTTCCTTTAACAGCTTGTGGACAGCCGTTTCCATGTCCTCAGGCGCCACGTCTTTCAGCTTTTCAGAGAACTGGCGCAGAGATTCAGCAACGGCAGTATTGAGTACAATATTCGGATTTGCCACGGATGCGGCAGAACCCAGCATACGGAATTCAAATTTATTTCCGGTAAATGCGAAAGGTGAAGTCCGGTTGCGGTCTGTATTATCCTTGACAAAATGAGGCAGGACCTTTGCTCCGATATCCATCTGTACGGCACACTGTCCGTTAAAGTACTGGTCATTTTCGATTGCCTTAAGCACTTCTGTCAGCTCATCCCCAAGGAAAATAGAGACGATGGCAGGCGGTGCTTCGTTGGCTCCCAGACGATGGTCATTTCCAGGGCTTGCAACAGAGATACGCAGAAGATCTGCATAATCATCCACGGCCTGAATGACTGCTGTTAAAAATACAAGGAACTGTGTATTTTCAGCAGGAGTCTTGCCTGGATCAAGGAGATTTAAGCCCCCGTCTGTAATCATGGACCAGTTGTTATGCTTTCCACTTCCGTTAATGCCGTCAAAAGGCTTCTCGTGGAGCAGGCAGACAAGTCCGTGTTTGTCAGCCACTTTTTTCATGATTTCCATAGTAAGCTGGTTATGGTCTACCGCCACATTGCTTGTGTCAAAGACCGGAGCCAGTTCATGCTGGGCCGGGGCAACCTCGTTATGTTTTGTCTTTGCCGGGATTCCCAGTTTCCACAATTCCATGTCAAGATCATGCATGTAAGCGGAAACTCTCGGCTTCAAGGCTCCAAAGTAATGGTCCTCCATTTCCTGTCCCTTAGGCGCCGGAGCGCCGATCAGTGTCCTTCCGCAGAAAATCAGGTCCCTTCTCTGGCGGTACAGTTCCTTATCTACCAGAAAATATTCCTGTTCCGGTCCTACTGTAGTAGAGACATGTTTGACCGTTGTATTTCCGAGAAGGTGCAGCATATGTAAAGCCTCACGGTTCAGTGTTTCCATGGAACGCAGCAGAGGCGTTTTCTTATCAAGAGCCTCCCCGCTGTAGGAACAGAAAGCAGTCGGGATATACAACGTCCCGTCCTTGATAAAAGCAGGTGAGGTAGGATCCCATGCAGTATATCCTCTCGCCTCGAACGTAGCACGCAGTCCTCCTGATGGAAAACTGGATGCATCTGGTTCACCTTTGACCAGTTCCTTTCCGGAAAAATCCATGATCACCTGTCCGTCACCCGTAGGGGAAATGAAGCTGTCATGCTTTTCTGCAGTGACATTTGTCATCGGCTGAAACCAGTGGGTGTAGTGGGTCGCCCCATTTTCGATTGCCCACTCTTTCATAGCCACTGCCACCGAATTGGCGACATCCAGTTCTAAGTGGGTTCCATTCTGGATCGTCTTTCTCAGTGCTTTGTACATATCTTTGGGTAATTTGCTGCGCATGATCTTGTCATTAAAAACAAGACTGCCGTAGAGTTCAGGGATATTTTGTGCCATATTAAGGTACGCTCCTTTCAGTATTTAACATAAAAAAAGCGCCTTGGAGAATCTCCAAAGCGCCTTTGCTTATGAGAAGTAGTATACACAAAAAAATCAGAATGTCAAGAGGGAAAATTGTGACGAGCTTTATGAGGGGGGGGGAGAGGGGGGCGCTGGCGGGGGGGTGGGAGGGTGGGGGGGGGGGGGGCGGGGGGGGGGGGGCGGCGGGGGGGGTTTTTTTGTTTTTGTGGGGGGGGGGGGGGGGGGGGGAGAAGGGGGGGGGGGGGGGGGGGGGGGGGGGGGGGGGGGGGGGGGGGGGGGGGGGGGGGGGGGGGGGGGGGGGGGGGG
>NZ_JABACJ020000027.1 GCF_012524165.2 Faecalicatena faecalis
CTATCACATGCTTGATGACCTGGGCTGAACTGCGACCAGCCTTTGCTAAACGGCGATACCCATGCGCTGAACGCGCTTCAGCGCATGGGCTAATCGCCCGGAATAATCAATCATATACAGAAAAATAGAAACTATCGTAAATATAATGAATATGGATATTTTTTGCGGCTTACATGTATGTATCTACCTCGTAAAAAGGCATTAAGACTAATTAAAAAAAGTTATCGCTTTTTCACAAAAAGAGCGGAATTACAGCAAGCAGGAAAATCTCTCATAACATATTCACACTTTGTATCTAGCCTAGGGAACCCCAATAAAGCACTTTCTTATATATTGCAAGCAGAAGGGTTACTGATAAATAAACAGATGGGACAACATATGTTTTTAGTAAATAAAGCTGTAATAAGTATGCATATGGGGATATTTGATGATTCCATATGGAACTTTCTTGATATAGCTGAAATGTCAGCAAGAGTCTCATATGATAAACTTGCTATACAGATATGTAAATTGGTATGGCTTATTGAAAATGATAACTGTAATAATTGTGAACCTATCTTGCAAAAAATACTAGAATATACTGACTTGGAACCAGATAAGGCGATTGTATCTGCCGCCTACTATGATGTATATTATTACTATTCATTAAATGGGCAAAAAGAAATAGCAGACAAATATAAAATGCAAGCACAAGAGCTAGAAGAATGGTGTCCTATAGTAAAGGCGAAATTTCATAACTATATCGATAAAGAATATGCATTTGTATTAAATAAAAAATGGGTTCTTTTCTATTTGGAATATTGGACCTATGATCTTTTGTATTGAGTATTAGAGTCTTCATGTAACATTGTCAAGAAATGTCAGTGGCAATTTCTTGACAATATTATTATTTATAATGAGGGAGAGATAATCTCTTCGTAAAATCTTGTAATAATGGAATTCCATGCAACAGTTCCCATGTAAAACTCAAAAGATTCCAAAGGCTTATTATAATAAAAATGTTCTACAAAGGGAATCATAATATTAAATGATGCTAAACTACTTGCAATACCTGTACCAGCAAAACGTGGATTGAGTTCAATAAAATATGGTTTATTATCTCGAAATTTAAATTGTACATTCGAAAAACCTGGAATGCTGTAATATGAATAAATGGTCTTACAGGACTCAATAATAGATTCATTTTTCTCTATCTGACATTTGTATGTAACACCACTTCGAACATCAAGTCGTTTTCGTGGGATAGCAAGCTTTAAATTACCCTCTTTGTCACAAAATATATCTACTGTGTATTCGTAACCATCAATATATTCTTGAATAAAATTATCACTTGTGAAGTGATTTTCAATATAATGATCCTTTAAATCGGCTATCCATATACCCTGGCTTGCCACAGAAGTCTTTTTTCGAAATATAATCTTACTATTTTTATTTTTATCAACCAGACACAAATCATTGTATATTTGTGGGATAGGTATTCCCAACTTATTTATTTCTATGCTAGCTGTTAATTTATCAGTAAACAACTCCAATATTTCGAGTGAAGGAATAATCATAAGGCATTCAAATAATTGTTCATTCTTTTTGAGTAATTTTAATTCATCCTCATCTGAAGATATCAGTATATTAATGTCACATTCTCTGCATATTTTTTTAAGAAAACCAATATATGCGTCTTCGTTTTCTAGTGAAGGACTTACATAATACTCATCAACCAAACCTCCACCATTTACTATATTTTTAGAAAATTGTGAACACCCTATTATTTTCGGTGATATATCAGGAAGCTTTCTTAACATTTTTAAAATGCAAATTGAGGAAAAATAATGGGGCTGTGGTAACAAAATATTCAATATGATACCTCCTTACATAAAAGATAACTATATATTATCTGTTGTTCATATACACTGTTTTAATTATAGCCCTGAACTCCCCTTGTTACAATAAGAACCTTTTAGAAATAACATGAAAATCTCTTATTCCCCTCCCTAATAATGCATCACAACTGGTGTCCCCGGTGAAATCAGGCTATACAATGTCGCCGCTCCATCCAGCGGCATATTGATACATCCGTGCGATCCAATGCTCCAATACAGATCACCGCCAAATGCCGGCTGCCAGGTCGCATCATGAAAACCGACTCCGCCCCAGGTTACCTGCATCCAATAAGCCACAGGGGTACGGTATTCCGGTTCTCCTGTCTCAGGCATGATATTTCCGACCAACGTTGCATTTGGCTGCATCAATAAAATATCATACACCCCGGATGGAGTGGAATGTTCATAAGGTTTCCCTGTCACTACCGCAGTCTCAAAGACCACATTCCCATCTGCAATATACCACATATACTGTTCGCTCAAATCCACTTCTATAAATGTCTTCCCCCAGTCTTGAGGCTCATGTGTCGCCGCACGCTGTTCATATGCCGGCTCCTTGGTCACCGTTTCTCCAGCCTTGATACTGGCAATCAGTGCTTCCGCCTCTGCGGCCTCATCAAATGCCCATCCATATGTCCCGCCGTACACCTCCGTTGCTTTTCCCCATGGAGTCGTCAACGGTCTGGTCGCGTAAAGAGTCTCATATTTGGCAGCAAAATTATTCATATATTCCCTGGCTTTATCCTCATGGAACGTTACGTTCATATTCTCATCAAAAGACAACCATTGAGAAATCAGCTTCTTATCCACTACCTCTGTCTGTGGTGCCATATCATAAGTGATACTTGCCTTACAATATTGATTGAGAACATCACAGGCTGCTGCCACCTCTTTGGAATCCTTCGTATATTTGGGCTTCTGATAACAATCCTCTTTCTCCAGGTCTATTGATCCTGCCAGACCAGAAACTGCCTCCTTGACCGCATTTTTCATCTTTTCCTGATCCACCTTTGTTCCGAGCACTTCTGGTTTTACCACAAATTTCTCATTGTTGAACTCCGGTTTTGCACTCTGTGGATCTGTTTTTCCCTCATTTTGAAAACTCTTGAGTGACTGCAGCCTTTCATCCAGCTTTTTTTCGTCAAATATAAAATCCAGCTCCACATCCATTTTATTTTCTTTCCAGAACATGGACGGCCACAAAAATGCATTCTGCTTTTTCATCGAACGCTCCAAATCTTTATTATGGACATACTTCATAGAGACCTCTGATCCCAACACGGTCTCCTTCTCCCCTTCTTTCGGTATGATCGATAATTCATAATCTTTTATTTGTTTCTTAAGAAACTTTTCTGCTTCTTTTGCTGTCTTCATGGAAAATTCAACACCGTTGATATGAGTCCCATAAAAGAAATGATTCATGAAATAAATAGATACTCCAATATACGCGCAGACTAAGACCCCCGCTGTGATACCCAATGCAAGCAATATTTTTTTCTTTCTGCCCATCTAATGTGCCCTCCTCATATGTATATTTCTATCATTACATTAAATAGACAGTTTTTCAAGCCAAAAGGTTTCATATTTCAGCTTTTTTTCTAATTGCTTAATAAAAGAATCCGTTTTACAATATTAACATGATATTGGGGTCAGAAGGTATTTTCTCCCCAACAAGATACTACCTACGGATTGCTTTGCACTTTGTGCTCCCACAATCCTAAAACATTTGAAAGGTTATTTAATTATGGAAATCAGAAAATCACAACTTACAGATCTGGATACACTGATGAAAATGTACGAAAATGCCCGTTCGTTTATGTCAAGCCATGGAAACCCGACCCAGTGGGGAAATACTTATCCACCAAAACCACTGGTCGCCAAGGATATCGAGGAAGGATGCAGTTATGTCTGCATAGAACAAGATAAGATAGTTGCGACCTTCTATTATAAGGAAGGACGAGACGATACTTATGTGAAAATTTATGAGGGCCAGTGGCTCGATGATTCTCCGTATGGTGTTATTCATCGAATCACCTCCGACGGCACTGTAAGGGGTGCGGCTACCTACTGTATCAATTGGGCTCTGAACCAATGCGGTAACTTAAGGATGGATACCCACCGTGACAACATGGTCATGCAGCACACCTTAGATAAGAATGGTTTTACATACTGTGGAATTATCTATTCTGATGATGGCACAGAAAGACTCGCCTATCAGAAAAAGATAAAATAGTAAATTCATCTAAAAAAGAGGCTTCATAAGATACTTCTTCTTTTCAAGAACAGGCTTGGAATCTATTTCCAAACCTGCTTCCGAAAGGAAGACCTGTATCTTATGATGCCTCTTTCTATTATCACGCTTTTACACATTCTGTCCGTGCATTCCCCAGTATATTTTTTCTGAGGTAATCGGCAGCTCCCGGACAATCACTCCCGTTGCATTCTGCACTGCATTAGAAATTGCCGGAGGCGGAGTGTTGATTACGATCTCGCCTATGGATTTCGCACCGAACGGTCCTGTCGGCTCATAGCTGCTCTCGAATTCCACCCGAATCATCCCAACATCCAATCGTGTCGGGATTTTATACTGCATAAAGGAATTGCTGAAATTCTTTCCTTTACTATTGTATACAATATCCTCATAAAGCGCCATTCCAATTCCCTGGGCAATTCCGCCTTCTGTCTGAAGCCGTGCCAGATTCGGGTTGACTACGGTCCCGCAGTCTACCACTGCAACATAG
This sequence comes from Faecalicatena faecalis, assembly GCF_012524165.2. Lineage (GTDB taxonomy): Bacteria > Bacillota > Clostridia > Lachnospirales > Lachnospiraceae > Faecalicatena_A > Faecalicatena_A faecalis. The sequence goes on from NZ_JABACJ020000027.1 coordinate 4,619, forward strand.
TCAAGAAGCTCAAGCTGTCCCGTCACCTTATCTATCTCGACCTCTGCCATTCCGACCATGAACGGCGGCGGAGAAACAGGAGAGCTGAAGGCCTCGCTTGCGTACAGAGCTTCTTCATTATTGCACATGACCTGATTGCCGATATCCACTCTGGAAATACTCTCGCCATTTTTCAAATTAATGACCTGCTTTCCATCGAATTCAACGTCTTCAACAGAACACCCCAGGTACGCCGCACCCCTCTCACAGATTTTTTCACGCAGCTTTTCACAAGTCCTTACCACTGCCATACCTGTTACATATGTGGTGCTGGATGCATAAGAACCACAGTCATATGGGGAGGCATCTGTATCTACGCCATGTACAATAATATCCTCCATCTCACAATCCAGACATTCTGCTGCCATCTGAGCCAGGATGGTGTCACACCCTGTCCCCATGTCAGTTGCACCAATCATAAGGCTATAGAAACCATCGTCATTGACCTTGATTCCTACTGATGCGGTATCCACAGCAGAAATACCAGACCCCTGCATCGCCATGGCTACACCGACACTTCTGACTTTTCCGTTGCCCATGTCACGGCATGGATACTTCTCATCCCAACCGATCATTTCCTTGGCGCGCTGTAAGCAACGGTCCAACGCACAGCTATTTGCGGTCTCACCATAGTAAGCAGGCATGACCTGTCCTTCCCGGACAATATTCTTTTCCCGAAGGGCAACAGGATCTGTACCCATCTTGGCCGCCAGCTCATTCACTGCTGATTCTACCGCAAAAATGCCCTGCGTAGCTCCATATCCTCTGTATGCTCCAGCAGACATCACATTAGTATATACCACATCATAAACAAATCGGTATGCCTCTGCTTTTCCATATAGTGGGATGGATTTATGCCCGGACAGACCGACTGTTGTCGGACCATGTTCACCGAAAGCCCCTGTGTTGGACAGTGTATATACATCAATTCCTTTGATGATTCCATCCTTATCAGCACCGACACGGACATGAATCTCCATCTCATGTCTCGGAGATGATGCGATAAAAGACTCTTCCCTTGTATAAATAATCTTCGCCGGTTTTCCAGTCTTCCAAGTAACCAGTGCCGGATAGACCTCTGTAACGACCGTCTGCTTTGCTCCAAAACCGCCTCCGATTCTTGGCTTGATCACACGGATCTTGGACTTTGGAACATCCAGCGCATTTGCCAGAATGCGTCGCACATGGAACGGCACCTGCGTGGAGGATACAATATTAAGTCTTCCATATGCATCCATATACGTATATGTACGGAAAGTCTCCATCATTGCCTGCTGATTCGCCTTCGTATGATAGATCCTGTCCACCACATACTCGCAGGATTCCAGCACAGCATCAATATCTCCTGATGAATCTTCCTCGTGTGCGCAGAGGTTCCTCTTGTTATCCGCTCCTACCGGAACGAGACTCTTCCAATTCTCCTCAGGATGTACCAGTACCGGGTGATCCTTTGCTTCACGGAAATCCAGAACAGGCTCCAGAATCTCGTATTTTACCTTGATTAATTTTAATGCCTTGTTGACAGCTTCTTTACTGGTTCCTGCTACGATTGCAACAGCATCCCCTACGAAACGCACACGCTGATCCAGAATCAGCCTGTCATATGGGCTCGGCTCTGGATAAGTCTGTCCCGCCATTGTAAAACGTTTCTCCGGGCAGTCCTCATAGGTCAGTATACATTCAATCCCTTCCACTGCCTGTGCCCGTGTCACATTAATATCCTTGATCAGAGCATGTGCATGAGGGCTTCTTAGAATCTTTACGATCAGACAGTCAGACGGTGCCAGATCATCTGTATAGACACCTTTTCCCGTAACCAGTGCTTTGGAATCCACTTTTGGAATTGGCTGATTTACCACTCTCATGAACGCACCTCCTTTTTGAACTGTAAATACTTCTGGATGGCACGCAATTGTCCCATATAGCCTGTACATCTGCATAGATTTCCAGCCAGATACTCTTTGATTTCTTCTATATCGGGATCGTCAAGCTCCCGTACCATTGCCAGAACATTCATAATGAATCCCGGAGAGCAAAAGCCGCACTGTTCCGCGCCTTCCTTCGCCAGAAATTCTCCAAACTCTTCTGCCTCTGCTTTTACCCCTTCTAACGTCGTGATCTCGTGTCCATCCACACTGACAGCCAGTATGGAACAGGACAGACGGGATTTTCCATCGATCCATACAGTACATAGACCGCAGTTCGTCGTCTCACAGCCGCATTTTACACTGTGGCACCCCAGGTCACGCAGGACATCCAGAAGGATTGAATCCGCTTTGACCTCTGTGGTCGTCTGTTTTCCATTTAACATCATTTTAATTTCCATCTATTTGTCCTCCGCTAAAATCGAACGCATGGCACGCATGATCAGAACCTCCGCCAGATGCTGCCTGTACTTCGCACTGCCTCTCATATTCGTCCCATATGTGAACTGCGCCGCTGCTTCCTTTGCATAGATTTCCAGCTGCTCATCAGAGATATCCTTCGGAATCTCCCATTCCTTCTCCAGCACTGCCGCCTTCATCGGACGGGCACCTATTGAAAAATACCAGGTCTCTTTTCCGTGCACCGGGCCTGTCACAACCGCACATGCGAGCACAGGAAAGTCCGTCTTCGTCTGACGGATAGAATCGTAATGCAGCTTCCTATCGCTTTTTCTAATAATAATAGAAAGCAGAATGTCCTTGTCCCGCTTGTGGTTCACAAACTCTGACAGGCGGATGGTTCCTCCGTCGTATAATTCTACAAATGTATCCAAAGCCAAAAGACAGGTCAGTACATCGGAGAAGCCGAATCTTCCATAGATACTTCCCCCTACTGTTGCCTGATTGCGGAACTGCACTCCTACAATATGGCGGACAGACTCCGCGATAGAATCTCCATATGCCTCCCGCAGTCCTTCGTGAAGCTCCAACTGCCTCAGAGTGCACATCGCACCAATCTTAAAGTACCGCTCCGTTTCCTCGATCTGATCCAATCCCAGATTCGATAAATCTATCAAGGTCTGTACCTTCGCATTCCCAAGCCGCATCCACATCATACCGCCCATCACCCGGGCATTCCTGGCCTGATTCAATTCATATGCCTCTTCCAGGGATTTCGCTTTCACATAATTGTTAATCGTAAGCAAAATAGCTCTCCTTTCTACTACACCACTTCTCCATCTGCCTCCTGGTAATCTAATAGTTACCAGCGCGAAAAAAAGGTGTAAATGCTGATTGTCATTCACACCTTGTCGTTTAAATATCATATCATAAGTGTCACTTTTTGTCAAAGAAAGACATTATATTAACAAAGAAATGTTAACAAAAAATTGCCTTATAAATGCCGTTCCCTTTTACCCTCTTTCCTGAATTTCTGTGACAATTTGGTTATAGCGCTTTTTATTGAGCCGATAGAAGAACAGCACGATTCCTGTTACTACCCACAAGACCCCCGGGATCGTCGTGAAGGAGTGTTTCATGACTGCCAGTACTGCCTCATTCTGCTGCTGATTTGCAGCATATCCGACTGCTCCGAGGACCAGAGCCAACAGAGAGGTTCCAAGGGCCATTCCAATTTTATTTCCCAAAGAGATGAAGGCGTATTGGAAACCATCGTTCCTAAGGCCGGTCTTCCATTCCCCATATTCTACACAATCCGGGATAATCGCATAGATTGCAGTATTGAACCCGGAAAAGAAGAACTGTGTCAAGCCAGATATTCCATAGAACAGTGCCGGAGAAGTACGGACACTGAACAGATACAGGCTCAACATGCTGATTCCGGTCAAAAGGGCAAATATGGAAGCTGCTCTGCCTTTGTTATTGGTCCATTTAAAAAGCAGTGGGAAACATGCTGCACCGATAATGGACGGAATAATAATACACATGGAATATGTTGTAAAGAATGCTTTATTCCCCTCCACATAGGTAAAATAATAAAGTGCATCAGCATTTCTTCCATATAAAGTAAAACCAAATAATAACTGACCGATGAGTGCTAATATGTAAGGCTTATTTACCATCACTGCTTTTAACTGAGACTTGAGCGATACCTTCTGCTTTTCAGGAATTTTTACGACTTCTTTTGTTTTTGAAAAACAGAAGATATGGCAGGCCGCAAAGATACATCCATAAATCACTGCAATCAGCAGATAGCCTCTTTTTTCATCCCCGGCTCCTAGTTTGGAAATCAATGGCACTGTGATAATATTGATGACTCCGATTGCAATCATGGCCGCCACTGAGCGGAATGTATTGATCTTAGCCCGCTCCTCAATATTCTGTGTCATGGCTCCACACAGTGTCCCGTAAGGAATATTCACACAGGTATATCCCAGCACTAAAATACAGTAGGTCACAGCCATGTATACGATTTTGGCAGTAGGTGACCAGTCTGGATGTGCCCAGAATGTCAGCATCAGGACAATTGCTGTCAACGGGGCGGCAATTAGCAGCCAAGGGCGGTAACGTCCCCATCTGGATTTGGTCTTATCTGTCAGGCTGCCGATGACAGGATCATTAATTGCATCCCAAAACCGGGAAAACAGCATCAAACCTGCTACTGCACTCATACTAATTCCAAAAACATCTGTATAAAATATCATCAGGAAATTTCCTACGAACATCCAACTAAAATTACATCCTACGTCTCCCATCCCATAGGCGATCTTACTGATCAGCGGCACCTTGATATTGGTATCTGACGCTCCTCTATTTTCGTCTGCCGCAGAAACTCTCTTCTGGTATGCAGCTTCTTTTTCTGGTTTTACTGCCATCTCTGCACGCAATGTTCCAACTCCCATTTTCTTTCTCCTCCCAATTTTTAGCGACTACTACAAAATGAAACCCACTGCTTGTTACAGCTCCTGCACATTGATGATCACTTTCATCGTGGTCTCTCTGTTTGCGTCTATGTACTCATAGGCCTTTGCATAATCACGGAATGCGAAGGTTTTAGAAATGAGCGGCCGCAGATGAACTTTTCCTTCATTTACCAGGCGGATTGCATCGATATAATCCTCATTCCGATACATCATCGTTGTATTTAAATCCAGCTCATGATCATTGAGCACGGCAAGATCGATCTGTGCCATCCCTGCAAATACCGCAACCAGAATGATAGTACTTCCTTTTCTTGCATATTGAATTGCCTGGCCCATTGTCACATTATTTCCGGCACAGTCGTAGATTACATCTGCTTTATCCGGTCCAAATACCCGGAGCATGGCATCCCCAAAGTTTTCTGTCTTCGTGTTGGCCGTGTACTCGATTCCACATTCCTGTGCTTTCTTAAGACGAAGATCGCTGATGTCCGTAATCAGAACGGATTCTGCTCCCATCCCTATGGCCGCCTGTGCTACCAGATTTCCAATAGGGCCTGCACCCAATACCGCGATTTTTAATCCCTTCACATCGCCGGCCTGTCTGACAGCATGGACTGCGACTGCCAGTGGTTCAATCATAGCGCCCTCTTCATAGCTCATATTTTCTGGGAGAAGTGTTACTTTCTCTGCATCCACTGCAAAATATTCGGAGGCCGTCCCTGTCGTCTGGAAGCCCATTACCTTCAAATGTTCACAAAGATTGTATTTTCCATGGCGGCATGGATAACATTCTCCGCATACGACCTGAGGCTGAATCGTTACCTTCTGTCCTACTTCAAAACCTTCCACACCTTCTCCCAGCTTTATGATTTCTGCTGAGACCTCATGCCCCTGTGTGACCGGATAAGTCGTAAATGGATGCTGTCCATGGTAGACATGAATATCAGATCCACAGATTCCAATATTCATTACTTTGACCAGTACTTCTCCTTTGGCAGGCTCTGGAGTCGGTACCTCCTGGAATGTAATCACCTTTGGTTCTGTCATAACTTGCTGTAGCATGTTCATATCCTCCTATTTTGAATTCGTTTTGTTGTTATCTTTTATAAATCATTTTATTAAAGTAATTACATTATCCTTTTAAGAATGGAAAAAGTCAATACACTTTTTAATTTTTTTCTTCTTTCAGCTTATTGTACAAAATAGAGAACTAAAATTTATATATTATTAACAATACAGCCGTGGAGCTTTTTGTGATATAGGGAACCAAATTTTTTATATCACGAAAAAAACGGCCAAGCAGCAGGAATTCTCCCTGATACTCAGCCGTCTTGATTTTTAATCTACTTTTTAACCTTTCCTCCCAGGCGGACATGCTCCATTTCTTTTGCCAGGTCATGGCTTAAATAATCAAAAAGGTAATTCCTGTCTTCCGGGATTTTCCCCAGGAATTCGCTTCGGATTTCCTTGAGCATCAGTTCTACCTCTTCTTTTAAGCCTGCCGCCGAAAGCCGCTGTGCCCCCTGCCCTAAAATAATGACCTGCTCCAATGCATCAGATGTTGCTACCGTGACCTGATATTTTCTGCCCATCTGTCGCACCGTTTTCTCTATATATTGATCCGCAGTCTCGGCCTCCTTCGTATAGACCACATAAATATTGTGGTATTTTAAGACCTCTCCCGGATTCCCCTCTACCTTATAGGCGTCAAACACAAGAATAACCGTACATTTTTTATATCCCTGATAGTTGCACAGGATATCCATCAGCTTGTCCCTGGCACTCTCAATATGAATCTCTGCAAGTTCTTTTAATTCTTCCCATGCAAAAATAATATTATATCCATCAACAAGCAGGTATTCTTCCTGCCTTGTCTTCTCATTCTGGCACTCAGTCCATTTCGGGTCAGGAGTTCCCTTTTCTTTCGCATGTACAGTGATCGGAGCCGCACTTATCTTCCTTCTGACAGGGTCCGGCGTTTTCCGGTAGATGGCATCCAGCTCCTTTTCTGTCAGTTCAATTCGTGAAGACGACTCGTTTCTTGGAGGTATGTAATCCTCTTCTGACTGTACCTCCCCAGACTTCCATGTGCTCTCCACATGCATATACTCTTCCACCTGATTCCACTTTACCACGAATCCAGCACCATGTGCACAGAATACAGAACCCGTTGGATTCTCCAGATCTTTCTCTGAATCATATCCAACTGATTCGATGATTTCCTCCTGATTATGACAAGGTTCATATCCTTTCAAACTGCAGAACATACGTCCATGCCCACCAGTATAAGATAGGAATTCACTCTGATACCCCCTCATCTCAGACACCGGAGCACTCCCCTTTAAAACAGACATTTCCCCATCTGTCTCAGGATGTTCAAACTGCCCGTGCATCTTCTGGATATCCGCCATGGCCCGACCGATATTCACAGATGGCATTTCCATCCGAAATTCATACCACGGCTCCAAAAGGATGCTCTTCGCTTTTTTTAGTCCCTGACGCACAGCACGGTAAGTTGCCTGTCGGAAATCTCCCCCTTCTGTATGCTTTAGGTGGGATTTCCCAGCCGTCAGGGTAATCTTCATATCTGTAATCGCAGAACCAGTAAGTACTCCCTTGTGCTCCTTTTCCTCCAAATGGGTCATAATCAAACGCTGCCAGTTCCGATCGAGCACGTCTTCACTGCAGTCTGTAAAAAATTGAAGCCCTGTCTCTCTTTCTCCCGGTTCAAGCAGCAGATGTACTTCCGCATAGTGGCGCAGAGGTTCAAAATGTCCGACTCCCTCCACCGGCTCTTCTATTGTTTCCTTATAAACGATATTCCCTGCACCAAATTCAACAGCAACCCCAAACCTCTGGAAAATGATGTTTTTCAAAATCTCAATCTGAACTTCTCCCATCAACTGTGCATGAATCTCACCCAGTTGCTCTTCCCATACAATATGAAGCTGCGGTTCTTCTTCCTCCAACTGTCTGAGATTTTGCAGCATATTGTGCACATCACAGCCTGGTGGAAGCTGAATCTGATACGTAAGGACGGGTTCCAGCACAAACATATCAGTCGCCTTCTCCGCTCCAATTCCCTGTCCTGGATAAGTCGTACTAAGCCCCGTCACAGCACAGACTCCTCCTGCGTTTACTTCCTGCACCATTTCAAACCTAGAGCCGGAATATATACGGATTTGATTGACCTTTTCCTCCATCCCGGGAAGCATATCCTTCACATGAAGACATCCACCCGTCACTTTTAAATATGTCAGTCTGTTTCCCTGGTCGTCTCTCGCGATCTTATAGACCTTGGCCCCAAATTCATCCGGATACTTCCGGCTGACCGTATACTGCCTCAGTCCTTCCATAAATTCCTGCACTCCATCCAGACGTAGTGCAGAACCAAAATAGCAGGGAAATATTTTCCGTCCGCTGATTGCGCGGATGACGGATTCCGGCTCTACTGTGCCGTTCTCAAGATATTCTTCCAGCATCTCCTCATCACAAACTGCCAGGTTCTCAAGCCATTCATCCTCTGCACATTCCAGACTGGAAGCCTGCTCGAAGTCTACACATCCGTCACTTAATTGTTTCTTTAGCTCTTTTAAGATTGCTTTTCTATCTGTTCCCTCCTGATCCATCTTGTTGATAAACAGGAATGTGGGAATCTGATACTGCTTTAGCAGACGCCAGAGCGTCGCGGTATGCCCCTGCACCCCATCCGCACCGCTGATGACAAGGATCGCATAATCCAGCACCTGTAAGGTCCGCTCCATCTCTGCTGAAAAATCCACATGCCCCGGAGTGTCCAAAAGCGTAATATCCATATCTTTCCAGGAGAACACCGCCTGCTTCGAGAAAATCGTAATCCCCCGCGCGCGCTCCAGGTCAAACGTGTCCAGAAAAGCATCCTGATGGTCCACCCTGCCGAGCTTGCGGATACTGCCGCTTGTATACAGCATACTCTCCGACAGCGTCGTCTTCCCCGCATCGACATGAGCAAGGATACCGATGCATATGTGCTTTTTGTGGTTGTTTTGTTTCTCTTGTGATGTATCTGCCATCCAACTACCTCTTTCTCTAAAAATGTCCTTCTTTATTCATCATGCTGTTGTAAGTAAAATATCATTTTCTGAGTTTCGATCTCCGCCCTCAACTCTTCTTCTGTCGGAAGATACAGCTTATATTTAGATGCAAACAACTGCATAACGATTCTTTATGAATTCCAATCGATTGCTCTGATATTTGTTTGTGATTTCTTTCATTTCACTTACCACTGCCTCTTTCTTCTGCGTCCGCAGCATACGGTAGTAGTATTGGGAAGAAACATTTCTCTGTAGGGTACGCACACTCCATGTCTGGCTGACTGCCTCCTTTTCATACCAGTCACGTGCTTCTTTATCATTTACCTGAAGTAGGATTGCATAATGCGACCAGGATAATAACATTGGTGATTTTCCAGACACTGTCTGGAAAATGTCCGGATATTCTCTATAAAAAGAATAAAAATGGTATAGATTTGTTTTTGTAAATCCTTTCCCATACTCTGCTGTGAGTGTCTTAGAAAGTTTTGCAATGATAGCAGCTCCGTATTCTGCGCGCTCTGCCCCCTGAAATCCTTCTTCCGCAATTCGATATCCAATCAGCCAGTTTCTCTGTAACAGAACTGTATTGACGGCCCGATACGCCGTATCTCTTGAGATTTCAATGATTTCGCGCATATCCTTTATAATATCATCTGTTTTAGAAAAATTCTCCATAAATGTATTCTGTCCAAAATCTGCTAATCTATCAGACATATCTAAATGGCTCCTTCCCCTTTATTCCAATGATTCGAAGTATTTCTCAATGAAACTCATCGCGATTCCCACCGCCGATACTTCCTTTTTATAACTGCAGGTCTTCAAATATGTGGTATCATTTTCAAAACCATTATATTTTACCACTTTTTTGCTCAGGTCCGCCATATATTTTCCCATGAATCCCCCGACGTAACCGCCCAGGATGATATCGCAGTCATAAGCCATCCTCAGATTCGTCACCGTGATTGACAAGTATTCCAGATATTCCTCCCATACCTTTCTCAGTTCTTCCTCTCCTGCGTCCAGTTTTTCAAAGAACTGTTCCAGATTCCCACCTGTCTTCTCCGCCAGTACCAGTGCAGAACAATAGGCATCCACACAGCCGCTTTTTCCGCAATAGCACTTGCGTCCACCGGGAACGATGACCATATGCCCGAACTCGGAACTCCTGTAGTCATCCCCCTCATAGATTCCGTTATGGATATAAAAGGAACCGCCCACAGAATTGCTCAAGGACAGATATACCGCGTTCTTTTCCAGTCGGTACATCTCGGCCATTGCCGCACTGTTCGCATCATTTTCATAACAAACCTCGTATTCAAACAGGCTGCTTAAGTTACGAAGGCTTAAGTTCTGTACCTTCAGAATATGAGAAATAATCAGAGTCTCATACTGCTTATCAATAATTCCCGGGAACGAGATTCCGACTCCGAGTATCTTGTCCCGTGCCACCCCCGATTTTTCAAGGAATTCACAGAAATGACGGTGCACCGTCTCATTATATTCCAAAGAATTCTCGAACTTTTCCCGGATCCTGACCTTATCCACCAGTTTCCCCGTCAGATCGATCATCACATAGCTGATATGGTTGCTCGTGATGTCGATCCCCGCGGCATACTTCAATCCCGCATTCACGCAGAGAGCCTTGGCTTTCCGCCCGCCGGTAGATTCATACTCGCCATCCTCGACAATTATTCCCCGCTCCAAAAGCTCCTTCACATTCTGCAGGACAGTCGGCATACTAAGCCCCAGAGTCGCCGCGATCTCCGGCTTTGATGTCATCCCCTGATGCAGAATGAACTTCGCCACCCTGATCAGATTCATTCTCTTCTTATCCACATTCCCGAGTGTATTCATACTCCTGATTCCTTTCCAGCATTCGCACAATGTAACCTGCCAGACGCTTCTATAAATTGTTTGATAAAAGTATCTTACCCTTTTTTGCTTTGAGAATCAAGAGAAAGTGCAAAAGGGTCAGACCCTTTTGCACTTCATTGTCAGAATATTCCGTATTCTTATTAATTCTGCCCCCGGACATCTGTCCCATACCGCATTGTTTTGTATACTGTGACTGCAATTTCTAATATTGATGCAGCTATGATAATTGTCAGTACAATCTTGGAAAGTCTCTGCCCGTCCCAGCCCAGCACCTGCTTGTTCTGCCAAAAGACTTTCAGCTTGAATGTATCATCGAACTGTTCTGCGACTTCTTTGGCAAAGTTTGTATTCCAGAATGGCATTACTTTCAGCACAATTATAGAGAATAGGATTCCCAATGTATTCGTGATAATGCTGCTCAGCATGACGATCCGGCAGTAGCATCCTGTCACCAGCTTAATAAGCTCATCTACAAAACCTGCTGCCATTCCCAGTAGAAATACGGGAAGGATAAATCTCCACCTTTCCAGATTAAAGAACGGCACATAAGCCAGTTCTCCACCCTTTACGGAATAAGCGCCGAATAACTGTGGCGCAAAGATGAGCAGACAGCTGAACAGGATAATGAACACGAGGGATACAATGCAATCTCCCCTGCTGATCCTCGCCTTCTTATCCGGGATTGGATTGAGCAGCTCCGGCGTCCAGACTTTCTCTCTCTTTAAATCTACCTTGATCTTCTGCCGTTCCATCACAGCAAAAGCCAGTGTCACACAGCCAAAAGCACTTAAGCTCCCCATGATCGCATTGCTTAAGCCAGACGCAATGACATCCACAATCTCCCGGTAGTCTACAATGCACTTTACGACTGCCGAAACCAGAATCCCTGCCCATGTGCAGATGAGGACGATCTTCATTACCCAGAGAAAATTATCATAGTATTCCGGCCCGATGACGTAATTCTTATCTTCTCTGTACTTTCTGGCAAATACAGCCGGATCCCCCAGCTTTACAAAGATCTGCTCCAGTGTCATGTTCTCGCTCATATCACCGATCAGCTCCCGCAGTTCCAGCTCAATCTCTTCTCTCTGCTCCTTCGGAACGCGCTTTACCACTTCATATACATATCGGTTGATCAGTTCCCTGTCTTTGTCTATCATGCTTCTCCCTCCTTTAGTATCTGTTCCATATTTGCTGACAGCCTCTCCCACTGTGCCTTAAGCTCCCGAAAAATAGCATCGCCCATGGGGGTTCTTGTATAATACTTCCTTGGCTTGGACTCTCCCACATCCCACTGGCTGCTTAATAGTCCCTGCTTCTCAAGACGCCTTAAGAGCGGGTATAACGTATTCGGGTCGATTTCCACGCCCTTTTCCTCCAGGCTCTGTACAAGTGCATATCCGTACTTCGCCTCACCAAGCTGGCTGAGTACGCTCAGGATCAGGGTCCCCCGCCTTAATTCAGAAACCAGATTGGTCATCAGATCTTTTTCTTCTCCCATTGCACTTCCTCCTTGTGTGTTACATTATACTGTGTATCACACACTATTGTCAATATCATATTATAATAATTATGACAATATAAAAAATCTCTATTAGCGAAAGCCTCCTTCAAACGCCGCAATTCCTATGCCCAGACAAACCGGATATTCAGAATCCTCTACTCCCTTGTTGAGATTAAATATATTTCTCCTAATCCCCTATTTCTCCCATTCCCCCGGCTCATGCCACTAAAAAAATACGGTATTCACTTTTATTCTTAATATGGAAATCCATAAAAATGCAATCCATAAAAATCCATAAAAATGCAGTTGACTTTTCTCTTTTTCCCCGATAAAATAGACTTGCTCATCGGAGGGCAGATACTCATACAGAAGTGATTTGCCGGATAAGATGGCAGGCTGGAACGCCTGCTCTCTTATCCTTTTTTTGATATAGGAAGAAACAACACAAGGGAGATTGATACAAATGAAGAAGAATATTGACTTAACACAGGGCCGCATCTTAGGACCGCTGATGCGCTTTACTCTGCCGATCATGGCCGCACTGGTCCTACAGACACTTTACGGTGCAGTGGACCTGCTCGTAGTAGGACAGTTTGCCTCCCCGGCCTCAGTGTCTGCAGTCGCCACCGGAAGCCAGGTACTCTACTCGCTGACGGTCATCATTACAGGACTGGCCATGGGCGTTACCATCCTGATCGGACAGCAGTTCGGCCAGCGGAAAGAGGAGGAGATTGGCAATACCGTAGGCGCGGGCATTTGCCTGTTTGCAGTGCTCAGCCTGATCCTGACAGGTATCATGCTAATCATGACACCCGTTTTCGTGCGTCTGCTGAAGGCACCGCCTGAGGCCTTTGACTATACAGTACAATACGTCATGATCTGCTCCGCGGGAATCCTGTTCATCGCCGCCTATAATACCCTGGGAAGTATCTTCCGTGGTATGGGGGATGCCCGGACACCACTTATTGCAGTCCTGATCGCCTGTATCGCCAATATCGGACTGGATCTGCTTTTTGTGGCCGTATTTAAAATGGGAGCGGCCGGTGCTGCCCTGGCGACCATACTGGCCCAGGCATGCAGTGTGATTCTTTCCCTTTTGATCATTCGAAAGCGTGGTCTGATCTTCCCCTTTTCCCGGAAACAGATCCGCTTTAACAAAACGATTATCCTGCGTATCATCAAAATGGGTGCCCCCTGTGCCCTGCAGGATCTGCTTGTCAGCATCTCCTTCCTCGCAATCACCGCAATCGTCAATCAGCTGGGCGTGATTGCCTCTGCCGGAGTAGGTGTTGCGGAAAAACTGTGCGGCTTTATCATGCTGGTGCCCTCTTCCTACACCCAGTCCATGTCCGCCTACGTAGCGCAGAATATCGGAGCCGGACTTAAAAAACGTGCCAAAAAAGGACTGTACTACGGAATGCTCACGTCCTTCTGCTTCGGTATTATCATGAGTTACTTCGCCTTTTTCCATGGGGAAACACTCTCACGGGTATTTGCCAAAGACAGCGCCGTCATCCTGGCCTCCGCAGAATACCTGAAAGGGTATGCCATCGATACACTGCTCGTATCCTTCCTGTTCTGCTTTATCGGATACTTTAACGGATGCGGCAGCACCACCTTCGTTATGGTACAGGGACTTGTCGGTGCCTTCGGAGTCAGAATCCCGGTCTCCTACCTGATGAGTAAGGCCGCAGAAGTTTCCCTGTTCCATATCGCACTGGCAACACCCTGCTCCACCGTGGTGCAGATTATCCTGTGCCTAAGCTACTTCAGATGGAAAAACTCTAAAAATTTTACCGTAAAAACCAGTTGAAAATTTGCTGATCCTCTAAAACACACAATGTACGTGCTTCCTATGATGAAGTATCAAAAACCGTAGACATTCTGGCTGATTTAGTCAGTTTGTCTACGGTTTTTTTGTTGACATTTTCAGGTATTAGACATATACTGGAATTAACCTATTAACCAAAAGGTTAATTCCAAGGAGAGGGAGGCGTGTTATTTATGCTGGAAGTTTTCAATCTTTCGTTTCATTATCAGCCTGATGTTCCCATACTAACCAATCTTACATTTTCTGTACCAGACGGCAAGGTAGTCGGATTATTAGGGAAAAATGGTGTCGGTAAAACCACTACTTTAAAATTGATATTAGGCTTATTACCGATTGAAAAAGGCACTATTACTCTACAGGATTGTTCTTTAGATGCACAGCCTTTACAGTACAAAGAAAAAATCAATTATGTCTCGGACAGCCACGATTTATACAATAATCTTACTGGAAAAGAGTACCTGAATTTTATAGCAGATATGTATGGGGTATCAACTGAAGAAAGAAGGAAAATTTATGCTCCATTGATTAAGGAGTTTCAAGTTGAAAAGTATTTAAATCAGCCGATTAAAAATTTTTCCCACGGAACGAAACAAAAAATTGCAATTATATCTTCTCTCGTAAATGACCCTCAGCTTTGGGTATTAGATGAACCTATGACGGGACTGGATATCGAAGCCGCCCAAGTATTGAAAAGATTGATTAAGTCAAGGGCAGGCAATGGAAAATCAGTTTTATTCTCATCTCATATATTGGAAATATGTGAAAAGCTATGCGATACCATTGTTTTTATTCAAAAAGGAACAATCAGGAAAACGATTATACTTCAAGATAACTTCCTTGACATTTCTTTGGAAGATATCTATATGGAGGTGGTAAATGATGAGCCGCTGGATAAAGATTTTTCAACTAAGCAGGACAATCTGCCGATTGAATTTTAGCTTTTTGAATGTTCGACACAGATTAAAGGAACAGCTGGATATTTATTTTATCGTGCTGCTTTGCTTTATCGCAGGCATGATAGGTGTATTTTATTATTATTACTTTCAAATAATGGAGCAGGCTTATACAGGATTAGTTGAATTCGGAATGGCCAATTTATTCTTTCCTCTTATACTTTCCGGACTGTCTATCATACTTACAATTATAAGCAGCTTTCTTTTGATAAACTTGTTTTGCTTTTCAAAAGATCTGGAGAATATACTGCTGTTTCCTATACAGCCTTGTGACATCTTTACAAGTAAATATATTTCAAATATCTTGTTTTGTTATGGAATAGAAATATTGCTGTTGTTTCCGGTCTGTATTATTCAAACGGAACATACAGGAGACATCTCTGTGATTATCACTTATATTTCTGCAATCATAATGCTTCCTCATATTGTAACATTTCCGTTATCAGTAATTGTTACAATATGTTTGAAAATTGCCATGTATCTTAGACGTATGAGGACTATACTGGCTGTGACAGGAATTGGGATATATCTGGCTGGAAATGTAATATATAGAGTAGCGACTGCGGATTTACATATGAATTTAGAACAGAATTTCCTAAGTGGGGTCACTCAGTTATGCACACCGTTTCCATTTTACGATAAATATATCTGTTTAAATACAGGTTTAAAATTATTCGCTGCCATTCTTTCTGTAATAGCAGTTGTGGGATATTACTATTTGAGCAACTTTGTGATTGGAATAAAATATGCTGTTTACAGCAGGCAGGTACGGCTTATTGCTGCAAAAATGAAATACCATTCATCATCAAAGCTGAAGAGTTATTTCAGTAAAGAATGTAAAATGTTTTTTCGAAATCCTGTGTATGTTATAAACGGATTGTTTGGGATTATCATTACACCGTTTCTATTGCCGTTCTCCTTCCGGGTAAGTGCAGCCGCGGAAAGTATAGAGCAAATAAGAATATTGGTGACAGCTCCAGAATTTTCTTTCTATGCAACACTATTTTCACTTGCAGTAATTGTACTTACATCGTCAATCAATGTAATTGCTTCGAGTAGTTTTTCCAGAGAGGGAGCGAACTTATGGATAGCGAAACTAATTCCATATGGTTTAAAGCAACAGGCTTTTGTAAAAATCTTATTCGCTGTAATCGTATCATTTGTTGGAATTATAATAAATTGTTTGATTTTTAAACTGTACTTTTACTATAATTTCCGCCAGATTTTTGTGATTGTTTTGGCAGGCACTTTGTTTACTATCCTGTGGAACACGATCGGAGTATTTATTGATATGAAACATCCGAAATTAGAGTGGACTAATGAAGTAGAAGCAGTCAAACAAAATATCAATGTGATTTTATCAATTGTTGTGTGTATTATCATTTCCGCAGGTTACTTCTTAATCGTAATGAAGATGATACAAAGATGCTTTACCCCTTTTGTAATAACAGGGGTCATATCATGCAGCCTGCTCGTCTTGATCTTAATTGTATGCATAGGAATTACACTTGAACAAGAGTGATTACCTTTCATAAGATACTTATCAAAAGGAGGAGTGATTTATGAGTAAAAAGAATTTAACTGCCCTGGTTTTCTTGTTTGGAACTTTTATTTTATTATTCGTGGTAACATTTTTTCTCCCGGAAGAAATTCCTTTCCATTTTGACGCTGATGGAGAAGCAGGCTGGTATGCAAGTAAGTATTTTATATTACTGCTTACACCAGTTCCGTATTTGATTTATCACCAATTTACACATAAGAAGAAATAAATACAGTAATACTCAGAAAGGAGATTTTTATCAATGACAACTGTATTTAAGGCTTTGTCTGATGATACGAGACGACAGATCCTGAAGTTATTAGCCAACGGCGATTTGACAGCAAAGGAAATTGCCGAAAATTTTACAATATCAAAACCTGCTATATCGAAACACCTTGATATATTAAAAGAAGCGAGATTAGTCACAAGTGAACGAACAGGCATGTCCGTGACTTATTCTCTCAATGCTTCTGTATTACAAACCACACTAGGGGCTTTTTTAGAATTTTTTGATGTCAATAATAAAACAACTGGAAAGGTGGAAAATAGAAATGAAGATGAAGATATATAAAAATCTGAACGTGCTTTTGTTAGTTATATTCATTTTAGGAACGCTTTTTTGTTATCAAAATCTTCCGAATGAAATTCCCCTGTTTATGCAGTCTCCTAACAGAATTGTTTTTATTGGAATTAGCTTCGCCATTCTGTTTACATTAGCGGTTGTTTCATTTTGTCCGCAAAAAATATCAAGAAGTGATGATATTGTAAGAAATGAAGTTACAATCGTTGTTTTTAATTTTCTGGGAATTGGAGTGTTACTCTATTATCTTGCAACCATAGCGCAGTACAGTGGTTTTCAAATAGATTATTTGAAAGTAATTATACTGATCATTGGGGCTATGATGATTTTGATAGGAAATTTTTTGCCACAAATGCCTTTCCGCAGTCGGATAGGATTTAAATTACCCTGGATACTAAAGGATAAATTATGCTGGCAGAAAACACATAGATTTGCAGGATATACGGCAATTCCCTTTGGTATTATGCAATGTCTGCTTGCCCTATTTGTTCAAAATAATAACCTAATATTTTTATTCGGGATTGGCTTGTGGATTATAATCGTATGCATTTATTCATTATTTGTTTTTACCACTAACAGGCAACATAGCTGACACACAGAAAACTGCGCAAGAAGATGGAAAAACTCTAAAAAATTTTCGTAAAAAATACTGGTTTTTCCTGTTGAAATTTGTTACAATATTCAAGGCGCGGTAGAATACCGCGCCCCATATGCAGCAGTGGTCGAGTTGGCTGATGGCATCTGCCTCGAAAGCAGAAGAGCGGCAACGCTCCGGGGGTTCAAATCCCTCCTGCTGCGCTTGCAAAAAGGCACGTCCAGATTAGGAACAGTAATTTTCCTTCTGAACGTGCCTTTAGACTATTTCGTTACGATTTTTTCTATCCTGCATTCATGATGCTTGTTTTTATCATAGTTGATCCCAACAAGCAGTATTTCCCGGCATTCCTTCACTTTCTGGATATAATTCTTTTCTTTAATTTGTGCAATCGCGTCCTCACAGGATTTCCCCACTTTCAGTTCCAGTATAATCGCCGGTATGCCAGCCTTTTTAGGGCGGAATAAATAATCACAATACCCCTTCCCACTTTTTGCTTCTCGTTCTATTTCGTAATCTTTTCTTGCATATAAATAACAGAGTGTGATCACACAGGATAATGCATTTTCATCGTGATATTCCAGAAAAGGAATTTCTCTGTCATGCACCTCTTCCAACATAGATGCTACCCTTATTTCATCACACGCCAGCGTAGCCTCCAACATTTCCCGGGAACCATTAACAATTTTCTTTACTTCCCCCATGCTGTCCCGCGCCAGTACCTTCTGATACTTCTCCATAAGCTCATAATTTGGTATCCGAAGCATCCCGTCATGATAAGATAAAAATCCGTAAACCACCATCGCTGAAAGAATCTCGTCTCTGGTATTCAACTCCAGTTCGGATACGCTGTATCCCTGCAGCTCTACTTCAACCGGAATCCCAGCTACCATTTTGACGATATCTTCCCTCACTTCATCCACATTGTGTTCTATACAGTCAGCAACTTCATTCATCGGACCTGTCTCAGTCCAATAGTTAAGACACACCCCGTCACTCAGAGCACAGTTCACAGAGCGTGGATTAAAAAGACTTCTCCCGTCACTCATATAATATCCGTCATACCAGTATTTCAGTTCTTCATAGCTTACCGATTGATTTTCCCCGCACAGTTTCCTGACTTCCTCTTCACTCATCCCAAAATATGCTTCATAAATATAATCATTCATAAAATTATACTCACGGAACATATTCAGCTCTGACCCGCTGGAGTACTTAGCAATCGGAAGAATTCCTGTCATATAGGCCAGTTCTACATAAGGCTGGTCTTTGAGCAGATTTTTGATAAACTTCAGATAATGTGTCTTATCCTCTCTGCTCATAAATTTCTCATAGAAAACAGCATCCCACTCATCCAGAATAAAGATGAAAAACTCACCTGAATCCCGTAACAGGTCACTGACCGAAACACCTGGCCTGCCAGAAAGTCCATATGTCTCTTCCAGATCTTCCCGGATTCCATCCTTAACGTAATTAATATAGTCTTCATAAGAGCTGCATGTATCCGGCATCCGGCTAAAATCAATATAAATCACATTGTGCCTGTTCAGATGTTCCTGATAGGTAGGATCGTCTGAAATAGACAGATGATCAAATAAAGAATGACCATCTGCCTCCTTTGTATAATAGGCTCCCAGCATATTTGCATTAGTTGTTTTTCCAAAACGTCTTGGTCTGGTGATACAGACATAGCAGTCATTTGTTCCAATCAATCCGTTCAATCTGCTGATCAGCATGCTCTTATCCACGTAAATCTTCTGCTTTTGTACTTTTCTAAAATGAATCATTGGATATGGTGTGTTCAGATAGTTCATTCCATGCACCTCCCTTTTCATCATTATAGACAATTTCCAGGATTTCAGCAATGTAAAGTTTCTATCTGGTGCTCTTAGTAACTGTGCACAGGATACCCGTGAACAGTTACGGCTCTTACAGCATCCTGACCGTCACCTCATACTTCACCTTCTCCCCCGGCTCCAGGAATTTCAGCATCCCCTTCTCACGCATGACATCTCTCCCGTCCGGATAGCAGTTCCCGCATTCCAGTCCCAGCACATAATCGCGCACACCCATCATCTTCCATTCCACAAAGCAGTCCAGCACTTCCTGATCAAACGAAATCTCCAGTCCCTGCCCGATCTTCGGCTGATAGATAGAAGCTTTCCCTTCTTTCTCGAACTTATGATAATAGCATCTCTCCACATATCCCGCTTCCGGCTTGATCATCTTCATCCAGTTCTCAAGATCCTCCGCTGCATGTTCATCGCGGGCAGCCACTTCGTCTGACAAAATCTCCACGATACTATCCTCATCCAACAGCGGATATCCCATATTCATATGATACAGCACCTCCAGAGGCTGTACTGCATCACCGGTATTTTCAATCACATCTCTGATCACAAATTCGTTTTCCGTAAGGCTCACCCTGATCTCCCGGTCCAGACGGTACTTCCGGGCAAACAAAGCCTCATCCCGGATCACTGCCCGGATGACCAGATAACCGTCCTCTTCAATCCAGTAGACCTGGTCCGACGGAGTGTTGGCGATCGTGCCGTGCAATGGAAGTTCCTCTCCTTCGTCCACACACGGAGAGCCAACGGCCTGAAGCCCACAGGTCGTCAAAAATCCTGCCGTAAATGTTTTCAGCCAGTTAGAACCTGTCCTGTCATAAAATGCCGGGGCAGCATAACCGCAGGGTGAAAAGTATGACATATTGATTCCCCTGTAACGAAGCCTGGAAATATCCGCACACCGGTCCGGTGAGACCGTCAGCTCCAGCCCTTTTCCGTTATTCACCTCCAGAAGACGCATTCCATCGCCTTTTCCACCGACGAGCCGGTGTTCCTCAATTCCATAAAGCTGTGAATCATGCCCTATATATGGATTCATATTTTTTCCTTTCTAAAGCAAGTCAAAGCGGATATTTAAAATCCGCTATGCTGCTTCCCTGATGAACTTTAATTGTTTCTAATTTAAAATCGAATCTATATTTCCTGTATCTGTCCTTTCATCTAGTTATTCCAGATAAGAACCTGCACCAGTACAGCGTCTCTCACACTATACCAGCGGCCGCACCGCCTGATACAGCTTCCGGTACCGCTCATACACTTCCCTATATTTCTCATGCATCTTCGAATCTGGCTCATAGACCTTCTTCTTCTCCACCATATGCTCTGCCGCATCTTTAAGATCCCGGAAGCATCCTGCCGCGATCCCGGTCAGCATGGCGCTTCCAACAGTTCCTGCATCCGCTGTATTCAGCGCCGTGATCGGAAGATTCAGCATATCCGCTTTCATCTGCATCCACACCTCTGACCTGGCGCCGCCTCCCGTTGCATGAAGCATGCGAAAACAGGTCCCGGAGTCTTTCAGGTACTCCATGTTCAGAAGCATCTCATAGACCACGCCTTCCATACATGCACGGTAAATGTCACTGACCGATGTATCGGTCGATAGTCCCACGATTGCGCCCTTTGAGCCTGTATCCATATATGGGGTCGCCGCCCCTGCAAAATGTGGAAGCACCAGAAGCCCCGTTGGTTCTTCTATCTGTCCCTCCACCTTTCCTTCCAGCATTTCATTCACAGAGATTCCGCGTTCACGCGCCAGCTCCTTCTCTTTCTTTGCCAGCGTGTCCACGCACCACTGGATCAGCGCACCGCCTGTATAGGAAAATGCGTAACAGACATATTTCCCAGGAATCACATATGGCACTACCGCATAATTTCCATTGTACATGACCTCTAATTCCGGCAGCCCGTCGTAAACCGGGGTGATGCATTCCACGGTTCCTGCACCGTCTACCGCCTGATCCGAATCAAACACCCCTGCGCCGACTGCCGCAGCCACCTGATCGTGGCTGATGGAGACAATCTGTGTATCCGCTGCAAGTCCTGTCCGGTCTGCTATCTCCTTACGCACCGCGCCTGCCGTAGTCCCGGTAGGCACTGTTTTGGACATCAGCCTGACATCGATCCCTGCCTTTTCAAAGATCTCATCACTCCATTTTAAAGAAGTAATGTCAAAGGCCATGGTCCTGGCGGCCAGTGAATAGTCGATCTGGGCAGCTCCCGTCAGATGATACACGACATAGTCCTCCATCAAAAAGATGTGAGCCGCTTTTTGATACAATTCCGGCTTGTGCCGCTTCATCCACATCACCTTGGAAATACTGTACATCTCGTGGGGCTTCACCCCGGTGATCGATGCGATATTCATCCCGCCGATCTGTTCCGTAAGCTCGGCACATTCCTGTGCCCCGCGCGGATCTGTATACAGCATGGCATGATGGAGGGGTGTGCCGTTCTCATCCGCCAGTACGAAGGTCTCCCCAAAACTGGTCACGCCAATTCCGGCAATGTCAGGGTACTTTCCTGCCATCTCTTTCATGACCTCCAGAACACCCTTCATGATCATCTCCACATCGATCTCATGCTCACTTTTTGTGCGGCTGGCCGGATAATCCCGGTACGCTTTGCCAAGATATTTACCGTCCGAATCAAACACTGTCAACTTGCAGCCTGTCGTTCCGATATCCAATCCTGCTATTTTCATCTTCTTCACCTCCTTAGTTTCCATCCACACTCGGTAATCTCACGGATGACAGCCACAACTGATTATGGCGCATTAAAAATCTCATATCTCTTCCCGGTGTGGGCTCGAAACTGCCCAAATCAGTCAATATCCACCCAGTCGTAATGCAGATACGTGGTAAATGCTTCTTTTAGAATTTCCTTCATATGTCCCATTCCTACGGATGTATGATGCTTGAAGCCGCCCCGCGCCAGTTTGATTAGTTTATCCTGCAGATCCGGGATCTCAGCAACACCGCCGCATCCAAAGAAGCTCTCCTCGATCGGATCATCCGTAAACTTCGCCTCACTTGCATATACAATAATCTTTCCGTCCTTTGTCTGGCAATTCGAGAAGGTCATATCAAATGGTCTGATCCGCCCCTCATTGCTTCCCCAGCCACACCCCGGGTCACCCTTCGCAAACATCTTATGCTCTGTGACGTTTCCTTTTCCAGCCATCAACGTCTGCGGAACCGGACCACAATGGAACAGGATCACCTTATTCTCATCATCTCCATAGTTATTGTTCCAATCCAGGACTGTGGTCGGATTTTCACTTGCCAGGCTCATCGCACGCATGGTCAGTGCAGAGCACATATCGATTTCACAGGAAGCAGTAATCCCCCGGTCATTCAGTTCACTGAGCAGTACACACGGACAGATACGCAGAACCGTCTCCATCTCATTCCAGCAACGTAAGGTCAGGGCATCCAATTGATATTCCTCAATATATTCGTCTATCACGACTGCCAGCTTAGCAAGCGTGAGCATGTTGCTCTGCGGAACTTTGGAAAAGTCTGTATAACTTTGCAGTCTCTCTATCTTAGCCTGCACAGCCTCCTCATCGTCCTCCTTTTGTCCCACCTTATAAAATACTTCGGAAAGATCAAATGATTCCACATTGATTCCGTATTTCTGCAGAGCGATCTCATCAAAACGAACCGTCTTAAACGCAGTCGTCCTGGCTCCGATACATCCCACATTAAAGCGTTTCATTCCATTTACTACCCTGCAGACTGCAGCAAAATCTTTGAGATTTTCCGCAAATGCAGGAGATAACGGATGTACCACATGAGGTTTCATCACGGTAAATGGAACCTGATACTGGGTAAATACATCTGTAACGGAAAACTTCCCGCAATAAGCATCTCTTCTGTGTGCAAAATCCATTTTTCCAATTTCATCCGGGTATGCCTGCATTAGAATTGGAACCCCGGCATCTCTAAGTGCTGTGATGGCACCGTTCTCATCTGCAAAAATCGGCATGGAAAAAATCACCCCATCATATTCTCCGTCGTGCTCTTTCAGCCATTTTGCATATAAAAGCCCTTCTTCTCTTGTCTCGACCCCGCCGTATCTGGTCAGTTCTGCATCCATTGCTATGTAATCATAGCCTGCATCTGTCACGGCCTTGATCATGTCTTCTCTTGCTCCATAAATTAATTCTCCCGGCATAAATCCCCGGTTACAGAAACATAATGCGAACGTCATTTTTTTCATCTCTTTGTCCTCCTTATACGATTGTATGTACAATGCGTTATCTTAATTTTTATTGTATCGAAACACCACTGTTTAATATATAGTATTCTGTTCTTTTTACTTTGAATTTGTTCGCTGTTATGTTATGCTGAACAAAGAACCATACAATAAATGTAAAAAGGAGGACAGCTATGATTTCAACCTTTAACCTGACCAAACTGAATTCCCTTTTAAAGGATTTTTTTACAATCACACAGATACGTATCACCGTATTTGATGAGACCTTCCGTGAGCTCGCCTCCTTCCCCGAACAGATTGCCCCCATCTGCCAGCTTTTAAGGACAGATGAGAAGGCTGATATGGAATGCCGCCGCTGTGATGCAATTGCCTGTGAGACTGCAGCAAGACAGCGTACCTCTTATACCTACCGCTGCCATGCTGGTCTGACAGAGAGCATTGCCCCTCTCTACATGGGGAATCTTATCATCGGTTATCTGTTGTTCGGGCATGTCTTTTCCTATTCCTCCCACGAGGAAGGCTGGACAATCATAAGCGATCTGTGCCGATCCTATCAGGTAGATCAGGAACAGTTAAAGCAGGCCTGCTGGGAGCGCCCTCTTATTTCCGAAAATTATATAGATTCAGCCTCACATATCCTACAGGCCGTCGCTTCCTATCTCTGTCTGGAGCGGATGGCAATCCTCGGCCAGAAGGAGCTGCCCGTACTGATCGATGAATATATTATGGAACATTACACCGAAGACATCGATGTGAGAACGATCTGCGAACATTTTAAGATTGGGAAGACTTCCCTTTATGAGATTGCAGATCAGAATTATGGAACTGGAATTGCAGCCCACATACGTAGTCTGCGTATTGAAAAAGCAAAATCACTGTTGACCGCTCATCCCGAGATGAACATCAGTGAGATTGCCTCCGCATGTGGATTTAACGATTATAATTACTTTATTACGATTTTCAAACGTATGACACAAATGTCCCCTAAACAATACAGACAGACCAGCCGGAAGGATTTCCTATAGCTGGCCTGTCTGTATTTTCTATTGGCTGTTAGTAACCTTATAAGTCACTTTTTTATTTCATTGAAAAGATTTCCATTGCTTTTTTACAATTATCTTTCATCGCCTGTGTTCCCCACTGTACAATATCGTGGTACATAATCGGGGCATCTTGTCCACTCTCTACGAGAGAATAGCAGTATTTGTATTTCTTCCCGTTCTTCTCGACCGGAATACATCCCATACGGAACTGATTCGCAACAGTCTCACCGCCCGCCATAGCCATATAGGTATAATAATTCACCTTACGGACGCCCTTTTTAATCGCTGTCTGAAAATCTTCACGGCTCACGCCGGAACCTCCATGCATAACAATCGGAATATGTGCCTTCTTCCTGACATTCTCCACTACACTGAAATCCAGCTTCGGCTCGCTTAAATATACCCCATGGGTTGTCCCAAAAGAACAGGCCAGAGCATCGATTCCTGTCATCTCTACAAACTTCTTCGCCTGGTCCGGGTCCGTATAGATCTTCTCTGGGTCCTCTCCTGTGCCAGCAGATCCATCTCCCATCTCTCGTCTTCCCATGCATCCGATCTCAGCCTCCACCGTTGCCCCGGTCCTCTTCGCCAAAGAAACGACCAACTGTGTATTGGCTGCATTTTCATCAAACGGAAGAGTAGAACCATCATACATCACAGAAGTAAATCCCATCTCCATCGCACGGTACACATATTCTACAGTCTCACCATGATCCATATGTACGGCCACCGGTACCTTCGCACGTCTCGCAAGCTCCAGCATAATCGGTCCGATCGTGTCCAGCGGCATGATAGACTCGTGCGCCTGCGCATGCTGAATGATCACCGGCACCTCCAACTCCTCTGCCGCACCTATGACTGCCATAATAGACTCCAGGTTCGGAGTATTAAAAGAACCTGCTGCACATCCTTTTGCTTCACATAAATTCAAAATATCCTTCAAAGTCACTAACATTATCGATTCCTCCCTGCCATCCTTCTACCTTATCTGAATCCATCATATACCTTTTCCAGGAAAAGATGATAGAGAAAAACGTTCAAATAACTTTGAATTTGTTCGGTCTCACTTTGATATGCTCTATTAGCTCCCGATTTAACCCTTAGAAAAACGGTTCAAAAGGTTCGGAATCATCGCTTTTGCAATCACGGTATTCATGCCCTGTGGATTTACTACGACTCCCTCTACGCTCTGCCCCAGGACCTTCTCGATATTCACGAACTCAATGATATTCGCCTGAAACTTACCTTCCTTGTTGAACTTTTGGAACTCATTATAATCTGTAAAGATAGGCTGAAACATCTTATCTTCCTTATTCTTCACACATGGGATCTTTATATTAGAGCCATCTTTCAGAATCTTCTCCCCAATCACCTCAATTGGCATAAAGAACCTTGAGCGGATCAGATTGACCACCATCTCCTCCTCTAGCTCCGGCAGCTTCGGCTTCTCATTATTCGGCATTGCCCTAAGCAGCTCCTGCATAAAATACAGCCCTGTCAACTGCATCTGCGGATTCATCAGAGGCTGCTTTTCCTTCGGCAGATTCGAATAATCCGGCGCTTTCACAAGCCGTTCCAACAGAATCTTCGTGGTCTGTTCTTCCTCCACAAAGACTATCTCATTCACTCCCAGCAGATACAGACTGCTGTAGAAGCCAAGGAGCTGCTTATTCTCCAGACGCACTACCATCAGAATGTCCTTCATCTCGTCTCTTCGTTTTTCGCCGAATTCCTTTGCTTTCTCCTCCGTCGTAAAGACCCAGATCTGGTCATTAAAAGACTCCTCATCACATGTAATGAACGGCATCCTGGTCCCCTGGCTGAAAGCGACGTATGTCTGTTCAAGCCTCTGCAGCTTCTTCACTTGAATTTGAAAATTATTTTCCATGATAAACCTCGATTCATTTGTTTTCCTTAAATTATACTATAGGACGCTCCTGGAATCAAATCAAAATCGCTCCCGGCAGCAACCAATTACAGACCATATCCTGGCTGTCTGCCCCTCTTTTATGTCCTGTAACACTGCTTTTCTGTAAGGTCATCTAAAGGGCCGTGACCCGAAAGAACCCTTATCTTCCCTTTTCACACAATAAAGGATCTGGTCCGCCTCATAAAGAAGCTGTTCTACCTCTGCATTGCGGTCACTTGTGCAGACATACCCTCCTGAGGCGCTGATCTGGCAAGACTCCCTTTCTGTAAGCCGGACGGTCCTTTTGTTGAGCTTTTCCCAGAATGCCTTTAGTTGTTCCTGTATCTCCTTCTCTGCTCGATATCCAAATGCCCAAATACAGAACTCATCCCCAGAACGCCTGGCGATGACACAGTGGTCCTTTGGAAGCTCATTCATACATTTTGCGAATTCCTGGAGATATCTGTCGCCTACATCATGCCCATAGGTATCATTGATTGATTTAAACTCATCTAAATCAATCATCACACAGGCACATACCTCATCCACCTTCATATTCTTTAGGATCTCTGCTGCTAATTCCTTAAAGTAGACATATCTCGCCAGCCCCGTCAACTGGTCATGATTATTCTCATACCGCATCCTGCGTTTGTCCATAACCTCCCTGGAGGCATCTGTAACTGCTCCATAATATCCAGAAAGCTCTACTGCAAAATGCAGTCGTACATATTGATCAGGGGCCACACAGTAAACATCACTTTCCTCTTCCTCTGGTTCCTCCATGATCTCCTTGATCTTCTGCATGAATGCCCCCGGATCATAGGACAGCCTTTCAAATTCTTCACTGGAAATTCCAAGCATATCCTTTAGCTTCGTAGTAGTAAATACATGATTCATCCCATTTTGATATTCAAATGCTGCTAGCGGGATTTCGGAGATATCTATAATATTGGAAATACGCGCTGAAGAACTTACAATACTTTTCACCATACTGTTGATTCCATGGCTTAATGCCTCAAATTCAGGATTTCCTCCCACATTTACCGTTGTATCAAAATCCCCCTTCGTAATTTCCAGCAGTTCATCGCGGATTTCATGAATCCCATTTACCACCTTCTGCTTCACAAGATAGTTCAATGTGAGTACCACAATCATCTCAACAATTGCAAGATAAAGCAGCGTGTGCAGCATATTCTTCCAAAAAGTCTCATACAGATTTGTCCTTGTAATAAATGCACCGATTATGACATCCTGATAGGACTTAGTCACAATATAATAGTCCCTTCCATCTTTCAGTTGAATGTAACCTCCATTTTGGAACTTTTCAGGATGGGCACGCAGTTTGTCTGTAGATACATTCACGTCTTCATTCATACCAGAATAGGCCGTAATCTTTCCAGCCTCCATATCGACCGCAAAAAATCCTTCTCCAATATCCGTCGGGAATCTGGAAAAAATATATTCATATGTATTGCGCTCCTGGGCCTCCATCTGTCTGACAGGCTCCAGACCAACCTGGACCAGTCCCTTGACGCCCTTCCTTGCGACGCCCACATATTTCATCATCTTCTTTTCCGCTGTGTTGGGCTGTGCCTCCTGTATGATATAAGCATCCTCATCGTCCCCCTCCAAGATGGGCAAAAATCCCCTCATCTGCTCTCCGTAATGGAAATCCAGCCCGATATACTTGGGTACAGAAGAATAACGAATAATTCCATCCTCCTCTGTCACATGAAGTTCGTCCACATCCAACAGCTTAGCCAGATTATTCAGTTCTTCCACGCTGCCCAAAATATCAGGATTCTTTTCCACTACATATGCCGCAGCTCTGGCCCTGGTAAGATAATCCTCGTCAAGATTCGTCTTAATTGCAGCCAGCTCCTCCTGATTATTCTTGATGGTATGGATTACCTGATCGATCTTTGTGCAAAAGGTCGTGAACTGCTGCTGTTCCACCGATTGAGCAGAGAAATAGCAATTCACGGCAAGGATGGAAAATATAGCAAAGGTCATAATGATCATCGTATATTTTTTGAATATCCTCTGCATAAGTATCCTCCTTAAGCTAATATAGACATGATACAGACTGCATCGTTACGCTCGCTTCTGCTTACACCGTAATATTCCCTGCGAGAATCTGCTTATAATCTTCGTAATTCTTCCTTAATAGTTCCGGCGTATTCAGCTCATAAGGACACTTCTTCATGCACTGGCCGCAATCCAGACATTCTTCGATCTTCTTCATATTCTCCTGCCACTCTTCATTTAACCATCCTGCGGACGGCGCTCTTCTTACCATCAGTGACATCCTCGCACAGTTATTGATCTGGATTCCCGCCGGACATGGCATACAGTAACCGCATCCACGGCAGAACTCTCCGTTGAGCTCCTTTTTCTCCTTCTCAATATAGGCCAGTACCTCCGCATCCAGAGCGGGGGCATCGTTCATGTAGGAAAGCCACTCTTCCAGTTCCTCCATCCTCTGCACACCCCAGATCGGCACCACATTATCGAACTGTGACATATAGGCGCAGGCCGCTTTGGAATCATTGATGAGTCCCCCAGCAAGCCCCTTCATTGCAATGAATCCCATATTCTTTTCCCTGCACAGCTCGACCAATTTTAGTTCCTTCTCAGAAGACAGGTAACTAAGGGGATACTGCAGAGTCTCATACAGACCGGATCGAACGCACTCCTCTGCCACGTTCAGCTTATGTGCTGTCGCACCGATATGGCGGATCTTCCCCTGCTCCTTCGCCTCGAGCATGCACTCATACATCCCTGTTCCATCCCCCGGACGGTAACAGACATCCACACAATGGAACTGATAGATATCGATATAATCCGTCTTAAGCAGCTTTAAGGAAGTCTCAAGCTGACTCTTAAATTCCTGTGGAGTCCGTGCCATCGTCTTGGTGGCTATGTATAGATCCTTGCGGATTCCTTCAAAGGCCTGCCCTAACTTTTCCTCGCTGTCACTGTAAGCCCGCGCGGTATCAAAAAAAGTCATACCTCCCTCATAAGCCCTTCTCAAAATCTCGACTGCCTGATCCATGCTGACCCTCTGAATCGGAAGTGCTCCGAATCCATTCTGTGGTACTGTAATCCCTGTTGTTCCCAATGTAACCTTTTTCATCATCTTCACTCCTAATTGATTGAATCTCTTTTATCCTGTTTTCTCCTGCCAGTTTTGGCAATTGATTTTCTTTCACCATTTCCTCTATTATACACATTTTCTAAGTAAAACAAAAGGAAAAGCATTCTCGTTCCTATCCCATTTTCTTCGCAATTTTCGCCCTCTCCTTGTCAATACGCCGGAAATATCGTAAAATAGATTATCAGAACAAGCCAAATTTAGGAGGTCTATTTTATGCACGTAGGTGCAAAAGCTCAGAAAAAAGAAAAATCAGCCATGACGGTTTCCCTGTATGGGAACATCGTTTTCGTTATCCTGGAATTGATCATGGCCGTATACACCAGTTCACAGGCCGTACTTCTGGATGCAATATATGACGGAGTCGAATTCTTCATGCTCCTTCCATCCATATTCTTGATTCCGCTCCTTTACAAGCCATCCAACGAAAAGCATCCCTTCGGGTATATGCAGATCGAGTCCATGTTCGTTGTTGTAAAAGGTGTGACTATGGCCGCCGTTACTATTGGGTTGATCTTCAATAATATCAATCTCATGCTCCATGGAGGACATACGGTCTCCTTCGGCACGATTGCCTGGTTCGAGCTGGCCGCCTGTATCCTCGGCGTTGCCGTTTCCATCTATCTGCGTAGGAAAAATAAGGTGATGAACTCCCATCTGGTAGAGATGGAGATGAATGGATGGCAGCTCGACAGTGTGGCGTCCCTGGGAATGGCGGTGGCTTTCTTTCTACCTGTCGTCATCCCATTCGGTCCTTTTAAGGGCCTTATACCGTACCTGGACCAGATTATTACCGTTGTGCTGTCCATTTTCATGATTCCCACTCCAATCAAGGCGGTTATCCAAGGATTGAGAGATCTATTTCTGCTGCCCCCGGAAGAGGAAACAGTAGAAGAAATCAAAGAGACAGTAGAGCCTATCCTGGAAGCATACGGCTACGAAAAGCTGTACTATGACATTGTCCGTACCGGACGCAAGCTGTGGATCAGCGTCTATATTACATTTGACCGGGACGAAGTTTCCATCCGCCGTTTTAAAATCGTACAGAATTTCTGTATCCAGGCCCTTGCGAAAAAATATTCCGACTTTTATTTTGAACTTCTGCCCGATATTGAATTCGTGTCTGACGATAAAAAAGAGAAAGAGGTATAAGTCATGGATTCCGTTTATACCATAAAGACCATCGCCCGCATCCAGAGCGATTTCCCTGAGAAATTCGGGATTCCACGCCAGAGCGGGCTGATTCAAGAGTTAAAGGCCAAGATCATCTTCGAGCCCGAATACCGTAACCCGGATGCACTAAAAGGATTGGAGGGCTACTCCCACATATGGCTCATCTGGGGCTTTTCCAAGGCCGTCCGTAAGCACTGGTCCCCTACAGTGCGTCCGCCCCGCCTCGGTGGCAATCAGAGGATGGGGGTATTCGCGACCCGCTCTCCCTTCCGTCCGAATCCTCTGGGACTTTCCTTAGTTCGCTTAGATGGAATCGAGCCCACAGAGGAATCCGGCAGCATCCTCCATGTATCCGGTGCCGACCTTATGGACGGCACTCCTATCTTTGATATCAAACCGTATCTGCCCTATGTGGAAAGCTATCCCGATGCATGCGGAGGTTTTGGCACTGCAAAAAAGGATTATCGATTGGACGTGGACTGTCCATCTGCATACTTCGAACAGATTCCACCAGAACACCGGGATGCTCTTCTGGCCATCCTTGCACAGGACCCGCGCCCCTCATACCAGCAGGACCCTTCACGAATCTATGGGATGAAATATGCCATGATGAACGTAAAATTCTATGTAGAGGGAAAAACTCTGCATGTCTGCGGAATTGAAATATAAAATCACATTCAACAGGGAACTTTGTTTCCCAGCTCACAAAAATATCCCTGTCAGGCCATGCACTTTCCCCAAAGTACATCGTCTGACAGGGATATGTCTAAGTAAATCTTCCATAATCTACTTTTCTATATTCTTGATGAAGTTAAAATCTGTCCCCAAATTCATCTTTTTCTCTCTCCATAAGTGCCCGCAGAGTATTATCATGCAAAGTCTCTTTTTCGTACTTATTCTGTTCGAGAAAATAAGAATAAATGATGTCAAGCATCACCAGCACTGGAAACTGCGGCGAGATCACATTTCCGTGGTTCAAATGCTTTAAAGAAGGTAAAAGCAGTACCTCATCACAAAATTCTTCCAACAGCTCCCGGTTCTTTGCAGTCACCATCACAGTCCTCGCCTTCCGCTTATGTGCTTCTCTCAAAAGGTAAAGGATCTCTTCGCGCTCTCCGCTGATGCTGATTCCGAACACAAGGCATGACTGATTCTGGAAGACTGCCTGCATCCGCATCAGATCACTGTCCTGTATAGAATCGATATCCACACCGATCCTCATGAACCGAAGCTTCATCTCCCTCGCTGCCAGTCCCGAACTCCCCATACCGCAAACAAATACTCTGGACGCCTGACTTAAATATCGGCTGATTCTGGCGATCTGCGCCTCATCCACCAGACTATAAGTCTTGTTCAGCAGTTCCTGGTATACATTGAGTACCATCCTCGTATTCCCGGTTATCGACTCAGGCTTCTCCACAAATGTCTCCTCATATTGATAGACAAACTCACGATACCCACGGTATCCACACTTCTTTGCAAAACGAGACAGAGAAGCTTCTGATACAAAAAGCTGTTCTGCAACTGCCTTTGCTGAGAAATCCATCTTCTTCCTGTTCTGAATAAAGAAGTCTGCAATGCTCTTCTCTACCGTTGTAAAGTTATCATAATTTGACTCAATAATCGGTACTACGGACTTTACATAATATTCCATACCCCACCAATCCTATCTTAAAACTAATTCTCGTCCGCAACAAGGCTGTCCCCTCTCAGCATGACATACCCACAGCATTGTCTTTTTACTTTTCTATCTTACCACGCTTTCCCATAAAATGGTAGAACGCACCGAGCATTCCTGCATCATTTCTATGCTGAGCGAACTTGATCGTGGTACATTGTGCGATGCTCGAAACAAGATATCTTGCCACGGCATTCTCGATCCGTTCCTTTAAATACTCCTCCTGAGCCATGATTCCGCCTCCGAGCACGACTGTCTGAGGATTCAGTACATAGCAGATATTCGCGATTCCCCTGCCGAGAATATCCACCATCTCATCAATCGCCTGAATACAAATCTCATCTCCTGCCTTTGCCTCTTCAAAGATATGATACCCATTCCAGAAATGAGCCGGCTCACCTTTTCTTAGGGCTACCTTCTTCGTCAGGATGCTGGCTGCCCCAAGTGTCTGGAAATCGCTGTCGAACATATGCATATATCCGACCTCACAGGCACTATTGCTAAATCCATGGAACACTTTGTGATCCAGTACAATACATCCGCCGATTCCGGTACCAATAGTCAGCATCAGCGTACTGCTGCTCCCCTTAGCAGAGCCGGATTCACTCTCTGCGAGGCCTGCACAGTTCACATCGTTTTCCACCTCACATGGAATCCCAAAGGTCTCCTCCATGACTTCTTTAAATCTTGTCCCCGCGTAATTCGGAATCAATGGAGCCGAATAGAAAATCTCACCCTTTTCCGTATCCACCATTCCCGCTGTGGAGATACAGATTCCACTGATTTCTTCCTTCCTTTTTAATTCCTGTACAATCCCGACCGCCTTTTTCAAAATAGACGGGCCGCCCTTTTCAGCCTCCGTGCGCATCTCACTGCGGGTCAAGATCTTTCCTGTCCCATCAATGATCCCATACTTGATCGCGGTGCCTCCGATATCAATGCTCACATACTTTTTAGCTGCTGCATCCGCCTGTGAATGATGCAAAGTCATATCCAACACTCCTTTCATGTCGAAAAGGCCAGACCCCGGCAGTATATTTGATAATCCTCATCATCAAACACACCATGACCAGGTGCCTGACCCTCTTTTTTCTATTGTACTACTGAATCTTCACTTTGAAAATTGCTTTTTTGATTGCTTTTGGTCCGTCTACCTCCACTGCTGTGCGATGCGCATCATGAGGATAGCAAATCAGAAAATCGCCTTCATTCAACACGACATGGCTGTTCGGCTCTCCGTCTAAAGGAAGGAAATCACCTTCCGGCTGGAACTCCTTCTGCTCCATGTTCTCAATGAAATTGACGTCGATCTGTTCTGGTCCGTCAAGCATCACATGGATATCCAGGTACTGTCTGTGTGCCTCCCAGAAACGCTCTTCTGGTGTAGTCGTCGTATACTCAACGATATTCACAAACAGTCTGTCTCCATCGATCTTGTGCGTTCCTTTTTCGAATGACATCAGATCATGTTCTTTCACATAATCAAAACATTCCTTGATCTGGCTGTCCAAATAGCTGTATTCACTTAAATTTCGGATATTTCCAAAAATCATAGCCCACGATCCTTTCTTGAAACCGCAGATCAGCATGACCTACTGACCTGCGGCTTACAATACCTTATATGCTTTTCTTTTTTCACTTAGTCCTTGTAGATTGTTGTATATGGTGCCGGTACGGAGGTATCTCCTTTTACCTTTCTCCAGATCAGGCTGGCCGGAATTCCTACTACAAGTGATACTGTAATTGTAATTACAGAGTATGACCAGATTGTAACGCTTCCTGCCGGTGAAAAATATTTCACGCTGATGATCACGATAGATGCTGCGATGAATGCCAATGTAGCGCCAAATGTGTTGGCAACCTTTGTAAATGCACCCAGGATAAATGTTCCTACCAGAATACCAAGTACAAGTCCCATGAATCCGTTGAACCATTCATATGCAGATTTTACTCCGCCGTTTGCAAGTACCATTGCAACTACGATAGAGAAGATACCTACGATCAGAGATACATACTGTCCGATCTTTGTCTGTTTCTCAAAGCTTAATTCTTTCTTGGACAGACGGGACTGAATATCCAGCGTCCAACTAGAAGCTACAGAGTTAAGACCTGTTGACAGTGTGGACTGGGATGCCGCATAAATAGCTGCAAG
The DNA here is from genome assembly GCF_012524165.2 of Faecalicatena faecalis. Classification (GTDB taxonomy): domain Bacteria; phylum Bacillota; class Clostridia; order Lachnospirales; family Lachnospiraceae; genus Faecalicatena_A; species Faecalicatena_A faecalis. Next base: position 39,596 of record NZ_JABACJ020000027.1, read on the forward strand.
CAGAAGTCCTGTAATACCTACCGGAAGCTCAAATGCAATATAGGATGCGAAGATCTGATCCTGTGCTGCTGCCGGTGGAAGTGCATGCTGCTGATAGAATACATACAGTCCGGTACCGATCAGGTAGAATACGGTTGCAATAAAGATGGATAATGCTCCATTTGTCAGCATCATCTTATTCAGTTTCTTTGTATCTGTTGTTGTTGTAAAACGCTGTACAATATCCTGGCTGGATACATAGGAGCCCATTGTGTTGAGTCCTGCACCAACGATCAGAATAAATACACTGTCTTTGAAAATGTTCGGGTTAAAGATCGGCTGATCTACTGCAAGGAACTTATGCTCTGTTGCAAAAGATGCGAAGATTGCCCCGATTCCTCCATCGATATGTGACAGAAGGAAAATCAGTGCAAAGGTAACACCGATCAGTAACACAGATCCCTGGATAAAGTCTGTCCAAAGTACAGATTTAAGTCCGCCTGTGTAAGAGTAAATGATTGCAATAATACCCATGATGATGATCAGGATATTTACGTTGATTCCCATCAGGTTTGAAAGCACCATACATGGAAGGTACATAATAATGGACATACGTCCCACCTGATAGATGATGAACATCACTGCACCGAGGACACGAAGCCCCTTACTTCCGAAACGCAGCTCCAGATAATGGTAAGCTGTATCGATGTCCAGTTTACTGTAGATTGGAAGGAAAAACTTAATGGTCAGCGGGATTGCTACCAGCATACCCAACTGTGCGAACCACATGATCCAAGTTCCTGCATATGAGTTTCCTGCCAGTGACAGGAAAGAAATCGGACTTAATAATGTTGCGAAAATAGATACGGAGGTTACCCACCACGGTACGGTTCCGTCTCCCTTAAAGTACTCTTTTCCCTTCATCTCTTTCTTTGCGAAATGAAGTCCGGCAAATAATACTGCCGCCAGATATACAATCAAAATGATTAAATCTATGACTGTAAAACCCTGCATATCATCTTCCTCCTAATGTTTTCTCTCATAATTCCTCTTTTGTATCCCATTGATCTGATACGAAAGCCCGTCTCTTACAGATATTTTGCCTTTGCATCTCGAATCATCTTAGCAGCTTCTTCTACGATTGCCATATCAGACTCGATCAGAGATGGAAGCGGTTTGTGTACTCCACCCAATTCCAGGCCTTCATTGATCTTTAAGATTGCCTTAATTACACCGTACATGTTGCCGTGTGCGGAACACATCTTGTAGATAATGGAATTGACTGCATACTGCAGCTCTCTTGCTTCTTCCATCTTACCAGCTCTCACATACTCATCCAGCTTGAGGAATAATTCAGGCATTGCACCATAAGTACCACCGATCGCGCCCTCTGCTCCGATTACACGTCCACTCATGAACTGCTCATCTGGACCATTAAAGATCACATAATCCTCTCCTGCTGCATCCTTGAACATCTGGATATCCTGTACCGGCATAGAAGAGTTCTTTACACCGATGACTCTTTTATTCTTTCTCATCTCTGCGAACAGGCTCATAGTCAGTGCGACACCTGCTAACTGTGGGATGTTGTAGATGACGAAGTCTGTGTTCGGTGCTGCATCGCTGATGTCATTCCAGTACTGTGCGATTGCATACTCAGGCAGGTGGAAATAAATCGGAGGAATTGCAGCGATTGCATCTACTCCAAGGCTCTCTGCGTGTGCAGCTAACTCCCTGCTGTCCTCTGTGTTGTTACATGCAACATGGGCAATGACAGTCAGTTTTCCTTTCGCTTCCTTCATTACATTTTCCAGTACTACCTTCTTGTCCTCAACGCTCTGATAAATACATTCTCCAGAAGATCCGTTCACATAGACACCTTTTACTCCCTTTTCGATGAAGTAGCGTGTCAAGGCCTGCACTCCTTCTGGGCTGATTTTTCCTTCTTTGTCATAGCATGCGTAAAATGCCGGGATAACGCCTTTGTACTTCTCCAAGTTTCTCATGATACATTCTCCTTTTCTTATATGAATCAACTGACATTGTTACCTGTTTGAATGGTCTGTTCTAATCAGACACTTCCAAAGCTTTTAGTCAAGCGCCTCTGCGAATGACTTTGTGATGAGCTGCGGCCTTGTGATAATAGAGCCGACCACCACTGCATATGCGCCGAGTTCAATCACTCTCTTCGCCTTTTCCGGTGTGTTGACATTTCCCTCTGCAATTACCGGATGCTTTACATTTTTTACGATTGTCCTTAAGATTTCAAAATCGTTCTCTTCTATCTTTAAGTCTTTGCTCTGCTCTGTATATCCAACCATTGTCGTTCCGATAAAATCAAAACCGATCTCGTCTGCATGGAGTGCCTCCTCCACTGTGGAGCAGTCTGCCATAAAGAGCTGATCTGGATATTTTGCCTTTACCTCTGCAAAAAATTCATCCAGGCTCACACCTTTTGGACGCTTATCAAGTGTCGCATCCATAGCGATGATTTCCGGCTTCACCTCCATCAGTTCATCAATCTCCTTCATGGTAGGTGTGATGTATACCTTGCTGTCCGCATAATCGCGTTTGACAATCCCTATGATCGGAAGGTCTACCTGGGACTGAATCTCAGCAATATCTTCTTTCGTGTTCGCACGGATACCGGACGCACCACCTTCCTTTGCAGCCAGTGCCATTCTTCCCATAATAAAGGAAGAATGCAGTGGTTCATGAGGAAGTGCCTGACAGGATACGATAAGTTTTCCTTTTAACTGTTCTACACGTTCATTCATCTTTTCATCCTCCTTGCTTGATCTGTTATTAGTATAGTCTTGTATGTTTTTAATTTCAATACTTGTCGATTTCATTGAAAGTTCTTTCACACTTTTTTCTTTCGACATGGCAATATACCTATTTTTAAGTACCTTCATTTGTTAAAATTGCACAATCCCTCGTTCCTTCTTTCTGTAGAAAGGGCTGTTTTATAAACTTTCTGTTAATCCTCGATTAATATTTTTGAAATTTCCGAAAAAATTGTAAAAAAATGAAATTTTCTTATTGACAAATCCACCTCCTCTGAGTATAATAATCAAGTGACTGATAACTGAGTCACAAACATATAGGGGATTGGTCAAATGGTATGATAGGGGTCTCCAAAACCTTTGGTGGGAGTTCGATTCTCTCATCCCCTGTTTTTAGAAGTCAAAAACTCCTTATAGAAAGGAGGATTTTGGATTCTCTCAATTTTTTGGTAATCGTAAGGTAATCAAAAAGGTAATCAAGAATAACCAACTTAGTAAAGTTGGTTATTTTTTTGTCTTAAACTCATCTAAAATTAAAAATAAACCATTCTTTTAGACGTTCAAAAGTGAGCGTCTTTTTTTGACCCCAAAATTAAAAGGAGAATTAAATACAATGAAAAAGATTATGAACCGCCTGCTTGCTGGCGTGCTTAGTCTGGCTGCGGTTTTCACAACCGTATCTGCTTCACAGGTGCAGGCTGCGGAAAAACAGTATTGGACGGACGCACAGGAAAAAGCAGGCTATGTGGAAAAGGTGATGAATGATGGCAGCATAGGCTCGACATTCCATGAGGGCATTATGCAGGTAGAGGGTGAAAACGCCTACTGTATTGACATCAACACGGATTTTATATCTGGTTACAAGACCCGAAGCGACGCAAGCACACGTATGAGTGCCGACCAGATTGCGGACGTAGCCCTTTCTTTGGAATACGTCAAACAGTATGCAGCCAGCCACAAAGAGCTGAATTACAAACAAGTCTATCTGTTAGAACAATGCGTTGTCTGGCAGCGATTGAGCGTACACCTCGGCTGGCAGTGCGACAACGTAAGGGCTGCTTATGATGAAATATCCAAAGCAGTCCAAAATGAGGTCTACGCTGGCGCAAAGGCTTTCGTCAAAGAAAACAAAGGCCGCTATGAGTGCGGCGGCTATCTCTATACTGGCAACGGGCAGGACTTGGGACAGTTTTGGGCGAAGCTGGCGGTCGGAAATGCCACCTTGCAAAAATCATCAGCGAACACAGGACTCACAGAGGGCAGCACCATCTATTCTGTGGCAGGTGCGACCTATGGCGTGTTTGCCGACAAAGGCTGCACAGACAGGCTTGCTACCCTTACCACAGATAAAAATGGGAACACGGAAACCGTGGAAGTCAAAGCTGGTACGGTCTATATCAAGGAACTGTCTGCACCAGCAGGCTTTACACTGGATAAAAATGTGTATCCGTTGACTGTCAAGGCTGGAAAGACCGCTACCTTGAAAGTCAGTGATACCCCAAAGGCGACAACTACCCTTATCGAACTGTTTAAGATTGATATGGATACTTCAAAATCTGTGCCACAGGGAAACGCTTCTTTAGAGGGTGCAGAGTTCACATGGAAATTCTATGCTGGCTACTACAACAAAGACACTCTTCCGAAACAGCCTACCCGTACATGGATAACAAAAACGGTGGCTGAAAAAGGCAGCGACGGTAACATTCATTACATCACAAAGCTGGCTGACAGCTACAAGGTATCTGGCGACAGCTTCTACACACAAAATGGCGTTCCATGCCTGCCGCTTGGTACGTTGACTGTTTCCGAAAGTAAGAGTCCGACAGGTTACTTACTGGACGGTGCATTTTTACAGGCAGATGGCAGTGAGGAACAGATGAAAGGTATGTATCTGACACAGATTACCGAAGATGGGGAGCTGGCTGTCCTTACAGGCAGCAACCAATACTCCGTATCAGAAAAGGTTATCCGTGGCGGCGTGAAAATCCAGAAAAGAGATTATGAAACAAAGGATACCAAACCACAGGGCGGTGCAACCTTAAAGGACACTGCTTTTTCGATTACTTCCTTAAATGACAATGCAGTGCTGGTAGACGGAAAGCTCTATCAGAAAAACGAGGTGGTAAAGACAATCCTCACGGGGATTGACGGTATCGCTTCTACCGCTGCGGATACCTTACCCTATGGAAAATACCGCATTGATGAAAGTAAAAGCCCGACAGGATACTTGAAAGATGGTGCAAAACCTATTGAATTTGAAATCAAGGAAAATGGCAAAATCGTGGATTTGACTGGTGAGGATACTTCCATCTACAACCAGGTTAAACGTGGCGACATTGAGGGCGTAAAAATCGGTAATGGTACACACAAGCGTCTTGCAAACGTACCGTTTCGGATCACCAGCCAGACGACTGGTGAGAGCCATATTATCGTGACAGATAAAAACGGGCAGTTTTCCACTGCTTCTGACTGGGTATCCCACAAACAGAATACCAATAAAGGAACGTCCAGCGAGGACGGTATCTGGTTCGGAACGTCTGAACCAGACGACTCCAAAGGTGCGCTTCTTTATGATACCTACATGGTTGAGGAACTCCGCTGCGAAAGCAACAAAGGTTTCAAGCTCATTCCTGCTTTTGAGATTGTGGTGTCCAGAAACAACATAGTGGTTGATTTAGGCACGCTTACAGACGACTACGAAAAAGAGCTTTCTATCCATACTACCGCTGCCAGCAAGGACGGTGAGAAATCAATCACTACCGCCAAAGAGGTCACTATCGTGGATACCGTTGCTTTGGACGGTCTGAAAAAAGGCACAAAGTACCAGCTCAAGGGCTGTCAGATGGATAAAGCTGAAAATGCCGAACTTCTCATTGATGGCAAGCGTGTGGAGAATGAATACACATTCACTGCTGACGGTGAGGAAATGAAAATCAAAATGGAATACACGTTCAATGCTTCTGCTCTTGGCGGCAGGGATTTGGTGACTTTTGAGGAACTTTACGACCTGTCCGACAAAAACGAGCCTATAAAGGTTGCGGAGCATAAAGACATCGCAGACGACGGGCAGACGGTTTCTATCAAGGAACGTATCATCAAAATCCACACGTCCGCTGCCAGCATGGACGGTGAAAAATTCATGGAAGCTGGCAAAGAGGTCACAATCGTGGATACCGTCACTTTAGATGGTCTGGAAGTGGGTGCAAAATACCAGCTCAAAGGCTGGCAGATGGACAAAGGCAAAAATGCCGAGCTGCTCATTGACGGGAAACCTGTGGAAAATGAGCTTACATTCACTGCAACCGATACCAAAATGGAGCTGGAAATCAAGTTTACTTTCGACGCTTCTTCCCTTGGAGGTAAGCAGTTAGTCACATTCGAGGAACTTTACGACGTAACCAATCCCGATAAGCCTGTAAAGGTCACTGAACATAAGGATATTGAGGACAAGGGACAGACCGTGACGATCAAGGAAGTGCCCGAAGAACCAGCGAAATCAGAGCAGCCAGAAAAACCAGCTACCCCTAGCCATAAACCAACGGACTCACCAAAAACAGGCGACAACACGAATGTGGCTGGCTTTGCTCTCATGCTTGGACTTTCTGCGGCTGGCCTTGCATTTGCAGCCTATAAGAAACGCCATGCTATGAAGCATGACACGGATAAGTAGTATCTGAGGTATCTGCCTATGAAGCTGCCTATCCGTTCACCGCCCATAACATCAATCAGACCACGGTTTCACCTTTACACTGTTTCTTTTCTATCAATCGTCTTTTTGATTGATAGAAAAAAACAGTCCACTAGGGGGTTTGGGGGAGTGTAGCTCCCCCATGCTCTTACACTCAAAATAGATGAAGAAAGAAAAGAGGTAAAAATTTATGGAATTAAAACACGTTATCCCAAACATGGAAAAGACATTCGGAACACTGGAATTTGCTGGCGAGGGCAAGACCGAACAGCGTAGAGTCAATGGACGCATGACGGTCATTTCCCGTAGCTTCAACCTGTATTCTGACGTACAGCGAGCCGACGACATTGTGGTTATCCTGCCTGCGTCCGCTGGCGAAAAGAATTTCGAGGTGGAGGAAAAAGTGAAGCTCATCAACCCGAAAATCACTGCTGACGGTTACAAAATCGGCAATCGTGGATTTACAAATTATATCCTGTCCGCTGACGACATGGTAAAAGCATAAGGAGGTCAAGAAACTATGAGATTAGCAAATGGTATCATCATTGACAAGGAAAAAACATTCGGCGTATTGAAATTTTCAGCTTTGCGGCGTGAGGTACACGTCCAGAACGAGGACGGTACGGTATCCGAGGAAATCAAGGAACGCACCTATGATTTGAAGTCCAGAGGACAGGGACGCATGATACAGGTAAGTATCCCTGCTTCTGTTCCCTTAAAGGAATTTGACTACAATGCCGAGGTGGAAATCATCAACCCTGTGGCGGACACGGTGGCGACCGCTACTTTTCAAGGTGCAGACGTGGACTGGTACATCAAGGCCGACGACATCATCTTGAAGAATAAGCAGAACCAGCCAGCAGGAAACCCACAGCACCAGCAGCCAAAGAAAGACAGCCCAAACGGGAAGTAAACCTGTAAATGGGGGCTGGTGATTTTGTAGAAAGGAGTCAAGGATTTATTGAGAATTTAACGATACAGGAAATCCCCAGAGAAACAGCGGTTGCTTTCATTCGTGAGTACCACTATTCCAAAGTGATACCCCGTCTATGCGTCTATTTTCTGGGGATTTACCATGAAAACCAGTTGGCAGGTGTGGTGGAACTTGGGTGGGGCACGCAACCCTTACAGACAATCCGCAAGATTTTCCCACAGCATGAGCTTGTGACAGCGGATTACCTTGAAATCGGGAAAATGTGCTTTCTCCCAGAAATGAACCACAACCAGTATTTCGGCAGCCTAGCCCTTTCCACTTTGATTAAGTGGCTTCGGGATAACACAGGCTGCCTTTTTCTATATACCCTTGCAGATGGCATAGAAGGAAAATGCGGTTATGTATATCAGGCTTCTAACTTCTACTATCTTGGCAGCTTCAAGACCAGTGTGTACCGTGACAGCCAGACGGGGGAAAAGATACACCCCCGAAGTGCCAGAATACTGCTGGAAGAAAATGCCCGTATAGATGGAGTCAAAAAGCGGCACTGGCTGACCCATGCTTTCTGTGAGTACAAAGGAATTGAGAAGATCAACGGACTTATGTTCCGCTATATCTACCCCTTAACAAAAGAAGCAAGGCAGATTTTAAGGGACTATCCCTGCTATGTGAGAAATAACTACCCAAAAGACCATAGCCTGCTGTTCCAAAAGCGGGTTTCCAACAGAGTCTATGAAACCATTCAGCAGCCGCAATTTGATAAAAACACCTGCCGCTACAATACACAAAATTACAACCGATGAGAAAGGAGGACTTATGAAACAGATACAGAGGAAAGGCAACCGTATCCGAGCCAGTGACAGGTCGCTGGTGGTGCGGTCAATCATCCTGCGGCTGGCAGTGCTGTTCCTTGGGATAGTCCTGCTGCTGAATATTCCTGCCCTGCTGCACGCCGACTGGAACAGGGTTTCGCTGCTGCATGAGGGCAGCATAAAACTTACCGTCACGCCTTATATGATGGTTTCCGTCATGGCTGCGGCTCTGGCATGCGGCGTGGCTTCGTTCCTGTATGCCCGTTACTGTCCAGACAAGATAAAGCAGCTCTGCCACCGCCAGAAACTTTCCCGTATGATACTGGAAAATGGCTGGTACGAGTCCGAGCAGTCACAGGACAGCGGCTTTTTCAAAGACCTGCCAGCCAGCAGGTCAAAAGAGAAAATCACCCATTTCCCCAAAGTGTACTACCGCTTGGATAACGGACTCATTCACATTCTGGCTGAAATCACGCTGGGGAAATATCAAGACCAGCTCCTGCACTTGGAAAAGAAGCTGGAAACAGGGCTTTACTGTGAGCTGGTATCCAAAGAGCTGAAAGACAGCTTTGTGGAATATATCCTACTCTATGACACCATAGCCAACCGTATCACCATTGATGAGGTACGGGCGGAAAATGGCGGCTTAAAGCTCATGGCAAACGTCTGGTGGGAGTATGACAAGCTCCCCCATATGCTGATAGCTGGCGGCACGGGCGGCGGTAAGACGTATTTTATCCTTACCATCATAGAAGCCCTCCTGCGTACCAACGCCAAAATGTATGTGCTTGACCCAAAGAACGCTGACCTTGCCGACCTGTCCAATGTCATGCCCGAAGTCTACTACCGAAAGGAGGAAATCACAGACTGTATCGACCGTTTTTATGAGGGCATGATGGAACGGAGCGAAACCATGAAGCAGTTAGAGGGCTACAAGACAGGGGAAAACTACGCCTATTTAGGTCTGCCACCCCACTTTCTGATTTTTGATGAATACGTGGCTTTCATGGAAATGCTGACGACAAAGGAAAACGCTGCGGTCTTGAATAAGCTGAAACAGATTGTCATGCTTGGGCGGCAGGCAGGCTATTTTCTGATACTCGCCTGTCAGCGGCCAGACGCTAAATACTTGGGCGACGGTATCCGTGACCAGTTTAATTTCCGTGTGGCGTTAGGCCGCATGAGTGAACTGGGCTATTCGATGATGTTCGGCGAAGTAGACAAGGACTTTTTTCTGAAGCAGATCAGAGGGCGTGGCTATGTTGATGTGGGGACAAGTGTCATCAGTGAGTTTTACGCTCCCCTTGTCCCCAAAGGACATGACTTCTTAAAAGACATAGGGAAACTCATGCAGAACAGGTAGGACGGGCAGGCGGCGTGCGAAGCGAAAGCCGCTGGCACGGACTAGCCTGTGTTGGTGTGGCGCAAGCCACGCCAACCATAAGCCCCTCGGTATCTAACAGAGGGGCACAAATACAATAGGAAACAGTCATAAAAGTATGGAAAGTCCTTGTAAAACGGGGACTTTTCCTGCTTTTTGAGGGTGTCAACAAGACCGCTTTCAGTTGACACTTCCGTTTCCAGATAGGAGGGATTTTGCTGAATGACGCTGGCTGGATAAAGGATTTCAAAGAAAAGCGGCTGGCATACGGTGTTTCACAAAACAAACTGGCGGTAGCTGCTGGCATTACAAGGCAGTACCTTAATAAGATAGAGTCTGGCAGTGCCGCCCCCAGCGAAGAACTGAAAGAAAACCTGCTGCAAGCTCTGGAACGGTACAATCCAGAAACACCGCTTACCATGCTGTTTGATTACGTGAGGATACGTTTTCCCACCACAGACGTGCGGTTCGTGGTAGAAACAATCCTTAAATTAAAGCTGGACTTTATGATACATGAGGATTTCGGTTTCTATTCCTACCCAGAACATTACTACATGGGAGACATCTTCGTTTTGGTATCCCCCGACGAGGAAAAAGGGGTGCTGCTGGAACTGAAAGGAAAAGGCTGCCGCCAGTTTGAAAACTTCCTACTGGCACAGCATAGGAGCTGGTACGACTTCTTTATGGACGCTCTGTGTGAGGGCGGCGTATGCAAGCGGATAGACCTTGCCATCAATGATATGGTGGGGATACTGGATATTCCAGAGCTGACAAGGAAATGCAGGAACGAGGAATGTATCTCCGTGTTCCGTAGCTTTAAGTCCTACCGTTCTGGGGAGCTGGTGCAGAGCCATGAAGAAAACAAGTCCAGCATGGGACATACGCTCTATATCGGTTCGCTGAAATCAGAGGTTTACTTCTGCGTGTATGAAAAAGACTACGAGCAGTATGTGAAATACGGTATTCCAGTGGAGGAAACACCCATCAAGAACCGATTTGAAATCCGCTTAAAGAATGAACGAGCCTATTATGCGCTGCGTGACCTGCTGACCTACCACGACGCTGAACGCACTGCCTTTTCCATCATCAACCGTTATGTGCGTTTTGCTGACAAAGACGAAACAAAGCGTCGTAGCGAATGGCAGACAAATGAGCGTTGGGCTTGGTTTATTGGTGAGAACCGTGGTCGGCTGAAACTGACGACAAAACCAGAGCCTTATAACTTCCAGCGGACGCTGAACTGGCTGGCAAGGCAGGTCGCCCCCACCTTACAGGTGGCTGAAAAGCTGGATAGACTCAACAACACGACGATCATTAAGGACATGGTGAAAAACGCAAAGCTGACTGACCGACTGGAAAAGGTCTTACAGCAGCTATCCGTCACCATGGAGGAAATGACCGTGGACGACAAGGAGGAATGAAAAGTGTGGCATTTATTGTTTGACCTGCTGCTGGTGTCAGTAGGAATGGGCATGGGTGTGGTGCTTATGTGTATCCTGCAAGTAGGAAAAGAAGCGGACACCCACTTAAAAGAAATGGAAAGGAGTAAAGACAAATGAATTTCGGACAGAACTTATACAACTGGTTTTTAAGCAATGCACAGAGCCTTGTGCTTATGGCGATTGTGGTGATTGGCATTTACTTAGGCTTCAAGCGTGAGTTCAGCAAACTTATCGGCTTTCTGGTGATTGCCTTGATTGCGGTCGGCTTGGTGTTCAATGCTGGCGGCGTGAAAGACGTGTTGCTGCAACTGTTTAACAAGATTATTGGGGCGTAAAGAATATTGTTTTAAATTGTATTGACTGTTATAATGTATCTTAGATAACTCAAGAAAGGAAAAATACATTATGAAGTTTAAAGAATTAGCTAATCGCTTGACTGGTATTAGTTGCCCTGTTTTCGGAGTTTCTTGGAATCCGCAAGAAACAGAACGTTCTATTGCTCGTAGAATTATTATATTTCTTGAGCCACGACGTGTATTGTATTCTCCATATGAATATGAGACAGTACATCCATGTATTGATTCCATAGTAGAAATTAGGAATTACCTAACTGCACAGTTAGAGCATGTTGATGAAAAATCTAACTTAAATTCTTATATTAGAGCCATGAGAAGTTCATGTAATAAATTTCTTAGCAAATGCCCTGATAGAGAAGATTTTCGTTATCTTGCTTGCATGAATGGGAATATTGATAACTGGATTTTTACGTCAGCAATCGGTGAATTAAGAGGTGTATTCGGCGTAATGATAGGACAAATAGCAAAAGCATATGGAGTGGATATAGAAGATGATTTATCACAAATCATTCCAGAATAGGAGTGGGTAAATGATAAAAGAAATAATTACATGGTGTAATTCAAATATTGGATTTGCTACACTATTGTTGTCTACTCTTACTTTGTTGGTAAGTATAATAGCTATCGCTGTTTCAATAAATACAGCTAGATTGCCTTATAAAAAGAAATTACTTGTTATTGGCGGTTCATTTATCAGTGAAGCTGGTATTGGCTATCATATCACTGCAACAAATATTGGAAATAGACAAGTGAAAATTTCAAATATCGGCTTTAAGATAAATCAACATGTATATATAAACAAGTTTACCTTGCATGAAAGTCAGATCATGCTTAGTCAAGGAGAAGCAACATCTCAATATTTTCAAATTGAGGATTTTAGAAATGCATTAGCGTCAATGCAAGTTAATGGCTCAACTAAAATATACGCATACGTAAAAGATACAGAGGGTACAGAATATAAGAAATTTTTTACTAGAGTATCTACGGTGCGAAAAGTCTAGCAGTAAATCTTAAAGGTTTGCTGCTTTTTTATTACGCAAAAACAGAAAGGACGTGATTTGGTAACAAATGTATGAAATGAGATTATATATCCTCGACATCAGAAAGCCCTACCATGAGGACGAGGACGGGTATGCAGGCGCATGGTTCAACTGCCCTGTGGATTTGGAAGAAATCAAGGAAAGGCTTGGTGTCGAACAAGAGGAAGATTTTGAGATTGCAGACTATGAGCTGCCCTTTGCCTTAAACCCCGATATGCCCTTATGGGAAATCAATGTTCTGTGCCGCATGATACAGGAAATCGAGGGCACACCTGTGGGAAATGAGTTGAAAGAAATACAGGCAAAGTGGTTTCAAAATATCGAGGACTTTATCGAACATAAGGACGAGATACGCCACTATGACGTGTCGGACTCGGCTGCGCTGGCTGAATACCTTATCATGGAGGAACACTGCTTCGGGGAGCTGCCGCCAGAACTGGTGCAGCACATTGACTTTACTTCCTACGGGTATGAGCTGGAACAAAGCGACGCTTACCTCTTTACTTCCAGCGGCGTGTTCCGTTACCCATAAGGCGGTGTCCCTATGGAGGAAATGAGAGTCTATATCGCCAACTTAGGCAAATATAACGAGGGTGAGCTTGTAGGCGACTGGTTCACGCCGCCTGTGGACTATGACGAGATGGCAGAACGTATCGGTTTGAATGACCGCTACGAGGAATACGCAATCCATGACTATGAGCTGCCCTTTGAAATCGACGAGTACACGCCCATTGAGGAAGTGAACCGTCTGTGCGCTATGGTGGAGGAATTGGACTATCCGTTAAATGAAGTGATAGACGACCTGCTCTGCCAGTTTTGCAGCATAGAAGAACTTTACGACCACAAGGACGACATCATTCAGTACCCTGGCTGCGACGACATGGTGGACGTTGCCTACCACCTCATTGATGAGTGCGAAGCTCTGGGTGAGATACCCGACCGATTGAAACATTACATTGACTATGAAGCCTTTGCCCGTGACCTTGACTTGGAGGGCTGCTTCGTGGAAACAAGGTACGGAGTTTTTGAGTGCCTGTATTAACTGGCTGGCAGACCAACACAAATGCGGTTCTGGCAGCTTATTTCATTGCACAGCAGTCTGTAAAAAACAGGCTGCTGTTTCTATTTTTACAGAAAGGAATGGTACACAACATTGAAGAAAATAAGAAGCTATACAAGTATCTGGAGCGTGGAAAAGGTCATTTACGCCATCAATGATTTTCAGCTCCCGTTCCCCATCACATTTACACAGATGGCATGGTTCGTGGTATCCCTGTTTGCGGTGATTGTGTTTGCCGAGCTGCCACCGCTGAACATGATTGACGGTGCGTTCCTCAAATACTTTGGTATCCCCGTGGCAGTCACGTGGTTTGCGAGCCAGAAAACCTTTGATGGCAAGAAGCCTTTCGGTTTCCTAAAGTCCAGTATCAGCTACCTGCTCCGCCCCAAAGTGACCTATGCAGGAAAGACGGTCAAGCTGAAAACGGAAACTTTCAATACCGCTGTCACAGCAGTTAGGAGTGATTTATATGTTCCCGATTAAATATATCGAAAACAACCTTGTATTCAACCATGATGGGGAGTGCTTTGCCTACTATGAGCTGACACCCTACAATTATTCGTTCTTATCCCCAGAGGAAAAGTACATGGTGCATGACAACTTCCGCCAGCTAATCGCCCAGAACCGTGACGGGAAAATACATGCCTTGCAGATCAGCACCGAGTCCAGTATCCGAGCCACACAGGAACGCTCCAAACAGGAGGTCACAGGCCGACTCCGTGGGGTCGCCTGTGCAAAGATAGACGAGCTGACCGAAGCTCTGGTGCAAATGATTGGGGAAAATCAGATAGACTACCGCTTTTTCCTTGGCTTCAAGCTGCTGGTGAATGAGGAAGAAATCAGTCTGAAAAACGCAAGGAAGTCCGCTGCCATGACCTTTGCTGATTTTCTCTATGAGGTCAACCATCATCTGATGGGGGACTTTGTTTCCATGAGTAATGATGAAATCAACCGTTTCCTAAAGATGGAAAAGCTCTTGGAAAGCAAAATCTCAAGGCGGTTTAAAATAAGGCGGTTGGAAAAGAAAGACTTCGGCTACCTCTTGGAGCATATCTACGGAAAAACAGGGATTGCCTATGAGGACTACGCCTATGACTTTCCTGTAAAGAAGATGAAAAAGGAAACGCTGGTAAAGCGGTACGACCTTATCCGTCCCACACGCTGCCAGATTACAGAAAACCAGCGATACCTAAAGCTGGACAGTGAAGATCAGACAACGTATGTGGCCTACTTCACCATTAACAATATCGTCGGGGAGCTGGATTTTCCCTCAAGCGAGATTTTCTACTACCAACAACAGCAATTCACATTCCCTGTTTCCACTTCTATGAATGTAGAAATCGTCACCAACAAAAAAGCATTAACGACCGTCCGCAATAAAAAGAAAGAACTGAAAGACTTGGATAACCACGCATGGGAGTCCAACAACGAAACCAGCAGCAACGTGGTAGAAGCCCTCGACTCGGTGAATGAGTTGGAAACAGCCCTTGACCAGTCCAAAGAGTCCATGTATAAGCTGTCCTACGTGGTGCGTGTGGCGGCTGATAGCTTAGACGAGCTGAAACGCCGCTGCGACGAGGTAAAAGATTTTTACGACGACCTCAATGTAAAATTGGTGCGTCCGTTCGGGGATATGCTTGGGTTACACGGGGAGTTTATCCCTGCCAGCAGGCGGTACATCAACGATTATATCCAGTACGTGACTTCGGACTTCCTCGCTGGCCTTGGCTTTGGTGCGACACAGCAGCTTGGGGAAAATGACGGTATCTATATCGGCTATAACCTCGATACAGGCAGAAATGTGTATTTGAAGCCCAGCCTTGCGGCACAGGGAGTCAAAGGCTCTGTCACAAATGCTCTGGCTGCCGCTTTTTTAGGCTCACTGGGCGGTGGGAAATCCTTTGCCAACAACCTCATTGTCTATTATGCGGTTCTGTTCGGCGGCAGTGCGGTTATTGTAGACCCCAAAAGTGAGCGTGGGAACTGGAAAGAAACACTGCCAGAAATCGCCCATGAAATCAATATCGTGAACCTTACCAGTGAAGCAAGGAACAAGGGGCTGCTTGACCCCTACGTGATTATGAAGAACCTAAAAGACGCCGAGAGCCTTGCCATCGACATACTGACCTTTTTAACAGGTATCAGCTCCCGTGACGGTGAAAAATTCCCTGTGCTTAGAAAGGCAATCCGCTGTGTGACACAGGGAAAAAGGCATGGGCTGCTGCTTGTCATTGATGAGCTTAGAAAAGAAAACACGCCCGTGTCCAACAACATAGCGGAGCATATCGAGAGCATGGTGGACTATGACTTTGCACACCTGCTCTTTTCTGATGGTACGGTGGAACAGTCCATCAGCTTAGACAGGCAGCTAAATGTCATACAGGTGGCTGACCTTGTGCTGCCCGACCGTGACACAAAGTTTGAGGAATACACCACCATGGAGCTGCTCTCGGTGGCTATGCTGATTGTCATTTCCACCTTTGCCCTCGACTTTATCCATTCAGACCGTAGCGTTTTCAAGATGGTGGATTTAGATGAAGCGTGGACGTTCTTGCAGGTGGCACAGGGCAAGGCTCTGTCCAATAAGCTCATACGTGCAGGGCGTTCCATGAACGCCGCTGTCTATTTCGTGACACAGAACTCTGGTGACGTGGACGACGAGAAGATGAAGAACAATATCGGCTTAAAATTTGCGTTCCGTTCCACGGACATCAGTGAGATTAAGAACACCCTTGAATTTTTCGGCGTGGATAAAGAGGACGAAAACAACCAGAAGCGTCTAAGGGATTTGGAGAACGGGCAATGCCTGTTTCAAGACCTCTACGGTCGTGTGGGCGTTATCCAGATACACCCTGTATTCGCTGACCTGTTCGCTGCCTTTGACACCAGACCGCCAAAACAGAATGAAGAAACGAGGTGAAGCCCATGAGGAAACAAAAAATCCTGCGCTATGCAGGTATCACCCTCTTGGTGGTGGTCGGTATCCTCGCTTTCTTATCCATCACAGGCACGGTGGCTCACGCCGCTGGTCTGGTGGACGACACGGTGGACGCTGCCAACCAGTATTCAAAGTACCCACTGGAAAACTACCAGCTTGATTTCTATGTGGACAGCTCATGGGACTGGCTGCCTTGGAACTGGCTTGACGGTATCGGCAAGTCTATCCAATACGGACTCTATGCCATCACCAACTTTGTCTGGACAGTGAGTATGTATATCTCCAATGCCACAGGGTATGTGGTACAGGAGGCATACAAGCTGGATTTTATCTCGGACACCGCAAACGCAATCGGCAAGAATATCCAGACCTTGGCTGGTGTGAGTGCTGGCGGCTTTTCCACACAGGGATTTTATGTGGGTTTCCTGCTTATACTTGTGCTTATTGTAGGTATCTATGTTGCCTATACGGGGCTTATCAAACGGGAAACCACAAAGGCTGTCCATGCGGTCGTCAACTTCCTTGTAGTCTTTCTTCTGTCAGCGTCCTTTATCGCCTATGCGCCCAACTACATCACTAAAATCAATGACTTTTCTTCGGACATCAGTAGTGCGGCACTGACGCTGGGAACGAAAATCACCCTGCCCAACTCGGACAGTCAAGGGAAAGACAGCGTGGACTTGATACGGGACAGCCTGTTTTCCATACAGGTGCAGCAGCCTTGGCTGTTATTGCAGTATGGGACTTCCGATATGGAGGAGCTTGGGGCTGACCGTGTGGACGGTCTGCTTTCCGCCAGCCCAGACACGGACACCAGAGAGGATAAGGTCATAGAGGAAATCGAGGACAAGGACAATCCCAACATGAGCGTCACAAAGACCATGAGCCGCTTGGGAACGGTGGTCTTTCTGTTCCTGTTCAATATTGGCATTTCCATCTTTGTATTTTTGCTTACAGGCATGATGATTTTTTCGCAAGTGCTGTTCATCATCTATGCCATGTTCCTGCCTGTGAGTTTTGTTCTTTCCATGATACCTACCTATGAGGGCATGGGGAAAAAGGCCATCACGAAACTGTTCAACACGATTATGATGAGGGCAGGTATCACCCTCATTATCACCGCTGCCTTTAGCGTGAGTACCATGTTCTACTCCATTTCAGCAGGGTATCCGTTCTTTATGATTGCCTTTTTGCAGATTGTCACCTATGGCGGTATCTATTTCAAACTTGGGGACTTGATGGGAATGTTCAGCCTGCAATCTGGGGACACCCAGCAGGTCGGCAGGCGTATCATGCGCCGCCCTTATCTGTTACTAAACCGTGGGGCAAGGCGTTTGGAGCGTCGTGTCGGCAGGACGTTAGCCGCTGGCATGGCTGGCGGTGCGGTAGGTGCAGCGGTGGCTTCTCATGCAAAGAAGAATGATACCAGACAGGCCACACGTCCGAACCATGACACAGGACAGCAATCTGGCGGTACTCCCAGCTTTGGCAAGCGTGCTGGCTCAAAGGTCGGTGCGGTTCTGGATACCCGACAGAGGGTCAAGGACAAAGCACAGACCGTCAAGGAGCAGGTCAAGGATATGCCGACACAGGCTGGCTATGCTGTCCACTCCGTAAAGGAAAAGACGAAAGAAAACGTATCAGATTTCAAGCGTGGCATGATAGAGGAAAAAGCCACACGTCAGCAGGGACGGGCTGAAAAACAGGGGAAGCACAGGCAGACCATAGCCCAAAAGCGCATGGCACTGGATAAAGCAAAAGTAACAGGATCAGCGCCGAAAGGGGCTGCCCCTGTCCATGAACGTCCAGCCACAAAGCCCGTGTCTGGTTCACCTGATCCACAGGCGGCCACTCCAAAAGGTTCAGCGGCTAAGACAGAGCCGACCATCAAGGAACGCCCTGCGGCAGTTACCAGAGATAGCCATGTGAAGCAGCAGCCTGTCAAGGCCAAAGAGCCAGCGGTCACGGTACAGGAGCAGCGGCCACAGGTGGCAAAAGAAGCGGCTGCCCGTTCCCAGACTAGCAAAGAACCGGTAAGGCCACAGGCTGTTAAAGAGCCTGTTTCTGCTGGAAGTAAACCAGCCCGTCAGACCACTGCACAGAAATCCAGCCAAAGCACACATAGAAACACTGTGAAAAAAGCAACCCACACCCAAAAGAAAGGACGTAAGAAATGAAGCTGCGGCATTTAGCACTGCTTGGTGGGATTTTCACGGTGATTATCAGCCTGCTGCTGTTTCTGTTTATCGTCACATCAGACGACGAGGAAAGCGGCGGCGGTTCCCGATTTGACTATTCGGGCATGAACCTGTCAGCGGAGGTCTTGAAACACCAACCCACCGTTGAGAAGTATGCGAAAAAATACGGGGTTGAGGACTATGTGAATTACCTGCTTGCCATTATGCAGGTGGAGTCTGGCGGCACAGCGGTGGACGTTATGCAGTCCAGTGAAAGTCTGGGGCTGCCACCCAATTCTCTTAATACAGAGCAGTCTATCGAGCAAGGGTGCAAATATTTTGCTTCTCTGCTTGCTTCATCAAAAGCGAAAGGCTGTGATATAAACACCGTCGTCCAGAGCTACAACTATGGCGGCGGTTTTCTTGATTATGTGGCAAGCCACGGAAAGAAGTACACCTTTGAACTGGCGGTCAGCTTCGCAAGGGAGAAGTCTGGCGGTGTCAAGGTGACTTACAAGAATGAAATATCCATCAAGGAAAATGGCGGCTGGCGGTATAAGTATGGAAATATGTTCTATGTCCGTCTGGTAGCCCAATATCTGGCAGTCCCCAATTTCAGTGACGCAACGGTACAGGCCATCTTCAATGAAGCCTTGAAGTATCAAGGCTGGACGTATGTGTTTGGCGGCAGCAACCCCAACACCAGCTTCGATTGCAGCGGTCTGGTTCAGTGGTGCTATGGCAAGGCAGGTATCAGCTTACCCCGTGTGGCTCAAGACCAGTACGACGCAACCCAGCATATCCCACTGGCACAGGCAAAGGCTGGCGATTTGGTATTCTTCCACAGCACGTATAACGCTGGCACATATGTAACCCATGTGGGCATTTATGCAGGAAATAACCGTATGTATCACGCTGGAAATCCGATTGGCTATACAGACCTTAACACCCCATACTGGCAACAGCACTTGATTGGTGCGGGGCGTGTAAAATCCCATTAAGACAGAAAGGAAATGGTATCTATGAGATTAAAGAAAAAAGAAAAAGAAGCAAAACCCAATAAGGCAAAGAAAGTGCGTGTGATGAAAGTAGGCACACACAGAAAGTCCGTTATCGCCCTGTGGCTGGTGCTGATTGCCAGCGTCAGCTTCGGGGTGTATAAGAATTTTACTGCCATTGATATGCACACCGTCCACGAGAAAGAGGTCATAGAACAGCGTATCGTGGATACGAACAGGATTGAGAACTTCGTCAAGGACTTTGCAAAGTCCTATTATTCATGGGGCAACAACAAAGAAGCCATTGAAGCAAGGACAGCCGCTATCAGCAGGTATCTTACAAAAGGCTTGCAGGATTTGAACGTGGACACGGTACGGAGTGATATACCGACCAGCTCCACTGTAAATGAGGTGAAAATCTGGAACATAGAGCAGGCTGGAACAAACGAGTATGCTGTCCTCTACTCTGTAGATCAGACGGTGACGGAGGGTGAAAAGTCCTCTGTTCTCGTATCCGCCTATACGGTGGCTGTCCATTTGGACAGTGACGGGAACATGGTAATCACAAAGAACCCCACCATCAGCAGTATGCCAGCAAAGTCCAGCTATGAGCCAAAGGCGGCAGAAAACGACGAAACGGTAGACGCTGCCACCACAGAGGAAGTGACCGAGTTCTTGGAAACATTCTTCAAGCTGTATCCCACTGCTACCGATAAGGAACTTTCCTACTATGTAGCAGACGGTGTGCTGAAATCCGTAAACACGGACTATCTGTATTCAGAACTAATCAATCCGCTGTTCACTATGGACGGGGATAAGGTCAAGGTGTCTGTGTCAGTGAAGTACCTCGACCAGAGGACAAAGGCGGCACAGATTTCACAATATGAGCTTGTGCTTGCTAAAATGGGCGGTAACTGGAAGATTGTGAAATAGGAAAGAAAAGTATGAAAAAGAAGTGGAAATACATGACATATGTTCTACTTCTTTTTCATAATTCCTGTATTCAATTACTTTACAATTGTATCAAGGCTTATTTTACTGTAATATTAAATTGGTATATTATTCGTTTTACCGTCTATTATCATATGGGGAGGTTTATAATGAAATATCTAACAGTAAAAGAATTTGCAGAGAAATGGCATTTATCAGAAAGGCGTATTCAAAAGTTATGCACTGAAAATAGAATAGAGGGCGTTATACGATTTGGTCATTCGTGGGCTATTCCAGAAGATGCAAAAAAACCAGCGGATAGAAGATTTCATTTGAATAATACTTCTATGCTGGATATTGATAGAATTGTTAAAGATTATGGAACATATATTTATAATTTTGCTCTAAAATTATCAGGAAATACAAAAGATGCTGAGGATCTAGCACAGGAAACATTTATTAAGGCATGGAAAAATATTGAAACTCTTAAAAATCCTAAATCCATCAAGAAGTGGCTAAGAACTATCTGCCTTAATGAATTTCGGATGAAAATAAATAAGGATAACCGTATGAAAATAGATTATACCGAGAACATAGATGATTTAATCGAAGACGGAAAACATTTAATGGATGTATCTCCTACTCTTATAGATGAAACCTTTGTTAATGAGGAAGTATCTAAAATTAGAGATGGCTGTTTCCTTGCAATGGTAAGAAAATTATCAATAAATCAGAGAATTGCATTTTCATTAGTTTATATGTTTGGGTTGCCAATAAGTGAAGTTGCAAAGTTATTACAGGTGACACCCAAAGCTGTAAAAGGTCTTTTATATAGAGCTAGAATGAATTTAGATTCTTTTTTTCAAGGGCATTGTAGTATTCTCGAAGCTGATAATCCGTGTAAATGCTCTGCATGGGTGAATTTTGTAAATCAACGTGCAGATCTTCAAAATAAATTAAAAAAGACTCTCGATATTTTGGATTATAGATATAAGGATTATTCTTTTGATGAAGCAACAAGCGCAAAGGTACTTTATTACTACCAAAATATGCCTGAATATGAACCGAGTGATGAATGGTTTGAAAGTATTATTGTTTCAATCAGAGATTTATATAAAATTTCAAATTAGCCGAGTCTTTCACTTAGAATTATCATCTATTAAAGTGAAAGGAGGGTTAATATGTATAGGTCAAAAATTCAAGAATTAGAAATGTCTTTAGTCCAAATAGAAAATTTGCCACTCATAAGAAAGTATGCGCAAGAATTTTACAAAACCCATAGTCTGGAAGACTGCTGGCAGTTTGCCTGTGAATCATGGGAATCCACATATTTTCAGATTCAAGAAATATCCGTATTTCTCTGTGGATATATAGCTCATCAAAGTGCTGCTGCGACTCTTTTTTTAAAAGACACTGTTTCTCAACATCCAGATTGGAGGGTTCAAGAGGTATTAGCTATGGCATTTGATGCTTATTGCAAGTCAATTGGATATGAAAATTCATTACAGATTATAAATGAATGGATATCCAGTGATAACCATAATAATCGTCGAGCTGTAACAGAGGGATTACGAGTGTGGACAAGTAGACCGTTTTTTTCGGAAAATCCACAGATTGCGATTTCAATTTTATCAAGTCTGAAAGAGGATAATAGTTTGTATGTTAGGAAATCGGTAGGAAATGCCCTACGAGATATAAGCAAAAAACATAGGGAACTGATTGAACAAGAACTATTTTCTTGGGATTTATCGAACAAAAAAATTCAGCAAGTATATAAATTAGCACATAAATATTTAGATAAACAAGGATGAAATCATGGGAAACGGATTTGGAGTATTTACGAAAGAATCAGGTAGTATTGGAAAATCATTTATGGATATGGCAATGAAAAACTCAGAAAATAGTGCATTAGATCCTAAAACGCAAGAGCTAGCATATATTGCTGTTTTATCAGCAGTTCGTTTGCTTAGTGGAATAGAATTTCATGTAAAATCCGCAAAAAAATTAGGTACGACAAAAAAAGAAGTAAAAAGTGCCATATTGGTCGGATTGCCTGAGGTAGGTATAATTGCCACAGAATCAATGGATATAGCTTTGAAGAGTTATGACAAGTAAAAAATGGAGGATTTAACTTTCCTCCACTTCTTTAGATTTAACGATACCGTCAGCAACAATCTCCATAATTACCATATCTTTGTCGGAGAATGTATCGAGCTGCTTTTCCAACTGCCTGCGCCTTGTATTTTTGGCTTGGCTGCTGGCAGGTAGGAAAAATTCATCAACGGACACATTAAGTAAAGTCACAAGGTCATAAAGTACCTGTAAACTTGGGTGTTGTCCTTTATTCTCAATATTTGTTAAATAACGTGGGTCAATCTCAATCTTTGCACCCACCTGTTCACGAGTCAGACCTTGTTTTTTCCTTGCTGCTTTGATGGCAAGCCCAAAGGCTCTGAAATCGTACCTATCTTCTTTTTTACGCATAGTAAATCACCTCACTACATTTTACTGTTCCTAAAGAATAAGTAACAGGTGTAGTAAAACGTATTGCTAGGTTTTGTAGTTCCTATTATGCGTAAATAACAGCTAAAAATACTGCTTGGCGGTAAATAAAAAAACCGTTGTCAGCAGTAATGGTTTTTTGCGCCCTTTTAGATAAGACGACGGTAAAACAAATGCCGCCGTTTTATTTTTTGCCTAACGGTGACTAGGTTGTTTTGTTTTAGCGGCTATGGGAGGTAGCCGCATGGAATATTTATTTATTCGACAACTTTCGACCATTGGCAATTTGTTAAAAAAATCCGTTTAAATTCAGCGGACTATAACACCCTTGTATATGGTTTTTCACATCATATAGCAGGAACAATTTGGAAAGCACAAAGTCAATACGCGCGTATTGTCCTTGTGCTTTTTTGCTGCAAAAAACTTTTTAAAAAAGTTTTTGAAGTTGGGTATCAAAGCCCACCCCCACTGGTGAGTGTTAGTGCGAAAAGAGGTAGAAGACTTTTCGCTTTAGCAACTTTAGCTGGAAAGGGGGTGAGATTATGAAACCATCTTCTTTCGAGAACGCAATCAGACTTCAATTTGACTGTCTGGCTCGCAAGGTTATAGGCCGAACTGTAAAGAACTACGACAGAGAGCTTGGCAGACGTGCAAGACGTGAAACTCCATTCTGTGAACTGTCTGAAATGGAACTAAACCATATGGGTATCATGGACGAGTATTCCGTTGAGTTTACATCATTTGATGTATTCGGTTCAGAAGTCCGTATCTATGATGAACGCTTATGTGAAGCAATCAAAGAATTATCTGAAAGACGACGTAACATTCTGCTTATGTCCTACTTTCTTGAAATGACCGACGCTGAAATTGCAGAGGTCGTGGGAATGGAACGATTTTCCGTTTGTAGAAACAGGCTGCACACATTAAAGCTCATAAGAGATATGTACGAGGAGGATTGAAAACATGATGAAGTCTACAAAGAAATGCCCATCATTTTCCACAATCAGCTCTGCTGCTGATGGTGATGAGGTGGCAATCGAAAAGATTTTAAATCACTATGACGCTTACATATCAAAAGCCAGTTTACGACCTTTCTATGATGAACACGGAAATATGTATATCGTGGTTGATATGGAACTGAAAGGCAGAATAAGAGCTGCATTGATTAAGGCAATTTTAGATTTTGAAGTCAAAGTGAAATAAATGGTATTCGGGAGTGTCCTACCACCTCATTTCAGCTCCCCGATAAATGTTCTTTGAAAACTGAATAAAGTAATCAGATACGTTTGATATACGGTGAGCCGACGGACTGGAACGCCATGACCCATGAAAGGAGGGACAAAAGAGCGAGCGACCACGCCAGTGATCCGTAAGCGACTGTTGGAAAGGTTGCTGCCATGACCCGTATGTCAGAATAATGATACACTCGCATGATGCGGTTGTCCCATAAGAATGGGAATGGTGAAAATCCAGTGGAGCTTTCCAGAGCCATCTGATTACTCATGATATGCCATAGCGAAATAAATTACATTATTACATAGAAGCAGGGAGATGAGAAAACGGAAGAAATGTTACCAGAAAATCTAAATCCATATAATAAAGTTTCCATTGTGAATGATGCGAACTTATTGAATTTTATGATAGAAAAAGGTATAATAAACTACGAGAGAATTCAAATACAATTCGCTATGGCACAAAGAGAAGAATTGTTGAAAGAACACCCTTATGAAATATGGGAGGGTAAAAACGGAAAATGGTATACATATCTTCCAGATGAAGAAAAAGGGAGGGTTTTAAAGAAGCGAACTACTCAGACAGCAATCGAAGATGTTGTTATTAAATATATTAAGGAACATAAGGACGTTCCTTATATAAGAACTGTCTTTACAGAATGGGTGAACCAGAAACTGGAATATAAAGAAATTCGTAAACAGTCATATGATAGATACTGTTCAGATTTTGAGAGATTCTTTTCAAAAGCAGCTATTTCTTCTAAACAGTTTAAGGATATTACAGAAGAAGATTTAGAGAAATTCATAAAGTCCAGTATTTGTGATTTTGAATTGACGGTAAAAACATTCTCTGGGCTTCGCCTACTGATAAATGGTATTTTTAAATATGCAAAAAAGAAGAAATATACCTCAATCAGTATTACTCAATTTTTCGGGGACTTGGAATTACCAAAGACCATTTTCACTCAGAAAATAAAGACAAAGCAAGATGAGGTCTTTTTTGAGGACGAAATACCATGTATAGTAAGTTATGTAAAGAACAATCCAACTATTTGGAATTGGGGCGTATTGCTAGTATTCGTAACAGGTGTACGAGTAGGAGAGTTATCCGCTTTAAAGAAAAATGATATAGAGGGCAGAATTATTCATATTAGGAGAACTGAAATTAAATACAAAGATGAGGAAACTGGTAAATGGGTTGTTGATGTAGAGGAATTTGCAAAAACTGATGCTGGTAACAGAGATTTGCTTATAACAGAAACTGCTGAATGGATAATAGCGGAAATTGTCAAACTAAATCCGCATGGTGAGTATCTGTTTATGAACAATGGCAAACGTATTAGAGAGAATACATTTAATAAGCGAATGACAAGTATATGTGAAGAACTACATTTACATCATCGATCTATACATAAAGCTAGAAAAACCTATGGAACTACCTTAATTGATGCAGATGTTGATGATAGTATTGTTGCAGAACAGATGGGGCATGCTGATATAGAGACAACAAAAAAGTATTACTACTATAGTAATAAGAATGAGAAGAGTAAGCGGCAACAAATTGAAAAAGCTATCGCAATTTAGTTGTAAAGTAACCAAAAGGTAATCAAAGGTAATCGAATATGATACGGTTAATAAGTTTAAAAAATACAGATTTTAAGCAGGTTTTTTGCAATAAGGAGTGTGTGAAGAAATCTCTGTAAAAGCAGATCTTCTATGATAATGGTAGGGCTGAAGGCTTCTTTATGAGCATTCAGCCCTTGGTTTATATATAACGCATATATTTGCGT
>NZ_JABACJ020000028.1 GCF_012524165.2 Faecalicatena faecalis
CCAAGCAAGGTGATAGGAAATGGATGTTTAAAGATTCTTTGTGTGTAGTTTTGAAGGTACATCAGATAGATGGAATGAGAGGACGATACCGATTGGTATCGTTTTTTTGTGCGTAGAGCAGTGCATCAGCAGGGGATGAAAAAAGAAAAGCTGCAGAATATGACAAGAAGGCTGATGGGATTATAAGCTATCTTGAGAGTATTCTGAAAATGGTAATCATAAGAGGGCTGCCATCTTTGTTTCTTTAGGTAAAATGCACAAATTTTAAGGGGATATCTTGTGTATTTGTCTGAAAGTTACAAACGAAAGTTAAAAAGTGGTTGACGAAAGTTAAAGTGATGCTATAATAAAATCATAGTTTACTTAACACGTGTAAACTAATTTTTTATCCCGGGTGGTTAACACGTGTTAACTAGAGATACGTATCAGGCAGTAAAACAAAAAAATGGAGGAAAAGATTATGAAAAAAAGAGGTTTGTGGAAACGCATTTCTGCCTGCGGGCTTGTTATAGCAATGTGCGCTTCAATGTTAGCTGGATGCGGCGGTTCTTCTGATACTAAGAAGGAAGCGAAAAAAACGAAGGATGGAAAGACGGAATTAGTCATGTGGACATTTATGAGCAAGGAGAATTCCTATGGGAAGGCTTTCTATGATGCAGTAGACGCCTTCTCAGATGGCTCGAAGGAGTATACGGTGAAGATTGAGCAGATTCCGTTTTCACAGTTGGTTAGTAAGATTACAGTTGCGGCACAGAGCAAGAGTTTACCAGATATTATTCAGGTGGATGGATGTGATCATGCTTCCTTTTCTGCAATGGGAATATTCGCAGATTTGACAGAGAAAGTTGATTCTGAGATGAAGGACTTAGAATTTTATTCAGGTCCGTTGGAATCCTGCAAGTATGATGATAAGTTATATGGACTTCCATTGAATGCGAACAACCTGGTTCTTGTTTACAATGTAGACATGCTAAAGGCGGCTGGCTTTGAGAATCCTCCTGCTACATGGGATGAATTGAAAGAGTATGCCAAGGCTCTGACAAGTGACAGTACATATGGCTTCGCGATCAATGCAATTGATGATGAGGGTTCTACTTATTCCTTTATGCCATTCTTGTATGAGACTGGTGCTGATTGGAATACACTTGACAAGGGCGCTGCAAAGGCATTGGGGTTGTATCAGGATCTGGCGAATAACGGTTCTATGAGTAAGGAAGCTTTTGGATGGGGACAGAATGATGCTTATGGACAGTTCGTTGCAAAGCGTGCTGCAATGTACATTGATGGCAACTGGAGACTTCCTGAGTTAGAGAAGGATGCAGATTTCGAGTATGCGTTTGCACCAATCCCGGCTTATGAGGGCACAAGTGCGACCTGTATTGGCGGTGAGAATCTGGCAATTGTCAATAATGAGAACTTCGAGGGCTCCTGGGAATGTGTAAAGAGCCTGTTTACAGAAGAGACGATGAACGATTACTGCAAGAAATCTGGTATGATTCCGACTGTTAAGACATTTGCTATGGCAGATGAATACTTTACAGATGATCCGGTCATGAAGGTATTCGTTGAGAACATGGAAGTGGCTAAGACAAGAGGACCATCTCCAATTTGGCCGCAGATTTCACAGGTACTGCGTGACATGATTCAGCAGGTCGGCACGGGTGTGAGTGCAGATGATGCAGCAGCCGACGGAATCAAGGCAATGCAGGAGTATGTGGACAAGGAATAGAGAAGAAGATCCGTATTAGGCCTGGTCTTATATAAGGTCAGGAATAGATACAAATATTATAAGAACAGGTGCATCCTATGGACGCACCTGTTTTAAAAAGGCGGTGCTTTATGAAAGGAACAAAAAGAAAACACAGGAGATTATCGAATGAAACTGTCGGCTACCTATATGTTCTGCCGGCGGTAATATTCATCGTCGCATTTGTGGTATACCCAATCGCTTACAACATTCTGATCAGTATGCAGAAATACGACATTTCCACATTTCAGAGTGGAGTCAAAGAATTTATTGGACTCTCCAATTACCAGTCCATATTTGCAGATAAGCTGTTTATAAAGTCAGTCAGTAATACCTTTATTTTCACTATAGTATGCATTATCTTCCAGTTGGGAATTGGATTTTTACTGGCGCTTTTCTTCCATAAGGAATTCCCGGGAGCCAATGTCACAAGCGGTCTGACTCTGATTGCGTGGGTGATGCCGATGCTTGTCATTGGTATTATCTGGAAATGGCTGTGGGCAAGCGATTCTGGCGCAATTAATTACTTCCTTTCGGCATTGAACCTGATCAAGGAACCAATCCCCTGGCTGAGTGATCCGAAGTATGCAATGATTGCGGTGACAGCGACAAATATCTGGGTCGGTATTCCGTTCAATATGCTTCTTGTTATTACGGGAATGACGACCATTTCCGATGACGTGTACGAGGCAGCTACGATTGACGGGGCTTCTAAGATGCAGAGTCTTCGTTATATCACCCTTCCACTGCTCAAGCCGACCATGGTCAGTGCGGTCACAATCGGCTTCATCTATACCTTTAAGGCATATGATTTGATCGTCGGAATGACACAGGGTGGACCAAACCATGCAACAGAAATGATTTCGACGCTGATTTATCAGGAGAACTTTACGACCTTTGATTTTGGCAAGGGCAGTGCGATGGCGAACATTTATTTCCTGATTATCTTTGTGGTGGCAATTTTCTATTCGAAATTAGTCATGAAGGAGGAAGCATAATATGAGTAAATATCAGATCAAGCAGGTCAAGAAGTATGCCTGTACCGTGATTGCGGTCTTGTTTACAGTAGTTTATCTGTTTCCTCTTTACTGGATGGTCATCACCTCTTTTAAGACAAAGGAAGAGATATTCAGTGCTGTGCCGACATTTTGGCCGGCAAAATTTTCACTGGAGGCTTATATCACACAGTTCACAGTACATGATGGGATTTCCATGTTCTCCTATCTGAAAAACAGTCTGATCATTGCAGTAGGAGCCACTTTGATATCTACAGTCCTTGCGACATTTGCGGCTTATGGACTGGCACGTTATGCAATGAAGAAAAAACAACTTTTAATTTTAATTCTGACGGTGACCCAGATGCTGCCGATGGTTATGTTCTTAGCTCCGATGCTTCAGACATTTAACAAATTAGGCATTACTGGTACATACGCTTCCGTTATTTTGTTCGATGCCTTGTTCTCGATTCCGATGTCCATCATTATCCTGCGGCCATACTTTACGTCCGTGCCGAAGGAGCTGGAGGAGGCGGCTATCGTGGATGGGTGCAACCGCTTCAACTGTTTCTATAAAGTCATTCTGCCAAATGCATATCCGGGAATCTTCGCATGTGCATCCTTTGCATTCATGGCAGCATGGGGTGACTTGATGGCTTCCATGACATTTTTATCAGATGGAGACAAGCTGCCGATGACCGTTATGATGTACAAATCCATGGGACGCTATGGAGTGAATTGGAACAGCCTGATGGCTACAGCGACCATGGTCATCATACCAATCATTGTATTGTTCCTGATTATGAGAAAATCACTTGTATCAGGCCTGACAAGTGGTTCTGTGAAAGGCTAAACTGTAAAACTTGGGGGAAAGATCTATGACAAAAACAGCAGAAATGATTATTGAGGAGGACATCAGGAAGGTCTATCTTGGCAACCTCAATACCGTGGAGTTTGACCTAAGGCTGCCCTTGGTCGGGGAAAATGGTTCGAAGATCACATGGGTATCCGACAATGAACTTTTTTTAAGACCTGATGGAAGTGTGACGAGGCCGTGGAACGGGATTGGTGACAGGAAGGTCCATCTTCATGCGTGTTTCGAATATGGCGGATTGTCCAAAGAGAAGATATATGAGGTTCACATACTGGAGGAACCCAGGAAAGAGAAAATCGTGGAAGCGCTGCCTTTAAAGAGGACAGTAAGAAAAGATAAGCTTGCGCTGCTTCCAGGAGCAGTAGTACTGCGCGCAGATAACGGACATTTCTTTTCCAGACAGGTTACCTGGGAAGGGGGAAATGAGCAGGTGTTCGGCCAATGTGGGAACTTTTGTCTGACGGGAACCGTGAAGGATGAACCGATTTTGGCGAAGCTGGAAGTGGAAGTGAGAGAGGACTTTGAGACGGAGAAAATGGATACGGCACCTCTTGCTCATCCGATGGATTCCGGGGAGACTGCTCTTTTACCGAACAGTGTGTTTTACCGGGCCATGGAAAATGCAGTTGCCTACTTTCAGAATATCGATGATGACCAGATGTTGTATAATTTCCGAAAGGCAGCGGGGCTCGATACCTTGGGGGCGCCACAGATGGCGGGATGGGATTCGCCAGAGTGTCTGCTTCGGGGACATACTACAGGGCATTATCTGTCTGCACTTGCCTTATGTTATCGAGAGACAAAGAATGAGGAAATCTACAGAAAGCTCTGTTATCTGGTGATGGAACTTGCAAAGTGCCAGGAGATGTTCTCAAAAAAAGAAGGGTTTCAGGAAGGGTATATTGGAGGGTATTCGGAAGAACAGTTCGACCTTTTAGAACAGGGGGAGCGTTATCCTAATATCTGGGCGCCTTATTATACCCTGCATAAATTGCTGGCCGGACTTCTGGACGCATACTGTCAGGCAGAGGTAAAAGAGGCCCTGGAGGTGGCAAAGAAGGCGGGGATGTGGGTATATCGCAGGCTGAGCCGTCTGAATAAGGTCCAGTGCGAGAAGATGTGGGATACCTATATTGCCGGGGAGTATGGCGGTATGAATGAATCCTTTGCCAAGCTGTACGAGCTGACTGGAGAGAAAGCATTTCTTGTGACTGCAAAGATGTTCGACAATGACAGGCTGTTCGTGCCTATGCAGGAGAAATATGATGTTTTGGAAGGGATGCATGCGAACCAGCATATTCCACAGATTGTCGGATGTATGGAAATGTTCCGGGCGACTGGGGAAAAACAGTATTACGATACAGCAGCGTATTTCTGGGAAGCAGTGACAGACAGTCACATTTTTGCCAATGGAGGGACCGGAGATAATGAAATGTTCTTTGAGCCGGACAATGCGGCGGGCCACCTGACTACAGAGACAGCAGAATTCTGTGCGTCCTATAATATGCTGAAGCTGACCAAGGAGCTGTTCAAATATCATCCCGATGTCCGTTATATGGACTATTATGAGCGTGCGATGTTCAATCATATCGTGGCAGGCGGCGATAAGGAGCCGACTGGAGACATCACTTATTTCTACCCGCTTGCTCCGGGATCTAGGAAGGACCCGAAATTTGTGAATGCCTGCTGTCATGGGACCGGAATGGAGAGCCAGATGAAGTATTCGGAAAGCATCTATTTTCATACAGCAGATACACTTTATGTCAACCTGTTCTTGAATGCAGAGACCACGTGGGAGGAAAAAGGTGTGAAGGTGATCCAGCAGCTTGAGGAAAATCCTGGAGGTATCCATCTGCATTTTGCGGGAGAAGGAGAATTCTTGCTGAAGATACGGTGTCCATACTGGTGCGACGGGCAGTACAGTGTTGTGGAAAATGGAAGAAACGCACTTGCAAAATGCGGCGCGGACGGATATATTAATATTCAGAGGACAAGAGCGACAGAGGATATCCATATTCGGTTTCACTGCCGCCTTCGAATAGAAACGACAGCAGACAGCCCTGACACGGCAGTATTGGCCTATGGACCGTATATTTTGGCGGCATTATCTGATCAGGAGACATTTCTTAAATTTAAGATACAGGAGATGGAACCGGAAAAGGAGATGAAGGCAGCGCTTATTGACAGGGAGAGACTGGCCTTCCAGACAGAAGAAGGGGGCCGGCTTACTTGGGTACCACTCCCGGAAATCGGGAATGAGAAACATCATGTCTACTGGAAAATGAAATAATATAAAGCAGGTATGATAGATGGGAAATAATGAAAAAAGAAGAATGACACTGAATCAGCTGGCAAAGGAGCTTCATGTCTCAAGGACCACATTATATAATATACTTCATGAAAAAGGGGCCTATTCCGAAGAGACAAAAAAACGGGTCTATCAGGCGTTGGAAGAATATAACTTTCGTATGAATAATCATGCCCGCAATCTTGCGATGAACCAAGAATATAAGATTGCATTTGTGGGATTTTATTCCACACGTTTTGGATATTTCTTTGATGAGATCCAGGCTGGAGTGGAGCGGGCAATCGAAACTTATGAGGATGACGGCCTCCATCTGATTACCCGGTATTCCGACAGAGAGGAGCCAAAAAGGCAGGTTCAGGATTTAATTGAATTAGAAGAGCTGGGAATCGAGAATTTCATTATTTTCTGCTATCATTATGAGGAGGTCTCCTCACAGATCGAGCATTTGATCGAGACAGGCAGGAATGTGATCCTGTTCTCCAGGCGGATTCCAGGACTTCATCCTCTGTGCAGTGTGGGATGTAATGACTACCAGAGCGGCAGACTGATGCAGGAACTTTTAGAAAAGTTCTCCAAAGAGGGAAGCCGCGTGCAGATTCTGGTCAGTGAGCATAACCATCGGGATAAGCTGGTCGTGGGCGAGCGTCTGAAAGGATTTTATGATGCAATGGAGAAGAGCCGGAAGAAGTTCGAGCTTTTAGAGCCTGCCTGGACCTCACCTGTCCCGGATGTGGAGAGGAGTGAGATACGCAGTGTACTTAAGGATAGAAAACCGGATGTGATTCTGGATTTCGTGTGTAACCTGCAGGATGCGGCGGAATGTCTCAAGGAATACGGGAAGGGGGAGACGGTTCTGTTAGGGTACGATATTTACCCGGAGGTGGTCCCCTTTATCAAGGACTCTACGATTGATGCGGTGATTTATCAGGACCTGCCCTTACAGAGCTTTCGGGCTGTGGAGCTGATGTTCGAGTATGTCTGTTATGGAAAAAAAACAGAGAAGGAAGATTATTATATGCCGCTGAATGTGGTATTTGCAGCGAACTGTGAATATTTTGAGAGTTTATGAAGACTCATGGATGAAAGAGGTATCGGATGGAATATCGAATCGATCAGGACCGGATTGAATGGTCCCATTGTGGTGAATATGTGTGTGTAGAAGCCTGTGGCAGAGACAGTGTCCGGGTCAGGGCTTCTTTTAAGGCTCCTGTTGACAGGAGCCTTCATTATAATCTAAAGCCGGAGGATGGAGAAGGCACCAGAGCGTTCCTGGAAGGAAAGATGGCAGTACTAGAGTGTGGCGGGACACGGGCAGAAATCAATGAATTCGGTCAGATTACATTTTTTTATGAAGGAAAACAGATTCTAAAGGAAGCGTGGATCGATGAGACGTGCGGTATGCCGCCTTATCAGAAGGCGCGGGAGTATCAGGGGATCGGCGGGCTAAGCTGTCAGATCCGGGCGTATTTCTATGCCAATCAGACAGAGCATATTTATGGGATGGGACAGGAGAATCGGGACTGCCTGGATTTGAAGGGGTGTACAGTAGACCTCTGTCAGAAGAATACGAAGTGTACGATTCCCTTTTACATTTCTACGCTGGGTTATGGATTCCTATGGAATCATCCAGGGGTGGGCAGAGCAGAATTTGCGAAGAATCGTTTTTTATGGGAAGCTTCGATGTCACGTCAACTGGACTATGTGGTGATTGGAGGAGGAACTCCGGCACGGATCATGGAGCGCTATACATCGCTGACAGGGCGGTGTCCCCAGTACCCGGATTGGATTTTTGGGCTGTGGCAGAGCAAGCTTCGGTACAAGACCCAGGAGGAGGTGCTTGAGATTGCTCGGGAGCATCGAAAAAGAAAGATTCCACTTTCCGTACTTGTGGTGGATTACTTTCATTGGCCCTTCCAGGGAGACTTAAGGTTCGATGAGAAATATTTCCCGGAACCTTGGAAGATGAAGGAGGAGCTGGAAAAAGACGGAATTCATCTGATGGTGTCAGTCTGGCCTACGGTGGATATGCGGAGTGAGAATTATAGGATGCTCAGGGATAAGGGCTGTCTGATTACAGCGGAGCACGGACCAGATATATTCTTTCTCTGCAGGGGAGCCTTGACTTATTTGGATATGACTGAGCCGAAAGCGGGAAGAATGCTGTTCGAGAAACTCAAAGAGAATTATGTGCGGCATGGAATTACATCCTTTTGGCTGGATGAGGCGGAACCGGAAATTTATCCTTA
Organism: Faecalicatena faecalis; assembly: GCF_012524165.2. Lineage (GTDB taxonomy): Bacteria > Bacillota > Clostridia > Lachnospirales > Lachnospiraceae > Faecalicatena_A > Faecalicatena_A faecalis. The sequence continues at coordinate 8,171 of NZ_JABACJ020000028.1, forward strand.
TGCCTATGAGAATATGCGCCTTGCAAAGGGGAATGGGCTGGAGGTTTCCTGCTATTATCCGTTTGCCTATAACCAGAGTGTAGAGGCTGGCCTGTTAAGGGAAGGAATTTGGGAGACGAAAGCGGGACAGGAATCCGATGGAATTATCTTAGTCAGGAGCGGGTGGATTGGTTCGCAGAGTCTTCGGTCTGTCATCTGGTCAGGAGATGTGCCGTCTACGTTTGACAGTTTTCGCAGACAATTGATGGCGGGACTTCACATGTCTATGTGCGGAATCGTACTCTGGACTACTGATATAGGCGGTTTTTATGGCGGAGACGCCGAGGATGAGGAATTCCGGGAGCTGATGATACGGTGGTTCCAATTCGGAGTATTCTGTCCGATCTTGAGAATGCATGGATATCGCAGGCCTTATGAGGAGGCAGGCAGTATGGAAGACATGTCAGGAGAATGCAACAGCGGAGGCGGGAACGAACTGTGGAGCTTTGGCGAAGAGGCTTATCAGATTATGCGCAAATACCTGTCTGTCAGGGAAAGGCTGATCCCTTATATCAAGGAACAAATTCAAATTGCCCGTGAGACAGGCACACCGCTGATGCGGCCGCTTGTATATGATTTCCCAGAGGATGACCGGGTATATGATATGGGAGATGAGTATCTGTTCGGCAGCCAGATCCTGGCAGCACCTGTGATGGAATATGGGGCACGCAGTCGTAAGGTATATCTGCCGGGAGATGGTATTGGCTGGGTGAATGGGAATACCGGAGAGAAAGCTGCAGGGGGGACAGAGATTACGGTAGATGCGCCGCTCGATCGTATGCCGGTGTTTTATCGGGAGTAATATCAAAGGGGGCAGACCCTTATGCAAGCCATTTACAGAATATTCTGGAAATGAAGAGCATAAGGGTCTGCCCCCTTTGTAAATGTATGTTTATATTTGACATTATCGAGTATCGATATTATAATAAAAATAGAAATATCGATACTCGATAATATGGATGGGAGGAGGGAGTCTCATGAAGAATAGAAAACGGATTTTAAAGCAGTTCCATTATTGGGAATGTGATACCTTTGCGGAATATTTACACAATATGTCAGCCAGAGGATGGCATTTTAAAGGGTGGAAGCTTGGTCTGATTTTTGAAAAAGGGGAGCCAGAAGACATTGAATATGCTGTGGAAGTATTTCCGAAGGGGAGCGAAATGGACACAAGACCGGAGCCGGAAGCACAAGAATATGCGGAATATTGTGGGGCAGCGGGCTGGAAGCTGGTAGATGGACGGCGTAAGTTCTGTGTATTCAGGAAAGAACGGAGGGATGCAGTCCCGATTGTCACTCCAGAGGAACGTCTATATAATATAAAAAGGGCCGGGCGAGTACAATGGTTTTGGGAATTTGCCGGAATCGGATTTGTTACGGGAATGATTTGGTTTCAATTTTTAACATTGAATTTCGAACGGTGGATTTTTTTCGATTTGATGCTGCTGTTACTTGTGGGAAGCTTGCTGGGCTGTCTTGAAAAATTAACGGAAGGGATTGCTATGCTTATCACAGCTCATTACAAGAGAAAGGAGCTGTTGGAGGGAAGGATACCATTTTATGGAGGAAAGGGGCAGGTCATCATACGATATCTAAAAAATTATATGTGGGTTGTGGAAATAGGTGCATATTCTCTGATTGCAGGTACGTATCTTCTAATAGCAGGGATGAGAGGTTCTGCCTATCTCCTTCTGGTGCCTGTATCGGCCGGATTGGTCATGCTGCTTTTTATGGCGGTGCTGGAAATATGGAGACCATCCAGAGCAAACAATTGGGCAGTACAGATGCTCGCAGCATTAGGGATTACAATCGTACTCATTCCCGTTATTATCGTAGTTGTGATGACCTCTGGAGGAGAGAAGCCTGTTTTGTCGAAGGCGGATATCCCTTTGACCCAGGCTGACTATAAAGAGGTTTCCGGGCAGATCGTCCATACAGATGAGGGACATTTGGAAGGAATCTTAGGTTCCATGAGGTATTTTCAGGTCGAGTATGGAGAAAGCGCAGATTCAAAGGAAGAAGAGGAGAACACTGACACCTTGTGGTACTATGTTTTTCAGACAGAGCATCCATGGATCTTGAACAAGGTCTGGCAGCGGTATGAAAAAAATGCTTATCAACCAAGGGACTGTACAGCTAAGTGGGAGGCCGTATCTGCTTTTGAAGGCGGTATGGCGGGTGGTCTATATACTGTACGTTTTCAAGATAAACTATTGTATATGTATTCGGATGAGTCATTGGATGTAGAGCAGATCCAGATTATAAAGAATAAGCTTCAACTATAATGGCAGGCAGAAGGTGATCATGTATGGCAAGAGAACAATTTCAAACATTAACAGAACCCATGTATTATATTCTGATGGCTTTGATGAAGGAATGCTGTGGTGTTGACATCATGGACCGGGTGGAAGAAATATCCGGGGGCAGGGTCAGAGTAGGACCAGGGACGCTCTACGCAATGCTCTCTAAATTCGAGAAGAATCAGATTATCCGTCTGACCCAGGAGGAGGGCCGCAGAAAATCCTATATCATTACTGATGAGGGGATAGAGATGTTAAAAAAAGAGTATGAACGGCTCAGGACTATGGTGGAGGATGGCAAGACCTTCCTGATGGAGGATGAATTATAAGCATATCCATAAAATTAGAAGATTCTGGAAATGAAGAGCAAAAGGGCCTGACCCCTTTGTTAAATCGACATATCTTTCCGATATTCATTCGGGGTCAGATGCACAATCCGCTTGAAGTTATAAATTAAATTTTTAGCATCTGTAAAACCGCTGTTGGCCGCAATATCATCCAGGCAGTCCTGAGTTGATATGAGCAGTTCTTTGGCTTTATTGATTCGTAGATTGATCAAATATTCATAAGGTGTTAATCCAGTCTGTTTCTTAAATGTCCGAAGAAAATGGTATTGGGACAGAAAGACGGAGTTGGAGATATCCGTAATACCTATCTTTTCGGTCAGGTGTTCTGACATATAATCTATCGCATTGTTGAGTTTTTCCGTAATTAACGGAGAATCCTGCAGTGCGTTTTTTCTTTTTTCCAGAATCAAATGAGTCATCAGACTGATGATCCATTCTGATATCATCAAATTTTTATCCAGATTATATTCACTGGAAGAGGAAGTGATTTTCCTGATCAGGTCTGCTTCCTGACTATCCGGGGCAATTTCATGGAAATACAGGTCGTTCCGATTATATAGGTTGTAATAAATGTGGGCAGCAGTTCCATTGTAATGGAACCATCGGAAATCCCATGGCTCGGCGGAATGGGTCTCATAATGATGGGAAGCGTTGCATTGTATGATGGCGATGGTGTTGGCTGACAAAAGGTAAGTCTTATTATTATAAGTCAGACTGCCACAGCCGCTCAGGGTGTGAAAAAGAAGAAAACGGTTGGAATTTTTACGTCCAGTGTAATAATCCTTATTTGCAATAAAATGCCCCCATTCCAACAGATAAAAGGGCAGGCTCATAGTATAAGATGTTGGGGTCGCAGTCTTCCATTGAGATTTGGGTCCAACGTCTATATTCATTTTTTCAAACATATAACCTCCTTATGAATAGCTAGACAGCAGTTAATTTGAGAGCAATATATCGGAATTTGTGGGCAATAAGTTGTCTTGTTTTTGTGCTTTCATAAGTATATCATAAAAGTAAGAAAAAGAGAATAATACAAGATTATTTTAAAAAAATAGTATTAAATCGCGCGAAAAATTAGTTAATAGTAAGGAGGAAAGAAATAATCGAAGTATTATGAAAAAGAAACGATGTGAACTGAAGTATTAAATGAACATGGAGGAAAAGGTAAAAAGCAGGAAAATCAGGGATATGTGTGACAAAAAAATAGGAGCAATAAATGTTAAGAAATAGTGAGATGAAATCGTAGGAGGAAAAGGAATGAAAAAGGTAATAGCAGTTATATTAGCATTTGTTATGAGTTTAGGTCTTTTTGCATGTACAACAAAGGCTCCGGTCAGTGATGACAGTAAGAAGGAAGAAACGAAAGATGAGAAGGAAGGGAAATTCCGCATAGCCGCTTCCTTTATGTCACTGAATAATCCATTTTGGATTGCAGAGAATGATGTTCTCAAGCAGGAAATCGAAAAGCGCGGAGGCGAACTGGTTACATATGATGCGCAGTTAAATTTGGAAAAACAGATTTCCCAGATTGAAGATGCAGTAGCATCGGGGGTAGATGCAGTGATTGTCAGTCCGAATGACTGGAAAGGAATCAAACCAGCGTTGGAAGCATGCCAGGCAAAAAAGGTTCCGGTTGTTGTAATTGATACCAAGGTCTTTGACGGAGATTTAGTTGCAACTCAGGTGGTATCCGATAATGTGTTGGGAGGCAAGCTGTGTGCAGAGGCACTGGTAGCGGCTCTGGGCGAAAAAGGAAATGTAGCGATTATTGATTTATCTACGAATATGGCAGTTCAGGACAGAATGGAAGGCTTTATGGGAGTCATTGAGCAGTATCCAGATATCAAGATCGTAGCACAGCAGGATGGAGATGGTTCTGTAGAGGCAGCGCTTCCGATCATGGAGAATATGATTCAGGCAAATGAAGAAATCAATGGTGTCTTCGGGACAAATGATCCTGCAGCGATTGGTGCTATCGCAGCATTAGACAGCGCAAATAAATTGGATGATGTATTTGTAGTGGGAATCGACGGTGCAAAAGATGCATGTGAATTAATCAAGGAAGGAAAACTCCTTGGAACATCAGCACAGTATCCGAGTCTTCTTGCCACAGAGGTTGTAAATCAGGTCTATAAAATCCTGGAAGGCAATGAGCCGGATGATGACATTATCTATGTAGAAGAAAAATGGATTGATAAAGAAAATGTGGAAGATTATCAGAAGACAAATGCGTATTAATCCGTAACCACGGGAGCAGTCGGTTCTACTGACTGCTCTCATGTTCGAAAAGAGGCATACGAGGGAGGTGCGTAGAATGTCTGAGAACTTACTGCTTGCAATGGAAGGGATTACAAAGACTTTTCCGGGTGTGAAAGCATTGAACAATGTAAAGCTTGAGGTAATGCCGGGCGAGGTGCATGCACTGCTGGGAGAAAACGGGGCAGGGAAGTCCACACTGATTAAGATTTTAGCAGGAATCTACACAAAAGATGCTGGGGAAATCAAAATTAATGGGGAAATAGTAGAAATTTCTTCCGTGAACGATGCAAAGGCGAAGGGAATCAGCGTAATCCACCAGGAGATTTCACTTGTTCCAAAGCTGAGTGTTGCCAATAATATACTCCTGGGAACAGAGGGAAAGGAAGTATTTATCAACAATAAAAAGCGCCGGGAAATTGCGCAGAAGACAATTAAGGAGCTGGGATTCGATATTGATGTGGATGCCATGGTAGATACTTTGAGCATTGCCCAGCAGCAGATCGTGGAGATTGTACGTGCATTGGCAACTGAGGAAGTGAAGCTGATCGTGATGGATGAGCCCACGGCCTCAATATCCGAAAAAGACGTGGATAAACTATTTGCTACCATCAGACGGCTCAAGAAAAAGGGAATTGGAATTATTTATATTTCACATAGGATGGAGGAAATTACACAGATTGCAGACAGGCTGACTGTTCTTCGGGACGGATGCTATATTGGAACACGCAATATCGATGAAATTAGTATGCAGGATATCGTGGAGATGATGGTGGGACGCCAGGTAGAAGAAATGTACCACTATAATATAAATGCGATTGGAGAGACCGTCCTGAAAATGAAGGATGTCTCAAGCCAGTATGTGCATCATGTAGACTTTGAGTTGAAAAAGGGAGAAGTTCACGGTCTGTATGGATTGATTGGTGCAGGAAGGACTGAGCTGGTACGAGTTCTTTTTGGATTGGACTCTTATCAGGGAGAAATCGAGATCCAGGGAAAAGAAGTAAAGATACGAAACGCCGGTGATGCAATGGAACACGGAATTGCTCTGGTGCCGGAGGACCGTAAAAAGGAAGGTCTTTTTTTAGAAAATACGATCTATTTCAATTCCGTTATCACCATTTTAAAGGAGTTCATGAGCCGATTTCGGATTAAAAATTCAAAAGCACGTGAGACCACTGAGCAGTACAAAAAGATGTTAAAGATTAAGTATACGGACAGCCAGCAGCTTGTAGGAACATTAAGCGGCGGAAACCAGCAGAAGGTCGTACTATCAAAATGGCTGGCAGCAAAACCGGATATTTTAATTTTGGATGAGCCTACCAGGGGAATCGACATTGGGGCAAAGTCAGAGATTTATGATCTGATCTTTCAACTTGTAAAAGAAAATGTGAGCATTATTTTAATATCTTCCGAACTGCCGGAAATCCTGAATCTCTGTACAAGAGTTTCCGTCATGAGGGAAGGCAGGATTGCCGGGCATGTGGAGCGGAAAGACTTCAACCAGAAAGAGATATTTAAATATGCGATGAAATAATAGAAAAAGCGGGGATAAAAGATGAATAAAGTAGTAAAACTGAAAGACAGTCTTTCAAAATTTGTTATGGTAATCGCATTCATTGCTATCATAATCATATTTTCGCTTCTTTCAGACAGATTCTTTACATTTGACAACTTCTTCAATGTTCTTAGACAGGTATCTACGAACGGTATCATTGCCCTGGGCATGACGCTTGTGATTATCTGCGGAGGAATAGATCTGTCTGTTGGTTCTGTGATGGCATTTGCTGGAACACTTTGCTGCGGCTTGATCGAAGATGGTATGCATTTTACGCTGGCAATTCTGATTACGCTTGCCTGTGCGGTTGTTTTTGGACTATTTAACGGATTTTTTGTGGCAAAGGTAAATATGCCGCCCTTCATTGTAACATTGGCGACCATGCAGATGATAAGAGGGTGTGCTTATATATACAGCCAGGGGTCTCCCATCCGTGCCATTGATGAAAATTTCAATATGTTAGGGAACGGATATATCGGGGTCGTACCGGTTCCGGTCATCCTATTTTTGGTAGTGACACTGATGATATATCTGATTCTACATAGGTCAAAAATGGGAGTTTATATTTATGCGGTGGGCGGTAATAAAAGCTGTGCTATATATTCAGGAATCAATGCGAAAAAGGTAGAAATCAGTGTTTTTGTCATCAGTGCAATGTGTGCGGCCCTAAGCGGAATCATTTTAGCATCCCGGATGTACTCTGGACAGCCTACATCCGGGCAGGGGGCGGAGATGGACGCAATTGCGGCAGCCGTTTTAGGCGGGACGAGTTTTTCCGGCGGCTCTGGAAAAGTATCAGGAACAGTGCTTGGTATTCTAATTATAGGCGTCATGAATAATGGACTAAATATCCTGAATGTGGCTTCCTACTATCAGTTGGTATTAAAGGGCATCATTATATTGCTTGCAATATATGTGGACATGATTAAGAAAAAATAACAGGAGGATTTACGATGGAACAGAATACAAAATTAAAACCGACTCATCAAGCGAAGGTGGGAATCTACACAGTTGGTTTAAAAGCATACTGGCCGCAGTTCGAAGGCCTCAGAGAGCGGATTATAGAATATGTGGGATTTATTGCTAAGAAACTTGAACCTTATGCTGAAATTTATAATTATGGTCTGGTAGACTGCTCGGATGAAGGGCATAAAGCTGGAGAATGGTTTAAAAAACAGGATGTGGATCTGGTGTTCTGTCATGCGGGGACCTATGTTTCCTCAGATGCAGTACTACCAGTCCATCAGATCTGCAAGGCACCTGTGATCGTACTGAATCTGCAGCCTACAACGCAGGTAAATTATGCTAAGACCTCTACCGGGGAATGGCTGGCACACTGTGGTGCATGTCCGGTTCCAGAGATGTCCAATGCATTTGAACGCGCAGGTATCCCATTCAGGGTGATCAGCGGGCTTTTGGGACTTGATTATACACCTGCCATATCTGTAACAAATGAGAATACAGCACATCGTCCAGAAGCAGTCAGAGCATATAAGGAAATGAAAGAATGGTGTCTGGCAGCAGGGGTGAAGCGAACCTTAAGAAACTCACGTTTCGGATTCCTCGGCAGTAATTTTCACGGTATGCTGGATATGTATAGTGATTACACAATGCTTCAGGCACAGACAGGAATCCATGTCGAAATCATCGAGATGTGTGATTTGAACGAGCGGGTACAGAAGGTGACAGAGGAGGAAATCGAAAAGAAACTGGTTGAAATTAAGGATATGTTCCAGATCAGTGGAGATTCCCAGGCTGATCCTATAGCGAAGAAGCCAACAGATGAGCAGCTCAGATGGTCCAGTCATATTGCGGTCGGTCAGGAAAAAATGGTCAAAGATTATAATCTGGATGCACTTGTCTACTATTATCATAGTGTTCCCGGCAATCCGTACCAGGATATTCAGGGAGGATTTATTGTCGGACATTCTCTTTTGACTGCCAACGGAATACCGTGTGCCGGAGAAGGGGACATTAAAACAGGAATTGCTATGAAGATCTGTGATACGTTAAATACAGGTGGAAGCTACTGTGAGATTGTAACCGCTGATTACGAAGACGGAACGATTCTGCTTGGGCATGATGGTCCTTTCCATATCAAGATTTCAAATGGTAAGCCGATCTTAAGAGGTATGGGGCTGTATCATGGGAAGCAGGGAACGGGTGTTTCAGTAGAAGCTAAGGTCATGTCAGGGCCGGTCACAATGCTCGGATTAACACAGACAGGTGCAGGAAAATTGAAAATGATTATAAGTGAGGGTATTTCCACAGATGCAGAGATTATGCAGGTCGGGAATACACAGACCCATGTTAAATTCCCGGTCGATATTGACACCTACTTTACAAATTGGTTCCAGCATGCGCCGACGCATCACTGTGCAATGAGTATCGGCCATAATGCAGAATTATTCGTGAAAGTAGCACAGATGATGGATTGTGATTATGTGGTATTGTAAGGGGACTCCAATGAAATAAAAATCAAGCAGTTTCGAAAGGAGATGGCAGTATGAACAAGGAAAAGCCGGTAGTAGGTTTTATGGCAGTCGGACTAGAGCCATATTGGGGGCAGTTTGCAGGAATGAGAGAGAAGTGCGAGCACCATCATGAGATCATGAAGGGGAAATTTGCTCCGGAGCTGGTCCAGATAGAGGACGCAGGTATCATTGATTCAGAGGAACTGGCAAGGAAGGCAGGAGAAAACTTTGCAGAAAAAAGAGTCGATATTGTATTCTGCCAAATGCTCACGTATGCCGCATCTGTTTACATTGCACCTGTCGTGCGTAATTTAGATGTTCCAGTAATCCTTTTGAATGTGCAGTATAAGAAGAGTCTGGATTATGAGAATGTAAAGGGAATCGGAGACTGGCTTGGAGAGGGAATTACCTGCGCAGGCATTCCAGAGGCAACGGCCGTTCTCAAAAAGCTTGGCAGGAAATATGCGATTATTACGGGACATATGGAGGGCGATCAGACGGTAGAGAAAGAGATGAATCTGTGGTGCAGCGCCGTTCGTATCAAAAAAATCTTATCCACAAAAAACCTGGGACTTTTTGGGCGCTCTTACGCAGGAATGATGGATCTGTGTGTCGATGAGACAGAGATTTTCAAAAAGTTCGGAACTTATATTCATCACCTAGATTGGCAGGAAATCATACAGACAGGAGAAGAAGTAGAGGAAGAACGAATTGTCCGGCGTATGGAACAGATGAAGGACTTATTTGAGGTGAATGATGATATATCCGATGAGGATCTGCATTATATTGCTCAGACAGCAGAAGGGTGTTTTGAATTGGTGGAACGTTATAGTCTTAGCTCCTGTGCGACCCATTATGAATTTGATGCACCTAAAGAACAAAGGGATCTTGTTGCTGCGCTGAATCCTGCGATGACGGTCCTGATGACAGAAGGAATCGCAGGTGCACCTGAGGGAGACATCAAAGCAGCCCTAGCCATGCTGATTTTAAAAGAGACTGCTGGAAATGCTATGACAGCAGAACTGTATTCTATGGATTTCAATGACGATACCTGCCTGATCGGTCACAGCGGCGCCTGTGATGCAAATATTTCAAAGGAAAAGGCGGTTCTTAAGATGAGTGGTGTGCTTCATGGAAAGAAGGGAAAGGGGTATGTCGCCCAGTTTTATCCAGACCCCGGACCCGTTACGATGCTTGCATTAACGGATGGACCAGATGGTAATTACAGGTTGGTCGCAGCGGAAGGGATGGGAGTAAAAGGCCCTATTTTGGAGCTTGGGGATACAAATCTGCGGGTAAAATTTCCGAAGCCTTTGAGAGCATTCGTGAACGAGTGGAGCATAGAAGGACCGACTCACCATGGTGTACTCGCGAAAGGTCTGCATATAAAGGCCTTAAGATGTATTGCGGCTGTACTGGATATAGAGTTGAAGATCATCACAGAAGAAACCGTAGAATGAGTCATTCGGAGGGAGAAAGAATGCAGAGAAATGAACAGATCGAAGCTGCATACCGAATCGCAAAAGAACGGTATGCAGCGCTAGGAGTAGATACGGAGGAAGCATTAAGAAGGCTTCAGGATATCCAGGTATCAGTGCACTGCTGGCAGGGCGATGATTTCCATGGATGTGAAGCCCAGGGAGGCGAACTGACAGGGGGAATTATGGCAACAGGGAACTATCGGGGCCGGGCCAGAAATGCAGAGGAGCTGCGGCAGGATTACGAAAAGGCGTTTGCGCTGCTCCCGGGAAAACAAAGGGCCAATCTGCATGCCATTTATCTGGAGACGGGTGGTGTGCCGATTGAACGCAATGCAATAGAAGCCCGACATTTTGAGGGATGGATGCAGTGGGCTGACGAATTAGGAATTGCGTTGGACTTTAACACTACCGCATTTTCCCATCCGAAAGCAGATGGATATACCCTTGCAAGCAGGGATCCAAATATCCGTGATTACTGGATTGAGCATGGACGAAGATGCCGCAGAATTGCCGCTGAAATGGGCAGACGCCAGGGAAATGCATGTATGCTGAATCACTGGCTGCCGGATGGAAGAAAAGAGTTTCCAGTAGATTCCTTTGAACGCCGGAAGGTTTTTATGGAGAGCATGGATGCGATGATTCAGGAGAAGTTCGATAAGCAGTGCATGATGGATGCCATTGAGAGCAAGCTTTTTGGGCTTGGCATGGAAAGTTTTACGGTTGGTTCGGCAGAGATGTGTTTTGGCTATGCATTATCCAGAAATATTGTGCTGACCTATGACCTCGGGCATTTTCATCCGACAGAAAGCGTGGCGGATAAGATTTCCTCCACCCTTCTGTACTTGGACCACATTATGCTGCATACAAGCCGAGGAGTACGCTGGGACAGTGATCATGTGGTCATTCAGAATGATGAGCTGTCTCTTCTGATGAAAGAGGTAGTCCGCTGCAATGCATTAGATCGGGTTTCTATAGGCTTAGACTTCTTCGATGCCAGCATAAATCGAATCGCAGCATGGGTAATCGGTACAAGATCGACACAGAAGGCATTGCTTACTGCTCTTTTGGAACCGATCGAGCTGCTGCGGGAAATGGAACGGGATGATGTGACAGCACGGCTTGCTTTGCTGGAAGAGTGTAAAAATATGCCGGGAAATGCCGTCTGGGATTATTTCTGTGAGAAAAACGAAGTGCCTGTGGGGATGGAGTGGTTCGAGGAGGTAAAAAAATACGAGGAAACAGTACTGGCAGAGCGTTCCTGATTAAGAGCCGACATATGGAAGGGAAGAAATGAAGACATATACATTGGGAATCTCTGACAAGGCAATGCCAAGGGTATTAAGTTGGAAGGAAAAACTGGAGACAGCACACAGTGCTGGTTATGATTCTGTGGAAATGGTCATAGACAATGTGAATAGTAGTCTGAAACAGTTAGATTTTCATGATGATCAGATAAAGATACTTCGGGAATATATGGAGAAAACCGGGGTTTTGGTTCAGACGATCTATCTTGCAGTCCATAAAAACTATCCTATGGGAAGCAGCAATGAGAAAATGTGTGCGAAAAGCATGGACATTTTGAAAAAGGCAGTCATTTTTGCATCGGAATTAGGGAATACGGCAGTTCAGTTACCAGGATATGATGTTTATTATGAACTGTCTACCCAGGAGACAGAAAAAAGGTTCATGGAGAATCTAAGGCAGGCGGCGAATACTGCGGCTTACTATGGAGTGAAGCTGGGACTTAAGCCTATGGATACTGAATTTCTCAATACGGTACAGAAAGCGGCTTACTATGTGGAGCAGATAAAGATGGACTGCCTGGAGATATATCCTGATGTTGGGAATATTACGAATGCTGCCAAACTATATGGAAATGATGTTCTAAAAGATATCAAAACGGGACAAGGATTTCTATCAGCTTTGCAGTTAAAAGAAACTCTTCCAGGGCGATATGAAGATATTCCGTTTGGAATGGGACATGTTAATTTTGGAAGGACGATACATATGACCTGGAAGATGGGAGTTCGGAAATTTGCTGTGGATATGAATTACCAGGGAAATACAAATTGGAGAGTTGATATGATGTCGGCACAGAACTTTTTGAGGTGTATTCTTGATAAATTGGATAAGACAGGGAACACAAACGAGTAAAATTATGATATTTTAAGAATATTCTGAAAATGGAGAGTAAATGGGGCAGGTCCTTTTACTCTCCATTTTGAGATTATTAATATATAATTGACTAAAATACAGAAAATATTAAGAAACTATTTAAAGAAAACTGCTTTCTTTCTGATGCAACTCTGTTATAATATAAGCAAAGAATACTCTTATGGCAGGATTCGTATTCATATGAAGTCTCAAGGAGGTGGGATTTATGAAACGGAAGAGTAGAAGAGGATTAGCTTTGATGTTAGCTTTTATTTTGACGGGGGCAGCGTGTATGATGCCGGACGTGAAGGTTTCTGCAGCGTCAGCGGCAGGAACGGAAAATAGGCAGACTAACAATCTGGAAGTAGTTGATAAGACAGCACAGAGTATTACACTACGTGCACAGGACAATTACGAATATGCCATAGAGACCACAGTGAATAACACAAAGTCCTGGAAATGGGCAGATGCTTCGCAATACGATAAGACCAATAAGACGGTCACATTCACAGGATTGAATGCTGAGCAGACATATCAGTTTGCCAGCAGACTGGCAGGTACGACGGATGTACTTGGACAGGTATCAGTAAAGACAAAGGCCCAGGAGAATACACCGGCTGTTCAGACAACACCGAATACGCCTGACGTATCCTCGGATACCCAGACACCGCAGCAGCCCCCGGAGGTAACGACAGACAACAACCAGATTACAGATGAAAATGACAAGAATGTATTGGACCAGACACTGACAGGAGACAATCCAGATCAGCAGGGCAATGTCAAGGATACAACAAAGGATACGTCAAAGGATGCAATAGTACAAGGTGGAACAGAGCAGGAGAATAAAACTACGACCGATCTGACAACCGAGAATAAAAACACTCAGACCGACCCGCCTAAGACAGAAAATTCACAGAATCAGATAAAGGCAGATTCGATTACAGCTCCACAGGCAGCAAAGCTTTCGAAGCCCGATGCACCAGTTGTTTCAGATGACGTGACGGATCAGAAGATTACCTTGGAATTACCGAAAAGCGCAGATACAAAGTATGTGTATGAGTATAGCATGGACGGTAAGGACTTCCAGTCCTCCCCGGTCTTTGATCATCTTAAGCCAGATACAGAATATCAATTCTGCATGAGGATCGCAGCAGGCACATATGAAGGAATTGTCTATTCAGATCCAAGTGACAACAGCGATTCCACGGCGAAAGTACGGACAAAGAAGGCGGCTCCCGAGCAGCCCAAATATGCACCGGAACTGGCGAAGAGAACAGACACAAGTATTACTTTGAAGGCAGCGGATGATGAAAAGAACCCTGATGCACTGGAATTTGGTATGGTTACATCCCAAGCTGCTGTTCAGTGGCAGAAAACAGGCGTTTTTGAGAACCTGACACCAGGTATGGCATATGAGTTCGTGGTACGTTATGGTGTAGATGAGAAGGTTCAGATGCCAGGAACGGCAAGTGAGGCATTCAAGACCTCGACCTTAGAAAAAGCAGCTCAAGCCCCAGCGGCTCCAGCATTGGAAAATCGAACAGATACATCCATTACATTAAAGGCAGCCAACGGACAGCAGTATGCTATGGTGAAGGCAGACGGCAGTGTGGACTGGCAGGATAATCCGCAATTTACAGGCCTGAAGCCAAATACGGTATATCAGTTTGTGGCACGCATGAAATATGATCCTGAGAAAGCAATGGAAAGTATTCGAAGTGAGGCAGCAGGATTTAAGACCGTGATTTCTTTTGAGGGTTCCAAGATCACAGGAATCAAGGCAGGCGGTTCTTACGAGGAAGGAAGCAAGCTGACGGCAGTTGCAGTTGGAACAGGCATGGAGAATGCTTCTCCGGCAGCAGGCGATACTAGATGGGTACCGAAGAGCTGGAGCTGGGATGGAGAAAACTGGAAAGACTGGGACAATGCGCCTTATTCCATCACAGCAACATATTCACAGCCAGGTAATTACAATTTAAGAGTCAACTTCCAATTACAGGAATATACCCAGAATGGATGGAAGGCATTAAATGATTCAAAATCAACAAATGTGAAGTTTAAGATTACCGAGAAAAAGGTATTCTATACAATCCAGGCAGAAGCAGGTGCGAATGGAAAAATCAATCCAAGTGGCAAGGTGGAGGTACAAAAAGGCAAAGACTATGAGTTTACATTTACTCCAAATAAAGGATACCGCACTGCAAAGGTAACTGTGGATGGGAAAGAAGTGACCTTTAAGAACAATAAGTATACATTTACGAATGTACAGGGTGCACATAAGATTTCCGTTACCTTTGAAAAGGACAAACGGACACCAAAGACGGGCGATATGAGTCAGCCTGCAATCTTCTTAGGACTCCTTCTGATTTCAGGAATGCTCATTCTTGGGCTTGCATATAAAAAGAGAAAATCCTAGGAGGAAGACCTAGAAATTAGGAATCCTTATTTCTAAGAAGTAAGATAAAATGTAATCATGTAAAATGGGTGCTGTAATTGTGTACAGCGTCCATCCACAGGAAAAATATTGATGTAGATGAAAGAGGTCTGTCAGAGCAATCTAACAGACCTCTTTTTCTAATTTTAATTTCGTATCTATTCAGATTCGATGTAGGAATACACCTCTTTGGTCTCCCTTTGATTTCTGCCCCGCCATATAAAGAAAAGGCTGAGCCCCATTGCAAATATCTGTGAGATAGGAACGGAAATCCATGTCCCATAAACGCCTTCCAGCTTTGGAAGAATAAGAAGCAGAAGAAACAAAAAAATAACCTCACCGTATATCAGGATATAGGCCCACGTATTTTTGCAGGTGGCGTAGAAGTAAGCGGTTGTGACCCTGGAAATGCTGACGAAGAGATAGCCAAAAAGGAAGATCGGCAGCATCTTGGATACATTTTCTGCAATGGTATTAGAGGCACCGAATAATACGGCAGCCTTCCCGCGGAGTGCGTAGAGCAGAAGAAAGCTGCCTACTGCTACGAGGAAACTAAAACGATAGGCCATATTTCGGTACTTTACTGCATTTTTCATGTTCCCCTCACCAAAAGACCTGCTTAAAAGCGGCTGACATCCGTCGCTGACACCTTGTAGCAGAAGCAGCACTACGCAGGAAATATAACTTACCGGAGCATAGCTGGTGACGGCCAGCGTTCCTCCGGTGAGAGCCGCACTTTTATTGACCAGAATTAATGTAATATTGGGCGAAAAAGTAAGCCCAAAGGGGGAAAGTCCGACCTGAAATATATTCTTTAACAGCCCTGCCCCATGTCCACCAAAAGTGAATATTGGTGCTTCTTTTTTGTATAACAGAAAAATCAGGCAGACGAGGAAGGTCACAGCCTGGCCGATCACCGTTGCCACCGCTGCACCCATCATTCCCATAGGAAGTTTCCAGACGAACAGGTAGTCCAGCAGGATGTTGGTAAAAAATCCGGCAACCATAGCAAACATGGCAGCAATGGAACCGCCCATATTACGGATGAACGGAACAATTCCTGTCCCTAAAATTTGGAAGACCGCACCGAAAGTGATATACAGGATGTATTCCTTGGCTAAAATCTGGATGTTTCCTTGTGCACCGAAAAAATGTAAAACAAAAGGGGCGGCAGGAAGATACAGGATGGTCAAAAAAATTCCAGACAGAAGCAGAAGAATCAAAGTCATGCCAAAATACTGCCGGCTTCGGTGATGATCTCCCGTGCCACTGCTGATTGCATATTCTACAGCACCTCCCATTCCTAATCCGGTTCCCACAGCCTGCAAAAAAGCGGTCAAGGGGTAGGCGATATTGATTGCGGCTAAAGCATTATCGCCCAGTGCGTTTCCTACAAAAAATCCATCCGCAATGGCATAGACGCCAGAAAGTGCAAAGGCCAGCATGGAAGGAATTACGAAGCGAAAAAAATCTTTATGCAGGTTCATTTTAGTCTGCCTCCTTAAAATGTTGATTATAGAGCTGGGTAATCTCGATGAGTTCTTTGACCCGTTCTGGCCCCAGTGAATTTAGAACGGTGCATTCATGTATCTGCATGGCGCGGGCAATACTCTCCACAAAATCTCGGCCGGAATCTGTTAGTATAATATCCTTGTTGCGGCGGTCTTCTTGAGAGGGAATCAGAGTCACCCAGGAACGTTTTGAAAAACTTTTCAGGATGGTGTTGACTGTCTGTTTAGGCAATACCCACTGTTTACAGATATCTTTTTGTTTACAGGGGCCATCCGTTTCCGAGAGGGAAAGAATGACCAGAAGTTCATAGTAGGAAAGACCATGTTGGCCCGCCCACTCTTCATACAAGCTGTTCGTCTCACGCCAAAGGGCAGTATATTGTTTTATTTGTTCTAATGTGCTCTGCATAGTTAATCTCCTGATTTTCTTTTTTGGAAAATAGTCTGTTACCGGACTAATATTAACATGTTAATTTCACATATGTCAAGTATTTTAAACTCAACACAAAAAAGGACCCGATTATAATTTCTTTCTGCGAGCATACTAACATAAGAAAAATGATTTGGTGTAAGGAAAAACTACATCAGCAGAGAAAGGGTTGGGAGAGAAGAATGAAATTTGATGCAGTATATTATGAAGAGGACAGCCTATCTTATCCATTGGGAATGCAGTTAAAGGAGCAGTTTCGCAACCTGCCCTGGATTCCGATTCAGAGTCATAATTCCATCCGGGAAATGCAGGAAAAACCGAATTCTGAGTTCGGACGTATGAAGCGGAATCTGATTGTGGGTATCCGAAAGACTCATAAATATGTTGAAAATCATAAGATATCAGACTACCTGGTGCCTTATACATCCTCTGGCTGTACGGCGATGTGTCTGTATTGCTATCTTGTGTGTAATTATAACAAATGCGCGTATCTGCGGCTGTTTGTCAACCGGGAGCAGATGTTGGGCCGTCTTATCAAGCAGGGGACAAAATGTGGGAAGGAGCTGACGTATGAAATCGGCAGCAACAGTGACCTGGTATTGGAAAATACGATTACTGAGAATCTGCTTTACACCATTCCAAGGTTTGCGCAGGAAGGGATAGGAAAGCTCACATTTCCAACAAAATTTCATATGGTAGACTCTCTTTTAGATCTTCCGCATCAAGGGAAGGTCATTTTCCGTATGAGTGTGAATCCCCAGCCGATCATCGAAAAAATTGAATTGGGGACTTCTAATCTGCGCCAGCGTATCGAGGCGGTCAATCAGATGTGTGAGGCAGGATATCCCTGCGGACTCTTGATTGCACCTGTGATTCTGATAGATGGGTGGAAGGAGATGTATACACAGCTTTTGGAGGAATTGGAGGCGGGGTTAAGTCAAAAAATGAAGAGCCAGATGTTCCTGGAAATCATTTTGATGACTTATTCATACGTACATCGGGCGATTAACAGTGAGGCATTCCCGCAATCCGTAGAACTTTACGATAAAGAACGAATGACTGGACGGGGCCGGGGAAAATACTGTTATCGGAATGAGGCAAGGGCAGAAGCGGAAATATATCTTAGGGGGGAGATTAAGAGGATATTGGGAAATGTGGAGATTGTTTATATAAGTTGATATACAAAATAATGTAAAATATGCATAAAAAATAAAATGTAAAACTGTGACAATTGACAAATTTGTTAATTAAGTACAACACTTATACTTAATTAGTTGACAAAATGGGATTGCAATTGTATGATGAACTTAGCTTCAAAAAGACATTAAAAAAATTTGTGGTGAAAGTGAGATGGTAAAGGTTTGAAAGTTTTATTAGTAGGAGAGAGCTGGGTATCGAGAGGTGAGAATGCCGTGGGACTGGACGTGATTGGCATGAGTTCTTATACAGAAGCCGCGGGTAGTTTCATGGAAAAGTCAGGCAGATATGGAATAGACTTCACATATATTCCAGGATATCGTGCATCTGTTGATTTCCCGATGACAGAGGAACAGATGAGCCAATATCAAGTAATCATCATCAGTGACATTGGCAGTAACTCCCTTTTGTTACATCCAAAGGTGCAGAACAATTGTGAACGAATTCCTAACAGATTAAGAGAATTATCAAGCTATGTAAAGCACGGCGGTGGATTACTCATGTGTGGTGGTTATATGGGATTTTCCGGTTTCATGGGAAAGGCTGGATTTGGAATCACACCGCTTGCGAAGGTCCTGCCGGTCAGCCTTCTCAACTATGACGACCGGATTGAGGAACCTTCTGGAGTTGTTCCGCAGATAAAAGTGAAGGAACATCCGATCTTGGAGGGCGTGAAGGCAGACTGGCCGTATTTCCTGGGTTATAACAGTCTGAAAGCAAAAGAGGGAGCCGTTGAAATCGCAAGTGTAAATGAGAATGATGCTTTTATTACGGTATGGGATTATGGAAAAGGACGTGCTGGGATATTTGCGAGTGATATCGCACCACATTGGGCGCCTCCTGCATTTTTAGATTGGGAATCTTACGGATTATTTTTTGCAAATTATCTGAAATGGCTTGGGCATGAGATATAGGAGGGGCATGAAATGGGATACGATAGTAGTTATGCAAAGTATATGGATCATACAGTTTTAAAAGCGGACACAACAAAGGAAACATTAAAAAGGTTCTGTGATGAGGCGAAAGAGTATGGGTTTGCCAGTGTCTGTGTAAATCCTGGAAATGTTCCTTATGTGGCAGAGCAGTTAAAAGGCAGCAAAGTCATCACATGCAGTGTGGTCGGATTTCCTCTTGGTGCCAATACTACATATATGAAAGCCATGGAAGCTATGGAGGCCGTGAAAAATGGGGCCGAAGAAGTGGATATGGTCATTCATGTGGGTGCATTAAAGGACAAAGATTATGATTATGTGAAAAAAGACATAGAGGCAGTCGTCCAGGCAGCACATCCACAGGCAGAGGTAAAGGTGATTATTGAGACCTGTCTGCTCACAGATGAAGAGAAGGTGACCGCATGTGAATTGGCGAAGGCGGCGGGTGCAGATTTCGTAAAGACATCAACCGGATTTGGCAGTGGAGGAGCGACCGTAGAAGATATCCGTTTAATGAAAAAAACGGTAGGCGATATGAAGGTCAAGGCATCTACAGGTATTAATAACCGGAAGATATGCGATGAGATGCTCGCTGCAGGAGCATGCAGGATGGGAACAAGTAAAGGAATCTATATCGTAAAAGATGAAGAGCCAGGATTATGATAGAACGAATCTGATATTACGGAGGAAGAAAGTATGAAAAAACAGATAAAAAAAGTAGTTGGGTTGATTTTGGCAGCAACGTTAGTTTTTGGTATGACAGGATGCAGCATGGATGGCGGCACGAAAAAGAGTGAAGATAAGAAAACCGAGAGTAAAAGTGATGACAAAGCAGGGAAAAAGATCGGACTATCACTGTGGGCATATGACAGCCAATATTGGACAGAGGTAAGAGACGGTGCACAGGAGAAATGTGATGAATTAGGCTATGAATTGGTGATTGCTGATCCGAACAATGTGCCATCCCAACAGGTATCTGATATCGAGAACTTTATTACAATGGGAGTAGATGCAATCATCGTAGCCGCAATCGATCCTCAGTCTGTTTCAGGAGTATTGAAGGAGGCAAGAGATGCAGGAATTAAAGTGGTTGCACAGTCCATAGAAGTCAATGAGGATGAATGTGATGTCTATTCTTCTGCTGATGAATACCAGATGGGTGAGATGACAGGAGAAGGGGCCGGAAAATGGATTGTGGAGAACTTTGGGGATGAAGAGGTCGAATGTGCCGTATTGAATTATGACTCTAATCCATCCTGCATTCCGCGTGGAGATGGTATGGAGGAAGGAATCACAAAGGCAGCTCCAAAAGCCAAGGTCGTAGCAAGGCAGGATGCCAGCACGATTTCTGACGGTCAGTCCGTAACCGATTCCCTGCTTCAGGCAAATCCGAACTTAAAGGTAATCGTATGTCAGAATGATGCGATTGCATTAGGTGCTTATTCTGCAGTACAGGCAGCAGGAAAAGATACCGATGATTTTTATATTGGAGGAATCGATAATACAGACGAAGGAAGACAGGCAATCGCGAAAGGCGGTGCATTCCGTGCAACTCTGGATATTATTGCAAGGGACAATGGCTACCAGGATGTGGAAATCTGTGAAAAGTTAATCAATGGAGAAAAAATGGATTGGAGATACGTGATCGAGCCTAAATTAGTGACCTACGATGATGTGAAAGAGGAAAGCAAATAGTAAGAGGTGGCAGGATGCAAGATAATTTACTGGTAATGAAAGATATCGTGAAAACTTACAGCGGGACTGTAGCACTGAATCATATGCAGCTTACTGTGAGGCGGGGAACGGTGCACGCTTTACTGGGAGAAAATGGTGCAGGAAAATCCACTTTGATTAAAACACTGGCCGGGGCGATACGCCCCGACAGTGGAACAATCGAATATGAGGGACAAACGTATCAGGGATTCGAGCCGAAACAGGCTCTGGAGCTTGGAATCGGGGTCGTGTACCAGGAATTTAATCTGGTTCCGTATCTGACGGTCGCCGATAATATGTTCCTGGGAAATGAACCAGTAAAAGGAATCCATTTAAATCGTAAACAGTATTACAAAAAGGCAAAGGAGATTTTTGAAATGCTGGGTGTTGACGTTGATGTCAAGGCACAGGTCAAAAATCTGCCTGTAGCATATCAGCAAATGGTAGAGATCGCAAAAACAGCGTCGAAACAGGTGAAGCTTTTGATTTTAGATGAGCCTACAGCGGCGCTGTCTGATTCAGAAGTAAATGCATTGTTCCAGCTTATTCGCAGATTAAAAAAACAGGGAGTATCTATCATTTACATTTCACACCGTATGGAAGAACTGGATGAGATCGCAGATGATGTGACGATCCTGCGGGATGGGGAATATGTAGAGACCCTCCCGATCGGTTCTTGCACAAGAGAACAGCTCATTGCCAAAATGGTGGGCAGGGAATTAGGAAAACAGTTCCCACAGGGACATTTTGGTACGGATAAAGTAGTGCTGAAGGTGGAGCACCTACAGAATTCTTATGTAAAAGACGTCAGTTTTGAGCTCCATGAAGGAGAAATCCTGGGATTCGGCGGCTTGGTAGGAGCAGGTCGAACAGAGGTTGCCAGAGCAATCTTTGGCGCAGATTATGCGACTGGGAAGATTGAAGTAATGGGAAAGGTGGTAACGATCCGAAGTCCGAGAGAGGCAATCCAAAACGGGATAGCATTTATTACAGAGAACAGAAAAACAGAAGGACTGATTTTAAAAAGAAGTATCCGGGAGAATATAACGATCAGTTCCCTGGATAAAGTAATCAGACATAAACCGACGATCCATAAAAAAGAGGAGATCAAGCTTGCACAGGAATATGCGGATAAGTTGAAAACGAAATGTGCAGGACTGGAATATCTTGTGTCGAGTCTCTCAGGAGGAAATCAGCAGAAGGTGGTACTTGCAAAATGGCTTCTTACAGATTCAAAGATTATCATTTTTGATGAACCTACCAGAGGAATCGATATCGGAGTCAAACAGGAAATCTATCAGATTATGAAGGATCTGGCAAAGCAGGGCATCTCAATTATTATGATTTCATCAGAAATGCCGGAATTGATAGGGATATCCGACCGAATCATTATCATGCGGCATGGTAAGATTGCCGGCGAAGTGAACAGCGAGGACTGCACACAGGAACAGATTTTGGATATTGCTTTACATGAGGACTAGGTTGAAAGGAGCATTTATGAAAAAGAGAAAAGGCGAGGTGTTCCAGAAATATGGAACTGCTGTAATCTTGGTATTATTATTTGTATTTTTTGCATTCAGGACAGAGACCTTCCTGTCTGTCAGTAACATCTGGAATATGCTTAGGCAGACAGCCGTTACAGGTATTATTTCACTTGGCATGACGATGGCAATGCTGACAAGTGGTATTGATCTTTCTGTCAGTGCGGTGGTCGCGATTTCCTCTGTCACATGCAGCATGTGTATGGTGAATTTAAAACTGAACATGTGGGCGGCGATTCTGATTGCACTGCTGGCTGGACTGGCAGCAGGCTTTGTGAATGGACTATTCATAACATACATAAAGATACCGCCGCTGATCGCCACACTCGGTACACAGACAGCAATCCGCGGACTTGCATATATCATGACGGGCGGTTATACCGTGTATGGCTTTCCAAAAGCCTTTGATTTTATTGGAAAAGGGTATATTGCCGGGATACCGGTACCTGTTATTCTGCTGATCGTGGTGCTGGTCATTGGATGGTATGTAATCAATAAGACAAAATTTGGTCGTTATCTATATGCCATCGGAGGAAATAATGAGGCGTCCAGACTTTCCGGAATCAATGTGAACAGACGGCTTGTGATGACTTATGCAATTTCAGGCGGGCTGGCAGCACTTGCAGGAATTATTGAGCTGTCAAGGCTCAGCTCAGGACAGCCGAATGCAGGAGAAGGATATGAGATGTCTGCCATTACAGCAGTCGTATTAGGCGGTATCAGTGTCTCTGGAGGCGAAGGCAAGTTCAGCGGAGTCGTGTTCGGTATCCTGATTATGGGGATTCTGTCCAGTGGTCTGATCATGATGAATGTTTCTACCTATTATCAGCAGTTGATTAAGGGATTAGTGCTTCTCTTTGCAGTCAGCATTGATCAGATTTTAAAGTTAAATCTGCTGTCAAGAAGCAGCCGTGTCCGTTCTTAGGGCAAGAAAGGAGTAGTCTATGCTTTCAGAGAGATTAAAGAAAATAAAAGCCAGAGTTTTTGATCTGGAATTTCATGATCCGAATACCTGGCATTTTGCAGATGTTAATATTTTGAATGATGAGAATAAAGAGGAACCCTTAGTAGTAAGAAAAGGGCTGTCCTCTAAGTTTTTAGGAGAAAAACTGCCGGTCGTAATCAAACCAGATGAACTGATCGTGGGGAATCCTAATATGAATAGTGTGGGATTTGGTTCCGTAGTACCCAAATATGCGACCCCCGAGGAGGAGGCGTACGGTGCAAAATATAAATTGAATGAAAAATCAATCTGGGGACATCATCCACCGTATTGGGAGAAAGTGTTGAATATAGGCTTTAAAGGAATTATGGAAGAGATTGAAGAAGCCATCTTAAGACAGTATGAATCAGAAGATACAGATATGAAAGCCATCGCAGAATATCGGGCAATGCTGGCAGGGATAGAGGGAGTCCTGATCTTTGCGCAGAGACATGCACAGGAAGCTTTGAAGAAGAGTGCAGCAGAAAAAGATCCGGTGAGAAGAAAAGAACTTTTTCAGATTTATAAGAACTGCAGCAGGGTACCGTATTTTCCAGCCGAAACGTTGTGGGAAGCGCTTCAGGCATACTGGTTCACCTACTGCCTGGTAAACAGCGGAGGAGAGTTCGTGCCGCTGGGGCGTGTGGACCAGAATGTTTATCCGTTCTATAAGGCAGACATCGAGTCAGGAAGAATGACAAAGGAAGAAGCCAGGGATTTATTAGGCTCATTTCTGGCTAAATGCAATGAAAGAGTCTGTACAGACACCAAGAAATGTGAGAATCACTATGACTTTGGTGTATTTTCACAGGGAGTTCCGCCAGAGTTCGCTAATGATATGGAGGAGACCGGGGGACATGAAAGTGGGAGCTATGACAGCAGAAGTCTGATGTGGAAAGAAGAGGATGATCCATACAGTGAGAATAACTTTAATTTTGGACAGTCTGCAAATGACTGGCTGATGAACATGGTCATCGGAGGATTGCGGCCGGATGGGGAGGATGGAACGAATGAGGTGTCCTATGAACTCTTAAATCTTAGATTCGAGATGGATTTTGTCATGCCTACGTTATCTGCGAGAGTATCACAAAAGACACCGGAAAGTTTCTGGAAGACATTATCCGAATGCTTAAAGCACAGTCAGGGCGAACCGGCGATTTATAATGATGACTTAATTATACCTGGTTTTGTTGAAATCGGAGTTCCGATTGAAGATGCGAGGAATTATACCAATGATGGCTGCTGGGAATGTCTGATTCCGGGAAAGAGTCATTTCAGCTATGCACATGTACAGAATCTACGCTGTCTGGAATGGGTACTGACCAGAGGGAAGACACTCTTGACTGGGGACCAGGAAGGCATTGACACCGGAGAATTATCTCAATATAAGGACTTTGAGAGCTTCTATAGGGCTTATTGTGAGCAGGTAAACTCACAGATTGATCTGCAGGTAGAGAAGAGACTTGAAAATCTGGGACTGTCCTGTGCAGTCGCACCGGACCCACTGATGTCCTCTATTTTTGAGAATTGCATTCAAGAGGGCAGAGATCTGACGGACCGGGCAATTGTTCCATATACCTTCCATCTCGTCTTAATTACAGGGCTTTCCGATACCGTAGATTCGCTGACCGCTATCAAAAAATTAGTGTTCGACGACCAGACGGCCACCCTAGAAGAATTCCGGGATGCAGTGATCCACAACTGGGAAGGGTATGAGGAACTGTTACATAAAGTCAGAACACAGTGTCCAAAATATGGAAATGATGATGATTATGCAGATGAGATACTTTTACGTGTAATCCGTGATTTCGAGGATCATATTACACAATGGAGAGAAAAACAGAACGAAATCATGGTTCCATGCGGGATTGGGACCTTTGAGAATTATGCTGCACTTGGTTGGAACTTAAGCGCAAGTCCAGATGGAAGAAAGGCTAGAGAGGCTTTGGCACCGAATTTCGCGCCGACACCAGGGATGGATATCAAGGGCCCGACGGCAGTCATCAAGAGTGCTACAAAACCAGAATTGTTGAAATATTACTGCGGTTGTCCCCTTGATATTTCCTTGAATGCGAATGACTTTTTAGGAGAAGTCGGAACCATGAGGATGACAGGCATCCTCAAATCCTTCTGCCAACTGGGCGGCTGTATTGCAACGATTACCACATGTGATATCGAGGAATTAAAAGATGCCAGGATTCACCCAGAAAAGCATCGGAATCTGATGGTCAGAATGGGAGGGCTGTCAGCATACTTTATTGCAATGTCACCGGCACAGCAGGAAAACATTATACAGAGATTCTCAAAAGGAGCCTTGATCAAGTGAGTAAAGTATATATTTCTAATATTCAGAAATTCTGCGTATATGACGGACCAGGGATTAGGACAGTGGTATTCTTCATGGGATGTCCTCTGCGGTGCAGATGGTGTCAGAATCCAGAGAACTTTTATAACGCTCCAAAGGTGATGTTCGATGAATCAAAATGTTCCCGGTGTGGTATCTGTATTGAAAAATGCAGGAATCATGCAATTAGCAGAGGAAAGGCAGGAGAAATCCTATTGGACCGTCGACTTTGTAATGCATGTGGAGAATGTACGTTGTTCTGTCAGCAGCAGGCCAGGGAGGTATGCGGAAAGGAACTATCTGTAGAGGAAGTATTTGAAGAAGTGATGAAGGATGAGGTATTCTTTCAAAATACAGGAGGCGGCATAACATTAAGTGGAGGGGAATGTACCATGTTCCCGGAATATGCCTTAGAGCTGCTTAAAAAGGCAAAGGCACGGGGAATCCATACAGCGGTTGAAACCTGTGGATTCTGCGAGCCGGAGGCGTTGTCAGCGATTGAAAAGGATGTGGATCTGTTTTTATACGATATAAAACTGATCACGCCCTCCCTGCACAAGAAATGGACAGGGCAGGAAAATGAAAAAATAAAGTTGAACCTGGAGCACTTGATTCATAACAAAAGGGCGGTTGTAATTAGGATTCCCCTAATTGCAGGAGTTAACGATGGAGAGGAATTCCAAAAGATTCTGGATTATCTTAAGAACTTTCCAACGATCAAGGATATCCATATCCTTCCATTTCATCAATTGGGTTCCTCGAAATACAGACTTTCGGGACATGAGTATGAGATGGCGGATTGGAAGGAGTGCTCCGAAGAGGTGGTAGAGAAATGCAGGCAGAAGGCAGAGGATGAAGGATTCAAAGTAAATGTGGGAGGCTGGAACTTGTAAATAAATCTTTGGAAGTATATAATTAAAACGTGGAATAAATTACCAGGAGCGTATGTGATGTTAAAGAATACGAACATAGTAAAGATGGCCAATCAGGCATTGGTACTAGATTCAATCAAAAAAAATAAGAAGATTACAACAGAAGAGATCATCAACCAGACACGGCTGAGCCGTACGACAGTTCTGACTATGATGAAAGAGCTTTCTCAGCAGAAGCTGATTGAGAAAAGAGGGAATGTCAGGCAGTCAGTGGGACGCCAGCCAATCTTATATTCTTTGAGCAGAGATGTATATTACGCAATTGGGATTGATATTGACGTTGCACCGATCTATATGGCAATCTCCAGACTGGATGGCACGATCGCATATTCCAGACAGTGGGATGTGTCAGAGAATGCTGATGGCAGAGAGATTAAGGATTCCATTATCGAGCATGTAAGTAAAGCATTTGTTGAGGCAAAGGTCAGTCGAGACAAGATTATCGGGATGGGAATCGGACTTCCGGGCGTCATGAACCTACAGCAGAATATTGCTGAAAAAATTAGCCGTATACGTGGGTGGGAGAATTATGACATTGCCAAAGAGCTGGGAGATGTGTTCGATTTTCCGATTTATGTGAGGAATGATACCCACCTGCTTGGGCATATGGAAATCGAGTCGGAAAACGAAAACATGCTGTATATCCTTCACCGTTCTGGAATTGGTATGGCTCCGATCATTAATGGAGAGGTCTACGAAGGAATCTTCGGAAATGCGGGCTATATCGGACATACCAGAATTGGTGCCCAGGGCAGAATCTGTAACTGTGGATTGAAGGACTGTCTGGAGGTCTATTGTTCCAAGAGAAGCATCGAAAAGTCTTATGAGGAGAAGACCGGCAGCCATCTGGGGTATGATGCATTGGTCCTGGCGGCTAAGAATGGCGATTTGGATGCCTGTGATATCTTTCGGAAGGCTGGGAATTATTTTGGAATAGGGATCACTAATGCAATCAAGACTTACGATATATTAAATGTTGTGATCGGAGACCTTAGGTGCAGTGAAGACCACATTTTCTTTCAGAGTATTCAAGAGAGCGTAGCGGAGAATTCCGTGAACTTTAGCGTGAAACAGCCAACTGTAAGGCTGAGCAGCCATAAGAAGGATGAATATGGCATGGGAGCCTGCCAGTTTGTACTGGAAAAATTCTTTGAACAACCTAAATTCCATACGAACATAAGTGAAAATGGCGGTGAATGGGTTGAAACAATGTAAATATAATGTGGGAATTGATATAGGAGGAACGAAGGTCAATATTGGGATTTTTCATAAAACGGGCGAGATTGTGGATAAAGTGAAGATTGCGTCCCAGCAAAGTGAAGATATTGAGACTTTTATAGATCGGGTCGGTTCGGAACTAAAACGGCTGGCCGAAAATTGTAATATTCATATTGACGAGATTGATTTTATCGGAATAGGAGTTCCGGGAACAGTTGATATGAGACATGGTATCGTAGAATACTGCCCGAATTTATTTTGGGACATGATACCGCTTAAAGAGTATTTTCAGACTATCTTTTTAAAACAGGAAATTATGGTGATTCAGGATTCCTGGGCAGGGGCTTTGGCAGAACATGAATTTGGAGCCGGGATAGGGTATGCAGATATGGCGTGTATTACTCTGGGGACAGGAATCGGCGGCGGAATTATCGTGAATAACAGGATTTTTGCAGGAGCTATGCACTGTGCTGGTGAGATTGGGCATATTATTATTGAGAAGGATGGACGAAGCTGCAATTGCGGGAATAGAGGATGTCTTGAAAAATATGCATCCGGGAATGGAATATATGACCAGGCGATGGAACTCTTTCCTGAGAGATTAGAAGGGATGAGAGATGGAGCGGAGTCAGTGTTCGAACTTGCATATCAGGGATACGAACCAGCGCTTGAGCTGATCGAGCAGAGCGTACAGATGTTAGCCATGGGATTGGCCAATCTGGTGGGGATTTTATCGACAGAGGCAATTATCATCAGCGGAGGCTTATGTGAGCATGAGGAATTGATTTTAAAGCCGCTGCAGAAATATATCCTGGAGTATGGTTATCATTCCTGGACACGTCAGAACAGACTTGCAGTCAAACAGGCAAAGCTTGGAAGCGACGCACCGATGATAGGGGCAGCTTTCCTATATAAAGGGACAGGAATCTAAGAGATACAAGAAGGATTAAATAAAAATCACCCAGTCAACAACAATTTATTTGTTGGCTGGGTAATTTTATATATAGGAAACTTTATTCAGCAGTCGGTTCTGCCCCGGTGAATCCGATTCCACGTGCAGCTTCTTTCGCAGCTTTACGCGCGGCTTTCCGGTCCTCTGCTTTTGAGATACAGATGGCGCAGTTCGCATCACCGGTGATGTTGACTACGGTACGTCCCATATCGAGGATTCGGTCGATTCCTGCGATGAGAGCGATTCCTTCCAGCGGAAGTCCTGCGCTCTGGAGCACCATGGAGAGCATGATGACACCGGAGCCCGGAACACCAGCGGTTCCTACGGATGCAAGTGTGGCAGTGAGGACTACCATGATCTGCTGTGTGAGGGATAAGTGGATTCCGAATACGTTGGCGATAAAGATGGCACATACGCCCTGGTAAATGGAGGTTCCGTTCATGTTGATCGTAGCGCCAAGAGGCAGTACGAAGCTGGTAATTTCTTTTTTAGCGCCGAGCTTTTGCGTACATTCAATGTTCAACGGCAATGCTCCCACTGAGCTGGATGAGGAGAAGGCCATGGTCATTGCAGGCATCATTTCTTTGAAAAATTTTACGGGCGACATCCTTGCAAGTCCTTTTGTTGTAGCAGAAAACACGACTGCCATGTGGAAAATGTAAGCAAGGTAAATCACAACGATCAGCTTTAATAAAGGCAGCAGCACGGATGGACCGTTTTCCGCAACAACGGGGAGCAGAAGGGCAAACACACCGATCGGGGAAAGTTTGATGATAATTCCCATGATCTGGAGGCATACTTCTGTCATGCTGTCAATGAGTCTTCCGAGAGGCTCTCCCTTTTCCCCGGCCAGGATGATTCCAAAACCAAAGAATAAAGCCAGCACGATGACTTGCAGCATGGTAGCAGAAACAAGAGGTTCCACCGCGTTTGACGGGAAAATGTTCAATAAGGTATCCATAAAGCTAGGTGTTTCTACGGTCTCAAAAGTCAGGCTTTCGCTAGCAAAGTGGAATCCTGTTCCGACCTTGCTCACATTTGCAAAAATCATCCCCAGTGTTACTGCAACAGCGGTCGTCACTAAATAAAAGGATACACTTTTCAGTCCGACGGACCCGACCTTTCGAATATCCTTCATGGAAATAACACCACTGATAATAGAGCAGAGTACTACAGGTACAACGATCATTTTAATCAGGTTCAAAAACAGGGTCCCGAATGGCTTGATGTATTCAATGGCAAATTCTGGATTCTTCTGGAATGGGATTCCTCCAAGAATTCCAAGCACCATACCAAGCATAATCAGGACCGGCAGTGATAATTTCAGCTTTTTCATATCATAGTCTCCCTTCAATTGTTCAAAAGTTTTACGTTCGTTCATCTCTCTGTCATCTATCTTAGTAATAACCTACAAAAAACTACAAAAATATTCTCGGAAAATATAAAAAGTTTA
The DNA here is from genome assembly GCF_012524165.2 of Faecalicatena faecalis. Classification (GTDB taxonomy): domain Bacteria; phylum Bacillota; class Clostridia; order Lachnospirales; family Lachnospiraceae; genus Faecalicatena_A; species Faecalicatena_A faecalis. Next base: position 38,419 of record NZ_JABACJ020000028.1, read on the forward strand.
CATTCTTATCTGGGGTGGCGTTGTAATCTGCCTCCTCGTTTTTTGACGAAATAAGTGTAGTACGTAAGAAAATCTTCTGGATATCTCATGAAGATTAGATGTTGTATGAGGAACGAGAAAAAAGAAAAATCACTTTAAAATCATATTTTGCGAGAAATTGATGTCTCAGGAAAATATTACGCTGTACCCCAGAAAATACGCATATTTTAAGTAAAAATGGAAAATATTTCATGCATTTTGCATTAAAAAATGCATTTTCAATCTCACGCTATAGACTATTTTTTACAAAAGTGATATACTCTACTATAGTATGAATTAGAAGAATTTTTAAGTGGAATTTAGAGGAAATGGGGAATGGATATGTTTATTGTGCCAATTACAAAGATGCCGGGAGTAGAATCTTTAGAGAAGATTTCCGGTGCGGGGGAGGAACAGGGCCGAGTATCCGGCAGGAACTTTGAGCGTGTCCTGGAAGATACGATGAAGCAGATGGAGGAGGCACAAGAGGCTTCCAATGAGGCGGATGAACTTCTTGCATCCGGGGGGATAGATGATCTTCACACCGCCATGATCAAGGCAGAGCAGAGTACGGCAGCGGTAGAATTTACGACACAGTTGACCAGCAGAGTCGTGAATGCATACAACCAGATCATGAATATGCAGGTTTAGCGAAAGCACTGCAGCATACATAGGCCGGTTTACGGCAGATACATCAGGAGTTATTTGGCATAATAGACAGAGATTCGGAATGAGATAGAGATAACGGTGAATTATGGGCGCAACGGATAAACTAAAAAAGAAGGCAGCAGACAACCAAAAGTTAGGTTCTGCCATAGATAAAGTACGAAAAGTAGTAAAAGAGAAAAAAGGTATCGTGATTTTATTGATAGCCGCAGTCATTATAGCCATAGCTGTGACTGTGGTTATTAATGTGAATAAAGGAAATTATGAAGTGTTGTTCCCCGGCATGAGCCAGGAGGAGAATTCAGAGATATATGCGGTCCTGCAGAGCAGGGATGTTGATGTCAAAAGGAATGCAGACGGAGAAGTCATGGTGAAGTCCAGTAAGGCGGGCGATATCATGCTTGATATGTCTGCTTTAGGGTATCCGAAAACGACCCTGCCTTTTGACATTTTTTCTGATAATACGGGATTTACGACCACAGAATTTGAGAAGAAGCAGTATTTGCTCCTGAACCTTCAGGATCGAATCGAACGGACATTAAAGGATATGTCCGGAGTGAAGAACGCAATTGTGACCTTGAATGTGCCGGACGACGGTACTTATGTATGGGAAGAGGAGGAGTCCAGCAGCACAGGATCCGTTTCCTTGACTCTGACGCCTGGATATGAGCTTTCATCGGAGAAGGTTTCCGCGATCAAGAATCTGATTGCGGACAGTGTACCGAATCTTCTGCCGGAGAATGTCACCGTTGTCAATGCAGATACAATGCAGGAATTTGAGGCGGATAGCTCTGTGTCTGACGAACTGGATGGGATCGAACGGCTGGATTTTGAATCCAAGGTAGAGTCCAGGCTGACAAAGAAAATCGAGAATGTATTATCTCTCGGCTATTCCCCGGATCAATACCGTGTTTCAGCAACGGTCGTGATTGATTATGACAAGATGATCACGGAGGATTATAAGTATGTGCCGGAGAAGGATGGAAAAGGGATTGTCGAGCACAGTGTAGAAAGCAATTCGGCGAATGGGACAGGCAATGCTGCAGGCGGTGTCGCAGGAGAAGAGAACAACACGGATGTGCCGGATTATACAGCAGAGAACGGTGACAATAATGCGAACAGTAAGAATAATGATTACTACCGTGAGATGGATTATGTGATCAGTTATATTAAGAAGCAGATCGAAAAGGATAATGTAAAGCTTGAGAAGGCAACAGTCGCAATTGCGGTCAATGACAGTGATTTGACCGAGGCAAAGCGCAACGCAATCATTAACTCAGCATCTAAAGCGGCGAATATCGCTCCAGAGGATATTGTTGTGACTGGATTTAACCAGTCGCAGAAGACGAGTGAACCGACCCAGGCGGTCAGCGGATTCTTGGATAGATTCAAGGGAATCAATCCATGGATACTGATTGGGGCAGGCGTTGGAATTCTGCTTGTTATCATTCTCATTGCTGTACTGGTACACCGTTCCCATAAAAAGAAGGACGCAGAGGAAGAGCAGATTTTTGCAGATGAGAGTCTGGATTCTACAGGAATCCTGGAACGTGCCCAAAGTGATGCGGTTGAGAACCTAATCAAGAGTGAGCAAAAGAGACCAAAGAGCCCGTCAGAGGAAGTAAAGGCATTTGCCAAGACCAACCCGGAGATTACTGCTGCGATGATCAGTTCCTGGTTAAAGGAGGATGAATAAGAGATGGCAGAGGTAAAGAGAAGGGCAGCGGAAAAAGCTGCAACTGTGATTACAATGCTTGGTTCTGAATATGCCTCCGAAGTTTTTAAATATTTAAAGGAAAGTGAAGTAGAACTGATTTCGGTGGAATTGTCCAGGATGCCGAAGATCAAGGACGATGAGCTGCAGGAGATCGCGAGGGAGTTCCATGACTGCTGTATGGCACAGAAGGTGATTACAGAGGGCGGACAGGATTATGCCAAGGAAGTATTGGAGAAGACATTCGGACAGCAGCAGGCGCGCAACCTCATGGAGCGGGTGAATAAAGCGCTTAAGACAAAGTCTTTTTCATTCTTGAGGAAAGTGGATTATAAGACGCTTATGACGGTGATTCAGAATGAGCATCCGCAGACGCTTGCATTGATTTTATCCTATGCAAGCCCGGATCAGGCATCCAGGATCATTGAGAACCTTCCGAGGGAGATTCGGACCGACGTAGTGGAACGTGTCGCGAAGATGGACCGGGCGGTCCCGGGAATCGTCAGAATCGTGGAGCAGGTCGTGGGAAGCAAGCTGGATACTTCGGCTTCCGAGGAGATGATGGAAGTCGGCGGTCTCAATTATGTGGCTGATATTATGAATAATGTGGATCGCAGCACTGAGAAAGATATCTTCGAGGAGCTCTCTTTGAAGGATGCACCGTTGGCGGACAGTGTCAGAAAGCTGATGTTCGTGTTCGAGGATATCGCATTCCTCGATCCGATGTCCATTCAGCGTTTTATCCGCGAGGTGGATTCCAAGGACTTAGCAGTAGCTTTAAAGGCGACCAACCAGGATGTCTCCAACGCGATTTTCTCCAATATGTCATCCAGAATGCGGGATTCAATCCGTACCGATATCGAATATCTGCATAATATCCGTATGAGTGACGTGCTGGAAGCACAGCAGAGGATCGTATCGACCATCCGCAGGCTGGAGGAGAGCGGAGAACTTGTTATCACCAAGGATGGAAAGGATGATTTCATTGTTTAGAGTGATCAAATCAGAAGAGACGATTTTCGAGCGGAATCGGATCGAATTATATAAAGACGGGACAGATGGTTTTGTGGAAGAGGCTGAACCGCAGGGAGTGAACCATCCCGATTATGTGGAAGCAGAGGTCAGGCAGATTTATGAGGAGGCGAGGCAGCGGGCGAATCAATCGGCTGCGCGTATCTTAGAGGGGGCCTATGCAAAGCGGGATAAAATCGTCAGTACTGCGGAGGAGGATGTCAAAAGAGTCCGGCAGAAGGCAGTTAGAGAAGGCTATGAAGCAGGACTTTTAGAGGCGGCAGCCAAAAGCGGCAGGCTGTTGGAAGAGATGCAGGGCGCAGTGGGAGAGATCCGGGAGACAGAAGAACGGAACATGGAGCTTTTAAGTGATGAAATCATCGGATTGTCCCTTTCCATGGCAGAGAAGATTCTACATAAACGTTTAGAAGAGAACGAGGATGAATTAAGGGAGCTCGCACATGCGGTGATTCAGTCTGAAAAGGATAAGAAGCATATTCATCTACAGGTATCTAATCGGATGATGAGACTTGTAGAGCAGATGGATCAGGAGCTCGAGCAGGTCCGGGAGCGTTACCAGAGCACCATTAAAGTGAAGGCGGTGCCGATGCCTCCGGGAACTTGCCGGGTAGAGACAGAAGATGGAATCACAGATGCATCGGTATATGTGCAGCTTGAGAATCTGCGGGAACAGTTGGAATTACTGATAGAAGAGGGATAGCCGGGGCGGTTTTATGGACATAAAGATGATCAGGAATACAATAGAAAATGCAAGCCTGTATACCCAGATGGGCAGGATCGACAAGATTGTCGGCATGACCATTGAGGCGACGGGCCCGTCCTGTAATATAGGGGATGTGTGCGAGATCGAGGCGCCCAAAGGTGAGGAACACTTCTACGCTGAGGTGGTAGGCTTCCGGGAAAATAAGGTCCTGCTGATGCCTTATGACGAGATGGAGGGCATCGGATACGGCAGCGCGGTAAAGAATACCGGGGATAAGCTTCGGATTCCAGTGACCAATGCTCTAATAGGGCGCACGGTAGATGCCTTGGGAAGTCCCATTGATGGGAAAGGTCCAATCCAGGGAGAACGCTATTATCCCATCACTGGTCATCCATCGAACCCGATGGAACGTCCCAGGATCGATACCCCGATTCAGCTTGGCGTGAAAGCGATCGATGGCCTATTGACCGTTGGAAAGGGGCAGAGAATCGGAATCTTCTCCGGTAGTGGAGTCGGGAAAAGTACCCTGATGGGGATGATCGCCAAGAATGTGAAGGCCGATGTCAATGTCATTGCACTGGTAGGTGAGAGAAGCCGTGAGGTGGTAGAGTTCATCCATAAGGATCTAGGCGAAGAAGGCATGAAACGAACCGTCCTGGTGGTCGCGACTTCCAATCAGTCCGCGATGATGCGTTCTAAATGCACCATGACTGCGACCACCATTGCAGAGTACTTTAAGGATCAGGGGATGGATGTTCTTCTGATGATGGATTCCCTTACCCGGTTTGCCATGGCACAGCGGGAGATCGGGTTAAGTATCGGGGAACCGCCTGTTGCACGAGGGTATACCCCTTCTATTTATTCGGATCTTCCGAAGCTTCTGGAGAGATCCGGGAATTTTAAGGAAGGATCGATCACAGGAATCTACACGGTGCTGGTAGAGGGCGATGATACGAATGAGCCGGTCTCCGATACCGTGAGGGGAATTATAGATGGACACATCATGCTGTCACGTAAAGTGGCGATGTCCAACCGATATCCGGCGATTGACGTGTTAGCCAGTATCAGCCGTCTGATGAATGATATTGTACTGCCGGAGCATAAAGAGGCGGCCTCTCGTTTTAGGAAGATGCTTTCCTTATATGAAGCGAATTTTGACCTGATTTCAATTGGAGCATATAAGAAGGGCTCTAATCAGGAATTGGATGAGGCGATTGCACGGATCGAGAGTCTGTACGATTTCCTGAGGCAGAAGGTGGATGAGAGTTACACATTGGACGAGACGGTGATTAAGCTGATCAGTCTGGTGGAATAGGAGGAGTTCTGTGAAAAAGTTTCAGTTTTCTCTGGGGAGGATGTTGAATTTTCAACAGCAGAACCTGCAGAAGGAAAAGAATCTGATGGGTCAGATGATGGAAGAAAAGCGCGGGTATGAACGGCAGAGGGAACGTATGACATCACAGCTAGAGGATATACATGCCGAGATGGATGAGGAGATCAGGAAGGGAACCACGATTTTCCAAATCCGGGCATTTACGATTATGATAGAGAATGGAAAGCTTCAGTTGGAAGGAATCAAGCGGAAGCTGCAGATTTTGGAAGCGGAGATTGAACGGCAGCGTGAGGTTGTCGTGGAGGCTTCCAGGGAAGTCACTAAGCTGGAGAAGCTCAGGGACAAAAAGTTAGAGGAATACCGCTATGCCGAAGCAAAGGAGCAGGAGAACACCGTGTCTGAACACGTCTCCGGCAAGTTTGTGAGGGAGAGCGTTTCCTAATAGAAGTTTTTAGCAGCAATGAGACAAAAACGTCATAAAAGAAAGGCAGGTGAGAAGAGAATGAAGATGCAGAATGTGAACAGCGTAGATGCGTTCACAGGAAGAAAAGGTACAGCAGGGACAAGAACACAGTGTCAGGAAAACGGTTTTATGGATATTCTGAACATGAGAATCCAGAAAGAAAACCAAAAAGGCAGCTTTGATGTACAGGCAGAAAGGCTGTCAGGGCAGAAACGCCGTATTGGGTCCGATCAGAGCCATGAGTCAAAGAAAGCCCTTGAAAAGCTTAATAGGCAGCAGGAGAAGGCGGCCTCAAAGGAGACACAAAAGGCTGAGAAGAATGCAGAAAAAGTTACAGAAAATGCCAGCATAGAAGGGGCCATACATGGAAAAGAAACCGAACCAGATCAGGTGAAAGAGGCTCAGAAGACAGGGGCTGTACAGCCAGAGCAAGAAGTCAGGGAGGCTGCAGTGGAAGCTGCTGCGACAGTAGCAGAAGCTGGAATCCAGAGGATTACCGGACAGGGAATAGGGACAGCAGATGTACTTACAGATGGATCGGCAGCAGTTCAGGCAGTGCTTCAAGGCACAGAGTCTGGGGTCCAGGGAACACAGGATGGAGGAGTTTTACAGACGGAACTTAAGCTCCAGAATCAGACAGAGGGCATCAATGTGACGGAAAGTCCGAAGGAGACCCAGATATCAGGTGGAGTCCTTTCCGAGGCAGAAGGCTTAGGTGCAAATCCGGCATCCGATTCGGGGACACTTAAGACAGCAGGTGTTCGGGATGGACAAGCAGGCTCTGAATTACAGAAGACAGGGCAGACAGACGTGCCAGGAGAGAAACTGACCACAGATCAGGCGGCAGGACAGTTATCTGGAAAGCAGGAAGGATGTAAAGCCGGGCAACAGGAAGGTACAGAAGGCGGTACAGGCAGAAACGGTGGGGAATCCTTAACAGACCAGGCGGCACTGCTGAAACAGATGTCAGCCAAAAACAGTGTGACCCAGGTACAGGAAAGCACTGAAAAGGCTGGCAAAAGCACCAGTGTGGAGGACCTTCAGAAGTATGTGGATGAGCAGATATTTGCCAATCCAGGAGAGCTTGCATCCAGAAGTCTGTCAGGAACTTATGAAGTCGGACAGATGAAGCAGACAGAGACAGCACAGCCTATTATGGAGCAGTTCAAATCGGGGATTGAGCAGGGAATCACCAAGAATCTGGATACTTTTACGATTCGCTTAAAGCCGGAGGGACTGGGAGAGATTCTGATCCATATGGAGCATGCGGGAGGCAGGATCGCCATGAGCATTGGTGTAACGAATGCAGAGACACAAAAGCTGCTGACCAGCGAGATGATAAACCTCAAGGAGATGTTAAAGCCTCTGAATGCGGAAGTAAAGGAAATCTACCAGAGTCAGACAGAGAATTTTGACATGATGACTTATCAGCAGAATCTGTTCCATCAGAACCGAAACCTGTTCTACGCAGGGAAGAGCGGTCGAATCCAGCACTATGGAGGTACAGAGGAAGAAGTAAGTGAGGCAGCCGCAGAGATAGGAATACAGGGTGTACCGGACCCAGCAGTATATGCGTCTGGAAGCTGGAATGCGTATGTGTAAGGAGGAAATATGCCATTAGATATGTCGGGAATTACTTCCCAGGATAGATTGAACCAGACAGGTAATGTGATCGATGCAGTCTATGCGGATCCATCGGAACAGGATGTGTCCATTGATGATTTTCTAAATTTGATGGTAGCACAGCTTCGAAATCAGGATTTTATGAATCCGGTGGATGATACGCAGTACATGGCTCAGCTTGCACAGTTCACCACACTTCAGCAGATGCAGGAGATGTCCTATAATTCTAAGACGACATTTCTGACATCCCTGATCGGGAAAAACGTGGTAGCGGCAAAGCTGAATGTGAACGGTGATTTGGACCGGACAGAGGGAGTTGTGGATAAGGTGTCGTTTGTAGACAACAAGTTCATGTTCTATATCGGCTCACAGGGATTTACCATGGATCAGATCATGCAGGTCACAGAAAGGGCCCAGTCAGGCGGCGATGGGCAGGACAACGCAGAGAAAGAGAATCATACAGACAATGATGAGAGAAAGGAGGAAAATGATGGATCCGCTTCTGTATAACAAACGGCTGCAGTCACCGATCTATACCGGAGCAGTACCGCAGGCACAGCAGAATCAGGGGACACAAAAGGGTGCAGAAGGAGAGGAGAGTATTTCTTTCCAGGAAGTCCTTAAGCAGAAGGTCAGACAGGAAAGCAGAATCGAGTTTTCCAGACATGCGATGGACCGTGTCGTACAGAGAAATGTAAATGTATCAACAGAACACATGGAGCGTCTGAATGAGGGTGTCAGGCTTGCGGAAGAGAAGGGGCTCAAAGAACCACTGATTCTTGTGGATTCCACAGCGTTTGTGGTCAGTGTGAAGAATAACAAGGTGATCACCGTAGTGAATGATGAGAACTTAAAAGGAACAGTTTTTACCAATATTGATGGGACCGTTATGATATAGCCGGACCTTTTGGAGGCTATCCCCATCCCGAATGACGGACGGATGGGGCGGTTAGAAAGGAAAAAATTATGTTAAGATCTTTATACTCAGCAGTGTCTGGAATGAAGTCACACCAGACCAGGCTGGATATCATAGGCAATAATATTGCCAACGTTAATACCTATGGATTTAAGTCAAGCCGTGCAAGATTCCAGGATGTCTTTTACCAGACTTTATCCAGTGCAACGGCAGGTACAGCGACACAGGGAGGTACCAATGCAAGTCAGGTCGGATATGGATCACAGATGGGCGGTATCGACCTGAACATGGGACGTTCCGCATTCCAGAGTACGGACAATGCACTGGACCTTGCAATCGCAGGGGATGGATTTTTCCAGGTCATGGATGCTGATGGAAACATCTTCTATACAAGGGCAGGAGTGCTCAATATCGACCCTAACGGCAACCTGATAGATGCCAATGGTAATATCGTACTCGGTGTTTCCGGGAACCCTCTTGGACGTGAAGGCTCCAGTGAACGAATTCAGCTTACAGTACCAGATGTGGAGCCGACAAGGGCTTCCTGCAATGAGACGATCAATGAGATTGGCTTTAAGATCACCGCTGAGAATACAACGGATGCAGGAAATATCATCATCAATTTCCTGAAAGATACATCTCTCCCAGATGGTTCTGATATTGTGGTGAATCCAAGTGAGATCACGAGCAGTTCAATCACGGTGAGAGTGAATGAGTCTGCTATATTTACGGATTTGGAGGATGTGGCAGATAAGATGAATAAGGCAATCACATCTGCGAATGGCGGACCACATCCGGCAGGCAATTTCACGATTCAGGCCATACCAGATGAGAACCTTTTCCCGGCAGGCGGACTGACCGGAGAAGAAATCTGCGGTACGAATTTTAACATCAAGGAAGGCAGTGTCACACTGCCGGATAAACTTAAGACAAAAGGAATCTTCGGAAGCATGATGCCGAAATCTGTCAGCATAGATCCTCCATTCACAGGAGAGGGGGATATGGTATACAATGCTTACTATAATAAGGCAACAGATACGGCCCCGGCGAACTGGACGATCACTGCAGAGGTCGGAGGCAAGCTTTACACTGGTATTGTGACATCCAACAGTACGACTGCGAAGTCTGTACTATTAAAGAATGAAGATGACGGAGACTATATCGAGATGAGCCATCCAGGATTTTCAGCCATTTCAAGTGCATGGAGAAAGGACACTGGCAATACAGGAGAGCCGGAAGACCAGACAACGACTCCGGCATTCCATGAGGTGACTGGTCTGAGGGCGAAGCCATCTACCCAGTCACAGGATATCGGTTTGAAGTCCTTTAAACTGGAGCTCGGCAATGCAGGTGGGCCGCAGACAATTGGAAGCTGTTCCATTTCCATTACTTCTACGGGCGTGATCGAGGCGACACATCCGAACCTTGGAAAATGGCAGATGGGAAGAATCGACCTGGTTACATTCGAGAACCCGGCCGGTCTGGAAGAGGTTGGAAACTCTTATTTTGCAGCGACAGCCAATTCCGGAAACGCCACCAGTACGTCGCCAGGAACAGGGGGCTCCGGGGCAATCAAGGGCTCTGCATTGGAGATGTCCAATGTAGATATATCCAGTGAGTTCTCAGATATGATCATCACAGAGAGAGGATTCCAGGCAAACTCCAGGATCATCACCGTTTCCGACGAAATCCTGAATGAACTTGTAAATCTGAAGCGTTAATCCTAGTTTGGATTCTAGGTTATAAGGTGTTGGAGGAAGCAGCATTAGAGAAAGCAGCATAGGAGGAAGACGATGATTACATTGACGAAGTTGAACGGGGAAGAGTTTATTCTGAACTGTGATCTGATAGAGACAGTCCTTGGGAATCCCGATACGGTCATCACACTGACGAATGGGAGGAAGATGATCGTAAAGGAGACGCCGGGAGAAGTGACAGATAAGGTGCTTGAATTTCGGCGGAAGATTTTTACAGGATTGTTCAATACACAGGGGTAAGGAACAATAAGAGAACGGCAGGAGGCAAATTATGGATATAATGTCTATTTTGGGGATAATCGTAGCAATCGGGTTTGTGACCTTTGGTATGGTCTTTGATACGGAGACGATGCACTTTATGTTTTCGAATCTAAAGGCATTCCTGGATCCGACCAGTTTTGCAATCACAGTAGGAGGTACCATCGGTGTGCTGATGATCTCCTTCCCGGCAAAGAATTTTAAGAAGATCGGGAAGCATTTAAAGATCGTGTTCAAGCCGGAGAAATACGATACAGCACAGTATATCGATCAGATTGTTGAGATTGCAAAGGAGGCCAGGATGAAGGGCCTGCTTTCCCTGGAGGATAAGCTGAATGATATCCAGGACCCATTTTTACATAACAGCCTGCTTCTTGTCGTGGACTCTGTAGATCTGGAGAAGGTTAAGAACCTGATGGAGACGGAGCTCACCCAGTTAGATGAGAGGCACGCACTGGACCGGGAATTCTACGAACGCGGCGCCTCGGCGGCACCGGCCTTTGGTATGATCGGTACTTTGATCGGTCTGATCCTGATGCTCGGCAATATGTCAGATGTGGACAAGCTGGCACAGGGCATGGCCGTGGCACTGATTACCACACTGTATGGTTCTTTGCTTGCCAATGTAATCTTTACGCCGATGGCAAATAAATTAAAAGCCAGGCACGATGAAGAGTTCCTGTGCAAGACGCTGATCATGGAGGGCGTCATTGCAATCCAGGAGGGGGAGAACCCCAAATTCATCGAGGAGAAGCTATATAAGCTGCTTCCGGCAACGCAGATGAAGCTGATGGAAGGCGAAGGAGAAGGAATCCCGGAAGACGGGAAACCAAAGAAAAAGAAGAGAAAAAGAAAAGAGAAACAGGAGCCAGTGAAGGAATAGCCAATCACAGGTCTTTAGAAAGATAGGTTTTAAGAATAACTAGGAAAGATAAGAAGGAGTTTTCTATCATGCCGAATGCACAGAATATCACAGAAGTAACAGGCGAGAATGTATTTTATGAGATGACGGGTGTCTATCAAGAGGCGGCCGCAAAGGCGATGTCCTCGATTATGAGGACGCAGATCACGGTCACACAGCCGGAGGCTTCCCATATAGAGCTAAAGAATGTGGAGTACATGCTTCTGGAGCCGGCGATCTTCGTGAAAAGCTGTCTGACATCCCAGGTGGCAGGCACGGAGCTGTTAATTTTCCGACAGAGGGACATCCAGATTTTCTTAAATAAGCTGATGGGAATTGATGAACTGGCGAGCCCGGATTTCGTATTCGATGAGATTTCTTTAAGTGCGGCCAATGAGATCATGAACCAGATGGTACACAGTGCAACTGAGGCGATGGCAGCCTATTTAGGGAATACGATGAAATCCTCGGATTGTGTATTGACGACATCGGAGGATATACAAGGTCTTCCGGAGGTGATGGGGGAAGATCCAGATTCGACAGTCATGGTCATCAGCCACAAGATGAATATCGACGGAATGATAGACAGCGAATTCCTGCAGGTGGTATCCGCAGAGGCACAGGAGAGCATCCAGGAAGAAATCAAGGCAAAGAAAGAACAGCTTATCAAGGATGCACAGGAAGAACAGAAGATGAAGGAAAAGGCAGAAAGTATTCGAAACGTTCCCATGGGGGATATCAATGTGGCAGGAACAGGAGGTTTTGCAGGAACGAAGGTGAACTTCCAAAAAGGTGCTGGTACACAGGACAGTGTGATTCAGGATATTCCTTACAAAAGTAACCTGGGACTGATCATGAATGTACCCTTGAATGTGACGGTAGAGATCGGACGTGCGAAAAGGAAGCTCAAAGAAGTCTTAAGCTTTGACAGCGGCACTGTAGTGGAGCTGGAGAAGCAGGCAGACGCACCTGTAGACATCATTGTCAACGGACAATTGATCGCCAGAGGCAACGTAGTTGTGATCGACGATAATTTTGGAGTCCGCGTGACAGAAATTGTAAACAAGACGAACATCTTTGGAAATGGTGAGTAAAGTTGAAAAGATTTAATTACGTGCTGACAGCCGGGGTGATTGGGATCATCTTCCTGATCATCCTACCGCTGCCTACATTTATCCTGGATTTTATGTTTATATTTAATATCTCATTGTCATTTCTGATTCTGTGTATGACATTGTATATCAAGGAGCCACTGGAATTTTCTATCTTCCCGTCCATCCTTTTGATCACGACACTCCTTCGACTGGGGCTGAATGTATCGTCCACAAGAAGGATTCTGTTCGATAATGGATACGCAGGTCAGGTCGTTAAGACATTCGGAGAATTCGTGATCCGGGGAAATGCTGTAATTGGATTCATCATCTTCCTCATTATCGTGCTGGTTCAGTTCATTGTTATTACTAAGGGCTCCGAGCGAGTCGCAGAGGTCGCAGCCAGATTCACGCTGGATGCCATGCCGGGAAAACAGATGGCCATTGATGCAGATCTGAATTCCGGACTGATCGATGAGCAGGAGGCACGGGAGAGACGTTCTAAAATACAAAGAGAAGCAGACTTCTTTGGTTCTATGGATGGTGCGACCAAGTTCGTTAAGGGAGATGCCATCATATCCATTATCATTACCGTAATTAACTTTATCGGTGGTCTGATCGTGGGATTCATGAACCAGCAGGGAAGTTTTAGTGAAATCATGCAGATCTACACTACAGCGACCATCGGAGACGGGCTGGTATCCCAGATACCGGCACTTCTGATCTCTGTGTCCACGGGTATGATCGTGACCCGTTCCGCATCTCAGAATAATCTGAGTGAGGAACTCAGCAGCCAGTTCCTGGCACAACCGAAGGTCATGATCATCGCCGGATGTGCGGCAGCGTGCCTGAGTTTTATCCCGGGATTCCCGGTGGTGCAGATTCTGGTCATAGCGGGAGCACTGATTGCCCTCGGAATCGTTGTACAGCGCAGACAGACCGCAGCTTTGGAGGCGGCGGCACCGTCACTTGTGGAGGCGGAGGTACAGAGTGAGGCTTCCTATTATAAAAATGTGGAAAATATATATGGCTTGTTAAATGTAGAGCAGATCGAGATGGAATTCGGTTACAGCCTGATACCTCTCGTGGATGAGAGCAGCGGCGGCAACTTTATCGACCGTGTTGTCATGTTCCGAAAACAGATGGCGATGGAGATGGGATTTGTCATTCCGTCTGTCCGGTTGAAAGACAGCGGACAGCTCAACCCGAACCAGTACAGCATTATGCTAAAGGGCGAGGAGGTAGCCCGAGGAGATATCCTGACCAATCACTATCTGGCGTTGTCTCCGGGAGATCATGCAGAAGAAATCACAGGAATCGATACCATTGATCCGGCATTCCACATTCCGGCAAAATGGATCAGCGAGGATAAGAAGCTGCAGGCGGAGATGGCAGGCTATACACTGATCGATCCGACCTCGGTCATCATCACGCATCTATCAGAGGTCATCAAGCAGCATCTTCATGAATTGCTGAACCGTCAGGAGGTCAATAACCTTCTGGAAAACTTAAAGAAGACGAATGAGATGATCGTCAATGAGACAATCCCGGACATCATCTCCGTGGGGAATCTCCAAAAAGTTCTGGCAAATCTCCTTCGTGAGGGCGTGCCGATCAAGGATATGGAGACTATTATTGAGACATTGGGCGATTATGGAATGCAGACCAAGGATACGGATATGTTGACAGAGTATGTGCGCCAGGCTTTGAGAAGAACCATTTCGCATCGTTTTTCAGAAGCCGGACAGATGAAGGTGGTCAGCCTCGACGAGAAGATCGAGAATCTGATCATGGCCTCTGTGAAAAAGGTAGACACCGGGTCTTATCTGACACTGGAGCCTATGACGATTCAGCAGATCATCAGCTCTGCGACAGAAGAAATCAATAAAATAAAGGAATTGGTGAGTGTTCCGATTATACTGACCTCACCGGTGGTACGGATTTATTTCAAGAAATTATTAGACCAGTTCTATCCAGATGTAGCGGTAGTATCGTTCAGTGAGATAGACAACAATATACAAATACAGGCACTGGGGAGCATCAGGCTTCCTTAAAGTGAGGTGAATAAGATGCCGGCTGTTATGGAAAAACAGACAGTATCGACAGGAAAAACAGAGGAACACCAGAAGTTAGAGGAGTACTTAAGGACGGATGATGTAGACCTGCGCAACGAGCTTCTGATGGATTATCTGTACATAGTACGGCGGGCGGCCGTGCAGCTTCGGGGAATTTTAAAAAGCTCTGTGGAGGAGGAAGACCTGATCAACCAGGGAGTCCTGGCACTGATGGAATGTCTGGAGCGCTATGACGGCACCAGGGGAGCAAAGTTCGAGACCTATGCCTTTATCCGGGTGCGGGGAGCGCTGATCGATTATATCCGTAAGCAGGACTGGATTCCGCACCGGACCAGGCGGCTTGGAAAACAGATCGACCAGGCTTACATGGAGGTCGCCAATGAAAAGCTGCGGGAGCCATCCATGGAGGAGGTCGCCAGGCACATGGAGATGCCCGTGGAAAAGTTAGATCAGAATATAGAAGTCATGAATCATTCCGTCATCCTGTCTTTTGAAAATGTACTACAGGATCTGGCAGCATTTTCAATGAAAAGTGAACCTGCCAGCATGGATCTTTCCATCCGTCCGGAGGCCAGCTTGTTCCAAAAGGAGATCAGGCGGGTATTGGCAGAGGCCATCGATACATTGACAGAGAAGGAACGCCTGGTCATTACTTTATATTATTATGAGGAATTAAAATATGCACAGATCGCGGAGGTCATGGGCGTTGGTGAATCCAGAGTGTGCCAGCTCCATACGAAAGCGATTTTGAAACTGAAGATAAAACTGGAAGAATACAGGAAAGGGTGATATGATGTTTTCAGGATTTTATACGGCTGCATCGGGAATGTTGATGAACCAGAGGCGGCTGAATGCGGTTTCCAATAATATGGCAAACCAGAATACACCCGGTTATCAGGCAAAAAAAGTGATAGGAACGACCTTCGATGAGGAACTCCTTAGGCAGCAGGGCGGCATAGAGACCAATATCGGCGGAGGTTCTCCTATTGCCATTGTGGCAGAGGAGGCCATTGACTTTACACAGGGGAATCTGAAAGAAACGAATCGTCCATATGATATGGCGATCAGTGGGAACGGATTCTTTGTGATCCAGGGAGAAGGGCAGGAATACCTGACCCGGAACGGCAATTTTGACAGGGATAATGAGGGATATCTGGTCCTTCGGGGCGTAGGACGCGTCCTGGGAGATGACGGCCCGATCAAAGTAGATAACGGATTTTTTAATGTGGGTTCTACAGGCGGCGTGTTTTCAGAGAATGGACAGCTTTTGGGCATGCTTCGGGTGGAAGAGCCTGCCGATTATGATGCACTGGTCCAGAATGACAACGGGACTTATACATCCGGCGGTCAGACAACGAGAGTCTATCCTACAGTCAGCCAGGGAAGGCTGGAGGCTTCGAATGTCAACCTGGGTAAAGAGATGACAGATGCCATGAGTGTGCAGAGGGCGTTTCAGTCCTGCGGTAAAGCGCTCACCATCATTGATCAGATGAACCAGAAGACGGCTTCAGAGATCGGGAAGCTTTAGAGGAGTTTGTTTCAGCAGAAGCAGAAAGGACAAAGATAGATGAATGTAGCATTTTATTCAGCCGCGGCCGGGATGCTGGCATGTCAGGAGAAGCTGGATGTCACGGCCAATAATATGGCGAATGTGAATACAACAGGCTATAAAAATATGGAAGTCTCCTTCCAGGATCTGATGTATACAGATATGAATACCAAGGCGGAAGGTGAGCACAAGACAGGTCATGGCAGCCACGTGGCTGGCGTGGATTCTGTGTTTTTGCAGGGGGTACTGGAGAAAACAGACAGGCCGCTTGATTTTGCAGTCGCAGGAAAGGCATATTTTGCAATTGATGATGGCAGCGGGACGACTTCTTATACAAGGGATGGGTCCTTTCGTATCGGTATGAGTCAGGGGGCGCCATATCTGATGAACGCCGTCGGCGGGTTCGTGCTGGACGGCAACGGGAATAAGATTCAGGTCCCGGTCCTAAAAGGAACGACAACGCCGGATGTGAATGCACTGAAAGGGCAGATTGGTCTCTATACGTTTGAAAATCCTTCCGGGCTTACGATGATGGGCAATAACCTTTGTCGTGTGAGTGAGAATTCAGGGACCGCAGTGTCTGTGAAGAGTTCGGAGGGGCACTGGCTCGTGAGCGGCGCATTGGAAGCCTCCATGGCAGATACGGCCACGGAGATGATTCATGTCATTGAGTCACAGCGTGCGCTTCAGATGAATGCCAGGATCGTGACTTCCGCGGATGAAGTAGAAGAGATGATTAATAATCTCAGGTAAAGCATAGAGTACGTCAGAAGAAAGACAACGGGCAGGAGGTGCATGGATGGACAACAGGTATGACAATGACAGTGATTATGATTCTATGATTGAGACAGTAGAAGACTGGAATGACGCGGATATGGAACGGAAAAAGGAGGCGGCCTCCTATATGGACGGTAGCGCTCAGCCAGAATTGACAGAAAAAGATATCCTAGGTGATATGTTCGATGACTGGGATGATGATCTGGAATTGGAGGAAGAGGAAGGCGAGGCAAAGGACGAAGCAGAGCCCGAACTGGAACCCGAGTCGAAGGATGCCTGCGTGGAATTGACCGTGCAGGATGACAAGATGGCCGCCATGATCTTTGTGTCCGAGCCTGAGGGAAACGGACAGGATGTTACAAGACAGATGATATTGGACGCCCTGAATAAAAAAGGCATCGTGTACGGCGTAGATTCCAAGAGAATTAACGAGATCGTAGAGAAGAAGGCCTACAGGCAGATGTTCCAAATTGCAGAGGGGAAACCTCCGATTGACGGAAAGAATGGACGGATCAAAGATTATTTTCCCAGGAAAAGAGAATTAAAGTTCGCCCAGACAGGAAACGGCGGGATTGATTTCAAGACCATGAATCTGATCCATAACGTGAAAAAGGGTGATGTTGTCTGTGAAATCAGCATGCCCGAGGAGCCATTGGATGGAATCGATGTATTCGGCAGACCAGCACCCGGAAAGCGGGGCAAGATGCCGCCCATCCCACAGGGAAGGAATATTGTATATTCGGAGAAAAAGGATAAGCTCCTTACGGGCTGTGAAGGCAATCTGACCTTCCGCAATGGCCGTTTCCATGTGGAAAATGTGTACGAAGTTGCAGGAAATGTGGATAACTCTGTCGGAAATATCAATTTTACAGGAAGTGTCTACATCCACGGGGATGTGTTCGAGGGATATTCCGTGAAGGCAAAAGGTGATATTACCGTAGTGGGAATGGTGGAAGGTGCGGAATTGATTGCAGGTGGTGATATCCTTCTCCACAAGGGAATGCGCGGTATGAAGACGGGCATCCTAAAGTCCGGTGGGAATGTGACCGGAAAGTTTTTGGAGGACTGCACAATCTATGCGAAGGGAAATGTGGAAGCGGAGTATATCATCAACTCCCAAGTCTCCTGTGAAAAGGACGTGATTCTTGCGGGAAAAAAGGGGGCCTTTATCGGGGGACGGTGCGCTGTGTGTAATACGATGCGCGTCAAAGTGGTGGGAGCAATGAGCCATGTCCCGACAGAAGTGATCCTGGGAGTCACGCCGGAACTTCTGGACCGTATGGAGCAGACCAAGCAGGAACTGGCAGAGGTGACGAAGAAGCTGATCGACTGCAAGAAGGATATGGATTATCTGACCGCGAAGCAGCAGGCCGGGACCATCACAGAAAAGCAGAAGCACAGCCTCAATGACTTAAAGATCAGGGAACCTGTGAACAAGATGATGCTAAAGCAGTTAAGGAAGCGTCTGGCGGAGATGAACCAGCGAATCCAGGAAGTGGGAAAAAGCCGTCTTGTGGCGGATATCGTCCATGAGGGGACGGTCATCCGTATTGGGAATGCAGCGTTGACGATTAAAAGGCAGGAGGAATGCTGCTCTTTCTATCTCGTGAATGGGGAGATACAGAAGGGAATGCGTTAAAAAATACAGGAAATCAAAAGGGGGAAAGGGAAGATGGCGGACATATTAAAAGTAACAGCGCCTATGGTCAGTAAAAATGTGATTCAGACCAATAAAGCGGCGCAGGACCCGTCGGTTCCCTTTGACCTTCAGGAAATCAGCCATATTGTGAGGAATAACCAGTCCAGTGAACTGTTAGGCCAGCATAATGTCTACCAGAATGAGACTGGCTCCGCGGTCCTGATGAATTTGTTAAAGGACCCTGACGTCACTGTGAATTATTTGAAAAATATTTACATGCTGGAGGAAATTATCAACCTGCTCCCAGTGAATAATAACACCGTGACTCAGGAGATACAGCAGCTTTTTCAGTCTCTTTTGATTCAGCCGGAACAGATCGTGGAGGAACTGATGCGGCAGGAATTTTCTTCCACTTTGTTTAAAGGTGAGCTGTTTGATTTTCTGCGTGGGATGCTGCATGAGACACCGGGCATCAGGCAGGAAGTGGCAGAGCTTTTAAAGGCCATGAATGGAATCTTATCCAGACAAGATGTCTTGGATTCTGCGGCCAATAATCTGGATTTTTTGTCCGATCAATTGACCGGGAGCAGTACCCTGTCAGCAAAGCTTGCGGAATTAGCAGCCAGGGCGAGATACCCCATGAGTGATGAAGAATTCCAGCCTCTCAAGCAGAATATCCTGCAGGTGTTAAAAGAAGTAGAGGGAAGTATTCTCTACAGCCCTCAGATGGAGAAGGTCGTTCCCATCATCATTTACAATCTGTCCCGTTATCAGGACAATCCCCAATGCCTGAATGAGGCGCTGCTGAATGTCTTAGTACACGTGAATGGACGGGAGAATAAGGAAGAACTCAAAGCATTGGTCTTAGAATATCTGGAAAGATATCAGAATGGCGAAGCACAGGAAAACCGTTCTCGTATCATGAGTGTTCTTGCACAGATCATCGGGAAACAGGATCAGGAGACAGATATCACCAGTCTCAATGGGGATAAGATCGAGAAGATTATCATTAGTCTTCTATCCTCTCCTTGCAACTATACACCGCTATTGCATTTTGTGATTCCTCTGTCCTACCACGATATGACAGCCTTTTCGGAATTGTGGGTAGATCCGAATGACTATCAGGAGACGAAGGAGGGGACAACACGAGGGATACACGTGCTGATTACCTTTGATATCGAAGGGATTGGACAGTTCGAGGCGGAATTTTGGATGGCGGGAGATTATCTGAAGTTCTATCTGTTCTGTCCGAAAGAATATCATCGTGTATTTTCAGGCTTATATGGGACCTTTGAGAAAATCATTCAGGAACACGGTTACCATCTGTCAGAGATCAAGATTGACCAGATGGAGAAGACGCGCTCCCTGATGGATGTATTTAAAACATTACCGTACAAAAGGACTGGTGTGGATGTCAAAATATAAGAAAAATAAAGCTGCTGCGTTGAAATACAATGCAGAGGAGGATGCCGCTCCGGTGGTGATTGCATCCGGGTATGGAACAGCAGCGGAAAAAATCATAGATATTGCAGAGAAAAAAGGAATCCCGGTCTTTAAAGACGACAGCGCAGCATCCATGTTATGTATGATGGAGGTGGGAAGCAATATTCCTACAGAGCTGTATGAGGTGGTGGCGGCAATCTACTGTAAGCTGATGGAGACTTCAGAGCAGATCAAAGGAAATGGAAGCACCACGGCAAGAAAAAGCAGTCGTACCGGGGGAACGAAAAGCGGTGTGAGGGCAAATCTCACAAGCGGGAAGAAAAGGAAAGACGCGGAGGAATAGAAAATGCCAATCTTAGAAGATGCATACGTAGGGGCATCCTGTGTAATTAAGACGAAAAGTAATGATCTTCTGACAATGGGGACACTGCAGAAAATCAAGGAATCTTATCTTGATATCAGTAATACGAGAAATGAATTGCCGGAGATTCCCTATAATATGCTGGTAAAAATAGAAATTTATAATTCCCAGATTGGTTTTCGGGTACTGCTTGGCAGTGTCTATATATCCTCGTCCAAACTTGTGAGGATCATCAATCTGAGTGAAGCCGCTGCATCTGAAAAAAGAGAGTTCTTTCGGATCAATGTCCGGGAGTATGGCTATCTCTACGATGAGAATGCGGATGAATTCGAGGTGGAGCTTGTAGATATCAGCCTGGGAGGGCTTTTATTCAAGAGTAAGAGGGAGTATTCAATTGGAACCTATCTGACTATCCGAATCCCTATCCTGGGGAATACGAACGCATTCCACTGCATTGTTCGCAGGCACGTGGAATTTGATAAGGGATATATGGGATGTGGATGTGAATTCACAGAATTGACTATGCTGCAGGAGGATCAGCTTTATAAATTTATGCTCAAAAAGCAGAACGACCAGTTGAAACGAGTTCGCTAGAGGAGAACACAGATGAAGAAGAATAGCAGAGGAACGAGTCCCCACAGGACAAGGCACCTGATGATCTATACCTTTCTACTGATTCTGGTGCTCCTCTATTTTGCTTCCAGACAGCAGAGACTTACCATGGAAGGACAGCAGAAGGTAGAGGATGCGAAGAAGCAGGTATCGGTGCTGGAACTGAAAAAAACAAAAGAGAAGCCGTCCCCGGATTCAGGGGATGCTCTTGTCTTGGAACAGGAAGAAATGTGGAGTCTGATACTGACCAATGAAAGCCATCCGGTACCGGAAAATATCAATATTCAGCTAAAGAAGATCGATGGGACCGAAGAATCCGTGGATGAACGGGTCTACGGACCTTTGATGAAAATGCTGGCTGAGATGAGGCAGCAGGGGATGGACCCGATCGTATGCTCCGGCTATCGGACAAAAGAAAAGCAGACAGAGCTGTATCAGCAGCAAATTCAGGAGTTCATCGACCAGGGGCACCCGGAAAAGGAAGCGGAAGAGCTGGCGAAAAAAGAAGTCAGTGTGCCACAATCAGGAGAACACAGGCTGGGCCTTGCTGTGGATATCTATTCAGGCGGTCATTTGGCTCTGGATGTGGGATTTGCAGATACACCGGAGGGCATCTGGCTGCGTGAACATGCAAGTGATTACGGATTTATCCTGCGTTATGAACAAGGGAAAGAGAATCAGACAGGAATCAATTACGAGCCGTGGCATTTCCGATATGTGGGCGTAAAAGCGGCCCAGTATATGAAAGAACATGGACTGTGCCTGGAGGAATTTTATCTGGATCAGGGATTATATGGGTAAAAATAGATAAAAACAAGATGGGAAATTTGTGAATATTGACGGTAAAGAGTTTGGGATTTGGTCCGATAATAATAACAGAGCGGTAAGATTGGAACATTTTGCCGGCTCACTGTCGGACAGGGCCCGTCTGGCAGAACACATTAATAAAAGGGAAATGGAATTCCCGGAATCAAATTACATGGAGGTAATGATATGAGGATTCAACACAACATTATGGCGTTAAACTCACACCGTCAATTAGGAATCAACAATTCCAACATCGCAAAATCTTTGGAGAAATTGTCATCCGGTTACAGAATCAACCGCGCAGGCGATGATGCAGCAGGACTTGCTATTTCTGAGAAGATGAGAGCACAGATCAAAGGTCTCAATGCAGCATCTGACAACTCACAGGATGCGATTTCATTAGTACAGACAGCAGAAGGTGGATTGCAGGAAGTTCATTCCATGCTGAACCGTATGATGGAACTTGCTACAAAATCATCCAATGGTACTTATACAGATGATGTAGACCGTCAGGCTCTGCAGGATGAAGTTAGTGCATTGAAAGATGAGATTAACCGTATTGCTGATAGTACTAATTTTAATGGAATCAAACTGCTGGATGGTTCGATGGGAGTTGGAACAACAGGCGTTGTAGTAGCTGGTACAGCGGCTAATCTGGATGCCGCTTCTAATCCAGTAAACTTTACATTTGAAGCACCGGAAGGTTATACAATTGAAATTAAGCAGGATACTGCTGTTGCTAAAGCAGGAACTGCAACTTGGGGAGCAGGTGCAAATAGTAAAACACTGACACTTACTTTGAAAACTGGCGAAGAGTATACACAAGCTGATTTAGACAAGCTGATTAATGGTATGTCAGGAACACCAGCAGAAGCAGCAGGTAAAATAAAACTTACGATTGATAATGGGTTTAAAACAGGCGCAGCAAATAATAGTATCGTTGCAGCTGCGGATGGTAAAGCAAAAGCGGCTAAAAAAGCTACTGTTGATTCAGTTAATGGAAAATTAACAGTTACGGCCAACAAGGCTGGTATAAACACAAGTACTCTTACAATCTTGGCTGCTGGTAACAAGGGGGTTACGGTAGATGCAACTAATGGTAATACATCGGTTGTGTTAGAAGCAGGAAAAGAGTATAGTGCCAGTGAACTGAATGATCTGCTGTCAAAGGCGGGGGCAGGTATGTCGGTTTCATTCGAAGGAAAAATGAGTGCGGCCGATTTAGCAGTTGAAACAAACGGTGGTTTGGCTCTTGATCATGGTGCAGGTATTGCTGCCGGCGGTGGTCTTACACTTCAGATTGGTGATACAAATGATACATGGAATGAGTTGGATTTAAGCATTGCAGATATCCATGTAACAGCGCTTGATTTAAATAGTGTTGACATCAGTACAAGAGAAGGCGCATCCGCTGCGATGGGCAAGATTAAAACTGCTATTAATACAGTATCGACTCAGCGTGGTAAGTTAGGTGCCATCCAGAACCGTCTGGAACACACCATTAATAACCTGGGTGTTACAACTGAGAACATCACAGCAGCTGAGTCTCGTATCCGTGACGTAGACATGGCTAAGGAAATGATGGAATTCACAAAGAACAGCGTTCTGATGCAGTCTGCACAGGCAATGCTGGCACAGGCAAACATGCAGCCACAGTCTGTATTACAGTTATTACAGTAAGTTTAAATGTGTTGAAGGAGGAAAAGCACCGCGCCGCGGTGCTTTTCTTTTGAAGTATAATAGATGGATTACTGTATTTAAATGCTAAAATGCTGGGGTGAAAGTATTTTGTCAAAAATGTGTTTAGTGGGATGAATTACTACAGGTTAGGTAGGTTAAGTTTATAGAACTTTTATTTGCTATATCACTCAATCTATGTAAGAATAGAATTAAATCACACAGAAAGCAGTTCCGTATGAGCTGTTTTATGTTTCTTCTGATTATCATATCTGGCGTTAGGATTCTAGGCAGGCTAGCTTGCCATCAACAGGGTTATGTTCTATAATATTCTTAAAAGTATCCCCAAAGATTCCACCAAAGGAAGTACCAGAAAAGGTTATACACAGAGTTCATAGAGACTGTTTTCTGAAAAAATATGAAAATTCAGGAGGAAGTTTTATGAACACAAGAGAAAAATTGGAACCAAACAGACTGTACAAGGACAGAGTATTCAGGATGTTGTTCTCAGAAAAGGAGCGTTTACTAGAACTGTATAATGCGTTGAACGGTACACAGTATACGGATTCAGAAGAATTGGAAATCACTACCTGGGATGATGTCCTGTATATGCGGATGAAGAATGAGTGCGACAAGAAGCGGCTTCTTCCTAGGCACTTTAGTATAGAAATAAAATCTATTATCCCAGTGACAGGGATATTTCCGTCCAAAACTGCGTCGTGGGTA
>NZ_JABACJ020000029.1 GCF_012524165.2 Faecalicatena faecalis
ACGTCAAGTTAGTAAGACCCCTTGAAGACGACGAGGTAGATAGGGCAGAGGTGGAAGTGCAGTAATGCATGGAGCTGACTGTTACTAATAGGTCGAGGGCATAACCAAGCAGGGTGATAGGAAATGGATGTTTGAAAGATTCTTTGTGTGTAGTTTTGAAGGTACATCAGATAGATGGGATGAGAGGACGATACCGATTGGTATCGTTTTTTTTGTATTTAAAGAACAGTGGTGGGTGCCATAGGAATAAGTAGGATATAAAAAAAGAAAAGATATAAGAAATATAGAGAAAATAAGCAATATGGAGAAAGAAGGTTGATAGATTATAAGTTGCTTTTGAGACTATTTTGAAAATGGAGAGCAAAGGGGCCTGCTCCCTTTGCTCAATAACAATCCCAGTTGTATAGAACCCTGGAGAAGTTTAGTGTTTCTAAATCATGGGTGGTTATAAAGAAGTTAGCGACTCCGCTGTCGCCCCAGATAATTTCTTTTCCATTAAATTGATCTGTATCTATTTGTAAAAGAAGAATCTTATGATCTTCATTTTTCCCTTCACGGGGATCCCACTGGGTGAAAAGTGGGTAGCCGCCGATTTTATGTCCACCCATACAAAACTGTTCTGATATCATTTCTTCATCTAAACTATCTAAGTTTGAAATCGGGAAATCTGGATATTCCTGATTCCAAACTTTAACAAAGGTCTGTACAAATTGAAAATCGCAGTAAGACATGGACTCTTTTTCTAATGTGAAATGGAGGCCAAATTCGTCCTGGATTGGAAAATAGCTTTTGTTTTCACAATAAGGATGATACTTGTAATCAATTTCTGTGCTTGTCACACTTTCGTCAATGGTTGGATAATAAAGAATCCGATAATCATCTGCTTCTAAAGAATATTCAAAATCCAGCCCTGTTGTATCATCGTCTAATACCCAGAATTGCAGTAGACCTGTGAGGGAAAGTCCTATTCGTGATGGTGGCAGTTCATCCATGCGTATCTGCGCAAGCAGACGTAGTTGTTGTCCATTTTGATTCACTGGTACTTCCAGAGTGCGTGGGAGATAGGGCCGACCACCGAATTTGCTTGCAAATATAGAGTGCGCCTGGTCTTCTAAATGGATTTGTATCACTTCCCTTTCAGTGTGTTTTTTGGATACCTGAATCACGTGGTTTA
The DNA here is from genome assembly GCF_012524165.2 of Faecalicatena faecalis. Lineage (GTDB taxonomy): Bacteria > Bacillota > Clostridia > Lachnospirales > Lachnospiraceae > Faecalicatena_A > Faecalicatena_A faecalis. The sequence continues at coordinate 1,175 of NZ_JABACJ020000029.1, forward strand.
CATCAGGCCTTTTGTCTGTGGAAGGACTTTCTGATGGCCTGGGTATCTTTTTGAATAAGGATATCTTCATATGTTTTCCGCCTCCGATTTATAAGATTAGAAGATCTGGATATAAACTGATTTTAACTTGTTTTTTCTAAATCTGCATCTATATTATGTGCTTTCTGGGACTATAAGTCCTCTGTTAGCAGCAAAGTCGAGAAGCTATTGGCGTTTATAGACAAAATACCATCTTCTTAATTGTAAAAAATGCTGAATATTCTTCTTCTTGTCATTAAATTGGTTAATTAATTGACAAACAGAAAATAAGAGTTATAATTACATTAAACAATGTTCGACGAACTATGTTCAACAAATGAAAGGAGAAACATATGTATTTAACAGACGAACAACAGGCCATCTTAGATGGCAGACAGGGGGAATTGCTCCAGAAGACGATGGAGACTCTGGTACGGTATGGAGAGGTATATGAAGCCGACCGCATGGTTGAACTGGATGGGCCGGTACAGCTTGTATGCTCTTTTGCGATGGCGCCACTGAGACCATTTTTTAAAATCTTAGGCGAGTTTAAAGCTGCAGGAATCAAGACCAAGCTTCCATTTACAGCGGACCCAAGACCAATGGATTTTGAAAACATGGGATTTCATGGGAACACGGTGGAAGAGACGGTCTATAAGAAATTATATTCCACACAGCCGGAGTATGAGGAGCTTTTAAAAAGCGTGGGTTTGAAGGATCAGGATGCATTTTCCTGTGCTTGTTATTTTGACGAGATTGGCAATACGCCCTCCTATGGAGATAAGCTGGCATGGGCAGAGTCTTCCGCCGTAGTGTATGCGAATTCCGTTCTGGGGGCCCGTACTAACAGAAATTCCGGCGTAATCGAGATATTCAGCGGAATACTGGGGCTGACTCCGAACTTTGGTTTTATGACGGATGAAGGCAGAAAAGCCGATTGGGTGATTGAATTAAAGACAACGAAGCTGCCTCGTCCGCAGATTTTGGGAAGTGCAATCGGATTTAAGGTTATGGAGAAGGTCCCATATATCAAAGGTTTGGATCAATATCTAGGCAGTGTGATTGATCAGAATGCAAAAGATTTTCTAAAAGATATGGGCGCTGCAACCGCATCCAACGGTGCAGTCGGCCTCTATCATGTGGAAAATCTAACACCAGAAGCAAAAGAACATGGAGATGCACTCATTCGTGAAGGTGCGCAGACATATGTGATTGATGATGCCGAACTGGAACGGGTGAAGAATTCCTATCCGATTCTCTGGAAATATGAGCATGCCATTCCTTACAAGGCATATATCGGATGTCCACACTGCTCCTACGACCAGTTGATTCAATGGGCAGAGAAGTTTGAAGAAGCTCTGGTACGGCATAACAAAAAGAGAATCTCCGTAGATACGGTAATCTGTAGTGCTCCGGCTGTCATTAGACGTTTTAAAGAAACACCTTATTATGAAAAGTTGACGAAGATCGGTGTGGAAATTGGAGGCGTGTGTCCTCTGATGAGAGTGAGCGGTATGGATGGAGTCCCTGTGATCACAAATTCCAACAAGCTGCGGACCTATTCAAAGTCCAGGTATCTAGACGATGATGAGCTGGTAGATGTAATTGTGACAGGAGGTGGCATGTAATGAAGGAATATAAAGGAAGAGCAGTTGTAAAAGGTAATGTGACCGGACGTTTACTTGTTTCCCATTATGGTCTGAATGTTCTGGCATCCTATTCAGGAGTACTTACCAACCCGTCGGCACCGGCAGTCTGCATTGATGCGGATAATAAGGATCTCTACAACAAGGACCTGGCAGGGGTGATTTTGTGCATTCCGCAGGTCATCGGTTCCACCACTGCTGGGATGCTGATTCAGACAATTGCGGCATTGAAAAAACATCCGAAGGCAATCATATTTGCCAATCCAATCGACTCCCTGGCGTTATCCGGTGTCCTTCTGGCGGATATCTGGGAAAATACAAAGATCGTGGCTGTAGATCGACTGGGAGAGGCCTTCTTGGACGAGGTAAAAGATGGACAGATGGCTGAAATTAAAGAAGACGGAACCATAATTATTGAGGATGAAAGGGAGGGAAGAGAATGAATAAAAAGTATGCTCCACTGTTTGAACCAACCAGCATTGGAAAGTTAAGATTGAAAAATAAAATGGCAATGGCCCCTATGGGACCTATCGGTTATGCGGACCCCAATTTTGCATTTACACAGAGACTACAGGACTATTATGTAGAGAGAGCAAAGGGCGGAATCGGCCTGATTATTACTGGGTTATGTGATGTCGCACCAGAAATTGAGGGGATTCCCCAGCCGGGAATGCCGAGTCCTACAGTCAATCCGATGGCTTTTGTACATAATGCAAACCAGATGAATGAACGTGTTCATGCTTATGGATGTAAAATCCTGCTTCAGCTTACAGCAGGAACTGGAAGAAGCACTATGCCGGGCAATGCAAAGAACTACATTGCTCCGTCTGCGCAGGTGAACCGTTTCGATGTCCGTATCCAGCACAGGGAGATGACAAAAGAAGAGATTGCAATTATGACGAAAAAATTTGTGCAGTCAGCAGTGATCGCGCAGCGTGCAGGCTTTGATGGTGTGGAGATTCATGCAGTTCATGAAGGATATCTGCTGGATCAGTTTGCAATCGCACTATTTAATCAGCGTACAGATGAATATGGTGGAAGCCTTGAGAACCGTCTGCGTTTTGCAACGGATATTGTGAAAGGAATTAAGAAGGCGTGTGGAACAGATTTTCCAGTGTCACTGCGTTATAGTCTAAAGAGCTGTATGAAGGCTATTAGACAGGGAGCCCTGCCAGGAGAAGAGTATATCGAAGCAGGGCGTGACGTTGAGGAAGGAATCGAGGCAGCAAAGCTTCTTGCAGCTGCAGGATATGATGCACTTAATGTAGATGCCGGAACTTATGACTCCTGGTTCTGGAACCATCCGCCAATGTATTTTGAGGAAGAGGGAATGTACCGCCCAATCGGAGAGATTTTGAAAAAAGAAGTAGATGTGCCGATTATTCTTGCAGGACGTATGGAGAATCCTGACATAGCTGTAGAGGCACTCGGAAAATCCTGCGATATCGTGGAATATGGACGCCAACTTCTATCAGATCCTTACTATCCTGAGAAGTTAAGGACTGGAAGGCTAGATGAGATCCGTCCATGTCTGGGCTGTCATGAAGGCTGTCTGGGACATATTACAAAGGGACCGATCAGCTGTGCAGTGAATCCGGCCTGTGGACGTGAGGAAATTTATGCGCTTCCACCGGCAAACGGGGAGAAGCATATTCTTGTGATCGGCGGCGGTGTTGCAGGGTGTGAAGTAGCAAGAGCATGTGCTGAACGCGGCTACAAAGTAACTCTATGCGAAAAAACCGGTGAATTAGGAGGAAATCTGATTCCGGGAGGAGTGCCAAGCTTCAAGAAATATGACGGGATGCTGGTGAAATGGTATCAAAAGCAATTAGAACTTCTCAAGGTCGAGGTGAAATATCATACGGCAGTATCCAAAGAGGATGTCAAGGGGTATCATGCGGATGCAGTTGTCGTGGCGACAGGTTCCAAGCCAATCCACCTGACACAGGAAGCATTGAAGACTGCGGTTCCGGCAGATGATATCCTTCTTGGAAAGGTCGTTCCAGGAGAGAAGATTGCTGTGATCGGCGGCGGGCTGGTCGGATGTGAGACAGCCTTATGGCTTGCACAGCAAGGCAAAAAGGTAGAGATTATTGAAATGCTCCCGGAGGTAGTCGGAGGAATTCATGGAATTCCGTTCATGAACTATTCTATGTTGATGGCGCTGTTGGAAAAGCATCAGGTAGCAATACACACGAGTACTACAGTAACAAAGATTGAGGCTGGAAAAGTCCTTACAAAGTCAGGAAACTATGTCAGTGAGATTGAGGCAGACACTGTCATTTCGGCAGTTGGATACCGTTCGGATAATCAATTATATCAGGATCTTATTGATATTCCAGTACCGCTGTACAATGTAGGAGATTCAAATCAGGTACATAATATTATGTATGCAATCTGGGATGCCTATGAAATCGCACGGAATATCTAAAGTCTCTTATTCCAGATGACTTTCTAATGTTCCGGCCCCATCCTTAAGCAGACCTTTTAAAAGAAAGAGCAGGTCTTCCTGTGCGCGTTCTTCAAGATTATATTGATAGTCGTGCAGACACCAGTCAATAATATCTCCGCGGTTAGTACGTATCATGAACTCGGCCAACTCTTCCGCGGTCTTTTCCGTACTAAAAAGTCCCTGCTTAACAGCTTCTTTCGTATAGTACAGGATAGTCTGGTAATACTTGCGAGTGTCCTTGGTCGCATATCCTTCCCGGATAGAAAGCATACCGATGTACAGCTCCTTGGTAAAACCGGCTGTCCTGTCCGCTACATAACGGGTCTGGTTCATAATGATATCATAAATTGCACGGATCGGGTTGGGATTCGTCTGTGTGTAGGTTTCCAGATATTCTTCCAGATCCAGGTCATAGAATCCGAATCCCTGATTGATAATATCCTCCTTGGAGGAAAAATAATGGTAAAATGTTCCGATGGAGACTTCTGCACACTGACAGAGGTCTCTGATCGTAAGGTCAGGAAAGCCCTTCTCCCGCAACAGATAAAGCGCCGCTTTTACAAGATTTTCTTTTGTCTGCATAGCCTGTTTCTGACGTTTGTTCATAATAGCCGCCTTTCTGATTCATTGAATTGATGTCAATATCGTACCGTATTTTAGGTGGAATGTAAACAGTGAATCATCTATCGGCTGGCAGAAGATCAGACCAGATTAGAGAAAGGCGTTTCTGTTGCCGATATCTGCACTACATCAAAAAAAGAAGCATTGACTTATGGAAAGGTCAATGCTTCTTTTTGGTCTTCACATCTTATTCAAAAGACACGGGCTTAATAAAATTAAGCAGCTGTTACGTTAACAGCCTGTGGTCCGCGGTTTCCTTCTGTAATTTCGAATGTTACTTTCTGTCCTTCTTCCAGGCTCTTGTAACCATCAGCAGCGATTCCTGAGAAGTGTACGAATACGTCTTCACCGTTCTCGTCGTTTGTGATAAATCCAAATCCTTTTTGTGCGTTAAACCATTTAACTGTACCTCTGTTCATGAAGATACCTCCTAAAAATAATAATATTTTGTTGTAAATCCTCTGATAATAAAAAATCACATATTTTTGTAAAGCATTATCAATGGAACATAATGACTTACAAAAATATGTGAAATCTAATCCGATGAAAATACAAGTAAAGAATAACATAGAAAAACCAATCCGTCAAGCGTTTTCAGGAATAATATCACCAAAATGTCACAGGTTCCAGAAATGTTCACTTTTAGGCGTCATATTCCCATTTATTTCGTATAGATCAAAAGATTGTATTTTCCGCCGCATGACAGAGAACCATGCAGCGGAAGATACAGCTTCATATGTACGAAAAAAAGTTATGGATATACAGTTATGAATATACGGGTGCAAATTTGTTCTATTTTACAGCAACAGGTGCTATTGCTGCTGCTTCTACCTCCTGCTGTTCTGTAATCACACCCTCCAGATATTTTAAAAATTCCGCCACCATAGGCGAAGGACGGTAACCTTTTCTGTAGATATAGTAATATTCCCAGTCAACATCGATATCAGGCAGCGGGAGTGCTGTCAGAAATGGATGCAGCTCTTCTACATGAAGTTGGGTCGTACCAATAAAGATTCCGTCCGAATGTCCGATAAAATTATACATGAAACGCATACTATCCGTGTAAATGGTCTGCTCAAACTGATTATAAAAAGGAAAACCAGCGACCAAATTATAATCATCCAGAAGATTGGCATCATAGTCCGTACGGAAGATGGGGTATTGGTAAAGATCTTCCAGATGAAGCTCTGCCTTTTCAAGCAGCGGATGCCCCTTTCTAAGGATTGCATAAGATTTGGTTCGGAACAGAAATTCATGGACCAGATCTCTTTTTTTCAGGTCCTTGATCCATTCCATGTTATCCGAGGCGAGGACGGCAATGATACCGATATCAACTTTCCTTGTCACAACGTCAATGATGACTTGGGCACTGTCTTTTTCATACAGATGTAGTGCATACTTCTTATCTTTCAGATAATCCTGGCTGAATTCTACCAATGCTTTTGCTACAAATGCAGCGCGGTCGCTCGAAAATTTCAAAATCTGCTGTTGGGATGAGGACTGCGGGACATGAAGCTGTTGGATATTCTCTAATTCTTGAATGATTGTCTTGGCAGAAGCTAAAAATTGTTTTCCTTCATCTGTGGGTCTTACTCCTTTTCTGTCACGGATAAAGATACTGTATCCCAGTTCTGTCTCAAGGTCCTTGATTGCGTTGCTGAGCGCTGGCTGCGAGATAAAGAGCGTCTGTGCAGTCTTATTAAAAGATCCTTGTCTTGCAATTTCAATGACATACCGTAACTGCTGAATATTCAAATAATCATCTCCTATCATTCCATGACATATTACAAATTTTAATCATCATAGCATAAAAATCATGAAAGTAAAAGATAGAAACACGAGGATATAGGTAACTTCGATGAATTGATTTATTTTTCTGATAACTGTTATAAGAAATAGGAATTGGAAAGGAAACAAGATCTCGTAGTATGATAATTACAAGAAAAGGAATCGTAAAATTCATTTTGAAAAAGAATGGGAGGATTTTTATGGGAAAGAAAACGAAAAAGCACGTAGAAAAACGGCTGCCCAAATTCTGGGAGGCAATGATACCACTGGTCGCTCTGGTTGTTCTGCTGGTCTATGGAAAGGGAGTCAAAAACTATTCGGTAGAGGCCCTTCTGATTATTGCTGCTGTTATTGCAGCTATTATTGGACGCCGCACCGGACACACCTGGGAGGAAATGGAACAGGAGATTGGCAATAAGATTAAATCAGCATTCGGAGCAATCATGATTTTATTGGCTGTAGGAATGATTATCGGAAGTTGGATCTTGTCAGGCTGTATTCCCATGATGATTTATTATGGTGTTAAGATTATTAACCCGCATATGCTTCTGACTACGGCTTTTATCGTATGTGCAGTGATTTCAGTCGTGACCGGAACTTCATGGGGGTCTGTAGGAACCATGGGCGTTGCTATCATGGGAATCGCCGGGGCACTTGGTGTATCACTTCCTGTGGCAGCAGGCGCGGTACTCTCCGGTGCATACTTTGGTGATAAGATTTCTCCTTTGTCAGATACCACAAATCTGGCACCGATGGTCTCAGGCTGTACCTTATATGAACATATTAAACATCAGATGTGGACAATTGTACCGCCTACCGTGATCTGTCTCGTGGCATATACCATTCTTGGTATGAGCGGAAAGGTCTCTAATGCAGTCAATGCAGAAGGTGTGGATATCATGATGGGACAGTTAGATACCTTATTTAATTTTAATATCCTGCTTCTCTTACCGGCAGTCATTGTCCTGGGAGGTTCCCTGATGCGCCTGCCAACGACTCCGATCATGGTCGTTTCTGTAGCTGTTGCCAGTGTAGAGAGCATGATTTTCCAGCATGCGGCACTGGGAGATGTTTTATCTGCAATGATCAATGGATTTAACCTGGATCTGCTCCATGTTCCGGGATTTGATATGGCAGCAATTGTTCCTGAAATCAACACGCTGTTGGTGAGAGGTGGTCTTTCTAGTATGATGAGTACAATTCAGCTTCTCATGGTCGCACTGACATTTGCAGGAATGCTGGTTGCCTCAGGATGTACAGAAGTGCTGTTGAACAAACTACTTTTATGTGTCAAGAGTACAGGCGGCCTGATTGCTTCTACCTTATTTGCTACAGCAGGGCTTGCATTTACAGTAGGCGCTACCTACCTTACAATCATTCTCCCGGGCGAATTATTCCGGGATGTTTATAAAAAGAGAGGACTGGCACCTGAAAATCTTTCCCGGTCCCTTGAGGATGCCGGTACAGTGATTATGCCGCTGGTTCCCTGGTCGACAAGTGGTGTGTTCATGTCCTCCACACTGGGTGTTTCCGTAATGGCATACCTGCCGTGGGCCTTCCTGTGTTATTTGTGTATCGTATTTGCACTGATCTATGGCTTTACAGGAATCGGCATTAAGAGACTATCACCCGGGGAAATGGAGGATCAGACTGAGGCAAAGGTGGATGTGGTCCAGGCAGTCCCAAAGGAAGCATAATAGATGATAAAGGAGAAAAACCATGAAAGTTGGAGAATTATTGGCTGTCGGCTATCGCGGTGGTTATGAGGACCTTGGTTTTACAGGGCATATTTTGGTGGTAGATTCCGCCGGAGAGATTATTTACAGCTTAGGAGACCCTGATAAGATGGTATTTGCCCGGTCTTCTGCAAAATTATTTCAGGCGATGGTCGTTCTGGAAAGCGGAGCTGCTGATTATTATGGGATCACCAATAAAGAGGTATCTCTGATCTGCTCTTCCCACAGTGGAGAGGATTATCATGTGGAAGCTGTGCGGGAGATTTTGGAGAAGGCTGGGCTTTCAGAGGATTATCTGCAGTGCGGTACACATTATCCCATGTACCAGCCGCTTGCAGATCAAATGCGGCGGGAGGGAATCGAACCGATTCCGGCACAGGAGATGTGTTCCGGCAAGCATGCAGGCATGCTGATCACCTCGAAGTATTTAAAAGACAGCCTGGAAGATTATTATCTCACCTCTCATCCGCATCAGCAGAGAATCCTTAAGATGCTGGGAGAAATCTGTGATTACCCTGCTGAAAAGATCGAGCTTGGTATTGATGGATGTGGTGTTCCAGTCCATGCGATGCCGATGTACAATTTTGCATTAGGCTTTGCGAAGCTCAGCCGCCCGGAGGTACTTCCAGAAGGACATAGGAAGTCAGCCGAAAGAGTCGTTGAGTCTATTCAGGAATATCCACTCTATGTCTCAGGGACAGGGCGTCCAGATGCACGGATCAATGCGCTCAAGCGGAAAAATGTTTTCAGTAAATCTGGTGCTGATGGTTTCTATGGACTGGGAATTAAGGACAAGGGGCTCGGCATTGCAATCAAACTGGATTGCGGCATGGGGCCGGTCAGAGATGCGGTCGTAGTGGAAACTCTGCGTCAGCTTGGAGAAATTCTGGATAGTGAGCTTGGTGATTTTAAGCCGGAGACAAAGATGAATGTCTATAATTTCAAAAAAGAGGTTGTAGGACAGACCCGTTGTATTTTCCAGTTATAAATAGGATTGTCTGATATGGCACAGGAGAAATGGAGGACTATGAATAAGAAGAATCAAAATCACTTTTTGGATAACGGAGGAACTCTTCTGATTATGACCGCGGGTATCCTCTGGGCAACGATGGGGATTTTCGTCCGACAGCTTACCGCGTACGGACTGACATCAATCCAGATTTCCTGCCTCAGGCTGACGGTGGCCGCTGTCTTTTATGTAGTGATTATGTTGTTTCAGAATCCGTCGGGATTTCGAATCAACTGGCGGGATATTCCCCTGTTTTTCAGCCTTGGTCTATGTGGGCTTGCGATTGTTACATGTACCAATTTTACTGCCATACAGATGATGTCAATGTCGGTCGCTTCTATTTTAATGTATACCTCCCCCATATGGGTGATGCTGATGTCCATCTTGTTCTTCCATGAAAAGGTGACCAGAAGAAAGCTGGGGGCTCTAATCATTGCTTTTATGGGCTGCATCCTGGTTTCTGGCAGTGGGGGAGGACTGGTGACTCCGGTGGGAATCGTGCTTGGAATCATTTCCGGCATCTCTTATGGGTCTTACAGTATCATCGGAACTGTGGCCCTGCGGAAATATCCTCCCTTGGTGGTGACGACTTACAGCTTTTTATTCGCAGCAATGGTCATGTGCATAATTGCCAGACCTTCGGAGTTTGTAACAGTGTACCATGCAGCAGGTGACAAATTCGGACTGGTGGGCTGGTCTGTGGCCCTTGGAATCGTAACGGCTGTGGTACCGCATCTTCTGTATACAATAGGGCTCAAGACAACTCCTGCCAGTAAGGCTGCCATTCTTGCAACAATCGAGCCAATGATGACTACCTTGTTCGGGGCTGTGATATATAAAGAGCCTCTGACTTGGGGGTCTGCACTTGGAATTGTATGTATTCTGGGCGCGGTGGTAATACTAAATGTGAATCTGCCCGTCTTATCCTTTCAAAAGAGCCGCTGATGACGGCTCTTTTGTTATGATATAGTAATTCTGTCAGCTTTCCATGCAATGCATTTGAATTTCCGCGGAAAAACTATGGAACTATATATTCTGATATGTTAGAATGTGGAATAATCAGTTCAATTTAATTTCATCGGGGAAGCAGCAGAGCGGATTGTGAATATCTGGTTTGACTGTGTGCAGAATAGAAAGTGGGTATGACATGGAATTTAATAAAGAAAATTTAAGGAAAATCAGGGGGCTGATTCTTTTTACGATCATTGTACTGATAGCTCTCTGGAAATACACTGTTGTTCTGGAGGCGTTAGGATTTTTGCTTGGAATCATTTTTCCGTTTCTTTTAGGAGCTGCAATCGCGTTCATCCTGAATGTACCAATGCATTTTATAGAAGAAAAGCTCTTTTATAATAAGAAGACAAAGAATCAGAAGTGGGCAAAGAGATTATCCAGGCCGGTCAGTCTCGTGCTGACAATTATATTTGTGTTGGGAATTATTTCTTTGGTCATCTTTGTTGTAGTACCAAAGCTGGGCAGTACCTTTATGTCCCTGGGAAAAAGTATACAGGCTTTTGTGCCGAAGGTTCAGATTTGGGTGGAGGAGCTGTTCAATAATAATAAAGATGTGGTGGCCCTGGTCAACGATATTCGGATTGACTGGGACAAGGTGCTGAATGGGATCATGTCATTCTTCAAAAATGGGGCTGGAAGCGTTCTTGGATCAACCTTTACAGTCGCGAAGAGTATTGTAAGCGGAATGACGACTTTTGTAATTGCTTTCGTGTTTGCGTGCTATATCTTATTACAGAAGGAACGGCTGAATATTCAGGTTCGGAAGATTATGTATGCTTATCTGAAACGGGAATATGTAGAAAAAATATTAGATATCTGCTCTCTGACTTATAAGACTTTTTCAAGTTTCCTTACAGGACAATGTGTGGAGGCTGTGATACTGGGCGCGATGTTTGTTGTAGCAATGACAATCTGCCGTCTGCCTTATGCACTGTTGGTCGGTGTGCTGATTGCGTTTACGGCGCTGATTCCGATCTTCGGAGCGTTTATCGGATGCGTAGTCGGAGCGTTCCTGATTCTAATGGATGCGCCGATGAAAGCAGTAATCTTTGTTATCCTGTTCCTGGTGCTTCAGCAGATCGAAGGGAATCTGATCTATCCAAAAGTCGTGGGAGGCTCAGTCGGACTTCCGTCTATCTGGGTGCTGGCAGCAGTCAGCATCGGCGGGAGCCTGATGGGGGTCGTGGGGATGCTCGTGTTTATCCCGATCGTGTCAGTGATCTATACATTGTTTCGGAACCATGTGTATGGACAGCTCGAGAAAAAAGGGCTTCAGATTGACCAGGAATCCGGGAATCCGGTGGAGTTGTCTAAAGCAGAAGCGGCGGATTCAGGGAATGGGATTACTGGGAATGAAAACTAAAAGTAGAATAATATGCGAAAAAGTGATATACTAGACACATTAACGGTAACACGATAGAAGATTTATGAGGAAAAAAGCATGGGAAAGAAGAATATGCGATTAAAGGGACAACTGCGGATGTATATGCAGTGGCCGCTGATTATGACCGTTCTTTTGCTCGCGATGAACATCTGGATGTATATGATCGACAGGAAGGCAGGCGCTATGATGTCTGTTTTTGTTGTCATTTATCTTGTGATAGCAGGAATCCTGTATTTTTATAACCGCTCGCTTATTCTGGCGGACCTGATTCAGTTTTCCACCCAGTATAAGGGAATTCAGAACACACTGCTCAAGGAGCTGGCGATTCCTTATGCGATTCTTTTGGAAGATGGACGTATCCTCTGGAAGAATGGCAGCTTTAATGACATGATTGAGGGCCAGAAGCGGGAGAAGTATCTGCAGAAGCTGATTCCAGAGCTGAATACGGGGGTTTTCCCAAGGGAAGAGTCTGACCATGTGGAGATTGAGGTCACCTACAGGGAGAGAGATTACCAGGTCGAGCTTAGAAGGATTTCAGTTGAGGGGTTCAGTGAGGCAGAACAGCTTCTTGCCATTCCACGTGAGAAGGAATATTTCATCGCAGTTTATATGAAGGATGTCACGGAACTGAACGCTTATATCAAAGAGAATGAAGACCAGCGTCTGATTGCAGGACTGATTTATATTGATAATTATGACGAAGTCATGGAGAGTGTCGAGGAAGTGCGGCAGTCTCTTCTTGTTGCCCTCATTGACCGGAAGATCAACAAGTATATCGGTGATATTGACGGCATTGTAAAGAAGCTGGAAAAGGATAAGTATTTTATCGTGATCAAAAAGGAAAGCTACCGCAAGATTGAGGCGGATAAGTTTTCTCTGTTAGAAGATGTAAAGCAGGTGAATATCGGGAATGCACGTTCCGCTACCTTAAGTATCGGACTTGGGCTCAATACGGCTACTTATGCCCAGAGTTATAACTATGCCCGTGTTGCAATCGATCTGGCCCTTGCAAGGGGAGGAGATCAGGCCGTCATCAAGGACTGCAAGGGAATTACATACTTTGGCGGCAAGAAGGAGCAGACCTCTAAGAACACGCGTGTCAAGGCTCGTGTTAAGGCCGAGGCGCTGCGTGAGTTTATCGTTGCAAAGGATCAAGTCATTGTTATGGGACATAAGATTGCGGATGCCGATTCTCTGGGGGCATGTATGGGAATCTACCGTGCTGCTGTGGAGCTGGAGAAGAAGGCACATGTGGTCATCAATGAGATTACGAACTCTGTGCGTCCTTTATATGATGAGATTGCTGAGAGTCCTGCCTATGGAAAAGATATTTTTCTGAATTCTGAACAGGCACTGGACTATATTTCGGATAATACCATGGTCGTTGTGGTGGACACAAATAAGCCTCAGATGACGGAATGCCCGGAGCTGTTAAAGCGTTCCAAGACGATTGCTGTGCTTGACCATCACCGCCAGAGCAGCAACGTAATTGAGAATGCTGTGCTTTCTTATGTGGAGCCGTATTCCTCATCTACCAGTGAGATGGTAGCCGAGGTTCTGCAGTATATTGTAGATGATATCAGGTTCCCATCAGTCGAGGCTGACTGCCTGTATGCCGGAATTATGATTGATACCCGTAACTTTATGAACCGTACAGGAGTGCGTACCTTTGAGGCTGCAGCATTTTTGAGAAGGTGCGGGGCAGACATCACCCGTGTGCGCAAGATGTTCCGTGATGATATGGAATCCTACCGTGCTAAAGCGGAGGCCGTCCGTATGGCAGAGGTCTACAGGGATGAGTATGCGATTGCACAGTGTCCCGGAGATATTGAAAGCCCGACCGTTCTGGCTGCCCAGGCCGCGAATGAGCTGCTGGATATCAGTGGAATTAAGGCGTCCTTTGTTCTGACTGTGTACGAGGGCAGGATTTTCTTAAGCGCCCGTTCGATTGATGAGGTCAATGTACAGATTATTACAGAGAAACTTGGTGGAGGCGGACACATCAATTCTGCCGGAGTACAGTTTGATCATACGGATATGGATTCAGCAATCAGTCTTCTGAAAGAGACAATAGACAATATGATAGAAGAAGGAGATATTTAATTATGAAAGTGATTTTATTACAGGATGTGAAGTCTCTCGGTAAAAAGGGAGAAATTGTGAATGTAAATGATGGATATGCAAGGAATTTTATCCTGCCGAAGAAACTCGGAGTGGAGGCAAATAATAAGAACCTGAACGAGTTAAAGCTGCAGAAGAAGAAAGAAGAGAAGATCGCCCAGGAGAATCTGGATGCGGCAAAACAGTTAAAAGAAAAAATAGAAGCCGATAAAGTCGTGCTTTCCATTAAAGTCGGAGAAGGCGGACGTACATTCGGTTCTGTATCCAGCAAGGAAATTGCAGCAGCGGTGAAGGATCAGATGGGGTTAGACATTGATAAGAAGAAGATTCAGTTAAAGGAGACTATCAAGACTCTTGGTATGCATCCGGTTCCAGTTAAGCTGCACCCGGAAGTGACTGCAGAGTTAAAAGTATCCGTTGTAGAAGAAGCATAAGGGGATTTGCTTTATGGAAATGGAAGCAGCGATTAAGAGAATACTCCCACACAGTGCCGAAGCAGAGCAGGCTGTTGTGGGGGCGATGCTGATGAACAAAGATGCAATTATGGCCGCATCGGAGATCATCAGGGGGGAAGACTTTTATCAGACCGCTTATGGAATTTTATTTGATTCGATGGTAGAACTTTTCCAGGCCGGTAAGCCGGTAGACCTGATTACGCTGCAGGAGCACTTAAAGGAGAAGGACGTTCCACCGGAAATCAGCAGTATGGAGTTTGCCAGAGATCTGATAGCCAGTGTCACAACGTCTGCGAATGTGAAGTATTATGCGGAGATTGTGCAGGAGAAGTCCACATTACGTAAGCTGATCAAGGTCAACGAAGAGGTGACCAATGCCTGTTATCTGGAGAACCAACCTCTCGAAGTTATTTTGGATAAGGCAGAAAAAGGGGTATTTGAGCTGGCAGAACGGGGCAGCGTGCAAGAGTATACGCCGATCAAACAGGTCGTATTGAATGCTCTGGATGTAATTGAGAAGGCCTCTAAGACGACAGGAAGTGTTACAGGTATTCCTACAGGGTTTATTGATCTGGATTATAAACTGTCCGGGTTACAGCGTTCAGATTTGATTTTGGTCGCGGCCAGACCATCTATGGGTAAGACCGCATTTGTACTGAATATTGCACAGCATGCTGCATTCCGTCAGAATTTGGCTGTTGCGATCTTTAGTCTTGAGATGTCCAAGGAACAGTTGGTGAATCGTCTGTTCTCCCTGGAATCGCATGTGGATGCACAGCTTCTGCGTACTGGTAACTTAAAGGATACAGACTGGGAGAAGCTGATCGAGGGAGCTGGAAGAATTGGAAAGTCCAAGCTGGTCATAGATGATACTTCTGGTATTTCAATTACAGAGATGAGGTCTAAGTGCAGGAAGTTCAAGATGGAACTGGGACTGGATCTGATTATCATTGACTACCTGCAGTTGATGAGCGGAAGCGGCGGTAAGAGCAATGAAAGCCGTCAGCAGGAGATTTCTGAAATTTCACGTTCTCTTAAGGGGCTGGCAAGGGAATTGAATGTTCCGGTCATTGCGTTGTCACAGCTCAGCCGTGCTGTTGAGCAGAGGACAGATAAGCGTCCTATGCTTTCTGACCTTCGAGAATCAGGAGCGATTGAGCAGGATGCCGATGTATGTATGTTCATCTACCGTGAGGATTATTATATCCCTGATACGGAAGATAAAGGAATTGCTGAGATTATCATAGCGAAGCAGAGAAATGGTCCGGTCGGGACTGTAAGACTTGCTTGGATTCCGCAGTATACCCGGTTTGGAAATGAACTGCGGCAGCAGGAATCCTAAAAGCAAAAGTATAAAACGAGGCAGAAAAATAAAAAGCGGAAAATCAGGAGAAACAATCCTGGTTTTTCGCTTTTCTTTGTTAATTGAGAAGTTTCTTGAGCTTGCCGATGGGGGTCTCCCTGGCAGCTTCCTTCCGGTTGGCCTGCTGTTGGCGGATCAGGCAGTCCAGCTTACGAAAATGTTCTTCCTCCTGTCGTTCCTTAGCCTGGAACAGAAAGTCCATTTCCCGGATTACATCCTTAGTTACGGTCTGGCTGATTTCTTTTTTCAATGCATCATTATTTGTTGTGACCACTTCGGTCAGCACATCACCAATCAGGGAACGAACCTGTTCTAACTGGGTCACCGGAATGACCTCGGCTTGAGCAACGGCCGGCTTGTCCTTCGCAGTCAGGACAGCGAGAGGATTTGCAGCCACTGTATTGTCTGGACTGGATTGTAAGGTGGTCTTCTTGCCAGTACTGCTCTGGGCAGAAAGAGTCTTTTTCATTTCTTTAGCAAGCAAAAGATCCGCAGATTCTGGTTCGTTATGAGAGCGGCCGGATGTACTTTGAAGATTCGCAGCAGTTGCAGAATTTTCAGTTGTTTTTATGTTTTTTGTCGCTTCCTGGATTTTGGGCCTGTCCTGTTTTTGAACGTCTTGAGATTTCAAAGAATCAGAAGCCTGAACCTTAAGGCGTGTTGCTTTTAATTCTGGGATCAAAGGCTTTAAGTCCTTTAAAAGCATCCCTTCATCTTTTAGTTTTTTAATACAGCGGAAAAGTTGTATATCGTCTTTCGTATAATATCGATGCCCCATTTCTGTGCGCCCGATTACCAGGTCCAGTTCTTCCTCCCAGTAACGTAGGACGTGGGATTCGACCTTCACCTGCTTGGCGGCTTCAGAAATCATAAATCTGACTTCACCCATATTATACCTATACCTCCTTAAAGACATTGATGTTACAAAATTCTTGTGTTCGCTGTTATTATACCATAGCCTGAAGGGGGATTAGAGAGAAATCGTTCGTCAAATTATGTCAGGAAATTTGAAAGAGGAATCAAAGGGGGGATGATATATAGGGAATGAATCTGTCTATATCATAAAAAAATACCGTCCCTTATCGGAACGGTATCTCTGCTTGTGATCACTTTGCGATATATTACTAAAATTATTCTGCTAAAATAGCGCCTGTAGGACAAACAGACTCACATGCTCCACAATCTACGCAAGCGTCAGCGTCGATCTCGTATTTGCTCTCTCCCTGAGAGATAGCTCCTACTGGGCATTCTGCTTCGCAAGTACCGCAGCTTACACATTCATCACTAATTACGTGTGCCATTGTATGTATCCTCCTTTACGAAATATAAACAGTGCTTATGCAACTGCCGATATGCTTATTCTAATATAAATCAAATAAATATACAAGCTATTTTATGCTTTAAATTAGAAACAATTCTGGGAAGGGATGCCAATCAAGGAAAGTACGGAACCAAATATTTTTTTTAAAAAATTAAGAAAAAATTCCTTTATTTTTCACAGGATTAGTGTATAGTATATAAGTGGTAATCTGGAGGCAGTAAGACAAAATCTGGAGGCAGTAATTATGAAAAAGAAATGGACGATCATCATACCGGCTGTATTATGCATTATGATGGCTGTTTGTGCATGTACGAAGAAGGAAGAGAAGCCGAAGTTCACAGGTGATAAGACAGAGGAACCGCCATATCAGGATAATCTGAATGCGATTTCCCCGTCTGCTTACAATAATGTGAAGGGGCTTAATTTAAAGCCGGGGTCATATATATCAATTATAGGTAAGGATGACAGTTCTGCTTATTGGAAGGCAATTAAGAAGGGCGTAGAGCAGGCAGCCGATGATCTGAATAAAGAACTTGGTTACTCTGGTGATGATAAGATCAAGGTCACCTACAATGCTCCCAGTCAGATGGAGAACATTGATGAACAGGTAAATATATTGGATGAAGAATTGGCACGTTACCCCGATGCAATTGGGATTGCGAGCATTGATGCAGATGCCTGCACGGTCCAATTCGATCTTGCAACAGAGAATGGAATTCCGATTATAGCGTTAGATTCCGGGAATTCCTATCAGGGAATTCAGTGTACGATCAAGACAGATAATGATCAGGCCGCCCGGACTGGGGCATATAAGCTGAGCAATCAAATTGAGAATAAGGGAGAAGTCCTGCTTCTCGTACATGATTCTAAGTCAACGACGGGAAGAGAGCGGGAAAGCAGTTTTCAAAAGGAAATCACAGAGAATTATCCAGATGTGAAGGTTGTTGAGACGTTATACTTGGATAAGATGGATGATTTAAAGAAGGCTATTGTAGAAGAGAAGAATAAGGCTAAGAAAGAGAATGAAAAGGAGATATCCGCTGACAGTCTGACAGACGAGGATGTCATCGAGTATTACCTGGAGAAACATCCGAATATCAAGGGATGCTTCGGTACGAATGTAACGGCCACACAGCTTGGGCTTTCTGCTCTCAAAGAGGCGGACAAGCTGGAGAATGTTGTTTTAATGGGATTTGACGGAGGAAAAGAACAGATTGAGGCATTAAAGGCCGGAGAGATCAAGGGACTTGTAATCCAGAATCCATTTGGTATCGGGTATGCATCTGTTATCGCTGCATCCAGAACGATTCTGGAGACAGGGAACGAGGCAGTTGTGGATACCGGATATATCTGGGTGACACAGGATAACCTGGAGGAGGAGTCCATTCAGAATATGCTGTATGAATAGAGGATGACCCGATCAAGGACGCAGACAAGTGAATTATAAGTATCTGCTTTGATGGTGAAAAGGACGCTGAAATGTAAAGAAAAGAGAATGGATTTCTCTAATACTTTACATTTCAGCGTCCTTTTCAAGATTAACTTTCTTTTCTGCTGAGGGAGAAGATGAACTCCGTTCCGACTCCTTCAGTGCTGATTACATTAATATGTTCATCATGTGCCTGGATTGCTTCCTTTACAATGGCAAGTCCGAGTCCAGTTCCTTTCTTATCTTTTCCCCGGGACAGGTCTGATTTGTAAAAACGTTCCCAAATTTTATTCAGCTCTTTGCGGGGAATTCCAATACCAGAATCTTTTACAGAAACAAAGATTTTCTCACCCCGTTCGGATACCTCAACTGTAACGGTCGATTCGTTTTCACTGAATTTAATTGCATTGTCAATCAGATTATATAAAACCTGCTGTATTTTTCTGCGGTCTGCATATACAGTGGCGGCATCCGGCAGAAGTAAGAGATTAATGGAAATTCGTTTCGGAGTACATGCGCCCTCGAAGGAGGCAGCGGTATTCTTGATCATTTCCTGGATATCAAATTCTGTTTTGTCCAGAAGCAGCTCTTTTGTATCAAACTCGTTCAGTGTCAGAAGATCCTTGGTCAAATCGGTCAGACGCTCTGTCTCAAATAGAATGATATTCAGGTACTTTCCGTACAGCTCAGGCGGGATGGTACCGTCGGCCATGGCCTGTATATATCCTTTGATCGAGGTCAGCGGAGACCTGAAATCGTGGGAAACATTTGCTACGATCTTCTTCTGATATTCTTCCATATCTCTGAGTTGGGCAGACATGTAGTTCAAGGAAGCGGAAAGATACCCCATCTCATCGTGTGTATTCACTGGAATCTCATAGGTCAGGTTGCCGGAGGCATACTGGGTAGCCGCCTCCGTTATCAGCCGCAGTGGACGGTAGATAAAGAAGTGGAAGGCCAGGAGAATGCTGAACGAAAGAATATAGATGACAATCACTGTAATGTAAATCGGCAGCATCATCCTGTTGCAGATCGCCTGAATATAGGAGACTGGCTTATGGATGAGAAGGTAGCCCTTGATGTAAAAGCCCTGTGTGACAGGTGCCATAACGGTAATTACATCCTCCTCAAAATACCCGTGATAATCGCCTATCATATACTGGCTGCTGCCGATCTCAGCCGGGTCAAAATTCTCAATTGCTTCCGGGGCTGTCGTATCATCCAGGTTAGCAGAGGTGATCAGGGTTCCATCGGCCTCAACGAACCAAAGCGATGAATTCAGATACAGCTTCATCGCCTTTAATTGGGAATGGACTGCCCAAGAAGAAGCCTCCTCCTGAAAATAGGAAGGAAGATAGTCTGTAGCGATTAAATTGGCTTCCTGATATAGGTTCTGTGAGTCATTCTGCTCCAGACGGTCCAGCATGAGCTGGCTGGGCAGAATACCAACAGTAAAAAAACTCAAAAAACCAAATATGATATAGATAATAATAAACTTTAAGTACAAGGTACTTTTCATGCCGCACTTCCTTTATTGTGAATATCATCCTGTTGCTGATCCGGCAAAAGACCGCATTTATTTTACTTCGAATTTGTAACCAATCCCCCATACTGTACTGAGTCCCCAGGATGGATGGTCTTTGATCTTCTCACGCAGACGCTTGATATGGACATCGACTGTTCTGGTGTCCCCGATATACTCATACCCCCAAATCTGGTCTAAAAGCTGCTCCCGCGTAAATACCTGATTGGGTGAGGCTGCTAGGAAATAGAGCAGCTCCAGCTCCTTTGGCGGCATATCGACCTGGTGGCCATCACAGACAACGGCATAATTCGTCAGGTTAATCGTCAGTCCGTCATATTCAACGCATTTTGTCTTGTCCTCAACTGGTTCTTCCGCTTTTACAGGATTGTACCGTCTCAGGACCGCACGGACCCTTGCGACCATCTCTTTGGAGTCGAAGGGCTTCATGATATAGTCGTCAGCCCCAAGTTCCAATCCAAGGACCTTATCAAAGACCTCGCCCTTGGCTGACAGCATAATAATCGGTGTGGAAGCCTTCGCCCGAATCTCCCGGCATACCTGGTAGCCGTCGATTCCCGGCAGCATGAGATCCAGCAGGATCAGGTTCGGGTGATATGTCTCAAAGGCTGACAGGGCATCCTCCCCATTGTACACAATCTTCGTATCAAAACATTCCTTCACCAAATAGAGTGAGATCAGCTCTGCAATATTCTCATCATCATCAACAATCAAGATTTTCTGTTTCGTAACCATAAGCAGCCTCCTTCAAAGGGGTCAGGCCCTTTTGATCTCCGTATTCTGATAAACCGGACAATTTAAGGGGATAACCCTGGTTTCTGTTATATTGTATGTTATTTTAATTCAACTATTGTGACACCTGCGTCCCCTTCGCCAAATTCTGCAAGCCGGTAAGACTTCACATGTTTTTGCCTGCGGAGGTATTCGTGGATGCCTTTTCTAAGAGCACCGGTCCCTTTTCCATGTACCACACGGACCGTATTCAAGTGGGACAGAAGTGCATCATCCAGATACTTATCTAATTCGGAGACCGCTTCATCCACTGTCTTACCGAGAAGGTTGATCTCAGGTCTTACTGACAGTGACTTGCTCATCTTTAATCTTCCCTTTGAAGTGCCCTTCTTTGTCTTTACGGAATAGGATGGCGCTTCTTCGATGATCTCCAGGTCAGAAATGTTGACTTGTGAGCGCAGTATTCCCATCTGTACAGTCAGGTTGCCGCGGGAATCTGGCAGAGAGCTGACTGTTCCTGTCAGATTCATGCTCAATACTTTGACAGATTCGCCGAGCTTGAAGTCGCTTGGCTTATAGGTCTTCTGCTGCTTCTGTACAGGCAGTGCATTGGCAGAGGAGGTCTCTTTGATTTTCTGGCGGAGGCGTTCACGCTCTTTTTCCATCTCTGCGGCAGAAATATTCTCTTTTCCGAATTTGCGGAAATTCTTCATCGTCTCATCAGCCAGTTCTTTTGCTTCACGCAGGATACTGCTTGCCTTTTCATTGGCTTCCTTGAGAATCCGCTCACGCTGTTCCTCGATCCGCTCCTGCTTCTGCTTTGCCTGAACCTTCAATGCTTCAATTTCGCGTTTGTAAGCGTTGATTGCTTCTTGTTCCTTTTCGATAGTACGTTTACTTGTCTCTAAATCGGTCAAAAGGTCTTCGAAGGAAACATCCTGCTCGGATAAACGCTCCTTAGCATCCTCGATAATATAATCAGGCAACCCTAATTTCCCGGAAATAGCAAATGCATTACTTTTTCCAGGAATACCGATCAGCAGACGATAAGTTGGTTTTAAGCTCTCAACATCAAATTCACAGCAGGCATTCTCCACACCGGGGGTAGAAAGGGCATAGACCTTAAGCTCGCTGTAATGTGTGGTCGCCATGGTACGGATATTGCGTTTGTGCAGATGAGAGAGAATGGCGATAGCAAGTGCCGCCCCTTCTGTTGGATCTGTTCCGGCACCAAGCTCATCGAATAGTACCAGGGACTTCTCATCCACATCTTTTAAGAAGGAAACAATGTTCGTCATATGTGAGGAGAAGGTACTCAGGCTCTGCTCGATGCTCTGTTCATCTCCGATATCCGCATAGACCTGGTGAAATACAGCCAGCTCCGAGCGGTCACCTGCCGGAATATGCAGGCCGGCCTGCCCCATCAATGTAAATAAGCCGACTGTTTTTAATGAGACGGTCTTACCACCTGTATTTGGTCCTGTGATGATAAGAAGGGAAAAATCTTCGCCTAGTGAAACTGTAATCGGTACGACCTTCTTTGGGTCCAGCAGCGGATGACGTCCCTCGCGGATGCGAATGCGGCCTTCGGTATTCAGTACTGGACGACTGCCATTCATGGAGAGGGCCAATGCACCTCTTGCAAAAATAAAGTCCAACTCAGTCAGTAATTTGTAATTCGTACGGATTTCTTCTATATATACTGCGGTCTCCTCGCTCAATCTGGCAAGGATGACCTGTATCTCTTCCTGTTCTTTTGCATAAAGCTCTTTCAGATCGTTATTCAGTTTTACAACAGCCATCGGCTCTATAAATAAAGTAGAGCCAGTGGAGGATTGATCGTGAATCAGACCATTCACCTGGCTGCGGTATTCCGCCTTGACGGGTACGCAGTAACGGTCCCCTCTCATGGTAATAATAGGGTCCTGAAGATAGGTGCGTAGTGAACCATTCACAAGATTGGTAAGGGTCGCATGGACCTTATCATTCAGGGAATTGATGCTGCGGCGGATACTTTTCAGAGTACTGCTTGCTTCATCACTAATCTCATCCTCCGCAGGAATACATCGTTCAATCTCTGTTGTGAGTGGTGTCAGGGGTTCAAGCTGCTCAAAATAAACGTCCAGACAATCTGCCAGTTCATCCTGTGTGTCATGGCGTCCATAGGACTTCGCACGAGCTGCGGTCTGCAAAAGCTTACAGATACGCAGGAGCTCCCCGCTTCCAATGGCACCGCCGATTTCCAGACGCTTTAAAGATTCCCCGACCGGAAATGCATCACTCAGAGAAATTCGTCCTTTTTTAATAATCCTGGTAAATGCGGCCGCTGTCTGCTCCTGAAGGGTGTCGATTCGCTCCAGGTCGGTCAAAGGCTTGATCTTCCTGCAGAGCTGTCTGCCCCTCATGGAGGATGCCTGTTCTTCTAATAATGTAATAATTTTATCAAATTCTAATTTATATATTGTTTTTTGATTCATTTTCTTCACCTTTTGCTTAAGTTCATAGGTACATTCTACCTTATTTAATGGATATTGAAAAGGACAAATTGAAAAGGATAAATATTGAACAATCCCAGGGAATCGGTTATACTATAGACTAAAGGAGATTAGAGCCTATGCCGTACGATGAAGAGCCGAAGCAAAAGCCGGAAAAAGGATTGGAAGAGCAGAAAGAAGAACAATTTTCTTTTTTGCAGGAGACGATTAAACCCAAACCAGTCACCAGAAGAAAGATTCTGACCCAGCTTGCAAGAGTGGGGATTTATGGACTGATTTTCGGAACGTTTGCCTGCCTTGGTTTTTTTGCGCTCAAACCGTGGGCACAGAACCAGTTCCAAGGAGATCCTAAGACTGTGACGATTCCAGCAGATGAGGAGCCACAGGATGAGCCGGATAAGGAGACGGAGCCAGTAGTACAGCAGGCCCCTGCTTTGGATGCGGATAGTTTTAAGGAAATGATGAAAAGCGTCTTTGAAATCGCAAAAGAGGCGAACAAATGCGTCGTTTCTATCCAGCCGGAAAAAGAGGATTCTGTTCTTATGACACAGGGAAGCGGGACAGAGGACAGTAATGCGGGCATTATAGTGGCAGATAATGGGCAGGAGCTCCTTGTGCTTTGTGACAATTCAATCTGTGAAGATACAAAGAAGTGGACGGTGACCTTTTCAGATAACACACAATATGGTGCGAATCTAAAGAAGCAGGATAAGAACAGTGGATTTGCCGTATTTGCGGTTCCACGTATCAAGATCACGAAGGCAACATGGAATAATATCGATGTAGCCACCTTAGGCAATTCGAATCTGGTCACAAAGGGTGACATAACGATTGCTTTGGGGAACACATTTGGTTATGCAGATGGAGTGGGATATGGAATCATCAGTTCCAATGAATATCTGGAGAATCTGGCGGATGGTCAGCGCCGTGTATTAGCGACAGATATCCCGGCGTCTGCAAATGGAACTGGAATCTTATTCAATCTGTCCGGTGAAGTGATCGGGATGGTAAAACCTGACATTTGGGGCGAAAGCGGCTCCAATACAGCTAAGGCACTGGCGGTTTCTGATCTAAAAGCCATGATCCAGCTTCTGGTTAATGGCGAAAGCGTACCATATGTGGGAATTTACGGTACGACCATCAATGATGCAGTGGCAAAAGAGCAGGAGATGCCGACCGGGATTTATGTTACTCAGGTAAGGGCTGATTCGCCGGGAATGGCAGCAGGAATTCAGAATGGTGATGTCCTGCAGGAGATTGCAGGGGAGAAGCTTTCCAATCTTTTATCATATGAGAAGGCAGTGCTTGACTGTAAGGTAGGGCAGACTGTTAAAATAAAAGGCAAACGACGCGGGGCCGGCGGGTATGTAGATATTGACTTCAATGTTGTCGTGGGGAGCCTGGAATAGACAGAGTATCTGTATGACAGGGAAAATGTAATGATAGCTTTAGGTTTAGAAAAAAGATGACATTTACATGCTAGTAAGGAAACATTTAAAAGGAAAATGTATAAGGTGAGACGGCTGCCGGAAACATGGCAGCCGCAACTATGTAAAAAGGATATGAATTGCAGGATGATTGGGTTTGCAGTGAATATAGAATGGAGGAAATCATGAAATTTATTAACGAATTACACGAGGGAGAGACAATACGCGGCATTTATCTTTGTAAGGGAAAACGTTCCGCAGAGACGAGAAATGGGAAACCTTATGATAATGTGCTGCTTCAAGATAAAACGGGAACACTGGATGGGAAAGTATGGGACCCCAATTCACAGGGAATCGCAGATTATGATGAAAAGGATTTCATTGAAGTATTCGGTGAGGTGATCAGCTATAACAATAATCTTCAGCTTAATATTAAGCAGATCAGAAAGGCAAGTGAAGGAGAATACGATCCGGCAGATTATATGCCGACCTCAGAAAAAAGTGTGGAAGGAATGTATGAGGAACTACTTTCCTACATACGCCAGATTTCTAATGATTACCTGAGAAAGCTGGTGGAATATTATTTTGTAGAGGATGCTGAGTTCATCAAGGGATTCAAAGGACATTCCGCAGCGAAGACCGTGCATCATGGGTTTGCCGGAGGATTATTAGAGCATACGTTAAGCGTGGTGAAGATGTGTGAATATTTTGCAGGTACCTATTCTATTTTAAATAAGGATCTGCTCATTGCATCTGCTATCTGCCATGATATCGGGAAAACGAAGGAGCTGTCTGCATTTCCGGATAATGACTATACAGACGATGGTCAGTTATTAGGACATATTGTAATCGGTGTAGAGATGGTGGGTGAGGCTGTGCGTGCTATTCCTGGATTTCCAGATAAGCTTGCGAGTGAACTGAAGCACTGCATTATTTCACATCATGGTGAACTAGAATATGGATCACCGAAAAAACCGGCTTTGGCGGAGGCATTTGCTCTGAATTTGGCAGACAATGCAGATGCAAAGATGCAGACATTGACGGAAATATTCAAAGATAAGACCGGGACAGACTGGCTGGGATATAATCGAATGTTCGAGACGAATCTCAGGAAAACATCGATATAGAAATAAGATAATATGGACGAGATATGAGGGACGTGGTTTTGTAAAAAGCCGCGTCCTAAGTTAAAATAATAGGAACAACAGCTATTATATGAATTGAGCAAGTAGTGATGTAGATTGTAAAAAGGGGTACTTTTATGCAGAAGAATGAAATTGCCAGAGTGACAATTGAAGATATAGGTGTGAATGGTGAGGGTATAGGCAAGGTGAATGGCTATACCTTATTTATTAAGGATGCTGTAATTGGAGATGTAGTGGAAGCCAAGGTGATAAAGGCAAAAAAGAATTATGGTTACGCGAGGCTGATGAAGATTCTTACGCCTTCGCCGGACCGGGTAGAACCTAGATGCCCATTTGCTCGTAAATGCGGCGGATGCCAGATTCAGGAAATGTCTTATGAGAAGCAGCTTGAGTTTAAGAACAGGAAGATCAGGGGCAATCTGGAACGAATCGCAGGATTTTCGCCAGACCTGTTGGACAAGGTGATGGAGCCAATCGTTGGGATGGAAGAACCATTTTATTATAGAAATAAAGCACAATTTCCTTTTGGAACGGACAAGGAAGGGAATCCGATCACGGGATTTTATGCAGGAAGGACTCATGACATCATAGCAAATACAGACTGTGCTTTAGGTGTATCCGTGAACCAAGAAATCCTGGAGATCGTGCTGGACTTCATGAAAGAATATAGGATTGCTTCTTACGATGAGAAAAGTGGGAATGGACTGATACGTCACGTATTGATTCGTTATGGCTTTACAACAAAGGAGATCATGGTATGCCTGGTAATCAATGGGAAGAAGATTCCCCGCGGTGAGGAATTGGCGGAAAGACTGAAAAAAATCGACGGTATGACCAGTATTACGATTAGCTCTAATATGAAGAATACCAATGTGATTATGGGAGAGAGTTATGAAACTTTGTGGGGACAGGGTTTTATTACAGATTATATCGGAGATGTGAAGTATCAGATCTCCCCGTTGTCTTTTTATCAGGTGAACCCAGTTCAGACGGAAAAGCTTTATGGGCTGGCGCTTGATTATGCCGGGCTGAAAGGGGATGAGACAGTCTGGGATCTGTATTGTGGAATTGGGACGATTTCCCTGTTTTTGGCGCAGAAGGCGAAACAGGTCTACGGTGTTGAGATTGTACCACAGGCGATTGAGGATGCCCAGAATAACGCACGAATCAATGGGATTGAGAATGCGAAGTTCTATGTCGGAAAAGCAGAAGAGGTGCTGCCGGAATATTATCGGGAGTATGAAAAGGAACATCCGGGGGAGGCAGCACATGCAGATGTGATCGTGGTGGATCCGCCGAGAAAAGGATGTGAGGAATCCCTGTTGAAGACAATGGTGGATATGAAGCCGGAGAAGATCGTGTATGTGAGTTGTGACTCAGCTACGCTGGCACGGGATCTGAAAGTGCTCTGCGGGGAAGGGTATCAGGTGGAGAGAGTGAGAGGAGTGGATCAATTTCCGATGACGGGACATGTGGAAACAGTTGTACTTTTGTCCAAACTAAAATCAACCAAGTCTATCGAAGTGGAAATTAAACTTGATGAGATGGATTTAACACAGGCAGAGAGCAAGGCAACCTATGCAGAAATAAAGGAATATGTCTTGAAGAATACAGGACTAAAAGTATCGCAGTTGTATATTGCACAGGTAAAAAGAAAACACGGTATCATTGAGAGAGTCAATTACAATACAGGTAATGGTAAAGCAAAGATTCCCCAAGTGCCATTAGAAAAAGAACAAGCTATTGAAGAAGCACTAAGGCATTTTAAGATGATTTGACGAAGTATAACAGGTTGAATTTTATAGTAGCCTGGAGGATATAAGTAGTAAAGTATTGTGTAAATAAAAATCCGGTAGCGTAGGATAATTGTATTCCTGCATTACCGGATTTTTTTATTTTATGAATTCCATTATATCTCCCGGTTGACAATCTAAAAAGGCACATATCTTACAAAGCACATCTGTTGTTACGCTTTCTCCTTTTGACAATTTTGCAAGTGTGGGAGCAGAAATCACTTCTAATAAATCAGTTTTCTTCATGTCACGACGTGAAAGCAAGTCAAACAACTTATAATATTTCATCATAAAATCACCACCTTAATTCGTATAAGTAGATTCTAACATATTATTTATGAAAGTGAAAGGAATTTTAGCAAACGCTAATATTTATGTTGACAAAAATATAAGTATATGCTAATATAAAATCAGTAAATACAAAATAAATATTATTATACACTTAAAAAATATATGTGGATTAACAGATGATTCATTACAATGAAAGCAACCACATCACTCTGGCGGGTAGATGTGAAGGTCCGAAGTCCTTAGAAATGCTGACGGGTTGCAATGTGGCGTTGTAATGTTGGTTGACAAGTTCCGGCCGGGTTTAATGTGAACCGGGCGCTGTGGGAGAATTAAACCTGTGTTTTTGTACCACGGCTATAAATCAGATTCATCCACTAAAAGTCAGGGATCTTACAACGCCAATTCTGCTGCAATATTTAACGGGAACATATTTACCTTACAGTATTGCTTCATACTTATAAAATCAGTCTGATACGTTTTGTCTATGGTGTACCTATCAGGTTCGTGGAAAGTTCTGAACAAAATCTCGTGCGATACTGTGAATTTTATAAAGGGTGGTAGAGAATATGAGAAAAGACAAGAGAACATTGAAGGTCTGCGAGCAGTCCGGATATAAATATAAGCCGACACCGGCTCTTATGTTAAAGGGCGCATGGCTGGAAGAGTGGGGGTTTACATCCAATATGTCTGTGGATGTTCAGTGTGAGGAGGGAAAGCTGGTCATCACACCAAAGGAGGAAGCAAACTATGTTGATGCTTTTGAGGCGCAGATGGCGTGCTTCATAGCGGAAGAGAAAGGGGAATTTTGATTATGGGAAAGATTTATATGGTTGGTTCACAGAAAGGGGGCGTGGGTAAAACCACGACCACCTTGAACCTGGCTTATTTCCTGCAGAAGATGGGGAAAAAGGTGCTGGCAGTGGATTTTGACAGTCAGGCAAACCTGACTGCCTGTTTGGGGATTGTGAATACAGGGGAACTGGAGAATACGATTGGGCATTTGATGATGGCGGAGATGGAAGATGCGAAACTGCCCGCTCCTAAGAGGTACATAAGGACGAAAGAGGGGATAGATTTTATTCCGGCTTCCATTTATTTATCAGTGGTGGATGCAAAACTGAGGCTGGAAATGGGAGCGGAAAAGATGCTGTCCGGGATATTGGAACCTCTGCGTGAGAAATACGATTATATTTTAATTGATACCTGTCCGTCTTTGGGGACGCTCACCATCAATGCGCTGGCGGCGGCTGATGATGTGATTATCACGGTGAATCCACAGCTTCTTGCGATGATGGGGATGCAGGATTTTCTGAAAACTGTGATGAAGATTAAGCGGAGGATTAACCCAAAGCTGGAGATTGCGGGGATTCTGCTGACCATGTGCGACACCAGGACAAAGTTGTGTAAGGTGCTGACGGAGCAGGTGGAAGATTGTTTTCAGGGGCAGGTTCGGATATTTGAAACAAGGATTCCCAATACGGTAAAGGTTGGGGAGAGCATTTATTACAGTATGCCGGTTGGTCAGTACAGCCTTAAGTCAAGCGCAAGTATTGCCTATTGGAAGTTCACGAAGGAGTTGATTGCAGATGAAGGCTGATGCCCCGAAGAGAAAGATTTTTAATGATGCTGTGGATTTGTTATGCGGGGCGGATGACCAATCTGCCCCGGAGAATGGGATTCAGATGCTTCCCATTGATAATATCCGCCCGTTCAGGAATCATCCATTCCGGCTGTATGAGGGGGAGCGGCTGGAGGATATGGTGGAGAGCATCAGGGAGCATGGGATTTTAAGCCCGGTGATTGTCTGGAAGAATCCGGAGGGCTATGAAATGCTTGCCGGGCATAACCGTCAGAATGCGGCTAAACTGGCAGGGCTGACAGAAGTGCCGGCCATTGTGAAGACGGATCTGACGGAACAAGAAGCCTATGTATATGTGATTGAGACCAATGTGATGCAGAGGGGATTTGCAGAACTGCTCCCATCAGAGAAGGCTGCGGTGCTGGCAGAGCGGTATGAGAAAGTGAGCAGCCAGGGAAAGCGCAATGATATCCTGCAGGAGATTGCAAAGCTGAATGGGGCGGACACAGAAACTTGTGGACATGATGTCCACAAGTTGAAAGGCCGGGATGCGGTTGGGGAAGAGTATGGAATGACTGGAAGGAATATTGCCAGATACATCCGGGTGAACCAGCTGGAGAAGTCTTTAAAGAAGCATCTGGATGAGGGGGAGCTTTCTCTGGTGTCAGCTGTGGAGCTTTCGCATCTGTCTCCGAAGGAACAGAAAATCATATCTAAAATGGCGGAACAGGGGAAGATAAGGCTCAATTCCAATACGGTCAAGAGTATAAAGGCTTTGGCGGGAGAGGTGACGGAGAAAAGTGTTCTGGAGCATGTCGGGCATAAGAAAGAAAAGAAGAGAGATGCCTGTAAAACGATACAGCTTTCCTTAAATGTGTATGAGAGGTTTTTTTCAGATGTGAAGGCTGAGGATGTGGCTGGAATTGTGGAGGAGGCATTGGAGGCGTGGTTTACAGAAAGCAGGGGGAGAGAGGTTGTTTAATGAACGTGACATAGGGATGCTGGATAGATCGTATTTTAATATTGTCCTGGCGGCAGACTATGATGTGACTGTCCAGTCTAAGAATACCGGACATTTCTGGTATATCCATAATCCGGAGCATCTGGGGACGGGAGCCTGTGTGATCTTCCATAAGCACAGGGCATCCCACCCGTATCATTTACATGGGAGAGCCAGAAATCTGCATCAGGCAGTCAGAAATATTAAGAAGCATGATGTGTTCCAGATGAATGGGAGAAGATAGGTTGGATATTGTGTTCATATTGAAAAAGCATTACCGTGATTCTGGTCAGAAGGTGTGTGGGAAATAAACGTGAAGAGTTTAATCGCATGATTGAGGAGTGCATGGTAGGCCGCATTGACATGATTATTACAAAGTCCATCAGCCGATTTGCCAGAAACACCCTGGATTGTCTGAAATACATCCGTCAGCTGAAAGATAGAAACATCCCCGTGTTCTTTGGAAAAGGAAAACATAAATACGATGGATTCCAAGGGTGAGGCATTGCTTACCATCATGGCATCACTGGCACAGCAGGAATCGGAATCTTTAAGTAAGAATGTGAAGCTGGGATTGCAGTTCCGTTATCAGAATGGTGAAGTTCAGGTCAATCATAAGCGCTTTTTTGGATACACCAAAGATTCGGAGGGGCATCTGATTGTTGAACCGAAGGAAGCCGAGGTGGTCAAACGAATATACCGTGAATATCTGGAAGGGGCAAGCCTTAAGCAGATCGGGGCGGGTCTGGAGGCAGACGGTGTCCTGACGGTGGCAGGAAAGAAAAAGTGGCGTCCGGAAACGCTGAAGAAGATACTGCAAAATGAAAAGTATATCGGAGATGCGCTCCTTCAGAAAACCTACACCGTGGATTTTCTCACAAAAAAGCGTGTAAAGAATAATGGCATTGTTCCACAGTATTATGTAGAGAACAGCCATGAGCCTATCATTCCCCGTGCACTTTATATGCAGGCGCAGGAAGAAATGGTGCGAAGAGCGAACCTCCACAGCGGTGCAAAACGGAGGAAGCGGGTATACAGCAGTGAGTATGCTTTATCCAGTATCGTCTACTGCTCAAAGTGCGGTGACATTTACAGAAGAATAGCATGGAATAATCGGGGAAAGCATTCCACAGTCTGGCGGTGCTGTACCCGTGTGGAGCATGGTCCACAGTGCTGCGATGCGCCAACGGTGCAGGAAACAGAATTGCAGGCTGCGGTCATGCAGGCAATCAACACTGCTTACCATAGCCGGGATGCTGTGCTTGAACAGTTGCAGCAGAATATCGATGCAGTACTTTCTGAAGCAGAACGGCCTACTGATAATGTGGACGGCAGGCTGGAGGAGCTGCAAAAGGAACTGCTGAAACTTGCCAACAGCAAAGCGGATTACACGGAGGTTGCGGATGAAATAGATCGCCTCCGGGAAATGAAGCAGAATACTTTGGTGGAAAATGCCGAACGGGATGGCTTAAAACAACGGATTGCCGAGATGGTGGATTTCTTAAAAGACCAAAATGCAGATATCGAAGGTTACGATGAGGCACTGGTCAGAAAGATGATTGAAAAAGTCATGGTTTACGAAGAAAAGTTTGTAGTAGAATTCAAGTCAGGCATCAGCCTGGAGGTGGAGCGATAATCGGATATGTGTATTTTATAATGGAGCAGCATTCATAAAAGGTGCTGCTCCTAGATATTGTTATGGCGCATTAAAACTTGCTCTTAGACAGATATCCCCATTAGGATGCTTTTCAATTATCAAATAAAGCCTTCAATATCCACCTCAAATTTATCGTAAATGAAATCAAGAAGTTCTGCCGCTGTAGGGATGTTTCCCTTTTTCTTTATCCGTTCCCAATATCGCTTGTTCTCAGAAGCCAGACCCTCTGCTATATAGTTATCAAACATTGCAGTGAACTCATCTTCTGTTTTGCCGCTGCGTTCAGCCATATGCTGCAGGACAGTCTTTCCATCAAATCGTTTGCCCTGCATATATGACTTGCTGTATGCCAGACGGATTGACCGGAGGGCATTTTCTTTTTTCTGTTTTATTTTGTTGGCAGTAGTATTTTCGGATCTGGCAACTTTTGTGTATCTCTTCAAGTAATAGCATTTTAGGATATTGATTTGCTCCAGAGTTAAAGTGCACGTCAACTATTGAAACCGCCGTGTATCGAACGGTATGCACGGTGGTGTAAGAGGACGGCGGTTAGTCACCGCCTCCTACTTGATCCTGTACAGATATTTTGCTTACACTTGATTGATTTGATGTGAGATGGTTTGCTTTATCAAATTCAGAAAAGCTTTTGCTGCCGGAGAGAATACCTGATATTTCTTTGTTACGATATACAAATCAACAGACAGTTCCGGGGTGATAGGGCGAAAGGCCAAATTTCTTCCTGCAGTATTTACTAATTGATCAAGGCATAGTGCGTAACCGACACCTCGTTCTACTAAGTAAGTGGCGTTATGAATTAAATTGTAGGTTGCAACTACATTTAACACAGATTCATCTGTTCCGAACCAGTCTAAGTCTTGATGACCGGAAAAAGTTTGCTCTGCCAAAATCAGGGGCAGTGTTTTTAGCTGGTCAATATTGATAAATTCCTGCTCAGCCAATATGCAGTTTTCAGGCATTAAAAGACCGAATATATCTTTCCTGTGTATGTTGAGATAGTCGTACCTTTCTTGTCGGATTGGACCGAGCAGCAATCCCATATCCGCTAATCCCATATCCAATCTTTCCAAAACAGTGTCAGCATCCCCACTGTGAGTATGAAATTTAACTTCCGGATACTGTGTATGAAATGCAGAAAACAGATCGGCAATATAATCCATCACAATGGTTTCACCGCAGCCAATGGTGATATCCCCGCATAGGCGTGTAGAATCTGTTTGAAGAGCAGACTCCGTATTTTCAATAAGTGCCATAATTTCCTGCGCCCGGTTGCGCAAAAAAATACCTTCTTCCGTCAGGGTAATTTTTCGTTTTCCGCGAATAAAAAGCTGTTTCCCCAGTTGCTGTTCCAAATCCATCATCTGTTTAGAGAGTGTGGACTGTGTGATATACAGAGATTCAGCAGCTTTTGTTATATTTTGTTCTCTTGCAATGGCAAGAAAATAATGGAACAATCTTGTTTCAATCATATACAAAGGTTCCTCCCGTTGTTTTCATTTCTTTTAATTATACGCAACATAACTATTCCTGTCAACGATGATAAAACATTATTAACAACTGTTTGTAATGGATTGGCGGCTACAGTATACTTTAAATAGAAAGGATGGAGTAAACCATGAAAGATATTATCTTACATATTGCAGACAGGAAAATCCCGGCGGTATTAAACGACACCGTTGCGGCAAAGGATTTTGAAACACGCCTGCCATTTCACACAGCGGGTTACGATTCCGGTATTGATTATTGCTGTACTGCCGAGGAAGGAAAAAGTGATCCAAATGAGCGTCAGGCAGGATGGAAAAACGGCGATATTAATCTGGCGGGTGGATGGTTTGCGCTGCTGTATGCCGGAGAGGAAGAATCTAAGGCTTATGAGGATTTGATGATTATTGGGCGACTGAAAGATGTGAACGATCTTAAGGGTTTGCCAAAAGCTGTTGAGATTACTGTTACAGCAGCGGATTAAGGAGGTGTTTTTGTGAAAATACTTGTTTTAAACGGCAGCCCCCGTCCGAAGGGGAATACGGCGGCTATGGTGGATGCATTTATACGGGGAGCGAAAGATGCCGGAAATCAGATTGATGTTTTTTCGGTTTGTCATATGAAGATTGCAGGATGTCTGGGCTGCGAATACTGCCACACCAAAGGAAACGGAAACTGTATACAGGAGGATGATATGCAGAAGATTTATCCGCACTTTGAGCAGGCGGATATGATTGTACTGGCATCTCCGGTTTATTATCTGCATATCTCTGGTCAGCTTCAATGTGCCATTACCAGAACCTATAACATCGGGATTCCTAAAAATCTGAAAAAGGCGGCGCTTATTTTAAGCTCAGGCGCAGATGATGTTTACGATGGAGCGGTTTATTCATACCACTATGGGTTTATTGAGTATATGAAGCTTCAAGACCTCGGTGTGTTCACAGCTTATGGCGGGCAGAACAAATCAGCAGAAAAACTGGACGAATTATATCAGTTTGGACGCAGTCTGACTATATAAAAATATAACAGTAAAATGAAAGGATGATAAAAAATGAGTCATTACATTTGCAGATTGAGTGATGAGGTTGAAAGAAAACACATTCGTTACAACAACCGCTACGGAATTACCCTTGCAGGAGATTTGTATACTCCGAAAGATATGGATAAAAGCAAAAAGTATACGGCTGTTGTTGTGGGCGCGCCTTACGGCGGCGTGAAAGAACAGGGTCCCTGTGTATACGCAAACGAGCTGGCACAGAGAGGCTTTGTTGTGCTGACCTTTGATCCCTGTTATATGGGAGAAAGTGCCGGAGAACCCCGCCATGTGTCCTCACCCGATTTGTTCAGCGAGAACATCAGCGCAGGCGTAGATTATCTTGGACTTTTTCCTTTTGTAGACAGAGAAAAGATTGCAGCAATCGGAATCTGCGGCAGCGGTGGATTCTCTTTGTCAGCGGCACAGGTGGATACCAGAATCAAAGCGGTTGTCACAGCAAGTATGTATGATATGAGTGCGGCTTCCAGACTGGGGGCAGACAAAGAAACGCTTCAGAAAAACAAAGAGAGACTGTCTGCTCAGCGCTGGATTGATGCAAAGAACGGCTGTCCGGAGTGGATTCCGTCATTTCCCGAAGAGCCTGTGGATAAGGTCCCCGAAGGTCTTGATCCTGTATCCGATGAATTTTATCGTTTTTATGGTGTCAAGAGAGGACATCATCCAAATGCACAGGCGGGGTTCACCACAACAAGCGATTTGTCGTTTATGAATTATTCATTGCTTGACCATGTAGACGAAATCTCTCCTCGTCCGATCCTGATGATCGTAGGCGACAGAGCAGCGTCACGCTTCTTTAGCGAACAGGTGTATGAGAGAGCTGCCGAGCCGAAAGAACTCTATATTGTAGAGGATGCGGAGCATATCGACCTGTATGACAGAACGGACAGAATCCCGTTTGATAAAATTGAAAGTTTTCTGCGTAAAAACCTGAAATAAGCGTGAGGATATGCGTATGAGAAAAATGACCATATTGCTGATTTTTGCTGTTTTGATGTGGTGTGTAACAGGGTGTCAAAGCCCTGCATCCACACAAAGCATAGCCGATGAAAGCAGCACAGCAGAACAAGCGCGAAATAAAGAGGACGAAACACAAAGTCAGGAAGTAGAAAATCTGACAGAAAGTGAATCCAATAATATCGAGGAGGAGGAAACGATGAAAATCTCAGTAAAATCAGCAGACAATGAAATCATATATGAACTGAATAACAGCAATGCGGCAAAGACTCTTTATGAGCAGTTGCCCTTAACGATGGAGGTGGAACCTTTCAGTAACAATGAAATGACATTTTATCCGCCGCAGAAGCTTGATACCTCAGATACGCCTTTAAGCAGCGGTGAGGCAGGAACATTGTCCTACTATTCTCCTTGGGGAGACGTGGTAATGTTTTATGATTACTGCAACCCGAACGGCAGTCTGTATGGACTTGGAGAGGTTGTTTCCGGTAAGGAGAATATTGAAAAGCTTGGCGGTACGATTACGGTTTCAATATATACGGGAGAATAAGCGAAAATGGATAAGAAAAGCAGTAGAATGATTTTAATACTTACATTCGGCGTTTTTGGAATTCTTAATACGGAAATGGGGATTGTAGGAATCCTGCCGATGATTGCAGAGCAATTTCAGGTAAACATAGCTACAGCAGGCTGGCTGGTCAGTGCCTTTGCACTTGTGGTAGCCATAGCAGGACCGACTATGCCGCTTATCTGCTCCAAAATGAACCGGAAAACGCTGATGTTGATTTCGGGCGGAATTTTCATCATTACAAATATTATTTCGGCATTTGCGCCGAATTTTGCGGTACTGATGCTTGCGCGTATCGTACCGGCTGCATTTCATCCGGCGTATGTGTCAATGGCATTAACGGAAGCAGGAAAAGCAGTGAAGCCGGAAGAATCAGCAAAGGCCGTAGCAAAGGTATTTATCGGCGTATCAGCGGGAATGGTGCTTGGCGTACCCGTTACCAATCTGATTGCGGCGAACTCCTCCTTTACAGTCGCTATGGTGTTCTTTGCAGCGGTGAACATGATTGCCTTTGTCCTGACCATCTTTTTTATTCCGTCCTTGCCTGCAACAGAAACGGTATCCTATGGGAAGCAGCTTGGTGTACTGAAAAAGCCTTCTATGCTTTTATCTATTGTTATTGTTGTCTTTTTAAACGGCGCAATATTCGGCTTTTATAGTTATATTTCTGACTTTTTTGGAACGATTACAAGAATCGACGCATCTGCCATCAGTTTGTTTTTGATGTTCTATGGCGTTGCAAATATTGTTGGTAATATGATTGCCGGAAAGATTCTCACAGTGAATGCAAAGCTGTCAACATTTGTCCTGCCCTTTGCTTTGGCAGCGGCATATATCGGGTTGTTTCTGACGGGAAGAATAACGGTGGCTACAGCAATTTGTATCGTAATTATCGGAGCATTGGCAGGAATCAATTCCAATGTGAACCAGTATCTGATTACCCAAGCAGGACCGGAAGCGCCGGAGTTTTCCAACGGACTGTATCTGACCTCCGCGAATCTCGGAACCACATTCGGAACATTTATCTGCGGATTATTTATTACGGCAATAGATACACGCTATGCGTTAATAGGAACATTTATATTTGTTGCAGTTGGCTTTTCGGTAATCCTTTTGAAAATGGGAATGGAAAGATCAAGAACCACCACAGCAAATGAAGGAGGTAGAAATTAAAATGAGAAATGCAAAGTTAAGTAATGGAATTGATATACCAATGGAGGGCTTTGGTGTATTTCAGGTGCCGGAAGACCAGTGTGAGCAGGTGGTTCTGGATGCCATAGGAACAGGCTACCGCCTGCTTGATACAGCAAGCTCTTACAAAAATGAAGAAGCGGTAGGAAGTGCAGTAAAGAAAGCCATCGCCGCGGGTATAGTAAAGCGTGAAGACCTATTTATCACCACCAAAGCTTATATCCAACAAATGGGCTATGAAAAAACAGTGCAGGCCTTTTATGAATCGCTGAATAAATTGGGACTGGATTATCTGGATTTGTATCTGATTCATATGCCTCTTGGCGATTACTATGGCGCCTGGCGGGCAATGGAGGATTTGTATGAAGCGGGAAAAATCCGTGCCATCGGTGTCTGTAACTTTGACGGGGCAAGGCTGATGGATCTTTGCTACAACGTAAGAATCAAACCGATGGTAAATCAGATTGAACGGCATCCGCATTATCAAAGAACACAAGAACTTGCGATTATGAAGAAGTTTGCTATACAGCCTGAAGGATGGGCGCCATTTGCGGAAGGCTTAAAAGGGATGTTTGCAGAACCTGTATTACAGAAAATCGCAGAGAAACACAAGAAAACCGTGCCGCAGATTATTCTGCGCTGGGATATTCAACAGGGTGTCGTTATCATTCCAAAATCGGTTCACAAAAATCGTATGGAAGAAAATATGGCGGTCTGGGATTTTGAACTGGATAGTGATGATATGAAGAAAATTGAAAAACTGAATCAAAATATGCCGTCTATGCTGGATTGCTCAAAGCCAAGTGAAATCGACAGACTGTATGACTATCTGAACAACCCGGTGCTGACCAGTCTGTAAACGGAGGATATGAGCAATGATGATTATGGAAGTGGATGGCACAGCCCTCCAAATCAAACTGGAACAGAACAGTTCCGCCGATGCAATGAAAGAATTACTCCGCCAGGGTTCCATTACAATTCCCATGAAGGATTACGCCCATATGGAGAAGTTTGGTGATCTCGGTACAAGATTGCCACGCAACGATCAGCAGATTACCACAAAGGCGGGAGATGTGATTCTCTCCGAGGGGAATCTGCTGGTGATTTATTATGCGCCTAACACCTGGAAGTTCACCAGGCTTGGAAAAGTGGTGAATCTTACGGAGAAAGAACTGAAAAAGGTACTCGGTAAGGGAAATATAATGGCAACCCTTATTTTGAAAGATGAATAAGCAGGAGGTTTTGAAAATGAAGATAGCAGTTTTACAGGGAAGCCCGCATAAAAGTGGTTCTTCCAATATGCTGGCAAAGGAATTTATAAGAGGTGCAAAGGAAACAGGACACAACGTTACAGTTTTGGACGCCGCACATATGGATATGCATCCGTGCTTGGGATGTGGGCATTGCGGTATGAACGGAGAGTGTGTTCATAAAGACGACAATCAAACGATTAGAGATACCCTGCTTTCATCGGATATGGTGGTTTTTGCAACACCAATTTATTACTTTGGCGTGAGTGCACAGCTTAAAATGGTGATTGACCGATTTTATAGCTACACAATGAAATTGTCAGGGAAACACCTGAAAGCGGTTCTTATTACTGCTGCCTGGGATGACAATGAGGATGTTATGCCATATTGCGCAGGCTATTATGAAAAGCTATGCCGCTATATGAATTTTGAAAATTGCGGAATGGTACTTGGTACGGGCTGCGGTACACCGGAAACGACTAAAAAGTCCGTACATATGCAAAAAGCATATCAGCTTGGCAAGTCTGTGTAATAGGAGGTAAAACTTTTATGAAAAAGATAATGGGACTGTTTATATCAGCGATTTTTATTTTGTCACTTGTTGCTTGCGCAGCAAATGGTACGGAAAGCCCGTCAACAGCCGATAATGATACGAATCAACCTTCTGCATCGAGTTCCAACGAAGCAGAAGAATCAAATACAGTTGCCGAGCAGACGGAAAAAGATACAAAAATTCTTGTCGTATGTTTCTCTGCAACAGGGAATACAAAAGCAGTGGCAGAGAAAATAGTTGAAGTTACGGGAGCAGACTACTTTGAAATCATTCCTGCAGAACCCTATAGTGAGGACGATCTTGATTATAATGATGATAACTGCCGTGCCAATCGTGAACAGCAGGACAAAAATGAAAGACCGTCTATTTCCGGCAGCATTGAGAATATGGATCAGTATGAAGTTGTGCTGATCGGGCATCCTATCTGGTGGGGAATGGAACCACGAATTATGAATACATTTATGGAGAGCTATGATTTTTCGGGCAAGACGCTGGCAAATTTCTGCACTTCCGGAGGCAGCGGAATCGGCACGAGTACAGAAAATTTAAAGACATTATCACCGAACGCCAATTGGCTTGAAGGAAAGCGCTTTTCGGGCAGTGTGGATACAGATGAGATTCAGGAATGGATAGATTCTTTGAAATTATAAGAAAACAGCACTCAGGATATTGAAAGTCTTGAGTGCTGTTTTTTGCCTGTGCCTCTGATTGTAGAATCTCATGATTCATGGTAAAATTATGAAAAAGTGGTTTGAAAAAGTGGATATGTTCTCTTAAACGCAGAGTACATAAAAATACCCGAAAATGACTCTCGACCAATTCCCGTAGACGCAAAAAGCGGTTGACCAATTCCCCAATACGGACGTTGCGACTTGACATTCTTCCTATCCTCTCGTGCCATGTGGAAACAGTCTGCCTTCTGTCGAGAAAAGCCCAATAAATCAAAGGTTTCTGCGATTTGGGAAGAAAAATAGATGTGTGTTTCTGTTTCCGCAGAGTGATGATATAGCCAGAGGTTTACCTCAGGGGATAGGCTTTGAGGGATGGGAGATATACATTTTAGCGAAAGGATACTTTTTGGCTAAAGTTATTTCATGTCATGAGGATGAGAAGATGAGTAATGATTTTGAAAATTCACAGGAGTATAGGAAAGCACTTGAGATAGCTAAGAAGCAGGAAGAATTATATAAAAATGTTACGAAATCGATATCTCCGGAAGCATTAGCAAAATTTCAAGAACTCAGTAACAAACTAAATGAATGGAAGAATTCACTTAACAATATGCCGGGTCTTCTAAAGTTGGCAGAAATGCTCAATAATTATCAGCAAGAGGTCAGAGAAACTGAAGGTTTAACAGAAGCTGAATTTGAAGAAAAATATAGATCTGAAATTGAGTGGAGTGAAAAGTTCGGAAAAAATGGTTGGGTTATTTCAGAGCATTCAAATCCTGCAGATATTAAGAATTGGGAAAAATTATTATGTGAAGGGGAAGCAAAGGTAGCAGAGTTTTTTGATGGAGAAGATCTTGTAATTCTTGATGTGATTATAGAGGGGTTACAGGAAAAGTATGTTTTGGACGAGACACAGTTATATTTTAAGAATGGTATGCAGGCTTTTGAAAATGAAGATTATATGACTGCAGCTATGTACTTGCTTGCATTACTTGATAATAGGGTAAATAAATTAGTTGATTTCCCGAACCAACGTATGAGATACAAAGTTAAATATTCTAATGAAGGCTTTGCAAATCAAAAGGCGGAGGACTTTAGACAGCTTACCAAAAAACGAGGATTCATGTCAAAAAAAATATACTTTTTGGAAATGTATCCTTCGTTAATAGCATATTTGAATAGGATATTTATAGATGGCTCATATAAGTTCGAAAATGGCATCGAACCTCCGTATTTGAATAGAAATTGGTTAATGCACGGTCGAATAAATAGAAGTATTAAAAGATATGAATGTATACAGATTTTGAATGCGCTAAGTGTTATTGAGTTTATGTTTGCAGATAGGTAAGGAGCATTACGAATGAATAAAAGAGATGACTTTTCGCAAAAAACTATAGATAGATTATGTGAGAGAGTGGGAGGAAAATGTTCTAATCCAAACTGTAGAAGAGAAACAAAAGGCCCTCACAGCAATCCACAAAAGCGGGTATCAATCGGTGAGGCTGCACATATAACCGCAGCAGCTGAAGGTGGACCAAGATACAACCCTGACTTAACGCCAGAAGAGAGAAGTAGTATAGAAAATGGAATTTGGTTATGCAAGTCGTGTGCAAGAATGATAGATAGTGATGAAAATCAGTATCCGGCAGAATTGTTATATACATGGAAAAGTATGGCCGAGTATGAACAATTTTGTATTATAAATCAGATGGATAATTGGTTAAAATCAAATGTGGTATTTGAAAGTAGAAAAAACATAGCATGTAGGAAAGCAAAAGAAGCATTAGATAATTTGCATGGTATATTACAGTACGCATACGAATATTGGAAACATAATTTTGAGAATCGACATTATGGTTCATTTTTGGAAAATGAGATAATGGAACATTGGGTTCTGTATGAAGATGATTTAAAAAGAATTTATACATTTCAAGAGAAAAGAGTGCTTTTGAATGAGGTGCTATTAGAGTATTCACTGGATTTAGGACCGGAGATATGTCAAGAAATAAATAATTATTGTAATTATTTGAATTTCTCTTATCAAAGCGATACTTGTGGTTTATATGATAATTACTGGAGTTGCTTTTTTGAAATGTTATCTACTTGTTTTGAGATTTTAGTACGTATCAAGAAGACTGTTGATGACATATTATACCAACAATATTCTGTATGATAAGGGGATAAAACCCTTACCCCACTTTGAAAACCTATTGCATACTTTTGCTATGCAGTATAAAATCAAAGTTCAGGGGCATGTGGAGACCGTTGTTTTGTTGGGGAGGAAAACCCAGTAAACCAAATAGTTGGGAGCTTTGGGAAGGATATGTAGGTGTACTTTTGTGGTTGATCGAGATGAAATATGTTTCCGGTTACCGTGGTGGGGTAAGATAAACGCTGGCTGTAGAGCAAAAAAGAAGGCTCAACTGTATAATAAATACGAGATGACAGGCAGGAAAAATGAAAGGTGGAAAAGATGACTATTGTAGATTTTTTGGATAAGCATATTGTTTTGGTGACAACTATTTTGATAATATTTTTGTTAGTGGTAATTATAGTTTTCGCATATTTTATTCCCAAGATTTCTTTAATTAATCAAATATGGAAGGACGCAAAAGAAATAAAAGATCCATTATTATTTAGAAAATCGTATAAACAGCGTTTAATGAAACACTCTTTTGTATTTGCATCTAGCACTAGGGATAATGAAGCAGGATATAAAGAAATAAAGAAATATTTTGACAATGAAAAAGAAATTATTTTCATTCCGCTTGATACTGAAAACTTTGACGATAAATTTGATGGGTTTGACATTATTATTTATAAGGTACATGATAACGAGTTTGGTATACCATGTTCAAATGAGAACCCTTTGTACAAACGGATATCAAAATATTGTTCTGAGCAACATAAGTCATGTATTCTTGTTTGCAGACCAGGTAAGCAAATTGCTCTGTCTGAGAATGCAGTAGAATTTAATCCTTTATATGTGACAACAGTTCAATTTTATTCAAAACTGCGTGAAACATTATACATATTATTATATTTGACATGATTAAAAGCTGTACCATTATTTGTTTAACTAACCCAAATAAATGAATAGATTTACTAAAGTGAAAGTATATGATGCGGGATAGGGTTATCGTTTCAATTCCTTCATTTTTTCAGCAGCTATTTAGAATCTGTAAAAAGGATAAATCATAAAAAGACATTGGTAGCGCATTTGGAAAGGATAAATTAATCCAAGTGACTAAAGAAAATATTTTAAATAACATTCCGCCAAGTCTGGCAAATGTATTTGCACAGGAAAAATATTTCTGTATTCGAAACTGTGGTAAATGAGTTGGATAAAATGTTCGGAGGAATCAAATGGAGCAACTATTTTATGAACAAATTAAAAAAATTCTCTCTGAAGCCAGAAACAAAGTATACCAAAGTGCAAACTTTGCAATGGTAGAAGCATATTGGAATATTGGAAAGAGTATCGTGGAACAGCAGGGCGGAGAGGGAAAGGCTGAGTATGGTGCCAGATTGATAGTCGAACTATCTAAACAGATGACAGCAGATTTTGGAAAGGGATTTACTGTTGCAAACCTTAAAAATATGCGTCAGTTTTATCTTACTTTTCCAAAAGGCTACGCACTGCGTAGCGAATTGAGTTGGACACATTATCGACTGCTTATGCGCGTGGAAAATGAAAATGCCCGTGAATTCTATACAGAAGAAGCAATAAAATCAAATTTGAGCACACGGCAGTTGGAAAGGCAAATTAATTCTTTCTTTTATGAAAGGCTGTTATCCAGTCAAAATAA
Source organism: Faecalicatena faecalis (assembly GCF_012524165.2). Lineage (GTDB taxonomy): Bacteria > Bacillota > Clostridia > Lachnospirales > Lachnospiraceae > Faecalicatena_A > Faecalicatena_A faecalis. Next base: position 44,750 of record NZ_JABACJ020000029.1, read on the forward strand.
GGAAAAGGTTACAGAAGAAATCCAGAAATTGGAGCCTGCAAAAGTTCCAGAGGATATTATACGCGATCCATATGTATTAGAGTTTCTGGGCTTAAGTCCGAATGATGATTTTTATGAGAGCGACCTTGAAGAAGCATTGATAACACATTTGCAGAAATTCCTCTTGGAGTTGGGGCGAGGGTTTTCTTTTGTTGCCAGACAAAAGAGGATTACATTTGATGGGCGACATTTCAGAATAGACCTTGTTTTTTATAATTATATTTTGAAATGCTTTGTATTAATTGACTTAAAAATTGGAGATTTGACACATCAGGATTTGGGGCAGATGCAGATGTATGTACATTATTATGAACGTGAATTGATGAATGAAGGAGATAATCCACCCATAGGAATTGTGCTTTGTGCGGATAAAAGTGAATCTGTAGTAAAGTATACGTTGCCGGAAAATGAAACACAGATTTTTGCTTCAAAGTATAAACTATACCTTCCAAGCGAAGAAGAACTGTTACAAGAATTGCAAAGAGAGTATAGAGCATTGGAATATGATAAAGAAAAATCAAATTAACTTTACTTCAAGATAGTGTAATTTTGGTGGAGGGGTAAATTATTCATAAAGGGGTGATTTTCTTCAAAAAGGATAAGAGTGGTAGAATAATCGAAGAAATCCACACCACCATTATGTAATGAAAATATTTTTGCCATGTAGTATAAAACTCCCGTCCCATCGCATACAGAATGTGTGGTATTGATACAAAAGGAGTGACTAATAAACAAATATTAAGTAGGGGAACCGTTTATTTTATAGATGTGCTTTATTGTATAAATAATACATGAGTTTATAAGGCAATTGGAATAGTTGGATTTCTGTAACGGTACGGTTATACCTATTAAAACAAGGTTCAAAGCAGGAGGGGCCATATGACATTTAATCCAGGACTTAAAATAGGGCAAATATTAAAAAACGTAGATATTGTTGATAAGTTTAAATGTGGTAATATGGGGGGAATGAGACGATCAAAGACAACTAATACATTAGTAATCGTATCTGATTATACTAAGGGGATCTATCATGATAAATGGATTGGTGGGGTTCTTCATTATACAGGTATGGGTAAATTGGGCGATCAAGATATTAACTGGGCTCAAAACAAAACATTGGCTGAATGTGGATACAATGGGGTTGATGTGCATCTTTTCGAGGTAATGGATGCAGGTGAATATGTTTATTGTGGAAGAATTGAATTAGTTAGCGAGCCTTATATGGATATGCAACCTGGTGCAGATGGTGTCGATAGAAAAGTATGGATGTTTCCTATTCGCCCGGTTCCAGATAATGATGTAAGGAAGCCTACCATGTTTGTGTTTAAGGATATGGAGGATTATAAAGTACGTGGTAAAAATATAGATGCTGAATATGCTAGAATTCTTGCAGCTAAGAAAAAGAGTGGAATCAAAGTAAAATCCTCAACTCCTATCAATTCTTTTGTACCTAAACCAGAGCCAAAACCGCCAGTAGATGTCCCTAGGGATATTATTGGTAAGCAGGTAAAGCATAGGACGTTTGGAAAAGGGAAAATTACTGAAATTGAAGGAGCAACTATCACTGTTACATTTGATACAGTAGGGGTCAAAAAAATGGGGTATGAGTTATGCATGGAAAGGAAATTGTTAGAATTCATTTAATGGGATAAAGATGAATCATATAGTGACAATAGCTATATAATCAGAGCATATATAAGATCTAGTGCGTTTTTAAGGGGACAAGAAAATTATATATTTCTTAGAGCTGGATTATGTGCAGTGATTTTTGAAATGAGGATGGTATGAAAACAATAAAAGTTGTTGCAGCAGTTATATGTGATAAAGATAAAGTCTTTGCTACAGCTAGAGGCTATGGGGAATTTAGAGGACAGTGGGAATTTCCGGGAGGGAAAATTGAAGAAGGGGAAACACCGCAGCAGGCACTAATACGAGAGATTAAAGAGGAATTAGATGCCGATATCGAGGTTGGTGACCTGCTTAAGACAATTGAATATGATTATCCGAAATTTCATTTATCCATGGATTGTTTCTGGGCCAGGATCATAGCAGGAAAATTAATACTGAAAGAAGCAGAGGCAGCCAGGTGGTTAGGAAAAGACGAATTGGATTTGGTACGATGGCTTCCAGCAGACTTGTATATCATTGACTTGATAAAAGAGATTTTGTAGTGACTTCAAGGAATTTAAAAATCTATTCTAAAATGGGGGAAGAAGCTTCGGATGAGCTTTTGCTATTATAGTGCGAATAGGAAGCACACATGAAAATCCCGGGAGATTCGCACCAAAAAAATTGCATAAAAACTATAGATTTTATTGAAAATAAGTTTTAAAATAAGAATATATCTAAAGGATTTGTGAAATGGTACAAAATATTTTGCTGTTTTACAATAGAATTTAGATATGTTTGCTGTCGTTCCTCTCGCGGGAACGTGGATTGAAATATATCTCATGCCTCCTAAACTTTAATTTATTTCGTCGTTCCTCTCGCGGGAACGTGGATTGAAATACAACAACTCCTCTGCATTTTTTTGTGATCGTTGTCGTTCCTCTCGCGGGAACGTGGATTGAAATCATTGTTTATCGTCCTGGCTGGAGATATTATCTCCGTCGTTCCTCTCGCGGGAACGTGGATTGAAATGTATCCTAGGGGCGGCACTCGATAATGTAACCGTCGTTCCTCTCGCGGGAACGTGGATTGAAATTACTATTATTCCATCTTGCTTTACAGATACTGCAAGTCGTTCCTCTCGCGGGAACGTGGATTGAAATGTCAGATAGCCCGGAGAACGCTTTCGCAGATTTTGTCGTTCCTCTCGCGGGAACGTGGATTGAAATCGGTGACACTGGATGGAATAGAGTGTACCTTGACGTCGTTCCTCTCGCGGGAACGTGGATTGAAATTCCCTTTTGACCCAAACGTCTCCCGTCTGGAAATCGTCGTTCCTCTCGCGGGAACGTGGATTGAAATCACCTCCCTTACGCAGGAATCCATCGGACTATATGTCGTTCCTCTCGCGGGAACGTGGATTGAAATTTCTGGTTGGATGTCCTGTAACGCCCCAGAATCAGTCGTTCCTCTCGCGGGAACGTGGATTGAAATTTCGACATTGTTGACGCATCGTTCGCACAGACAGGTCGTTCCTCTCGCGGGAACGTGGATTGAAATCTGGAGCCACTCGTTAAGAATATTAAATCCCAGGTGTCGTTCCTCTCGCGGGAACGTGGATTGAAATTTGTACAAATAGCTCATCTTTAGTAACAAGAAGTGACCGTCGTTCCTCTCGCGGGAACGTGGATTGAAATAAACCAAAATCTTGATGATGGTGCACCAGCAAAGTCGTTCCTCTCGCGGGAACGTGGATTGAAATAACCGTCTTATCCGTGCGATTCTCAAATTCTACGGGTCGTTCCTCTCGCGGGAACGTGGATTGAAATTTATTAAATACATCATCAGCAATTCTCTCTACCTCGTCGTTCCTCTCGCGGGAACGTGGATTGAAATGAAAATGCTCCCGCGAAAGACTCCTCGATTTTAGTCGTTCCCCTCGCGGGAACGTGGATTTAATATGTACCAGACAGTGTAAAAAATCTCAAAATCAGTTCTTCTTCACGAGAGTGAAAGAACAGACCAGACCGAAAAATAGGGGGGATGAAGTCGTATATGGATTATTTAGCACATATCAGTGAGGACAAGCAGCGTGAGCAAAGTGTAAAAGCGCATTTAGAAGGTGTCGCAACGTATGCGGAGGAATTTGCAGCAGAATTTGGTTATGGTGACTGGGGATTTTGCTGCGGTATGCTCCACGATGTAGGAAAATACACAGCAAAGTTTCAGAGCCGTATCCGCGGAAGTGAGGTAAAGGTCGATCATGCTACAGCAGGAGCACAACTGTGTCAGAAGTTGAGTAAAGAAAAGGGTGGTTTTTATACAGCGCTTGCCTATTGTATTGCTGGTCATCATGCAGGTCTCCCGGATACGGGAGGAAGTGCTGACACTGGAGACAGAGGAACATTCATAGGAAGAATGAAGAAGAACACAGAAGACTATGAAACATACAAAGAGGAAATAACGATTCCTCAGTTAGAAACTCCATTTTTCAGGGTGGATGGTAAAAAGGATCCTAGTTTTACGATGAGTTTTTTGATTCGTATGTTGTATTCCAGTCTTGTGGATGCAGATTATCTTGATACAGAAGAGTTTATGAAACACGGCCAGACGGGAAGGAAGAATGGGCAAAGTCTTTCGGAACTTCTAGAAAAATTAAATCATCATATATCAGGCTGGATGATGAATGAAGACAGAGATACAATCAATGGTCGGAGAACAGAAATTCTGAGAAATTGTATAGAATCAGGATGTATGGAAAAGGGATTGTTTCGTCTGACGGTACCCACTGGAGGGGGAAAGACTGTTGCATCTCTGGCATTTGCTTTGAATCATGCAGTAGAACATGGAATGAAGCGTATTATTTATGTAATTCCCTATACCAGCATTATTGAGCAGAATGCAAAGGTTTTTTGTGATATTCTCGGTGAAAATAATGTGCTGGAACATCACAGCAATATAGATTATGGAGGTTCAGAAGAACTTCTACCCAAACAATTGGCAACTGAAAACTGGGATCTACCGGTAATCGTAACGACAAATGTACAGTTCTTTGAGTCTTTATTTTCTAACAAGGCTTCAAAATGCAGAAAATTACATAATATAGCAAACAGTATTATTATCTTTGACGAAGCCCAGATGCTGCCCAATGATTATTTAAAACCGTGTATTGCAGCTATGGAGGAGCTGATAAGACACTATGAAAGCAGTGTTGTATTATGTACTGCAACGCAGCCATCTTTAAGATCATTTTTTTCAGCCGACATACAATGTTTTGAATTATGCCCTCACATGGAGGAACAGTTTCGTTTTTTTAAGCGGTCCACGATTGAAAATTTAGGAACAATCTCTAAAGAAGGTCTTTTAGACAGATTGAAAACTGAAAATCAGGCCCTATGTATCCTAAACACGAAAAGAAGTGTAGGAAAAATGTATGAAGAACTAAAGGGAGAAGGTGTTTATCACCTTTCTACGTTCATGTATCCTTTACATCGTAAGGCAGTGCTGGATGTTATACGGAAGAGACTGAAAGATGGAATGAAATGTATTGTGATTGCAACCAGCCTGGTGGAGGCGGGTGTAGATCTGGATTTTAATACAGTATACAGGCAGCTTGCAGGTGTAGATTCCATGATTCAGGCAGCAGGGCGATGCAATAGAGAAGGAAAAAGAGATGTTTCAGATAGTTTTACCTATATTTTTCAATTAGAAGAATCACAGAAAATCCCTGGGCAGGAACAACAGATTGATACAGCAAAATTGGTAATCAGAAAGTATGAGGATATTTCTTCACTTGTTGCGATAGAAGAATATTTTGCCAGGCTTTATAACTTTAAAGGGGATGCACTGGACAAGAAAAAAATATTAGAAGCGTTTCAAAAAGGAAGGTTTGCGTTTGCCAAGGTTGGAAAAGAATTCAAATTAATAGAACAGGACACAAAGACGATTCTGATCCCAATAGAAACTCGTGCGAAAGAGATAGCGGAAGAGTTGAGATATAAAGGGGCTACAAAAGCACTGATCAGAGAAGCAGGACAATACTGTGTGAATGTATATGACAATCTTTTTCAGAAACTGCAGGGTGCAGGAATGATTAGCGGAGTATCGGAAGAACTGAAAGAGGATTTCTTTGTTTTACGAAGCTGCGAGGACTATTCAGAGGAAACAGGCTTGCGGGTAGATATAGAATTGGGAATGGATGTGTGGTTATAAAATGAAGAAAGGAGATGAGGACAAAAATGAGTATTGGAGTTCGTGTAAAGGTCTGGGGAGATTATGCGCTTTTCTCCCGTCCCGAGATGAAGGTAGAACGCTGCAGCTACGACGTTATGACGCCTTCTGCGGCTCGGGGGATTTTAGAGGCTGTGTATTGGCATCCGGGGATGTGTTGGAAGATTGACCGCATTCATGTATTGAAGCCCATACAGTTTACATCGATTCGGAGGAATGAGGTGAAAAGTAAGGTTTCTGCGAATAATGTATTGTCAGTTTATAATGGTGCAAAAAAGGAACTTTATATCAGTAGTAAAGAGGATATTGTCCAGAGGGCCTCTTTGTTATTAAAAGATGTGGAGTACGTCATTGACGCCCACTTTGAGATGACAGAGAAAGCCAACGATACAGACAATCCGGGTAAGTTCAAAGATATTATTATGAGACGGTTAAAGCGTGGGGAATGTTATCATACACCTTATTTTGGATGCCGTGAATTCCCCGTGAACTTCTGCCTTTGCGAAGAAGAGGTGCATGGCGCTTATGAAGTCGTGGAAGAAAAGGATTTAGGCTTTATGCTTTATGACATGGATTACTCAGATCCGGAGAATATACAGCCTATGTTTTTTCGAGCAGTGATGCGCCGGGGAATCCTGGACTTGAGAGACTGTGAGGTGGTTCGATGATACTGCAGGCATTGGTAAAGCATTATGAGACCCTGGCAGAGCAGGAGAAGGTGGCAAAACAAGGCTGGTGTCAGGCAAAGGTTTCTTATGCGTTAGATATTGATGCAGAGGGAAATCTGCTGGGAGTTATTTCAGTAAAACAGGAAGTTCAACGTGGCAAAAAGACTGCATGGGTACCACAAATGATAGAAGTCCCGGAGATGGTATCCCGTTCTTCAGGTATCGCTGCAAATTTTCTCTGCGACAATTCGAAATATATATTGGGAATTGACAAGGATGGGACAGGAAAACGTATCATGGAATGTTTTCAGGCGGCAAAAGAGAAACACTGCAGTTTGTTGGATTCTGCGCATAGTGAGGCGGCTATTGCGGTTAAAAATTTCTTTCAAAAATGGGATCCCACCAAGGCAAAAGAGAATGCGGAAATCCTTGAAAAGTGGGAGGATATCACAGCAGGTGGGAATTTGATTTTTTACGTAGGTATGGGATATGCCCAGGATGAACAGGAGATATGTGATCTGTGGGAAAAACGCCTGCGTTCAGACAGCGAAGTGTCGAGAGATGTCTGTCTTGTCACTGGTGATAAGACGGAAATATCCAGAATACATACTGCTATTAAAGGTGTTCAGGGGGCACAGCCCAGCGGGGCGGCTTTGGTATCGTTTAATGCACCATCCTTTGAATCTTATGGAAAAGAACAAAGCTACAATGCACCAGTCGGAAAATATGCAATGTTCGCCTACACGACAGCCTTGAATTATCTGCTGTCTCAAAGAGATTATGTATTCATGTTGGGGGATACGACCATTGTATTCTGGGCGGAAGATGGGGAAGAGATTTACCAGAGACTGTTCATAGATTCGATGGAGCCAGCAGAAGATAATCAGGAAATATTAAAGAGCATTTTTTCAAATCTGCAGGCGGGACGTAGTATTGACATAGAAGGAATCCAAATTAATCCAGAGCAAAAATTTTATATACTTGGGCTTGCACCAAATGCTGCGCGTCTGTCAGTGAGATTTTTCTATCAGAATAGCTTTGGGAAAATTTTATCAAATCTTCAGGTGCATTATGATGAGATGAAAATTGTAAGACCATCCTGGGATGGCCAGGAGTTCTTAGGTGTCTGGCGGATGTTGATGGAGACTCTTAACCAGAAATCGAAAGATAAAAAACCGCAGTCCAATATGGCAGCATCAGTGTTTGAAGCAATTTTATCAGGAAAAAGATATCCTGAGAGTTTATATAGTAATGTGATGATACGGATCCGTGCAGAGCAGGGAAGAATTACCCGAGGAAGAGCTGCAATTATCAGGGCCTGCCTGATACGGAATCATGAAAAACAATGGATAAAGGAGGGTGAGTTTGTGGGACTAAATGAACAGTGTAAGGATGTGGCTTATGTATTGGGACGAGAATTTGCTGTGCTGGAAGCAATTCAGGAGGACGCGAATCCAGGGATTAATGCAACAATTAAAGACAGGTACTTTAACTCAGCATGTGCGACGCCGGCATCGGTATTTCCTATCCTCCAAAAGCTTAAGAACAGTCATATTCGAAAGCTTGAGACTGGGAAAAAGATTTATTATGAAAAAATGTTGACCGAACTGCAGGGAAAGATAGAAGTGGGGAATGGAGAGTCTAGTGCATTACCTCGTCGTTTATCCCTTGAGGAGCAGGGAATGTTTATCTTAGGATATTACCATCAGGTTCAGAAACGCTATGAGAAAAAGGAGGAGAAGTAAATGAGTGAAGTAATCAAGAATAGGTATGAATTTGTTGTATTATTCGATGTAGAGAATGGGAATCCAAACGGGGACCCTGATGCAGGCAATATGCCCAGGATTGACCCTGAAAGTGGATACGGCCTGGTGACAGATGTCTGTTTAAAAAGAAAGATTCGTAATTATGTTGAGATGGTAAAAGAAGACGAAGAGGGTTACCAGATCTACATTAAAGAGAATGTACCTTTGAATCGAAGTGACAATAAAGCCTTTGAGTATTTAGGAATTGACGAAAAGGGCGTAAAGGATTTAAAGAAAAATGACCCAGGAGCAGACCAGAAGATCAGAGATTTTATGTGTAAAAATTTCTTTGATATCAGGACCTTCGGGGCTGTTATGACGACGTTTGTAAAAGCTCCCTTAAATTGTGGACAGGTCAGAGGTCCCGTGCAGCTTGGATTTGCCAGGAGTGTGGACCCAATCATCAGCCAGGAGGTGACCATTACAAGGGTAGCAATCACAACGGAAAAGGATGCAGGAATTAAGAGTACAGAAATGGGAAGAAAGAGTATTGTACCTTATGGGCTCTATAGGTTAGAAGGTTATATTTCCGCAAATCTTGCAAGAAAAGTTACAGGCTTTTCAGAGGACGATCTGGAACTTCTGTGGGAGGCAATCATCAATATGTTCGAACACGACCATTCAGCGGCAAGAGGGAAAATGTCAGTAAGGGAACTCATTGTATTCAAGCATAGTAAGGAAATGGGAGACTGTCCTGCTTATAAGCTGTTTGAAGCCGTAGAGGTGAAGCGCAAGGAGGATGTGATTTATCCGAGAAAATATCAGGACTATGAGGTTACAATCCATGAAGAGCAGATTCCGGGAACTGTGGAGATGATAAGGAAAATATAATGGAATATAAGGAAGAAGAGTATTTGATGATATCCGGCATTCAACATTTTAAGTTTTGCCGCAGGCAGTGGGCTTTGATTCATATTGAGCAGCAGTGGGCGGAAAATGTGCATACTGTGACAGGTGAATTAATGCACAAAAAGGTGCACGATCCGTATTTGGCAGAAAGTAGAAAAGATGTGTTAATAACAAGGTCACTGCCTGTATCTTCCAGAGAGTTGGGCATAAGTGGAGAATGTGATGTGGTAGAATTTCATAAGAGTGAAGATGGCGTACATATCCAGGGGCATCGGGGACTTTATCGTATATATCCAGTAGAGTATAAAAAAGGGAAGCCCAAGATTTCAGAGGAAGATATTTTACAGATGGCGGCCCAGGCCATGTGTTTGGAGGAAATGTTTTCAACAGAAGTTCCAGAAGGAGCCATTTTCTATGGTGAGACAAGGCGGCGTGAAACTGTAGAGATAACAGAAGAGCTGAGAAACCGGGTGAGAGATATGTTTCGGGAAATGCATCAGTATTATGAACGGCAGTATACTCCAAAGGTCAAGTGGAGTAAAAGCTGTAATGGATGTTCGCTGAAGGATATCTGCCTGCCAAAACTTGGGAAAACCATGGCTGTGAGGGAATATGTGAAGATGGCCTTGGAGGAAGATGAATGAAAAAATTATTAAATACTTTATATATCACATCAGAAGACAGTTATCTTGCTTTGGATGGTGAAAATATTGTTGTGCTGGATAAAGACAGGGAGGTTGGCAGGGTTCCACTGCATAACCTGGAAGGCATTGTTTCATTTGGCTATAGAGGGACAAGCCCGGCTTTAATGGGCGCATGTGCTGATCGGAATATTTCTCTTTGCTATGTAACCCCTAATGGAAGATTTTTGGCACGAGTGACAGGAAGCGTGAAGGGAAATGTCGTTTTAAGAAGGAAACAGTATGAGGCAAGCCAGGATGAGAAAGTGAGCCTTGGAATAGCGAAGAATTGTATTATTGGGAAAGTATACAATGCAAGATGGGTGTTGGAGAGGGCTGTGCGGGACCATAGTATGCAGATTGACACTGAAAAGGTGAAACGTGTTTCTGGAAAGTTGAAAGATGCTGCTATTGTGGTACAAAACTGTGAATCTATGGATCAGCTAAGAGGATATGAAGGAGAAGCTGCCAGTGTTTATTTCAGCGTATTTGACGAGATGATCCTTCAGCAAAAGAAGGACTTTACATTTACGGGCAGAAATAAGAGATCGCCAACAGATTGTGTTAATGCAATGTTATCCTTTGTGTATACTTTACTGACAAATAATATTGCATCTGCATTAGAAACGGTAGGATTAGATCCTTATGTGGGGATGATGCACACAGAACGTCCTGGAAGAGTATCGCTTGCATTGGATTTGATTGAAGAACTGCGCCCTGTGCTGGCAGATCGTTTTGTTCTTTCCATGATTAATAAAAAAGTGGTCAGTATCAAAGATTTCCTGAAAAAAGAGAATGGAGCCGTTCTTATGAAGGATGATGCCAGAAAACGTTTCCTTTCAGAATGGCAGAACAGAAAAAAGGAAACACTGACGCATCCATATTTGAAAGAAAAAGTAGAGTGGGGAATGGTTCCTTACGTGCAGGCGATGCTATTGGCAAGATATCTTCGTGGAGATTTGGATGCATATCCGCCATTTTTGTGGAAGTGAGCCCCATACTTATATATCGGGAGGAGATACGATGCTAGTATTCATTACATACGATGTCAACACAGAATCAGCAGGCGGTAAAACCAGACTCAGGAAAGTAGCCAAACAATGTGTTAATTATGGGAGACGTGTACAGAACTCGGTTTTTGAGTGTATCCTGGATAATGCACAGTGTGTCATGTTGAAATCTATTTTGACGGAAATAATAGATGAAGAGGTGGATAGCCTGAGATTTTACTATTTAGGGAATAAGTATAAGACCAAGGTGGAACATGTTGGAGTCGATCGGGGAATTGCAGTGGATGAACCTCTGATTTTGTAGTGCGAATGTGAAGCACACATGAAAACCCCGGGGGATTCGCACCAGAAAAATTGCAAAAAAACTATAGATAATATTAGAAATAAGTTTTAAAATGAGAATATGTCTAAAAGATTTTGTGAGATGGCACAAAAGGTGGTGCTATTTTGCTGGAAAATTTGGATATGTTTGCTGTCGTTCCCTTCGCGGGAACGTGGATTGAAATTGCGATATTCTTGATATATGTACAATCCGTATAGTCGTTCCCTTCGCGGGAACGTGGATTGAAATATACTGTCTTACATCCAGCTCATAATAACTCATGTCGTTCCCTTCGCGGGAACGTGGATTGAAATTTATGAAATAATTATAGATGGGAAAAAAACAAAAGGTCGTTCCCTTCGCGGGAACGTGGATTGAAATTAAGGACATTTACCTGTGATCTTGATCCGGATGGTCGTTCCCTTCGCGGGAACGTGGATTGAAATTAATTTTGAACAGCTCAATAATATAAATGTTCTGGTCGTTCCCTTCGCGGGAACGTGGATTGAAATCGTTAAATTAAATTGCGATTTAGTTGAAAATTAAGTCGTTCCCTTCGCGGGAACGTGGATTGAAATCTTTGAACTGCACCTTGTAAATAAGGAATTTAAAGTCGTTCCCTTCGCGGGAACGTGGATTGAAATGTAATCCATGATCCGCTTAATATATAATTCCCGGTCGTTCCCTTCGCGGGAACGTGGATTGAAATTACTGTATCAAATTCTTTTTCCATCCTGTGGAAGTGTCGTTCCCTTCGCGGGAACGTGGATTGAAATTTTTGTTTATGCCATCAACAGTTAACTTTTCCCCGTCGTTCCCTTCGCGGGAACGTGGATTGAAATTGTGCATATTTTACCCATTCCTCACGTGCAAGGGCACGTCGTTCCCTTCGCGGGAACGTGGATTGAAATTGCGTCAAGAGGTCCTTATTAAAAAGTCCTATATCGTCGTTCCCTTCGCGGGAACGTGGATTGAAATGCAGCATTTGGTGTGCATACTTCGCTCTCCCACCGTCGTTCCCTTCGCGGGAACGTGGATTGAAATTTTAGTGCAGCAGAAATTGCGCAGCTGGCTGACGGATCGTTCCCTTTGCGGGAACATGGATTAAAATTATTATATGAATCTTCTGATTAACTTACAGCCTCGTCATTCCCTTTTCAGAAACGCAGATTAAAATCAAAATCCCCCTCAAATCCCAAATAGGTATCCTTCTGATTCCCCTCACGGAATCATAGACCATCAGCAAATCGTAATCATCATGGTTTGTTTTTATTACTAGAGTAAGTTGCAAAAATAAGGCAGTAATACACGGCTTTGCAGCGAAATGAAATAATTGATTGATGTAGATCCCTTATCGAATATTTCCTACCAATAGGTCAGTAACAAGCTATGCTCTTGAGATGACAACATCCCTCTGCCATAGTTTTATTACATGGGTAAATGTGGACAGATACTTAGAGGATAAGATTATAGTGCAGTAGAGAACATAGGTATACGTTCATTTTTTTTGACACGCTCTTGGTAAAGTGAGAGGAACAATGCTGTATTTCTAAAAAGGCTTGTAAAAGCCGACAAAAACAGCAAAACAGCAAACCCTAGATAGTCTTTTCCACGGCAATATGATATAATGACACCAATGGGTCAGATTGGTTTTTCATTATCTGGCAACTGTATGTTAGTTTGTGATCTTAATTCATGATGTAATATACATACTCAACCGATACAAAGTCGATTAGATAAAGGATAAGAGCGGGTGAACAATGGATCAGATAAGACAGGGTGTACAAGTAAAGGGGGAGGATGCCCCAGGAAAAGAGCTGAAAAGACTTGCTGACAAGCTGCATGCGTTAAATGATCAGAATATTACTGGAGACTCAGTTTATTATTTGGATGCAGCAGAGTTTCCCGAAGAGTATGAGCCTCTCATCAGGGAGATGAATAAATCTATAGAGGTCGGGGCATATGTCGCAGGGAAAAAGGATTATAATGACATTCTGAGTGCTTTGTGTTCCGATTATGTATCGGTCTACAGGGCAGATTTGAATTCAGAATTATATGAGACTTATCGTATCAATGATAATATGCGTGATGGGGTCAGAGATAGTATTGTAGCATCTGAGGTTTATTATACTTCTGCATTCGAACGCTATACCAATCAGTATGTATTAGAGGAGGAGCAGGAGTATTTTCGTTCTATGGTAGCTAAGGAACACGTCAGGGAGGAACTGCAGAACAAAAGCCGATTTACATTCAGGTACAGGGTGAAGGATAATCCGCAGGGAATGAAGAACTTTGAAGCCCTCTTCGCCAAAGCAAAAGGAAGACCAGAAGAATTTTCAGTGATTATGGGATTTCGTAATGTAGACCTTGCTGTGCGTAAGGAAGATGCATATAAAAAAGAGACACAGCATGATATAGAAGAGACGCTGGAAGGGGCACGGACTGGGCTGTGGACGATAGAATGTGAAGAAGGATGCAAACCTAGGATGTATGCCGACAAAACGATGAGGATGCTCTTAGGGGCGGAAGAGAGTATTTCGCCAGAGGAATGTTATAAGACTTGGTTTGAACGCATTGAACCGGATTATGTGGAGATGGTGGAGGAGTCAGTAGCGGAGATTCTCAGTCAGGGGAGGTCCGAAGTAAAATATCCGTGGAACCACCCAGAATGGGGAATGATTTATGTCCGCTGCGGTGGTGTGGTCGATAAAAAGTTTGATAAGCCGGGATTTCGGCTGAAGGGATATCATCAGGACATCACGGAGATCATGGTAACAAGACAGAAACAGGAAAAGGCACTTATGGAGGCTTTAGTAGAGGCCAACAGAGCAAATGTGGCAAAAACAGAATTTCTTTCACATATGTCACATGACATTCGCACTCCGATCAATGGAATTCTAGGTATGCTTACTATTAGTGAGAAGAACCCAGATGACCCTGCCAGACAGAGTGAATGCAGGAGAAAGATCCGTACCTCAGCCGAGCATCTGCTGTCCCTTATCAATGACGTGCTGGATATTAGTAAGCTGGAAAGTGGAGCTTTCGTATTTGCAAAAGAGCGTTTCTATCTGGAGGATGTGCTGGACAATTGTGCAGGAATTATGATTCCTCAGGCAGAGGAGCAGGGAATCGAACTGCGGACGAGACGGATTGGATTGACACATGTGCCTTTAAATGGGAGTCCCCTTCATTTAAGGCAGGTCTTAATCAATATTGTGAGCAATGCAATTAAATATAACCATCCAAACGGCAGCGTTTTTGTCTGTACAGAGGAGGTTCAGAACGAAAAGGAATCCATCACATATCGTTTTACGGTGGAAGATAATGGAATTGGAATGAGTGAAGAGTTTCAGAAGCACCTTTTTGAACCATTTACCCAGGAGCGGGATGATGCCAGGACCAGCTATCGGGGGACAGGACTTGGAATGGCAATCACAAAGAATCTGGTAGAACAGATGGGTGGTTCTATCTCTGTTCAAAGTGTCCAGGGTGAGGGAAGTACTTTTACGGTATTGCTTCCAATAGAACGTGCTGAAGAGGAATTGACAGATACAAGACAGACAGAGGAGCTCCATGCAGATGTTTCAGGAATGAGGGTACTTCTCGTGGAGGATAATGAGATTAACCGTGAGATTGCTCAGTATATGCTGGAGGATGCCGGGGTAACTGTGGTGAATGCTGAAAATGGAAAGCGGGCGGTAGAGCTTTTCGAGGAGTCATCCTTGGGAGCGTTCGACTGTATTCTTATGGATGTGATGATGCCCGTTATGGATGGGCTGGAGGCAACACGGGAGATCCGCAGCATGGAACGCTCAGATGCGGCAACGGTGCCTATCATAGCAGTATCTGCCAATGCCTTTGCAGAGGATGCGCAGAAGGCGATGGAAGCCGGAATGAATGAACATATTGCCAAGCCGCTGGATATGGATGAGGTATTTAAGGTGATGGTGTCATGCTGTAAGAGGTAGGGGGACTGAGAGTCTGTGAAAGTTTTTCTGTAATTAAAGATTTATAAGGTCTTCTATGATAAAATAAAAATCATAGGAGGCCTTTTATTATGGCAAGAGAAAAGAAACCTGTACACAAAGTACAAATGACCGATGGAAAGCGGAACATCATCCGGCAGCTTCTTGAGGAGTATGAAATCGAATCTGCCCAGGACATCCAGGATGCTCTCAAAGATCTGCTGGGCGGAACCATCAAAGAGATGATGGAATCCGAGATGGACGAACACCTTGGCTATCGCAAATCAGAACGTTCCGATTGTGATGACTACCGCAATGGCTATAAAACCAAGCAGGTGAATAGCAGCTATGGATGCATGAAAGTCGAAGTCCCACAGGATCGTAACTCCACCTTTGAGCCCCAGGTGGTAAAGAAACGCCAGAAAGATATTTCTGATATCGATCAGAAGATCATATCCATGTACGCCAAAGGGATGACAACACGGCAGATCTCGGAAACACTGGAGGATATCTACGGCTTCGAAGCCTCCGAAGGCTTTATTTCGGATGTGACGGATAAGCTTCTGCCTCAGATTGAAGACTGGCAGAACCGTCCACTTTCCGATGTCTATCCGGTACTTTATATTGATGCAATCCACTATTCTGTGCGCGATAACGGTGTGATTCGTAAGCTGGCGGCCTACGTTGTACTTGGAATTAATTCAGATGGTTTAAAAGAGGTTCTGACCATCGAGGTTGGCGAAAATGAGAGTGCCAAGTACTGGCTTTCCGTCCTGAATGGTTTAAAAAACCGTGGAGTAAAAGACATCCTGATCCTCTGTGCCGATGGACTGACAGGAATTAAGGAAGCGATAGCCGCTGCCTTTCCAAAGACGGAATACCAGAGGTGCATTGTCCATCAGGTGAGGAATACGCTAAAATACGTATCGGACAGGGACCGTAAGCCCTTTGCGGCAGATCTCAAAACGATTTACCAGGCGCCAACAGAGGAGAAGGCGTTAGAAGCCTTGGAGCGGGTCACAGAAAAATGGTCGGAAAAGTATCCGAATTCCATGAAAAGCTGGCACCAGAACTGGGACGCAATCGTCCCCATTTTTAAGTTTTCAACGACTGTACGCAAGGTTATATATACCACGAACGCAATCGAGAGCCTGAACGCCACATACCGGAAGCTGAATCGCCAGAGGAGCGTGTTTCCAAGCGATACCGCCCTTTTAAAAGCCCTGTACTTGTCAACATTTGAAGCAACAAAGAAATGGACGATGCCCATCCGAAACTGGGGACAGGTATACGGGGAACTGAGCCTTATGTATGAAGGCCGGCTGCCTATCTAAAGGAATCCAAAACCTTTCAGGCCAGGCGGAAGTCCGGCTGTTCTTGACATACGTAAATATATGCGTTATATATAAACCAAGGGCTGAATGCTCATAAAGAAGCCTTCAGCCCTACCATTATCATAGAAGATCTGCTTTTACAGAGATTTCTTCACACACTCCTGGGGGATAAAATCAGTAGCCCCTACCATTTATGACATAATAAGCTATTATTACTTTATGCTTTTGCAGTAAATATCATTTCTTTCCTGCTTACAAGCACATCTATATTCCTCTTCTTCCTGCCGCATCCCTTTCATGACAAGCACATAGATAACCGTTGTAACAACAAACGTAAGACTATCTGCTACAGCCTGTGCCATCTGGATTCCTAACAATCCGAACAATCTCGGAAGAATCAAGAGTGCTGGGATGAAGAACAGCCCCTGTCTGGCGGAGGCGAGCAGTGTTGCATATCCCGTCTTCCCCATCGTCTGCATCATCATATTATTCATAATAATCCACCCATTTAGTGTAAAACTCAGGCATTGGAACCGAAGTGCCGTTGTTCCGATCCGAATGACCTCAGGATCATCCCGGAATATTCCGACCAGGCTGCCTGATAAAAGCGCACCAACAATTGCGAGAATAAATAAGAGCACAGTAGAAACCTTCACACAGAACCAGAGAGCCTCACGAACGCGTCCAAACTTTTTGGCCCCATAATTAAAACCACATACAGGCTGGAATCCCTGGCCGAACCCAATTAGTGCAGAGCCGGCAAACATCGTGATTCTGCTGACAATGGACATGGCGGCAATGGCTGCGTCTCCATAAGGATTGGCTGCAAGATTTAAGGTCATGGTCGCAACACTTCCCAGACCCTGCCGGAACAAAGAGGGCAGTCCCCCTCCGACAATTTCTGAAAGCCGTTCTTTGTTAAGCTTTATATTGCGGAAACGGATGGGGATACACTTGGAAATCCGAATTCCCACCAAAAGCATAACGAAACTGACAAACTGGCTCATAATAGTTGCAAAAGCAGCTCCTGCGATTCCCATATGAAATACAAAAATAAAAAGCGGGTCCAGAGCAATGTTTAAAACAGCCCCAGTTGTAATTCCAATCATCGAGTAAACCGCATTTCCCTGGAAACGTATCTGATTATTCAGCACGAGCTGTGCCGTCATATATGGCGCGCCGAGCAGGATGATCCCCAGATACTTTTCTGTATAGGGAAGGATCGTATCAGTCGAGCCGAGGATGAGGCAGAGCGGCTTTAGGAAAACCAACCCTAACACCGTTACGGCAAGACCGAGGAAAATTGCCATAAAAAATCCGGTAGCTGCCAGTTGTTCTGCAGTACCAGTTTCCTTGGAGCCAAGCTTCCTCGAAATGGAATTGCCGGAACCGTGCCCGCAGAAAAATCCCAGCGCCTGTATCACGGCCATGAGCGGAAACGCAACTCCTACTGCGGCGGTGGCACTGGTTCCGATCCTGCCGACGAAAAAGGTATCGGCCATGTTATAGAATGAGGTAATGAGCATGCTGATGATAGTCGGGACTGCAAGCCTTCCTATCAGGCTTGGAATCGGCATCTCTGTCATCATCTTATACTTTTCATCCTGAGTCATTGTATTGCGCAAATTAATCGCTTCCTTTATATAGAATAGGGGGACATTTCATGAGTCCAGAAAGTATCGTTACAGTCACTCCCCCAGATACTGGAAAATAAGGTCTGTGAAAAAAAACAGTTATATTGTTTTATTATAGCACATTTCCGGTGAGGATTGAAGTTTAAACGCCTGTGATATATACTATGACTTAGGGGAAATTTGATCGTGATAAAACGCAGAGAGGTTACAGAATATGATAAAAGAGATACTGTTATTAGGAAACGAGAAGCTTTATGAGCCAAGCACAGAGGTTCAGAGAAGTAAACTGGAGGGCCTTAGCCAGGTAATTCAGGACCTGCATGATACCCTGATGGATTTCCGGGAAAAATACCACGCAGGCCGTGCAGTTGCCGCACCACAGATCGGGGTGCAGAAGAGAATGCTGTATATGTACATTGACCAGCCAGTCGTGTTCATCAATCCAAGTCTGGAATTCCCGGATGATGAAAAGATGGAAGTGATGGATGACTGTATGTCTTTCCCAGGACTTCTGGTAAAGGTCGAGCGGTACAAACGCTGCATCATCCATTATAAAGATGAGAACTGGAACGATTGTGAGATGAGCCTGGAGGGAAATCTGTCAGAGCTTTTACAGCATGAGTATGACCATCTGGATGGAATACTGGCTGTGATGCGGGCAAAGGATGACAAGTCTTTGTTCCTGAAAGCGGGGATAGACCAGGCACAGGCTTTGTCAGAGAGATAGTGACCAGGACAGACACAGCGGTTCAGTAGGAACAGGTAAGGGGAAGCTTATGGATTTTTATAAAAGAGCGGCTCTCGTATGTCAGCAGATTCCCAGGGGAAAGGCAGCTAGCTATGGACAGATTGCCCTGTTATGTGGAAAACCGAAGAATGCAAGACAGGTCGGTTACGCCTTAAGCCACGGACTTGCAGGAGAAGATGTACCGGCCCACCGCGTCGTAAACGCAAAAGGCATCTTAAGCGGTGCAGCGGCATTTGCCACGGCGGACCTTCAGAAACAGATGCTGCAGCACGAGGGTGTGGAAGTATTCTGGACAGAAGATGGCTGGCGGGTGGACTTAAAAAAGGATGGCTGGAAGAATACGATGGAGGATGCATTGTATCTGAGAGAAGAATTTTCAAAGAAGGGGATTTGAAATTGTCTTCCGAAACAACAGATATGGAACAGCATGGCTAGAACAACAGACATAGGCAGTATGCCTAGAAGAACAGATATGGAGCAGCATGCCTAGAACAGCAGGCAAAAGAAACATGTTGTAAATAAATGAAAGAGGAAAGAATGGTTAAAGACAAACATAAAGTACTAAAAGAAATATTCGGATATGATTCCTTCAGGGATGGACAGGAAGAACTGGTGGACAGTACGCTTGCCGGACGGGATGTACTTGGAATCCTGCCTACGGGTGCCGGCAAATCGATCTGCTACCAGGTCCCGGCATTATTATTTGAGGGAATCTCATTGATCATATCCCCGCTGATCTCCCTGATGAAGGATCAAGTGACAGCACTGAACCAGGTAGGGGGCCATGCGGCATACATCAACAGTTCTCTGACAGAGTCCCAGTACCGCAAGGCAATGGAGAATGCAAGGAATGGTCAGTATAAGATTATCTATGTGGCACCGGAGCGGCTGATGACAGAGTCCTTTTTATCACTGGTCAGCTGCGTTGATATTTCTATGGTGGCGGTGGATGAGGCACACTGTATTTCCCAATGGGGACAGGACTTCCGCCCAAGCTATCTGAAAATCGTTGATTTCATCAATACATTACCCAAAAGACCAGTTATCGTGGCATATACGGCGACAGCGACAAAAGTGGTAAAAGAAGATATCGTCTGTATACTGGGGCTACAGGACCCGACTGTAGTTGTTACGGGCTTTGACCGGAAGAACCTGTATTACGCGGTGAAAAAGCCGAAAAATAAAATAACAGAGCTGCTTGGTTATCTCGAAAAGAACCGGGATAAGAGTGGGATCATTTACTGCAATACGCGTAAAAATGTAGAGGAAGTCTATGAAACACTGGTGAAGGAAGGATACCTGACCGCCAAATACCATGCCGGGCTTTCCGACTCTGCCAGGAAGCAGAATCAGGAAGACTTTATCTACGATGTTAAGCCAATCATGGTGGCGACCAATGCATTTGGGATGGGAATTGACAAGTCCAACGTCCGTTTCGTGATTCATTATAACATGCCCAAGGATATCGAAAGCTATTACCAGGAGGCAGGCCGTGCAGGGCGTGACGGTGAGCCGTCAGAGTGTATTCTTCTATACTCCGGTCAGGATGTGAAGATCAATGAGTTCCTGATCAGCAAGCAGACAGAGAACGAAGAGCTGGATTACGAAGAACGCGAACTGATTCGGGAAAGAGACAGCGAGCGTCTTAGGAAGATGACGTTCTACTGTTTTACAAATGAGTGCCTGCGGGATTATATTCTGCGTTATTTTGGGGAATATGGCGCGAATTATTGTGGAAACTGTGAGAACTGTTTGAAAGAGTTTGAGGATATTGATGTGACCAACGAGGCATTCAACATAATAAGCCTGGTCAAGACGAGTGGTGAACGCTATGGAATCAATGCGGTCATCGATGCCGTGCATGGTTCGGAAAATGCCAAGGTCCGTCAATTCAAACTGGACAGGAATCCTTTTTACGCAACTCTAAAAAAGGTGACTGTGGTCCGTATCCGCCAGATTATGAATGATCTGCTGATCAAAGGTTATCTTTTGTTGACGACCAGCGAGTACCCGATACTTAAGCTGACAAAACAGGGGAAGAGCCTACTTGTGGAGGAGCACACAGAGCCGATAATCCTGAAACTGCCGAAAGAGGTGGAGAAGGCAGCTGTCAAGGAGACAAAGAAGGAGAAGAAACAAAAAGTCGTGGATGTCAAATATCCACAGTTATTTGAACGTCTCCGCAAGAGAAGATATGAGATGGCTCAGGAAAACCACGTGCCGCCTTATATTATTTTCTCAGATAAGACACTGAAAGAAATGAGCACCTATCTGCCGGCGACGAAGGAGGCTATGCTGGAAATCAATGGCGTTGGAATGAACAAGTATGATAAATACGGAAAAGAATTCATGGGAATGATTCAGGAATATATGGAAGAGAACAAAATTAACGCTTGACTCTCACGGAACGTCAGGGTGTATCTTATCCTTATCAAAGGAGGGAACAAGAATGAGGACAGTAAAGGAAGTATCAGAATTAACGGGCATCAGCGTGCGCACGCTCCACTACTACGACGAAATCGGTCTTTTGAAGCCTACAAAATGCAGTGAGGCAGGATATCGGCTTTATGACGATAAAGCCCTTGAAATCTTACAGCAGATTCTGTTCTTCCGTGAATTTGATATTCCGCTTAAGGAAATCAAAGCAATCATGAATGATCCCGAGTTTGATCAGGAAAAGACACTGACCAGTCAGAAGCGTCTGTTAGAATTGAAAAGGGACAGACTAGATCGACTGATCGATACGATCAATGATATTCTGAAAGGAGAGAATTCTATGAATTTCGAAGTATTCAGTCAAACAGACATTCAGGAAATGTGCGATTTTATGATGCAGAAGATGAGTGATCAACAGAAAGAAATTTTCAAAGAACAATATGGAAGTCTGGAAACCTTCAAAGAGGACTTCTTACAAAAAGCAGGTTCCCAAAAAGCACAAGCCAATTATCAGAAGATGCTGGAGTGGTACGGCAGCAAAGAGAAAGCAATGGATTCTGTAAAAAATAATGTACCAGAGGAGATTTTTAATTCATATCAGAAGAGGAGCGAGGCACTCTATAAAAAGCTGTCAGAGGCGAAGGGAAAAGATGTTCACAGCTTTGAGGTGAAACAGATTGTTGGAGAGCTGGATTTTGTTTCGAAACAGTTGTATCAGCTAGATGATGTTAGTAAATTACTGCTGGAGCTGGCGGAATTATATGAGACAAATACAGAGATGATGGAAGCTTATGATACCACTTATGGGGATGGAGCGGCATCATATCTGAGTGAAGCAATCAAGGCGTTCTATTTATAAAAATGTAATAAAAAACTACACTCCGGTTTTGTCCGAAGTGTAGTTTTTTTATTATACAGGAAAGTTCTTTGTATATTCCTGTATAATAAAAACCTCCAGGGGATGTGCACTTCCTGCAACCCAATCTATTGTTCATCTCCTCCGAACTGCATGAATTCTTTCCTATATTCAGAGGGGGTCACTCCCATATACTGCGTAAATAATTTGGTAAAGTACGGAGAATGCTGGAATCCCACAGCATATCCGATATCTGTTATACTCATCGAACTCTTCCGCAGCAGGACGCAGGCCTTATCCAGGCGGTAATGCTGTACATACTGACTTGGACTTATATCCATATATTTCTGAAAAAGCTTGAATACATAGGTACGGTCAATATTGTTGGCGGCAGCGATATCAGAGATGGTAATATTATTAAAATAATTCTTATGGATGTAGTTCAATACAGAGTGGAAATATTGTTCTCCCGGTGTCAGGTGATCCAACTGTGCATTCCGCACATTATTACTGATATAATCTAATAAGTGGTAAGCACTTCCCAGAGCCTGAAGTTCATGGTCTTTCTGAAAATGATCATAGACCTTCTCGAACAGGGACTCTAATTGGGGGTCGACCTTGTGGTGGATGACGTAATGCTCTGGTGACAGGCCACATTTTTCCAGCACTTTTTTTACATTCGTTCCGCGCAGTCCGATCCAGCGGTAACTCCAGGGGTTCTCTGAATCAGGATAATACTTATTCCTTGTATGCGGGGGAATCATAAAAAGATCCCCGGGGTGGATATGATTCTGCTTATCTAATATCTGGAAAAATCCTTCTCCTGCGATGCAGTAATGTATGACCCAATAGTCGATCGGAATAAATTCATATGGCTTAGTCGGTCGGCACTCCTCGTAGCCGCATTCATAGAGATGGAATTCATTGCCGATCGGTTCCTCATTGACCAGGATACTGACATCGTCTTTAAATATTTTTCCCATAGACCCTGCTCCTCTCTTGTAATATAGAAATTATACTTCCTGGGTTTTGATCTTTCAAGAAGCAAAAATAAGAGAGTCAACATAAGTATAATCCATCAACATAATTTTAAAATGTAAAAACATAAAAAGTTTGATTATAAATATAAATTGTTATTTTTCTGTCAAATAAACGTGATAAAAACGCACAAAAATGAGATAACTGGAGAAAACAGATATGAGATTGTGAAGAAAAGAAAATAAAAAAGTGTCAACATAAGTATAAAATACTTCAACATATCTGATAGAAACGCCCGAATTGGAGTGATACAATATTAATCACAAAGCAGATGCGCAAATGCTTCAACCGTAAATTGTAAAATGATAAGTGATAAAGGATAAGGAGAAACTCTCATGGAAAAATCAAATTCAAGAGAAAGACTGGGGGCAGCCGCCCTGATGATGATGACCTTCTCTGCTGTATTTGCATTCCCAAGCATTATCAATAACAGCATTCAGATTGGTCTTGCGACAATCCCGGCATATATTTTTGGTTCTGTATTTTATTTTCTTCCGTTCATTTTGATGATTGCTGAATTCGCATCTGCGAACTCAGGAAAAGAGTCAGGTGTACATAGCTGGCTGGAATGTGTATTAGGTCCGAAATGGGCATTCCTTGGTGCCTGGACATACTTTTTTGTAAATCTGTTCTACTTTTGTTCCCTGCTTCCGCAGACCCTGATCTATGGTTCTTATGCGTTTGTAGGAAGGAACGTATTCTCAGGAGATAACGGGACAAGAATCATCGCATTGATTTCAGTCGTGCTCTTCTGGCTTGCAACATATGTATGTATCAAAGGCGTAAGTTGGATTTCAAAGGTAACTGGATTTGCAGGAAGTGCCAGACTGCTGATGGGTGTCATCTTCGTTATCCTGGCATTCGTAGTGATCTTCGGATTTGGGGAAGCACCGGCTCAGGAATTCACGATGCAGTCAATCACACCGAAGTTCAACTGGACCTTCTTCATGACAATGGCATGGGTACTCCAGGCTGTTGGAGGTGGAGAAAGTATTGGAGTTTATATCAAAGACGTAAAAGGCGGCAATAAAACATTTGTTAAGATTATGATTCTTTCTACAGTTGTCGTTGGTGTTATGTATGTATTAGGAGCTGTTGCAGTTGGTCTGGTCGTACCTAGCGATGTACTTGCAGGTAACTTTTCTAACGGAATCTTCGATATCTTTAAGATTTTGGCAGGAAAATTCGGAATTCCGAATGGCGTGATCGTTCGACTTGTCGGAGTGATCCTTTTCCTTGGAAACCTTGGTTCACTGGCACTTTGGACAGCAGCACCTGTAAAAGTATTCTTCTCTGAGATTCCAGAGGGAGTATTTGGAAAATGGCTTGTTAAGACAAATGAGGAAGGAAACCCGACAAACGCATTGTTTGTACAGGGAATCGTTGTAACAATCTTGTTAGTGATTCCGGCACTTGGAATCGGCAACATGGACAGTTTCCTTGAAATGCTGATCAATATGACAGCAGCAACCTCTCTGCTTCCTGTATTATTCCTGATCGCAGCATATATCGGACTGCGCTGGAAGAAGGATGACATGAAACGTGACTTTAAATTCGGAAACAGAGGCTTCGGTATTGCAGCCGGAATTTTCCTGATGGCAGTATTCGTATTTGTATTCTTTATGTCAACCTTCCCGGAACCAACACTGCTCAAGCAGGCAATCGCAGGAACACTTCCGGCAGGAGTTGCGAACCCAATTGGTACACTTGCCTATAATGTAGTTGGTATCGTTGTCTTCGTAGGTCTGGCATGGATCTGCTGGAACCGGTATGAGAAAAAGCAGAAGGCTGCGAAATAGCAAACATAAATCTTAAAATAATAGAGAATAAATTCATTGGAGGTTTCATTATGAAAATCTGGGAGAACCATCAAATAGACGGCATCAATAGAATGCCTGCAAGAGCACACTTTTTAACATTCCCGACCAGGGAGAAGGCACTTTTTAACGATAATAAATATACACATGCATTTAAGAACCTGAATGGAGTCTGGAAGTTCATGTTCCTGGACGCACCAGAATACAGTCCAGAGGGATTCTTTGCAAGTGACTTTGATACGGCTGCTATGGATGATATTACAGTTCCTGGAAACTGGCAGGTACAGGGCTACGGCAAAATGCATTATTCCGACCTGTGGTATAATTTCCCGATCAATCCGCCGTATGTACCGACAGAGAATCCAACAGGTATCTATAAACGTACCTTTTTCGTTGAAGAGAGTTTTCGTGGAAAACAGATCATTTTAAGATTCTGCGGTGTGGATTCCGCATACCACCTCTGGGTAAACGGTCAGGAGGTAGGTTACAGCAAGGCAGCGAGAAATGAATCTGAATTCGATATCACCAATCTTGTGAAGATCGGAGAAGAAAATGATGTGACAGTCCGCGTATACCAGTGGTCAGACGGAACTTATCTGGAAGATCAGGATATGTGGTGGGAAAGTGGTATTTTCCGTGATGTAGAACTGCTTGGCGTACCAAAAGACGGAATCCATGATTTTAAAGTGACAGCAGATCTGGATGATACCTATACGAACGGCCTTTTGAAGGTGGAGGCTTCACTTCGCACACCAGAGAGTGCCCAGGTAACATTTGAGTTATTAGATGCACAGGGAAGAACCGTATTTACCGAAACAAGAACGGCAGAAAATGGAACTGTCTGCATGGAAACAGTGGTAGAGAATGCTCAGCATTGGAGTGCAGAAATCCCGTACCTGTATCAGCTTCTTATGACTGTAGAAAAAGACGGACAGGTAGTCGAAGTCATTCCGCAGAAAGTTGGATTTAGAAATATCCGCCTCAATGGAGAGACCTTCCTTGTAAATGGCGTTGCAATCAAATTCAAAGGGATGAACCGCCACGACTACAATCCAAGGAATGGACGTGTTGTGGCAAAGGAAGAGATGGAAAAAGACATCATCCTGATGAAGCAGTTCAATGTGAATGCGATTCGTACCTGCCATTATCCAGATTCTTATTACCTGTATGATCTGTGTGATGAGTATGGAATGTACCTGATTGATGAGACGGACCTGGAGTGCCATGGATTTGAACTGACAGGGGACTACAAATGGATTACAGATGACCCGACATGGGAGACTGCATATGTTTCCAGAATGACACGCATGATCGAGCGTGATAAGAACCATCCATCTATCATTATGTGGTCATTGGGAAATGAATCCGCATTCGGATGCAACTTCCGTAAAATGACTGAAGTGGCACATGAGATGGATTCCACCAGACTGGTACATTATGAGGGAGACTTTGATGTAGAGTCCGCGGATGTTTACTCTACGATGTATACATGGCTGGAGAATCCAGAAAAGCCGTTCCTGATGAAGGATATTATCGAGACCTCCAAGAAGCCGCATATCCTCTGTGAGTACTGTCACGCTATGGGAAATGGACCGGGAAATTTAAAAGAGTACCAGGATCTGTTCTATGCACATGATAAACTGCAGGGAGGCTTTATCTGGGAATGGTTCGATCATGGTATTGAGTCTTACACAGAGGATGGTGAGAAGTATTATCGCTATGGCGGGGATTTTGGAGACGATCCAAGTAACAAGGATTTCTGCATCGACGGAATGCTGATGCCGGACCGTACACCGTCACCAGGGCTGTATGAGTATAAAAAGGTGGTAGAGCCTGTGACGACAAGCGCTGTAAACCTTGAGCAGGGAACCATCAGTCTGCTGAGCCGCTATGATTTTGCTGATTTGGATCAGTTCCGTGTTGTTTACAGCATCATGGAGGATGATGTCATGATTCAGGGAGGAAGCATGGATCTGCCATCCATCCCTGCAAGAACAGCAAAAGAAATCAAACTGCCATATAGTCTGGAAGCAATCCAGGTAAGACCGGGGGCAGAATATTACCTGAACCTGTCCTATCAATTGAAGGAACATACTGCTTATGCACCGGCAGGACACGAACTCGCAACGGCACAGTTCAAGCTTCCGATCTACAAAGAGGGAATTGAAGTGATTCCAGAAGGAATGCTGAAAGTAACGAAGGAACACACAACACTTCGTGCAGAAGGCGCTGATTTCCATGTGGATTTCGATCTGGTACGCGGAAATATCATTCGTGTTGTACGTGACGGAATGGAAGTGATGAGTAAAGGACCTCGTCTGACACTTTGGAGAGCACCGATCAGCAATGATATGGAAATCATCGATCAACTGAAAAAGGTATATTTTCTGCATCTGGAACATGAAGTTGTAACAGATGTGCAGTATCAGGAGGAAAATAACTTCTTGAAAGTGCAGGTAGATACGATCAATAGTACAACAAACAGTGCTTGGCACTTTAAGACCAGATATTCTTATGTTGTATGTCCGACAGGTGATGTCCTGATAGATGTGGAAGGAACTCCATCTGGCAGAGTTGATCTGGCACCGGATATGTTCCCAAGAATCGGTGTGACCATGCACCTGGATCAGACCATGGATCAGGTACGTTATTTCGGAATGGGACCAGGTGAGAACTATGCAGATTCCAGAGAGGCCGGCATGATGGGCGTCTATGAGAATACAGTGGATGGATTGTTCACGAACTATGTAGTTCCACAGGAAAATGGTAACCATATGGACTGCAAGTGGGTATCCATGACAAATGACCGTGGTATGGGATTGGTAGCATCCACCGAAGACAGCTTTAATTTCAGTGCATCCTGGTATGAGGATAAAGATTTAGACAATGCAAAACATACCTGTGATCTGAAAAAACGTGATTATGTGGTATTTAATATCGATTACAAGCAGAACGCACTTGGAACTTATTCCTGTGGACAGTGGCAGTTAGATAAATACCGTGCAAAATTTGAGCCATTTAAATTGTCATTCAGAATCACACCATTTAATAATAAAGAAATTACTGACAAACATGTCGCACATGAGAGAATACGCTTAGCATAGTAAAAAGCGGCATAAAAGAATGCCGGGAAAGAATTTTTATACAGGATATGAACACTGAGTCAAGGCTCAGAGAACAGATCAGGTAGAAATTTATTTCCCGGCATTTTTAGCTGGCAGCATGTTCTGCTGAAATGTGCTTCCATTTTCCAGTCCGATATTGAAGATAGGATATCACGTAATTGGCGGCCCAGCCCATCGGTACGGCATACCATACCATAGCGATTCCGAACCTTGGAGCCATCGTGACTGCAATACAGACACGAAGTCCTAAGTTTACCAGATTTGCTACGGTGAACATTTTCATATCCCCAGCACCTCTGAGCACCCCGTCTGTGATCATTTTCAATCCAATCAAACCGAAGAACCAGCCCATGAATCTCAGATAACTAATTCCTGTGTTTATTGCAAGCTGTGAGCCTTCACTGCCCAGGAACATCATGACAATAGGCCGATAGAAGAGTTCCAGTGAGAGACAGATCAAAACTGCAAAGGCGGCAACGATTTTATAGGCAGCGTGGTATCCTTTTTGTACTCGTTCAAATTGCTTTGCACCAATATTTTGTGCCGTGTAAGGGGAAATCGCATTTCCCATGGCAGCCATAGGAACGATACAAAGGCTTTCCACACGCATAGCAGCAGAGAATCCTGCCAGCATCTCTGATCCGAAGCTGTTGACAACAGACTGCACCAGCATCATTCCGATGGAGACGGTGGACTGCTGGAGAATGGATGGCAGTGCAATCTTTGTCATTACCTTCAATTCCTTAGTATCAAATAAGGCGGTATGTTCTACTGGATAGGAAGAAAGCTCCTTTAAAAACAGAATAAAAGAGGCAATCGCTGAGATTCCCTGTGCAATAAGGGTTGCCCATGCGACCCCGGCCACACCAAGGCCGAGAGAGTATACCATGTAGAGATCCAGCACAATATTGAATATAGAAGAAAATATCAACAGGTAAAGCGGAATGCGGGATTTTCCGAGTGCATTGAACATGGCGGATAGCACGTTATACATAAATAAGAACGGCAGCCCGATAAAATAAATATCCAGGTATTTTGTAGCCTGTCCCAGTACATTTGCCGGAGTGTTCAGAAGCTGCATGATTTCACTGCCCTTCCACAGACCGAATGCGCCCAGAAGGACACTGAGGATCAGAAAGGAAATCAGTGCCGTATAAACGGACCGTTTCATCGCATCATAATCGCGGGAGCCGAATGTACGGCTGGTCACAACGGAAGCACCGATACCGCCTCCAATTGCAATTGAGATAAAAACGTTGGTCAGTGAATAAGAAGCTCCCACCGCAGCAAGCGCATTTTCACCAACAAATTGACCTACAACAACGGAATCCGCCATCGTATAGAATTGTTGGAATAAGTTCCCGATGATCATAGGAAATGCAAAAACAAGGAGTGCCCTTGCGGGCTTTTGATTGATTAAATACTCTTTATCCATTAGAAAAACACCTCTCTGTAGTTCGCAGACATACTATATTGTGTATGATTATGACTCAAAAGATACAGCAGACTGCACCAAATACAAATAGTATATCATAAATACTAAACTCATGAAATACCTCACTGATTATTTAAACATGTGCTTAATTGTACCATATTTTGTATAAAAGAGCTCGTTTACTTTGAAACGGCAATCGGATATACTGGATGAAGAAGGATGAAAATATCTGTCAATATATAAAGGTATCGGAGAATGGATCGATGAAAAAGATATTAATTATCGAGGATGATATAGATTTACAAGAAGGGCTGTCCTTCGCACTGGAGACAGACGGTTATGTGACTGAAACGGCGGGGACGCTTAAGGAGGCAGCGCAGAAAATAAATGCGGTGGAACTGGATGGTATGATTCTGGACTGCAATCTGCCGGATGGAAATGGGTTTGATTTCTGCAGAAGAATCAGGGAGAACAGCTCTATTCCGATTTTGATGCTGACAGCAAGAGATACGGAATTAGATGAGGTGAAGGCATTGGAGTTGGGAGTCGATGATTTCATGTCCAAGCCGTTTTCTGTGGCAGTCCTCAAGGCAAGGTTGAAAAGGCTGCTTTCCAGAAACGAGAAAGCTTCAGGCCTGAATTCGAACGGCATCCGGCTGGATAAAAAGGAGTGCAGGGTTTATAAGGCAGAAGAGGAGATTTTTCTCAGTAAGATAGAATACAGGTTACTTTTGTACTTTATGGAGAACCCTGGTCAGGTATTATCCAAGGAACAGATTCTGGAGCGTATCTGGGACAGTGAGGGGCAGTTCGTGGATGACAATACAGTTTCTGTGAATATTAGAAGGCTTCGGCAGAAGGTGGAGGAAAATCCGGCTTCACCATCGTATATCAAGACTGTTTATGGACTCGGGTATATCTGGAAGGAAATATAGGTGAAATAGAGATGGGAAGGATGGAGATACTGGCAGCGGCAGCAGTGATTTTGGCAGCAGGATGCACTGTGGCGGCATGGATTTTTTACAGGCAGAAGAAAAACATGTATCAGGCATTGAGCCGGATGATGGATGATCTTCTGGAGGATAGAGTAGTGACCCTGACAGACTTAAAGGAGGGGGAGGTATCTGCACTGGCCGGGAAGGCGAAGCGCCTTTCGGAAAAGCTGCAGTCTGAAATCGGGCAGGCTACGCAGGAAAAGGAACAAGTGAAGAGTCTGATTTCCAACATGTCTCACCAATTAAAGACACCGCTTACGAACATCATGATGTATGAAGAAATCTTAAGTTCGGATGGGGCAGCGGGAACTAAGCTTTCAAAAGAGGATCAGAAAAAGTTCCTGGCAAAAATGCGCGCCCAGTCGGAAAAGGTGGACTGGATCTTAAATTCTCTTTTCAAGATGGTGAGGCTGGAACAGAACGTGATTGTTTTTGAGGCGGGTCCGAACCTGATACGCAAAACTATCCTGGATGCAGTGAATCTCATCTATGAAAAGGCACAGAGGAAGCAGATCGAGATTGAGACGGAATATTTCCCGGACTGCAGCCTATTCCATAATCCAAGGTGGACAACAGAAGTGTTTGCGAATCTTTTGGAAAATGCGGTGAAGTATACACCGGAAGGTGGGAAGATCACCATTGGGATGCAGCGTTTTGAGATGTATACGGAAATTAGAATCCGGGATACCGGAATCGGAATCGAGCAGAAGGAACAGACAGAGATTTTTAAACGTTTTTATAGAAGCCGTGGTGTGGAAAACCAGGAAGGATCGGGAATCGGGCTGTATCTGTCCAAGTTGATTCTGGAAAAAGAGAAAGGGTATATGAATGTGGCATCCCGAAAGGGTATGGGAAGCTGCTTTTCTGTGTTCTTACAGAACTCTCAGGAGTGATTCTGACAGTTCTGTAAGAATTTCTTTTTTATTTGTAGGAAGATTGTAAGAGGACCTTGTTAAGATAAAGGTGTGAAAAAGAAAAGGAGAGTGTGGATAATGAAAGTATTAGAAGTAATGAATGTGGATAAAACATACGGCTCCCGTGAAAACAAGGTCCATGCGCTTAAGGATGTCAGTTTTAATGTTGAGCTCGGGGAGTTTTCAGCAATCGTAGGCGCCAGTGGGAGTGGAAAAAGTACACTGTTGAATCTGATCGGAGGGCTGGATATCCCGACAAAGGGGAAGATTGTCATCCGCGACCATGATATCGCAAAGCTGACCCGAAAGGAGCTCACGATTTTCAGACGCAGAAATATCGGCTTCGTTTTCCAGAATTACAGTCTCATGCCTGTATTGAATGTGTATGATAATACGGCCCTGCCGGTCACATTTGATCAGGGAAAATATGTGGACCATGCATATATCAAGGAGCTGTTAAAGGAGCTGGGTCTGTGGGAAAAGAGAAGAAGTTATCCCAGCGAGCTGTCTGGCGGTCAGCAGCAAAGAGTGGCTCTTGCACGGGCACTTGCCAATAAGCCGGCCCTGATTTTAGCCGATGAGCCCACGGGAAATCTGGATTCCAGGACTACGATCGAGGTGATGGGACTTCTAAAGGCAAGCTGTAAAAAGTATAACCAGACCATTTTGATGGTGACGCATAATGAAGCGATTGCGCAGACCTGTGACCGAATCATCAGGATTGAGGACGGCAGGCTGTATGACGGCGAGCGGGAATTTTATGCAAAGGGCGGTGAAGTACGATGAAAAACTGTATTCGTCTGGCATCTGCCTATGTAAGATATTATAAAAAGCAGACTTTGGCCCTTTTAATGGGAGTCGTACTCTCTGCATCAATTCTGACCGGAATCGGATCTCTGTTAGACAGCGGAAGGGCAGCGGCACTGGAAAATGCGAAGGTAAAATATGGGGACTGGCACTATGAGCTTAGGTATGACGACTCCTGGTCATCAGAATTTCAGAATCAGATGAGTGGAAAGGGGTATCGCATTGATAAGGATGGATTTCTGACAATTCGCAAGGTGATAGAAGAACCATATCAGATAGAATTGGCATATGCAGATCAGAATTACTTGGATATGATGGGAAGAGAATTGACAGAGGGGCATTATCCCGGGCAGAAGAATGAAGTGGCCATGGATGCTTATACCCTGAGAAACCTGGAAATCCCTGAAAAATTGGGTAGCAGGGTAGAACTGGACGGGGAGACATTTACCCTGTGTGGGATCGTTTCTGACATGCCGGAAATGAACCGGATGCAGGTCTTCGTGAATCAGGAATTGGATTACGGTAAAAACGGAACCTACCTGTATGTAAAGTTTGATGAGTCACAAAAGACATACAAGCAGGCAGGGGCTTTTATCCGACAGATGGGAATCCGTGATGAGGATTACATATGCAGCAATGCATCTGTAATTAAGTTCTTAGGCGGAGACGCAAAAGCAAATCCTTTTAAGGTGATCAAAGAGGGAATCACTTTGGAAGGGACGGGACTGCCTTATATCTGGGGCAGCCTGAATAATGACTGGAATCTGACAGATAAGGCGATCCTTGCGGCATTGGGACTGTTCGGTGCATTTATTATGTACAGCTTATTCCAGGTATCGATTATAAAAAGAATGTCCCAGTACAGCATTATGCAGACGGTCGGAATGGAAGATAAGGCCACATTTGGAGTACTTTTCGCAGAGCTTTTCATGATCTTTCTGGCGGGGTATCCAATCGGGTGTATGTTGGGAAATGGTGCGGCAGCGCTTTTGTACAGAAGAATCGGACAGATTTTTATTCCGCCTGAAAGTTCCAGGGTTCATACAGGGATAGAAAATATGTCCGAACTTCCGACACTTCCAACCGTGGATACGTTTCATGTATCGTGGAATGTGATGGGAGGCGGAGCAGCCTTTCTTTTCCTTTTCCTGATTGTGACGACTGTTTTGCTGGTAAGAAGAATGAAAAAAATAACAGCCAGGGAACTGATGGCGAAAGAAACTGGAAGGAAGAAGAGCAGAAAGATCTACAGTGCAAAGACTGGAAATCTGACGGGTGTGCTGACGAAAAAATTTATGTTCGCCAGAAAAGGTGCATTTGTAGGAATTTTGTTTTCTTTATCTGCCGGGAGCCTTATTTTTCTTGGCACTACTTATATCACACAGACGACCAGAACACATAATGAATTAAGTTTTAAGGCGGATGACGGGCTGGCGTCGGATATTCAGGTATATGAGGAGTCGGATGAATTGAAGGATACGATTCCTGCTTCGTCTGTCACACAATTAGAAAAAATAGAAGCCCTGGAATCGGTGAGTCCGGTCAGGTATATGTTGGGAGAAATTCCTTTTCCAGATGGCACGTTTCAGTGGACGGAGTATTACCCTGAAATTGACAGAAGAGGGGACGAGAAGCCGGACCAGGTTCTGATGGAGAAATATAATGGTGTGGCAGTTCAGACAGGAAAGGATGACTACCTTCTCAAGGTAAATATATATGGATACGATGATGAAATGCTGGAGGCTCTCAATGACTATCTTTTAGAAGGAGAAATCCGTCCAGACATGATGCGTAAGGAGAACAGCGTGATTTTTAAAACGTTGATGGACGGCCAGGGAAATTATAATGGATTTGACCTTTCCATCGGGGATCAGATTCAGGTGAAAACGCCAGATCATGTAAACATAGACGTACAAGATTCACCGGAAATACTCCGCTTTCAGGCGGCGGAAGACCAGTATGAGGTAAAAAAGTTCAAGGTCGCAGCGCTGACAAGCCGCCCCATGGGAAAGGTAGATACTTTTATTGGAGATAATGAAAATATACAAGGCCGGGTCGATATCATCATGACAAATGAACAGATGAAAGAAAATTTCGGTGTGGATGGTTATCAGACGATTAGTATCAGCTTGAAGGAAGGCGTGGATGCGACTGCGGCATCTAAGGAAATTAAAAAAGTTGTTTCAGGTATCCCGAAGTGTATTGTGAAAGACTTTACTTCTCAGATTGAAGTACAGAACAGTTATCTGAACAGAAAGATGATATTCTTTTATGGGGTAGCCTTGATTATTTTTATCATCAGTCTGCTGCACATTATGAACAGCATGCAGTATCTTGTGATGGCTAGAAAGCATGAATTTGGGATTATGCGCGCAATGGGAATCACAGATGCAGGATTTCGGAAAATGCTTGTGAAAGAGGGGCTGAGATATGGGATTTATTCCAGCCTTGTCATGGTGGCAGCCTATCTGATTCTGCAAAAGTTTTTATACTATTTTGTCACACATATGTTATTATATTTGCATCCAAATGCTTCCTTATCTCTTCTGCCGATTCTTGCGATGGCCGGAATCAATATCCTGATCTGTATTGCGGCGGTCCTGATTTCAGGGCAGTCCGTGCTAAAGCAGCAGATCATAGAGGAGATACAGGAATAGAAAGAAAGGCGGTCCTATCATGGAAGGTGGAGAAGTTCGTCATGAAATTGTATTCAGTAACGCAGATATAGATGTACGATTTTACTTATCTGCGGATGATGGACGTTATGTCCCGCCACACTGGCACGACCATATCGAGATGATCTACATGTTGGAAGGAGAAATCCAGATCCAGTGTGAGACCAGGGAAGTCCAGGTAAAGGCGGAGGAGCTGATTGTTCTGAATTCCAAAGAAATCCATTCTATCTGGAGCACGAAGAATCAAGCTCTTGTGCTGCAGGTATCTGACAATATTTTAGAAAAATATGTGCCGGATTATGAACTTCTCCAATTCCAGGTGGAACCAAGACCCATGCGTCCAGCTGAGGTCACCCGCCTGGAGAGCCTGAAAAAAATCTGTCATGATATGTATGTTATTTATGAGATACGCCCGGAAGGATATCTGCTTAAGTTCAATAGCCTTTTGTATGATTTGCTTTTTACACTGGTACACTCCTATTCTGTCAGACTGGTAGAAAAGGAGGTCAGCCGTAACCAGAAAAACCGTGAGAAAATGAAAAAAATCCTGACTTATCTGGACAAACACCATGAGGAACAGCTAACTGTACAGTCAGTAGCAGATTATTTTAACTATAATCCTGATTATCTTTCCAGGCTTATGAAGAAGCAGATTGGGATGACAGTCAGCGAATATCTGTATGAGATACGTATCAATTATATTTATTATGATCTGATTAATACGGATGATTTTATCAACGAGATTTTCGAGCGGCATGGCTGTACGAACTATAGGGTAACAATGCGTTGGTTCAAGAAGAGATACGGTTGTACACCGAAGGAGCAACGTGCTCTGGAACACAAAAAAGAATAAAATGTCGGAAAAGTACAATTTTTGAGTCGTTTTTGCTCCTAATCCATGAGAAAAACCTATGATATACTATAGCCAATTCAGGAAGGGAGAATGAAAAAAATGGAAACGACAAAAATAGGTATAAAAGAGCGGTTTGCGTATGGACTGGGAGATTTGGGATGCAATATTATCTATTCGGCCATGTCAGCTTTTGTGCTTTTCTATTATACGGATTACGTAAAAGTCAGTGCATTGACCATCGGAACGATCATGTTGATTTCACGTCTTTTTGACGGTGTCACAGACCTGATCATGGGACTGATCGTAGACCGTACCAAGTCCAGGTTCGGCAAATGCCGTCCATGGATCATTCGGATGGCAATCCCGTTTGCTATTGCGGGAATCCTCCTATTCTCAGTACCGTCAGGACTGGGGGAAACATCAAAAATTATCTATATCTTTATTACATATAATCTGGTTTCATCTGTTGTATATACGGCAATCAACGTACCGTATGCAACACTGAATGCTCTGATCACGCAGGATCAGTATGAGAGGTCTGTCTTAAGTATATTCAGAATGACACTTGCGACAACCGGAACTCTGCTGATTACGAATCTGACCCTGCCGCTGGTGGAATTCTTTGGCGATAATTTGTCTGCTTGGACGAAAACGTTTGCCGTATTCGGGATATTTGCAGTGATCATCTTTGCGGTTACCTTTGCAGGAACAAAGGAACGTGTCAAACCATCCAAGAATACAAAGCAGGAGAAGCTGCCGTTCTGGAAAGGAATCGGCATTCTATTCAAAAATAAATATTGGATTATGATTACATTGACGTTGGTATTTATCTTTATCCAGTACTCTCTCAACGGAGGCGCAGCTGTCTATTATGCTAAAGTGGTTCTGCATGACGCGAAAATGGTAGGGCCAATGAATTTGGTAGCAAGTGTGGTTCAGATTGTGGCAATGTTTACGATGGCCTTTTTTGTAAAACGCATCGGAAAGAGAAACATGATGATTGTGGGAGCTGTGATCTATGGTCTGGGATTCGGTATGTTTGCATTCGTAGGTCTAAGCTATGCAGGAGTCATGTTTGCATCTGCTCTGAAAGGAATTGGGAACGCCTGTATTTCTTCCTGTATGTTTGCTATCGTATCGGACACGATAGAATATGGGGAATGGAAGACTGGTTACCGCACAGAAGGTCTGGTCAACAGCGCTTCTAGTTTTGGATTTAAGGTAGGAAATGGACTTGGCTCGGCAATGCTTGGTTGGATTCTTGCCCTGGGAAATTATGCAGAAAACTCAGTAGCTCAGAGCGCGTCTTCTGTTATGGCAATCAAAGCATTGTTCATTTATATTCCGGCAGGAATTGCGGTAATTCAGATAATTATCATGCTTTTCTATCATTTGGATCAAGAATATGATGCAATTGTTGAAGACTTGAGAAATGGGAAGACAGAGGTTCGGGCATAAATAAAATCAGGTGAAGGAGTTAAATTATGAAGTTTACAGAAGGCTATTGGGAAAAGAACGAACGTGCAAATGCACAGTATGCAGTCCAGGCATTTGTGGTAGAAGAAATAGAAAACGGCATGCGTGTGACTGCACCGCTCCACAGGATCACGGACCGTGCGGGTGCTTTAGATGTGGGGACGATTACAACAGAATTTATAGCGGTCAGAAAAGACGTGATTGGTGTTCGCAGTTATCATTTCGAGGGATATGAGAAGAAAGAGCCAAAATTCGATCTGAATCAGGATAAACAGGATGTTCAAGTAGAAGTCAACGAGGATGAAGCAGTCATGACTGCCGGAAGAATGACGGTGCGAGTGGACCGTAAGGATTTTAAGATTACTTATGAGGCAGATGAGAATGTCCTGACTTCCTGTGGTTTCCGCAATCTGGGATACATGCAGTATGATAGGAAGAGACTTACCAAGTTCCCAGAAGAGAATTATATGGCTGCAGACTACATACCATATATGCTGACAGAGCTGTCATTGGCGCCCGGAGAGTGTGTATACGGGCTGGGAGAGAGATTCACAGCATTTGTGAAAAATGGACAGGTCGTGGACTGCTGGAATGAGGATGGCGGTACGGCGTCACAGATAGCGTACAAAAATATTCCATTCTATGTGACAAATAAGCACTATGGTGTATTTGTAGATCATAGCGATAATGTATCGTTTGAGGTGGCAAGTGAAAAAGTAGAGGCCGTCGGGTTTTCCGTAAAAGGGGAGGAGATACGATACAATATTATTTATGGGGATAATATCAAAGATGTACTGGTGCATTATACAGACTTGACTGGGAAACCGGCACTTCCACCGGCATGGTCCTTCGGTCTGTGGTTGTCTACCTCTTTTACGACCAATTATGATGAAGAAACCACCAGTTCCTTTATTCAGGGGATGGAGGATCGAGACTTACCGCTGGATGTGTTCCATTTTGACTGTTTCTGGATGAAGGAATTCCATTGGTGCGACTTTGAGTGGGATAACAGGATTTTTCCAGATGTGGAAGGAATGCTTAGACGTTATAAAGAAAAAGGCTTGAAAATTTGTGTGTGGATCAATCCATATATTTCCCAGGGAACAAAGTTTTTCCGGGAAGGGCTGGAAAATGGGTATCTGTTAAAACGTGCAGATGGCCGGGGAATTAAGCAAGTGGATAACTGGCAGCCAGGGATGGGGCTGGTGGATTTTACAAATCCCGATGCTGTAAAGTGGTATACCGCAAAGCTAAAAACACTCCTGGATATGGGCGTAGATTGTTTTAAGACTGATTTTGGCGAGCGGATTCCGGTGGATGTGGAATATTATGATGGTTCCAATCCTTGGGGAATGCATAATTATTATACAAAACTTTATAATACAGCAGTATTTGAATTGTTAAAGAAAGAAAAAGGGGAAGGTGAAGCTGTCCTATTTGCAAGAAGTGCGACAGTAGGAGGTCAGCAGTTCCCGGTGCATTGGGGCGGTGATTGCTCTGCATCTTATCAGTCTATGGCGGAAAGCCTGCGCGGCGGCTTGTCATTTACTCTATCTGGATTTTCATTTTGGAGCCATGATATCGGGGGATTCGAGCTTACTGCAAGCCCAGATGTATATAAGAGGTGGCTGCAGTTTGGTCTGCTGTCTACACACAGCCGTCTTCACGGTTCTAAGAGCTACAGAGTACCGTGGCTGTTTGATGATGAGGCGGTGGAAGTCTGTCGGAAATTTACGAAGCTAAAACTTCGACTTATGCCATATATTTATCAGATGGCAGTGCTTTCTCACCAGACAGGAATTCCGTCCATGCGGGCGATGATTATGGAGTTCGAGAAAGATCCGGCTGTCAAATATTTGGATATGCAGTATATGCTTGGTGACAGTATTTTGGTCGCTCCGGTATTTTCGGCAGATGGAAAGGTGGAATATTATCTGCCGAAAGGAACCTGGACACATCTGCTTACGGGAGAAAAGAAGGAGGGCGGTATCTGGTATGAAGAGACCTACGACTTTTTGTCTCTCCCTCTGTTCGTCAGAGAGAATACTCTACTTCCGATCGGGTCGAATGAGGAGACGGCTGAATATGATTTTGCAAAAGATGTGCAGATTCAGGTCTATGAGCTGGTGGAAGAAAAAGAAGTTCTTTGTCAAGTACCAGACCGTAAAGGGAATGTGAGCCTGACGGTGAAAGCAGAAAGAAAAGGAAATCAAATAATCCTGGGAACTTCCAAAGTAGAGAATATGACCTACTTGCTTAGGAATATCACGGAAGTGAAGAGCGTGTCCGGGGCACAGGTGAAAGAAATCACAGAACAAGGAATCGTGCTATTGCCAAGTGATGAAAAGGTAGTTGTGGAATTATAAAATGGATAGAAAGAATATCTGCTTTGGTTAAAGATGGTGCTGGGATGAACTATGAGATCATAAAATAATAGGCTTTACATTTTTGTCGAACGCCGTATAATAGGAAAAGAAATATATGGCGGGAGGTTATCGGGATGACAAAGAGGAAAGCACAGCAGATGTCTGAGTCTATGACGCTGGCAGTATTCCTGACGTTGGCAGGCGGATTTCAGGATGCCTATTCTTATAACTGCCGGGGAAAAGTATTTGCAAATGCCCAGACAGGAAATATCGTGCTGCTGGGGCAGAACCTTGCACAGGGACATTTTCAGAATGCACTGCATTACCTGATGCCTCTGGCGGCATTCATTGGCGGAGTCTATGTGACCGAGTGGGTGCACCATTTATATAAAGAGTATGAAAAATTGCACTGGCGGCAGATCGTGTTGATTGTGGAAACGGTACTTCTGCTTATCGTCGGCCTGCTTCCACATTCTATGGATATGCTTGCAAATGTGCTGATGTCCTTTGCCTGTGCCATGCAGGTGAACAGCTTTCGAAAGTTCAGGGGGATTCCCTGTGCGACAACCATGTGCATCGGGAATATGCGCAGTGCGACTGAGATGCTGTGCAGATACCATATCACAAAAGATCAGGAACTGAAAAGAAAAAGTATGCACTACTACTTTGTTATCCTGATCTTTGCAATTGGTGCAGCCATGGGTGCACTGATGAGCATTCATATGGGACTGCGTGTCATCTGGACGGCAGCAGGGCTTTTGTTCGTTGGATTTGTACTGATGTTTGTAAAGGAAGATTTAGAAAAGGTATAGAGGGAAAGCGGACTGGACTATGGGAATATATTGGGGAATGTTTCATAATGGGGCATTCCCTCTTTTCTATTGCAGCCAAATTATATTTTGTGGTAAGCTGAATGCATCCGAAGTAATATCCGGGGCATTTCAAACATTCTTTAAATTAATTCACAGTGGAATCACAGATTCCATTCCAAGGGTCGTTCGCCCGTTTATTCAATGTTTGAAAATTAAAAATAAGTTGTAAGTAAAGGTCTGAATTGGAAGCTGGTGATGTCTATTGCTTGCATGATACTTGTCAGTAAGTATGAAGAGATGAAAATTAGGAAGTA
This sequence comes from Faecalicatena faecalis, assembly GCF_012524165.2. Lineage (GTDB taxonomy): Bacteria > Bacillota > Clostridia > Lachnospirales > Lachnospiraceae > Faecalicatena_A > Faecalicatena_A faecalis. The sequence continues at coordinate 85,561 of NZ_JABACJ020000029.1, forward strand.
AATGGAGCTTTGGTATACTGCCGGAGTTTCCTGGAGTGTGTTTATGAGGTGCTGGTGGACCGGCAGAGTCGGTAAATCAGTGGATGAATCGTCTGACAAGGAGAAAATGAAATATGGGAAAAGGCAATGTATATATGAAACACTGGCTTTCTGACAAAGAACGTTTTTCTGATTTTGTAAATGGTTCTTTGTTTCAGGGCAGAAAAGTTTTTACGGCGGAAAGCCTTCAAAAGGAAGATACAGAACATGGCCTGGTCATTCGGAAACCGGATGGAGAGGAGATAACGGTACAGCGATATCGGGACATTTGCATGACAGCCAAAGATGGGACCAGGGTTGTAATACTGGCTTGCGAAAATCAGGAAGAAATCCATTATGGGATGCCGGTACGAGGGATGTTGTACGATGCGCTTAGTTATGTGGACCAGGTCAATGAGATACGCAAAGGGCGGCGAAATCAGAAAGAACTGAAACGTTCTGCAGAGTTCCTGTCTGGGATGAAACAGACGGCTCTGCTGTACCCGGTAGTCACACTGATATTTTATTATGGTGAAAAGGACTGGGATGGAAAGCAGGACCTGCATAGTTTGTTCGGAATTGAACGGGAAGAATACAAGATGTTGAAAAAGTATGTGCCGAATTATAGTATTAATTTGATTGACCCAAGAAAAATTGGGGACTTGACGTGTTTTCAAACAAATTTACAGATGGTTTTTGGTATGCTAAAATATAGGAAAAATAAAGATGGATTATTAAAATATGTACAAGAGAATAAGGTATATTTTAGTCGGATAGATGAAGAGTCATATAATGCGCTCCGGGTTCTTCTAGGATCTGAACAGAGCCTAAAGGCAATGGAGGAGCGGACAGGAGGAATTGATATGTGTAAAGCTTTGGATGATTTATATCAGGATGGAATTGCGGAAGGAATGGAAAAGGGAATAGAAAAAGGAATGGAAGCCAAAATTGTGGCTATGATCAGAAAAAAGTTAGGGAAAGGGATGAGTATTTCTGAGATTGCAGATGATTTGGAATTGGAGCTGTCTTATGTTCAGAAGGTCATAGATCTGTTATCGGAAAATATGGAGCAGACGGATTTAGAGGTGGCTGAGAGAATGATTGGATAGAACGATTATTTTGTTGGGCGAAAGTAAAACAGGTACTTTCGCCCAATATTTTTTGCCCGATATAAGAAAATGATTTAGATTGTAATACATGTCTGATATCGGATAGCTTCTGAATTTTCGTTGTTTATAAAATCTGAATTTTATATTTTTCTAACCAATAATTCACCTGCAGCATATAGGCCAGCATCTGTGGTCCGGCCATTAACTGTCCATACCATGGTTTTCCGTAATCAGATGGGCTGTTCAAAAAATCGTTGACTTTTCTGGTATCCAGCAGTGTACGAATCGGAGCGTTGGAATCTGCCAGGACTTCTTTTAGTTCGTCACCAAGGAGTTTTTCATATGCCGGGTCATAGGTTTTCGGATAAGGACTCTTTTTTCTCCATAGGATTTCTTCTGGCAGAAGTCCCTCTCCTGCATGACGCAGCAATCCTTTTACGATTCCATCAGGACATTTCATTTCCCAAGGAACATTGAAGATATATTCTACAATGCGGTAATCTGCAAATGGTACGCGAGCCTCCAGTCCATGATACATGCTGGTACGGTCCATTCGGTCTACCAGAGTTACCATGAACCAGCGCAGGTTCAGGTATGCGATTTCCCGACGGCGTTTTTCTTCCGGAGTATCTTCTGCAAGGCGGGGCGTCTCGCGGATGGTCTTTTCATAGGCAGCATGAGCATATTCGTCCATGTGCAGCTCACGGATGACACTATCATCTAATAGTGCCTGCCGAGGCTCCATGCTCATGGACCATGGAAAAGCATCTGTTTTAAAAGCTTTTTCGTTATGGAACCATGGATAACCGCCGAAAATTTCATCAGCACATTCGCCAGTCAGGGTGACTTTATTGTAATTTGTGACTTCGGAACAAAAATACAGCATGGAAGACTCTACATCCGCCATACAAGGCAGATCTCTGGCATCCACTGCTTGATAGAGGCAGTCTAACTGATTTTGATTGCTGCATTCCAGAAAACGGTGGTTCGTACCGCAGTATTTTACCATCTGTTCTACGAAAGGACGGTCCTGGCTGGGCTGGAAGGAATTGGACTTAAAATATTTTTGATTTCCCACAAAGTCAAAGGAAAATGTGTTTAGGATCTTTCCTTGTTTCTTTAGTTCCCTTGCGCAGATTGCTGTTACCAGGCTGCTGTCTACTCCGCCGGAGAGGAAAGTACTGATCGGAAGGTCAGAAAGCATTTGTTTTTTTACGGAATCTTCTACAAGCCATGCAGTTTTTTCGATGGTTTCCTTCATAGAGTCAGTATGGGGATGACTTTCCAACTGCCAGTAAAATTCTTCGCTGCAGGAGGTACGGTCAAAGGTAATGCACTGTCCGGGCAGGACTTCAAGCACATCCTTGAATACGCCTTTTCCATAAGTTTTAGCAGGTCCCAGTGCAAAAATCTCGCATAGGCCGTTCTTATCTATAATTGGTCTGATTCCCGGATAGGCAAATAGTCCTTTAATTTCGGAGGAAAATACTAAAGTTTCTCCAATCATCGTATAAAACAAAGGTTTGATGCCCAGTCGGTCACGGAACAGAAGTAGTTCTTCAGATGCAGAGTCCCATAAGGCGAATGCGAAAATTCCATTCAGCTTTTTGATATAATCCTTTCCATGCAGCATATAACCTGCCAGTACTATCTCGGTATCACTTGTCGTCTGAAAATGAACTCCTTCCAGTGAAAGTTCTGCTTTTAGTTCCGCCATATTATAAACTTCACCATTGAAAATGATGGCACATTCTCGGCCATTTGACCTTCTGATAAGAGGCTGATGGCCGGTTTTCAGGTCAATGACCTCCAGGCGGACATGAGCCAGACCACAGATGGAGCTTAAGTAAGTACCATCATCATCCGGTCCGCGCCGTTTCTGGGCGGCATTCATCCTTTCCAGAACATGTCGCCATTTGGGTTCCTCCGTTTTATAATCCACATACGGATTAAAAAATCCTGCTATTCCACACATTTTTAAGTCTCCTTTTATATACCTTATATTGCGGCTCTGCCGCAGTCCGCCCGAAGGGCATGAGTTACGGGATGCCCTCTGGGTATACCTTATATTGCGGCTCTGCCGCAGTCCGCCCGAAGGGCATGAGTTACGGGATTCCCTTCAGGGGCGGATTTGGACACGAGTTACTGGATCACGGGCTGGTACTGGTGTCCCTCTAAAGCGGCTTCAATAGAAGGAATCAGCAGTTCTGTGTGTGCGATCATGGAATTTGGCTTTTTTTTCGGATTATCCTGCCCAAATGGAATGAAGTACACATTTTTGGCATTCATCAGAAGGCCGATATTTCTCATATTCATGCCCAGAGCATCATTGGTGGAAATCGAGATCAACAGAGGCTTGTTATTGCGCAGATGGGCCTTTGCCGCCATCAGAGCGGGAGTGTCTGTGATGCCGTTGGCAAGCTTCGCCAGGGTATTTCCGGTGCAGGGAAACAGGACAAGGATATCCAGCAGACTGCCGGGGCCGATTGGTTCAGCCTGGGGAATGGTCAGCATCGGCTTCACACCTGTGATTTCTTCTGCCCGTTCAATAAAAGACTGGACTTTTCCAAAACGGCTGTCAAAGCTGCTTGCCGCATCAGAAAAAATGGTCTGTACAAGTGCTTCTTCGTCAACCAGCTTTTGAAGCTCTTGGAATGCTTTCTCAAAAGTACAGAAGGAGCCAGTAAAGGCTACCCCAATGGTTTTTCCTTTTAAAGACAATTTTGTTCACTCCTTATGGATCATATTATTTTTTTCAATGACCTCTTTTACTGCCTTTGCAGAGGAGGCCGGGGCGTATTTCCCGGGAAGGCCGGGGCACAATGCTGCTGTAAGGCCCAAGCGGCGTGCTTCGGCATAGTCCACCCCGCCGGGCGCAGAGGCAATATCAATGATTGTTACGGATGGTTTCATCTTCATCAAAAGAGGAGCAGTCAATACTTTTGCAGGAATCGTATTGAAAATAAAGTCAAATTCCGCTGCCTGATCGGCGAACTCATCAAGCCCCCCCGCATTGTCGGCAAATGTTTTGGCGGCCGCGCATTCCTCTGGGTGATAGGAGCAGGCATAGACATCACAGAACATTCCTTTCAGATAGTGGATCAGCGTGCGGCCGCATTTCCCATAGCCAAGTACAGCACATCGGCTGTGGTGGAGATTTAACGGACTTCTCATGATTGCCTCGCAGACAGCACCTTCAGCGGTGGCAATCGTGTTATAGACAGAAAGGCAGCCATCTTGCATCAAATCGTAAATCAAAACACCGCTTTCTTGTGCGTTATTTTTAAAATCATCAGGCACGCAGCCGGCGAAAAAGGACTGTCCCGTGGTCAGCAGGTCAAGTAGAGAAGTAAGAAGAACGTCATGGTCCAGCACATTCTGGTTCAGATGGACACCATTTTTAGATAAAGGAATGGGGCAGATCACACAGCGTGAGAACCGGACAGCTTCCTCTAGGGAAGGGGCACAGGACACAAAAGCGGCATCGGAATACCGGCGTTCATCGGGAGCACCCATAAGAGCATAGTAAGTAACGCGGTTCTGGTGGTGTGCCAATTCCTCGGTCAGATAAACTTGCCGCATATCTCCTCCGATCACCGCGTAATCGTATTGTGGATATTCCATTATGAAACTCCTGACAAAATACAATTTTATTTATTATATGCAGAGAGAAAAATATGTGCTTATTTTCATTTCATGGATGGAAAATCAAACAACGTTCAGTTATAATAGAAGAGAATTTAAATCGTACGAATAGAAGGAGAGGAAAACAAATGAAACAGGACATGATTGTTATTCTGGATCTGGGGAGTACAAATAACACAGTACTTGCCCGCCAAATCCGCAGTCTTGGCGTATACAGCGAGATTCATCCCCACGACATCACTGTGGAAGAGTTAAACGCATTAGAGAATGTAAAGGGAATTATTTTAAATGGTGGAGAGAACCGTGTCGTAGATGGACAGGCAGTTGAGGTCAATCCAGTATTGTATGACTGTGGATATCCAATGATATCCGTGGATTATCCAGGCTCTAAGTGTGAGAAGCAGTATGATGAATTACCAGATGACGAGACATTGAAAGCATTTGTATTTGACCAGTGCAAAGCAGACGCAAACTGGAATATGAAGAATTTTATTGAGGATCAGGCAGAACTGATCAAGCGTCAGGTAGGTGACCGCAAGGTATTGCTTGCTCTTTCCGGTGGTGTGGATTCGTCTGTAGTTGCCGCACTTTTATTAAAAGCAATTGGCCAGCAGTTGGTATGCGTACATGTGAATCATGGTCTGATGCGTAAAAATGAGTCTGAAAGCGTTGTAGAAGTGTTCAAGAACCAGCTTCATGCAAACCTGATTTATGTGGATGCTACAGACCGTTTCTTGGATAAGCTTGCAGGTGTTGCAGATCCAGAAGAAAAACGGAAGATTATCGGTGGTGAATTCATCCGTGTATTCGAAGAAGAAGCACGCAAGTTGGATGGAATCGACTTCCTGGGACAGGGAACCATTTACCCGGATATTATCGAGAGTGGTACAAAGACTGCAAAGATGGTAAAATCTCACCACAATGTAGGCGGCCTGCCGGAAGACTTACAGTTCGAATTGGTAGAACCGTTAAAGCAGTTGTTCAAGGATGAAGTACGTGCATGTGGTATCGAACTGGGACTGCCGCCTCACATGGTATATCGTCAGCCATTCCCGGGCCCAGGATTGGGGGTACGCTGTTTGGGCGCAATCACACGTGACCGTCTGGAAGCAGTCAGAGAGTCTGATGCAATCTTAAGAGAAGAATTCGAGAAGGCAGGACTGGATAAGAAAGTATGGCAGTATTTTACCGTTGTACCGGATTTCAAATCTGTAGGAATGAAGAATCACGAGAGATGCTTCGAGTACATGGTAATCTTAAGAGCAATCAATACAATTGACGCCATGACAGCGACAATCGAGAAAGTCGACTGGGAAGTTCTGGAGAAGATTACAGAAAGGATACTCGCAGAGGTAGAGAATGTCAACCGCGTATGCTATGACATGTCACCGAAGCCGCCGGCAACAATAGAGTGGGAATAAATCGAGTTGCTTAAAAAAGCCAGTGTTTATGCGGGTTTCAGCGATTTCGATTAGTCTTTTGATAACAAATTGATAACAGTCATAGCAAGTGCCATTATTCTTGTTATCCAGTGGTTTATGGGTAACGGAACAATTAACAGGTGGCTTGCAGACTAAAGTTCGGAGCTTGGCTCTGAACAAATTCCATATTATAAACTAAGCCCTTAGCTGTGGTTAATAACCATAGTTAAGGGCTTTTTTGTCGTTGCCAAAGCATCTGTAGGGAGCTGCCAGTGGCAGGTCCTGTAGGTGCTTATTTATCTTTCAAGTGGTCTTTGAATGCTTCCACGAGAGCGTCACTTAATTCCTGTGATGGAACTTTTGCCCAACGCTGTGTGGTGTCGAACTCTGGATAATGGTAACGCCAGTTATCGTATTCTTCTCTGTTGATTTCTTCGGAAGATAGCTTGTCTGCCTGTTCTTTCCAAGCATACAGCATTTTGAGGAGTTCATATGCTTCTCTGCCTTTGTCCTTGTTGACCTTTAAGCATACCTCTCCGTCTGCTTCACTGACAGTAAGACCGTAAATATCTTCAAGGGTAAACAGAGTGTGCATAAGACCGATATAGCTGTCTATGTCAGGAACATCAAGAGCCTGTGGAGAAACATCAAGCACCTGTGCCAATGCATTTGTAAGGTCTGCTTTCGGTTTGCGTGTACCAGTTTCGTACTGTGCCAAACGCACATCAGCACTCTTTTCTGGAAAACCGATTGCTGTACCGAGATACTTTTGTGTCATACCACGCATTAGTCTGAAAAAATGTATTCTTTCGCTGATAGCCATAATGATACGCTCCTTTTATATTTAGTGAAATAAGTATAGCAGAAATGTTTAGTGGAAGTCAAGAAAAACCGAAACAAAAATGTTTAATATTTTCTTTGCAACCACTTGACAATAGCAAATATGTTTAGTAAAATAAATTACGAATTAAACAAATATGCTTAATGCGACAACTGAATGACCGTCCGAAAAGCCAAACCGCCAAGACCTCGTCGGAGCAAGTTCCGTATCGTTCGCTTGTGTGCAAGCACAAAAGCTCATTCGCTGCACTGCTCCTCCTCTTCCCCAAAAGTCTCCGACTTTTCGGGAACCCCTATACGAGCGAGCGCCTGATGTACTGCGGTGCATTGGGACAGCACAGCGCCTGCCGACAAGCAGGAGTGCCTGTTGGAACTTTAACACGGAGAAAGCGGCAAGCAAAAAATTATTTTAAGAAAGGAAGAAAAAGGATATGGAAAACAGATTTATCCGAGCCGAAGATGTGGCTCAGGAACTAAACGTATCAAAACCTTATGCATATAAACTCATCAGACAATTAAATGAGGAATTGAAAGCAAAGGGCTTTATTACGATTGCAGGGCGTGTAAATCGCCAGTATTTTTACGAAAGGCTCTACGGAGCAGGAAAGGGGGAAATGTAAATGCCGGTATTTAAGAATGAAGATAACGGTACTTGGTATGTGATGGCAAGGTATGTGAACTGGAAAGGGGAACGCAAGCAGAAATGCAAGCGTGGCTTTGCTACCAAACGAGAAGCACAGGAATGGGAAAGAATGTTCAAATTGCAGACTTCTTCAGACCTTGATATGAGTTTTGAAGCCTTTACGGAGCTTTATATCAATGATGTGAAGAACCGTTTGAAGGAAAACACGTGGCTTACCAAAGAGCATATCATACGCACAAAGATACTTCCGTATTTCGGGAAACTGAAAATCAGCGAGATTTCCACAAAGGAGATTATTACTTGGCAGAATGAAATGCTTGCCTATCGTGATGAGAAGAAAAAGCCTTATTCACAGACGTATCTGAAAACGCTGCACAATCAGTTGTCCGCCATTTTCAATCACGCTGTCCGCTACTATGAACTGCGTTCCAATCCTGCGGCAAAGGTGGGAAATATGGGACGTGAGGAACACAAGGAAATGCTGTTCTGGACAAAGGAAGAATACAAGAAATTCTCTTTTGAGATGATGGACAAGCCTGTTTCCTTTTATGCGTTTGAAATGCTTTACTGGTGCGGTATCCGAGAGGGCGAGCTGTTAGCTTTGACTCCGGCAGATTTCAACTTTGATAAGGAAACAGTCACAATCAATAAATCCTATCAGCGTTTGAAAGGGCAGGATGTGATTACTTCTCCGAAAACGAAAAAGAGCAACCGCACGATTAAAATGCCGAAGTTTCTGTGTGAGGAAATGAAAGAATATCTCGGTATGCTTTACGGATTGAAGAAGAAAGACCGTATCTTTACGGTGACGAAAAGCTATCTTCATCACGAGATGGACAGAGGGGCAAAGGCGGCAGGCGTGAAGCGTATCCGCATTCACGATCTCCGTCACAGCCACATTTCACTCTTGATTGATATGGGCTTTTCTGCGGTGGCGATTGCTGACCGAGTTGGTCACGAAAGTATTGATATTACTTATCAGTACGCACACCTCTTTCCGTCAAAGCAGATTGAGATGGCAGAAAAATTAGATGATTTAGGGAAAGGAGATTTTGAAAATGTCAGCTAAGAACAGAGATAACAAAAATCGTTGGAGGAATATCACAGTAGGGTTTCGAGTATCGCCCGAAGAAAACGAACTCATTAACAGAGCTGTAGCTCTATCAGGATTGCCAAAACAGGAGTATTGTTACCGCCGTTGCTTAAATCAGGATGTGGTGGTACAGGGCAATCCGAGAGTGTATAAGGCGTTGAAAACGGAATTTGCCACAGTCCTTGCGGAACTGAAAAGGATTGAAGCAGGAAAAGGTGTGGATGATGAACTGCTGAGTGTAATAGAACTGATTTCCATTATTCTCGGCGGTTTGAAAGGAGAGGATGCGAATGGAGAATAAAAAAGAAATGACTATTCCAAATGTATCTGCGGCAACAGATGCGGAACAGTCACTTTCCAAATGTACTGACAATAGTATAGTCAATCAGGATACGGATTTCAAGGGGTACGAGCAATCTTTTGAAGAAATGCAAAGGGAAATACTCAGACAGTTAGACCCTTCCTATCTGAAAACAGTATCAATGACAACGCTGTATGATACGGTGTTTGAGGTTCAGACACCACTTATCGACGGTCTGCTCCAAAGGGGAACTTACCTTTTCGTAGGTTCCCCGAAAGTGGGAAAGAGCTTTATGATGGCACAGCTTGCCTATCATATCAGCACAGGCACACCGCTTTGGGAGTATAAGGTGCGTAAGGCAACGGTGCTTTATTTTGCCCTTGAAGATGATTACCCACGTTTGCAGAAGCGATTGTTTCAGATGTTCGGTGCAAAGGAGACAGGCAATCTGTATTTCGCAACGGAATGTAAAACGGTCAATGGCGGACTGGAAGAACAGATAAGAGGGTTTATGAGGGAACACCCAGACACAGGCTTGATTATCATAGACACCTTAAAGCGTGTGCGTGAAGCAGGCGGAGCAGATTACAGCTACGCAAGTGATTATGATGTTGTGGCAAGGCTGAAAGCGTTGGCAGACAGTTACAAGGTTTCAATGCTTATTGTTCATCATACACGCAAACAAAAATCGGAAGATATATTCGATATGATTTCAGGCACGAATGGTCTGATGGGTGCGGCAGACGGTGCATTTGTTCTCAGTAAGGACAAGCGTACTTCCAACAATGCCACACTTGATGTTGCTGGCAGAGACCAGCAGGATATGAAAATCCATCTTGTAAGGGACAGCGAGCGATTGGTGTGGAACTTTGCAAAATCGGAAACGGAGATGTGGAAAGAACCGCCCGAACCTCTGCTTGAGAAGATAGCGGATACGCTCTTTTCGGAAAGTGACAGATGGGAAGGAACTGCTTCGGAACTTTGCGAAAGGCTTGCGGTGGATATAAAGCCGAATGTACTTTCTTTAAGGCTCAGTATCAACGCAAGCAGGCTGTTTCGTGATTACGGTATCCGTTATCAGAACAGCCGCACACACGACGGAAGAAAGGTTTCACTTTGGAAAGAAACCGAGCAGACGGCGTGACAAACGGTGTCAAAGGTGTCAATGTTTTTGAGAGCAGCACGCTGTGAAAAACATTGTCACCATCGTCACACTTTGACACCGGATAAAGTTTAGGGGAGTGTGCAGAGAGTGCCTTTTCAAAGGCGGCTCTTTGGTCTCGCCTGCTGGCTCGGTCGGTTCGCAGGCGTGTGTGCCACCGGCACACGCTCACCCCTCGGAGAGCCTTCGGAGAACGCAAAACCTGTTTACAGGTCGCATTTTTGATGGGTGTACCCGTCAAAAGTGCTTTTGCGTTACTTTTGACAAAAGTAACAAAACCTGAGAATGTTGAAATTTACAGATGGGAGATGAAAAAATGCAGAGAACGATAAGTGCAATGGTCGGTAAAGGCTCGGTCAATCACAATAGCCGAAAGTTCCGAGCAGAAAATGTAGACGGAACTCGTACTCATCTCAATATCGACTACTGCAATGAAAATATAAAGACAGTTTATCACGAATTGTTTGATGAAGCATTGGAAAGATACAATGCCAAGCAGATAAGGTCAGACCGAAAGATAAAAGATTATTATGAAAAAATCCGAAGTTCCAAGCAGGAAAAACCGTTCCACGAAATCATTTTACAGGTGGGCGGTAAGGGAAATATGAACGCCGATACGGAAAACGGAGAACTGGCAAAGCAGATTTTAGATGAATACTATCAGGGTTTTCAGGAGCGAAATCCACAGCTTCGGGTGTTCTCGGCTCATCTGCATATGGATGAAGCTACACCACATCTGCACATAGATTTTGTACCTTTTACCACAGGCAGCAAGCGTGGACTTGATACAAGAGTGTCACTAAAGCAGGCTCTTGCAACGCAAGGTTTTAAGGGCGGCAGTCGTGGCGATACGGAGTGGTCGCAATGGATACAGTCCGAAAAAGAACAGCTTGCGGCGGTGATGGAACGTTATGGGATTGAGTGGGAACATTTAGGCACACACGAAAAACATCTTTCTGTTTTGGATTATAAAAAGCAGGAAAGAGAAAAAGAAGTGGCGGCATTAGGTGCGAAAATCGAGCAGAAACAGATTGAATTTGATGTGTTGTCGGAACGAGTATTGAACTATGATAAGGCAAAAGACGAGCTGTCAAATCTTGAAATAGAGCTTGATACTGCACCGAAATATCAGTTGCCAGAACCAGAGAAATTTATGACTGCAAAGGCATATAAAACCAAAATGGCAGAGCCGGTTGTAAGGAAATTGAAGCAACTTGTCAAAACGGTGCTTGCCCGCTGCTTTGAGGGGTGGGACAACTATCATAGGCTGAATACAGCGAATGCACAGTTATACCGCACCAATCAGCGTTTGGAGAAAGTCAATGAAAGATTGACCGAAGAAAACAAAATCCTAAAAGCAGAAAATAAAGATTACAGCCTGCTCCGTAAGGTTTTTGGTCGCAAACAGATAGATGATTTGTTGGAGCAGGCAAGAACAGTTAAAGGTCGCAAGCGTGATAATACACGATCACGATAGACAAAAATCACAGGAGGAAAAGGAAAATGACAAAGACAATTTTTGAAGAAATGGGCGGAACTTATAGACAGGTGGGTGATTATTTATTGCCGAACATCACAGTACCAGCCGAAGAAGAAATAGAGCCGATTGGTTTATGGGGGAAACGACATGCAAGGCATTTAAAGGAACACTATAAAGTGTTATATATGAACCTGCTGACAAGCGGAAAGCTGCATAGTTATCTTGCAGAAGTCGATAAGCAAGCAGAGGATATGTTTCTTCGACTGGTAAAGGAATATGCCGACAGACAAGATGTGACGGAACAATTAAAGAAAGATAATCCCTACGAATGGATTGGAAGAATGAATAATATTCAGGCTTGTGTGAGGGAAGTTGTAGGAACGGAGTTGATTTACACATAAGCGTTTTACGGTATGGTGCTCCTGCGTTTGCTGGAGTGCTGTGGTTGTGGTTGTAAAGAGGTTGTGAAAGATTGAATTTCGTAATGGTTGGATGTATAATTAGGAAGTGAAAATTTTAATTTGCACTTCCATAAGGTGAAATGTATTGACACAAAAAATACAGTATGATAGTATTGCCATTAGAAGAAAGAAAGGCACATTTTGTGTAAGGTGAGGAAATGATTAATAGATAATTTGATTTAAGTAAGACACATATAGTTATTGAGCCTGTAGAGAATAGGTTTGTTTTGTGTACGCTTAAGTTGGATTATCGCAAGAGGCATTTCCTTTGTTTTCCTTTTGGAAAAGAAATAAGGGTCTATTTAGCGAGTCTATTTTTGCGTATGCAAAAAAGACTCGTTTTTGTGTGTTCAAAATAATAATTGGCTCAGACTTCGAAAAGGAGAAACTTTAATGTTGCAGATAAAAAAATTAAATTTAACACATAAAAAAGACCTGAGAATAATTCTTAATGATTTCAACCTTGTGCTAAATGATGGAGATAAGGCAGTTATTATTGGAGAAGAGGGAAATGGGAAATCGACATTAATGAAGTGGATATACAATCCGTCGCTTGTAGAAAACTATATAGAAGCAGATGGGGAAAGGATAATGGGACACGAACGTCTTGGTTATCTTCCGCAGGAGATGCTCGATGAAGATAAGGAAAAAACAATATACGAATATTTTTCTGAAGAGGAAATATTCTGGGAGAAAACGCCTAAAGAATTGTCTGTTATTGCGGGAAAATTTGGAATGAAAAATGATTTTTTCTACAGTAACCAGACAATGGGTAGTCTTTCAGGAGGCGAAAAAGTCAAGACACAACTTATGAGGCTTTTCATTCGCGATGTTTCTGTGCTGTTGTTGGACGAACCTTCCAATGACATCGACATTGCGACGCTTACATTACTGGAAAAAATCATAAATGACTGGAAGCACATTGTGCTTTTTATTTCACACGATGAAACGCTGATAGAGCGTACTGCCAACATGGTGATACATATCGAGCAGATTATACGAAAAACAAAGGCGAGATATACCGTGGCAAAGCTTCCCTATAGACGCTATGTGGAAGAACGGCTTCATAAATTTGAAATCCAAAAACAGCGGGCACTGAGTGACCGTAGGGAGAAAAAGATTCGCGATGAAAAATATCAAAGAGTTATGCAGAGTGTACAAGGTGCATTAAGAAGTTGTACCAGACAAGCACCGTCTGTTGCCAAAAACTTAAAGGACAAAATGCATACGGTTAAGGCAATGGAACGAAGATTTGAAAAAGAAGATGAAAATATGACTCAGATGCCGGAACAGGAAGAAGCAATCTTTGTCAAATTAGGGGATGAAAACTCACACATTCCCGCAGGAAAAACGGTCATAGAATATGAACTTTCAAAGCTTGTGACTCCGGATGGCAAAAGAATTTTAGCAGAAGGAATTCATTTAAAAATAAAAGGTTCAGAAAAAATCTGTATGATAGGAGCCAACGGGGCAGGAAAAACGACTCTTCTAAAAAAGATAGCGGAAGAACTCCTAAATCGGAATGACATTAAAGCAGAATATATGCCTCAAACTTATGAAGACCTGCTGGATTTGGATGTTACACCGGTTGATTACCTTGATAAAACAGGAGATAAAGAAGAGCGTACAAGAATTAGAACATACCTTGGTTCACTTAAATACACACCAGATGAAATGGAGCATCCGATTCGGGAGTTATCAGGCGGACAAAAGGCGAAAGTGCTTCTCTTGAGGATGAGCTTAAGTGGTGCAAATGTTCTTATTCTGGATGAACCGACAAGAAATTTTTCACCATTGTCCGGTCCGGTAATAAGAAAAATGCTCCGAGAATTTCCGGGGGCTGTCATTAGCATTTCTCACGATAGAAAGTATATTGAAGAGGTGTGCGATAAAATATATCAGCTAAATCCTAATGGATTACAGCTAATTGGTGATTGATAACAAAAAGGATGAAAGACTGACAAATTTCAGGCTTTTAGTGAGTTGGAAAGCATACAAAGATTTGAATTTGGAGGATAGATTATGGTACGTACAGAAGATGCATGTGAAATTATAAAATATGCTTTGCAAAACGAAATTAAAGTATATTTAGATGGCGGATGGGGTGTTGATGCACTTCTTAAAAGAGAATCAAGAATACACAATGATATTGATTTGTTTGTTGAACTGAAACATTATCATGATTATATTTATGTGATTAAGCAGCATGGATTTGAGGAAGTAAATACTGATTATACAACGGATGGTCATACTGTCTGGAAAGATGATAAACAAAGAATCATTGATTTACATTGTTTTGAATTTACAGATGACGGAATTGTTTATGAGGGAGATATATTTCCATCAAAAACTTTTTCCGGTATTGGAAAAGTTGGAGATATAACTGTTTCTTGTATTGAACCATTGAGTCAGGTAATGCTTCATTTGGGATATGAACACGATAAAAATGATGTGCATGATGTGATGCTGTTGTGTGAAACATTTCAAATAGCAATACCAGATGAATATAAGGAAAAGTAAAATTTCAGTTTTGTGTTGAATCTCTAAGCAAAATAGCTTATAATTTGACATGCTACATATAGTTATTATCCACAGTTATCGAGTAGGTGTTATCAATGCCGATAACAAAATGATAACATTAGCTCGTATAGGCAGGATAATATGGATATATCAAATAATCAAAAGAACGAGAAACATTACAGAGAATAATTCCTAAACAAAAAGCGTTAGTCTTTGTAGAGTGGGAATAGGCAATGAGCCATGCAAGGATAAAATGAAAAAGAGTCAGAGGAGAACGTTTACGCTCTCAGCTGACTCTTTTTCATTTTAGACTTATACGGCGAAAGCCGTCAGCGAGATGAAGCGGAGCGGAATCGAGCTGAGCATGGCGGAGGAGTGGGGCAAAGGTGATTATCCTGTTTGGGGCAAAAAATGTCAGCCTGGTATAAAATAAAAAAAAGGTCTCGAATCTTTAGAGAAATCTAAAGTTCGGGGCTTTTTTGTTACGGCAAAAAGCTCCATAACTCCAGTAAATACGGCATTTATGACAAAAGTCGTTACGAACTTTCGTGACGAGATTCCATGGGAGAGGGATGGGGGTAGTAGGGGGAAGGGAGAGGGTGTAGAGGATGATGGAATTTACACATTAGAGGATAATGGGGGTTACATGGGAATATAGCGCTTTTTCAAAATATCGTTTTTGGGAAATGGGGAATCCCTTAGAAACCGCATAAATACAAGGGAGAACAGGTGCAAGAATGAAATCGCCAAAAGCAATTCGCATAATAAATACCGGATTTGGGAAAAATCAGAGATTTTGGGAACGGATTTGGGAAACGGTCCGAGGGTAAATGAACAAGCCTGCATTGACGTTTGCAGCAGCCTCCGCTATGGATATGCCCTTTCATGGGAAGGTAGCATGTACAGCCTGAGGGGGCTGATGCCAAGGACCACCGGGCGTTTTACAAAGTTCGGACTGAAAGTCAACTGCCTGCGTTACAAGAATGAGAACTACGCGGAACGGTATTTGAAAGGTGGAATCGTGACCATCGCATATAACCCGGACGATGTGAACGCCGTCTGGCTACTTGAAAATGGGAAATATATTCGGTTTGAACTGATAGAGGGCAGGTTCCATGGAAAATGCTTGACAGAGGTACCGGCGATACAGGATGGACAGAAACAGGAGGTAAAGGATGACTAAGAAGACAGTGTACAGGTCCGGATAGAACTGGACGGGCATATCGAAGCGATTGCGGCATTAGGGACACGTTGCAGTAAGCTGGATAGCAAGAATATCAGTGGAGTGAGAAAAGGCTGAATTGAAAAAGTAAATTCCAGTGCAAGACTAAATTCCATCACTCTTTAAAATTCAGCTTAAACTATAAGGTTTTTAACGCAAGGGTCTTCCATATCTGTTATAATTAGGCTGACTTCTTACCCAAAATCCTGTTTTAGGACATGACAAACAGGCCACTGGGATTTTGTGTGCTGAACTAAATTCCATCGGCCACATTTGAAAAATGTGAAAAGTTTAATTCCAGTCCGACAGCAGATTTTTGTAAGCTAGTTAACGGTTATAGCGAATCAGCTTAGGTGTCAGATTTACCTCGTCAGGGGAAATCCGCCTAAGCTGAAGCGTTTTCAAAATGTTTTCGCTAAATGATTCTAACGCAGCGTCATAAGGAGTCCTGCCATCAAGACTTTTTCTTGGTATGGAATTGATGTGATTTACAATCAGATTCACATCCCACTGAGTCAGAAAGTCAAAACTAGTACCTTTGGGAAGTACCATGCGAAGCATTGTGTGAGCTTGTTCCACACCGCCTTTTTGTCCACTTTTCATAGGATCACAATAATAAATACTGGTTCGCTGGATTCCATCCATACCTGTTTCAAGTGCTTCGGGATCACCGAATTCAGAACCTCTGTCTGTAAGCAGATTGTCAAACAGAGATAAGAAATCGTAAGTTCCCAGACGTTTTTCCAAATGATTAAAAACAAAGCGTACAGCACCTTTCGTGCAGCGATTCATCAGGAAAGCCAGGAAGAGTTTTTCCTTCGGGAAAAAGAAAGTTAATAGCGTTTTCTTTGATTCACGCGAAGAATGGACTGTGTCCATTTCGACGTAGGCATCAGGGGCCAATAACTGGAAACCTGCATAAGTCCGATTCGTAAACACAGAGCGATCAGTGATTTGTGTTTTGTGACATTTGTGGGGTTTGAACTTGGATTTTCGTTTCAAGTCAATGTTTCTGGCCGTGAATAACCCTTTGTCAAGATAGGTATACATGGTGCGGACAGACAGATCCAGTTCGGGATGGTTTATAGCGATCTGATAAGGGGGCTGGCCCTGCTCAATTAATGGCGTGATTATCTTAACTTTTTGATGTGGCTCCTGTTTTGTCATGTTGATTCTGGCTCTGGAATCACTGAGTTTTTCTTTGTATTTTTTGTCTGCAGACCGAGCATTGTAGAGATACTTGTGGGAAATGGTGCAGTGGTTGATTTTTTTGTCGCAGCCATTACAGACATAGGAATCCTTATCTAAACTGTTGCAGTGTTCACGCTCAAAATCAGGGCAGGTCTGATTACAGGTAGGACAGGAAGTACATTTGATGCCGCATAAAAGGATTTTGCCGCATGCATTGGTCTTCTTGCAATGATAGCGATGGATGAAGAAGTTTTTGGCATTGTAAAAAGTGCCTTTATGATACCAGTCAGAAAAGCGGTGTGTTTTGACCTATTTGGAAATGTTGGTCGGGTCTTTACACAGGTATTTGGCAATGTCTTTAAAGGTGTGGCCTTTACACAAAGAAGTTTCGATGTAGATACGGTCTTCAAGGGTAAGGTGTTTCTGGTTGCCAGGAATATGTTTGCTCATAAAGTCTCCTCCTACTGCTGACAGAAGGAGACATAATCGTATCACTCATGTATGAAAGAGTAAATATCAACTGTGCAAGAGTAAACCCCACCGATTAATGGAGGAGTGGAATTTACTTTTTCATTTTAGGAACTGTAAAAAGTTGTATGTGTATAGAAAAAGTGAAGTTTTTTGTGCTATAATGTCATTTATATAACTGTAACCAAGAAAATTGTAAGGTAAAGGAGTGTTACAGATGAGAATAAGTTATAATAGACTTCAAAAACTTATGATTGATAATCAGATGAAAAGACCGGATTTAATGCGTGCAGCGGAGATTTTATCATCTGTTGCAACGAAGTTGAATAAGAACGAAATAGTATCTCTGGAAGGATTGATGAGAATATGTAAAGTATTTCATTGCGATATAGGAGATGTTTGTTAGGTTTTAGAGGATTGATATGGCATTGCGAATAAATTGGGATGAATTTGAAGTGGCATTGCTTATTGATACATGTAATCAAGTTAGAGAAAAGAAGATTGATAAAGTTGAGGTTATACATAAATTATCATATACACTTGGAAAATGTGCAAAGTCAAAAGGCATTGATGTAGATGAAATATTTAATGATGAGAATGGAATATCGCTTCAAATGACAAAGAGGTAATATCTCCTGACAGGCGGAGAAACTGGTCTGCCGGGAGCAAGTAAATTATATGTGGAAATGGCAAGATTGAGTAAATTAAATCCTGTTGAATTTGAAAGAATACTTGTACTTGCAAGAAAGCAAATTTGGGAAAAGGAGGCTGAGGATAATATGAATACAAGAGATTTGTTTATTCAGTGGCTTTCGTCTAATTCTTCAAAAAAGTATAGTTCTGAAACAATTGCCAGAGCACTTGATGAAGGTTCAGAATACTGCATGTCTCGCAATTTGGGCAAAAAAAAGTTCTGGGACATACATGATAGCAGAGAATTTGCTGCAGTCACTTCAAAGCTTCTTAGTATGAAAATATATCGTTTGACTCATGGAAAAACTGCTGTTGTTCTTTATAAAGCTGTTTCGCTTTATAAAGATTTTCTAAGATATAGTCAAGAGAGTATATCTTTTGAAAGTAAAAAAAACGAAGATGCCGATGAAAATCGGTCAAAGATTTATCAAAAACTGTATTCTGTTTCCAAAGTGTATGATGACCCAACAGGTATAACAATAAAAAAAATAATGTCTATGATTGGAAATGAAATTGATGAATCCGTAGTGAGAGATATTCTAGATAATGCTTCTTGGGCAGTAAAAATGTCAGATGATATTTATTCATTTTCCAGAAATGCCGATTCTGTATTGAGAGAACGAGTGTATCCATATTTTGCAAAAACCAATAATATAGTTACTGATACAAAATTTTTGAAAATGGGCGGTCAGATTCCTACTTTAGGAAGAAAATCGGATTCCAAGAGTGCAGAAGAAAAAACTAAGATACAACCTGAAGATTTTGATAAAGAAAAATTTGAAGCAACTCTTTTGCATCGATATCGAAATGGAATGCAATTTGATTCCATAGATTTTGAAAATTTCCGCGAAATGTATGAGATACTTTATGATGAAGTGCTTACATTTGATGATAATGCGCTTGAAGAGAGACTTCGCTATTGCGGTGTAATATATAAAGACAGACTGTTCCCGGTTGAAGGAATTATTGATAGCGATACAAAGGAGAAGCTGCTTTCCTACATTGAGAATAGCTTTGAATCCGGCAAGAAGGTATTGTACTATAAAGCAATTTATGAAGATTTAGCAGATGCCTTTGCCAGTTGCTACACTCTTAGCGACGAAAATATGTTGAAAGCATATATTGAGTATTCTTTAACATCAAGAAAGTATTATTTCTTTTCTAACTATATGTCCGTTGAAAAGAATGTAAAAGTTGACCACAATGCAGAGGTTGAAGAGTATTTTCTGTCTAGTGGTAAGCCTATGCAGAAAGAAGAAGTATGTACAGCACTATCTCATATTCCGCAGAAACAGGTTAATAGAATTATTACTATGGATTCTCGTTTCCTCAGAAATGCGAAAGGTGAGTATTTTCATATCGGTATTTTTGAAATTACTAATGATGAACTTGAATGTATTGCGGACATTATAAATGGATTTATCGACGAAAATGAGTATGCAATTTGGACAGATGTTTGGAATGAAATGCAGGATAGGATGCCGGTATTTTTGGAAAATAATCTTTATCTTTCCAGACTTGGTGTTCGTAATGCAATAGCGCAGCATTATGTAGGTAAATTTATCTTTGAGGGTGCAGTTATAAGTCTGCCGAAAGATAAATATACAATGAGAGATGTGTATCAGCTTTATGCTAAGCACCATGACGAGTTTACTGCAGATGATATATATAATCTCTCAAAAGAATTAGATACAGTTATTTATTTTGACGCATTGACGGAGGTTTCTGTACGTGTTAGTCATGATTTGTTTGTCTCGAAAAAGATAATAAGCTTTGATGTGCAAATGGTTGACAAGACGATTGAAAGCTTCATGTCAAAAGATTATATCAGAGTACGTGAAATAGACTCCTTCCTTGCTTTCCCATATGTTGGTTATGAATGGAATGAGTATTTATTAGAAAGCTTTCTATTTTCATACAGTAAAAAATTTATGCTTTTGAACAATGGCCTGTCTTTGAATAATGTTGCAGGAGCCATTGTAAAAAAAGACGGAAAAATAAAAGAGTTTGTGGATGTATGTGCAGCGGTACTTTCAGAAAGCAGAATTACTTTAAAAAAATCTGAAGCACTTGATTATCTTACAGAGGTCAATATGATTACGAGACGCAGTTATAAAGAACTTGACGCTGCACTTCAAAAAGCGACACAAATTCGGAAAAGGAAGGAATAAATAGAATGTACGCATATGAATGGGACAGTTCTACGGGTGGATATGTTCTAACGCCAATGCCATTGGTATTTTCAAAAGAACCGCGTCCCGTGTACTATAGAGAACTTGACATTTTAGGATTTGATAAATATTGGAATTACGATAAAAATGATAGTTTACCGTACATGTGGGCGGAAGCTAATAACTATTATTATCGTGGAAGGCTTGTCGCAAAGACCAAGGGGGGGTCTCTTTATACAGCACCGGAACTGGTTATAATTGATGAACCAGAGCCGCAAGGCTATCCACTTCGTTATGTTGATATTCCGGCTATGGTTGAAAAGAATCGACAGTCAATGGAACAATTAACACAGGAAACAATAAAGAAAATTTATAATACTTTCATCGAGTATAAAGAAAAAGTAGATGTATTTTATGTGGCGTTTTCTGGAGGTAAGGATAGTGTGGTGGTGTTGGATTTAGTTCAACGAGCACTTCCACATAACTGTTTTAAGGTTCTATTTGGTGACACTGGAATGGAATTCCCAGATACATATAAGACGGTTGAGAAAATTAAACAAATTTGTGCTGAGGAAAATATTGATTTTTTACAAGCTAAATCGAAACTTATACCTGAAAATACTTGGAGAGTATTTGGACCTCCAGCCGTAACAATGCGTTGGTGTTGTAGTGTTCATAAAACGACGCCACAAATAATGCTTTTACGAGAAATTCTGCATAAACCTGATTTTACAGGTATGGCATTTACAGGGGTTCGGGGTGATGAGAGTTTATCAAGAAGTGAATATGACGGCATAAGTTATGGTGGTAAGCACTCAGGACAGTATAGTTGTCATCCGATTCTTGAATGGAATGCAGCAGAACTATTTTTGTACATATATGAAAATAAAATAGTGTTTAATGAAACGTATAAAATGGGCAATACAAGAGCGGGGTGTCTTGTGTGTCCAATGTCCCAGGGAAAGCATGACTATATGAAGTATAAGAATTATCCCGAACCTACCAATATATTCATTGATAAAATAATATCTACCAGTGGAAAAAGAAATTATACAAAAGAAGATTTTGATAGATTTGTTGAACAAGGTTATTGGCGTACTAGAAAAAGTGGTAGGGAATTAAATTTTGGTCATGATAAGCATATTTTTGAAATAATCAAGGGACAAAATGTAATTACTATACTGGAAAAAAACGAACGTTGGAAAGAGTGGGCTAAAACGATTGGTCAAGTTACCCGTTTAAGCGATGATGAGTTTAGCATTACATATGAAGGAAGAGCTTATGTTATTCGGGTTTCTGAAATTCCCAATGGAGGCGGACAGTTTAGGTTCCCTAATTTGGGAAGTAGTAAGGAGGATATTAAATTTTTATCACTCTTTAAAAGTTCAATTATTAAAAGTGTCTATTGCGTTAATTGCGGTTACTGTGTGGCAGAGTGTAAAAAGGGTTGTATTGATATGACAAATGGATTACAAATATCAGAACAATGTGAACATTGTTTCAGTTGCCATGACATATATTCTCATTGTTTGAGATACAATTCGATAAAAAATAGATTAGGAGCAAAGGCTATGACTGGTCTTGACAGATATTATAGTTTTGGTATTAGAGAAAATTGGTTGAGAGTATATTTTGACTATGAAGGTTCTATGGCATTTTGGACTTCTGATGGCGATGGTGAAGTGCCAAATAAGAAAAAAGATGCATTTTTAAATTTTGTTAAAGATGCAGGTTTAGTAAAAGAAGATAAATCCTTAAAAGGAAAAGATTATAAATATACAAAATATAAGCCAAACGAATTTGCACAAAAGATGTTTTTACTTGGTGTAGATGATGAAAATATGTGGGCGTATTTGATGTGCAATTTAGTATATGCGGAAGATTCAGAAGAATTTAGATGGTTTATAAAAAATATACCTTTTGGAGAAACAACAACACTGGAATCTGTAAAACTTCGCTTAGAAGAAGTAATGGAAAATGACAAGTCTGGTCTAGGAAAGAGAAATGTATGCGATGCACTCAAATCATTTATTGTTAAGACACCGTTTGGAAAACAACTTGGACTTGGTAGCGTTGCTGACTATGAGGAAAAAGTATCGGCAAATGGTAGAGAGACAATTACTTTAAATTTTTTTGTTAGAGGTGCATGGGAAAAACCAAATGAGAACGTCATCTTATATTCTCTTTATAAGTTTGCGGAGGCTTGTGGAAATTACAGGCAATTTACATTAACCAGATTGATGGATACGTCTATCGAAAGTGCAGGAATTAGTCCAACTCAGATTTTTGGATTAAATCGTGAAACTATGGAGAAGATTTTGAATGGTCTTACCTTTAATTATCCAGACCTGATTGAAGCGAGATTTACATTAGGACTAGACAACATTACGCTTAAGAGCAATAGGAACGCTGACGAAATTTTGAACGAACTGTTCTAAGGAGGAAAAGAAAAAATGAGCTACAGAGAGTATTTTGACATTGACCCGGAATATTTTCCACAGGTAGATAAAAAAATCATTGAGGAACAACCTGATTTGTGGAAAAAGTTCTATCCGCACCCTTCTTTTATACAGCTTCTGAAATCTATGGTAGATGTATTGGCTCGTAAGCAAAAATTGTCTATTTGGGTTGACGGTGCTTATGGCACTGGTAAATCTCATGCAGTTTTTACTTTGAAAAAACTTATTGAAGCATCGGATGAAGAGATAAATTCTTATTTTGAGCGTTATAAGCTTGATGATTTCCTTTGCAAAAAGTTGCTTACTCAAAAAAATGAAGGCAAGATTCTTGTTTGTCATCGTTATGGGTCATCTGATATTCAAAGTGATACGGATTTGATTGTAGCGATTCAGGAAGGTGTGGAGAAGGCACTTTTTGATGCTGGCATTGAGAATGCTGCTAATTCTTCTTTAAAGAATTCGCTTGTTCGGTATTTCGGGGATGAGGAAAACAAACAAAGTTTTGATATCTATGCTAAAGGTAAATATCGAACAGTTCTTGGTGGAGATACTGCTGACAATATACTGAAAAAATTGAACGAGTATGAAGAAGAATCGTTGAATGCACTTATTGAAAAGGTGTTTAAAGTTCCTGTTGTAAAAGGTGGATTCGCCATGAATACTGGAGAACTCTGCGATTGGATTCGAGAAGTCATTAAAAAGAATAATCTCAAAGAATTAGTGTTCATTTGGGATGAATTTTCTGAGTACTTTGAGAACAATATGCATCATTTGACAGGGTTTCAGCAGATATCAGAGCTTGCGGCTACCGCCCCGTTCTGTTTGATGATTGTTACTCATAAGGCAGAAGGATATTTTTCAGATGGTGATCCTGATAAGAGAAAAATTCTTGACCGCTTTGTATCACCGGTACATATTTCTCTTCCTGAAAATATAGCATTTGAATTAATGCATGAGGCTTTGAAAGTAACTGATGATGCTGATAAGGCAGAGAAGTGGGAAAAACATAAAAAAAGCTTAGACCACCGTACTATGCAAAGCCGCACTGTGGTAAAAAATAAGATAGGGCTTACGGACAAGGATTTGAGTAATGTTTTGCCAATTCATCCGTATGCAGCGTTAATCCTTCAACATATTTCTATTTATTATACTTCTACAGCTCGTAGTATGTTCAATTTTATCAAAAATGATGAAGGAGACGATGTTAAGGCATTTCAGTGGTTTATCGATAACTACGATTTTAGCTCTACAAATCCTTTTGTTACTATCGATATGCTTTGGAATTTCTTTTATGAAACTGGTAGCCAGAAGTTGGCGGATGGTATAAGAGAAGTTCTAAGTTGTTATACACCAAAAATGGATAAGGAACTTTTGGAAGACGAAAAACGAGTACTTAAGGTTATTTTACTGCTTCAGGCTATATCTGAAAGGATGGTTGGTAATCGCGATATTTTCCTTCCAAATGACAAAAACTTAACGATGGCATTTGAAGGTACAGATTTGGAATTTACTGCACCCAAAATTGCTAAAAAGCTCTTGAACGACCATGTTGTGACCAGAATACCACTTACTGGCGATGTGTTTTCATACTGTTGCAAAAATATGGGACCTATTGTGGACCCCACTCCGTTTATGTCACAAGCAAAGGCGAAATCTACGAAAGATATGTCGTTTATGGCAGGTAGCAATTTACGTACAATAATTGAATTTACTGGTGCATTGAAACTTCGTTATTCACTGACATATGCTACGCTTTCGGACTTTGATAGCGAAATTAAAAAGGCAAACAATCCAAGTGTCAATAGCAATAAACTTTATACGGTTACGACCATCGGCAGAGATTCTGCTGAGAGTGGTGCGTTGAAAAAGAAAATAGAAAATTTTTTTGCAAATAGTCCTGAATCAAATGCAGTTGTAATAGACAGCTCAGCGTGTATTCTTGGGGATGGCGAATACGATGAGTTTGTCGAAAATTATGCCATGTCACTTGCCATCGGAAACAGTGACTTAGACCAGCGTAAAACATATGAGGGATATGCTATTGAAGTTCTATCAAATTGGGCAAAGCGTATCAAGAGTGGTTCATTCTATGTTTATTCTAGGTATGCTACAAGTGGTGAAAGAGTAGCCAATATGCAAGACCTCTTTGCTTATTTACTCGATATTGACAAATTTCATTATCCACAATGCCTTGAGAGTGCTTATACGAATGTATTGAATACCATGTTTGATGCAAATTCACTTGGTGCAGGTGCGATTTGTGGTATCAATGAAGAAACCAAAGGTACATTCCGTTCTGGTAATGAGGCAACCAAACTTGAAAATGTTTTAAAAGATGCATGGAAAACGCAAGAATATTGGAAATCTTCACACTCATATATTGCAAGCCTAAAAAAAGAAGTAGATGAGTATATTAACAAAGCATTTGAGAAAAGTGACCGAATTTCCATTGCTTCAATATACGAGATGCTCAAAGCAGAGCCTTTTGGTTTTATGCCTTGTAACCTTACGGCATTTATTCTTGGTTTTGTTCTGAAAGAATATGCAAATGGCATTTATTCATACAGCGACAATCTTACCACTGTACCATTAGATACGGAAAAACTTGCAAGTATGATTTCAGAAGTTATCAAGCAAGATAACAATCCAGACAAGCGTTATAAGGATAAGTTTATTGTAACGTTGACTGAGGAAGAGCGTGCATTCAATAAGGCAACATCATTAGCCTTTGATATTCCTGAAATGTACTGTGTTTCTATTACTGAAACCCGGTCTAGGATTCGAGAGCGAATGAAAGGTTTTTCATTCCCAATTTGGGTAATTAAGTATGTTTTTGACGGAAATACTTTTAAGACGGGTAAAGATGTTATTTCTAAGCTTATTGATTATTATTGTGGCATTGCTAACAATAAAAATATGGAAGGAGAAAAGTCGGATAATGATATTGCACTTGCTATTGGTAGATTATGCCTTGACCATGAAGGCGTTGCAGAGGATTTGAAGTCAATCCTTAAAGATGATAATTGTAAGAGCGGAATGCTTGAGTATTTAAAGCTATATGAAGGTGGAAAGCTTCCTTCTGTTGCGGCAAAGCTTAATGATGGCGGTCAGTATATTAATCAGTTGAAGTATAAGTTTAGTTCTGATGATGCAAATTGGGTGTGGAGTACGGATACTGTTAATGCAAAAATTGACGAATTGATTTGTGAATATGAAATTATAGAAATCAGTAATAGTATTCTTGCAAAGCATGATACATATGTAGATACGCTTCGTGCATGGATGGATAAAATAGGACAAATTCGTTTAGCTTTCTCTGTAATTAAAAATGAGCTTGGAGATAGTAAAGCGTTTTTTGAAATGCTTTATAATCTTTATAAACAGAGAACCCTTCCTGATTCACAAAAGAAACGGTTTCTTAATCTTCTTTGTGAAAATACGGACAATTTCAAACATTTTATGAGGAATCAGAGCAGTTTGTTTGTTAAAGCTTTTTGTTTCTATTTGGATGACCTTACAGAAGAGGATGTTAAATACATTATTGATGATGACACATATGGATTTGCTGGTTCTTATTTTGTTGAGGTAAGATAACGATACCTTTTTTGCAGAGGGTGTTATCTTACCTCTTTTTGATGTATGTTAGATAGCATAACTCTTTACGTCGGCTCCTATCTGTCTGAAATAGGAGATACTTTCAGTAGGCTTGTCGCCTGTATCAACTCTGCCGACAAAGCTATAAAAGATTTCGATTTTGCGGGTGTTCGTTTCCTTATCCAGTTCGTGAATAAGAATACGGTCAATAAATTCATGGACGTTTTCGTAGGTCAGTTCTTCAATCGCTGTGTATCTGCGTACCAGTGCGACAAACCTTTTTACGTCCGCGCTGCGCTCGGTGGCGTTGTCGATTTCCTGTGACAGCTCCGCAATCCTCCGGGTCAGCGTCTTTTTTTCTTCATCATAGCCGGAAGTCAGAAAAGCAAATTGTTCATCTGAAAGTTTCCCTAAAGCGTTGTCCTCGTAGAGCTTGCGGAATAAGATGTTCAGCTCGTTAATACGGTTCTGCGCCTTGTCAAGTTCTTTCCGCTGCTGTGTCAGCGTCTTTTGTACTGCCTTTGCGCTGCACTCGTTGGCGGTTTCGATAAACTCCTGTTCATGCTCTTTCACATAAGACGTTACTCGCTGCAAGTCTGCAAGGACAAGTTCTTTCAATACGCTTTTGCGGATATAATGCGTAGTGCAGAGCATATCATTTCTTGCCCGGTTGCGGTAGTTGCCGCAAGTGTAGGCGTGTTTCCGTTCAAGCGTCCCGGCTCCGCGTACTGCATACATTTTGTAGCCGCAGTCCCCACAAAAGAGCAGCCCGGAAAACAGGTCAATTTCATCAACCTTTGTCGGGCGTTGCCGGGTGGCAATCCGCTTCTGTGCAAGTTCAAAGGTTTCTTCATCAATCAAAGGTTCGTGAGTGTTGGGGAAGAAATACCTTTTTTCCTCCGGGTTCTTTTTCGTCTTTTTCGACTTATAAGATACCTTGTAGGTTTTCCCGGTTATGGTATGCCCTAAATACTCTTTCCTTGTCAGAATGTCGTACAGTGTCTTATCCGGCCAGTTGTACCATGCGTTGAGCTGTGGGCGGGGGTGGCGTTTGCTCCCTGTCCTGCGGTAGCGCAGTTCCCCGACGGTCAATATCTCATTGTCCCGCAGCCAGTTCTGGATTTCACACATACGGTCGCCCCGTACATACATTGCAAAAATCTGTTTTACGACGTGTGCCGTTTCCGGGTCGGGTATCAGATGATTGCGGTTATCCGGGTCGATAAGGTAGCCGTAAGGAGCTTCGCCGTTGACGCGCTCGCCTTTCTGTGCCTTTGCCTGTTTGACAGCCCGGATTTTCTTTGAGGTGTCGCGGGCGTAAAACTCGTTGAACCAGTTCCGCAGAGGGGTAAACTCGTTATCTTCCCTCGCTGTGTCTACACCGTCGTTAATGGCAATGTAGCGCACTTCGTATTCGGGGAAAACAATCTCTATCAGTTCGCCGGTTTTCAGATAATTACGTCCCAGACGGGAAAGGTCTTTTGTTATGACGGTCGCCACGTTCCCGGCTTCAACCTCATGCAGCATGGCTTGAAGCCCCTCACGCTCAAAGCTCACGCCGGAAAATCCGTCGTCTACAAAAAAGCGTGTGTTGAAAAAGTGGTGTTCGTCAGCATACTTTTGTAAAATCAGTTTTTGGTTCTGTATGCTTTCGCTTTCCCCGGCTTGCATATCTTCCTGGCTCAATCTGCAATATAAAGCGGTAATCTTGTCTGTCTGTAACATTTTGTCCTCCTTTCCGACGACAGACAAGCATGGTATTTGTACTGTCTATATTATACCACATACCGCTGCCTGTGTCATGTATAAAATGTGAAGAAACGCCCTATTTCCGGGCGTTTGCGGGGTTCAGCTCCATGTCCTTGCGAATGAGCTTCTTTATCTTTTTATCCAGTGTGTCCGTTGCGCGTTCACTTGCGGACGAACATACAAGGTAAGTAACTTTTCCGATTTTATGCTCCGTTGTGGTAACGGGCGTCTGGTTTTGCGTCAAAGAAAATCCCCCTTTCTTTCGCAAACATATAATACAGTCTATGAATAGCAGCAAGTCCACTATTCAAGAAAACAAAGGCTTTAATCGGACGGTTATTAGCATAACCTCATGGGAATTTCACCCCGGCATGGTTCTCATGCAGCCCTACCCATTGCCTGCGACGCTCTTAACGCTCGGACTGTGGCTGTAAGGAAGTATCATTGTATATTTTGCGTGTCGTCGCCCGCAAGCCGCTACACTTGCTTTCCGGCGCGGTGTTGGTCGCTCGGCTGTCCGGGCGGGGATAACCTCACCCGGATAGCGTCATGGCGCACCCACCGTATGGCTCGGCGCAAAAGGAACGTATCCGATTTGCCCTATGCTGCGCCGCCGTTATCTTGCGCCGCTTTCTTTGTCAAGGTTCAGAATGGCTTTGCTGCCGCGTCAGCAGCGGAACGGAAAAGGGGGAGAGAGAAAGCGTCCCGCCGCTGCGGTTTATTCCTCTGCCTTAAAGGTGAGGACAGCCATCATCAGTTTTGCTTGCAGCCGTTCCCGAATGTCGTGGTCTACGCCAAAATAGACGTTCCCGCGCTCGTCGTACAGCTTCCGCATGGAGAGGCGGGCTATGTAGCCGCTGAAATGCTGCAAGACAATCTTCATAGCGTCCGGGTCGCCCTTTGTCGCTGCCAAAATGACAGGATAGGGAACAAGGGCTTTTTCCGGGTAGCCGGGTTCGTTACCATTCGTCCCATTCATCAGCATTTTCCTCCAGATATTTTTTTAGCAGCTCAAAAGAGCTTGTCCGCCTGTACTGTATCGTGCTTCTCGACGTATCGAACAGCTCCGCAATCTCGGTGTCGTTCATTCCCTCGAAATAGTACAGGAGTACGGCTTTGCGCTTTTCTTCCGGCAAAGTACGGATTGCTTCAAGAAGCAGCTTCGGCGTGATTTTCTTCCCGGCTCTTTCAAAGGCGATTTCCCCTTTGAAATATTCATCAAAGGTATGAAGCTGCCGCGCTTCTTCTAAGGTCAAGTCGGAAAAGGTAATCTCCCTTGCCTTATGCCTGTGCAGCTCTTTGTGAGCGTCACACGCTTCATTGTGCAGTACCGTATTACAAAACTTCTGGAAAGCGCACTGTTTTATAAACTCCCTGCGATTAGGTTCCACATTCTCACCCCCTTTCTCGTTGGAAAGTTGGTGGTGCTTCCCCCTTTTCGCGGGGCAATACTGCCTTTTGAAAAAAACGCCGAAGATTTTCGGATTTTTTTCAAAAAATTTTTTGAGCAGCAAAATACGCCTGTCCGAAAAGCCCGGACAGACGTATAGGTATTGTAAGCGGTATTCAGATGATTAGACAGTTCATATTGATAGACGTAGTTTTCCCCGGCGGTGGTCGGGCTTTTTTTGATGTGTCAATGACCGTCGGATTTTGTCGATATGGTATGTGCTTCATGGCGGCTACCTCCTTTTAGCCGCCGCTTTTAACAGTGATACCGCGTCATTTCATTAGAAGATAAAAAGAAACGGCGGCTTTGGTTTTTCAAAGCTGCTGCGGAAATCAAAGAACGACAAGCAACAGTTCTGATTTTGCTCCAATATGGTTATTGGGGGCACAAATTAAATCAAAAAAGAGCCGATAACAGCAGTATTTCAAACTGCATATTATCGGCTCTGCGTCTGTGCGTCTGGCTCTTTTAATTAAATTATTTTTGTTGTTTTTTGGCTTTATTATATGTATTAGCTAACTGTCCACAAGCTGCTTTAATCTCTCTACCATGAGAAACTCTCATGGTAACTTCAAGTCCTGTTTGCTCTAATTGATGTTTGAACGCAACCATTTCTTGTTTTTGTGGTGCTCTAATTTTTGAATTACTCGTCGGGTTGTATTGCAGCACGTTAATCATAACATTTTTGCCCTTAAACCATTTTGCAAGTTGCCTTATATCTGAGGAACGGTCATTTATACCTGGTAAAAGCAAATACGCAAATACCACTTTTCGATTATGCCTTTGTGAATAGGACAATGCTTGCTTAACAACATCTTCAATAGCGTACATGTGCATATGAGGAATGATGCAGTTTCTCGCAGCCTGTGTTGCTGCATGTAAAGATATTGTCAACTGAATTTTTAGATGTTCTTCGCGCAATTTTTTTAATTGATTAACTGGACCAACTGTTGATACGGTAATGCCGTCGGTTGGAAAGTTAAGTCCATTTCTATCTCGAAGAATATGGATTGCTGCAATCAAGTTGTCGTAATTGAATAAAGGTTCTCCCATTCCCATAAAAACGATACGATTTACTTTTTGACGTATCAATATGACCTGTTGCACAATTTCAGATGGTGTTAGATTACGAACGAAACCATTGCGTCCGGACTCACAAAAAATACAGCCAACAGAACAACCAACTTGCGTACTTACGCAAACAGTCCCACCATCTCGCCGTTTAATAAAAACCGTTTCGATATACCTGTTGTCTTTCAATTCATAAACATACTTTTCAGTATCGCTACTTTTATAGACTTTTTTTGTTGATATTGATAGATTTTTTTTGTGAAATGGCTGTTTATACAATTCCGCATATAAGGCTCTTGCTTTATCCTCTCCAATTACTTCCGACATTTCTTTGTAAGTAAATCCGTATGGGTCATTCAATATTTCCGTAAGTGTACTTTTAGGTAAGTGTTTCATTTAATATCCTTCCTTTTGTTTTTCAGAGTTTTTGATTATGATTTCTAATTTTTCAACATCAATGATATGTGTTAATTTACATTTAGGGCAGAAAAGAGGAAAATTTCTTAATACCGTATTATAAAATACTTGAACCCTCGTCTTTCCGTTACAAATTGGACATTTTATCCAATATTTTTCAAGCATAATATTTCTCCTTTTGTGCAAAAAAATACAGGTCAATTCTCAACATGAGCATTGACCTGCATTTATACATATAACACTACAACAAAATTAAGGCATAGTTTTTATACTATGTCTATACATCGTTAGTTTTGTTGTATAGCATACGCAAAATAAGCATGACAAAAAAGCCCATATTGAAAATGGGAAAAATCTTTTTTGATTTCAATGCTTATCGAATACGCATGCTATGTAACATAAACATTTCCCCCTTTTAATAATACTATACAAAAAAAGCGGCTAATTGTCAACATATACATATGAATTATTTTGGCTAACTGATTGAATTGTGTAGACATATCCAAGAAGAAAGGGGAACAGTAAAATGTAACAGGGTGAATAACTATGGCAAAAAGACCAGTACCGAAATACGATTTCAAGGCTTTTGGGGCAGCGATAAAGGCGGCGCGGACAGGGCGCAAGGAGAGCCGCAAGAAAGTGAGCGACGAAATGTTTATCTCGCCGCGCTACCTTGCGAACATTGAGAACAAGGGGCAGCACCCAAGTTTACAGATTTTCTTTGAGCTTATGCTCCGCTACAATATATCCGTAGACCAGTTTCTTTTGGAAACGCCGCCAGAGAAGAACACGCAGCGGCGGCAGCTTGACGCGCTTCTTGACGGTATGAGCGATACAGGCATACGGATTGTGAGCGCAACGGCAAAGGAGATAGCGGAAGTCGAAACAGAGGGCAGATAAGAAGTGTCCGTCAGAATTGAATAAGGTTTAGAGAGCGTTGTAATCTTTTTTTGAGGATTGCAGCGTTTTTCTTTTGCGGAAGTTTGGCAAAACCGGGCATAGCTCCGTAGTAAGGCATAAGGGATAAAAACATTCGTAGCAAGCATAGGAAGCGGGTACCCACTTCCGTATTTTCCCCTCCCGCGCTGCGGCGCGTCGGTTGAAAATTGCTTGTTGGGAAGTGTCCCAAACCCTCGGAACGGAAAGGAAAGGAGCGAATACATGAACGGACGCAAAAGAACGGTGCAAATCAAATTCAGAGTGACGGAAGCGGAACGGGATTTAATACTGGAAAAAATGAAGCTCGTACCCACCCGGAACATGGCGGCATATCTGCGGAAGATTGCCATTGACGGGTATATCATTCAGATAGACCATGCCGATATAAAGGCAATGACCGCAGAGATACAGAAAATCGGTGTCAACGTCAACCAGATAGCACGCCGCGTAAACGCGACGGGGAACGCATACCAAGAGGACATAGAGGAAATAAAGGGGGTGCTTGCGGAGATATGGCGGTTACAAAGATTAAGCCTATTAAAAGCACTCTAAGCAAAGCCCTTGACTATATCGAAAACCCGGACAAGACGGACGGGAAAATGCTTGTGTCCTCTTTCGGCTGCTCCTATGAAACGGCAGATATTGAATTTGAATATACCTTGTCCCAAGCACTCCAAAAGGGGAACAATTTAGCCTTTCATCTGATACAGTCCTTTGAGCCGGGGGAAGTCGATTATCAGAAAGCCCATGAAATCGGAAAGCAGCTTGCCGACGCGGTAACAAAGGGGCAGCATGAATATGTACTCACGACGCACATTGACAAAGGACACGTCCACAATCACATTATTTTCTGCGCCGTAAATTTCGTAGACCACCGCAAATATAATTCCAACAAAAGGAGCTATTACGGCATACGGAACATGAGCGACAAGCTGTGTCGGGAAAATGGCTTGTCCGTCGTCGTTCCCGGCAAGGGCAGCAAGGGAAAGAGCTATGCGGAGTACCAGGCAGAAAAGACGGGTACAAGTTGGAAAGGCAAGCTAAAGATTGCCGTTGACGCGCTTATCCCCCAAGTTTCCAGTTTTGAGGAATTGTTGCAGCGGTTACAGGCGGCGGGCTATGAGATAAAGCCGGGGAAATATGTGTCATGCCGCGCCCCCGGACAGGAACGCTTCACCCGTCTTAAAACCCTCGGCGCGGATTATACAGAGGAAGCCATAAGGGAACGGATAGCGGGCAGACGGGCAAAGGCGGCGAAAGCCCCCAGAGAGCAGCGCGGCGTTTCGCTGCTTATCGACATTGAGAACAGTATCAAGGCGGCGCAGAGTAAGGGCTATGAACAGTGGGCGAAAATCCACAATCTGAAACAGGCAGCAAAGACCATGAATTTCTTGACGGAACATAAGATTGAACAGTACGCGGATTTAGTCAGCCGGATTGAAGAAATGGCAGCGGAAAGCGGACAGGCGGCAGACGCATTGAAGGACGCGGAAAAGCGGCTTGCGGACATGGCGGTGCTTATCAAGAATGTTTCCACCTACCAAAAGACAAAGCCCGTCTATGACGCATACCGCAAGGCAAGGAACAGGGAGAAGTACCGCGCCGGACAGGAACAGGCGATTATCCTACATGAAGCCGCCGCAAGGTCGCTGAAAGCGGCGGGCATTGCAAAGCTCCCGAACCTTGCCGCGCTGCAATCGGAATATGAAGCCCTCCAAGCGCAGAAAGAAGCCCTTTATGCCGACTATGGGAAGCTGAAAAAGAAAGTCCGGGAATACGATATTATCAAGCAGAACATTGACAGCATTTTACAGGCAGACAGGCAGCCGGAACGGGAAAAGGGAACAGAGCGCGGATAAGGATAGCAAAATCCCCGCCGCTGTGCTATGATAGGGCTATCAAAAAGCAGAGGAGCGTTGAGCATGGAAAACCAGAAAATGCCGGAATATGAAACCATACGC
>NZ_JABACJ020000003.1 GCF_012524165.2 Faecalicatena faecalis
AGAATCTAATCAGACTTTCGGAGAACAAGTATGCTTGAGCTGTATGTCATGAAAGTGACACGTACAGTTCTTAGGCGGGAAAGAGGGAGTAATCCCTCCGACCTAGCCGACCTTATCCTTTCTTATCGCTAATGTCCTGAATCTGTATGAGCATCAAAGTACTCTGAATCCTAACATGCCTCTTCGGGAACTTTTCTATTTCTCTGATGTTCTGAAATCCTATATTGAAACGAACCCTCTTGATATTTATGGCAGAAACCTTGTTTCTCTTCCACCCCCTGTCTATCTTATTTTTTATAACGGAGTGGATGATGCCCCGATGAGATGGAGTACCTGCTTTCCGATGCTTTTCATGAGCTTCCTGATGGATTTCAGTCTGCACTTGAGTGCCGCGCACGAATGTTGAATATTAATCTGGGCCATAATAAAAAGTTAATGCAGCGCTGTAAAAAGTTGAATGAATATGCCTGTTTCGTCGCACGCATTCGTGGCTACCTAGATCGAAAATATCGTCTGGAAGATACTGTGAACTTGGCAGTGGATGAATGTATTGAGGAAGGCATCTTAGCCGATATTCTAAAAAAGAACCGCAGTGAGGTGATGAATATGATCTTGACACATTATGATAAGAAACTACATATGCAGACAGTTCGGAAAGAAGGATATGAAGACGGCTTTCAATCCGGTGATAAGCACCGATTAAAGGTATTAATTCAGAAAAAACTGCAAAAGGGCTATACCATCCCTCAGATTGCAGACCTCCTGGAAGAAGACCTGACCATAATCGAGCAACTGATCAATGAACTACAGCACTCGGATAAATAATAATCATGAACGAAAAACACCCTCCAGGGATGGACTGACATTAGTTAACCAGGTCCTCCCGGTGGGTGTTTCTTTATTGCGTTTCTTTATTTCTCTTCTATTTCATTTTCTTTAGATTGGATATCATATCTACAATCGAATATCCATAATTATCCGCCGTTGCCCAGCCATATCCTTCTGGATTTTCCTGCTGCCCCAGCCACTCTACATAAGGAGCGCATCCCTTTGTCACATATTCGTATCGCTCATCTACGCAGGCCTGTTCTAAGGAGTCTGCCGTTGCATATGCCTTTAAATGCTGAATCTGCGCCCGAATTCCTGTACGTACATCAGGGTAGGAATTTCCAGCCACACCGCCTCCAGTTGTCCCAAGTCCGGCAAAATTGAACTGCTCAATAGATGAATCTCCCCCATATTGAAGCCATCCCGTCTCTTTCATCGTCTGTACAAAAGCAACTTCCGGCCTGACACCTTCGGCCACAGCCTCATCATAGTACATCTGACAAAAAGTCTCGATACTGTCTGCCCCGCCCTTACTCAGAGCATCAGAAGGATATGCCTCCCCGCTGGTCTTAAAATATTCCACCATCTGATCAACGGTAACAGAACTTTTCCCCATTATGGGATACTGTCCCTCTGCAATTACTTCCTCGGATGCCTGACCCTCTCTCTCTTCCTTTATCTGTTCCCTATCCCCAGAATCCTTTTTATCTTCTTTAGGGTCTGCCTTTTGTTGAGCCGCTTCATTTTCATCCGCAGCTTTCTCAAGCGCCTCATTTCCTGCTGCATTCACTTTATCTGGATTCACAGTCTTTTTGTCAAATGCACCCTTATTCCCTGCAATCCCTACTGCCGCAACAAGCACGACCGCCAGAACGATCTCCAGCCACACCTTTAATTTTTCTTTATCAAAAACATTGAAATCCATCTGACCACCCTTGTCCAAAATCTACGTTCCTACTACTTTACAATATATGCTGCAAAATTGCAAGTATGCAGAAATCTGATAGATTTCACATCATAAAGCGGACAAATCTATATGCAGTCCTTCCATTTCCCAATATGTCACCTTCGCATCCCCTTCAGTGACACAAAAGTCGCTCATTCCGTCTTCTGTATAAAAGCGTGTTGTGAACACTTCTTCCCCGCCATTCAAATAAATCTCCAAGCAGGAGGTATCCACTAAAATTCGAATCTGCTCACAAGACTGCAGATGTACAGAGCGCTTATTTCTTCCATATCCAAGATTCTTTTCCTGATCAAAAGAAAGTGTCAAAATCTCATGGGTCTTGTCGTACACAAGCTCAATCCCTTCACTGATCACGATTTTAATATCCTCACTTACGACTGTTATCTCTGCATCATACATTTTTCTTCTTTCCGAAGTACAACCCGATACGAATGTATGCCGGGACAGACGCAGCTTTTCTAACTCTGCCACTGGATACTGCATCACTTTTCCTTCTTTCAGGAAAATCTCTCTGGGAACAGTCAGTGCATTCTGCCACCCCTGTGCCACGGTCGGATTGGTCTGCGAGGGTTCATCCGGCATTCCGATCCATCCAATCAAAATCCTTCTTCCATTTTCATCCTGGAATGTCTGAGGGGCATAGAAATCAAACCCTCTGTCCCACTCTTTAAACCGTTCTAATTGGTACTCATGATCAAATGATCCAGTCACTTCATAGTAACCAGACTGATAAACATTCTGATAATTAATTCCATCCTGCTGTACACCCTGCGGGGAAATGCTCAGGAATTTCTTCCCATCCAGCATAAAAGCATCTGGGCATTCCCACATATATCCAAAGGGGATTTTATCCTTGAGAATATTGACCAACTCCCAATCCGTCAGATTACCACTCTTGTATAAAAGTACCTCTCCTGTATCCTCTCTGGTCCTCGCTCCCAAAAACATATAGCAATTTTCGTCCTCGATTCCGATGCTTTCTCCGGTTACTACCTTGGGATCCCTGATATGGCAGGACAGATGAGACGGATAATCCGCATTTGTCATCAGACATTTTTTCCTACCAAATGTAACGCCATCCTCACTGTCGACCAAAATCGTATTTCCCTGGCGGCCTTCATATATATAGTCATAATCTCCATCCAGTTTTACATTTCCTGTATAGTACAGGTTCATTTTTCCATCCTTGACCAGGGCGGAACCAGAATACACCCCATGGCTTTCAAAAACTTCCTCGGGTGAAAGTGCGATTCCGACATACTGCCAGTTCAGCATATCCTGACTCGTATAATGTCCCCAGTACTTCGTACCTCCATTCGGATCATCCGGGGAATACTGGAAAAACACATGATATATCCCTTGAAACTGGCATAGTCCGTTAGGATCATTCAGCCAACCTGTAGGCGGCATCAGATGAAATCCCAGTCTCCATTTATCATCCCAATTCACTTCTGTCATCAATCTCATCCTCATTTTTAATCAAATTTTCTTTATTGTGGCAGAGCAGCTCTTATCTCTTTGTAATCTGGATATCCTGATATGCGCCCGGATTCGTAATGATGATCGGGCTGACTATTTCCAGTCCTGCTGCCTGAATCTGTTCCATATCGAACTCTGCCAGCAGTTGTCCCGCTTTTACAGAATCACCTGCCTCAACATGTACCGTAAATGGACCTCCGTTCAGACTGACTGTATCGATTCCAATATGGATCAGCACCTCAAATCCTTCTGCTGCCTCAAGGCCGATTGCATGCTTTGTGTCAAATACAGCAGCTACTGTACCGTCAAATGGTGCATATACTTTTCCTTCTGCCGGTCTGACACCTATCCCCTCTCCAAGCACTCCTGATGCAAATGTCTCATCCGGTACTTCGGATAATGGAATCACTTCTCCATGGATCGGGCATACAAATGTAATCTCTCCAGATACTTCCTTTTCAATTGAAACCGCTTCTGTATTTGCTGGTTCTGTATTCACTGCTTCTGTACTTGATGCTTCTACATTCTTTGTTTCCTTTTTCTCTTCCACTGCTTTCTTTTCATTTCTGGCAGGTTCACTATCATCTGAATCTTCTTTGAACCCTAAAACTCCTGTCAATACGAACGCTACACCAAAGGCGATTGCCATTGCAATGACATAGTGAAGCGGGCTGTGCAGATGAAGAAGGATACCAAAAATTCCGGTAACCCCTGTTCCTGTTGCTCCGAGGTTTACGATAGATGCATATAATGCACCACATGCTCCTCCGATGGATGCTGCAATGAATGGTCTGACAAGCCGCAGGTTCACACCGAAGATTGCAGGTTCTGTGATTCCCATACAGGCACTTAAAGCTGACGGCAATGCAACAGATTTCATCTTCTGGTTCTTGCTCTTCATTGCAACGGCCAGTGCTGCACCACCCTGTGCTACATTGGCGGCAGATGCGAGTGGGAGCCAGAAGGTCAAACCATACTTCGCGAGCTGCCCAATATCAATTACGGTATACATGTGATGGATACCAGACACAACAGTCGTTGCATAAGCACCACCCATAATGAAGCTGCCGATTCCAAATGGAAGGGTTAGCAGTTTCTGAATCCCATTTAAAAGTCCATTTTCCACAAATACGAATACTGGTCCGATGGCTGCCAGGGTAAGGTAGCCTGTTACAAAAACGCTGACCAGCGGTGTCACGAACAGATCGAACATTGGAGGTACGATCTTATGCAGCTTTTTCTCGATGATGCTCAGGACAAAGACAGCAATGATAACAGGAATTACATGCCCCTGATACCCGACCATGTCAATCTTCCACAGACCGAAAAATACTTCCTGCGTCTTCTGTACCCCTTCTGTAGCAACAGTCCAGGCATTCTGCAGGTTTGGATGAATCATAATCATTCCGATGACTGCTCCCAGGAATGGATTCGCCCCAAACACCTTCGCCGCACTAAATGCAATTAGAATCGGCAGGAACACATATGCCACATTACTGAACAATACTGCGAACTGATAAATCGAGCCATCTGTATTGATGCTTAAGAAACCATTATTCACCATGAAATTCAGTGCTTCCATGATTCCCATCAAGAAACCGCTGGCAACAATGGCCGGAATAATCGGGACAAAGATGTCTCCAATCGTCTTGATGACCCTTTGGAATGGATTAGCCTTCTTAGCAGCCTCCCGTTTTACATCCTCTTTACTCGCCTCGGATATCCCCGCAAGCTTGATGAACTCGTCATACACCTTGTTCACAGTCCCAGTCCCAAGAATGATCTGCATCTGTCCAGATGCAAAGAACACACCCTTCACTGCGTCAATGTTCTCTACCGCTTTACTGTCACACTTGTCATTATCTGCAATGACTAACCGAAGCCTTGTCGCACAATGCGCTGCTGAAATCAGATTCTCTTTTCCTCCTACATTCTCCAGAATCTGTCTGGCAATTGAATTGTAATCCATAGTGCCCTCCTTCATGATATCGTTATCACTAATAGTATCTTTTAATTCCATATATCCTTTTTAAATAAAGGTTTTTGCATATGAAATCGTTTTCACTTTATGATTCTATTTTATCACTTTTATCTCATCTGTAAATAGGAAGAAGCAACAAAAATGCGTTCCTTTTTTTGTTCATAATCAACAAAATTATTTCTTGCTAAAACCCATATAGAAAAAGAAAAGAAGGATTTCCATAGAATCTATATTCTATGAAACCCTTCTATCTTACTTTTCCCTAATTCGATTTCTCTATCCACAACAGAAACGGGACACATTGATTCCCTGCTGCCTTAATGAGGTTAAACACTCTCCGCTTCGACTACCTCATACCCTAGCTGTATCTGCCTGGCAACGCTATTCTTCTCCTCAATCATCTCCAATAGCATATTCGCCGCCTCTATACCACTTGTCTTATAAAAAAGGTGAGCTGTCGTCAGCTTCGGAGTCACCACACGGGACATCCGGTTATGACCCACACCAACAATCGCAATCTCCTCTGGGACACGCCTTTTCTTATCTCTTAAGCAGGTCAATGCCCCTACCGCCAGCGTATCTGTAGCACAGAATACCGCATCCAGATCTGGATACTGCCGCAACAGCCTTTTCATACAGTCATATCCTGCATCCATCGTGAATCCAGCCGTTACGATCATCTTCTCCTCCACCAGAATTCCATATTCCCTCATTGCATCCTGATACCCCTGCGTTCTACTCTTTCCAGCCGCCTCATCCTTCTGCGTCACTGCAATATGCCCGACATGATGCTTCCCGCTGTGCAGCAGCAATTGTGTCATCGCCTTAGCAGCCCCATAATCATCATGATAAACACAGGCCGCCCCCTCAAACCTCTGGCTGATTACCACAACTGGTATCTGCATCCGCTTAAGTGCCTCCTGATGAGCCTTATCATAAACAGATGCTGAAAACAAAATCCCATCCACCGGATTATTCTGAAAAAGATTCAGATATTCTATCTCCTTCTTTGGATTATTCTCCGTACTCGCAAGCAGCATCTGATATCCCGCTTTCGAAAGTACAGAACTGATTCCATCTGCCACCCGGGCAATCGACTCTGAACTGATCTTTGGCAGGATTACCCCGATGACCTTGGACTTTTTCGTCCGTAATATCTGGGCCTGCTTAGAAGGTTTATAACCTGTCTTCTCAATCACAGCCCTGATCCGCTTCCTCTTATCATCACTGATATACCCATCATTTAAATACCTCGAAACCGCAGAAACCGAAACCCCCGCCATCTTAGCAATCTCTGTAATTGTCATAACGCGCATCTTCTCCAATATCAATCTCTTTTAATAGTATACCTAGTATATCACAAAAACGGGAAAAGAGAATCTTACGAATCTCATTTTCCCGTTTTTTCTCTATATCTTTTGAAGCGGATAAATCCACAGGCTTCTACTACTCAACAACAACGCCCTTCTGGAGCATGATATTTGCATAGAGTGCCTTCTCGCTTGTAGCAATGATTGCATAAACTTTCTTTGCTTCTTCATAGAATGCAAAACGCTCGATATTGCCAACCACTTCTGCGCCTCTTTCATCATGCTTTGCAATGATTTCTTTATAGGTATCCCAAATCGGAGTCTCTACATCATCCCCGTCCATGACCTGCATCAGATTCACAGGCTTCTCTACATATGTATCCAGTGGGAATACCTGAAGAATCGCATCGAGAATCTCCGGCACGCCATGGCCGTCGCAGCGAATCACGATTGCATCTTTTCCCATAGACTCTGCCGGAAAGTTTCCGTCAGAGATGACAAGACGGTCACTGTGTCCCATTTCGCATAATACTTTTAATAACTCTGGTGATAATATCTGTGGAATTCCTTTTAACATTTGATTGTCCTCCTGTTTTCCCCAGGCCGCATCTGCCTGGGCTCCAATAAGTTTTCGTATAATTTGCTGTTATGTTCTAACGCAAAGAGCGCCTATAGGAATAGGCACTCTCTGCATTTTTGGTAGGTATTATAAATTTAGTGGATAGCGTAATTATCTGATGGATTTGTACATTGGTCCATAAGCCTGGCAAGCTCTGAAATCCTGTCCCTCTTTATCCTGTCCGAATGCGCCCCATGATGCCGGTCTGAAGATCTTCTCTTCTGGAACATTGTGCATAGCTACCGGGATTCTTAAGATAGAGCACATTGTAATAAGGTCAGCTCCAATGTGTCCGTAGCTGATTGCTCCATGGTT
Source organism: Faecalicatena faecalis (assembly GCF_012524165.2). Lineage (GTDB taxonomy): Bacteria > Bacillota > Clostridia > Lachnospirales > Lachnospiraceae > Faecalicatena_A > Faecalicatena_A faecalis. The sequence continues at coordinate 7,500 of NZ_JABACJ020000003.1, forward strand.
AGCTCCCCAGTTGTTCATCACATCATAAGCAGTCTTGAATGCACCTTCTCCTGTTACTCTTGGTGCGAACCATGTACATGGCCATGTATAGTCAGTTCTCTTCCAGAGAACATCTGTTACTTCGTCAGGAAGGTTCACTGTCCATCCTTCTGCAATCTGGAGCATTGGTCCTAAATTCTTAACAAGGTTCAGACGAATCATGGTTACCGGCATCTCAGCCTGTGTCACGAATCTTGATGAGAATCCGCCGCCTCTGAAGTATCCCAGGTCGGCATAGTTCCATGTTGTTGCATTCATGATTGCTTCCTGATCTTCTTCTGTTACATCATACCAAGGTTTCATACATGCATTTCCGTCTGCATCCTTTGCCTGTCCGCAAGCATCCAGGCAGGCTGCTCCTGAATTGATCAGGTGGATGAATCCGCCTGCTTCTTTTGCATGTCCTTCTAATTCATATCCGCCTGCCGCTCTCTTAACAGCCTCTGGGCTCCAGTATGTACGAACATCAGCGAAAATCTGTGCGGAGTTTGTAAGCAGCTTACAGAACATCATTCCAAGTCCGTTGAGAACATCATTCTCTGTTGCCAGAACGTATGGCTCTCTTGCTCCGTTCCAGTCAAATGATGTATTCAGCATAGCCTCCGGGAAGTCACAGTTCGGATAGAAGTCTGTCCACTGTCTCTGTCCCTGGAATCCAGCAGCGAGAGCGTTGTGTCCAACCTTTTCTTCCTCTGCTCCATCTGGAAGGTTCGGATTTCCGTTCATCAGGTCTTTGATGATGCACATCATCTTAACTACAAATTCCCAATCAGAATCTTTGTGCTCGCGAGATTTCTGCAGTTCTTCCGGGTTCTTATCAAATCCTTCTTTGCATTTCTCTTTTGTCCATGCAAGTGCTTTCTTGTATTCTTCCTCATCGTAGATGCCTTCTGTCATACGGCGGATAATCTCAACCTCATCAACAGACTCTACACGCATGCCAAGATATTCCTCGATAAATGCAGGATCAATGATAGATCCGCCGATTCCCATACAGATAGAACCGATCTGTAAGTAGGATTTGCCTCTCATGGTTGCTGCTGCAACTGCGGCACGTCCAAATCTTAATAACTTTTCTTTTACATCGCAAGGAATAGATGTGTCATCTGCTTCCTGAACATCATGTCCGTAGATACCGAATGCAGGAAGACCTTTCTGTGCATGTGTAGCAAGAACAGATGCAAGATAAACAGCTCCTGGTCTCTCTGTTCCGTTGAATCCCCATACAGCCTTGATTGTCTGTGGGTCCATATCCATGGTCTCTGCACCGTAGCACCAGCATGGTGTAACTGTCAGAGTAATGTCAACGCCTGCTTTTTTGAATTTATCTGCACATGCAGCAGCTTCTGCAACACGTCCGATTGTTGTATCAGCGATTACGACCTTCACCGGCTCACCGTTTGTATACTTTAAGTTTTCCTCAAACAGCTTTGCAGCAGATTTTGCCATGTTCATTGTCTGCTCTTCCAGAGATTCACGTACTTTGAGCACACCTCTTCGTCCATCAATTGTAGGTCTGATGCCGATTACTGGATAATCCCCGATAAGTCTTGATTTTGCCATGATTTGTTTCCTCCTTAATTTTGAATAATGGTTTTAAATTTCTCATATGCGGCATTCCACTTCTCTTCATCCTGTGGAATGTACTCATATGTTTTTTCTGAATCTGCGATGATCTGTCTTGCCTCATTCATGTCCCTAATTTCTCCCAGTGACATGAACTGTACCGCAATGTTGCCGAGTGCGGTGGCTTCTACAGGTCCTGCAATTACTTTGCGTCCGTTGGCTCCTGCTGTCATCTGACAGAGAAGCTTACTCTGGATACCTCCTCCGATCATATGGATGGTCGGATAATGCTTTCCTGTACAGGATTCAATCTGCTCCAATGCGTATCTGTACTTAAGCGCAAGGCTCTGATTGATACAGCACATAATCTCTCCGATTGTCTCCGGGACCTTCTGTCCTGTCTTTCTGCAGAACTCTCTAATGCGCTCCGGGATGTTGCCTGCCGGCACGAACTCTGGTGCATCAGGATCAATAAAGCTCTGGAACGGCTCTGCCTCTCTCGCCATCTGCTCTAACTCGCCGAAGGAATATTCCTGTCCTTCACGAATCCACTGCCTTCTGCTCTCCTGTGCGAGCCAAAGACCGATAATATTCTTAAGAAGTGTTGTCGTATTTCCATAACCACCTTCATTACTTACATTACACTCCAGGGACTTCTCACCGATGATCGGTGCTTTTAATTCGGTTCCGAATAAACTCCATGTCCCACAACTGATAAACATAAAATCCTCTTCCTGAGTCGGAACTGCAACTACGGCACTCTGAGTGTCATGACTAGCAACTGCAATGACCTTCGCAGGCTGGATTCCAAGTTCCTCACAGATTTCATCACTTAACATTCCTACAACGGTACCGCTTGGTACGATCTCCGGGAATATTTCCTTTGGAATCTGAAGTGCATCCATGATCTTATCGGACCATACCTTATTCCTTGCATCCATCAACTGAGTCGTCGTAGACATCGTATATTCTGCTTTCTTCTCACCTGTCAGAAAATAATTGAACAGATCTGGCGTCAGCAGAAGCTTGTCAGCGCGCTCCAGAAGCCATGGTCTCTTCTGAACCAATGAATAAAGCTGGAAAACGGTATTGAAATTTTCGAACTGATTCCCGGTCAAGTCATACAACTCATCCTTCGGGATTGCCTTGAATACTTCCTCCTGCATTCCAAGAGTTCTGTCATCTCTATAGTGTACAGCACTCTCGAGCAGAACTCCGTGCTCATCCAGAAGTCCGAAATCAACCCCCCATGTATCAATTCCGATACTGTCAAAGCCGCCTTTTTGTTTTGCTTTGATAATACCCTGTTTAATCTCGAAAAATTGTCTTAGAGTGTCCCAGTACATGGTCTTGCCGATAATCACGGGATCGTTGGAGAAGCGGTAGACCTCTTCCATATGTATCTTTCCGTCTTCTAGAGTTCCCAGAATCGCACGTCCGCTGGAAGCTCCAAAATCAAATGCAAGTACCTGTTTCTTTTCACTACTCACACATCTTCCTCCTTTCAAAATCAGCCAGGGGATATCCATCCACTTTGCTGTCTAATCGTGAATGCTGCCCTTTTAACGCTGCTTATCATTCACCTCGTCATTGATTTCATTTTATCATTGTGCCTGAAAATATACTTGTGCTATAATAGTAAAAAATATAACAATATTCACATAAAGGAGAATTATGCAATATATCAATTACCGGGAGAGCTGGCAGCGCGGAACTGTCGACTTCCCCTTCGAATACCATCATGTTACCCCCATGCATCCCCAGTATGTCATGTCTCTGCACTGGCACGTAGAGTTCGAGATCATACGGATTTTAAAGGGGAGCTTCCAATTATCCATAGATGAGCAGGAATACACGGTTCTTGAAGGTTCTGCTATCCTTATCCCAGCAGGCTCGGTCCATTCCGGCATCCCCCACGACTGTACTTACGAATGTATCGTCTTTGACATGAATATGCTCATGAATAAAAACGATGCCTGCTTAAGACTGATCCGTAAAATCATAGACCACGAGGTAGAGCCGGCTTATGTATATCCTGAATCCTATAACGATATCCACCATACCATCTGGGCCATGTTCGACGCGATCGCCTCAAAAAAGGAGGGCTATCAGCTTACTGTACTTGGCACGCTCTACCAGATGATCGGGCTGGTCTTCTCCAGACAATACTATAACCCAGCGCCTGCACAGCCTCCGCGCAACCATAAAAGAATTGTACAGCTCAAGACCGCACTGGAATTCATGGAGTCGTCCTATCACAAACAGATTACGCTCGAGGAGATGGCTGGCAGCGTCAATATGTCCCCCAAATACTTCTGCCGTTTCTTTCAGGAGATGACGCACCGCACTCCCATTGATTACCTGAATTATTACCGCATCGAGCGGGCCTGCTATCAGCTTTTGACAACAGACCAATCCATCACCGAGGTTGCCTATAACTCTGGATTTAACGACTTAAGTTACTTTATTAAGACCTTTAAAAAGTACAAAGGCACCACTCCTAAAAAGTATTTAAAATAACAGGAACTCTTCCCGCCAATCACAATTTTCCTATACATTTATCCAACAAAAATATCCTTTTCCCCTGTGTTGGCGGGTTCCTTCTTTCGAAAACTATATTTGCCTTTCCCTTCTCGTTTGGCCTGATACATCGCAGAATCTGCGGCTATATATAGCTCCTGGTAGCTGCTGCCATCTGACGGGAAGGCCGCAATACCAATACTGACTGTAAAAGCCGCCTTCTGCTTCGCTAATCTCTGCAGAAGTGCATCTGCTTTGCTGCAGGCAACAAATAACTCTTTTACATCTGCCATAAAGATAACAAATTCATCTCCGCCAAGCCTTCCAATAATATCCTCACGACGGAATACCATTTTCATCTCACTCACCAATTGAATCAGAAGACTGTCTCCTGCCGAATGCCCCTGAGTATCATTGATTCTCTTAAAATCATCCACATCCAGCATAAAGAAAAAGCCATATGATGTCTGCTTTAACTGCTCTGTAATCTGTACCTCAGCCGCCTCCCTGTTCCATGCACCGGTCATGGCATCTGTGGAGGACTTTTGAATCAATCGCTGTTCCTGCGCTTTCTGATCATGAACATCCGAAAATTTACCGACCACCATGACAGCCCGTCCTCTCCGGTCCAATAAGAGCTGTGCCTGGCAGTGCATCCAACGGTAATCCCCACTCTTATTCAGAAACCGCACATCCTCCTCCATCTGTTCTGTTCCAGTCTCCACCATACTTTTCAACATATTCCTTAAGCGTTCAACATCGTCGGGATGCAGAAGATTGAATTTCTGTTCCTCATCAAAGGGATACCGGATATCTTCCGGCCTGACATCAAAGTGATCCACAATATTCGGTGTAAAAGCCAATGACCTGGCCGAGCAGTCATATTCAAACAAAATGGTATCCGAAAACTGTGCCAATAATTCATATCTGGCCTGATTCCTCAAAAGCCGCTCCTTCTGCTGAACATATATTCCTGCAGCACCAGTGAGCAGCACAATCAGGAATACCAGAAGTGAAACAATCAGAAGCCTGGTGTTTTTCATAATCGAAACTGAATACCCCTTCACTTCATTCGAGTGAGTCATGGATAATAAAATCCATCCGTTATACCGCAGCCCTGTAGTCATGATAAAGAACTGCCCTTCCCGGGGACTATCGATGGTAACCAGAGATGTCTTTCCTGACTTAAGCCCATCACGGACCTCCTCGATCTTATTCTTGGAAATGTCCATATCTTCCAGATCCCGAAATAGATTCTCTTCTCCCCCATAATATACATCTTTGTCAATGATCAGACTTCCATCCTGCGTAATCAGAAAATTAGAGGTCCATTCATAATCCTGACGCATCGTAATCTTCATCAGTTCATCCGCCTTAATAAAACCACAGACTACACCTATGATCTCCCCCGCCCTCTTAACAGGTCTCATTACACTAATTGCATAAGCTCCCTCAAGTTGTTTTGAAGAAAACACATCAGAAATAACACTCTCGTCGTTCAAAAGTCTTTCGATTACTTTCTTATCCTGCTTGGACGTATCTTCCTTGGAAAGTTCTTCTTTCAATATGTCAGCAGAATAATATTCTATATCATTTAAAATATCCAGTTGTTCAACAGCTTCCTGATACCGACTGTTCAGTTCAAGGTCTGATGAATCTAAACTCTCATATATCTGAGCGATCCCATTTACTAACTTCTGTACCTCCTGAATCGAATCATCTATCTCTGCTACTTGTCCCTTATGAATCGAGGTCAAATTCTCCTCTATAAGCGAATTGAATATCTGGGCATTGCGTCCCTGATACATCTTAAGCATGACTGCTACCATAATGCCTGTCAAAATAAGACTCCCTATCAACAGGAGCCATACTCGCAGCTGCATGGTTCTTTTCTGTCCATTGTTCCGTTTTTTCATAGCGATTCCTCTTTTCCCTGAAGAATTTGGAAATCTAAATATATGTTCTATTATACTCGCCTTTCTGTATATTCTCAAGGGACAGAACAATCTAATAACCGCCTAAAAAAGAGGCCAAAAAAACCGGCGTTTTCATTACGCCGGTCCGTATTCCCTAAAAAATACCAAATATCTTTTCTCTAAAGGCCCCATACAGAGTATCATAATCTGTATAATGGATATCTCCCTCTTTAAAACTTTTCTTCCATACTTTTCGGATTCCTTCTGCAATTACTTTAGAGTCCTCTGATTCCAGCCCCAGAACCGTCGGAAAAACGTAATAGATCATGAAGAAGTTCAGATCCACCTGGGTGCGGGCTTCAACAATCCCCTTTTTGTTAGAAAAATGAGCCTTGACTGCCTCTGCCAGGCATACTCCGATTTCTTCGGCAGCCGCCTCTTTGTCCTCGGCCTGTCCCACATAATCTGCCATTTCCTGAAAAAAATGTCCATTCTTTTCAATAAACATCGCCGTATTACTCTCATAGCTTTTCTTTTTCAGATGTCCAATCATCTTCTCCTTGTTGTCAAAGACAGTTTCTATTCCCTGAAGCATAACATTCCTCCTGCGTCTTTTCTTCTACATAATTCCATAGGTTACTGCGGACCTGTCTACAAAGGCATATACCACGATATCCCCTATGAGCATCTCTTCTTGCGCCAGTTGTAGATATTATATCAGATTTTATAAAAAAAAGGAACCGGGACGCTCCCGGTTCCTCCTTAATGAACTATTTTTATGTTCTGTTATGATTAGTCATACAGGTTTGGAGAGATATCAGGATCTTCCATGTTTGTAGCATCATACCAGTAACCATCTGTTTCGATATCACTTACTTCTTCGCCGTTGCAGATCTTTGTAAGTGTTTCGATAGATAATTTACCCTGCATCAGAGGAGACTGTGTAACAGCACCAAGTAATGTACCATCTTTAACAGCAGCTTTGATTGTTGAACCAGCATCGAATCCAGCAGCGATAATGTTCTTCTCTGGGTCAGATCCTAATACGCTCAGGTTCTGGTTAGCTGTCAGAACACCCTCTGCAGAAACCTGGTTAGAACCGAAGATTGCGATTGTATCTTCTTTGTTCATGATGTTAGCTGCTTCTGTAGAACATAACTCAACTGTTGTCTGAGCCGGTACTGCGATTTCGATAACGATGTCAGCTGATTTAGCATCACCTTTATCTTCTACTTTACCAACATAGTAGTCATTTCCTGTTACAGCAACTGTCTTTCCATCAGCTTTAGCAAGCTCGATGAATCTGTTAACGAATCCAAGACCACGCTCTGTAATGTTAGCGGATGTTGCATCCTGGTTAACTTCACCAACTCTTACCTGTTTGTCAGCTTTAGCAATTTTGTCTTTTACTGCTTCATAAATCTTATCAGCTGCAATAGCACCTGCTGCACCGTTGTTTGTTACAACTGTTGCATATACTGATCCTTCTGGAGCATCCGGCACACCTGAGTCGAAGCATACTACTGGGATTTTCTTGTCAAGTGCTGTCTGCAGTGAATCAAGAACTGAGTTCTGGTCACAAGCTGCAAGAGCGATTCCGTCTGGAGCCTTGTTGATAGCATTGTTCAGCATGTTTACCTGGTCAGCGATATCAGACTCAGCGTTAGGTCCTGTTGTGTTAGCTGTAACACCCAGTTCTTCCTCTGCCTGTTTGATTCCCTGAACAGCTGCCTGCCAGTATGATGACTGGAAGCTCTTTACAACAACTTCGAAGTGATAGTCTCCGCCTTTTGCTTCATCACCTTTGTCTTCTGTCTCTGTTTTTGCTGCTGAGTCGTCAGCCTTCTTGTCCTCGCCGCCTTTGCTTCCACATCCAGCGATCATTCCTGCTACCATGCATCCGCTAAGTAACACTGCTAAAACTTTCTTTTTCATAATTTTTTGTCCTCCTGACATAAAATAGTTTTATAGTAACAGCCGGGAATGGATTGTTCCGATCCCCCTGGCTGCTGACTATCATTAAAATAGGGTCACATCATTAAGCTCTGTCTTTCTTTCTCTTTAAGATATCTACCAGTACGGCTGCGATCAGTACAAGACCTGTGATGATCTGCTGCCAGTTTGCTGTCAATCCGATAAACGGAAGTCCTGTCTTTAACAGGCAGATAACGAATACACCTGCCAGTGTTCCTGTGATACTTCCAGCACCACCTGACATAGATACGCCGCCGATGATTGCTCCACCGATTGCCTCCAGCTCGAATCCAGCACCTGTACCTGGCTGAACTGTAGCGAAAATAGCTGAATAAGAAATCGCTGCTAATCCTGCAAAGAATCCTGAAATCACATATGCAAAAATGTGGTAGAACTTCACATTAACGCCTGATAATTTTGTAGCTTCTTTATTACTTCCGATTGCTAATGTATAACGTCCAATCTTTGTATGGTTCAAAACAAAGGTCATCGCAATAACAATCAGGATAATCCACAAGAAACCAATCGGTATATTTATACCATTCATCTGAATCTTAAAGATACTTCTGAACCATCCTCCCGGAGCTGCTGCTGCCGGCCAGGAAATACCAAATCCACCTACAATAATAGAACCTAATCCTCTGGTAATCATACAAGTACAAAGCGTTGCTAAGAATGGTGGTAAATCCATCAATGCGACCAAACACCCATTGACAACTCCCATTCCCACACCAAACAGAACACTAATCAACATTCCTGCCCAAGTAGGCCAACCGTGGAACGTAATCAGATATCCACCTACCAGAGAGTAACAAACAAGTCCAGTACCAATGGAAAGGTCAACTCCTGCTGTCATCAGCGGGAAAGCAACACCAATAGCCATCAATGTAATGTAATATGAATAATCCAAAATACTTACAAACGTTGTATATTTTCTAAAATTAGGACTGAATATGCAAAAGAAGATAAACAATGCAATTACAACCAGGAGAACGATGAACTTCTGTCCTCCCAATCTATCAATTGTAGACTCCTTTCTGCCAGCCACTTTAGTCTTATTGTCTGCCATTTTATTTTCCTCCCTACTCAATCTCTCGTGTAGCCAGATTCATGATACTTTCCTGCGTAGCCTCGGAAATATCCAGCTCACCTGTCTTCTTGCCTTCACACATTACGATAATTCTATCACTCATACGTAATATTTCCGTCATCTCAGAGGATATCATAATAATGGCTTTTCCATCTGCTGCCAACTGATTCATCAATTTGTAAATTTCACTCTTAGCACCAACATCGATACCTCTTGTCGGTTCATCGAATATGAGGATATCACAGTCTCTTGTCAGCCATTTGGCGATAACGACCTTCTGCTGGTTACCACCTGACAGGTTCACAACAAGCTGGTCAACATCCGGTGTCTTTGTTGCAAGGGAATCTACATATTTCTGTGCAACTTCTTTTTCTTTCTTCTTATCGATGAAGAGGCCCTTCATGTAGTTCTCCATTGTTGCCATTGTCGTATTCTCCGCAACAGATTTCTGAACTACGATTCCGTATCTCTTTCTATCTTCTGACAGATATCCGATACCATTGTTAACAGCATCCTGTGGACTGTTAATGGTTACTTTCTTTCCATTGATATAGATATCTCCACTGTCGATTGGGTCTGCACCAAAGAGTGCACGTGCTGTCTCAGTACGTCCGGCTCCCATCAGTCCTGAAAAACCAAGAATCTCTCCTTTATGCAGTTCGAAGCTGACATCCTGAACCATCTTTCCTGCATTCAGGTGGTCTACCTTCAATACTACCGGAGCATCCTTCGGCACCATACTCTCTGTCTTAGGATCTTCATAAATAACACGTCCTACCATCATGTTGATGATATCATCTTTTGTACTATCTTTCGTAATCAGAGTTCCTACATATGTACCATCTCTCATGACTGTAACTCTGTCCGTGATCTTCTTAATCTCATCCATACGGTGGGAGATATAGACAATACCAATATTCCTATCCCTCAAATCACGGATGATCTTGAATAATTCTTCAATCTCTGTCTCTGTCAGCGCTGCAGAAGGCTCATCAAAGATGATGACTTTCGCATCATGGGAAATTGCCTTTGCAATCTCACACATCTGCTGTTTTCCGACTGTCAATTTACTCATTGTTTCTTTTGGATCAATATCGATGTTCATTCTCTGGAAAAGCTTTCTTGCTTCCTCATTCATCTTCTTGTCATCGATTCGGATGCCCTTCTTGAATTCTCTTCCAATGAAAATGTTCTGTGCAACTGTCAGGTGTCCGAGCATGTTCAGCTCCTGATGCACGATCACGATACCTGCATCCTGTGCTTCTCTGGTATTCGTAAATTCTACTTCTTTACCTTCATATGTAATTGTACCAGAATCTTTTTTATAGATACCTGTCAACACCTTCATCAATGTAGACTTTCCGGCACCATTCTCTCCCATCAATGCAAGGACTTCACCTTTTCTGACTTCCAGATCAACGTGGTCCAGTGCATGAACACCAGGGAAAGATTTATCAATATCTTTCATCGTTAATATAACTTCGCCCATTCTCTTACCCTTGCCTTTCTATCTAAATTGTTCACTCTCAAATTTCCATGTATCATTGCTTTATCTACTATACGGTTCCTAATTCTTTCTACGTCTTGAAAGAACATCACTGAATACTGCAACAATAACAATAATACCTGTAATAATAAGCTGATAGTCTTTTGTAAAGCCAAGAGCCAGGATTCCTTCCTGAAGCAGTGCGATGATAAACACACCGATTACAGTTCCGCTGATAGATGCGAGTCCTCCTGCCATGGAAGTACCTCCCATTACACATCCTGCAATCGCTTCATTGTTGTACTGATCGCCGTAACCAGGCTGAACTGTTGTATATGCTGATACATAGAACAGTGCACTGATACCGACCAGGACTCCACAGATGATGTATGCTGACATTTCCCATTTTTTAACATTAACACCGGAAAGTCTGACTGCCTCTTTGTTGCTTCCCAGAGATAAGATATAACGTCCCATCTTTGTCTTGTTCAGAACAATGGCACAAACCACTGCAACCAAAAGGAAGATAATCAATCCAGTCGGGATATCTCCCATCTTGACCAGGTTTCTGTACCATCCGCCCTCTGCTGCTGACTGCGGCCAGCTTACAGACTGTGTCTTTGTAAATACGGATGCAAGACCCTTTGCAATATTCATACTTGCCATGGAAGTAATGAATGACGGTACTGACCAGTAAGCTACCAGATATCCGTTGAAGATACCGAAAGCAAGTCCTACGATAAGGCTGATCACCATTGCCGCCGCCATCGGCACCCCGTATGAAATCAAGCTGTATCCTGAAACAAGAGCACAGCAGAACATAACCGGTCCGATAGAGAAATCAATTCCGCCTGTTGCAATTACAAAAGTAACTCCCAATGATAAGAATCCAAGAAAATATGCATAGTTGAGGGCACTTAGAATTCGATCGATTCCTGCGAAAGTTCCCTGCGTCATAACGCAGAAGAAACCATACAGAAGAATCAAAACAAAGCATAACACGATTCTGTTAAACCCCACCTTTTTTACAAAAGGATTTTGTTTAATCTTTCCCACTTTTCTTCCTCCTACTTCTTCAGCCATACTGATTTTGGTAATAAATTTTGTACCCGTCCAATCCGCTGCCTCCAAGCCTGGGAAATGGTTCCTTTTCAGAGTTCACAGGACTGCCGGTACGGGCTATGCAGTGTTATCCTGCACCAGCCAACCCTTTCTCTGCCTTCGTTCTTTCAAACATCTCTTTCCCTCCTTCTCCCTCATATATTTCCTGTTACATTACGTTCTTCTTTATATAGTGCTGTCTGTTCCCGTTAAGCCCCAAAATAATAACCTCTTGCATCTATATCGGAAATCAATTGCTATCAATGGGCTTATCCGGTCTGTCGATTCGATAAAGGAGGTTATTAAATGAACCAAAAGTGAACATTTTATTAACTTTCTATAACTTTTATGTTGTTAGTATACTCTGTGAAACTTTTTTTTGAAATTGAATATCTTACTAAAAAAGGTTAAAAAATTACACCCAGTAATTTTTTAACCTTTTTTTGTCTGCTATTGTCCTGTCAATGGATAGAGAAGCCTTTGGTTCTCCTCTTCATACATGTTATTGCGGTTGATCAGTTTACATCCAGAGTCCAGATTTTTCTCCACTCTTTTTCCAGTCATGATATTGGCGGCCTGTTCTATTCCAAGATACCCCATATTAAATGGCTTTTGAATGATGATGCCCTGGAAAACGCCTTCCTCTAAAAGCTGGATTTCCTCCACTGAGCTGTCGAATCCGACGACCTTGACCTTACCTGCCAGTCCTGATTCCTTGACAGCCCGGGCTGCTCCGACTGCACCATATTCATTCGTGCCCATGATCATTCCGATATCAGGATAGCGTGCAAGCATCTCTAAAGTTTCTTTATACGCCTTATCATAAGAAGAATCGCAGAACACAACATCCTTCACCTGGGATTCATATTGTCCCAATCCTTCCCGCATGCCCTTTTCCCGTTCGATTGCGGTAGAAGACCCCTTCACATGGGCCACGATTCCAATAGGTGTATCTTTATCAATCAATGACCTCGCATACTCCCCAAGTTCCTTCCCTCCCCGGGAATTATCCGTTGCCACAACACTGGACGCAATATCCCGGTCGATCACAGAATCAATCAGGACCAGCCGGATTCCACTATCAACCACCTTCTGCAGAGCCTCACTCGTCTCCGAATAGCTGCAAGGTGCTGCTAGGATCACATCCGGCCTTTTCTCTATGCTCTCCTCAATACAGGCAATCTGTCCCTGGATATCCTCCTCCGACTTACCACCCAATACCTCTATCTCCATATTGAACTCTTCTGCCCCCAATTCAGCCCCGGAGATCAGGGACGTCCAGAACCCGTTGGTGCTGTCGATCGTCTTAGGAATCAGAATGACTTTATATACCTTCTGCTCCCGATTCTTCGCATCGAACATCCCATACACGACCAATAGAATTGCGGTGATGATAATGAACAGGAAAATCCCTGTCATCCTCTTTTTACTTAACGTTCTACTCTTCATCTGTCCGGCTCTTCAGCGGCACTGTAACAGTCGCCACTGTCCCTACCCCCTTCCTGCTGATATAGGTGATACCGTACTCAGAGCCATAATAAAGCTGCAGCCGCTTCTGTACATTTGGCACTCCTACACCATTTGATTTGTGCTCCTTTTTTGACTCGTCAAAAATATGCTCTAATGCCTCATTATCCATGCCCACGCCGTCATCTGCAACCGTTATACAGACTTTACTGCCGCGCTCATACCCTCTGATATTCAGATTCCCCTTGGTCTCCTTATATTTCAAGCCATGATAGATCGCATTTTCCACAAGAGGCTGCAGAGCGAACTTAATAATCATCACATTTCTGATCTCCGGTGCTACCTCAATGGAATACTCCAGCTTGTCCTTATACCGCATCTTCTGAATCGTAAGATAACTGCGTACATAATCAATTTCTTCAGCCAGAGTGACCTGCTCTTTATCATTGCTGATGCTCTGCCGAAGCAGCTTAGCCAGGGCCGATGTCATCAGTACGACGTCCTCATTCTGTCCTGCCTCTGACATCCAAATAATGGAGTCCAGAGTATTATATAGGAAATGCGGATTGATCTGGGCCTGGAGAGCCCTCATTTCATTCTTTCGCTTCTGCTTTTGTTCATATACATTCTGTTCCATCAATGTGTGGATACGCTCTGTCATGACATTAAACGATTTACTGAGGCTTCCGATCTCATTCTCTGCTGTGACCGCTACATTAGCCTTGTCAAATTTACCTTCCTCGACCATGCTCATAGAATCCCGAAGCTGGCGGATGGGCCTTGTAATTTCACGGGAAATGATATTAGAAATCACCAGTACTCCTAAAAGCAGGACTGCTGCCACCAGCAGATACATCATCTGGGCCTGCTTATTATTCTTGAGAAGCTCCGAGGTATTGGCAGCACCTACTACCGTCCACCCGGTCTTGTCAGACTTTGAAATCGTATAGATCTTGTCTCCCGTATTCAAATAGTCCGTATCCGCTGCCATGATCTCATCGATTTTTTCCGTGATCAGACCACTGTACATCAACTGCTGTTTGGGATGATAGATGATATTGCCGTCCTCATCCAGAATAAAGATATACCCCTTATTACCAATGCTGTTATTACTGCACAATTCACTGATCGCCGTATAGTTCAGGTCTACAAAAAACACCCCGTCCTGCTTTCCTGTATTGTAATTGACCAAAGCCTTGCTCAAAGTAATGACCCATTTATAGCTGCTCTTAATAGAATTCTGGACATGGGACGAGGAGATGGCCGTCCCGTCCTTGGCAGTAAGTGCAGCATTATACCAGTCCTGTTCTTTGATATTGATATACTCTGTGAACTCATCATGGCCGTCATTCAGGACGCTGCGCCCGTTGTTTGCCACAACGGCAATATTATATATATCGCTGCGGCTGTCCAGAATCGTCTTGAACTGGGACAAGATTCTCTTCTCTTCCTCTTCCCGCTCCTTCTCTGTCTGATTCTCATTATACAGATAATTGGATACGTCACTGCTCGTAGAGACAATATATGAAATATTCTCCAAATACTTTACGTAGGAATCAATATCATAATTCACCTGTTTGATGATCTGCGATGTATAATTGACGGAGTTCTCATAAATCGAGTTACTCGTATAGTTCAATGCGATGAACAGGAAAATAAGTACAGCAATCACCATCAGTACGGAAAATGAAACCATCATAGTACTCTGGATACTTTTGAATCTGCTGAAAATCGTCCTGTTTTCTTCTTTTCTTTTCATAGCTTACTTCTCTCTTGCATACTCCTTTGGTGTCTTTCCCGTCATCTTCTTAAATGCAATACTGAAATAGTGCGGGTCACTGAATCCGACCTTCTCAGCGATCTCATAATTCTTAAGGCTCGTCTGCCTAAGAAGCTGCTTTGCCCTCTCCATCCTGATATTCGTCAGGACTTCAGTAAATGTCTTACCGGTAGTCTCCTTAAAAATACTGCTGAACCTGCTTGTACTGATATTCAAATATTCGCAGATGTGGTTCAGACTCAAATCTGGATTGCTATAATTTTCTTTGAGATAATCCACCGCCATCACCGCCTGGCGCTCTCCACTGGACTGCCCGGCTGCCATGGCCGCCTCCAGGCCCCGTGACGCATAATCCCGAATCAGGGCAACTGCCTTCTGCAGACTCCTGGCATCCGTAATATTAGAAATATCAGAATCCTTTAACTGAAAGCTCTCTTCTGTCTCCTGTACCGTCTCATAAATAATACGCAAGACCTGGTGAAGATAGGCGACACACTTGTTCCTGCTTACATATCCATTTCTCATCCACCCCTCAATATGGTCGATGGTATCCATTAACGCTTTCCTATCACTCCCACGTACCGCAGAGGCAAGGTCCTTAAAATCCTGTTCCAGCTCCATTGGATTGCCCGACACGATCTCCTTCTCACAATCAAAAATGACTCCACAGCCTTTTGTATAGCGGTATTTCAAGAACTCTGCGGCAGAATCATAGGACTTGTAAAGCTCATCCAGGGAATGTACATATCTCCCGATTCCCATAGAAATGCTCAGCTTCATTGTATCATACACCGTCTGCTTGATCTCCCGGCAGATCTTCACTGCCTCCTCTGTAAACTCTTTCGGTTTATTCGTCAGGAACAGGATGCACACCCTGTTGTCAGAATCCCTGTAAGCCAGCCCGGCCCCATGGTTATTCACGATCTCACTGGAAATATTCTCCACAACAAAGGACATCAGAGCACTTTCCTTTTTCAGTTCATCCTCCACCTCATACAGGTCAGAATATACATCAATATCTACAGCAGCCACCCGATAGGCACTGCTCTCCACAGATATCCCGAACTCCTCCAATTCCTTTAAACTTGTCTCCACTTCCTGGGTCCCCTTGACCAGACGGGACAGAGTCCTTGAGATGATCAGCGCTTCATTCTTCGTATAGCTGTGATATACCTTCGTCAATTCATCAATCTTCTGCTCCTGCTGTCTTTCACTATCCAGCTTCTCCTTGATCCTGGACAGAACCTCTGACAACTCCCTTGCCGTCACCGGCTTTAAGATATACTCTGCGACCTTATACTGGATCGCCTGTTTTGCATATTCAAAATCACTATATCCGCTAAAAATAATAATCGTGGTCTGAGGGAAGTTCTCATATACATACTTACTCAGTCCCATGCCGTCTATGTATGGCATACAGATATCTGTAAGTACAACATCGACCTGGTTCTTTTCCATGAACTCGATCGCATCCTTCCCGTTCTCACAGTCTTTTGCCAGCTCAAATCCAAGCTTGTTCCATTCAATCTTAGCGCTGATGGCCTCACGCACCAAAATCTCATCATCTACCAGTAAAACCTTGTACACTGTGCTTTCCTCCCGTGTAAACAAATTCATTTTCCTAATCCCGCATCTGCTGCGGCCCCGCCCGCAGGGCATGTATTATGATCCCCCCTATGTGGAAGATATAACAACCGCAGGCAGGGATATCACTGCCTGCGGTTATAAATTGTAGTATGTTTCTGAATATAATAACAGTATACAACAAGCTGGAAAATAGGGAAAGAAGTTTTCTTAACAAAATAAAAAACCCAAAATAAAAACCTGCCCTCTAAAGAAGATCGTTCTATACAAAAAAAAGAAGAAGCCGGATCTCTCCCGGATTCTTCTTCCAAATAACTCCTGCTGATCCCGCTTCCAACAGCAGGCACAGCCTCTCTTACTGCATTTATCTATTTGTATCCTGAATAACATCCTTTCCAAAAATCATCATCAGGATCACCGCCGCTGCGAAGCTGACTACGCATGCTATGATTGCCGCAGCGGTTGTGGCATCAAAACCGATTGCCGGATTGATCGTCTGCAGCCAGCCAAATACACCGTTTACACCATAAATATACTGTTTTACACCTGCCGCGCCTATGATCGCACCGCCGAACCCGGAGGCAATACATGCAAGCAGGAAGGACTTTTTATACTGCAGGGTTACACCATATACACAAGGTTCTGTAATTCCGAACATCGATGAGATCAGTGCAGGCCCGCAGGTAGATTTCAGTTTTTTATTCCTTGTTTTCAGCATGATGACTAATACAACGCCCGCCTGTCCAAATGCAGATGCAAGTCCTGCAATGGTAACCGGATCGAATCCCAGTGTAGCCAGGTTATTGATTGAAATCGCAACAAATCCCCAATGCACACCAAACATTACACATACCTGAATCAATGCGCCGTATAAAAATCCTGCAATGGTCGCATTTAATTCAAACAGCGCAGAAACTCCCGCCCCCAGTAAATTACTGATAAAGCTTACTACAGGTCCAATGATAAGCAGCCCTAAGATCACACTGATAATCAGAGTCAGGGCCGGCACCAGGAACGAACGCAGCAGGTCTTTGACCCTTTTCGCAAAAAACATTTCTACCTTTGCCGCAAAATAACAGATAATGATCACCGGAATGACAGACCCCGCATAATTCATCAGTATAACCGGAATACCTAAAAAGGTGACATACACCGGTGATTCAAAAATCGTCCCACTGAATACATTGAAAAGTGGTTCTCCGGCCATTATCACAGCGATGGACGGATAAACAAGGGAGGCTCCGATCGCAACGCCGAGGAACGGTGTTCCTCCAAACTTCTTCATTGCCGTATATCCAAGGAATAATGGCAGGAAGTTGAAAAAGCTGTCTGCCACAATGTTCAGAATCTGATAAGTTCCATCGGCTGAATTCAGGATTCCTGTTGCTGTAAGCAGCGCAAGAACGCCTTTAATCACACCTGTCGCCATCAACATTCCCAAGACAGGGGTAAATACTCCGGAAATCGTATCCAGAAGACGGCTGCTCACCTTTTTATCCTTCATCCCTTCTTTAAATTCTTTTGCATCCTTTAATTCTGTGTTTTCGCCGTTCAGATTGTATAGTGTATTCATCTCTTTATATACATCGCCCACATGCTGTCCAATGACCACCTGGAATTGTCCGCCGCCCTTGATTACTGAAAGCACACCTTCAACCCCTTTGATTCCCGCTTCATCGGCCCTCGATTCATCCTTCAGTTTGAAACGCAGCCTTGTTGCACAGTGATAAGCGCTGATAATATTTTCTTTTCCGCCAATTTTTTCTATAATTTCACGGATCATCATTTCGTACTTCATTCTTTTTTCCACCCTTCCTCTAAAACTTTATGATTTTATCCTCATTTTCCTGAAAACTTATTTCCACAGGTTTTCTGTCTTTTTCTATAAACCTAACCTGACCATTTTGAAGACCATGAAGCCTTATATTTTCTATTTTCTTCCCTGCCCATTCAAAGTCCACGATGCATCCACTCTTTAAATGGATCCCGGTCACTCTTCCTTCACACAATTCATCCGACAGTGCAGGCAGCAGACAGACCTCATCGTTAAAGTCCTGAACCAGCATTTCCAGGATTCCTGCAGCCCCGCCAAAATTCCCATCGATCTGGAACGGAGGATGATTATCAAACAGGTTATCCAATGTGGCATTTTCCAAAAGCTCCCTTAAATTCTGCCAGGACTCTTCCCCCATCTGAAGACGTGCATAGAACAAAATAATCCAGGCCTTGCTCCATCCCGTATGTCCGCCGCCAGATTCTAACCTTCTCTCCAAAGTGCGCGCAGCTGCCTTTGCAAGCTGTGGTGTCTTGTCCACTCTGATCTGACTGCCGGGATAAAGTGCAAATAACTGAGAAATATGCCGGTGCCCTCTGTCTATTTCTTCGTAATCAGTCCGCCATTCCTGAATCTGTCCGTTCCTGCCGATTTTTAAAGGCGGCAGCGAATTCAGACGTTCTTCTGCTTCTTTTAGAAGTTCCTCATCCATATCAAGCTCTTTTGCGATCTGAATAAAACCGCTGAATAGCTCATGAAGAATCTCGATATCCATTGTGGGCCCCATGCATAGACAGCCAAATTCATCCTTGTCATTGAGATAAATATTTTCCGGCGAGCTGGATGGTCCGGTGATCCAGTAACCTTCTTCATCCTGCACCATATAATCCAGGAAAAATAAAATACTGTCTCTTAAGATATCAAAATATTCCCGGATGAATGCTTCATCCTTTGTATACTGGTAATGCTCGATCAGATGCAGGCACAGCCATGCTCCGCCCATTGGCCATATGGTTGCCGAGGTATGATTGTCCTGAGGTGCACAATCTCCCCATATGTCTGTATTATGATGACAACAGAAGCCTCTTGCACCATACATTTTCTGTGCTGTTTCTTTCCCATGCTCATGCATGTTCCTCAGATGCTCAAGGAGTGGCATATGCAGACTGGAAAGTCCCGTTTTTTCCGCCAGCCAGTAATTCATCTCAATATTAATATTGATCGTATACTTGGAGCCCCAGGCAGGTTCAAATTCTTCATTCCAGATCCCCTGCAGATTCGCCGGAAGACTGTGCTCTCTGCTGGAACTGATCAGAAGATACCTGGCAAAATCATAGTAAATATTCACAAGACCAATGTCCGTACCGCCCTCCCGCATCCGTTTCAAACGCTCGGGAATCGGAAAACGATTCTGCTCCTCTCCGGCTTTTAAAAAGAGCCTGCTTGTCTGGAAATATTTCTGATAATCACATATATGTTCCTGCTTAAGCTCTTCTGTCTCCTTTTCGCATACACGCGACAAGGTCTTCATACACCACTCATGTGGATCCTCACTTCGGTATGTGGTCCTTCCAGTAATATAGAGTACCGCCTTTTCTGCCCCTTCCACAATGATACGGCTGCCCATGCTGTATTGACTGCCGCCCTTGGACTCCACACGGATGGCCATCTCAAAACCGATTCCATCCCGGCCTCCCTGCCAGCCATGCAGACTGATCGTTCTGCCTTCCAGTGTGCGGACCCCGTCACAATATGAAGATCCACGTCCGCTTCGGTTATCCTTCCTTGTTGCAGAAACCTCAAAATTCAGCCTGCTTTGTCCCTCTGCCTGGATTTGATAAACAATCGTTTCTGCAGGATAGGACGAAAAATATTCCCTCCTGTGCCCGCCGTCTCCGTATCGGTAAGACAGTCCTCCAACAGCAGTCTCCAGGTCAAGAAATCTTTGATATTCCTGAACCTCTTTCTTTTCGGTGATCACGACCGGAAAATGCTCTTTTGTGTATTCCAGCCGATGTCCACCCTGCATATCCGTAAATTCGATCCAGACATCACCCAGGGTTTGATAATGCCGCATATGCGGATACGTTGCATACATACTCCTGGCTGCCAGCTTTTCTGCTTCCCGGACATTCCCGTCTGCCAAAAGCTTTCTGATCCTGTCCAGATTCGGCTTTGCATCCGGATTGATCCTGTCCATGAATCCTCCGGACCAGACAGAATCTTCATTAATCTGAATTCTTTCCAATGAAGTACCGCCAAAAACCATAGCGCCCAGAAATCCATTTCCGATCGGAAGTGCTTCATTCCAATTTTCTGCTTCCTTTTGGAACCACATTCTGCTCATCCTCATCCTCTCCTCCTTTGTTTTTGTTGATATTGGTATTATAGCAGGAAAAAAAGAGATTCCTGAAAAGTTCGCATATTGGAAACTCACTCAGAAATCTCTCTTCTCATTTATTTTTTTCAATTGTCTCCTGTGGGAAACCATAAATCTGCTGATATCTCAGCGCAATCTGTTCAATCAAAAGCTGATATAGGATTGGATGGTTCTGTACCTTATCCGAATATTCCAGAAACAGACAGTCATCTACCCTTTTATCTCCCGCCATTTCCCAGTTCGAGGTAATGAGGATAACCTTTGCCTTGGTCTCATCAAAACACTTTTTCCTGGGGCAGCCCTCCAGTCTTGTATACATACTGATGTATCTCCCTGTATTGGAAAAAATGACCAGCAGTGTATCTTTGTCTGCATTCCGGATATACTGTGTCTGCTTCATGTCGTCAATCGTCGTATAGACAAACTTCCTGTAGAGCGACATCTTATACTGAAGATTCAAAGCTGCCGTCTCCGAATATACTTCTCCAAACGCCGCAATCCTTTTATATTCATGGATGTCCCTCACCAAAGCATCGATCTTCCTGAAATCAGCAGCCTCAAACAGATGCCAGATATCCCTTGTCAGCACATCAATATAAGTATTCACGCCATTCTGGCAGATGAAATCCGTAATATTGATCGTACTGCCATCCCTGGTATATATCTCCTTTTTCTGTTCCCCCATTGCCGCCCACTTGAAATCTGTATAATCTTCAAATCCCAGGCTCCTGACAAATTTAGAAATCGTCGATTTGGATACATTACAGAGCTTTGCTGTCTCTCCGATGGAATACTCGACAATATGATCGATATTCTCTGTCATTACACTGGCAATATGATACTCCGTCGTATCGGGATCTTCCCCATTGATCAGAGTCGCCAGACGCTGGTATAAAATATGCATGGTACAGCCCACCTTTCCCGCCATTTTGATACCTTATTCTGCAGCCATTATTTCTCTATATCATATCACAATTACTGCTCCAATCCAACCCTCCAGCCTTTGGACCTGCTGCGCCTAGCTGTACGTGATACTGCGCGGGGATTCCCCATGTACGGCACATGTTTTCTCTAATGTCTTAGAATGAGTTAAAAGGCTGTAAAAGAAAAAGAGAAAAACCGAGGTCAGTGCCTCAGTTTTTCTCTCTTTTTCTTTTACAGCCTCTTAACAAGTGGCCTGACATTTAAGAAGATATTTACCATACCCGGGGAAGTCCCACTCAGGATCGTGTACGGCGCCACTTACAGTGTCACAATCACGCCATCTTCATCCCAGAGATCATGCCAGTCTTCTGCCCCTTCCCAGAGGAACACCTGTCCTTTGACAAGTCTGTTATTTCTCTCCAGTGTTGCGATCTTAGCCATCTCTTCGTCTGTCAGCGGATCTTCTGTCAGACATTTCAGGTTGCTTACGTATTCTGGCTCACGTACTGAGAATGGAATCGGAATCTGACCTCTCTGATGAGCCCATTTCAGTGCGATCAATGCCGGATGTACACCGTGTGCTTTTGCGATTTCCTGCATTTCAGGTGTCTGTAAGTCAGCTACATCCTCTGGACACATATCTCTCTCCGGTCTCTGTGGAGATCCTAAAGGCATGAAGCCGATTGGCTGAATCTCTTTTGACACAAGATAATCGTATAATTCCTGCTGCTGGAAGCATACATGAAGCTCCATCTCACAAGCAACTGGTTTGATCTTCATCAATGGCAGGACAGCCTCCAGTTTCGGGATTGTCATATTAGAAATACCGATATGACGGATCAGTCCTTTTTCTACTAATTCTTCACACTGTCTGTATGTACTCATGAATTCTTCCACACTGAACGGTTTGGAATCAGGGTTGCGGGAATCTACATCACATCCTGGTGCATGGTAGTTCGGGAAAGGCCAGTGGATGAAGAACAGATCGATATAATCGCACTGTAAATCAGCAATGCTCTTTCTACAGGATTCTTCTACTCTTTCGTGCATATCATTCCATACCTTTGTCATGATGTAAAGCTCTTTACGCTCTACAACGCCCTCGTCAAATGCAGCCTTGAAGACTTCACCGATCTGGTCCTCATTTCCATAACATGCTGCACAGTCGAACATACGGTATCCACAGCGGATTGCTCCTGCTACTGCATTAGATACCTCCTCTGCTGTAAATCTGTCAGAACCGAAGGTTCCCATACCTACACATGGCACTTCTTCTCCTGTGTAAAGTTTTACTTTTGGCACATCTGCCGGGTTAATAAATTCGCCCATCTTCATATCTCCTTTTCTTTTTTTATTATTTTAATTTCAGGATCTCAATTTCAGGGAAGATTCTTTCCATATCTTCCTTCACAAAAAATCCAGTCTCTTCTCTCAAAGCCGCTGCCGCTGAAATAGCACTTGCCTTGCGCAGGATTCCCTCAATGCTCAGGCCTTCACTTAAGCCCAGAGCAAATCCTGCGATCATAGAATCTCCACATCCGACCGTATTGACCGCATCGATCTTCGGCACCTTCGCCTGGTAGATTCCCTGGTCACATACAACAAAGGAACCGTCCCCGCCAAGGGAAACTGCTACGATTTCTACACCGCGTCTATGAATTTCCTTTGCGGCTTCTATCATATCATTCATATCATCACAGTTTTTTCCTGTGAGCATACGGATCTCATCTATATTCGGTTTGATCATAGTAGGGCAGGCTTCAATTCCCATTTCGAGCAGTTTTCCACTCGTATCCAGAATGACCTTTTTACCTGCATCCTTTACGATCTTTACAAGTCTCTGGTAAGCAGTTCCATCCAGTCCCTTTGGAACACTTCCTGACATCGCTACTACATCTGCCTTTTCCACCAGACCTTTGAACTTTTCAATAAATCCCTGAAAGTCCTCTTCTGTCACCGTAAATCCCGGCTCCAAAAATTCAGTTTGTACTTTGTTTACCTCATCCCAGATATTGATACAGGAACGGCTCTCTGCTTCCAGGTGGTAGAATGCACTCTCCACATGAAATGGTTTCAGAGAAGCTTCTATATAATTACCTGCGTGTCCCCCCACAAATCCAGTGGCCACCACTTCTGCGCCTGCGATTGCTGCAGGCTTGGATACATTTAAGCCCTTGCCGCCTGGTGTGTAGGCACATTCCTTCACGCGGTTCACTTCTCCGATCTGAAATCCCTCTACCACATACCGTTTATCGATTGCTGCATTTAAGGTTACTGTTAAAATCATGGAAATGCCTCCTAATCTTCATTTACCAGCAGAACTTTTCCTTTGACAAGTCCTGGTGTCTTAAACATCTGGAACGCTTCCTGTGCCTGGCTCATCGGTACCTTCTTATAGATGAAGCCCGGATCGAATTTTAACTGTCCTGTTGCAAAATAATGTGCAGTCAGTTCCCACTCTTTTCCTGGGAACGGAGAGCTGTATGACATCCAGGAGCCTGTCAGCTTGAATTCCTTACGGTTCATATTTTCCCACATCTTTGGTGTGAATGTCAGATCCACATGAGGGGTTCCGATGAAGCATACATGAGCCTTGTTGGCTGCCAGTTCGAATGCCATATACATGGTCGGTGCCTGTCCTGCTGTCTCATAGACATATGCATAGCCTTTGCCGTCTGTAATTGCCATCGCCTCTTCCATGAAGTTCTCTTTTGTTGTGTTAATTACCTCATCAGCGCCGAGACGTTTGGCAAGTTCCAGTCTTTCCTCGCTGATATCGAATACGACTACCTTCTTGGAACCGAAGATTTTTGCCCACTGCATCGTGAACATACCGATGGTTCCGCCGCCCAGGATCGCCACATACTGGCCGCCCTGATAATCATTCTGGAGAAGGCCGTGAAGTGCAACTGTAGATGGCTCGAACATGGCTCCCTGCTCATAGGAAATGCTCTTATCGAAGACAACCGCATTCTGCTCCGGTACTACCACATAATCTGCATTGCTTCCCTGCTGTCTGGAGCCGATGAAGCTGTAGTGCTTGCAGAGTGAAAAGTTACCATTCTGGCAGTCATCACATTTCATGCATGGAAGAAGCGGCGCTCCTGACACTCGGTCTCCTACTTTTACCTTTGTTACACCTTCCCCTACTTCTACCACATCACCTGAGAACTCGTGTCCCAGAACGATCGGGTAGAAGTGCACTCCGTTGTGGAGCACTCTCGGGATATCAGAACCACAGATTCCGGAAGCCTTCACCTTTACTTTGACTTCGCCCGGTCCAGCCTTAGGCTCCTCATAGTCGAGATACTGAACATCCTCGTTTGCACATACAACTGCTGCTTTCATCTTACCTGCCTCCTGTTTTTTTCATTGTTTCTTTTAAGTTACGATAAAGTTCCAGATAAACCTCATAATTCTTCTGATAAACATCTGCATTTTCTACATTTGGTTCATGGGAACGCTTCTCCTTTACAGTCAGTGCGACTGCTTCCTCAAAGCTTTCATACATGCCCACACCAACACCAGCCAGAATCACAGCTCCCAGAGTCGTTGCCGTGTCAGATGATGGCACAATGATGGGCTTTCCTGTGATATCGGATTTGATCTGGGTCCAAAGCAGAGAATTAGCGGAGCCTCCCATGGCGCGCAGCACACTGACCTCTGCCCCTGCTTCCTTTGCCACATCCAGATTGTGCTTTAATGCATATGCGACCCCTTCCATGGATGACCGGATAAAATGAGCCTTTGTCTTACTGAAATCCAGCCCATAATAGACCCCTTTTGCATCTGGGTCCCAAATCGGAGAGCGCTCTCCAGACATATAAGGAAGGAATACCACACCATCACTGCCCGGTGTCACCTTTTCTGCCATCTCATTGAAAAGATCTAAGGAGCTTCGTCCCTGTCTTTTTCCTTCTTCCCTCTCGTAATCACCGAATTGCTGCTCCAACCATCTCATGACACCTCCGCCTCCGGTGGTACCGCCCTGTAAGAGCCATTGTCCCGGTACAACATGATAGCCCAGAATGAGTCTTTCATCCGCAATATACTGGTCTGTACAGATGCTCATGCCTCCTGCCTGACCGCCCTGTTCCTGAGTCTCGCCCGGATGGATGACTCCTGCGCCCAATGTGCCGCATGCTGCATCCAGTCCTCCGGCTACGACAGGGGTGCCAATTGCAAGTCCGCACTCCTCTGCTGCTTTTCCATTCACTGTTCCGATCACTTCGTGACACGGATGAATCTCCGGGAGGAGATGCATCGGAATCCCAAGTGCCTCACACATATCTTCATCCCATGTACCGGTATGCATATTAAAGCAATGCAGGCCGTATCCCTGGGATAGATCCTGTGTCATCTCCCCAGTCAGCTTATATGCAATATAGCTGTTGGACTGGAGGATCTTATATGTATCTGCATATACCTCTGGCATATTTCTCTGATACCAGATGATCTTCGCCGTTGTATAAGATGGCTGCAGGGAATTACCTGAAAGTTTGAAAATCTCATCTGATCCAATTCTTTCATTCAGTTCTTCACAGATATCTGCCGCCCTTGTATCCATCCAGATCGGTGTATTTGTCAATACCCGGCCGTCCTTGTCGACCGCAATTGCAGACCAGCTCTGCCCATCGATTCCTACACCTGCGATGTCCTTCGGGGCAATACCGCCCTTTGAAAGAACCTCTTTGACTGCGCCGCAGACTGCACTCCACCACTCCTCTGGATTCTGCTCTGCCCACCCCTGCTTCGGATAGTAGACAGGATAATCGCCGTTCGCAGTGGCAATCACTTTTCCCTCTCTGTTGAACACAGCGATCTTACATGCGCTTGTTCCTATATCTATTCCTAATAAATACTGCTTCATTATGAACCTCCACACCGCCCTTACAGCGGTAATTGATTCTTCTATCCTTCAAAACGGATACTCTAAATCCGCTTCACTGCTTCCCTGACGAGGTTAAAGTACCGACCGGCCTTCCACAAAGCTTGTCGTAAGCCTCACTGTCTCATACTCTTTTCGTTCCGCCTCTTCTGCCTCCTCCAGACGTCCCAGCATCAATTCCGATACATTGCGGGCAATCTCCTTTGTCGGCTGCGTCACGATACTTAATTTAGGGATACTCGCCTTTGCGAACTCCACATTATCGAACCCAATAAAGGAAAGCTCCTCTGGAATACGAATTCCCAATTCATTGATCTGGATAATCGCTCCCATGGTCATTTCATAGTTGGATACAAAGACGGCCGTCATATCAGGATTCTCTCTGACCAGCTCTTTCATCGCATCGGCACCACCTTCTATGGTATAATTGCCCCATGCAGCAAGTTTTGCATCCGGTCGTATCCCGGCCTGTTCAAGCGCCTTGCAATACCCACTGTAACGCTCCTGGGCCGTGTAGATGTCTTTTGGTCCTGCAATCATTCCGATTCTAGTGTGTCCTGCCTTTAAAAGACGGTTCACTGCATCCTCTGCTGCTCCCTCATTATCTACAAGCACGCTGTCACAGTCGATATCCTTAAGCTTTCGGTCAATCAGCACTACCGGCTTTCCGGCCTTTGTAAACTTTTCCAGATACTTTCCGCTGCGTCCTGACGGCATGATGATCAATCCATCTACTCTCCTGTGAAGAAGGAATTCGACTGCTTCTTCTTCCCGCCTCTCATCTGTACGGCAATCACAGATCATCGTCGCATATCCATGGCTGCGAAGTAAGTCCTCCACCTCTGTGATGATTTCTGCACAGAAGATGTTGTTCAGCTCCGGGATGATGATTCCGATAATTTTCGTCTTATTTGTCTTAAGGCCCCTGGCAACCTCGTTCACCTCAAAATGAAGCTCTTCGATTGCCGCCTCAATCTTGACTCTGTTTTTCTCCCTGACGTTTCCGCCATTTAAATAAGAAGAAATCGTTGCAAGCCCGAGTCCGGTCTGCTTCGCAATGTCCTTGATTGTTGCTGCCATGCTCTGCCTCCAATATCCACAAGGAAGCTGTTTCGCCCCTTGGATATTTTATTCTGCTTTGTGGTCACATCCACATACCTTCATGCGTCCCATGACCAGTTCTTTTACTGCTTCCATTCCCACAACACCGAGTTTCTTCGGATCGAATGTCTCTGGCTTCTCTGCTAAAAGCTTCTTGCCTGCGTCTGTATAAGCGACCCTTAACTCCGTTGCAAAGTTCACCTTACACATACCGCGCTGTACGCATTCTCTGACATCGTCATCACTTAATCCGGATGCTCCATGAAGTACAAGTGGAACAGATACTACCTTCTTAATCTCGGAAACTCTCTCCTTATCTAAGACAGGAGTTCCGGCATAAAATCCATGTGCAGTACCGATCGCGATCGCAAGAGAAGAAACACCTGTGCGCTCTACGAATTCTTTTGCTTCCATCGGATCTGTGTTCGTGTCCGCTTCTGCCTCCAAGTCATCTTCCTTTCCGCCGACCTTTCCAAGCTCTGCCTCTACCGGGATTCCACATGCCTTAGCCACATCTACGACCTTCTTGCTCACTGCAATGTTATCTTCAAAGCTCTCATGGGAACCGTCGATCATAACAGATGTATATCCTGCTTTGATTGCCTGTACTGCCAGTTCAAAACTGCTGCCGTGATCTAAGTGCAGGCATACCGGAACCGTTGCCTTCTTGGCTTCTGCTGCTACGATTCCAAAGTAAGTCTCCAATGTACCATACTTTACGGTAGAAGGTGTAGTCTGGAGCATAACCGGTGCTCGAAGTTCCTCTGCAGCCGCAATGACAGCCTTTACCATCTCCATATTTTCTACGTTAAAAGCACCTACTGCATAGCCGCCCTTCTGTGCGTCTAATAACATTTGTTCTGATGTAACTAATGGCATATGTATAATCCTCCTTATTTTGAAACCGAAACGTTTCGGTTTTTCTGGTTTTATAATAACTCTGCTGCTGTAAAATGTCAATCGGAACTTTTTATGAAAACTAAATTTAGTAGAATGTGCTATATTTCTAACCTTAACTTTGTGCAATTACTACGAATAAAAAAAGACGCTATGCGTTTCTATTTCCGCATAGCATCTCTACTTTTTACTGTTTGTCTACGACTCTATTATATGCACCTCTTATGTACCTTTTGCTGCATCTCAATTCATCAAGCTATTTTCACTTATTCCTGTTAATCTAAGTGAAATACTGGTTTCAAATCGATTGATACCGGGCTGTTATCTGGGTTTGTCTCCATGATATCAGCCATGAAGTCCCACCATTTACGGCAGATTTCTGTATCAGCACTCTTGTCCCATTTTTCTGCATCTTCCAGCTCAATATATCCGTAAAGCACATTTGTCTCTGTGTCAAGGAAAATAGAATAATTAGATCCGCCGTACTCATGAATCATATCTCTCATCTCCGGCCAGAGCGCATTATGTCTCTTCTCATATTCTTCTGCCATTCCCTCATATAATTTCATCTTAAAACTTTTTCTTACCATCGTCTTACTCTCCTTTGCTTCTATAAATGATATCTTTTTCAGGATTTCTTTCTTCTAAATCAGCCCTTTAAAATGCATCCAGGATTTCTCGAAACATCTTGCCTGCAAATAAAAGGTCCTCTTTCCATTGCGGATTCCCTGTATACCAAAATTCTGTCACGAATTTACGAACCCCCAATTCCCAGGCTTTTGCTGCCCCGCTCTCAAAATCAACATGTCCGGTTCCAAATGGAATTTCCCTGAATTTACCCGGGACAGTCTCTTTTAAATGCATTGCCGCAAGGTGCCCTCTTCCAAGTTCCAAATCTTCCAGCACATCATTTTGATAGGTCTTTGCCGCATTCGTGATGTTCCCCAGGTCCGGGTACACATTCAAGTAAGGGGAGCCTACCAGTGTCACATATTTCATCGCCTTCTCGACCGTATTCATGAATTCATTTTCCATGGTTTCAAAGCCCATCATAATACCAAGACGTGCTGCCATCTCTGCTGCCTTTTTCAAGTTCTTAAGGAAACGTTTCTTCGTCTCAAAGGTAGAATCCTCATAGTACACATCGTAACCTGCAAGCTGGATGATACGGATTCCCAGGTCGTCAGCGAGCACCAGAGCCTTCTCCATAATCTCCATTCCCCTTGTACAGACTGCCGGATCGCTGCTGCCCAGTGGATATTTGCGGTGTCCGCTCAGACACATGGTGCGGATCGGAACTTGTGTTGACTGCATCAGACGTACCAGCTCCAACCGTTCCTCCTTTGACATGTCCAGTCTTGCCAGCTTCTCATCCGTCTCATCAATACTGATCTCTACGAAATCAAAGCCCGCTTCCTTTGCTGCCAGGAGCTTCTCCTCCCAAGTCAATACGGCTGGCATTGATTTCTCGTAAAGACCAAGTGTATATTTTTCTGACATCATCTTCTCTCTCCCTGCCTTAAGTTTCCTTAGTTTTCAAAGCACTCCCAGACACCACTCAAGCCCTCGATCACACGGCGGTATGTCTGATACTTTTTCTCATAGATCTCCTGATACTCAGGACGCGGAAATACTGTCTTCGTAATCTTTACAGTCTTCTGGCTGCCATCCTCATAATCGCGGTATATTCCAACTGCGATTCCGGCTGCAATCGCTGCCCCCTGTGCTCCCAACTCCTTGTCCTCTATCACATCGATTGGTATCTGCAGAGCATCTGCAAAAATCTGTACCCAGACATCAGAATTGGCTGCTCCGCCGGAAAGCCGGATACTCGCCGGAACCTCACGGTTACGCAGCAGCTTCTTCACATGAGTTATATGTGAGAATACAATTCCTTCATAAACGGCTCTGAGCATATGCTTCTTATTATGATAGGCTGTCAGCCCGATGAATGTTCCTTTGGCTAGTGCATCCTCATTCGATCCATTTAAAAATGGCAGGAAAATAATCCCATTATCCTGAGGCTCGATGGATTCCACCCATTCATTCGTTATATCATAGACAGAACCGCCAGCTTCCTTCGCCTCTGCCTTCTCATAGTTCATCAGATTACGAATGAACCATTCCATATTCCCTGCGGAGGTCGGGCTGCTCTCCTCAATCAGGTAATATCCCGGAATGCAGAACATGGAATTTAACGCGACTGTCCCGTTCAGGACTGGTTTCTTTGCAATGAACTCATTGATGCTCCATGTTCCCGCAATCATGCACATCTTCTCTTCGTCTGATAAGCCTGACGCGATGCCGCAGGCATTTACATCGAACATACCGGCCGCAACTGGGGTCCCCTCTTTAAGAAGGGTCATCTCACTTGCTTCTTTTGTAATATATCCGCAGATATCCGCAGCATGTTTGAGCGGAGGAAGCTTTTCATAGACCTCTTCCAATCCCATATAGGAAAGAAGCTCTCTGTCATATTCCCCGGTCGTCATATTGACCAGATTGCCGCCAGAGAAATCCGTGTATTCTGCGTAGGCTTCCCCTGTCATTCTATAACGCACATAATCTTTGACTGCAAAAATGTACTTTGTATTCTCAATCACCTCAGGGCAATGGTCTTTTAACCATGCAAGCAGACTGACAGGCTGGCAGGCCAGAATCTCCTGAAATGTCTTCTGATAGACCTTTTTTGCCGTTCCATCCTCTTTCCACTTCTTCACATAGGACCATGCTCTTGCATCTGTGGAAACAATGCCGTTATATGCGCTCCTGCCATCCTTCCCGACCAGATACAGTCCTTTCCCATGTCCCGAATAAGAGACTCCGGCTATATCTTTCGGGTCCACACCGCTCTTTTCAATTGCCTGACGGACTGCCTGAGCATTTACCTGCCACAATTCTTCCATGTCCCGCTCCGTATATCCAGGCTTGGGAGTAATCGTTACCGTCGGCACACTGGCGACAGAGACCTGGCATCCATTCTCATCAAATATTGCGGCTTTGGAAAAGGTCCCGCCATTGTCAATTCCCATCAAATATCTCATGCTTCTCCTCCTGTTTCTTGCTGCGTTCTGCCGGTACCGCGTATGACCGATGACTGTCGATGAACACTGTACCGGTTACAAAATAAGGAAGAAAATCCCCACCAGAATTTTCTTCCTTATTTATGATTCATAGGATCTCAATAAGATTATAATCTATATGAGATTATTTTGCAATCGGGCATTCTCTTACAGAACGTCGATCCAATCCTGCATATTGTCTTTGTAGAAGATGTAAGGTGTTCCAGCAAGAACAGCTGTGCCATCTCCACTCTGATATGTCTCGTATGAAGTTGCTTCGTAGTCACGGAATGCATCCATATCGAATTTAGATCCAACGCTTCCATCGTATCCATCGTTTACTGCTGCATATGTAGCTGCACCTGAAACTGCTCCTAAGTGGATAACATCCCACAGCATCATGTATGGGCATACAGATTCGAATGCATCATCATCAGCTTTAGCCGGCATAAAGGACTGCATCTCTGATGGAAGTCCAAGACCTGTCAGTTTAATTTCGCTGTTCGCTGATTTCAGAGACTGTCCTGCTGCTGCGATACCTACTGTTGTAGGAGAAATGATACAGTCAACTTTGTTCTCTGCGATAAATGCCTGAGCCTGTGTTGTGGACTCTGTTAAGTCATCATTACCATATTTCTTGTCAAGATCCGGACTTACTTTTCCAGCATAGAAGTCTTTTGAAAGCTCGTCTTCCATAGCTGCAATCCATGAGTTCTGTACTGGTGTATCGATAGATGCAGAAAGAACACCTAATTTGATTTCATCCCCTGAATATTTTCCAAGTTCTGTCTTCACTGTTTCTTCCATCTTTCCATCACCAGGATAATCCACACCAAGTGTGATCAGAACTGCTGCTTCTACGAGGTAAGATCCGATATCAGCGGTCTCAGCCTGGTTAACATGGCAGATACGATATTCTGGGTTTGCTTCGGAGTCTACAGATACGATCGGGATTCCTGCTTCTTTTGCTTTCTTGAACACTTCATCATAACCAGCATCACCATTTGTGGAGATTGTGATAGAAGCAACCTTCTGTGTAATAAGCTCATCAAGCATCTGAACCTGAGCTGCTACTGTTGTCTCAGCAGGGCTCTTATAAGCGGTCTTCTCGCCCTTTGCTTCCAAGTACTCTGAAAATCCCTGATACATCAGATCTCCGAAAGAGTTACCTGTTGATTTGAACATAAATACATGTGTTCCTTCCAGTGATGCGTCATCACTGCCTGCGTCGCTTGCTGCTGCTTTCTTGTCGCCTGAGTCCCCTCCAGTTGTAGAGTCAGACTTTGTTGTGCTGCATCCTACTAAAGATGCAAGCATCATGGTGCTCATCCCCAATGCTAACAGCCTTTTCCAATTTTTCATATTACTTCCTCCTTGTTTTTATTATATAAACAGCTCTTTGGCTGCCTATAATCCGCTGCACTTCTTACTTTGTATTAAAACGTGCCTTTGCTTTTCTTTCGTCTTCCTTCTGCTCCTCAAGCCAGACCGCCGTCTGCTCCTTACATTTTTTCTGGAGTGATGCGATCTTATCTTCGCATTTCTTGATCTTAGCAGATTTATCAGCTTCGTTTAAAGTACTGTCTTTTCTTGTCTCTGCAATTGTGTTCTTGAGCACTTTAACTTCCTCTGCTGTCTTATTATTCAAAGCTTCTACGTTCTTGTTTCCCTTGAATACGACTTTCAGTTTAATGTTTGCCATCAGTTGTCTATTTACATTTGGAATCAGAACGGCAATGATCAGGATAAAGCCAGTTACAATCTTTCTTGTATTTGCATCTACTTCCAAAAGTCCAAGTGTATATGTAAGGAATGCCATAATCAATGTTGCAATGATCGGGCCATAAACCTTACCTTTACCACCATTCGTAGACACACCACCAAGTACGCAGATAGCGATTGCTGTCATCTCATAACCAGTACCCATGGTAGAGGAAACACTGCCTCCCATACGTCCTACGAAGAAGATAGATGCGATTCCGCACATGAATCCCATTAATACGAATACAAATAATTTTGTTTTTCTTACATCAATACCGGAATACTGTGCACATGTAGCATTATTACCGATAATGTAAAGCCTTCTTCCGAATCTTGTCTTCTGAAGGATGAAGACAAAACCTGCGCCCATCAGAAGGAAGATAATCAGTGAAAGCGGGATTCCCGCAATGTTTGTCCATGCAATTGCAGTATAGAAGCTTGGGAATACTTTCAATACGTTTACGTCCAGAATAATCTTAACAATTCCTCTAAACAGCATGGACGTTGCTATTGTTACAATAACCGCAGGCATTCCTATATATGCAACAAAGAATCCGTTGAATGCACCACACAGTCCGCCGGCAAGGATACCTGCAATGACACCGACAATTCCCGGCATACCTGCCTGACAGCACAGACCTGTGATCATGGATGCAAAAATCATCGTAGAGGCTACGGATACATCGATATCACCGAGCATTAGGATAAATATCATTCCGAGTACGAGCGGGCATACATCCATACCTGACTGGATGATTGCCTGGATGGTTCCTGGTGAGAAATAAAGGTTCGCCTTTTTCATCATCAATACGATGTTGATCAAAAGCAGTATGTATACCAGTACCATTTCCCAGCTTACTAAAAACTTCGATAACTTAAAGCCCTGTTTTACAGTTAAATCTCTTACAGGTGCTGTTTTTGTTGTATTGTTCTCTCCACTCATTAGATTAAAGCACCCCTTTCTCTAAGTGCTCTCTTTTCAGCAGAGCGTTCCATATAAATATTCAGTGCAACCGCTGCAATGATGATTGCTCCCTGGATTGCATCAGACCATACACTCAATCCTGGAAGAAGACTGATAAAGTATGTGATGACTGACATCATGAGGAAACCGATGATGACTCCATCTACTTTTCCTTTTCCACCATTGATGCTGACTCCTCCAAGAATACAGATTGCGATAGCTGTCATCTCGTAGGATTCACCGATACTGTAGCTGCATGTTGCATAGTTCGCTGTGTAGAGCATTCCAGCAAGTCCTGCGAGCATACCACAGAGTGTCATTGCAAGGAATACGACTCTTTCCTCTCTGATACCTGCGACCTGTGAAGACTCACGGTTCGTACCAATAGCATAGATACGACGTCCTCTTGAAGTATGTCCAAGGAACAGAATCGCCAGTGCAAATACCAGCAGCAAGATCCATAGGATCGCGGGGACCCCTAGTATCCTGAGTGTTGCAAATTTTAAATATCCTTCTGTGAACTGATGCGGGAACCACCACTGTCCACCGCTGAATAAGAAGGAAAATCCACGGAATGCATACATCGTACCAAGTGTGGCGATCATAGGCACCATCTTGAAATATCCAACCAGAATTCCATTAAAAGCACCGCAGAGAGCACCGATCAGCAGAGCAAGAAGTACCCACGCAACTGCCGGCACGCCCGGATTTTCAGCCATCAGGCGGCAGCATACAACACCGGTCAGTGACAGAGTCGCCCCGATAGAAATATCGATACCTGCTGTCAGGATGACCATCATCTCACCAATTGCAAGAAGTCCGTATACTGCATTGTTCTGAAGCATGTTCATCAAAGAATTCAGAGAATACATTGATGGTGTGATAATAGCTGCAATGATCAGAAGCACAACAAGTCCGAGAATCAGTCCAAAGTTTCTGCTTTCTGTCATCCGGGAAAGTAGTGATTTATTTTTTCCTGTTGTTCCCATTCTTAACTCTCCTTCCCTTCTTCTTGTTTTAATGACGCTTCCAGAATCATTTCCTGGGTCGTTCCCTCTGACTCAAACTGTCCGGCAACTCGTCCATTTCTCATAACTACGATTCTGTCAGCCATTCCAAGTACCTCCGGCATTTCCGAAGAAACCATGATAATTGCGTATCCACTGGCTGTCAGTTCGTTCATGATCTCATAGATAGAATACTTTGCTCCAACGTCGATACCCTTGGTAGGCTCATCGAGAATCAGTACCTTGAGGTCACAGTTCAAAAGCTTTGCAAAAACGACCTTCTGCTGATTACCACCTGATAAAGAAGACGGCGGTGCACTGATGTCTTTTGCCTTTAGCTGAATCTTCTGGCAGAGCTCGATTGCCTTCTTTTCCTCTGCAGCAACGTCGATCTTCGCCCCTTTTACGAACTTGCTCATATCGGCTGATGATACATTCTGGTAAATCGGCAGTTCGTTGATTAGCCCCTGTGTCTGTCTATCCTCTGGAAGCAGTCCGATACCGTACTTTAAAGCATCGATCGGGCTGTTGATCTTGACTGTCTTCCCTTCCAGCTCAATCGTTCCCTTATCTGGAGTCATGATACCGAAAATATTCTGACATACCTCAGTACGTCCGGCTCCGACCAGACCCGTAAGGGCAAGAATCTCACCTTTACGTACATCGAAAGATACATCCTTGAAGTATCCCTCCTTGGAAATATTGTTGACTTTCAGCACAACATCTCCAATTTTTGCATTCTTTGGCGGATACATCTGTGTTAATTCACGACCAACCATTGCTGCAATCAGCTTCTGATTCGAAATCTTGTCAACATCCCAGCAGCCTATGTATTTGGAATCACGGAATACCGTGACTCTCGTTGCCAGACGATACATGTCCTCGAATTTATGTGTGATGAAGATGATGGAAACGCCCTCATCTCTCAAATGCTCTGTAATCTGGTACAGCTCTTCACATTCTCTTCTGGAAAGTGATGCTGTAGGCTCATCCATGATCAAAATTCTTGCATCTCTTGATAACGCCTTGGCAATCTCGACTAACTGCTGCTGTGCAACAGAAAGAGTGCTCATCGGCTTGGATACATCAATATTTTTACTTAATGGCTCAATCAGTTCTTTTGCCCGTTTTGTCATTAGTTTCCAATTGTATATCCCGAACTTGTTCTTTATCTCCTGTCCCATAAAGATGTTCTCTGTTACTGACAGGTCTGGAAATGCTGTAACATGCTGATATATAGCAGCAATTCCTAATTTTGCGGAATCTTCTGTTGATCGAAGAGTAATCTTCTCTCCCTCCAATAACATTAATCCGCTGTCTGGCTGGTGCACTCCTGTGATAACTTTGATGAAGGTAGATTTACCTGCACCGTTCTCACCCATCAGAGCATGTATCTCACCTTTTTTTAACTGAAAATGTACACCATCCAATGCAGTAACACCACCGAAAGTTTTTACTACATCTTTCAGTTCCAAGATATAATCGCTCATCTTGTTTTCCCCTTTCCTTTTTTTGTCCTGCTTACCTCCTGTCTATGTACCTAGTATCCATACCTTTACCCCTTAATTCAATATCATAATTTGTTTTTTCGCTATCTAAAATTGCTATTTTAAAGCATTTGTCATTTTTGCTAGTTAATGTTATAATTTTTTAGTGGTTTTTCATCAAAAAATCAAATTTTGTCTATAAACAACATTTGTGAATTTAAACAGTAACTTTTTTTGTTTTTCATTTCATTTATTACATTGTACTAATAGAGGAGGACACATGTATGCCATCACCCAAAAGAGATTTTCCTAAAAAGTTTAATACCTATTATTTTTCTCCCAATTCCATGTCGGACTCTTTTCCATTCACAGTAAAAGAATGCGGATACTGCAGCGAGAGAAAATTTGTCCTTGGAGAAAAAAATAACTATAACGAATATCTTCTTTTATACTCTCTGGATGGTACTGTACGCTACACAAAAGATAAAAGAACTTTTTATGTACAGCCCAATTCTGTCATCACGACAGCCTGTAATACGACCCTTACATTTACCAGGGTATCAAAAGAATGGAAATATTATTATTTCATCATCGGGGGAAGTCATGCAAAACGTTTCTACAATCTGGTCCGCACCCATGATAACATTATTCTGTGTAATCCGTTTGCCAATGTACTGGATCATTTTATGGATCTCTACTATATATTAACGGAATCTACTGAGCCATATAATGATGTATGGAAATATATCCACTCCTCCATGCTGATCCACAATATTTTTACTTCCTTATATGATCTCGCATTTAATATCAGCACCATCAAAGAGATGACCCCTGCTCAGGAGAATAATATCAATGCTGCACTAAAGTATATCTCTTTGAACTATAAAGATGAATTGAGCATCGAAACGATATCGAACCAGGTCGGCTTCTCCAAGTACTACTTCTGCAAGATATTCAAAAAACAGATGGGAGTAACGATACACCAGTATGTAAATGAATTCAGAATCAATAAGGCGAAGGAACTACTTGCTTACTCCAAGCTTTCAATCAACTCTATTGCCAGCCAGGTCGGATTTAAGACTACCCTCACTTTCTTGAGGGCTTTTGAACGTTCTGTACATATGACTCCCAGTGAATACCGGGATTATTATTAAAAAGGGGTGAAAAAAGTACGGGTTCGATATTCCACATACCGAATCCGTACTTTTTCTATACAGGGAGGAAGCCCTGTTATACGTAACTAAATTTCTGACTGATTTTTTTACATCTTTTCTTTCTATACTTTACCACAGATCTTTATAAATCTGAACAATATCTGCTTTTCTCGGCACACGCGGGTTCGTTGCTGTACAAGCATCCGCCAGAGCTGCATCTGCCATACGGTCGATTGCATTGAAGTAATCTTCCTTGTCAATCTTACCTAACTGTGAAATTGACAGTGGGATATCCATCTCTTTTAACATGAACTGTACCCAGTTAACAAGGGAACGTACTGTCATGATCTTATTGTAGCTGCTCAATCCAAGGATCTGTGCAACTGTAGAATATCTCTTTACAGCAGGGAGATATTCGGTACGGCTCTTGCTGTGCTTATTGATATCACTATTGAACTCAATGATATGCGGAAGCAGCATTGCATTGGCACGTCCATGTGGTACATGGAAAGTAGCACCAAGCTGATGCGCCATACTGTGATTGATTCCCAATGATGCAGAATTAAATGCCAGTCCAGCAAGGCAGGATGCAGAGTGCATCTTCTGTCTCGCATGTGTATCATTCCCGTCCAGATATGCACGGAGCAGGAAAACACCACAGATCTCAATTGCCTTTTCTGCAAGGGCAGTTGAAAAATCATTCCTGTTTGTACTTACACAAGCTTCCAGAGCATGTGTAAATACATCCATACCGGTATCAGCCGTGATTGCCGGCGGCACGCTCTTTACAAGCTCTGCATCCAGAATTGCCTCATCAGGGGTCAAGCTTCTGGAAACCAGCGGATACTTCATCTGTTCCTTCGGATCAGATACGACCGCAAAAGAGGTTACCTCTGAACCCGTCCCGCTCGTAGTCGGTATTGCAATCAGCCCGACCTCTGCATAGTTATCTACACGGAGGGCAAATTCGCGGATGGATTTGGAGGAATCAATGGCAGAACCGCCTCCCACAGCGATGATCGCCTCTGGCCGATATTCCAGCATCTTCTTGACTCCTTCACTGATTTTCTCAATCGGAGGGTCCGGCACGACATCTTTAAAGATATCAAACTCGATATTCCCTTTCTTGAGAGGATCTGTAATCAGATTGATCATATTACTCTGTGCCATAAATGGGTCTGTAATGACCAATACTTTATGGTATGGTATCTCGATCAGACGGTCCAGCGCCTGATCACCGAAATATATTTTTGTCTTAATATCAAAGCTTTTCATAGTGCCTTCCTCTACTTCGGATAGATACACTCTATCCCTAACTCTTTTAATGCCTGCAGCCATCTGGCCGGAGGCTTCTCGTCAGTAACAACGGTCGTAATATCTTCCAGCATTCCTACTGCTGTGAAGGCCGTCTTATCGAATTTGCTGCTGTCCACAGCGAGAATTCTTTCCTTCGCTGCATCTAACATCGTCTTCTTATTGTTTGCAAGAAGTTCATCAGAATCTGTAAGACCGGACTTTAAATCGAATCCTTTGCAGGAAATGATTGTCTTATCCACGTGATATGAACGGAGCATTTTATCCGTCTGCGGTCCCACGAGGGCCAATGACCCTTCTCTGGACACGCCGCCTGTTGAAAGTACACTCCAGTCCGGCACATCAAATAATTCAATGATGATCTCCACTGAATTCGTGATCAATGTCAGATTTCTTTTCCCTTTCAATGCCTTGGCAACATATACCGCTGTGGAGCTTGCGTCCAGCATGACGCTCTCTCCGTCCTTTATCCTTGAGCTGATCAGCTCTGCTATACGCTGTTTGCCTATCACATTGTGATTTTTTCTGATGTTAAACGGTAAATCAATATTTACGTTCTCATTGATGACAGCTCCGCCATAGCTTTTAATGGCATAACCGTCATTGACCAGCTTCTCTAAATCCCTTCGGATCGTCTCCTCAGAAACCTCATAGATCTGGCTTAATTCACTTACTACTACACGCCGTTCAGCCTGCAGTTTTTCTAATATTTCATTCCGTCGTTCTATTGCCAGCATCACACTGCCTCCCGGTCACTTACATCATACAGATTCCTTTATCTCTATTCGTCTGGCCCTCACTACATACCGCAGTGCCCCACGACGATAGATCGTTCTGTAATTTATAAAATCGCTTCCCGAATCTTTGCATCGGGATGTGCAATTACAGAAGAATCGAGATACATACCTTCTTCTGCCACTGCAGCTTTTGCCTTCTCAATTGCTGCTTCCACAGCCGCCACATCACCTGTCAGCATCAGGTAAGACTTCCCGCACATTCCTCTGGCGATACGCAGCTCGATCAGATCAACAATCGCAGTCTTAGCTGCCTCATCCGCCGCTACAATGATAGAAGTCGCATCATATGTCTCCATAATACCGAGAGCAGATACCTCTTCAATCTTAGTAGCTCCATAGATTGCAGGGAAGATTGATTTATGTGGGTTGCCGAGTACGAAACTGTTGATCAGGTGTTTGCCGTGCAGTTCCTTAGATGTCTCGATTGCTGCATTCACGGCGCTTAAATCTCCTGAAATAATTACAATATATTTTCCCGGACATACTGTCTGAGCCTCTATTATACTCACTTCAGAAGTCTTTACCATAGCATCTGCTGCTACTACACCTGATGAAACAGTCTTATATTCTACCATTCCAATTGCCTTACTCATTGCCTGCACGTCCTTCCTGAGTTTCTATTACAATATATTTCTCACTTACTTCGATGACTGTACCATCTATACTTGCATGGATGCCCACACTTAAGCCCTTTCCTGGTTCAGCGACCATCTGTCCTCTTGTCACCTGGTCGCCCTGTTTCACGATTGCAGACGCAGGTGCACCAATATGCTGGCTTAAAAGGATCTTCACTTTCTTGATTGGAACTCTTGACTCATCAAGAGGTGCCTCTTTATCATACTTCGTCAGATCCAGTCTTGCCATCAGACGTTCCATCGGGACCTTACGGTATTCTCTCTCTTCTCCTACCGGCTTAGGAACTACACCCTGCGGCGGCTTGATTCCATTGGCACGAAGACCAGCTTTGTATTCTGCCATTAAAGATCTCGGTGATAATCCCTGCATACAGGAATACATCTCGCACAATCCACAGGAAGAACAGAACATGGTATTGATAAAGATATTCGGCTCCTGCATATCTTTACAGGTAGCTGCACGCATAAATAAATGCGGCTCAATCGGATGTCCTAGACGATTTCTCGGACATAGATCTGTACACATCGTGCACTGACAGCAGCATGCTGCCGCACGTTTCAAGTCGATCGATGACTTACGTCTCTTCTTCTGAATAATAAGATGTTCCTCCGGCAGTACCAATACTGCGTTAGTCGTCTTTGTCACAGGCTGAGAACCTGTTCCGATAAATCCCATCATCGGTCCTCCGATGAAGTACACCGCATCCTTTGTTGTAGTCCCCCCAGCAAGCCTTACTACTTCCTCGATCGTTGTTCCGATCGGGACACGGACTGTGACCGGATGTTCCACTTCTGCAACTACAGACACCAATTTGTCAACAACCGGAGTCTTCTGATTGAGCGCTCTATATACATTATATACAGTCTCCACATTGAAGACAGCGACTCCGCTTTCAATCGGGAGTCCGCCCGGCCTTACGACCTTGCCGGTCACTTCGTAGATCAGCACGACTTCATCTCCCGCCGGATAGACCTCGTCGAGCAGCCCGAGCCTTACCTCTGGATACTCCCCAATTACCTCATTCAACGCATCAATTGTCTTTTTATAAGCTTTTTTAATACCAATAACTACTTCTTTTGCACCTACAACCTGCCCCATCATATGGAAGGTCTCAACGATTTCCTGTGCATACTTTTCGAGTAATTGTCTATGTAATCTTAAGAGTGGTTCACATTCTGCACAGTTCAGGATGATTGTCTCTGCACGTTCATCTAACTTTGCATAAGTAGGAAAGCCTGCACCACCTGCACCAACTATACCATTCTGCTGCAATATGCTGCTTAATTCTTTCATTTCCATCATTTCACTACTCCAGTCCTGTTCCATCGTCAATAATTCCAACTATTGCTGCATCAACAGGTGCGTCCGGCATACCAGAACCGATCCTTGCGGCGCTTCCCTGTGATACTAACACATAATCACCTATACCTGCACCAATCTTATCAATCGCAATGAGTTGTTTTGCACCAGTCTGCATATGTTCCAAAACATCTACAATCATAAACTTATTGCCGACCAGATTTTCACATTTGCGTGTTGAAACAACACTACCCTTTACTTTCCCTATCAGCATAACATCCTCCTAATGCGACTTTGATTCGTAATGTGCACACTGACACATCAGCACTTTTCCTGTGAACAGGTGAAATACTAATGTGCCAGTGCACTTCTTTTTATGTAATTCTTATTTAATGATCCTGACGGTATCACCTGTGGCGATCTTAGCCGCATTGGCCTCATCAGTATCAATATGCATCTCAAGGGTAAAGCTGTCATCTACACGAATCTGCACGTGATTGAAAACAGTTCCTCTCTCGTTATCTGCCTTTACGGAAACAACATCTCCGTCATGTACCCCGGCTGCCATCGCATCCTTCGGTGACATGTGGATGTGTCTCTTTGCGATGATACATCCTTCATCCAGATAAATCGCGCCCTTTGGCCC
This sequence comes from Faecalicatena faecalis, assembly GCF_012524165.2. Lineage (GTDB taxonomy): Bacteria > Bacillota > Clostridia > Lachnospirales > Lachnospiraceae > Faecalicatena_A > Faecalicatena_A faecalis. The sequence continues at coordinate 50,114 of NZ_JABACJ020000003.1, forward strand.
TACAACCGCGATTGCTGCAGAACCGGCAACATTGCCGGACTCTCTGATTGGAGCCTTCACACCAAGACGGATTGCATCTGTTGCAGAAATCTCCACCTGTGATTTGCTTCTGACAGGTCCTAAGATTCTGACATTCTCTATTGCCCTAAGCTTTAGACCTACGATGGTGACCAGCTCGTTGGAAGCAAACTGCCCGCCCATAAGCTCTTTTTTCTTAGTTAACTGATATCCCGGACCAAATAAAGCCTCTACATGCTCCTGTGTCAGATGGATATGCCTTGCAGACACCCCAATCGGAACCATATATCCGGTATCATCAGATGCTTTCTGTTTCTCTACAGCTTCTAATACCATTTTGGTAATTAATGCTACATTACTATTGTCCATATCAATTCTCCTCATTTAGCTTATAGTGTGCCGCCAGTGCAGATATCCTCTGACTAAAGCGGCACACTAACCAGAACTAATTATTTAATTGTAGGAAGAATCTTTTCTACATCATTGTGTGGTCTTGGAATTACGTGTGTAGCTACTAATTCGCCAAGTCTTCCTGCTGCTTCTGCACCAGACTCAACTGCAGATTTCACTGCTCCGACGTCTCCACGAACCATAACTGTTACAAGTCCGGAACCGATCTTCTCTGTTCCTACTAATACAACATTAGCTGCTTTGAGCATTGTATCTGCTGCTTCGATTGATGCTACTAAACCTCTTGTTTCAACCATTCCTAATGCTTCCTGTGACATTCTTTTTTCCTCCTTTAATTGAATTTCTTCTACTTGTTCCGCCTGCTGCGCCGTCTGTTTTACCCTCTGAAGGGTCTTGGCCGGCGCCTTAGCTGTAGTCGTTTTCTTGGTGGATGCAGCTTTTGCAGTGCCGGTTGTCTTATTCGCTGTACTTTTCGCAGCCTTTGTTGACCTGGCAGTGCTCTTTTTTGCTGCTCCTGCTGTTTCCTTGGAACCAGCAGTTTGTTCGCCGTCTGTTGGTTTCTTCTCTTCTGCCATCTGACTGCCTCCTAACTTACCCTGTTCGCGCTGTTATTGATCAGTTTTATGATCTCCTCATGAGGATTCGCAATCACAACATGCGCTACTGGTTTCTTGATCCCGTTCGCTGCAGCAGTTTCGATGGCGCCGGTTACAGCAGATACGTCTCCGCGGATAATGATTGTTACGAGTCTTCCACCTAACTTCTTCTCCCAGGTAACGAGTTCCACATCTGCCGTCTTACACATGATATCAATCGCAACAACTGCTCCCGTCACACTTGGAACTTCAAAAAATCCATATGCCTGTCCCATGAGACTGCTCCTTTACTTCTTCAATCCGTTCTCTTTTATCGTGAACGCGATATGTGCAGTTCCTATACTGTAGGAAGAATCTTCTCTACATCGTTGTGTGGTCTTGGGATTACGTGTGTAGCTACTAACTCGCCAAGTCTTCCTGCTGCGTCAGCTCCTGTCTCAACTGCTGCCTTAACAGCTCCAACATCTCCACGAACCATAACTGTTACAAGTCCAGAACCAATTTTCTCTGTTCCTACTAATGTTACCTCAGCTGCCTTTGTCATTGCGTCTGCTGCCTCGATTGCTGCTGTAAGTCCTCTTGTTTCTACCATTCCTAATGCCTGCTGTGCCATTTTATATTCCTCCTAAACTTCTTCTACATAAATTTTATTGGGTTTTCCTTTATCTAAACCAGATAATTTTAACATCTTTTCTGTATCCTCTGTCGGTCTTGCGATCTCGTATTCGTTCACAACACCTGCAAGCTGCTCTGCTCTCGCTTTTGCGGCCTCCAATGCGGCTTTCACATCAGATACACTTCCGCGGAACTTCACCATAACGATCAGAGGTACAGGTAATTCGTCTGCATTTGCCGGTTTATTTTTATCAAAGGTCTCAAGCCTTACATTGCCTGCCTTGCATCCGGCATCTGCCGCCGCGAATGCAGTCGCAAGTCCAAAAACCTCTAACATGCCTACTGCTTCTCCCATATCAGTGTTCCTCCGGGCTTATACAGCCCCGTCTTGTTATTTATTGACAATCGCGATCTTTAAGCCTTCCATCTTCAGGTTCGTCTGATGCGCCTCGTTGATCTGCTCCAGTGGGAACTCATGTGTAATGAGGTCATCCATCGGAAGACCGATTGCTTTTGCTCTCTTTAAGAAATCAAATGTTGTAGCATAATCTCTTAATGTATATACCCAGGAACCAACTAATGTGATTTCCTTAGAGCACAGATCAAAGTGTGGGTTGATCGTTGCATCTCCACCATTGATGAAGAATCCTAACTCACAAAGTCCACCGCCGTTACGGATGAACTTGTAGATGTTAGCATGTGCAACAGGAGAACCTGTACACTGGAATGCAAAGTCTGCCGGATGTCCATCGAATGCAGCCTTTACTCCATCTGCCAGAGCTTCGATTCCCTTGAAATCCTTGAAGTTCACAGATTTCTCTGCTCCCATTCTCTTCGCAAAGTCAAGTCTCTTCTGCTCTCCATCTACAGCGACGATGTTCTCAATTCCCATGGTACGCAGAACAGCGATACAAATCAGTCCGATCGGTCCACATCCCTGTACAACGACTCTACTATTGAATCTTAAGATTCCTGTTGTCTTAGCTCTCTCTACAGCGTGGATCAGAACTGCGCAAGGCTCGATCAGGATTCTGGATTTCAGGTCAAGGTCACTTACATTAAATACTGTAGAACCTTCACGAATCAGGATGTAATCTGAGAACCATCCATTCAAGTGGATGTCATCATCAGGAAGCAGTCCGTATACATCAGCTCCGCCTACGTTCTGTTTGTTCAGATCGTACATTGTGATGTCCGGGTCATCCTTAAAGATCATACATGTAACAACCTTGTCTCCGACCTTTAATTCTTTTCCTGCACTGTCAAGCTTTACATTCTTGCCCATCTTTACGATCTCACCAGTTCCCTCGTGTCCAAGAACAACTGGGATAAGTCCGAATGGATCTCTCTTGAATTCGTGAGCGTCTGTTCCGCAGACTCCACATCCTTCTACTTTAACAAGGATGTCTCCGTCGCCGACTTCCGGCATCGGATATTCCTTGATGTCATAATGTTCCAAAGCTGTCAGCATAGCAACGTGAGCTGTCTTCGGAATCTCACCTGCCGGTGCTTGTGTATTTGCAGCAGGAGCAATCTTCTTATCCAGCATACTTTCCAGTACCTGTTTAACGACTGCTTCTACATTTGCAGAATTCATTTCCATTTTATTTCCTCCTGTTTTAGCGAATGCACAGACTGTCTGTCATTACGCAGCGTCTTCTCTTTGTAAATGAGCTTGCACTTGTAAGTCCTTCTCCTGTACGGCTCGCAATCGTAAATGTACAGAAGCCTTCGCCTCCGAATCCGATTGCTGCATAGGATGGACCGTTCTTTACAAGAATTGCTGTGTCGATCGCTTTTGCATATTTTGTGATGTTGTCAACGTTCTTAGAATGGATATGTGCAGAATGTCTGTTGCCGTGCTCCAGCCATACAGCCTGCTCTATCGCATCGTCAAAATCTTTTGCTCTTACAACACCTAAAATCGGCATCATCAGCTCTGTGGCAATCAGCGGGTGTTCCTTCGGGCCTTCAAATGTGATACATCTGATGTTGTCCGGTACTGTAACACCGATCATTCCCAGAAGTGTCTTTGCATCTCTGCCGACACATTTCCTGTTCAGTCTTCCGTCCTTTAAAACAACGGCTGTCAATGCGTCCTGCTCTTCCTTGGAAGCCAGGTAGCATCCCTGCTCAGAAACCATGTAGTGCATCAACTCGTCAACGATAGAATCCACAGCTACGATTTCTTTCTCGGCAATACATGGAAGGTTGTTGTCGAAAGTACAGCCATTCACAATGTCTTCTGCTGCCTTGCGGATATCTGCTGTCTCGTCTACCAGTGCCGGCGGGTTGCCTGCTCCAGCTCCGATTCCTCTCTTGCCTGATGACAGGACTGCGGTAACGACTCCCGGTCCGCCTGTTGCTGCAATCAGATGGATATCTTTATGCTTCATCATAATGTTACTGGATTCCAGCGTCGGCTTCTCAACTGTGCAGGCGATGTTATCAGGTCCGCCCACTTCAATAGAAGCCTCATTGATCATATTGATTGCATAGATCGATGTCTTGATTGCTGCCGGATGTGGGTTGAATACAACTGTATTGCCGCCTGCCAGCATTCCGATCGTGTTGCAGAGAACAGTCTCGCTTGGGTTCGTACAAGGTGTGATCGCTCCGATTACTCCGAATGGTCCCATCTCGATAAGAGTCAGTCCTCTGTCTCCTGACCAGGCTGTTGTTGTGATATCTTCCGTTCCCGGTGTCTTCTCAGCAACTAACTGGTGCTTTAAGATCTTGTGTCCGACATTTCCCATGCCTGTCTCCTCCACGCCCATGCGTGCAAGGATCTCTGCATTCTCTATTGTCTTCTTCCTGATATTTGAAATTATCTTTTCTCTTGCGTCCATGGACATCTTGCCTACAATCTTCTGCGCTTTTTTTGACGCTTCAATTGCTTCGTTCATGTCAGCAAATACACCGTGGCTTCCTGTTACTTCGGAAGCGATCTGCATCTTTGCCATGACTTCGGAAACAATGTCCTGGACCATCTGTTCATTTACAGACACGCTAATACCTCCTTGTTTCTATCGGCACCCAAAGTCTTCTTATTTAAAACTCCGGGGCTTCTATCATTTTTTTGAAAGCATCTTTGCCATAAGCCGCGATTGCAGTATCCTGTTCGGCTGTGCCGCCGCTGACTCCCAAGGCTCCGACTATTTTTCCATCTGCTTCCAACGGTTCTCCACCGCCAAATATTACGATCTTGCCCTCATTCGTGAATTGAATCCCGTATAAAGGCTGTCCCGGCTGGCTCAAACGACCGAGCTCATCTGTGGACATCTTGAGGCTCGCTGAAGTAAATGTCTTGTTGATTGCAATATCAAAACTTGCTATGTAGGCATCATCCATGCACTGAACCGCGACTGGACGCCCAGCCTTGTCGGATACGGCAATGACTGCATTGACACCCATCTCTGCCGCTTTTGCCTTCACCTTTTCAATGAGAGCATTCGCAGTCTTTAAAGTCATCTTATGCTTCTTGCATGTACAGACATGTCCTGGTGCATGATGGTGATGTCCGCCGCTTTCTTTCATCTGATCCAATACTGCTTTCACAGCATTGGTAATATCCTGTTCATTCATAGCAGTCCCCTATTATAGATTACAGTCCTAACTGATCCATGACCTTCTTTGTGATGGATGCAACTAAGTCAGCGTCTGCTGTAGCTTCCGGTGCGCTCTGGCTGCATGCTCCACCACAGCTGTGGCAGCTTGGCTTACCAGCTTTTGCATTTGGGCATACGTTTGCAGGATGCTTTCCTGAAAGTCCCATTTTTCTTCTAATCTCGTACAGCTTGTCCATCTGTTCTTTGTTGAATTCCTGTGGCTCGCCAAGCATCTTTGACTGATACAGAAGACGTGCGTAGAATTCTACGGATTCCATCTTATGGTAAGCGTTCAACAGAGAGTCTGAGTAAGCAAGTGCTCCGTGGTTCTCAAGAAGTACTGCATCAAAATACTGTAAGTGCTCAGATACAGCGTCCGGAATCTCCATTGTAGATGGTGTACCATATTTAGCGATTGGAACACATCCAAGTGCGATAACAGCTTCCGGCATGATCGGCTGTGTCAGAGGAATACCACAGATTGCAAATGTTGTAGCGTACAGTGGGTGAGCATGTACTACTGCATTAACGTCCGGTCTTTCTTTATATACACGCATGTGCATCTTGATCTCGGAAGATGGTCTGAATCCTTTGTTAGCCTGAAGTACATTACCTTCTGCATCTACTTTACAGATATATTCTGGTGTCATAAATCCTTTGCTTACGCCTGTTGGTGTGCATAAGAATTCGTTGTCATTCAGTTTTACAGAGAAGTTACCATCATTGGCAGCAACCATTCCACGGTTGTATACTCTCTTACCGATTTCACACATTTCTTTTTTGATTTCGTATTCGTTTTGCATCCTTTTTTCCTCCTTGGATTCTTAAAACAAAACTTGTTTTTGTTTTATGTTGTTTCTAACTCGATATTACCACATAACCCCACATCAGTCAACTTATTTCTGTGTTGGTTTTGTTGTTTTTTGACAACTATTCAGCCATGCAACAATATTTGCAGTATCTATGTGTGGGAACGTGCTCACTAAGCACAGATTCTACAAATATTACCATACTGAGCTTGCATAAATAAATAGCTGTGCTTTTTATCCTTTTTCTTCTAATTCCCATGGAAGGACGTCTCCATCCTCTTTTAAATACTCCAGAATTTCTGGAATTCCTTCATAATTTTTGGAATCCACATAGAATATTTTCTTACATCCGGTAAGCCTTAACCACCGCTCTGCCCGTTCTACATCTGCCTTTTCATCATGGATCTTAGTCACAATTCCGATTACCTCACGGTTGCACATGGACGTACAGCACGGGGGATATAATGAGTAGGGTTCCGTGGCGGATAATAAGAGTCCTACCACATCAGCTTCATAGGAGTACAGCGCAAGCGCATATCCAAGATGCTTTGTCTGGGCATATTCGCCCGGGGTATCTATGATAACATCGAAGTTATTCACATATTGGGTTTTGTGATACTGGATTTTTTCACCTTTTAACGCCTGAGTCAATGTAGTTTTTCCACATTCGCTCCGGCCCATCAGTACAATTTTCTTCATTGCCTTTAAGTCCTTGTGATTTCACATACGGAGAAGCCCATCTTATCCTTCACGTAATCCAGAACCGCTCGGATCGACGCCTCCACCTCAGAAATCGTACCTGTCACGATCAGTGTCCCGCTGAAACGGTCCACAAATCCCAGCTCGATTCCTGCCGCCTTGGTCGCAATGTCGGCTGCTATGATTGCAGTCTCTGCCGGGCTTATGGTCAGAATACCGATAGCAGACTTGCTGTGTTCCACTCTCGGATCCAATCCCAGCTTCTCATATAGTATGATGTCAGGGCTTGCAATCAAATGGGCAATGGTAATCTCTTTGCCGGGAACCAGTTCCTGAACGATTCTGTCCGGCATCTGCTCATGATTCATCTCTCTTAACCTCCTATCTGACATTCTACTTGTGATGCCTGGGAAGCAATTTCCAGCAGCATCTCCATCTTTTCATTGGCTGGCGGCTCTACATCTCCCATGAGATACGGCCTTTTAAGCCCTTCATATTTATCCTGTCCCAGCCTGTGGTACGGCAGAAGATGCAGCCTCTTTACATTTCCAAGCTTCCTTGTATACTCTGCGATATCCCGGATCTCCTGCGGTGTATCGTTAAAGCCTGGAATCACTGGAACCCGGATACTTAATTCTGTCATTCCCGATTGTGCGATCCGCATCGCATTTTCTAACATCAATTCATTCGAACGTCCTGTAAACTCCTTATGCTTTGCGGGATTCATGTGCTTTATATCCAATAGATACTGGTCTAAATAAGGAAGGATTCCCTCTATCACCTGATAATTTGCGCACCCCATACTCTCAAGGGCGGTGCTGATCCCGGATTCACTCGCGGCTCTTAATAACGCTGTCGCAAATTCAGGCTGGCACAGGCTCTCTCCGCCTGATAATGTCAGGCCGCCGCCTGTCCTGCGGTAATAGGTCCTATCCTTCTCCACCGTCTCCATGACCTCTTCCACTGTGACATCTCTTCCGATGACCTTGTCCTCGCCCTGTACCTTCATCGTCTCGATCTCATATTTCTGCGACTCTGGATTACAGCACCAGCGGCATCTTAGAACACATCCTTTCAAGAAAACGATGGTCCTGATTCCGTTGCCATCATGAATGGAATATCTCTGAATATCAAAAATACGGCCTTTTGTCTTTAAATAGTCCTCCATGCTGTCATCCTTCCCTAGAATCCCTGCTCTGTCCTGCGGATGATGTCATCCTGAAGTGACTTGGACAATGTCGTAAATAATGCACTATATCCGGCGACTCTTACAACCAGGTGCTTGTACTGCTCAGGATGCTTCTGTGCATCTAAAAGCGTCTCGCGGCTTACAACATTGAACTGCATATGGCTTCCCTTCTGGTCAAAGTAAGAACGGACCAGTCCAACAAAATTCTCAAGACCTCTTCTTCCGCTTAATGCAGATGGATGGAACTTCTGGTTAAATAAGGTACCGTTGGATGCGATATAATGATCCAGACGGGATACCGAATTTGCTGCAGCAGTCGGTCCATTCACATCCTTTCCGGCTGATGGAGATACCCCATCGGCAACCGGTGTGTGTGCCAGACGGCCATCTGGTGTAGCCCCGGTTTGTGCTCCCAGCGGAACATTGGCTGAGACGGGATAAAGACCTGCCTGGAACATACCGCCTCTTGGATTTTTGTACTGAAGGAGCGGCTTTGTATAGGTGTAAGCCACATCTCTTGCAAATGCATCGACCTCCGGGATGTCGTTGCCGAATTTCGGAACTTCCTCGATCAGCTTTAAGATGCGCTCACCGCCTGCTTTCACTTCCGGTGCTTCGGATGCGGCTACCACTGTCTTTAAGATCGCAGCGACCTCCCTTTCACCGACAGCCTGTCCTGCTTCCTTCATACTGCCTGCAATTTCAGAAGTAATCGACGCGACATCCTCACTGCTTAAGCCTTTTCCATAATTGGTCGCCAGAGCTTCCTTTAATTCCTTCATGGTAATCTTTTTCTCATCATATACCAGCTTCTTCACCGCATATAATGAATCTGCCATATTAGCAACACCAAATCCCTGCGGTCCGGTGAAGTTATATACTGCTCCACCTTCCTGGACGGTCTTCCCACGTTTTAAGCAGTCATCCACCATTGAGGAAAGGAACGGCAGCGGACATCTCTCTGCATGGGCCATGTCTATCGCGTTGTCTGCATTGACCAGGAGCTTAATCGCATAATCCATCTGAATCTTATATGCATGGTAGAATTCCTCAAAACTCTTCATATCCTCTACCCGGCCTGTCTTAGGTCCGATCTGCACGCCCTTGTCCATTCCATTCGAAAATACAAGCTCCAATGGCCTGCACATATTAAAGAATGCGGCATCATGCCAGCCCTCTGTCTTGCCGGCCTTCTGTGGTTCCACGCAGCCGATGATGTTGTAATCTCTGGCATCCTCCATCGTCAACCCACGGCTTACCAGAGAAGGGATAATGACCTCATCATTATAATATGCAGGAAGGCCGATGCCTGTCCGTGTCAGTTCTGCTGCCTTGATCAGGAACTCATGCGGTGTCCCGTTCCATACCCTGACGGATAAGGACGGCTGTGGAAGAAATACATGCATGGATGCCTGGATGCTCATGAATGAAAGGTCATTCGTCACGTCCACTCCTTCTTCATTCTGTCCCCCCGCGATCAGGTTCTGGAACAGGCTGTAGCCAGCGAATCCTTCTGCAGATACGGCATCACGGCACTTGTTCAAGTCATTTAACTTCACCCAGATACAATCCATCAATTCCTGTGCAAACGCCCGGTCAATCCTTTTGCTGTCGAGATCCTTCTTATAATAAGGATACATATACTGATCAAATCTCCCTGGTGAGATGGAATGGCCGCTGGACTCCAATTGAAGAAGCTGCTGTACGAACCAGAATGACTGACAAGCCTCATAAAAGCCTGTTGCCCCTTTCTCCGGTACGTTCGCACAATTCTGTGCGATTACGAGCAGTTCCTTCTTTCGATTCATATCAGAGCACTTCTCTGCCTCTTCCAATGCCAGTGCTGCATAGCGCCTTGCATATGTAATCACAGCATCGCAGCTTATCATTACTGCTTCCAGGAATCTGGACTTCTTCTGATAGTCTCCATCCGCGATACTAAGCTTTGCCAATTCAGCCTGAGCTTTTTCCTTGATTCCCGAAAAACCGATTGCCAGAACTTCGTCATATTTCACAGTTACATGCCCGACACCATTATAGAAATAGTTGCCCGGTGTAAAAATATTATGTTCTATGGCAAGCAGAGTCTCTGGTTCCATATAGGAAGTTGCCAGTTCACTTGTAGTCTTCCCCTTCCAATATTCATTCGCCTTCTTTAACTCCGCCTTTGCCTTCTCGGAAATATAGAACGGGTCTGCAGATCTTGTCTCTACTGTATCAAACTCCGCCTCCAGCCACTCATAAGAAAACTCCGGGTATGTCTGACAGCCTCTCGGTGCCACCGTCGTACTTCCTACAATCAGTTCCATATCCCGAATGACAATCGGTATATTCTCCAAAATATGCCTGAAAGCCTTCGCGCGACGGATGATGATCGGCTCATTCTCCGTCTGTCTGTACGACTCTGTAATCAGGACTGCCCTTGCAGATTCAATCTCGGGCATCTTTGCATACAGATCATCGACAAGCTTAGATATACGTTCCGACTTGGGTATATCTGTACTGTCATAGGTATATAATCCCATTCGCCGTGTCACTCCTTTCCTTCCTTATATAAATAGCCCTATATAGTCCAATGCTAATTTATATATGATGTAATCCCTTATGAAACATTAGTCGTTCAATAAGCATGGATTTTCAATCTGAGAAGAGCATTTGAGCCTCTCCACCCAGTTGTATTTATTATACTCTTATGCCACTCACAAGTCAACATAAAACAACATTTTACGCAGAATTTATATATATGAATCCAACACAACCCAACATTATTAGTGTTGTTTTTATTTGTTTCATACAGCATTTAGGTCAGTTTTATATTGACAAACAGCTCAAAATCAAGCATACTATATATTATGATGTTGGGAATGAAAGTATTTTCCCCAAGGAACAGACAGAGAGAGTTGCCACACTTACAGGGAAACTCTCACAGAAGTATAAGAAAGGCCACTATTATGCCCTCTTTAGAATTCGATATACATACACATACAATTGCAAGCGGCCACGGTTCAACTGCCACAATCACTGATATGGCCAAAGCTGCCGCTGCCCGCAATTTACAAATGCTCGGAATCACCGATCATGGCCCTGCTACATTAGGTGGAGGGCGTACCTCCTATTTCCGTAGTCTGTCCCATGCACAGCGAATTCGTCTCGGCGTAGAGATGATGTATGGTGCAGAGGTCAATATACTAGATAATAAGGGGAAGCTGGACCTGGAGGATTCCATCCTGGATAAGCTGGATTATGCGATTGCCAGTATACATAAGCCGGTTAAGAAGCCCGGCACAATTGAAGAGAATACGACGGCCTATATTGCAGCAATGCAGCATCCAAAGGTGCGCATCATCGGACACTGTGATGATGTAAAATACCCCGTCGACTACCTCGCCCTTATAAAGGCCGCCATGAAATATGATGTGCTTTTAGAGATCAACAACAGTTCTCTGAGCCCTGATGGTTACCGCGGTGACACAAGATTCAACGACTTGATGATTCTGAATCTGTGCAGACATTTTCATTACCCCGTTGTCCTGGCCAGCGACAGCCATGGAACCAAACACGTGGGTGATTTTGAGCATGCCTTAGAACTTGTCAAGCTCGCAGAGATGCCCGAATCACTCGTCATGAACTACTCCCTGAAAGCCTTTAAGTGCTTCCTCGGAAGGTAGCATACTAAAATCCACAGAATCGGACTTTCAGAATGTAAACCTCATACGGTATCGTATGAGACGCACGTTCTGGAGTCCTATTTTTTTGCAGAAGCTTTTAGGGATCTCTTCCTCCTGATTCACAATCAGCGCATCCAGAGGGATCTCCACAATCTGGCTGAGCGCATAAAAATTGTCCAGAGACGGAAGTGTCTTGCCCTTGAACCAGCCATAAACAGACTGGGGACAGCTCAATCCCAATTGTCGGCACAGGCCCTTTACAGGTATCTTCTCGAACCTGCAGATAAAACGGAGCCACTTACCCGTTCTTTCCATATTGATTCCAGGATAATCCTTTTCCAGCATCTGATCATCTCCCTTTTATAAGAACTCGATTGTCTTAGCCGCATGTTTCCTGAATGTATCTTTGCTTTTATATTTTCATCATACCACACACTTCAAATATGAATCCACTATTTCCTTTGTCAAGCAGTTTGTACCTCAATGACGCAGAAATCTTTTTCTTGTACAATAGAGAAAACGAATCTTATAAAGGAGAAAACTATGGATTCTATTCATTTTGAAGATATCCCATTCGAACAAATCGTGAATCAGGCTTCTGTGCCTGATTTTCCCATGGACCGTCAGGGAACATATACACGCGGGGAGCTCTCCTCCTTTCCTGCATATATGCACGTAGAGCTGGTCAACGGATACTTGATTACACCGCCTTTCGTCCCTTATATACACCAGTGCATCATCACTGAACTGCTATACCAATGGACGCAATATATAAAGGAATACGAACTGCCGATCAAGGCAGTCACTGCTCCCTTTTATTTTTCCCGCAGAGCAGATGACAGAACCGTGCTGCTTCCTGACCTCGCCGTGGTCAGACATCCAGGCAGCATCCTTTGTCCTGATATGAATGTACTGCCTTACTTTACGGTCGAGGTGACGACTCTCGGCACGAACTGTCTGGATCACATCGTAAAAACAAGGATATACAAAGACTGGGGTATCAGAGAATATTGGATCATAAATCCCCAGTCTTCCTATATTGAAACACATCTTTTCCAAGACCCGGAACCGGAGATTATAGAGACCTATCCGTTTGGCGCCTGTATTCCTGTCCGTTCCAATGACGGCCTTTCTATCGATACGTCAGAGTTTCCAGTGGAACAGCATACATAAAAACCGCCCCTTTCTACTCGATATCTATATATCTCGTAGTCCGGGGCGGCTTCTTATCCTACTGAATAGCCGTATTTATTATGCTCTCTTAGAGAGTACATCTTCTTCATATTTTTCAATCTCTGAGAACCAGCCCTCTGCCGGAACGCCGCACTGTGCACAGTACTCTTCCCAGATATCACCGATTGGAAGTGTCTTACACTGTTCCATAACTGCCATCTTCTTACTGAACTGGTTCGTATCCTGGAGCTCTTTGAGCAATGCACTTGGAGTACAGAGCGCATTCAGCAGAGCCTTCTGGAAGCTTCTGAATCCTGTTACCCATGCAGAAACACGGTTGATAGAAGCATCAAAGTAATCCAGAGCGATATAAGTACGTTCCAGTCCGCCCTCACATCGTACGATCTCCTGTGCGATTTCTCTTGTCTCATCATCATACAGAACTACATGGTCAGAATCCCAACGAATCGGACGTGTTACATGAAGAGCGATCTCCGGGAAGAATGTCAAAAGTGCCGGAATCTTATCAGAAACGACCTCTGTCGGATGATAGTGTCCATTATCCATCAGCGGCAGACATTTGTCCACATTCATTGCAGCATAGCTTAAGGCAAATTCTGCAGAACCAACTGTATAAGCCTCTACACCGATACCAAATACCTTAGATTCTACACATGGTTTTACCATCTTCGGATCATATGGCTCGGAAAGAATCTCATCAATTGACTCTTTGTAACGCATTCTTGGTCCCATACGGTCAGCCGGAATATCCTTGTATCCGTCACCTGTCCAGATATTCATGACACAAGGAATCCCTGTCTGCTCTGCAAAGTAGCTAGAGATGCGGATGCAGGCTTTTCCATGCTCGATCCAGAATCTTCTTGTCTCTTCATCCGGGCTTGACAGAGTCAGTCCGTCTTTTACCTTGTCATGTGAGAAGAAAGTCGGGTTGAAGTCAAGTCCCATTCCTCTCTCTTTCGCAAAATCAACCCATTTCTGGAAGTGCTTTGGCTCTAATTTGTCACGGTCAACAAATTCGCCATCCTCAAAAATCGCATAACTTGCATGCACATTGATCTTCTTCATACCAGGCATCAGGCTCATTGCCTTGTCCATATCTGCAAGCAGTTCTTCTGGAGTTCTTGCTTTTCCCGGATAGTTTCCAGTTGTCTGAATTCCTCCTGTCAGAGGGCCGTCATGGTCAAATCCTGTTACATCATCTCCCTGCCAGCAGTGCAGAGATACCGGAACGCTTTTACATTTTTCAATTGCAGCGTCTGTATCCACACCTAATTTTGCATAAATCTCTCTGGCTGATTCATATCTTTCTCTTGTTGTCATGATAAATATCCTCCTTATTTCAAAGGGGTCTGCCCCCTTTGCTCTCTATTGTCAGAATTGTTTTCCTTTTTCATCATAGTTCTTGATGTCAAAGGACTGGTTGATGCAGTTTCTTGCCTCTGGCAGGCTGGCAAATACGCCGTCATGCAACATCTGTACAGTGATGTTACCAATCGCAGTCGCCTCAGTCGGACCTGCTGATACCTTCTTACCGGTATATTTTGCCGTCAGCTCATTGAGATATCCGGCATTTGCGCCGCCTCCGATCACGTAGATGGTATCATATGTATTTCCTGTTGCTGCTTCAATCTCCTGCACGGTATCTCCATAGCATTTTGCAAGGCTGTTGTAGATCACTGCGGCAATCTCGCCTACTGTCTGCGGCACGGGCTGGTCTGTATTCCTACAGAATTCCTGTACTGCCTGAATCATGCTGTTCGGTGCAAGGAAGCAGTCATCATTACAGTCTACGATAGATGTAATACTCTCCTTGGATGCCCTCTCACAGATCTCCCCAAAGGATAAGTCTTCGTCAAATTCCTTCTTTACAGATTGAATCATCCATAATCCCATGATGTTCTTTAAGTAGCGGTAACGATGATCATATCCGCCTTCATTGGTAAAATTGGCCTTCATGCTTTCCATGGAGCATTCTGCTTCTTTTCTCTCGATGCCCATCAAAGACCATGTTCCTGAACTGATATAAATTGCATTATCATCATTAGTCGGAACTGCCAGAACTGCGGACCCTGTATCATGTGTTGCCGGAAGAACCACAGTACAGTCAAATCCAACTTCTTCCTGAATCGCCTTTGTAAAATTGCCAACAACTGTACCTGGCATCGAAACCGGCTGGAACATCTTGGAATTATATCCCAGCATTTCAATCAATTCATAATCCCAGTCATTCGTCTTCGGATCAATCAGTTGACCTGTTGTTGCATTGGTATATTCCATCTTCTTGACACCAGTCAGCAGGAAATGGAAATAATCTGGAATCATCAGGATTGCCTCAGCCTGCTCTAGATACCCAGGATGCGTCTCTTTCACAGCCATAAGCTGATAAATCGTATTGAAGATCTGCTTCTGAATTCCAGTCCTTGCATACAGATCCTCCAGTGAAATCTTCTCATAGACCTTCTGGTCCATCCCATTCGTACGGCTGTCGCGATACCCCACTGTGTCTCCAAGAATCTTGTCGTCTTTATCAAGCAGCACGTAATCCACACCCCAAGTGTCGATTGCCATAGAGACTGGAATCTTACCGATTTCCTTACACTTCTTCAGACCGTTCTTAATCTCAGTGAACAGCCGCTCTACATCCCAGCATAAGGTACCGTCCTTATTATCCATCCCATTCGGGAAGCGGTATACTTCCTCAAGCTGCATTTTTCCGTCTTTCATAGAAGCGAGCATGTGGCGTCCGCTGGATGCCCCAATATCAACGGCCAAATAATACTTCTCCATTTTGTGCCTCCTTTACATCTTTTCAAATCTACCTTTATTATAATTGTTGAAAGCCCACAAAAAAAGGACGCTATTTATCTAAAATAGTGTCCTTATTTGCAGTTCACCCCGCACTTATTTTCTGCGGATATAGCTCTCGATTCTATCCCTATCCTCCAAAGACCGCCTTATCTTCCAAAAACATGCCTTAAGAAATTCACTGAATTCCTTGCATCGGCATCTAATCTCTCCTGATCGGCATCCGGGATCATCTCACGCCATATCTTAATATCACTTCCGATACCTCCCCCTGGCAGTACAAACGGCTCCATCACGACACTCCCGTCATAATGTACCCGATCCAATGCTTTTCCGATCTCGGCCCACGGGATATTCCCCTTACCAGGCACTCTTCTGTTATTTTCCCCCACATGAAAATGTCCCAGCTTGTCTCCTGCTGTCAGAATCGCATCGGGCATACTGTCCTCCTCTATGTTCATATGGAAGGTATCTAACATGACCTTGACTGCAGGAGTCCCCACTTCCTCCACGAACTGCACGGCCTCCTTTGCGGTATTCAACAGATAGCCCTCGAACCTGTTCAATACCTCCAGACAATAATCTACTCCACAGTCACCTGCAATCTCAGAAACAGTCCTTACATTTCTTACACTTCTCTCCCAATCTCCACGCTTATCAATCGGTCTGGAATAATCTACCGGCCAGTAGGAATAGATTCCGCCACCCAGCGTATGGATATTGAGATATTCCAGCTTCTTAAGAATATCCGTGTAAAATTCAATCGCATGTTTTACAACAGACTCATCCGCAGAACCCAAATTCTCCTCTGCTGCCGGCCCATACCCTGCTGTAAGGATCATATCATATTCCCTGGCTGCATCCTTGAACCGGTCCAGACCTGCCTTATCGATATTTTTCAGCGCTGCACAGGAAAGCTCCAGGATGTCAAATCCTAACTCCTTCGCTTTCTTAATATAACTGGCCTGATCTGCATCCCATTCCTTCTCCCAATACGCAAAATAAATTCCATATTTCATCGCTTTTCCTCCCGAATCTTTCTCTTCTTTCCCAATCTAATGCTTTCTGGCTTCTCTCACAACTTTCTGCTTTGTTCCTGATTCCCTTTCAATTTCAGTCTAGGCAGCTATTCGAAATCCAATTTGCTGCTTCCTTGATAAGGTTAAAATAAGCCTCCGTAATCCCACACTCCCCTATCTCCCTCGGATTTGGGACTCCTTTTTTCTGATCTCCATGATAATCTGACCCGCCGGACATGATTTTTACTTTCTCTTCGTAATTCTCCCTGATATATGCTTCTACCTCTTCCTTTGTAAGTGACCCATCATAACTGGTCTTATCATAAGTGTAGCAAGCCTCTATCCCGTCCAATCCAACCTCCACGAGTTCATCGATATAGCTTTTGCGATCCATCGTCCTGCCATCCTTCACGACCTGATCACTGATCAGGAATGGATGTGCGAGTATGGCAATTCCTCCAGTTCTGTGGACTTCCCTGATCACGTTCTTCGGATCCGGCTTCCGGCGTTTGATCTGGTATCTCTTGGTATTCTTCACCAACATCTTTGCCTCACCCCAACTATTCGCATATCCTTTCTGTGCCATCAGCTCAAAAATCATCTTCTTAAGCACATGTCTCTCCTCGATCGGCTGCCCGCTGTTAAAAAGGACCTCCTCCCAGGACATCTCCATCCCATTCTCACGAAGACGCTCCATCAGCTTTTTATACCCTTCCACTCTGGAAACAGCCACTTCATCCTCAAGCCCTTCAAACCATGCATCCTTCCAGTCACATCCAAGGCAGATGATATGGACATCTTCCACCTCTGTATCACAGGAGATTTCTGTTCCCAGAAGCAGTGTGATTCCAAGAGATGCTGCATATTCTGTCAAGCTTCCCAGTCTGCCATGCTCATCTGTATACCCATCCTTAGGCACAATATCATGATCCGTCAGTGCCAGTACCTTCACCCCGAGTCCTGCTGCCCGGCGAATCACTTCTTCGGGAGTATCCGCCCCATCGGAACGTGTAGTGTGAGTATGAAGGTCACATTCATAATTTGCCTGTATCATTTTTCCACGATCCTTTCTTTCACTGCTCAATTTATATTCTGTATATATATGAAGAAAAAGCGAAGACCTCCCGTCCCCGCTCATCCTACAATTTTTCTCTGTATTCCTTGGGGCTCATCCCATACTTTTCCTTAAACTTCCGGTAGAAATAACTGGTATTGTCATATCCGACCGACTCTATAATATCCAGGATGGGCAGTGTACTGCTCCCCAAAAGATACAAAGCCTGATTCATCCGTTTTGCCTGTAGAAGTTCCTTATAAGTCTTGCCCGTCCTCTTCTTGATCTCCCGGCTGAGCCAGTATACATCATATCCCATCATGTCTGCCAGCTCGGAAAGGCTTCCGTTTTTATAATGCTCCTCCACATAGCTGAGCACCACCCCGGTCAGTTCCTTATCAAACCCACTGCTTCCTGTCTCCATTTTATCCATATGATTCAGAAGCTGGAGCAGAAGAAGTCCCATCGTGATCTGATTACAGCTCCGTTTGTTGGAAATATCATAAAAGATGGTCCAGACCATATTTTCCACCAAATTCTGGATGGGCAGGATATCTGCAACATGAAAATAAAGATAAGAGGTCGCATCATTTTTCCCGCAGAGCGAACCAACGAGGAATTCCTTAAGCAGATTATCCTCCTCCCCCATCATGGAGAATGCCATATTAAAGAACTCCGGCAGGATAATAAAGTTCACCGCAATATCCCGCTCCTTTGCAGGCAGGATTTCCTGTACTGCATTCTGGTTCAGGAATAAAAGGTCCCCCTCCTCGAGAATCACCTGATCGCCGTCAATAATATGGCTGGTCGTGCCCTGGCACATATAGATGACTTCCACATAATTATGACGGTGTTTTGGAAAATGCACAAAACGAGTATGAGGCCTCACCTGAATCAGCTTACCTCTTTTCAGAAGCTTCTCGCAGTCCACGATCAGCTCCTTTTTTTCCGTATACAGATGCGGGTCGATTCCTTCTCTTCCAGCTAAAATCTTTTGTTCTTCTTCCGTGATTACTGATAATTCCTTCAATAGTTCAGAATGCATCCACTCACCTATTTCTCATCTGCGATTTCTTTTGCCAGTTCCATGTACTCCGCAGCACTCCTGCTGCTCTTTTTGTATGCCATGATCGGTACATTATTATCCTGCGACCATTCAATCCCGCTGTCCACACGGATATATGTATCAAATACCTTCACATTATCCAGTTGCTTTAATGACTCCAACGTCTGTTTGAAATAATTCTTTCTGGTATCCACCTTGGTGATCACAATGCCCCCCAATCGCAGGTCCGGGGTAATCTGCTTTACTTCCTCAAGGAACTCAAACATATTCCCCAGGCCAAAAAGCCCCCATGGAGTCGATTCCACTGGGATGATCACCTCATCGGAAGCACATAGGATGTTCATCACCCATCCTCCCAAAGTCGGCGGAGCGTCAATCAATATGTAATCGTATTCCCCGGATTCCCTGATTTTAGAAAGACATTTTCTCAGGATGAACTCCCTCTGCCATTTCGTGAACAGCTCGTACTCAATAGAACTCATCAAGGTCGAGGAAGGAATCAGGTCCAGTCCTTCATATGGAGAATGCACAATATACCCTGTCAGGTCGTCCTGTTTCTTAATCCCTTCATACAGATTCCTGTCTCCCTGCGCAAATGCAAGCACCTGGTCCTCATCAAAAAGTGACAGCGAAAGATTCAACTGCATGTCCCCGTCAATCAAAAGAACTTTATTTCCAAGCTGCGTCAGTCCATAGCCCACATTCGAGCACGTGGTCGACTTCCCGCTGCCTCCTTTGTTATTCGCAAAACATATCACTTTCGTCTTTCTCATCTCGTACCTCCTGGAGGTTTTTCAAAGGGGTCTGACCCTTTTGCTCTCCATATTCAGAATATTCTTAAGTTATACACAATTCATTTCTATCCGTTTACCATTATATCATGGTTGATCCTTCTGTAAAACTCTCTTTTCATCTCCTCATATCCGCTGTAAGGCCTTGCCATCAGCCACATCGCCTTTGTCAGAGTAGCTTCCAGAGTCATGTCATAAGTTTCCAGAAGGTCGAAATCCTGTTTTACCTTCTTCCCGACTTCGTAGACCATCATGTTGCTGCCCTCTTTTACGACCTGAGTCGCCACGATCGCCAGCTTCCCACGGGATTCCCAATCTTTCATGACTTCATAGAACTTATCTACCAGATATTCAGGTATTCCTCCAACACCAAAGCTCTCGATCACGATACATTGGTACTTTTCAAATACATAATCCAGGATATCAGGTCCAAGTCCCGGAACCAGCTTTAATACGTAAATACTATTGTTCATTTCATGAAAAAACTGAACATCGCCCTCATATTCCTCCGGCGGGATATACCGAATCACTTTCTGATCCTGTACAACTGCCGGATAGGGAAAGTTGATGCTGGAAAAAGCATTGTAGCTCTTTGCCCGTTCCTTCTTGGCACGGGTACCGACGATGACCTTTCCATCAAATACAATGTTGACATCCCTGGAACCATCATCCGCTGCATAGATAAAGCTGTCCAGAAGATTGATTCTGGCATCCGTATTCTCCACGTCGATCGGCTTCTGCGCTCCTGTGATCACGATCGGCTTTCTGGAATTCTGTATCATATAGGATAATGCCGCGGCTGTGTAGGCCAGCGTATCTGTTCCATGACACACTACGAACCCGTCATAGTCCTCATAATGTTCCTCGATTGCTCTGCTCATCATGCTCCAGTGCTTTGGCGTCACATTGGTACTGTCCACATTGCACACCTGAATCGTGTGTACCTCACATACGTCTTTCACATCTGGGATATATCCGACCAGTTCCTTCGGCGTAATCGCAGGACTTAGTCCTTCATCCGTATGTTTGCACGCAATCGTACCGCCCGTTCCCAACATCAAAATTCGTTTCTTCATCATAATCTGCCCCCAGATTCTATTATTTTATCAATGATATTTTTTATCTTTTAACTATTTGTATTTTATGTGCCTCTGACAAACCTCTGTCCCTGTAATTTTTTGTTCTGATTACCATTCTAGCGAAGCTGGTTCACTGCCGAAATTCTTCTCCACAAGATTACAGTATTCCTCAAAGGCCGGAACCCCTCCAAATTCCACCTGCAAGGCATCCCGGATTCCTTTGTAATACCAGCCGATCGCGGCCTTACTGTTCATGCGGAACCGTCTCCAAAGGTCTTCCCCAAACACAGGGTAATCCCTGTCAATATCCCTCATATTAGACAGTTTATCCGCCAATCCAATCATCTGGACATCCCTGGGAGCCCCCTTCAAATGGCGGATGGTGGTCCCTTTCCTCTCCTCCCAGGATCTGGATTTGTCCTCGCTCTCCTGCAGGACCATGGATGCCACCCGTTCCCCAAATTTCTCTTTTAACACCTCTTTTGTAACCCCGGCACAATCTTCGATCGTGTCATGAAGTACTGCCGCACAGATAACCTCCTCGTCCTGTGTCATGGTTGCCACAATATCTGCCACTTCAATTGGATGCACAATGTAGGGACGTTTTGTCCCTTTCCGGTACTGTCCTTTATGTGCCCTTGTTGCAAATTCAATGGCTTCATCAATCATTCTTAGGTTCCTCCTCAATGCCTTCCCGCAGTCTTGCCTTTTCCTTCTTATGGAACAAAGCATAGATACACGGTACCACAAACAGTGTTAACACAGTTCCATATATGAGACCGCCGATCGTCACGATCGCCATCGGCTGTACCATATCCGCTCCCGAGCCGAATCCCAGTGCCATCGTTGACAGCCCCAGAATCGTAGTCAGCGCCGTCATAATAATCGGGCGCAGCCTCGTCCTTCCTGCTTCCACCAAAGCCTCCTGCTGCTCTGTCCCCATTGCAGTCAGTTGGTTCGTATAATCAATGAATACAATACCATTATTAACAATAATTCCAGATAACATAACAAATCCTACCATTGCGATGACACTGACCGGACTTCCTGTCATCCACAATCCGAATAAACCTCCCGTAAATGCAAGCGGCACCGTAAACATGACAATAAACGGAGACCGTAAGGACTGGAACTGCGCAACCATGATCAAATACATGAATACCACTGCAAGCCCCAACATTTTCAGCAGCTCTGTCATGGTCTCGTTGATTGTCTCATCCTCACCCTTCATTTCAATTGTATAGCCCTCTGGCAGTTCATAATTTTTTAATGCTTTTTCCACACGGCTGCTCACGAGACCGATATTATCCCCCTCTTCTACCTCTGCCGTCACATTGATATAGCGGCTCTGTGCATCCCGGGAAATGGACTGCAGGCCATATCCTGTCTCAAACGATGCAATATCCTTTAATGCTACCTGCTCAGCAGTCCCATCCTGCTTTGTTACATTCAGCTTCATATTTTGAATTGCCTCACGTGTCAGATCCTGATTCTTCTGCTCCACGACTACAATTCCAATAGATGCTGTATCCGTATCCAGATTCGTCATGGAGGACGGGTCCTTTAACTTCTTCGCAAGTTCCTGATATACCTGGGCCACTGTCAGATTATGTGATACCGCTTTTTCTTTATCTACTACGACTCTGAGTTCTTCCGTTGTATCATCCATCCCGTCGGAAACATTTTTCGTTCCCTTCACATCTTTTAGAATAGCAGCGATCTCCTTTGCAGACTTTTGAAGCTGATCCAGCTCCCGCCCTTTGATCTGCACTGAAATTCCAGAAGATCCTAGAGCGCTCATATCCATATTAGACATACTGAGGGATAATTCCACTCCCTCCTTCTCTGCGATCTTCTCAATTGCCTTTTGCAGCTTCTCATCTGACATAGAGCGCTTCTCGGATAACAGTGCGTAGAACTCGACCTGATTGTTGACAGTTGTACCGCTGCCCATCATACCGCCCGACATCGCCATACCACCAACATCTCCGATGTCCTTTAACTTCTGAAGCTCTGCTGTAAATGTATCTGCCGCCTTTGCTGTATCCTCCAGGGACGTCCCCTTCGGTGTTGTGATCGACATGCTGATCTGTGTACTCTGCATATCCGGCATGAACGCGGTTCCTCTGGACATTGCCAGCACTCCGCTCAATACGAACAATGCCATCGCGCCGATCAGTACTGCCGGCTTGAATCGAAGAGCAGCACGTAGCAGCTTTTCATAAGCATCTTTCAAATGCTGGAAAAATCCAGATTCCTTCTGATCTGTCCTGCGCAGTGTCCCCGCGGACATCATCGGCACTAATGTCAACGCCACCACAAGGCTGGCGAGCAGCGAATAAGCAATCGTCAGTCCCATGTCGACAAATAGCTGCCTTGCAATACCT
Organism: Faecalicatena faecalis; assembly: GCF_012524165.2. Taxonomy (GTDB): domain Bacteria; phylum Bacillota; class Clostridia; order Lachnospirales; family Lachnospiraceae; genus Faecalicatena_A; species Faecalicatena_A faecalis. The sequence continues at coordinate 73,122 of NZ_JABACJ020000003.1, forward strand.
TCTGTAAATACAATCGGAAGAAATACACATACCGTCGTCAGAGTGGACGCCATGATTGCGCCTGCTACCTGCTGTGCTCCCTTGATTGCTGCCTCTTTTGCCGATGCATGCTCTTCGTTCCTCATACGATAGATATTCTCGATCACAACGATTGAGTTATCTACCAGCATCCCCACTCCAAGCGCCAATCCTGAAAGTGAGATGACATTCATCGTCACTCCGCTGAAATACATCAGGACAATCGCAGTCATGATACTGATTGGAATGGAACAAGCAATTACAAAGGTCGGCCTGATATCCTTGAGGAACAGCAGCAAAATGAGGATTGCCAGGATTGCACCAAATACCAGATTCTGTAAAACAGAGCCGATGACCATGTCAATATAGACGCCCTGGTTCATCAGAATGACCACGCGGATGTCTTGATTCTCCTTTTTAATCTGCTCGAACCGATCTAAGATCCGGTCCGTCACCTCACCGGTGGAATATCCTGTTTGCTTCTGAATCTGGAACAGGATTCCGTTCTCTCCATTTAATTTCGCATAGGTCTCTGCCGCATCATCAATACGCTCTACATCTGCCACATCCGAAAGCTTGATCGGGCTGATTCCCTCCATATCTACCAGAACAAGATTCTTTAACTCTTCTATAGAAGTAAACTTATCTCCCACCCGGATCAGATAATCGATTCCGTCCTCATTCACATATCCGGCTGGCATATTAAAGTTCTGTGCACTCAAGATTCCTTGTATCGTCTCTGCGGTAAGCATCGACTTTACATTCGCACTTGCTTTTGCCTGTTCCTTGGCTGCTTTCAGTTCCTCTTCTTTGCCCTTGATCTCAGATTCCCCTACTGCAAGCTGCGCGGATGCCTGACTCATCTGAAGAGCCGCCTCTAACTGCGCCGTACTCAACTGTGCTCTCGCCTGGGCAAGACTGAGCGTTCCCGCATTCAACTGCTCCTGCACCTGCTCCAGCATCGCTCTCGCCTGGGCAAGCTCTGCCTGCTTGTCGGCAATCGTCTGTCTTCCTTCTGCTACCTGCGCCAGTCCCTGCTCAATTGCAGCCATTGACTGGTCGTACTGCTCCAACAGAGCAAGCTTGCCTGCCAGTGTTGCCTGAGCAATTTGAAGCTCCGACGTCTCCCCATTTTCCTGGATCGCCTGAAGAACCTGCTGATATTCTAACTCAATCTGTTCCCGATTCGCATTGAGATCTTCCAGTTCCTGCTTCTGTTCATTCAAAGCCTGTTCGCTGGCATCGATCTGAGCCTGGAATTGCTCCAGTGCTGCCTCTGCCACCTCCAGCTCACTCAGCTTCGTATTGACCTCCAACTGTCCCTGCGTCAATTCAGCATCTCCCTGGGCCAATTGCTCTTCTGCCTCTGCCATCTGACCGGATGCCGCAGACTTTCCAGCCTCCATCTGGGCTTTCCCTTCCGCCATCTGGGACTTCGCCTGGTCAAGGGCATCGGTTGCTTCCGCAAACTTTTTGTCCAGTTGATTCTGGACGGAACCGTCCACACTGCTGACTTTATCCTCTTTTACCGTAATACGGATGGTCTCCTCAATATCTCCGAATGTAGTGACTGATGCCACGCCCTCCAGACTCTCTATCTCGGGAAGTACCTCCTCCTGTATCACCCGGGTCGTCTCTGCCGGCTCAGCCCCATCCACACTGACCGCCGGAATCATGACCGGCATCATCGTCGGATTCAGCTTCATGATGATAGGATTCCCTACTGTATCCGGCCAGTAACCACTGATCTGGTCCAGGCTCTCACGCATCTCAATCGTTGCGGAATCCATGTTCGCAGTCTGCTCGAATTCCAGAATGACGGTAGATGCATTCTCCCGGGAGGAAGAACTGACATGACTGATATTACTGATTGTAGACATGGCCTGCTCCACAGGCTTCGTGACTGTCGTCTCCACCTCCTCCGGGCTCGCCCCCGGATACGTCGTCATCACAACGGCATAGGGAAGATTCATATCCGGCAGAAGATCCACTGTCATTTTATCGAAGGATACGAACCCCAGAATCAGAATTAATACAACAGCTACAACTACTGTATAGGGTCTCTTTACGCTGAACTTAGATAACATTATGTCTACCTCTTTTTCTTCTTTTCAGGGGGCTTGTCCTGTCTGGCCGAATAAGTACCAATGCCACTTTAAGCAGACAGCCGCACTATAAAGAAATCATAACATAAGCAACCTCGAATCACAATAATAGGTGTACAAATTTTGCAGAATACGCTATACTTATGTTACTGTTCTGACCGCTGTTGGCCCCCCTATGGATGCCGGCTGCTATAGACAACTAGACAGGCAGTATTACTGTCTTTGGGTTCTCTTTTACGGTCCAACAGTATTTAAAGAAACAAGGAATCAAGAAGGTGTATTATGACAAAAAAATCCGTACTGATTACAGGTGCCTCCCGTGGAATCGGGAAGGCTTGCGCCCTGGCTTTTGGAAGGCTTGGGTATCGTGTATTTATAAATTGCAGCAGATCCATCCAAGACTTGGAGGCGGTCTGTGCACAGATTCAAGCAGAGGGAGGAACTTGCAGATGTATTCCTGGAGATGTCAGCAGTTCCCTGGATGTAACTGATATGTTTCAAACAATTCAGACAGAATGCGGCGGCCTGGATGTCCTGGTCAATAATGCAGGGATTGCTTATATCGGGCTGCTGACAGACATGTCCGACTCTGATTGGGAACAAATCCTGGGGACAAATCTCTCCTCTGTATTTTACTGTTCCCGCGCAGCCATCCCCTATATGGTGTCGCAGAAATCCGGGAAGATCATTAATATTTCCTCTATGTGGGGAACCTGCGGCGCCTCCTGCGAGGTCGCTTATTCTGCTGCCAAATCCGGTGTCAATGGACTGACAAGAGCCCTTTCTAAAGAGTTGGCTCCAAGCAATATCCAGGTCAATGCCATTGCATGCGGCGTGATTGATACCGTCATGAACGCACAGTTATCCGAAGAAGACCGACAGATGCTGATGGATGAGGTCCCTGCCGGACGCTTCGGCTCACCAGAGGAAGTCGCAGAGCTTGTGACTGATCTGGCCGAACATCACAGCTATCTGACCGGACAGGTCATCGGATTAGATGGCGGGTTTATTTAACATTTTTGTAAGATGCAACGCGGTGATTTTAGAGTCCGTTTTTGACACTGATTTTTAAGAAAAGGAGTTTCCTTATGCTGAAAGTAAAAGATATTGAGAAGATCCCTGTAGACTGTACGATGACAGAATTTGTAGGAACGACTGTCCTGGATACGATTGGACTGGTCATTCCCGGCATCACCCCAGCCCTTTTGGACCAGATGGAGCTTCCTAAGCCCTACCGAAGTCTGGGCCTGATCAGTTCCCGTACGGGTGCTGCCGGTCAGATCAATGCGGTGGACGAGGCTGTGAAGTCCACAAATACAGAAGTTGTTTCCATCGAACTGCCAAGGGATACCAAAGGATGGGGCGGGCACGGCAACTTCATCATCATCGGAGGGGACAATGTCTCTGACGTACGCCGGGCAGTTGAAATTGCCCTCGAATATACAGAAAAATATGCGGGTGAGCTTTATATCAGCGAGGCGGGTCACCTGGAATTTACCTATTCCGCGAATGCAGACCAGGCCCTGCATCTTGCCTTCGATGCGCCTGTTGGCAGGCCCTTTGGTTTCTTCTGCGGTTCTCCCGCCGCGATTGGGCTGGTCATGGCTGATTTAGCGGTAAAATCCTCCCCTGTCGAGATTGTAAAATATATGACCCCGGACAGAGGAACCAGCCACTCCAATGAGGTAATCGTAGCAGTTACAGGGGATGCAAGTGCTGTAAAAAATGCGGTGCTGACTGCAAGAGAAATCGGGCTGCAGCTTTTAATTTCTCTGGGAAGCTACCCTGAGACACCTTCTGTTCCATACCTGCGCTAAAAAACAGGGCAGTGCTGACACTTTCATCAGCCTGCCCCATTTTCTTTCATTTTTTTCAATTCTCTTGCTGCAAATACCACCGCCAACGTTGCTGCAGCCGCATCCGCGATTGGTCCCGCATACATCACACCGTCGATTCCCATAAATAATGGGAAAATCAAAATCAAAGGAAGTAAGAAAAGTACCTGCCGTGTCAGAGACATTACGATACCTAATTTCGCCTTTCCAATAGAGGTAAAGAAACCCGATGACATCGGCTGAATTCCATTTGCAAAGGTCATGAACATAAATATCTTCAAATATCGGTCTGCAAAATGAAAATATTCTTCACTTCCTGTTCCGAAGATACTGACGATCTGCCTCGGAAACAACTGAAAGCACAAGAAGAACAAGGTGGCTATGGAGGTACACAGAATCGCAGCCCTCTTGTAAGTGCTTCGAACCCTTCTATAATTCTCGGCTCCATAGTTAAATCCCCATATTGGCTGACATCCCTGTGAAATCCCGATACAGATTGCCATAAATACACTGTTCACCTTTGAAATGACCCCTACACATGCCAAAGGGATATCACTTCCATACACAGAGGAAGCTCCATAATGACGAAGTGTATTGTTCATCGCGATCTGAACGACTGCCATGGCAATCTGATTACAGCAGGATGCCATTCCCAGAGAAGCGATGGCTTTTAGACAGCTTGTCCTGGGACGAAGAAATTCGGCTTTTAAATCCATATTCCTATATTTTGCAAAATATAAGATTACCAAAATACCGGAAACAATCTGACCGATAATCGTAGCGGCTGCCGCGCCCTTGATTCCCCAATGGAACACAAATATGAACAACGGGTCTAAAATGGTATTCAGGATTGCTCCTGTCAGCATACATACCATAGAATATGTAGGGCTTCTGTCTGCCCTGATAATATGGTTGCCCCCTGTCGTCAGGACAAAGAAGGGCAGCCCAAATGCCGTGATTTTGGTGTAGTCCAGTGCATAAGGAAGAACATCCTTCGTAGCGCCGAACAGGTGAAGGAACTGTTCCAGGAACAGCAGGACAATCACTGCGATCACAGTCCCGGAAATCACAAGTGAGGACAGTCCCGTCCCTGCGATCTCACTTGCCCGCTCCTCCCTTCCTGCTCCCATCTCCAGGTTATAATTCGATGCACTTCCAATTCCCAGCAACAATGCGGTGGCTGTTGCTATGATGGAGACCGGAAATGCGATATTGGTCGCTGCATTCCCCAGCATTCCGACTCCCTGTCCGATAAAAATCTGGTCCACGATATTATATAATGCACTGACCAGCATGCTGACCACAGCCGGGACTGCAAACTTGGCAATCAGCCCGTTCAACGGGGCCAAGGCCAGAGGATTCGTATTCTCTTTCATCGTATCACACTCAAATCTTTCCGAATATTTCTTTCGTCACATATGCTTTAACAGAGATTCCGTCCGGCACATATTCTTCTTCCAGCAGTTGCCCGTTCTTGCGAATCAACTGAATTTTCCCGGCCTCTGTAAATGGGTAAAGTCTTTCTATATATATCTGCTCCTTTCGGATGATTTCCAAAAGGACAGATTTTAGTTCTTCGAGTCCCTGCCCTGTCTTTGCAGAGGTCAGAATCGAATAATCCGCCTTAAAATCCCGAAGCGGCGTACTTGCCGTCAGCTTGTCCTGCTTATTGAATAGAGTGATGACAGGCTTTCCTTCTACACCCAGTTGTTTCAGAGTCTCGTAGACTACATACATCTGATGATCCATCTGCGGATTTGACGCATCCACTACATGGATGATAATGTCCGCATATTTTGCCTCTTCCAGCGTACTTTTAAATGCCTCGATCAAGTGATGAGGCAGCTTGTTGATAAATCCGACCGTATCCGTCAGGAGAATCTCCTGCTTCTTCTCCAGTTCCAATAGTCGGGTCGTTGTATCCAATGTGGAAAACAGCATCGCATCTGCAAGTATTCCCGCATCTGTCAACGCATTCTCAATACTGCTTTTTCCGGCAGACGTATAGCCTACAAGAGCTGCGACCTTTAAATGAGAGTCCTTCCGCTGCGTACGAATCAGTTCTCTGTGCTGCTCTACTTCCGCCAGTTCTTTTTTCAGCTTACTAATACGCTCCCGAATCAGACGCCTGTCCATCTCCAATTTCTTTTCACCAGGTCCTCTTGTCCCGATGCCGCCGCCCAGACGTGACAGGGAATCGCGCAGACCGACCAAACGGGCAGCCCTGTATTTTAACTGGGCTAATTCCACCTGTATCTTCCCTTCACTGCTTGTTGCTCTGGCCGCAAAAATATCTAATATCAAAAGGGTCCTGTCAATCACCTTGCATTCCAATTCCCGCTCCAGATTATGCAGTTGGACAGATGTCAGCTCATCATCACAGACAATCCCCGTAGCCTCTGTCTCCCACAGAAGCTCCTTTAACTCCAGAATCTTTCCCTTTCCTACATAAGTCGCCGGATGTACTGCCTCCCTTTTCTGGATCAGCCTGCCTGCAACAGATGCATTCGCTGTCTTAACAAGCTCTGCTAACTCATCCAATGACTCTATAGTCCTCTCACTCTCAGAAACCTCGATACCGACAAGAATCACCCGTTCTTCCTGTTCCTGCATTTCATATAACGGCATACTATAACCTCACATCTCTTCATTTTCATAGGGGTCAGGCCCCTTTGCAAAAGGGCCTGCCCCTTATGCACTCCATATTCAGAATATTCTCAAGATTTGAATATCTGCTGTTCCAGATCTTTAATTGCAATTTTCTTCAAGCGCTCCATACACTGCTCATTCAGGTCTTCATAGACCTTTTCCATCAGTCCGCCCATACCAGAAGCTATCAGACACTTCATCTCTGTGCTTCCACTCTTCCAGCCAGAAGAAACAAACGTAAAATCGAGCGCTTCTGCAATTTCATGAAGGCTGATCTGGTCTGTCTGTTCAATGCAGCGATAACCGCCGTCGATTCCTTCTTTGGTCTCGACCAGACCGGCCTTTTTTAGTTTTGCCATAACCTTACGTATTCTTGCAGGATTTGTGCAGATATTTTCTGCCAGTCCTTCACTTGAATATATAGTTCCTTTGTGGTTCAAAAAAACAAGTGCATGTACTGCAACTGTAAATTCACTTGTCATATCCTCATCTCCCTGCCTTTTGTTCTCATAACCGTTAGCTTTTTAGTAACAGTTTATTCTTATATTATAATCACATTTTTATAAAAAATCCACTACTTCATGATAAATAATTCTCCCATGATTCCATTCATCCTATCGAGAAAAATAGTTCACACTTTACAGATCTTTTCTACTGTAATCACCTCAGTCTGACAATGAATGCCGGAATCGGAGGATCATTCTTTCGATTATAAAACTGATTCAAAATCACAAGCCAGTGTTTTGTATCCAGCCCCTTTAGATAAGAAAGGATTGCATCTCTTTCTTCATAGCCTGAGTCCTGTCCGCTGTAAATGCACAGACTCATGATGCCATCCGGCTTTAAAAGCTTTAGTCCCTCTTCAATCGCCCGAATACTTGTGTCAGGCTTTGTTGCAATCGAATGATTGCCTCCGGGCAGATAACCAAAATTAAAAACGATGGCAGATACGCTCTCCTTCACGTATTCTCCCATCCTTTCATGCCCATCCTGAATCAGGACAGCTCTCGTATTCAGACCGCTTAGTTCAAGCCGCTCCTTCGTATGCAGGATTGCCTCTGCCTGAATGTCAAATGCATATACTCTGCCGTCCGCTCCGCAGATGCGGCAGAGGAACTCCGTATCATTCCCGTTCCCCGCAGTCGCATCCACACAGACATCTCCCGGTTCCAGATACATTGCAAGAAACCGGTGACAATACTCTGTGATCTGATAACTATACTTCATATTCCAAAACTGACCTCCTTACCGGGTCTTCAAAAATTCTACTTCCTTCTGTGCTGCCTGGTCATCCGGGTACTTTGCAATATATGCCTCCGCTTTTTCCTTCGCAGACTGCCAGTCATGTAACTGCTCATAACAAACGATCTCATTGAACTTCATCTCCTGGATCGTCTTAGATAGATCTGCAGCACCATCCTTATTCCCGCCTTCCTTTTGAGTGCCTGATTCAGAACTGTCTGCCTTCTCTGCAAGCGCAATCCCCTTTTGGAACGCATCCAATGCCCCCTCCATATCGTCCAACTGCATGGAACACACACCAATAAAATTATAAAGCACCGCTGATTCTTCTCCATCATTTGCAATCACATTCTGAAAAGCCTCCCGGGCAGCCTTATAATCCTTTTGTTCATAATAGGCCATCCCAAGTCCACGGTATGCCTCTTGAGCATCCTCCTTTTTTTCCAGAGACTGTTGAAAAGAACTGACCGCATCCTCATACTTCTGTTCTTCCATCTGCTGCGTTCCCTGCTCAATATAATTCACCTTTTTTTGGCAGCCTGCTGTAAGACAGGCCACAAGTAAAATACATAAAACCCCTTTTTTCATCAACTTCTCACCTCTTATTCTGGGTACTTTAACACCCAAAATGAATTCAAAATATTTATTAGCATAACTGCCATATCTGCTATAATGGCATTTTGCATTGTCACATAACCAAATACCGCTAAAAACAGAAGGATGACCTTCATCCCAATGGCAAATACCAGATTCTGTTTCACCGCCCGGATGGTGCCCTTAGAAATCTTGATCGCGTTCACAATCTTGGACGGTTCATCCTCCATCAGAATTACATCTGCCGCCTCCAGGGCTGCATCCGCTCCCAGACCGCCCATCGCAATTCCAATATCCGCAAGTGCAAGCACCGGAGCATCATTGATTCCATCACCGACAAAGGCAAGCTTCTCCTCCTCCATCTGGCTCTCCATGAAATCCTTCACCTGCTCCACCTTATCCTCCGGCATCAGGTTCGCATACACATATCCAATTCCGAGCTGCTTTGCCACATCATCCGCCACACGCTCATTATCACCCGTGAGTATGACCGCCTCAAGCTGGTGCTTCTGCATCCAGCGGATCGTCCACTTCGCATCTTCTCTCAGGATATCCGCAATCAGTATGTATCCCTCATATTCCCCATCCACGGCCACATGCACCGCCGTACCAATCTCATGCACTGGCTGATAAAAAAGCCCCTGTTGATTCATGAACTTGGAATTCCCGATCAATACCTGACGGCCATCAATAAAGGCTCTGACTCCAAAGCCCGAATACTCCTTTATGGCCTCCACTCTGCTGACATCGATTTCTTTTCCATATGTATCCCGAAGCGATACCGCAATCGGATGACTGGAATAAGCCTCCCCATATGCAGTCAGCTCCAACAGTTCCTCCGGCTCCATATGCTTAGGACAGATCTCCTTCACCTGGAAAATTCCCTCTGTCAATGTCCCTGTCTTATCAAACACAAACGTCTCCGTCTTGGACAGCGCTTCTAAAAAGTTGCTGCCCTTAATCAGAACTCCCTGTCTGGATGCAGCGCCTATCCCTCCAAGAAATGCAAGAGGCACCGAAACCAGAAGGCCGCATGGGCAGGCCGCAACCAGGAATATCAAGCCCCGATACAGCCAGATCTTCGCATCCATAGAAGTCATCATCGGTGGCAGAATCATGACGAGGATGCCAAGCAATGTCACAGCCGGTGTATAGAACCGCGTGAACTTATCTGCAAAGCTCTCACTTTTCGCCTTGTTATTATTGGCATTCTCGACCAGCTCCATGATCTTGGACGCCGTAGAGTCCGCATAGACTTTAGAAACCCTGGCTTCCAGCACACCGCTGATATTGATACTGCCGCTGTAAAGCTTATCGCCCAGCTTCACCTCCCTGGGTTCTGATTCCCCTGTCAGCGCTTTTGTATCTACCATGCTGTTGCCCAGAGTTACCACTGCATCTACGGGAATGCGCTCCCCCGGCTTGATCACGATGATCTGCCTGGGGCTCAATTCCTTCGGATGTACCTTTTCCTCTCTGCCATGAATCTTCCGGTTGGCATACTCCGGCCGGATATCCATGAATCTGGCGATGGATTTTTTCGTTCTGGTCAATGAGATCAACTCTGCCATCTTACCGAACTGGAAAAATAATATTGCCCCCACAGCTTCCGTATACTTTCCAATGATCAGGGCTCCGATCGTAGCCAGCAGCATCAAAAGATTTTCATCAAAAATATGCAGTTTCTTAAAATTCTTCGTCATATCCTGCAGTATACCAAATGACATCACAAGATATGGTATTAAAAACAGCAGCAACTGTGTCTTTCCATAAACATCCCAGTGTCTGACAGAAAACAGTGCGTTGAGATATAAGACAAGACCAAGCCCGATCTCAATACATTTTATTTTCACTTTTTTCGCCATCTTAGCCCCTCCTCTTTTCCCTGCATGCTGTCTGATCCGGGACATGTACTTACAGCCTAGCCAACTCTTAATCTACTCTCTGATATGCTCCATTCCCTGATTCATAATTGTTTTTATATGCCCGTCAGCGAGTGAATAGAACACCGTCTTCCCCTCCCGCCGATTAGAGACCAGCTTCATCTGCTTCAATACACGAAGCTGATGGGAGATGGCCGACTGTGTCATATCCAGCGTCTGCGCCAGGTCACACACACACATCTCCGACTGAAATAAAACATATAAAATCCGAATCCTGGTATAATCACCGAACACCTTGAAAAAATCCGCCAAATCCCGAAGTTCTTCCTCTGCCGGCATATGGGCCTGTACCTTTTCCACAGTATCCTCATGCACATGCACAAAGTCACAATGTTCTACTTCTATCTTATCCATAGCGAATCTCCCTTCCTATTCCCTTTTTATGTGAGGAAATTATCTCAGACAAGTCCCTTCCCCACGCAAGGGCGTGAACAGCAGTTCAGATTTTATTATACGTGAAATCCACAGCCTGGTCAAGCAATCACAGCGGCAATTCACAGCATCAAATTTCTTCCTTCACAACTGGCAAAAGTGCTGTGGTCTGAAAATAATAACCTTTCCAAGACCACAGCACATCCTCTTGTTTCCCGTCGATCATCTGTTACTTTTTGACAGATTTCTTTTTCTATCTTACATTTTTTATCTTACGTTCCTACTTTTTATATAGAATCCGAATAGAATTCAGGATACAGATCATTGCTACTCCCGTATCCGCAAACACTGCCATCCACATATTTGCCATTCCTGCAAGTCCCAGAATCATAACGAGGGCTTTGACCACAAGAGCAAATACCACGTTCTGTTTTGCAATCGAGCCCGTCATCCTTGCGATTTTCAAAGACTCTGGAACGGCCGCCATAGAAGAGGTCATGAAGACCACATCCGCTGCCTCGATTGCCGCATCCGCTCCGCTTCCCATCGCTGCTCCCACATCTGCGCCAGCCAATACCGGGGCATCATTGATTCCATCCCCAACAAACATCACGCTTCCATGCTGGGAACGGATTTTCTGGAGCTCTTCTACTTTATTCTGAGGCAGAAGTCTTGCATGTACCTCGTCGATTCCGATTTCTTTTCCAACGCTTTCTGCACTTTTCTTTGCATCCCCTGTCAGCATTGCTGTGAGAATGCCAAGCTTCCTAAGTGCGTTGACCGCTGGTGCAGCATCTGCCTTAATGGTATCAGCAATCACAATATGTCCTGCAAATCTGCCATTTCTCGCCAATAGAACCTCTGTCCCGTATACTGCATCCTCATATTGGGTCAGATCAATCCCCTGCTCCTCAAGAAACTTCCTATTTCCACACAGCATTGTTCCGTCTGCAAGCTCTGCACGAATGCCCTGTCCTGAGATTTCTTCCACAGAGTCAGGCCTGCTAAGAGAAATCCCTTTCTCTTTTGCCGCTAAAACAATACTGTTTCCAATCGGATGGGTAGACGTCATTTCACACTCGGCTGCCCATGCAAGAAGTTCTTCTTCCCCGATGCCATCCGCTGGGATCACCTTCTGTACCACAAAGTTTCCCTGTGTAATTGTTCCGGTCTTATCCATAACAATGGCTTTGACCCCCTGAAGTGCCTCGATCGCAACGCCGCCTTTAAACAAAATGCCTCTCTTAGATCCAGCACCTATTCCCGAAAAGAATGCCAGCGGAACACTTAATACAAGTGCACACGGGCAACTGATGACCAGGAATGTAAGCGCGGTATATACCCAGTAATTCCAGTCTCCAGTAACGAGTGACGGAAGGATTGCTGTTGCTGCCGCGAGCGCAACTACAAATGGAGTATAGATTCTGGAAAATCTGGTAATGAACCGATCAATCTTTGGCTTACTCGCCGCCGCATTTTCTACAGAATCCAGGATTCTTGTAACCATGGAGTCTTCCAGTACCTTATCCACACGAATCTTTAACAGGCCTGATGTATTCACACAGCCTGATGTCACTGCATCTCCGGCCGAGGCCGCTACCGGCACTGGTTCTCCCGTTACTGGTGACGTATCGATCCTGCTTTCCCCTTCTACGATTGTTCCATCCAGCGGAATCCGATCCCCAGGCCGAACAAGGAGCAAATCTCCGATCACCGCATCCTCGGCTGGTATCACCTCTGTTGCTTGACCATTCACCCTGTTCACCACTTCTGGACGCATATCCACGGCTTCCATAATCTGGCTTCTGCTTCGTGCAACTGCAATTTCTTCAAATAATTCTCCGACCCGATAGAAAATCATGACACCAAGTGCCTCTGGATAATCTCCGATCACAAATGCACCCAGCGTCGCAATGCTCATCAGGAAGTTTTCATCAAACACGTGCCCCTTAAAAAGATTTTTTCCGGCTGTAAGAAGGACATATCTTCCCAAAATCAAATAACCGATCAAAAATAGTGCAAAGGAGAGCATGCTGTTCGTCTGCTCCGTTAGTTTCCCGGCTATAAAAAAGACAGCGCCGGCGCCGATTTCAATAAAGTCTTTCTGATTTTCTTTCCATCTGCTCTTCTTACCAGTCTCTTTCTCCGACTTTGCCGCAGGCTTTCTATCCCGTTTGGTAACAGTGACCTCTTCTTCAATAGAAGAACAGATTTCCTGGAAGACTGGGAGAAGTTCCTCACTGGTATTCGTTACGACCTGGAGCTGCTTTGTTGCATATATGATATTTGCATAATCGACCTGAGGAAGTTCCTGAATCTTCCGTTCCATCTTGGCCGCACAGTTCGCACACCCCAGATTTTCAAGGATATAAACTTGCTTTTTCACATGGTCAAATGCGTGATTTTCCGCCCGGCGCTCGATTGGTTCATGTCGGTGTCCTTCGTGATCGTGCTCCTCATGATCGTGCCCACAGCTACAGCCTTCTCCATGTTCATGCGTATGCCCGTGATCATGATCATGCCCGCACCCGCACTCTTCTCCATGTTCATGTGTATGCCCGTGCTCATGCCTATGATGATGTTCCCCGGAATCATCCTCCTCATGTTCATGATGATGGCCGCCTTCCCCATTCCCCTCCTGTTCATGGTGGTGACCGTTTCCACATGTCTCTTCATGTTCACTCGCATCGTGGACATGTCCGCAGCTGCAGACCTCCCCATGTCCATGTGTATGTACATGAGTCTGTCCATGTGCCCCATGATCATGGCTGTGTCCACAGCCACATTTACTCTGCTCCTGATATACTTTTTTGTTTACTGCCTGCTGTGCCATAATTTACCCTCCATGCTTATACATATGAATGACTGTTCATATGTTCATATAATCACAAAGTTGTTTTTTTGTCAATAGATTTCCCAAAAAATCCTATAAAAATTAGCTACGATTCCAGCTATGCAGGCTCGATTCCACAGCAAAGCCACTTCATCTTGCTTCGTCTAAACGTCATATGGATATTCGATATTACTTTCACTGCCTCCTTAACAAGGATAAAATAATAGCCAGGCAAAGAGCACATTCCCCTTCTGCCTGACTATTCTCTATTCTCTATTCTCTATTCTCTTCCTTTTTCCCGCACTACATCTCTTTCAGCGTCTCATAAAGCTTTTCTATCAACACTGGCTTTCCAATATATCCGTTCATTCCCGCCTCTTTTGCGGCTTCCACATCCTCTGCAAATACATTAGCAGTCATGGCAACGATCGGAATCTCATCGCCTCCACACTGCTCCATACGCCGGATCTTTCTGGCCGCTTCATATCCATTCATGACAGGCATCTGAATATCCATCAGTATGGCATTATAATGTCCTCTTCCTGCCTCTTCGAATATCCGGCACGCCTCCTGCCCATCTCTGGCAGTCTCGACATCCGCACCCAGGGCAAACAGCATTTCTTTTCCGATTTCAATGTTGATCAGATTATCCTCCACGAGCAGGAAACGCTTTCCAGCAAGTGCATTTTCCATGTTCACCGATCCGTCAGCATTTACTCCAGCCTCTCTTTGAATTCCATCCTTAACTTCCTGTACTATCCTAAATGGAACATCCAGGAAGAAAACGGTTCCTTTTCCAGGGGTACTTTCCACACGGATCTCCCCGCCCATGGCATCAACAATACTTTTTGCGATAGCAAGTCCCAGCCCGCTTCCTTCGATTCTGTTCACTGTGGAATCAATTTCCCGTTCAAACTCACCGAACACTTTCTCCAGATTTTCTTTCTCAATCCCGATCCCTGTATCCCTGACCTCCAGGTGGAAGAGTGTTCTGTCTTCCTCCTTACGCGGTAAGGCATCTGTCATTGGTACTTCTTCTACTAAGAAGTAAATCGTACCGCCTTCAGGCGTAAATTTGTTGGCATTATTCAACAGATTGATGAGAACCTGATTGAACCGCAGCATATCTCCCCTCACCAGTGGGTGAACAATCCCCTTATTCTCCACTTCAAATCTCTGTTTCTTTGTATTACATAAAGGACGGATGATTTCATCGATCCGCTCAAGTGCTTCTGTGAGTGAAAAATCATCTTCCACCAGTACCATTTTCCCGCTCTCGATCTTAGACATATCGAGCACATCATTGATCAGGCTCAGCAAATGCTTTGCCGCCCCAGTGATGTTAGCCATATATTGCCTTAACTTTTCGGGCTGGTCCAGGCTTCTCTCGGCGAGCTGGGCTGTCCCAATGATTGCATTCATCGGTGTACGCATATCGTGGGACATATTGGCAAGAAATCTTCCTTTTGCCTGATTTGCTTCCTCCAGTTTTCTTTGCGTCCTCACCTTCTGCGTGACATCTTTATTCATGATATATGCATACCTTTTTTCTCCTATTACACTGAAAAAAGTAATACATTCATACCAGTTCGTACAGCCATTCTCTGTCAAACGGTAGTCGAAAGACGGCAGCATCTCTGCGTCAGACACCGCTGTCAGATTCTCCGGTGCCAGATATTCTTCTACCCGTTCCCGGTCACAGCCATCCACCTTACGGCAGAATTCACGGAAACCATCCTGATAACTGCCGCATTCAAATTCATGGATATTTCCCGCCTCTTCCCGGTAGATTTCCTGGCGGCATTCCATTGTATCAAGATTCACAATGATCTGGAAACTGTATTCCCTCACTGTAATTTCAGACAGACGCCTTTCCTTTGCACGGACCCTTCTTTCCATCCGCTCTTTCATCTCTGTTATATGTTTCTTTTCTTTTTCTTTGACATAGAAAAATAAAGCAGCAAGAATCAGTACGCTCCCCACCAGATAAATAATGCGGAGCATCCACAAAAGCGTATTGGCTACCTGATTCTGTTCGGCAAGTTTTTCAGAGGAAATGACTGTCATCATTTCCCAGAAATCATTATACTTACAGGGCATAATACAGGCATAGACCGGTCCGTTTTCTCCTTCTGCAAGAAAAATTCTGGTTTTCCCCTCCTCCACTGTCTGTCTGAAGCTTTCCGTGACCTGTTCAGAATTCCCGCCCTCCAGCAGCGAATGATAGACAGAATCGTCCTGCAGCGAAATCAGATGGGAGACAGGCCCTTTTATTACCCAGCTTCCATCGCTTCTGTTGAACAGATAGGCCCTTCCATTCCCTGCCTGAAATGCAAACAATTCATCCATATAATACTTCTGCATCTCCACTTCTGCATAAACCGCTCCTGCCAGCCTGTGTTCGTGCAGTATCGGCACTTCAAACATAGCCGTCTCGTATCCACTCTCATTGTAATACCCTTCTGACACCCATTTCTCCCTGTCAGTTAATGCATGTTCCTCGACCGGCAGCATAGAGGTTACAAAAGGTTCTCCTCTTTCATCAATTCCGATTCCTTCTTTATCCACAATATACATATGAATAAAGTCATTATAATCGCAAAAAGAGGACATCTCATCTGCCATACTTTCCTTGTCTGCACTGACCAGCTTATCTGCAAAACGTACGATTCTCTGCTCATCCTCACGGACACTGGTATCGATTTGACGCCGTATGATTTCTGTAGATCCGTACAGATAGTCAAAGGAACTTTCTTCCAGGTTCCTGCTGATCTGTCCGGAAAGCACAAAAAACAAAATAAATACGGCTGCAAGGACTGTGATTGCCACGGCAAACAACAGTGCCCGTCTCCTCTTTTTCATTCTTTTCTCCTTCTCTTACTTCCATTGTAAGATTTCTTCCTTCTGCATACGGTCATATTCCTGGGCCGCCCATTCTGCGCTCTTTCCTTTTACGATCTCCCTGCACAGATCTCTGATATCAATCCAGGTATTAAATCCCATGGAAAAATCCTGCACCGGAATCTGGTTGCCGGAGGAGACTAGCCTGATGAACTCCTGCTTCTCTTCCCCTATATAACTATAGTCTATATTTTTATCGTCCACCGCACAGAGTGTTCCAAGTTCTCTCGCCACACTTTGTAAATGTTTGGGATCTGCTACATATTCCAATGCCTCGCGGGCATATTCCAGATTCTCTGACTTGGGATTGATGGCGACTCTCCGGTCCGGTGTCACGATCGTTACAGCCCCGTCTTCAAGGACCGTCACCCCTGTCATCACCATCTTAAAATCTGCTTTTTCAACATCCGCCCCCAGATACCCACAAAAACATGCACCTTTTCCTTCTGCAAAATCCCGTATAGAATCATTGGGCACCTTATTCTGTGCCTCTTCTATATCGAAAATGCCTTCGTCCCGCATCCGCTCTACCAGTTCGAACCCTTTTTTCATATAAGTACTGACCGGTGTCGTCCCGTCCGCCAGCTTTGCAATCTGCTCATCTTTATCCTCAGACGCATAAAGCTGTGCGAATCCGGCTGCCATCGCCGGAACTGTCATCGAATACCCTTTATTTCCCAGGTAAGGTGTATAGCCCTTCTCCTTGAGTGTCCTGCATACAGAAAGGAACTCTTCCAGATTGGAAGGCACCTCCAGACCGCAGCTATCCAGCATATCCTGATTCCAGTAAAATCCATATCCCACATAGATCAGCGGGATACCGAAAACTTTCCCATCATAGCTGCATCCTCTGAGTGCATCTTCCGATAGATTCTCTACGCCTTTCAAATCGCTCAGATCCAGATACCGCTCCTCTTCTGTAAAACAAAATACATCCTCCGCGAAAATGCTGAACCAGTCAATCTCGTTCCCTTTATCCAGCCTTTCTACAAGATAATTACGGTATGCCTCATCGCCTCCTGTTTTTGTATAGTATTCGGCTGTTGTCTCCAAAATCTTAATCTGCGTCCCATCCTTGGCCTGAATCTGTTCGTTCCACACCTTGCTGTTCAGTATCTCTGTGCCAAAAAATCTAAGAGTCACTTCCTTTACATTCTCATACTCTTTGACCGCTCCCTCTTTTTTTCCGCAGCCTACTGCCAAAAGTGAGACCGTAAAGAGAATGGCCAGCAGAATCTGTCCCAGCTTTCCCTTTGTTCTTCTCTCCATTTTCTTTCGTCCTTTCCCCAGCTTTACTACCATTTTATCAGACTCTTCCTTTTTCAACAATGAATATCGCGAATTTTCCCCTATTTCGGCACTTTTTCATCAAACTTTCATGAGATTCTAAAAAAATCGCCACTTTACTAAGTGACGATTCCTGTTTTCCAATTCATTCAATTGTTACTGCACAAGCCAGCACTCTACAAAAACCTATGAAATCTCCTCCTGCCTGCGCTTACCTCCGATCACATTCTCCGTGATATCATCCAGCCGTTCCTTCCCGGATTCCTCCGCATGGTTCTCACTCGCATTAAGCAGACATGCCTGGATCGCATCATTGAGTGACAGCATCTTGTCATCTAATTCCGCTACCATCTGTGCACACTCTCTTAACTCACGGCTGATATAATCCGGCGCATTCCCTTCGAACTTATAATAGATCTTATGCTCCAGGCTCGCCCAGAAATCCATTGCAATGGTCCTGATCTGAATCTCTACCTTTGTATCCACTACACTGTCCGAAAGAAAGATCGGCACTGACACCAGCATGTGATAGCTCTTATATCCGCTCTCCTTCGGGTTCTTGATATAATCCTTAATAGAAAGTACCTTAAGGTCACTCTGATTCCCGATCATCTCTGCAAGACGGTAGATATCAGAAGTAAATGAACAAATCAGGCGTACACCTGCGATATCATTTATGTACTTCACCATGTTCTCAATGGAGGTCTCGTATCCATACCTCTTTAACTTCTTAACAATGCTCTCAGGAGTCTTGATACGGGTCTTGATATGCTCGATCGGATTATATTGGTGGACATGCTGAAATTCATCGTTGAGTATCTCCAGCTTCGTCCCCACTTCCTTCAATGCCGCATTATATAGAAAAATAACCGTCTTCCAGCTATCTACATCCTCGTAATTCTTGATCGCATCGTGCATCTGCTGCTCTCCTCTCACGTCAGAAATCCCCCTTTCCCAGTCTTTAATAGTATATCATAAAATAGACTGCATGTCAGCGAGTTCATTCTTTTTTAAGATTTGAAAGTACTGGAAAAATAAGAGCCTTGCTGCCCTCAGCATGTTCTATCCAATCAGACAACAGGAAGGTCGAGGCCACAGTTTATCCCAGGAAATTTTGAATCATGGTTTTCCCATCCGGTGTCATAATGGATTCCGGGTGGAATTGTACTCCAAAGACCGGGTACTCTCTATGCTGCACTGCCATGACTTCCCCATCCCTTGTGACTGCAGTTACCTTCAGGCAGTCGGGCAGAGTATCTTTGTCGACCGCAAGGGAATGATAACGCGCGGTCAGGACACGTTGTGGGCACTCTTCGAACAGAGGGCAGCTTAGATCAAGCTCAACCTCTGACTGCTTCCCATGCATCAGTTTTCCCGCATAAGTAACCGAGGCTCCATATGCCATGCAGATGGCCTGATGGCCAAGGCAGACCCCCAGAATCGGGATTTCTCTTCCCAGCTCCCTTACCACCTCTATCAGAACACCTGCATCCTCGGGCCTTCCCGGTCCAGGTGAGAGGATGATCCGGTCGGGATTCAGACTGCGGATCTCATCCGCCGACATGTCATCATTACGGATCACCTGAATATCCGGGTCGATTTCTCCAATCAATTGATACAGGTTATAAGAGAAACTGTCGTAATTATCAATCAGCAAAATCATAACTCTTCCTCCCCTGCCATCTTTAATGCACTCACAACAGCCTGTGCCTTATTGATGCACTCCTCAAATTCTTTCTCAGGTACGGAGTCCGCAACAATGCCTGCGCCGCTGCGCACAAAGACCCTGCCATTTTTCTTGTAGGCAATACGGATGGCGATACAGGTATCCATATTTCCCGCAAAATCAATGTATCCAATGGCTCCGCCGTAGATTCCCCTCTTATTATTTTCCAGCTCGCCGATCAACTGGCAGGCACGGATCTTCGGAGCACCCGATAGTGTTCCGGCAGGAAGGACTGCCCCGATGGCATCCAGTGCGTCGAATTCTTTCCTGATTTCTCCGCGGACCGTCGAACCGATATGCATCACATGAGAGTACTTTTCGATACTGTGAAGCTTTTCTACCTGCACGCTCCCGAACCTGCTGATTTTTCCCAGATCGTTTCTTCCCAGATCCACCAGCATATTATGCTCAGCCAGCTCCTTTTCATCATGAAGCAGTTCCTCTTTCAACGCCTCATCCTCTTTCTCATTTTTCCCGCGCGGTCTGGTGCCTGCGAGAGGAAAAGTATGCAGAATCCCATTTTCCAGCTTCACCAGCGTTTCGGGAGATGCGCCCGCCACCTCCACATCGGTTCCTGAAAAATAGAACATATAAGGAGAAGGGTTCATCGTCCGCAGGATACGGTAAGTATTGAGCAGGCTTCCCTCAAAGGGGGCACTTAACCTGTTGGATAGAACAATCTGGAAGATATCCCCTTCATGTATATTCTGTTTTGCTTTCTCTACCATTTTACAGTAGGTATCCTTGTCGAACAGAGGGGTTACCTCTCCTAACAGCCGGCCTCCCGCCTCCTGCTTCTTCTCCCCATTTTTCAGAAGCTGGCACAATTGTTCCAGCTCCAGCACCGCCTTGTTGTAACCTGTATCCAGGTCTTCCAGAGACATATTCACAGTTAAAATTAACTTTTGCCTGAAATGGTCAAACGCGATCACTTTATCGAAAAGCATCAGGTCAAAGTCCTTGAACGCCTCATTATCCTGTACCTGAACCGCTGCCGATGGCTCCTGATAACGGATGTAATCATAGGAAAAGTATCCTACCAGTCCGCCAGTGAAGGAGGGAAGATAATCGAACCTGGGACTTTTATAATCAGCCAGTATCTGACGCAGGCATTGGGCCGGGTGTTCTGTCTTCAATTGGAGATTTCCGGCCCTCACCTCTCCATCTGCACAGGTAATCTCCAGCCTCGGATCATACCCGAGGAATGTGTAGCGCCCCCACTTTTCCTTCTCAGCCACAGATTCCAGGATATAGCAGTGCTTCGATACATTTTTCAAAATCTTTAGTGCTTCGATCGGTGTGCAGATATCGGACAATATCTCACAGCTTACCGGCAGCACTTTATATTCCTTTGAGGCAGCGATTTCTCTGACCTCCTCCAGTTTCGGCAAAAAGATCATACCGCTGCCACTCCCTCCTTCATCTGTCTTACATATTCCGCCACATAAGGGATGCAGTCTTCCCCATGCTCCGCCACGATTTTCACGATTGCAGACCCCACAATTGCCCCGTCCGCAATCGCTGCCATCTCCGCCGCCTGCTTAGGTGTGGAGATTCCGAATCCGACCGCGCATGGAAGATCCGTCACTTCTCTTACCTGGCTGATCATGTCCCGGATGTTGGTCGTGATTTCTTTTCTTACTCCGGTCACCCCAAGTGAGGAGACGCAGTAGAGAAATCCTTCTGCTTCCTGCGCGATCATCCGGATTCTTTCCTTAGAAGTCGGTGCAATCAATGAAATCAGTTCCACCCCGTATTCCCTGCACACCTCTGCCAGTTCTCCCTTCTCCTCAAAGGGCATATCCGGCACAATAATTCCGGCCATGCCGCACTCTGCACAGCGCTTCATAAATTTTTCTTTCCCATAGGTATAGATTGGATTGATATAAGTCATAAATACCAGTGGGACATGCATCTGATCCTGCACCTCTCTGACTGTATCGAACAGCTTATCGATTGTACAGCCCCCTGCAAGCGCCCTCACATCCGCTTCCTGAATGACCGGTCCCTCTGCGATCGGATCTGAGAACGGGATTCCGATTTCAATCAGATCCGCCCCTGCCTCCTGCATTGCCACAAGAAGCTTCTTTGTCACCTCAAGTGTCGGGTCTCCTCCTGTAATAAATGGTATAAATGCTTTCTTATTCTGAAATGCGTCTTTAATCTTATTCATAGATTTCCACTCCTCTGTAACGTGCAATTGCCGCAACATCCTTATCTCCGCGGCCTGAAATATTGATAACGATAATCTGGTCTTTCTCCATAGTCGGTGCCAGCTTCATGGCATATGCCACTGCATGTGCACTCTCAATGGCAGGAATGATTCCTTCCATTCTGGACAGATATTCGAAGGCCTCCACAGCCTCTTCATCGGTAACCGGCACATACTGCGCGCGTCCTTCCTCTGCCAGCATGGCATGTTCCGGTCCGATTCCGGGATAATCAAGCCCGGCAGAAATGGAGTAGACCGGGGCGATCTGTCCATCCTGGTTCTGGCAGAATAAGGACTTCATGCCATGGAAGATTCCCTCAGACCCCTTTGCGATGGTGGCCGCATGTTTTTCCGTATCCACACCAAGCCCGGCTGCCTCACAGCCAATCAGCTTCACTGTTTTATCAGGAATAAATTCATAGAAAGCCCCCATCGCATTGCTTCCGCCGCCAACACAGGCAAGCACCGCATCTGGAAGACGGCCTTCCCGTTCCATGAGCTGCTCTTTTATTTCTTTACTTATAACTCTCTGAAAATCACGTACGATCGTCGGGAAAGGGTGCGGTCCCATGACAGATCCCAGCACATACAGTGTATCGTCCATCCGGCTTGCCCACTCCCTCATGGTCTCATTGACTGCATCCTTGAGTGTCATCGTCCCTGTAGTCACCGGATGTACCTTTGCTCCCAGAAGCTCCATACGAAAGACATTTAACGCCTGGCGTTCTGTATCTTCTTTTCCCATATAAATCTCACATTCCATATCCATCAGCGCCGCAGCGGTCGCCGTTGCGACTCCGTGCTGTCCCGCGCCCGTCTCTGCAATCACGCGGGTCTTGCCCATCTTTTTTGCCAAAAGCACCTGTCCCAGTACATTATTGATTTTATGCGATCCGGTATGATTCAGATCCTCTCTTTTCAGATAGATTTTTGCACCGCCTAAGTCTTTTGTCATCTTCTTCGCCTCATACAGCATAGACGGCCGCCCTGCATAATTTTTCAACAGGTCATCCAATTCCCGGTTAAATTCCGGATCATCTTTATATTTTGCATATGCCTCTTCTACCTCATGTACTGCTGTCATCAATGTCTCCGGCACGAACTGCCCTCCGTACTGCCCGAATTTTCCTTTGTTATTCATTGTTTCTCACCCTTTCTACAAATTTTCTGATCTTATCTGCATCCTTGATGCCATCTGTCTCCATTGCGCTGCTTGTATCTACCGCAAACGGATGGCAGATTCTGATGTTCTCCTTAACATTTTCCGCTGTCAGCCCGCCTGCGAGAAAATACGGCTTTTTTACCGGCGGAATCAATTTCTTATCGAACCCGATTCCGCTGCCTCCATATACGCCCTTCACAAAAGTGTCCAGCAGCAGATACTCTACATCCAGTTTTGCCGCCTTTAAGATATCGTCCCCTGAACGTACACGCACGGCTTTGATGATTGGAATTTCTGGAACCCTCATGCGGAGTTCTTCTATATAAGATGTATCCTCATCCCCATGAAGCTGAATCATCTGGATGATTTCAGATCTGCCGATCACCGCCACCCGCCAGATCGGTTCATTGACAAATACACCGACCGCCTTCACTGCCGAATCCATCTTCTCCCGAAGCTCTGCCGCAAGTCTTTCCTCTATCTGTCTGGAACTTTTGGCAAACACGAACCCCGCAAAATCTGGTTTTACTTCATTTATGATTTCAATATCCTTTGGTCTTTTCAGACCACAGATTTTTATCCTTGTCATCTATTAATCACTCCGCCATTCAGCACTTCTAACATCTCTTTTTTGTTC
Source organism: Faecalicatena faecalis (assembly GCF_012524165.2). Taxonomy (GTDB): domain Bacteria; phylum Bacillota; class Clostridia; order Lachnospirales; family Lachnospiraceae; genus Faecalicatena_A; species Faecalicatena_A faecalis. The sequence continues at coordinate 96,638 of NZ_JABACJ020000003.1, forward strand.
CTGCTTCTCATCAGGGTTTCTCCGATTAGAGCACCATTTACATGTTCTTCCTTTAAGCTCTCAATATCTGCTGCCGTCAAGATTCCGCTTTCCGCCACGAACAGGCAATCCGCTGGCGCCAGCCTTCGAAGCCGGATACTGTTGCCGATATCAACGGTGAAGTCCTTTAAATTCCGGTTATTCACCCCGATCACTCTGGCCCCGGCTTTGACTGCCGATTGCATCTCTTCCTCATCATGGACCTCTACCAGTGCGGAAAGCCCTAATCTGTCACAGAGATTAAGATACCGCTTTAGGGTCTCTGTATCCAGAAGAGCACAAATTAGAAGAACCGCATCTGCTCCCAGCACCTTTGCCTCATAAATCATATACTCATCTATTGTAAAATCCTTTCGAAGAATGGGGATCGATACCTCCCGGCGAATCTCCACAAGATATTCATCCTTCCCTAGAAAATACTTCGACTCTGTCAAGCAGGAAATTGCTGACGCTCCCGCCGCCTCATATTCCCTGGCGATCTCCAGATATGGAAATTCCTCTGCAATCACTCCTTTGGAAGGTGATGCCTTTTTCACCTCACAGATATAATGCATTCCCGGGGCTCTTAGCGCCTGCTCAAATGGGAACCCGGTATTTCGCTCCATTGCCATGGCTTTCTTACAGATCTGTGAAAATGGTACCTTTCGCTTCGCTTTTTGTATCCGCAGTCTTGTATCTGCTGCAATTTGATCTAATATCATTGTACTGCCTCCTGTACTGCATCACGGAATTCTTTGTATTTTGCGAGTGCCCTGCCGCTCACAATCAATTCCGCTGCCATCTCGATTCCCTCTTTCAGGGTAATTCCGTCAATTCCCAGGTACAGGCTCATTCCCGCATTCATAAGGACCACATCCCTCTTTGGCCCCTTCTCCCTGCCAGTTAATATATCCATCGTAATCTGTGCATTTTCCTTCGGCGTCCCGCCAATCAGCTCTTCCAATGGACATCTGTTCAGAGCGAACTGCTCTGGTGAAATGGTATAAGAGGTAATTTCTCCGAACCTGATTTCATGGACATCGGTCTCCCCAGTCAGTGTAATCTCATCCAGCCCATCCTCGCCGCAGACTGCGACGCCCCGGTTCACTCCCAGATTGGCAAGGACCCTTGCCATGGGCTTCGCCAGCTTTTTGTCATATACTCCGAGAAGCTGCATCGTGGCTCCGGCCGGATTAGAGAGAGGTCCTAAAATATTGAACACGGTCCTCACTCCCAGTTCTTTCCGGACCGGTGCAGCATATTTCATGGAAGAATGATATACCGGGGCAAACATAAAGCATATCCCCGTCTGATTCAATACCGCCTCGTTCTGCTCTGCGGTAAGCCCGACTTGAATTCCGAGCTCCTCCAGCACATCCGCCGCTCCACTTCTGCTGGATACGCTCCGGTTCCCATGCTTTGCGACCGGAACTCCGCCTGCCGCTACGATAAACGCAGAGGTCGTAGAAATGTTAAAAGTCCCTACCTGGTCTCCACCGGTGCCGACGATATCAATGACCTCCCTCGCCGGTTTGATCTTTACTCCTTTATCACGCATTACCTTTGCAAATGCCGTGATTTCCTCTATCGTCTCTCCCTGCATTCCAAGCGCCATCAGAAATCCTCCCATCTGGGCCTGTGTTGCAGTGCCATCCATCATCTCAGCCATGACCCCTTTTGCTTCCTCATAGGTCAAGTTCTCTTTTCTAGTAAGTTTTGCAATTGCTTCCTGGATCATATTGTTTCCTCCTTCTTTTTCATGCACGTTTGTGCGTGAATCGAATCTCTGCACCGCTTCTTGCGGTTTTCAATATAAAAATAAAGATCTTAGCGGGCCGAAATCTCGCGCCGTAGCGCGGCCGCTTACGGCCATCTTCCTCTTGCGCGAAGTGCGCAACCCCCGGAGGGTTTTTGTTATATAGGAAAGTTCTTCGAACTTTCCTATATAACAAAAAAAGCCTCTGTCCCCCGAAAGGGACAAAAGCTTATAATTATTGAACTTCTCATGTTCAATAAGATAGTTCTAACTTCTGCGGTACCACCCAAATTGCCGATATTATCGACCGCTCATTTATGTACTGACATACACATCTCCTTGATAACGGGCGAGAATCCCGTCAGCGTCTACTCCTGTATGCACAGTTTCAAGCTGCCCTCACAAGTCCATTCAGTAAAAACTCTTATTGCTGCCTTTCCACCAACTGGCAGCTCTCTGTGAATAAATATCTCTACCTACTCCTCTTGATCAATGGTTTATCTCTTTAATTTGTTACAGTATATACTGACAATCCTTAAATGTCAACTATTTTTTTAGACAATTTTGACTGCCCTGAAACCACACTCCAAATCTTCCAGTATATCTTCGATGTGCTCTGTCCCGATAGAAAGTCGGATGGTATTGGGCTTTATACTCTGCTCTGCCAGCTCTTCCTTCGTAAGCTGAGAATGCGTCGTGGTTGCCGGATGAACGACCAGGCTCTTCACATCCGCCACATTGGCAAGCAAGGAAAAGATGTTCAGGTGATCGATGAACTGGTAAGCCTCTTTCTGTCCGCCTTTGATCTCAAAGGTAAAAATGGAGGCTCCCCCATTCGGGAAATATTTCTCATACAATTCGTGGTCCGAATGCTCCAAAAGGGAGGGATGATTCACACGCTCCACCTGTGGATGCACTGCCAGATACTGTACGACTCTCTTCGTATTCTCCACGTGCCGGTCCAGACGAAGGGATAAAGTCTCCACACCCTGCAGAAGAAGGAACGCATTAAATGGAGAAATGGAAGCGCCAGTATCTCTTAGCAGGATCGCACGAATATAGGTCACAAAAGCTGCCGGACCTGCCGCTTCCACGAAAGAACACCCGTGGTAGCTCGGATTCGGCTCTGCGATCCCGGGATACTTTCCGCTGGCCTTCCAGTCAAACTTCCCGGAATCTACAATGATACCGCCCAGCGTCGTTCCGTGCCCGCCGATGAACTTTGTCGCAGAGTGTACAACGATATCTGCGCCATATTCGATTGGCCGTATCAGATAAGGGGTTCCGAATGTATTGTCGATCACAAGAGGCAGGCCATGTCTGTGAGCAAGCTGGGCAATAGCTTCGACATCCGGAATATCACTGTTTGGATTCCCCAGTGTTTCCAGATAGACTGCCCTGGTATTCTCCTGAATTGCTCCTTCTATCTCTTCCAGATTGTGTACATCTACAAAAGTAGTTGTAATCCCATAATGCGGAAGAGTATGTTCCAGAAGGTTATAACTTCCGCCATAGATCGTCTTCTGCGCTACGATATGTCCCCCATCCCGCGCTAGAGCCTGAATCGTATATGTAATTGCTGCTGCACCAGAGGCCAGTGCCAATGCTGCTGTGCCTCCCTCCAGCGCCGCGATTCGTTTTTCCAGGACGTCCTGCGTGGAATTAGTCAGTCTACCGTAAATATTCCCACTGTCGGACAGGTCAAACCGCGCAGCAGCATGTTCGCAATTCTGAAATACGTATGATGTGGTCTGATAGATCGGTACCGCCCTGGAATCCGTTGCCGGGTCAGGTTCTTCCTGCCCCACATGGAGCTGAAGCGTCTCAAATCTATATCCTTCTGTGTATGTTCCCTCTTCCTTTTTCGTCAAATCTCCCATATCCTTCTCCTCCTTACAAAGACTGCTTTGAAACGGACATTGAGCTTCCGCTTCCCTAGATGCCTATAAGCCCAGACTGCTCTGCATAATCTTACGAGTGCTGTCTTATCTGCGTTAGTATTCTTTCAAGTATGTTATGGGAATCATACTCTCATTAACCTACTTTGTCAATAGGTTAATTGGTAATATTTTCTATGCCATGTCATTTAATTTTATGCCCGCACTTGATATTTCCTATTACCTTTCGGTATAATAGGTTATAAGAACAGGAGGGACTTTATGATTTCTACAAAAGGAAGATACGCTCTGCGCGTAATGCTTGACCTTGCAGAGCAGGGAATGGATGCATATATCCCGCTAAAGGATATCGCTAAGCGCCAGGAGATTTCTGAGAAATATCTGGAAATCATCTTAAAGGTACTTGTGAAAGAAAAATTATTAAAAGGGCTCCGCGGGAAAGGCGGTGGCTATAAATTGACCAGAGCACCGGAAGACTATACCGTGGGAGAGATCCTGGAGCTTGCGGAAGGGACTCTTGCGCCTGTTGCATGCCTTGCACGGGGAGCAGAACCATGTAGTAAAGCCAAAGAGTGCCGTACCCTTCCCATGTGGGAGCGGTTCGATACGATGGTCCATGACTTCTTCTATGGGATTACCCTTGCGGATCTATTGAAAGAGAACGGCCAAAAAGAAGAACCCTGAACTTGATTACATACGAAAAAATCACTGTATATCGGTCGAGCGACCCTATGCAGTGATTTTTCCATATCCTCTTATCTATTGTTCTAACCAATACTACAATTCCAGTTTCATATCCCCGAACTTGATCCATTTATGCTTTCTCATAAACTCTGAAATGCCCAGTGTCACTAACGCCGGAAGTAAGATCTGGATTACCAGTATCTTTAGCAAGACCACCATCTGCGGCTCGCTCTGCGTCATGACCTGCCAGGTCATGATCTGGCCGACCAGTCCCGCAGTTCCCATTCCTGATCCGGTAGCATTGCTTGTCATGTGCAGGACCATCGTTCCGATCGGCCCTAAGATGGCACTGGACAAAATGACGGGCAGCCATATGATGGGCTTCCTCACGATATTCGGAACCTGAAGCATAGAGGTCCCGATTCCCTGTGCCAGAAATCCGCTGATTTTATTTTCCCGAAAGCTCGCTACGGCAAATCCAATCATATTACAACAGCAGCCAATAGTAGCCGCTCCTGCTGCCAGTCCAGACAAATTCAGGATAATACCAAGTGCCGCTGAACTGATCGGCATCGTTAGAATCATTCCCATCAGTACCGAAACCACCACTCCCATCAAAAGCGGCTGCTGCTCTGTCCCCCAATTGATCAGGGAGCCCAGCCAATTCATAAATCGTGAGATCGGAGGCCCCAGGAACAATCCCACGGCTGAGCCTGTCCCTATGGAGACAAGCGGAGTCAGTATAATATCTAATTTTGTCCTTCCGGATACCAAAATCCCACATTCGATTGCTATGTATGATGCAACAAACGCACCCAGAGGCTCTCCCGGTCCGGCAAAGACCATCGTCCCGTCCTGGATCACCTGTCCCGCCAGAAGTTTGCTTGCAAATGCTCCGACCATCCCAGCGGTAGCTGCTGACGCAATCACAAGATGACTGCCCTCCAGCTTACGTGCCACACCCACACCGATTCCTGCACCTGTCATCACAGCCGCAACACGGCCTACTGCATAGATCAGGTTCCCTGTCGGGCCGCCCATAAAGGTCCCTACCTGCTGAATGATCGTTCCTATAATCAAGGTCGCGAACAGCCCCTGTGCCATTCCGCCCAATCCGCTTATGAAAATCCTGTCAAGTATCTTCATCCTTTGTTCCCTCCTGCATATCAATCTGTCTTTTCACTATCCGCCATTGTACCATACTTCCCGAATTCGTGGAAGACCTCATGAAGCAATTGGTATCAATCCCGCTGCCCCAAAGAAATACAATGTAGAGGGAAGACTACAGCACATTTGCGCTCTCCCCTTACAAAAGTTCCATCAGCTTTTCGGCATCCGCTCCAAGTATCTTTTCCTTATCCAGCCGAAAATACCCTTCCCTCTCCATCTGCTTTAATTCCTGGTTCAGTGAGGCACGGCTCACATGCAGCATATTCGCAAGAATTGTCTGAGAGCGTGGTATCATGACCGTCTTACCGGAGGTCATCTTCTGTATCCCCAATATCCAGTAGGCGATCCGCTCACGTATCGTCTGGTAGTTCAGACAGTTCAGATATAACTGGTTCTTCAGGCCCCTTTTAGATACATATAATAATAGCGCACTGAGCATATGTGGTTCTGATGTCAGCATTTCCTGTAATTCCAGAATAGGAATCCAGGTAACTGCTGCCCTTTTTTCTACATACAAAAGATAAGTATACCGTCTTTCACCTGTCAGATACAGGAATTCCGGGAAACTATCCATTTCCTCAAAATAGGTATGGCACATCTCACTGCCATCTCTGGAATAGCTGACTGCCTTTAAGATGCCAGATGTCACGATTCCAAAATGTGTGATCTTATCTCCCTGGGAATGAATACACGCTCCCGCAGGATAAGACTTTTTTACAAAACCTGTACGATAATGCTCATACCGGCTATCAAAAAGACAAAGCTCCGAAAAAGAGGGCTGCCCCTCATCGATTCCCAGAAAAGGGATTTCATGCATAAAAACCTCCACCTCCGCAAAAGAGGCCATAAAGAGGAGGTGCGCAGGCACTTCCTCTCTATGGCCTCTTAGATTTATCATCATCTCATTTTGTGTTTTGCTTCGGCTTCTCTAAAACCTTTAAACGAATTCATCGAGTATATCGCAGATATCATCGTAATCCTTTTCTCCATTGAACCGTACGGCCTCGGTCCCGTCCTTATAAATGGCGACCACTGGAATTCCTCCTATATGACAGGCATCCGTCAGTTCTGGGTTGGCATCTACATCCACATAGCGGACTGCAAATGAATCCTCATACTCTTCCTTTAAGGCTTCCTCCAAGACAGGATGAAGCGCTTTACAGTGTACACAGCGCTCGGCACCAAATAATACCAGCACAGGTCTATTCTTTACTTTCAAAACATCTGCATCCCAATTTGCATGGGTGACCGGATGGAAGAAATCCTTATCGACCTCGAAAATCTTTTCCCGCTTTGTCACATCCTCTTCATCATCCGTAGCAACACACAAAGCCACATCTTCATAATACGGCAAAGTTCCGGGAACATCAATTACTTTTTTTGCTCCGAAGGCACCGGCACCCGGCACCCGATATGTGGTGTTATCAATCCGTGCGATCGGTATCTGTGTAGGCTCAGGCTCCTGCGGCACGTAGCTGTATGGATAACGGTATGCACGGTAGATCATATTCGATTTCGGCCCTTTTTCATTGTGGCTGTAATAAGGGGAGATCCACTCCCATACAATCTCATGTTCCGGCGTGACCTCGATGACCCTTCCGTCCGAGCCTTCATCAATCAGCGTATTCCCATTCGGCAGACGCTGAGCGCTGCTGACATATGGACTGTAGAATTTACTTGCATCTGTTGGAATCGCATGCCCCAGCTCCTTCGGTGTCAGTTTCCAGACCACCTCCAAGGTCACTGAATTAAACTCCAGAACTCTGCTGTAATCACGCAACGCGTTTTTAATTCCAATTGCAGAAGAAGGGTTTGGCACACCATATCCTGCCCAGCCGCCGTTATCGAATACCAATAGATTGCCCTCTCCCGGAAGCCCCTTCGGTATCATGTGGAAATGATGCTGTCCGATGATCCAGCCCAGCTTCCGAAGCTCTGGTGTTGCCCCAAAATCAGGTCCTATCCGCCATACGATCTTTCCGGTATCCTTATCCAGAATTGCCAGAATATTCGCTTCCCTGCAGTCAAAAATAATATTGGTCGGCTTGAATCGTTCATCTCCCTGGTCGAACCATTTATTAGGCCCTAAATAACTCATGCAGTTGATGTGGAGATAATCTCCTGTTCCACCATCTGCGGAACGCATATTCGGGTCACGGAACAATACATTTTTCGCTGCCTCGTCAAAACCAAGCTCCTCAAAATGTTCGCTGGCCGACCATCTCCAGAGTATATTGCCCTCCCAGTCTACCTCGATCATCACATCATCCAATAACTTTTTATCAGAGATCAATGGATTATGAATGGTCTGATGACACAGGATCAGTGTATTTCCTTTCAATGGCTCCGCGTCCATTCCCGGCACATAATATCCCACCGGATTTCCCTCCCGCTGGTAGTCATGATGCTGACGCGCCATAAAACGGTGGTCCCGGCCCGGGTCATTGATTTCTTCCAGGTGATCGAACTCCCAGACGATATTCCCGTCATAATCGATTTCAAGTAGGTTGACCCCATCCTGCATTCCATAATCCGGGTGCCTGTACCCGGAAAGTCCCATCACATACCCTCCCGGAAGCAGCTTCGCAGGCATGGCCTGCATATTCCATCGGCGAATTTCATTGCCGTTCATATCAAACAACAGCACTCCATCATTAATCAGCGGTACAATTGTATACCCACTCCAGCATTTATCAGGATTGTAAACAGTAACTCCATGTGGAAAAACTAACGGCTGTCCCATATTCTATTTCCTCCAATTCTTATAGATTCTTAATTCCTATGTTCCTTTTATTCTAAATTTCCTCTGCACTTTTTATTTCCAGCAGCTTTCCATCCTTGTAGAAAGCCGCACAGACTGTTCTGTCCAGATTCAGTTTTCGGTACAAAAGATCCTGCCTGCTGATATCCTGTCGGTAGACCTTCCACTGTCCGCCCAGTTTTTTCTCAAGCCCGGATACACACTCGATCTCAGCGCTCTGATAGGGGTTGTAAAAGACAAAAGCAACTGCGCCGGAATCCGGTCCCAGGATTTCACTTAATTGCTCCTGCTCCTTGACATATCGTTCTGAGGCTGTCGCTGCCACTGCCCCATCTGCCGCAGAAGTCACGATCTGCCTCAGGAAAGTCTGGATGCAGTCTCCAACGGCGTACATTCCTGGAAGACTCGTTTCCATCTTTCCATTCACTTGAATATAGCCGCTTCTGTCACACGTCACCAGATCTTTTACCAGATCTGTCTGCGGAACCATGCCTACAAAGAAGAACAAGCCGTCAGCCGGGACCTCATTTACTTCATTGGTCACGACATTTTTCAGAACCAGCGATTCCACATGGTCAGAGCCCTTTACCTCCTGCACTGTCGTGCTCCACACAAAATCGATCTTCGGATTTTTATACGCACGTTCAGCAGATATCTCGTTACAGTCCAGATGTCCCTTCTCATGGAGAACAATAATCGTGACCTTCTCTGCAAATTTAGTCAAGTAATCCGCTTCCTCCACGGCCTGATCTCCGGCTCCCAGAACATAAATATTCTTGCCTTTAAAAAATTCTGCATCACAGGTCGCACAGTAGGCAACTCCATGTCCGACGAACTCCTTTTCTCCTGGGATACCCAGCTCCCGAGGACGGGTTCCCAGAGCCAGGATTACACTTCGCGCCATAAGGCCGCCTTTTCTCTTCGTCTCTATGATAAATAAATCGTCTTCTTTGCGGATTCCTGTTACAGTGGAATGTTTAAACTTTACGGATGGAAAATTTTCTGCATGGGCATGGAACTTTTCCATCAGCCCCTGACCGCTGTCTGATAGGGTCCCTGGGTAATTCCTGATTTCCAGCGTATCCTTTGCCCGGCCTCCATATCCGCTTTTTTCCAATAGAAGAGTCTTACGCTCTGAACGCCCTGCATAAATAGCTGCTGCCATCCCTGCCGGGCCGCCGCCGATAATAATCAAATCATAAATTTCACTCATTTTCGTATCCTTCCTTTCGTCTGACCAAAAATGAATTCTGGTATCTTCCTCTGTTCTTTTTTATATTATCACCGGCCGTGAAAAATACCTGTTGGAGCGCTGACACTTTTTATTTTTCTATTTTCTGCTGTGTTCATAGAGTGAATTCAGAGCTAAGAATTTTACATGTAAAACTCATACCTGCAGTGAACTCAACATGACATCCACCTCTTACGCTACAGACATATAGCTTCATTTTTTATCAAAAAGCAGCCCTGGGATTGACAAATATTATCAATCTCAGGGCTGCAATTCATTTTTTCTAATTCTTATTTTTCTGTACCATTTTCAGATAAATTCGACAATTTTGGTGATTATAATCAATCTCCAATGCCTTTTCAAATTGCTCCTCTGCTTCCTGCATTTTTCCAAATCCAAGGTTTGCAAGTCCCATCAGATAATAACAATGTGCTTTGTTTTTTTGATTCATATCGTCCTCAAATATCAAAAAATCTGGAAGCGATACTGCAAAAAAGTCATTCCTCATCTCCTCATTCAGATGTCGCTCTCCATAATCCATTAGTTTATTAAAGCAGGCATAGGCTGCCTTTTTATTTCCTATTTCCAAATTTGCCAAGCCTTTATATAAAATCATATCCGCGGGTTGATCATAGTAATACATTACTCCCCCTGGTTCATCCGCCCCTAATCCTGCTTTTTCAAAGCATATCCTTGCATCCTCTTGTTTTCCAAGTTTTTGTTTTATTTTTCCCAGATTATAGTAAATATTATTATCCTTTGTCCCTTCCAATTTTCCTTCGCCTAAATTTACTGGATAAACGAGGGCTTTTTCAAGTAACGCCTCCGCCTCCTCATATCTTTCATCAGACAGCTTTTCTTTCGCCATCTCTGACAGAGCAATTTTATACTGACCGGAAATTCTGCCTTCTGCTCCTTCCCATGGTCGGAATTCATGGGACATGATCGTCTCATATGCTTTTTCATGCATCCCCGCAAGATTATAAAGAGTCACATATTCCAACATAACATCATCTCTTTCCACAAGTAAATCAAGATGTTTCTGATAATTATTCAGACGCTTTGTAAATGCTACCCCCATTTTTTTATAAAGCTGGTCCAGTTCAAGAAATATACGGGCATCCGTTTCATCAAGTGTAAAAGCTTTCTCTAGCTCTTCCTTAGCTCTTTGGGAATTTTTTTCTTTGTTATAATAAGCCAATGCAAGATTTCTATGTACCGTCGGATACTCGTCGTCTAACTGTACGGAAGCTTCCCACAATTTTGTTGCTTTTTCAAACTGGAGCTTATCATAATACAAATTGCCAAGATAATAATATGACTTTGATTGATTTGGAGTTTTCTCGATTGCGTCTTGCAATACTGCAATATCTTCTAATTTATTGGGAAAGCAATATATTGGTGGACACACATCAGCCTTTTTATACTCAGCCGTACTCTCTTCTATTCTTCCTTCTTTCCCCAAATAATACGCTTTATAATACTTGAGCATTGGATAATGCTTCGTACACTCACCTAACACTCCAATTGCTTCATCATAACATCCTAATTCTGCGTAATCCCTGGCCGTCTGAAGGTAATTCTCATGAAAATCCCGCATTAGAATGTTCATTTCTTCTAATTCCTGTTTACTCTTCCCATTCAATAGAATCCTCTCATATCTGGAAACATAGTCAAACGCATCTATATCCAGATTTGCCTCAATCCATTCATACGCTTTTTGTACCCGCCCCAGCTTTCTTAAGACAATAGCTTTCAGACCTCTCATTTTTATGTTGTGTGCATTTTTTACCAGTCCCTTTTCAGCTAATTCCAGTGCTGTCTCAAAATTTTTACGTTCTGTTTCAATTGCTGATAAATAGTAAAAGGACATTTCTTGCTGTTCATTACTCCATGACGCCTTGTAAAATGCATCAAATGCATCCTCTTTTTTGCCTTGATAGAACAAAGCCAGTCCAAGGTTATAATAAGCTTCACTATTATATGGGTTAGGACTTCTCCATGTCAGCCGTTTAATTGCTATACGGAAATGTTTTTCTGCCCCAACAAAATCACCCCTCCTAAATAGCAGCATTCCATAAGCATTATTAATTCGGATATCTCCTTTATCCCTTTTCATTCCCTCCAGATAGTATGGATCAGGTAAATAAGTTGCATGACGATGCTGTTCAATATGCTGTCCTGTTAAAAGTAATTCCTCGTTGGTCCTGATTTCCTCGGGATCCCTTGCTGCCTCTGCGGGACATGCAAGCTCAGGTATTCCCTCATTTTCTGCCTGGTATTCTACTAAAAGTCTCTCTTGGGCATAAATCGATACACAGATGTCACTTATTCTTTTATATTCCACGGGAATCTTCTTTTCATAGATATCTACTGGTGATAATACTGTCTCGTCCTTGTAAACTTCCTTTCCCTGATCAGTAACAATAATCTCTGCCTTCTCATACCTTTGTGTTCCATAAACTATAACATGGACGCCTTCTGTATCCGGTTCGACGTTTAAAACCGCATTAATTGTCGCATTTTTTACCTGTCCCACCTTTTTATAGGGCATAAAGTACTGTTTAAAGGTCTTCTCCTCAAACGGTTTGAGCCACGTAAAGTCGGGCTGGTTTTCTGTATATACTCCCGTCATCAATTCTATATATGGTCCATCCTCGTCAGTCAGATTACGGTCCCATGCCTTCCCAAACTCTCCACATCCCCAAGTCCACTGTTTCTTTCCTGGCGAATAATGATGATCTGCAACATGAAGCAAACCAGCTTCCTGCTTATAATCATATCCTCCCACAAAATCATACTCTGATGTTTCGGCCATATATGACGTAGGTACTGGTATATTTTTATATCTTGAAATATCAACGCCTTCGCTGTAATCATACTTATAGTAGATTCCCTTTGCAATCGGAAATCTGGATACATCCCTCTTCCCATGATCCATAACAGAATGTACATCTGGTGGAAATATAGACTGTGTATCCTCATTCACAGGTACTGCCGGATTGGCCCACCATAGGAAGGTCTGCGGTATTGCGGTCCTATTATATAACTGTCCCTTAACTTCAATATATGCTTTCCCTGGATATAGAGTAAACTCTGCAATACCTTTTGTTCCATACATCTGATCCATATCATTCACAAGTAATGTCTTACTTCCATCTGGATTTTCCCGCATCAGATAATCTACCGGCATGTAAGTAGTCGGTCGGTGATGCTGTGGCCAATTGAACTCAATCCCACCGGATATCCATGGACCGGTAAGACCTACCAGTGCAGGCTTAATCACATGATTATAGTATACAAAATCATAGTCGTTCGTCTTGTCATAGGCCCGCTGAATGCGGCCGCCAAGTTCCGGAAGTATCATAACCTTTAAGTACTCATTTTCCAAATAAACCGCATGCCAAATTTTATCCTTTTTTTCATGACTGATTTTCTCTGTTGTTGGATAAGGATAAACCTTTCCTGAACTTCCCTGATAAACCCTTTTCTCCAAAAACATCGGATTTTTATCCGGTTCCCCAACCTCATATGTAGGAATCACAACCTCTTCTTCCCATATCTTCACTGCTTCCACATCTATTCCTCCACTACTGCCCTGACTATATTTTTACTTGAAACTGATAGCTTATTATCTTATCATATACGTCTCCTGCCTTTAATATTGGCTTCTTAACATTCTCCTCATTGACTGCATTCGGAGTATACTGCGCTTCCAAACAAAAACCACTTCTTGATGAATATCTGCTGCCTCCTCTCCCAGTTATATCTTGTATGAACCGTCCTGTATACAACTGTACTGCCGGAAGGTTGGACTTTACCCTCATGAGTATTCCCGACTCTTGGCAATAAGCCTCCCCAAGAACTCCCACTGTATCCTCTTCCTTATCCAAAATAAAATTGTGATTATAATCTCCTGCAATCCGTAGTTGTGGAAATTCGGAATTAATATCCTGTCCTATTTTCTTGAACCTGCGGAAATCCATGGGCGTATTAGAAACGTTGACCATTTCTCCTGTCGGAATAAATTGAAAATCCTGCACAGGAGAATACTTTTCGGCATTTATCTGAAGATATTGACCTAAAATATCCCCAGAAGCATGTCCCGCAAGATTAAAATAACTATGATGTGTCATATTGACAATTGTGTCCTGATCACTCATCCCTTGAAAATGTATGATAATTTCATTCTCTTCCGTCAGTAAATAGGTAACCGATATTCTGAACTCTCCCGGGAAGCCCTGATCCAAATGCGGACTCACTAAGGAAAACCGGATACTTTGATTATTTACACTTTCCACCTGCCATATCCGGTGCTCATAGCCATTCGGACCACTGTGATTATTGTTCTCATATTCATTCTTTGTAAGATGATACTTCTTACCGTTAAGTCTAAATTCCGCCAATTTTATACGGTTGGCATTTCTTCCGATCGTAGCACCAAAACAGTATCGGTCCTTCTCATATTCTCGCACGCTATTGTACCCCAATACCACATCCCGATATACCCCATAACGATCTGCCACATTCACATATACCAGCCTTGCACCATAATCTGTGACCCCGACTTCCATTCCCTGTATATTTTCCAGAATATATAGCTGCGTTTCAAATCCGTTTTCCGTCTTGCCAAAACTGCACTGTTTCATATAAGTCCCTGTTCTTCTATATATAAATGAAATAACTTGGAGACAAAATCGCCCGAGGGACCTTTTTCCACTGTCTGATTTCCAGATGCATAATCAGAAATATTAATTCCTGAATACATTAATTCATCACCATAATACTGCCTTGGATCCCCATCTATTCCATAGCATCCCTTCGGGTCTAAACCAGCCAGCCTGAACTGCCTAAATCCAATATTAATTGGATTCAGAATTCTGTAATAGGCTGCCAATGCCTCTTTACGATCCTGTGAAACAACAATCCATGCAGTTTCATTTCCTTCAAACGGACTTAATAATCGGTAGAAATTTCCATAGTGTATCAAATGACGAAACTGTTTCATAAACGCGATCTGGCCTCTGACTGTTTCCTTTTCATACTCTGTCAGCTTCTCCAGATCCAATTCATAACCCATAGTACCAAACATTGCAACATTTCCACGCATTTCCAGAGAGGTAATCCTGCCATTCTGGTGATTCGGTGATGGTGAAACATGGCTCCCCATTGCCGCCAGTGGGTAAACTATAGAAGTACCATATTGAATCTTTAATCTGTCCACTGCATCCGTATTATCCGAAATCCATCCCAGTGGTGCATAGAACAGCATTCCCGGATCAAACCGAGCACCGCCGCTCGCACAACACTCAAACATAATTTCTGGAAATCTTTCATTCATCCGCTCATAAAGTTCATAGACTCCCAAAATATACTTATGGCTTACTTTTCCCTGATACTTCTTATCATTCCCGTTTGAATATACTTCTGAAAAGGTTCTGTTCATATCCCATTTAATATAAGATACCGGTACATCTGCAAATACACTTTCCAACATTCCAAATATATAATCCCTTACTTCTTGTTTTGAAAAATCCAAAATATACTGATTTCGGCTATGGCATAAATTACGACCAAGCTCTCCTAATACCCATTCCGGATGTTTTCTGTATAGCTCACTGTTCTTGCTGACCATCTCCGGCTCAATCCAGATGCCGAAATCTAATCCCATCTTTGTAATCTTGTCTGCCAATCCTTTTAATCCATTTGGCAGCTTTCTCTCATTTGCATACCAATCTCCCAAAGAGCTTGTACTATCATCTCTATTTCCAAACCATCCATCGTCCAATACAAACAGTTCTACGCCCAAATTTTTCCCCTGTCGCGCCAGTTTTAAAAGTTCTTCTTCCGTAAAACTGAAATAGGTAACTTCCCAATTATTTAGTAAAATAGGCCTTGTCGCATTTCTCCATTTCTTCCTGATAAGCCTGTCGCGATATAATTTATGAAAAGTCTGACTCATTCCATTTATTCCGGAATCCGAATATACCATGACCATCTCCGGGGTCTGAAAACTCTCACCTTTTTCCAGCTCCCATTGAAAGGTATTCGGGTGAATCCCCATAATAACTCTGGTGACATCATAATTATCTACTTCTATCTGCCCCAAATAGCTTCCGCTGTATATCAAGCTGAACCCCAGTACTTCTCCTGCATTTTCCGTAGTATTCTTACGTTTCAATGCCAAAAAAGGATTGAACTGATAACTGCTGCATCCTCTCATGCTATGGATTTCCTGAACACCATAATCAATCGGACGTTCTCTGACCGCCCGCTCTCGAGCCCAAGCCCCCGCAAGGTCCAGCATTATATATTCTTTATCCGGAAGGTCCAAACATCCGCTCATTGCCTTTATTAAAGTTATTCCACTTTCATTTCCACAATCAAACCTTGCCGATCGTGCAATGATTGGAAGATTCTCAAATAGTGTATAGAGCAAAACAATCTTTAAATCTATTACCTGGTCAGCTAAGATAATTTCCAGTGTAACTGCTTCATCATCCGTATCTGTATATATCGCCGGTAGCCCCTTCAAACTTGGTTTACCCTGATAAATCCTATGTGCAAGATATGTAAACTCTACAATACTACTTCCATTTTTCCTCTCCATCTGGTAAGCTGGATACCGCATATCACCATGTCCGAACGATGGATATTCCTGTTTGATATTCTCCATGGAAAATAGAGATTCGCCCTCATAGCAGTATGCTGACATATCTCTTGTAGCATTTTGAAATAAATGCGAAAAGTCTCTCCTTTCCGTAAGTCGTTTTCCAAAATAAAGCTGCCCCAATTCCCCATTTCTCAATACTTTAAAAATATAACTAATTTCACGATTAAACAAATGGAACTCTTTTTCTTGTTCATGAAAAATGATTGGCATCTCATCTCCTCCTCAATATGTATAAATTCTTACCATTTATAATTTGCCGCCTGAGGTTGCAATGCCCTCCACGAACTGTTTCTGGAATAACAAATATAAGATGATCATAGGCAGGCATGCAATCAGAGATGCAGCCATCAGTTCAGGATAATTTGATGAAAACTGTCCCTGTAATTTAGACAGAGCTGGTGCCAGAGTCATCGTACTCTGTTCTGTATTGGCTATTAAAGGCCACATTAAGTCTTTGTATGCGAATAATGCTGTAAAAATCCCCAATGCGACCATTGATGCCTTGGTAAGCGGCATCATTACGTACAAAAATGTCTGTCCGATGTTACAGCCGTCCAAACGTGCTGCCTCTTCCAGTTCCTTGGGCAGGCTCATATAATTTTGTTTCAGTAGAAACGTTCCAAATGCCGTTACTAACCCAGGAAAGAGTAGAGAGAACAATGTATTCAACATCCCGATTTTACTTACCATCAAATACTGCGGTATAATAAATATCTGTGTCGGAACCATCATCTGAAATAATACCAGGGCAAAGCAAAAGTTCTTCCCCTTGAATTTAAGACGAGCAAAAGCATATCCTGCCATCGTAGCAGTTAATACAGCACACAATATACGTCCAGCAATCATTAAAAATGTATTCAAATATAATTTTAAAAAGTCCATTTTACGTATGACATTCTCAAACGCATCTATTCTCCACTCTGAAGGAAATATTACAAAAGGATTCATCTGTGTTGCCTCTGAAATCGTCTTGAATGATGTCAGAATCATCCAGACGAAGGGGACTAGCATAATGATTGCCCCTGTAACCAGGAGGATATGTTTTATTACTGTTCCATACTTTATTTTCTTCATTTCTTCATCCCCTCCTATTCATAATGTACCCATTTTTTCTGCATAATCATTTGAATCACCGTAATAATCATAATAATTACCAGAAGAAGTACCACGATAGCTGAACCATATCCTTTATTATTTTCCACAAAAGCATACCGGTAGAACAGATATACCAGAGACTGTGTTTTAGGCAGCGCCGGGCTGCTCCTGTCTACCATCATAAGAATCATATCAAAAACCTGGAAGGATGCTATGATTCTTGTAACTAAAACAAAAAACATAGTGGGAGAAATCTGCGGTAATGTAATATGAAAAAACTGTTGGAATACATTTGCACCATCAATTTCCGATGCCTCATAAAAATCGCGCGGAATTTCCTGAAGTCCCGCAAGAAAAAGGACCATATTGTATCCTATTACAGACCATACTCCTACCATTGCTACTACATAAACTGTAATCTTCGGATCAGACAACCAATTGACCTCTCCAATCCCCACGGTATTGAGTAATTTATTCAATAACCCGAACTCAGAGTTAAAGAGCCATCTCCATACCATAGCAACAGCTGCCGGTGCAACTACCATAGGAAGGAAAAAAATTGTTCTGTAGAAGGTTCTGCCCCTCATTTTCCTGTTCAACATAACCGCTAAGACCAAGGCAATCACAATTGACAGTGGTACTTCAACAATTGCATACTTAAACGTATTGATCAATGACTGCCATACTGAACTATCCTCTATCAGGTTTTTGTAATTTTCCAATCCTACAAATATATTTCCCCTACCAAATGATCCCGTCTTAAAAAAACTCTGATATATGGTCTGGACGATTGGAATAATATTCAGAATGATAAGTCCCAGCATCGTCGGAAGGATAAAAAACCACCCCCAGATACATTCTTTCCAATCTCTTGTCAATCTACTTTTCTGCATCATATCACTTCTCCTCCCCCGGCTTTTAAATCGAAACCCGCAAGGCTTTTGCTTCCTGCGGGTTTCGGATTGCTATTCTTCTGCTAAATATGCATTCATCTCATCTGCAACTTCCAGACATACCTCTTCCATTGGACGCTTACCATCCCACACACTGACCATCTTATCGAGAATCATCTGATACCACACCTGTGTATTCTTGGAATACGGGTAAATCACGTCATCCTCAAGTGCATCAACATATACCTGTAGATTAAACTGAGGTTCATATGCCGCCCACTTATCATTAGTCCCATTGAATGCAGACATTGTGACTCCTAGTTCGGCCTGCTGAATCTGTGCTTTTTCTGAGCCCAGATATTCAATCAGCTTCCAAGCTTCTTCAGTATGTTCACCACCTGCTGATGCGGACCAAGCAAGTCCCATATTTGTAGAACATCTTCCTTTTGGTCCTACCGGCAGAGGTGCCGCATCACAATTTTCACGCACATAATCATTCGCTGATAATCTCGGAAGCATATAAGATCCAAGGAATACCATGGCGGCCTTTCCCGATTCAAGTAAAGCCACCGTATCATTTTCTGAAAGTACGCTGTACTCCGGCATGCTTCCATCCTGTATAATTCCTTCAATCAATTTCATTGCTTCCAAAGTTTCTGGTTTATCAAATCCTGATTTCGTTTTGTCTTCACTCAGCCATTCACCACCATATGCATATACAGTGCTGCACCAAGATTCCTGATCACTTGCAGGCTTCATAGCCAGCCCATACTGGTCCTTTTCTGGTATTGTCAATTGTTTTGCTACTTCTCTGAATTTCTCCCACGTCCATGTCTCATCCGGGTATTCTATGCCAGCCTCGTCAAACATCGTTTTGTTAAACCAAAGAGCAGATGTGCCTACATCTTTCGGAACACCTAATACTCTTCCGTCATCCGCAATATATATATCAGAGATTTCCTCCGGATAATTATCTAATTTGATTTTTTCACTCTTTTCAACATAATCCGTTAAGTCCAGAAGAATATCATCATATTCAGCATATTGGTCGATCTGATGTGCATGCATCCAGAAAACATCCGGCATATCGCCTCCTGTAGCGGCTGCCTCAAGCATCGTCCAATAATCCTTCCATGTAGTTACCTGGATATCTACCTTGACTCCTGTCTCTTCTGTAAATCCATCCATGATTGTACGCAATCCTGGTTCCTGGTTGCTGTCCCAGATTGCCACCGTCAATTCAACATCCTTACTGTCATTATCAGTCTTCTTAGATTCCTCTTTACCACTGTCTTTCCCACAGGCTGCTAAACCAGATACCATACATACCGCTAATATAACCGATACAATTTTTTTCCACTTCATATTTTTCCTCCTTTAATTTAACCAGAGCCGTTCCATGAATCGTTCAATCGATTGATAATTATAATGTACTATGTACTCCTTTATCCGTAAATGGTATAATGTTTTTAAGAGATAGCTTTTTGTGCTTTTTGGAGGAAACATAATGTGCGCCAGATTCATATATAAAAAAAATAATGATTTTGAATTCATCACTAATATCGGTCATCAGGCAAAGGACCTGTATCTGAGTTGTTTTGGACGCTGTGCCACGCCCCCTGAATATCGTTATGGTCCGGCAATACGAGCATATGACTTGATTCATGTCATTCTCCGCGGCAGGGGAACTTTACTCCTTGACCAGACAGAATACAACATCCAGGCAGGACAGGCATTCTTTATTCCGAAAGGAATCACCGCCGATTACTTTGCCGATGCCTATGATCCCTGGGAATACGTCTGGATTGGATATGATGGTAGTATTGTAGCTCTTTTTGATAGGGAGACTGGGTTTTCTTTGGATCATCCTGTCCAACAGGTTCATGTAAAATCCAAGGTCTTTGAAGACATGTTCAATGAAATCCTCCCCTTTACTACCTTAAGTATTTCTGATGAGTTGTACCGTACAGGCTGGTTATACCGTATGCTTTCACTTTTTACAAATGCCGGTCCGCCCTCGTTACTCAAATCAACGGATGCATCAGACAAGCAATCCCCGGAACGAATTATTAGAACTGCTGAAAATTATATCCGTCGAAATTACAATTCTATAACAGTTTCTGAGCTTGCAGCATCCCTACAGGTGGCTCGATCACATTTGTTCAAAGTATTTAAAAAGCATTTTGGAATTTCACCGCAGCAATATATCATGGAAATGCGTTTTAAGCATGCACTGACTCTACTGGCAGACAGCCGTCTGCCAGTGAAACAGATCGCTTTAGACAGCGGATTTGGAGATTCACAAAATTTTTCCAAACAGTTTAAAAAACACATTGGAATAAGCCCTCATATCTATCGGAATACACAAAAAGGAGAAAAACTGCATGAATGATGAATTATCTTATGTTGAGTATACAGGGTACCGCTGTCTGCATGCTGATTATCACCAGAATCCTGACCTTCACCTTACACGGTGTGGTATGAGTCAATGTGCCCCCCATGAGTTCTGGGGACCTCGTTCCAGGCCAGATTACCATATGCATTTTGTATTATCCGGTTCTGGCTGTCTGGAAATTGAAGAGAAAAAATATATCATAAATGCAGGGCAGATTTTTTTGCTGCCACCAGACAAAATCGTCTATTACTACGCTAACTCTAAGACACCATGGTGTTATGCATGGGCTACATTTCAGGGAAAAAAGGCCGCATATTACCTGAAAAAGGCCGGATTCCCCCCGGATGTACTAATCCGCAGCTGCAATATACATCCTGGTGATTTTGCTGCAGTCATTCACAAAATGTTATTGGCTAACTCTTCCTCTTATCATGATGGTCTTCTGAGGACGAGCTATTTATATGAACTTTTTTCTCTTCTTGTCTCCTCAAGCAAATTATCACTAAAATATAAACCAACACTAAAACAGCAAATTGAATATGCCGTGCAATATATGGAATATAACTATAATAGTGATATCCAGATTTCTGATATTACTAATTATCTGGGCCTGAGCCGTTCATATTTTTCCAGAGAATTTCACAAACAAATGAACTGCTCCCCGAAAGAATATCTTATGAACTATCGTATAAATGAGGCAAAAAAACTACTTCAAAATACAGAACTTTCTATAAATGACATCGCCCAGAAAATAGGATATAAAGATACATTCTCTTTTTCCCGTATTTTTCATGATAAAACCAGTTTGAGCCCCACTCTGTTCCGTTCTCTTTACCAAACGGCAAAAAACTCCTAAGATTTGCATGATCTTAGGAGCTTTTTCTATGTGTTCTTTAATCCTTTTATTCTTCCGGTACAAATACGTCTTTCCCCAGTCCACATACCGGGCATACCCAGTCATCCGGGATGTCTTCAAATGCGGTTCCTGGTTCAATCCCACCGTCCGGGTCTCCCTCCTCAGGGTCATATACATAACCGCATGGTTCGCATACATATCTCTGCATTTCAAAATCCTCCTGTTCTTTCCTTGGAATCTATCTTTCCCAATTCCACCTGATTCATGCATTTAATGTATGAATCAGGCAGAGCCGGACAGGATAAACAAGGGAAACAGAAAAGAAATTTTCATCATTTACAACATTTGGTGAGAATGATATACTTGAATCCAACACAAATTAAAATTTCCATCCAAAAGATGACAGAGAGAGGTTTTTATATGTTCCGTTTATGGGGAAAAGAATTTAAAGACAACAGGATGCTGCGTGATACCGTGATCTGTGATGACACAGATCATACCCGCACTCATAAGATATTTCATGCTCTGGATGCAATCTGCTACGAATTTGACTTGAGCAAGCCCATCTGGCTCGATACCACGATCAATGAGTTCAAAAAGCATGCAAAGGCCAGATTTTATCAGGATAATTTCGTCGATTCCATTGATTTCGATTATCTTGAGATTCAGGTGATTGAAGAAGAATAGATATTTTATTCTACCATATTACATTTGATTTTATCTATTCTGGATGAAAAAGTCATAAAAGAGTCCTGGAACCAGATTTTATATTGCATCTGGTTCCAGGACTCTTCTGATTATCTCTGTCTTTTAAGATACTCTTTGACCTATTTCCTATCGTTTGTCTTTTATTCGTTATGAATTGCTGCCAGAGGGCTGAGCCTCATCGCACGCAGAGCCGGGAAATATCCTGCCGCCATTCCCACGAATACAGCAAACGCCATGGATGCCAGCACAAGCCAGGGCGGGATATAGGATATATTTCCCTCTACTCCCATAGTACCGCTGTTCTTCGTCAATATATTGATGACGAACGACAACAGAAAGCTGAGCAGATTCCCCACAACACCACCGATAAATCCGATGAATGCTGCCTCTAATAGGAACATCTGCTTAATATTTTTAAGACCACAGCCTAAGACCTTGATAACACCAATCTCTTTTGTACGCTCGTAGATGGACATCATCATCGTATTTGCGATTCCAATTGCCGCAACGAACAGAGAGACTGCTCCGATTCCTCCGAGTACTGCCTGAATCATGGCAAACTGCTTTTTCATGCTTTCCATGTATTCTGCATTGGTAGTTACCTGGAATCCCATATTCCTGATCGTAGTGGATAGAGCATCTACATCATCCATATCCTCTGCCTGTACATTTGCGGAGGTATAGACAAAGTCTTTATATGGTTTTCCTGATTTAGTGCTTGGCTGCCCAGGAATCACTCTACCCCGGAATTCCTTCTTAAGCAGATCTTTGAGCTTATCCAGATCACAGTATACATAGTAGAAATTGGCATTGTAGCTGTCAATGTCACCCTCTACCACACCACTGGCTTTTACCACATATTTCTTCGGCGGTTTATTAGAGGTCTGGGTTCCTCCGGCCTCACTGCCGCCTTCTGATCCGCCCATCCCCATGCTCTTATTCTGACTCTGGTAATACCCGTCCTGATCCAGAATCAGGAACATTTGATCCTTTGAAAGGTCGATATCCGGCAGTTGCCCGGTTTCCCAATATCCCTTCCCGGTGGATTTCTCACTGAACGATGTCAGAACACCATTACCGAATACAAGCTCCATATTCGCACTTTTCGGGTCCGGCAGCCTTCCGCCTGCTGCAAGCTGGATTTTCTGCGCTTTCAATGCTTCCTGGGACATACCACGCAGCTGGATGTAACCCATGTATTTTCCTTTCAATGCAATTGCACTGACATCCAGAATCGGATCGGCCTGTTTCACATGCGCAAGCTGCTTTAGTTCTTTAATTACATCATCTGTAATATATTTATTCGCTTCCTCCTGGTCGGAACTGCCGCCAAAAGAAACATACATGCTGCCGCCTTCCTGTTTCCCAGTAACCGTCAGGTTCGTCATTCCTCCTGACTGCTCCACCTCGCGATACATCTGCTCCTGCATTCCAAGCCCCAATGAAATCATGACTACGATAGATGCCGTACCGATTACAACTCCCAGGATTGTAAGAAAGGTCCTCAGCTTTCTCCGCTTGAGGTTGCCGCTACTCATCCTCAGTAAATCGATCCACCTCATCCACCAAGTCCTCCTCTTCTACAGACTCTTTCTTTTTCTTTCTCTTCTTGAGTAACACAATCAGAATGATCACCGCAATGATTGCAGCAACGGCTCCAATCACAACCGGAATCACCGGGAACGGCTTCTCAACAGGAACATCTGTCATCTGAGTCATATCCATCGGCGGTGCCTCTGGAACGACCTCCAGAGTAAACTCTTGTTCTACTGTAGATACTTTTCCTGAATCATCCTCATAAGTCACGACCATCTTGCACTTCTCACCAGACATCATTTCTTTGGTCGCTGTAACAATTCCATCAATAGAACCAGTTGCACCGGAATCGACATTTCCTACAAAGACATCTTTTCCTTCGATTCCATCTCCCTGGAATTTAGCCTTTACGTTGTATAATTTAATACGCCCTGTATTATAAAGACTGCATGTGATGTTGGCCTCTTCTCCCACTGCCACTGACTCAGGGGCAATCTCCAGTTCACTGAATTCGAATCGTGCTGCCTGTTTGACCGGGATTGCAAGGCTGGATGAACTTTCATATTGTGTTGCCTTATTGTCCTCATATTTCATCGTCATGGCGATACTGTAAGGCTTCTGCACCAGGTCTGCTCTGGCATTCATCTGGATGGAGATATCCTGTGTCCCGCCTGCTGGAATACTGTCCAGGAAAATGGAACTGGACCCAGATGAAGGCAGGAAAGCCGGTGCTTCTGCAGCAGCCTCTGTGCCGGAGGATGGTGCCTGCAGATCGAACAGCATGTTGGAGACTGCTGTCCGCCCAGAGGTATTCTTTAAATGGATAATCAGTTTAAAGTCACTTCCCGCATTGACTGCCCCAGGTTCTGTATTAAACCCGGTAACGATTACTCTCGGAACCGGATTGTTACCAGATTCACTTCCACCGCCGCCGGTCACGATTGGATCATTGTTGGCAATCCCTCCGTCCATCGGCACCGTTGTATCATCTGTCGGATTCTCTTTGTTTGGTTCTTCCGGCTTCGGCTCCTCTGGTTTTGGTTTCTCTTCCTTCGGCTTCTCTTTTGTCTTTACAAAAACATATTTATTTGTCTCGAATTGATTCTGGTTTCCGTCATCGCAGGTAATCTTGAAAAACAGACGTACCGTATTATTCCCTACATCCTGACGTACCTTTAGATTCTCCCACTTTGCCTCTCCGCTCTGGCCTGTCGGGATATCTCCTACGGTATATTCATTGGTCATATTCTCAATTTCAAAAGGCCACTCAGATGCGTCACTCAATACAGGAATAATCTTCACATTCTTTGCATCTGCTTTTCCTGTATTCTCCAGCTTAATAGTCAGATTTTGTTCCTGATCCTCCGCCTGATATGTAGGTGCATCCTGTCCCTCTGCTATGGAAATCTTGATATCGGGTATAGGTGCCACCGTATCCTCTGCCCGCACACCTGACGGCAGTACAAAGGCCGCCGTTAATGCAAGGCTCATTGCAATCGCTGCTATTTTCTTAAATGGTCTCATGTTCCTTTTCCTCCCTCTTTTCACGGTTATCTTCTATCTTCACAATCTTTCCATCGATGATATGGAAAATCCTGTCGGCATAGGTTGCCAGATGGTCATCATGTGTGACCATTACAAGTGTCTTCTTCTGTTCCTTCACCACCTGCTGCATCAGGTGCATGACTTCCTCGGAAGTGTGGGAGTCTAAGTTCCCTGTAGGTTCATCCGCAAAGATGATCCTGGGGTCTACTACCAGCGCTCTCGCTACCCCGACTCTCTGCTGCTGTCCGCCTGACATCTGATTTGGAAGATGCTTTTTGTGCTTCCGCAGATTCACCAGATCCAACATCTTGTCTGCCTTTTTCAGTCGTATGCTTCTTGGTTCGCCGCGGAAACTAAGCGGCAATGCTACATTCTCCAGAGCATTCATCGTGCCGATCAGATTGAATGACTGAAAAATAAATCCGATATTCTCTCTTCGAAATTTGACCAGTCCATCCTCATTCAGCTGCTCCATATGCTGTCCGTTTATGACCACCTCGCCCTTTGTCGGCTTCTCGAGACCTGCAAGCATATTCAGCAGTGTGGATTTACCAGAACCAGATGTTCCGACAATTGCACAAAACTCTCCTTCATATATCTCAAAGTCTACGCCATTCAAGGCACGTACTACGGAATCACCTACACGGTACAGCTTATACAAGTTCTTTACCTCTATAACCTTATTCACGGTGTTCCTCCTTCATTTTACTCTATTTTACCATAATACCGATGGAATCAGAATATTTCCCTATACAAATTATTAATATTTTATTAAATTTTACATTCAATTTTTCCGCCTCTGTTTTCTGCTTGGCATTCATGATATAATATCTCTCTGTTGTGGCATATCAAAAGACTAAGAAGAAATAATTAAGGATAAAATAAAGAGGCAAAGTCCGAACATGGCTTTGCCTCTTAGATACTAATTCCATTCATTTAAGAAAGTATTTCTACCACTTTTTTAAGATCATTTATGTCCCCAACATTTCCAGGAAATATGACATAGGGTATATTGGGAAATCTGCTTTCATCCCCTAATTTCCATACTGGTATTCCCGGAAGTATCTGCCCCAATACATGAGCTTTTTTCACTGCCAGCGCTTTTGTCCCTATATCACTGGAAGTAATCCCGCCTTTTGCTATCACAAACGCTGGTTTTACATTCAGATTGCCCACTAAAGACTGCACAGCGTGCGAAATCCTGACTGAAAGTATCAGCTCATCCTCCTTCTTACCGGTATCGGCAGTTATCAGCCTGCGGCTTGTATAACAGCAAACAGTCTTTCCTACTCTTAAATAGTTCTCTTCCTCTGCCAAACATCTATCAATCTCAGCTTGAAAAGCATCTTCATCCTTTACAAGGCCGACATCCAATTCTATCGATTCGACCCACTTTAATTTCTTTAACTGCTCCATCTGCTTGGTTGTTTTATTTGTATGAGAACCTACCACAATCATTCCGCCGTTTGGAATATCTTCCACAAGCATCTCCTGACGCTTTAAAAGAGGCTGATCCTCCACACCTCCCATCACCTTTACAATAGAGGCTGCTGCACGAAGCAGGAATTTCTTTCCTCTTGCCATTGCACGGTATAAAGCAACACAGAATACTTTGAGGTCTGCATAATCGACCGCATTCACTACTACCTTATGAAAATCCTCCACTTCCATAAGCTGATCTTCTATCTTTTGAATATTCATATCATGAATATCGTGCAGAGAAATGCAGGTCACGGTATCCTTCTTATATTTTCCTGCCGTCTTTTCTTCCACATAGTCTGGCATAGATGCAGCATGGTAGCCAAATGTTTTATCTTCGGCAAATTCCGTTTCATTGACAGGGATCAGTGTCTCTCCATATTTTACGTAATGGACATCTTCTAACGTGAATCTTCCTCCTTCTTTAAAAAAAGGACACAAAATTTCTCCGTCCAGCTTCACGCCGGAATAAATCTCGCAGCATTCTCTCAATACCTCGGTCTCTAATGGAAAATGCCCTCGCAAAGTGCTGTCACTGCGGCTGATAAAAATATAATCTGTCCTGTGTTCTTTCGCCACTTCTGCTACATTTTTTCCAATTTCCCGATGCACTGCTTCCGTCTGCCGTGCGGTCAGCCCCCTGGAATTTGTCAAAATATAAAATAGTCTGTTCTCTTCTTTGAATCCCTGCCTGATACTCTCCTTCTCCCAACTGGTATAAACAGAAACATCATGCACGGTCTGGACTCCTGTCGGATCATCATCCAATACCACCAGCTTTTTACGATTCTTTGCTATCTCTTCCTTTAAGATCCGGTCGATCCACTCCTCATGAATGACTTTATAGGAATGTAATACATCTGCCCGTATACTCATGTATTCTCCCCCACTCTCTGTCCGTATTATTGCATAGGGTACTTACTGTACATATAAGACATCGGGGCGTATCAAGCCCCCGATTTCTATCGTCGGCCAGTCCTCAGAACACGATGTCAGAATCTCTATTTTGCCTCCGGGTGCTGTCAATACGGTATCTTCACATTTTGCTCCTGGTATGCTCGGATTCCATGCATATGCCTGCGCTTCTTCAATCACAAGCTTCGTTGTACTGTCAGCACGATATTCACGGGCTGCATACCCTGTCATCCCGCCCTGATGATGGTTTTTCCATTCCCCTTCATATCCGATGCTGCTATAGGCATCACATATGCTGCTAAATACCATTCCAAGGGTGTGCCCTGCTTTTGTCGCCTCAAAGGCCACCCGTTCTACTTCCAATAATTTCTTATAGTCTCCTGCGAACCCGGCCTCAAATCCCACAAGCCTGGTAGCCGACACTACCAATCCGCCTTTTCGTGCACAGATCGATGCAATAAAGCCCTTCTCTGCTTTCTTCTTTGTCGGCACATAATGTCTGACATAGCTGCTTCTGTCATCTGCTGCGATCAACAACGTAATAGGCTCTATTCCAACACTCCATAATTCTGCTGAAATCAAACCGGCGATCTCCATTTCAGACATTCCCCGTCTGACCTTTTTGCATGCTTTTTCCAGCGCTCTTGCTGACATGATTCCGAGCTTTCTAAAACGTCTGACTTCATCTGGCATGAAATGAGTACGTGCCTTTTTGAACCAGTCTTCCATTACAAAATCATCGGTCAACACACCGAATTGTCTTTCCAGATTCTGAACGATCTGACCATCATGCCACCACTTTGTCGGGAGTAATCTGACCGTTTCCTCTGGAATCTCCTCTGCTATCAGCCGTGGGGTTTCTATATTATTCGCCGCCAGATAGATGTCATCCTTTGTCACAAGCAGCATACCACAGGCATTTTCACCGGCAAGACCAATAAATCCTCTTCCCCCGGCAGCAAGCCAGGAGAAATTCGCCTGCCTTTTGATGACTACACCGTCCAGATCATTTTCCGTTAACATCTTTTGGATTTTCTGAACCTTTGCATTACACTCTTCTTTTCTAGTCATTCCCTCTGCCTCCCACATATAAATTTATCCAACTTTTATTGATTCATCTTTAGAAACCACATAGGTCGATACAGACTTTTCTGGAACAAAGATTTCTGCAATTGTATCTTCCAGACGAACGAACACCTCATACGGATTTTCCATGCAATTTAAAATCACTAAAATAACCGTTCCATCTGGGTTCTCAAAAGCTGCTGCCTTCATCTCCTCATTGAAGGTACTTGTACCGAGTCGGACTGCTCCGCGCTTTATAAATCTGCTGAATTGTGCAGTGGCATAATATACTGGTTGAATACTCAATTCTCCTGTCTCATGATTATAAATGATCGGTGCCTTGCAGCCCCCCATCGGCCTGTCATGATACGGCCCTCCATTTTCATCCAGAATCAGATTCCATTCTACCGCAGCCGACATATAATGCTGAAATCCCCCGATCAGTTCCCGAGAATAGATCTCTGCATTTTCCCAAGTACTGTATGCCCCTCTGCGCGCCTCACCGCGGGCACCTCCCAGCCCTGCCTCTGTCAGAATCATCGGTTTGTCCCCATATAATTCATGCACCATATCCATTTCAGCAAAATGATCTCCTGCATACCAATGATAAGCGATTCCCCAGACATCATCCTTGACACCAGGTACATGAAACGAATCCCTCACTCGTTCATAGAGAAATTCCTTATTAAAATCCCATATCATAATCTTGATATTCTGATATCCTGCCCTATCCAATGCCGGACGCAGATACTGATGTACAAATTCAGCCTCTTCCCGTGCAGTATAAACACAGCTTTCCCATACCTGAGGCATTCCTGGCTCATTCTCTACGGTGATTGCAGTGAATGTGATTCCTTCCTTTTCATATTCCTTGATATATCGAACCATATAGTCAGCCCATATCCCATAATACTTATCTAAAAGCCGACCACCTCTGCACATATCACCATTACTTTTCATCCATGCCGGAGGACTCCACGGCGAAGCAAACAAAATCATTCCCTCCGATGTTTCGAGTGCTGCCTGAATGAATGGAATTGTATATTTTTGATCCTGTTCGATAGAAAATGTTTTTAATTCCGTATCATTTTCTTCAATATATGTATACTGCTCCAATGAAAAATCGCAGGAATGGATATGCGTTCTGCAGAAGTTATATCCCAGACCTTCCTCTTTATCGAAAAATGCCTTCAACACCTTCTCTTTTTTCTCGTCATCCATCCTGGCGTAATTATAAGCTGAAGCTTCCGTGAATGCGCCTCCGAATCCCAGGATTTCCTGATAACGCCGTTCCGGGAAAATATTGATCATTTCATTTTCCACATACTTCCCTTGTTCAAATTTAATTTCTTTCTCAACTTTTTCCAATCTTTTCCCTGCACGGCTGCTAATATAGCCTTCTACTTTTCTCATTCACCTATCACCTCCTTTAACCAGCTTACTCCCAGACGCGGACTTGTAAGTACTGGTTTTGGTATCGTATGAAGAAGTGGTTCCATAACAATCATGCTTCCCTGTGCAAGCACGACGACATCATTCACTTTTGCAGCAGCCTGCACATCCCCCAGCACCATCTCATTGTGAAGCTTCTGGTCTCCAGTCTCCATAAGTTTTACCATAGCGCCGTCTACGAGACGTATCTCCAGTTCAATCTCTTTTCCCGCTTCCTCTGCCGCTTTCTGAATCAACCTTGAGCTTGGACCTATCGTGGATTCTACCGTTGCTACCATAGCGATCCTCTTTCCAATCCTGACCGCCTCTTTTGCCATTGCCTCATCAATCTTCACAATTGGTATAGAAATCAACGGCCGAATCAGATCGACTGCCTCCCCCACAGATGAACACTGATTCAGAATTGCCGCCGCACCAAGGCTTTCCGCATGTCTGCAGTACTGATACATACGTTGAACTACACCCTTGGTAATACTGCCATTCGCTACTGTTTCCTCCAGAAGACTGTCATCTATGATCTGATACACTTTCACATCGGGCATCAGTTCCGTGCACAGATTCTTTAAGACGGTTGATGACACCTGACTTGTCTGCAAAATTACAATTGATTTCTTCATCCTCTATTCTCCTCGTACAAACATATCTGTAGTTTTTCGGTTCTTATCTCTCGTTCCTAGCAACGTATTCCAAAACCCCCTGTCTGGGTCCTTGATATGCCACACTGCAGCTTGACACCTGAACAGCCTTTTCCAAAGCTTTCTCAAACGGAAGTCCTCTGTCGAACCGAAAATAACAATATGCTCCATGCATGATATCTCCCGCTCCTAAAGTGTCCACCACAGTCACATGAATTGGCTGAATCGTCCCACTGCGTTCTTTTGTCTCCCAGATGGTCGGATTTCCTCCGTCTGTCACTGCTCTGCAGAGAACTCCTTTTTCTCTCATTACTTCCATAAGGTTCCTCTGATCCGGTGGAAGACAGTCTGACGAAGCAATGACTTCTGTCACCGTTTCAAGCAGCATCTCTGTCTCTTCTCCCCATCTCTCAGCATCGAATACAGAAACAATCTGTTTACTCTCAGCCTTTTCAAGTAATGACACTGTCAGCTTAGGGAACTGATTGTCCGTCAAAATAAATGCTGCATCACGTATGATATTCTCTTCGTCTAATTCTATTTTGGCAAAAGGCGGCTGGTGTCCGCCCCAGATAGTTCGGCTTTCCGTTTTCACATTGATTAAAATTGCTGATAGGAAGGGCAGGATATCCTGCCCCTCCAGCAAATCTACCACCTCGATATCATACTCTTTTAGCTCCATCTTGATGCTCTTACCGATACTTGAATTGCCTATGGCAGTAATGAGTACCGCCTTCCCTCCGAGAAGTGAATAGGTAATTGCTGCATTACAGGCATTTCCACCGACACAGGTCCTATAATCCAATGTTTTTGCCTTCTTATTTTCTGCAGGAAGCCCCTCCATATAATAGAGAATATCCATCGTTGTCCTTCCGATAAAAAAACCTCTCTTCATCGTTTTATTCCCCCTGCTATTCTTCAGTAATCACACAAGTCGTGACTGAATCGGCCGGCAGCATAAGCTTCATATACCTGCCTTCCAGCCTTACCCAAACCTCCTGAACACGGTCTGTCCGATTTAAGATTACGGACACGATCTCCCCATCCGGGTTCTGAAATGCTGCCATTTTTACCTCTTCCTTGAACACACTTGTTCCCAGACGGACTGCCCCTCTTTTGATAAAACGGCTGAAGTGTGCAATTGCATAATAAATCGGTTCCAGTATGAATGTATCCGTCTGATCATCTGCCACGATAGGGGCTTTACATCCACCCGGTCTGTCATGATATGGTCCGCCATTCTCATCTACTATCATGTTCCACGCCACAAATGCATTCATATGATGGTTGAAATTTTCAATCAGTTCATTCACCCATATTTCCAATCCGATAAAACTGCTGTGCGCCCCCTGTGCGGTCTCTCCCCTCTGACCGCCAAGTGAAATCTCAGACAGAATCAATGCCTTTTCCGGGAATGCCTCATGAACCATATCCAGTGCCGCATAATGATCCCCCGAATACCAATGATATGCCACTCCCCAGATATCCTCCCGGGCACCGGGTACTGCAAAAGAATCACGGGCTCTGTCATAGACTCTTTCCCTGTTATGGTCCCAGACCATGATGCCGATATCATCAAATCCTGCTTTTTTTAAGGCCGGCTTTAAATACTTATGAACAAAGACGGCTTCCTCTTCTGCCGTATACTGACAACTCTCCCATGTCTGGAAAGCCATTGCCTCATTTTGGACAGAAATTCCTGAAAAATGTATTCCCTCTTTCGCATATTCCGTTACATAACGCACCATATAGTCCGCCCAGCTCTGATAGTAAGCCTCTAACAGCCTTCCTCCGTGGATCATCTCATTGTTATCCTTCATCCAGGAAGGCGGCGTCCATGGTGATGCGAACAGTTCAAGTCCCTCTGCTGTATTTTGTGCTGCCTTGATAAATGGAAGAATATATTTCTGGTCACGGGAAATCGAAAAACTCTCCAATTTTTCATCCTGCTCCCGCACATAAGTGTAACGGTTCAATGCAAAATCACAGGAATGAATATGAGTACGGCAGTAATTAAGTCCAAGTCCCTTTTCTTTATCAAACAATGCCTCTATGACTTTTTCTTTTCCTTTGCTGCTCATTTTTGCATAATTATAAGCAGAGGTCTCTGTAAAAGCTGCTCCAAATCCCAAAATCTCCTGGTAGCACCGTTCCGGGTAGATATTAAGCTGACGGTCTCCTCTGCCTTCTGTCTGATCGAACATAAGGCCGTCCTGCTGCCTCATCATCTCTTCTACACCTTTTACACTGGTAAATAACTTTGCTCTTTTCACAATCCTATCTCTCCTTATTTCCCCAGATATCCACCATCAACAGGAAGCGTGATTCCACTTATATAGTCTGATGCACCGGAAGCTAAGAATACGGCTGCCCCCTTTAAATCCTCTGGATTCCCCCATCTTCCCATAGGAATTCTTCCTGTGATCTCCGTGTATAAAGCCGGATTGATCTGTTTCATATCCTCCGTGAGCTTTGTCGCCATATATCCAGGTGCAATTGCATTTACATTCACTCCACGTGATGACCATTCATTTGAAAGTGCCTTTGTAATCTGTACGACTCCCGCTTTACTGGCTGCATAAGCTGGAATCATAGCACTTGCCACATAAGCTGTCATAGATGCAATATTGATGATTTTCCCGGACCCCTGTTCAAGCATTGTTCTTCCAGCCATCTGTGCCATGTAAAATACCGCGCTCAGATTGATATCCAGAATCTTTTCCCAACGTTCTCTAGGATAATCCTCCGCCTTACATCTGAACTGGATTCCTGCACCATTCAGTAAGATATCCAGATGTCCGCCCAATTTTCCGAGGCAGGCTTGATATGCCTGGACCAATTGATCATAATCACTAAGATCCCCCATCACTGCATGTACATGTGCTCCTCTTTCTCCAAGCCTTGCTGCCGATTCATACACACTCTTTTGAACATCCAGCAGTACAATTTCTGCTCCTGCTTCATGAAGTGCTTCCGCCATTGCGTAGCAGAGTCCTTGCGCTCCACCTGTCACGATTGCTTTTTTCCCTTCCAGCGAAAAAAATTCGATTCCTTTCTCCATCCCATTTACTTCCTTTCACTATTTGTCCAGATCTATCAGAAAACGGTCCAATTCTGTCTTTGTCGGAAATACCGGATCTGGATTCAATCCCGGAATATATTTACATGCCTCATACAATGCCATAGCAATATGTCCATGCACACCGCTGCAATGGTGAATATATGGTCCATTGATCAGCCTTGTCTCTAATTCCACCCAATCTTTGAATTCGGCCCAGAGATAAGTCCCTTTATTGTGAGGTCCTGTCGTCCCCCGCCCCTCTGCGATCAGCAGACAATACTCTCCGGCAGTCCCATCAAAACGTGCTACCGTTATGTCGCCGCCCTTGATTCTATATTCTCCTACCCCTGGAATTCCCGGGCCGTAGTGGTCTGCCAGCTTCGGCTCACAATCTTCTGCACGCAGATTCTCTGGAAACACCCCACAGTGCCATAGAAGTTCTGCATTGTCATTTTCAGGGTGTCTGATTGTCATATCTGCAAGAAAGGTCTCACATCTTCCTTTTGTTGCTGCCTGTACCATAAGAGAAGTCACTGCCCCATGGATATCTGTCTCGCATGCTACCGGGAAACCAGCTCCTGTCAATTCCCCCATTGCAAAACATGGCACAATCCCCATGGTCTCGCGAAACGCTGGTGAGCAGAGCAATGCTGCTGCCGACAGCCTCTCTGCTTCGGCCCAGTCGAGAATGGCGATCTGCATTGCTGCCACTTTCTTAAGTTCCTCTTCTGTCAGGGTAATCACTTGGATTCTCCGCTTAATATCTTCCACTTTTTCCTGTACTTCACTGCTCTTTTGGGCAAGAACATCATCTGTCATTCGTTTCAGATCCACAACAGAAATGGGAATCACCTCAATCCCAAACTGATTCAGCAGTGTCTCTTCGTTATATTTCACTGTCCAAAATGCTCCCGGACGGGTTCCGATCTGTCCGATCCGCATATGGCTCATAACCTTTACAACTGCCGCCGCAGATATAAAATTATCAAATCCAACCTGGAATATCTTATCTTCTACCCGGGAACTTGGAATATATGTAAATGGAACCCCAAATTCCTTAAGCACCTTTGATGTTGCGAACAACCCACACTGGCTGTCCCTGGCACGGCTGCCATCCGGCGCAGGAGCACCATCCCGCGGCCCCCAGAGCAAGAGTGGTTTATTTACCTTTTTTGCGATTCTTGCAACAGCATCCTCTGTTCCAAAGTTCAAGTGAGGTGCAAAGACTGCATCTACCCCTTCCTTGATAAAATAATCGGCTGCTTCATCTGCCTCTACTCCTTTGCAGATGATTCCTTCCTCATTAAGGAAATCCAGATTTACGAACTCAATCTCTCTGTCTTTTAAAAACTCCTCAATCTTGTTCTTTTCTTCTATCGCATCGGGAATATAAAAATATCCGGGCCTGGAAAGATTCCTTCTTGTGTGGGCGACCCCCAGTTTTACCCTGTGTCTGTTTTTAAACTCTTCTAACATCTTTTTTCCTTCCTTTATGAATGACTTTGTTTATGAATTATGCTTCGACTAAACTCAATAGTGTCTCTTTTAGAGAAGATTCCGGTGCCTTTTTAAAAGTATCTAATACTCCCGGGTATGCACATGCTCTTTTCACGATTTCAAGATCCATACGCACTAAAATTTCTTCCATTGTATAGTGACTTGTTGCGGAAAGCTCTGCCAGTTTCATCCTCGCCTTTTTTTGAAGCTCTCCCCGCACTGCCGGATATCCCTGCCCATATGTATCATTGAACAATTTTTCAAATATATATCTTAAATTAATATCTCCGTTCACCTTTCCATATCCTTTATTTAATGGCAGCGATATACAGTTTCCTGCATTTACCTGGGAAAACAGAAATGCTTCGACCGGGTCATATATTAATCCGCATGCGACATTCGGATACTGGAGTACCGCGTTCATATATCCCTGACCTGTTCCACACCCGCCGACAACAAAATCAACGATTCCAAGATTCAACGCAAGCGCACTGATCAGCGCAGTTTCCATATATGTTAAATCGGGCTCTCCCTCTATATTCTTCATTCCCAGATTCAGGATTTCATGATCAAATTCTCCTAATACCCGGATCACATCTGGATTCTGGAATTTCGTACTGCCTTCCATTACTACCGCTATTTTCATATCCTTCCCTCTCCTTTATGTTCTGACATAAACTTTAATATCTGTTCTTTACTTGTGACCGCACTGTTCGGGCCGATTGCTGCTGCATTGACCGCACCTGCGGCAGATGCGAACTTACAACTGGTCTTTACTTCCCACCCGCTCAGAAGGCCTGTAATAAATCCTGCCATAAAATTATCTCCCGATCCGGTCGTATCCACGACATCACAGGGATACGCCGGCAGATAGAACTCCTGCTCGTCATCCTTGAAATAACAACCGTCTGCTCCCAGTTTAATCCCTACATGAGCGGCTCCACATTGTAGAAATATCTCCGCCATCTTCTCTATAGTATCTGCCTTGCTGATAGCCTGTGCCTCTTCCAGACTTGGGAAAAAGTAATCCGTGTAAGCAAGTGTGCCCCGGATTCCATCCAGTCCAATCCCCCACAGATCTTTCTTCGTATCTGCCATAGTGATCGCTCCAGCTTGTTTTGCCTTTCTAAAAAATTCCTCTGTCCCCTCCCCGTCAAATCCCGGTAGTGACATCAGTCCTCCAATACTTACAAGCCTTGTCCGATCTAGCAGATCCATCTCTATGTGCTTCAATCCGAATTCCAACAGACCGCCTCTGTTGATACAGAAATTTCTCTGCCCATCCGGCTGCACCAGCATAGCTGCCACTCCGGTAGTATTTCCCCTTTCTACTGCCACGTGAGATACATCCACATCTCTCCCCTGCTCTCGCATCATCGAAAGAAGCATTGTTCCGAATCCGTCATCTCCTACTACAGATAACAAGGCAGTCCTCATTCCCAGACGAGAAAGAATGATTGCCTGATTCGCCGCATCTCCTCCTGGCATTAATGAAATCGGCGATACCATA
Organism: Faecalicatena faecalis; assembly: GCF_012524165.2. Taxonomy (GTDB): domain Bacteria; phylum Bacillota; class Clostridia; order Lachnospirales; family Lachnospiraceae; genus Faecalicatena_A; species Faecalicatena_A faecalis. Next base: position 133,471 of record NZ_JABACJ020000003.1, read on the forward strand.
TTGATATCATTCTGAAACACACTCTCATCTATAGGATGAATCGGAAAATTGACTAATGCCAGACCTGCACAAAGTACATCAAGCTCTTTATTTTCCATTTTGTCCTCCGAATCTAAAAGGTATATTTCCTTTCTATGAGACTAAGACCTATTCCTTAAGACTTGCAAATAACTGCATATGTCGTGTTACAACTTCCTTTACTGCGCCCGTTAGTCCCTTAGTAAAATCAAGATACTGCTTATATTCTTCAAAGTGTTCCCTTACACATGCCTTTGCCGCTAAATCCTCTGCCGTATAAATATTGACTTTGTTGATTCCACATCGAATTGCTTCCACGAAATCCTCATCTGCAATTCCTGATCCTCCATGCAGTACAAGACCACAGTCTACTTTTGAACGAATCGCTTTTAAACGTTCAAAATCAAGCTTTGGTGTTCCTTTATACTGTCCATGTTGATTGCCGATCGCAACAGCCAAAGCATCGACTCCTGTACGGCCCACAAAATCTTCTGCCTGCTCTGGACTTGTGAATCTATCCTCTGTCATTTCATCTCCGACCTGTCCTACATACCCAAGTTCGCCTTCTACAGATACATCCATGGCATGTGCGATTTTAACAATTTCGGCCGTCTGACGAACATTTTCTTCATAGCTTAGAGCCGAACCATCAAACATAACTGAGGAAAATCCGGCTTTTAGTGCATACATTACCCCATCAAAACTCTTCCCATGATCCAAATGTATATTTACAAGTGTCTTGGATTTTTCAATCATCTTCCTGCAGGCTGCCGCCATTACTTCACCATCAAAATAATTCAGAATGAACCGCTCCGGCATTCCTAGCATGACAGGAAGTCCGGTTTCCTGTGATGCATCAAAAATCGCTCGTGCAAATTCAAGGTTTACGATGTTAAACATACCAACACCGACCCGATGTTTTTTGGAATATTCTATAATATCATTCATAGTAGCTGGATTCATTTTTTCTTCCTTTCGTTTGTCTTTACTTTTATATTTATAATTTGGGATATCCATATTTCTTGATGATCTCAACCCGCCGCTGATCAATGCTGCAGTTCTCAAATGCAAAAGAGGATGCCAGCTCGCCAAGCTCTTCCTTGCTCAGCTCTGCTAATTTCCGTCCCATTATATCTGCAAGAACCGTTGATAGTGCATGCTTTATATTTGCTGCGACCATCTCCTTCGCTGTACCATATCTGTCATCAAAGGTATCTGCATCTTTCAAATTGAGCAGAGTCGAGAGTCCCCAGTCTTCATTTACCCTAAAATTCTGGTCAAGGAAATACTTTTCCTTGATTCGGCGTATATCCTTTGTAAATTCCATCCACAAAGAATCCTCTTTTACCGTTACTGTGCTCAGATATCCGATATCTTTATAGTTCCAGATGGAGTAGTGATGTCTTCTTGAGCAGATGGTGTCAAGCTGGTCCGCAAAGCATTTCAATCTATCCTTTGTAAATCCCGGATAATTCAGACGTACACCGAACTCCCCGATCCAGCAGGGCACGTTATGGGTCCTCATGTATTCGTCTGCCGCATCCATCTGTGTCTCAATGAGAGCTCTATCATACTTGAGGCCTCCATATTCGCCCGGATAAGGCATTGGCTCTGATGTACATGCGGCCAGATAATAATGTGGTGTGTATGCCAGATTTTCTGTAAATGGCGCATCGAGTACTGTAAAATCCTTGTTATAAAAGTTGCCTGCTATAAAAATGATGTGATTCGGGTCCACCTCGCGGATAGCAGCTACGGCCTCTCGGTATATCTGATTGAGCATATCGATCTCTTCTGGCGCTGCTACCGGTTCATTTATCAAATCATAGCCCGCAATCGTATCTTCTCCTTTAAAATGCTCCGCCAGATATCTCCATAAATTGTAAAAACGCCTTCTTTCATCTTGATGTGTATAAATTCTTGCCGGCGTCCCGTTATTATCACAATGCCATGCTGTACTTTGATATCCCTGTACGGCATGCATGTCCAAAATAATATACATCCCATATCTTCTACATATTTCTATGATATGGTCCAGGCGTTCTACTGTTTCTTCGCAATACTGGCCCGGCTGATTGTCTGATTCAAATAATCGATAGTTCATTGGGATACGGATACAATTCATTCCCAGTTCTTTCATGAACTCGATGTCTAGCTCCCCCAGAAAATACTCATAGTATTTTTCAAAGAAATGTGTGTATTTTTCTTCTCCTGCATGCTTTCTGAATGCATCCCGAAATTCATGTTCTGCACCTGGATAACCAAGCATAAAGTTTTCAAGCATCATCCAGTTCCCAATATTGTAACCGATCAGAACGATCTCTTTTCCTTGTTCATCAACAATATATTTTCCTTTCACCTGCAGCATATCTTGTTCCTCTCTCATCTACGAATTATTACTTTTTGAGTTCTCTATCCTTTTACCGAACCGGCCATCATACCCGATATGATTTGTTTCTGCATGACAATCAGGAAAATGAGAACTGGTAATATAGCCAGTGACGACGCAGACATCAAAGATCCCCAGTCTGTCGTCTGTTCCTGCATGAAATTCTGCAGGCCGATCGGAAGTGTTCTAAGTCCGTCTGTCTTTAGCAGCAGACTTCCCAGCAGATATTCATTCCAGCAATAGTTGAATGCAAAGATCGATACCGATGAGATTCCAGGTCCTGCCACTGGTACAATCAGCTTATATAAACATTGGAGACGGCTGCAGCCGTCAATACGTCCAGACTCTTCCAATTCATAGGGAATTCCATCAAAATAGCTCTGCATCATCCAGATATTCAACGGCAGTGTAAATGTCGAATACGCAATAAACACGGACAGTCTTGTATTTGTAATCCCAATCTTCTGAAAGGTAAGATACAGCGGGATAATCAGCTGTACCACCGGAAACATCTGAAGGGCCAGCAGAAAGATTGTATAGAACTTCAAGCCTTTGACTCTTTTCTTAAATCTGGAAAGTGCATAGCCACCCAAAATGGACAGAAACGTTGAAAAAAGGGATACCAATACACCTATCACAACACTGTTTATCAAATATTTCAGGAAATGCGTCTTTCCTAACACATTCCTATAGTAATCCAATGAAAATTTCTCCGGGAAAAATGAAGTGGAGCTCATAAATGTTTCCGGTGACTTGAACGACGACATCACCATACTCACAACCGGAAGCAGGATTACACCTAACGCAAATATCATTGCCGCATAGGGCAGAATGCCGTAAACGACTTTTTTGATTTTAAAATCATTCTTCATAGCCTTTGCCCCCTACTCTTTATCTTCTTTCATGACCATCTTGATATAGAACACCGCCACAATCAGCATAAATACTAACATCACCGTCGAAATCGCGGATGCATATCCCATATTCATACGAGCGAATGCACTATAGTAGGATAATACTGATATTACCTGCGATGCTCCATCCGGTCCCCCGCCTGTAAGCAGGTATATGTTATCAAAGTTGTTAAATGTCCAGATAAACATCAATGTCGTACATACCACCGTGACCGGCCTGATCTGCGGAAGTGTGACTCTAAAGAATAGCTGGAACGTATTTGCACCATCGATCCTGGCCGCCTCTTTTGTGTCCTCCGGTACCGTCTGAAGACCTGCCAGCAGGCTCAACGCCATGTAAGGGTAGTTCTTCCATGCTCCAAAGAAAATTGCTACCAATTTTGCCCAGAACGGATTTGCCATAAACGGGATCGACGACGAAACAATATGTAAACTCTTTAATATCTGATTCACGACTCCACTTTGGTCATTCAATGCCCATTTCCAGGATGCTGCTGCAACAACTGCCGGGATGATCCACGGAATGAGAAGCAGGACACGGAACAGCCCCCGGAATTTAATTTTCATATTCATTAATAAGGCTATCATCAATCCGATTGCGTAACTCAGCGCTACAACAAAAACTGTGTAGATCAGAGTAAACAAAAATGCGTTCCAGAATTCTTTATCCTGTGTAAATACTCTGATGTAGTTTTCAAATAGTACAACCCGGGTCGGTCTGTCGTTTAACAGCCTGCGGTTCGTAAAACTGATTCCAACTCCCTCTATCAATGGAAGAACGCGAATAAGGATTAACGCAAGTGTTGCCGGTGCCAATAATATCCATGCAAAGGCAGTGTCTGATTTTATGAATTTTTTTAAACTTTTCACTTGGCTTCATCTCCTTTTTGTAAGAGAAAGGGGCTATGCATCTTTTCTGCCTGCCCCTTTCTCCTGCATATAAATTTTAATCAGCTATCACATCGAAGCTCGTTCTTCTACTCTATCCCGAGATCCTTTAAAAGCTGTTCTGCCGCATTCTGCTTATCCTGCAGAATCTCTTCTGGTGATTTTTCTCCCATCAGTATTGCCTGGGAAACATCTCTCCACCATCTCTCACCATCTACCGTTGCCTGTGCTACGTTTGCCGAAGCTGCCGGATACATTGTGCTCTGCATTGCCGGTACCCACATCTCTACCATATCATCCAGGAATGGATTAGCCTCGTTGTTCAGATATGATTCATCCTCCAGGAAGGAAATTCTTGCTGGTGAAGCATTCACGCCTGCCGGGCCTGTCCACAAGGAAAGGTTATTTTCTGACCACCATTTAATAAATGCTTTTGCCTCTTCTGGATATTCTGTTGAGCTATATACCATGTATGCATTCAATGCGGCTGACATACCTGGCTGATCTGAATCTGGTCCCTGTGGGAATGGCATGATTCCTACTTTTTCTGCAAAGTCATCGCCCTGCTCCTGAATCTGAAGGCCAAAGCCAATGCCATCAACCATCATTGCTGAATTGCCCTGAAGGAACATCTTCTGTGCATCAGCCTGCTCATAGCTTGCCATGCCCTCTGGAAAACATCCTTCGTCACGGAGTGTTGAAATAAACTCCAGCACCTTTACATTCTTCTCGTTTGTCCAATCTGGCGTCTTTCCATCCTCTGACCAGACTCCGCTGCCATTTGAGACTAGCCATGACATAAAGGAAACATTCGCTGCTGCATCTGCCGCCGGGTAAGCCATTCCGTACTTGCCGTTCGCCGGATCTGACAATGCCTTTATTGCTGTATGCAGTTCATCCCATGTCTTTGGGACCTCAAGTCCCTTATCCTCAAAATAGTCTTTTCGATAGAAGATACCGCGGGGCTCAAAGTTGAATGGAATTCCCAACTGGTTTCCTTCTGTATCCTGGAAAAATTCAATCATATCCTGCGGAAGATCCTCCAGCTTGCCTTCCTCTTTCCACTCGTCCATAATGTCATTCAACGGAAGGATATTCCCTGTAGCTGCAAACTGATGCTGCTGATAACCACCTCCTGTACTGACATCAGGTCCATCTCCCGCAGCAACTGCTACAGAGAATGTCTCATAACGGTTCGCCCATGGAATACTCTGATACTCGATCTCAACGTTTGGAACGACCTCTGAATAGCTCTTCGCTAATTTTTCTGCCTCTGTGGCATACTCTGGTCCGCCCCATACCATATCCCAGAATTTCAAAGTAATCGTTTCCTCTGAGGCTGTTTCATCCTTCTTTGCAGCTCCATCATCTGAGCCTTTGCCGCATGCTGCAAGTGATAATACCATCATGCCTGCCAACATCGCTGCCAATAATCTCCTTTTCATTTCGTTTCCTCCTGTTTGTTTATGATGTGTTAACTATAGCAATTGCCACACTCTCCCACAACCTGCATTTTTTTCCAAATAAGTACAATATTATTTCCAATTTCCTTTCAAGTTTTTTATTTTTACTTTTATATCTATATTTTTTTACCTCTTTTCGTAATCAATTGATTCTAATAACATATCCCGTTATAATAAATTGAGTCCAGGTATTCTCCATTTTATCTGCTCAAAAATAACCATTTTACTTATAAAGGAGGAGTACTAATGATTCGTATTATGCTTGTTGATGATGAACCATTTATCCGTGTTGCGATCCGTTCATTATTTTCCTGGGAAAAGTATGATTACTTTATCGCAGCCGAAGCAAGTAACGGCACTGATGCACTCCAAAAGCTGGAACATGAAGATATTGACCTATTGATTACTGATATAAAGATGCCTGTTACGGATGGAATCAAGCTTCTCCACCAAGTCAAAGAGCGTTACCCTCATATTAAATGTGTCGTTCTCTCTAATTACGAAGACTTTGAACTGACCAGAAAAGCTTTTTTGGAAGGAGCTGTCGATTATCTTTTAAAAGGAAATTTGAATGAGGAAAACTTTTCTGCGCTGGTTCAACGGCTGAACGCTAATTATTTTCAAGTACAGTCTGACTCTTTCACTTCCAACAAGGCACCTATCCACCGTTCCTTTGAACATAAGGTATCAGCATTGCAGCAGTTGATCAGTCAGGACCTGGCTCCCGATACAAGAAACGAGCTCACTCATGAGCTGGATATGGGACTGCCCTATGTCATCAGTTCAGTGAAGCTTTTTTCTAACTCTCCTGAATTTACATCCTCTGAACCGGATACTCATGTAAATAAAAAACTGATCAGGAACACAGTATTTAAGATCATCTCAGAAATATCAGAATTTAAACTCTATTATTATGATGTATCTACCAACGAATATATATTTATCATTTATGACCAGGATCGCGAAAATACTACTTTTTTCAAACACCTGCAGGCATTTTATGACCAACTGACCTCGAACCTGTTCATTTATTTGAATAAATTCAGTGTAATCGGCACGAGCCAGCTTCGGAAGGAAGTCCAGGAAATCTCCATTTCCTATCAGGAGGCTGATACGATGTCGGACCTGATTTTTTATTGCCGGGAATCAGCACAATATTTCTTTGTTCCTGATAATGTGAATCTACATGCGGATAATCCAGTGCGACAGTTTGTCCTATCCTATATGGAAACACTTCCCCACTGGATAAAGATTCATGCATGGACAGCCCTGGAGTCTTTTTTTCATGAGCTATTGGAGCAATTCAAGATAAACCTGTACCCACCCACGTACAGCAAGAGAATCGTTACGAATTTAGAATTTCTTATTATGAATGAATTGACACGGAATTTTAGTGATAATAAAGAGTTCTATAATGATTACGACCATCTATTTGATACAACGATGCATGCAGCCCACATCACGTCTCTTGAAAATATTACCGCTGATTTCCTTGCGAAAATCAAAGCTGCTGCATCCAGCTTGTATCTGCTTGATGCCAATTGTTCTGAAATCGTCCAGCAGGCTGTTACCTATCTTCAGAAGAACTACTTGAACCCAGAGATTAATCTGACCTTTATTGCGAATGAAATTGGTGTGAACTCCAGCTACTTAAGCCGTATCTTCCATAAAGAAACAGAAAAGACCTTTAATACCTACCTGAATTTCTTACGGATCGAACACGCCAAAAAACTTCTGCGTACAACGAGTGATAATATTGTTGCCATTTCCGAAAAGAGTGGGTACAACAATTCAAAGTATTTTGTTAATTTGTTTAAAAAGGTGGAAGGTATGTCTCCATCAGCTTATCGAAATATGCAGGCAGATCTCTTTCAAAAAAGGAATGATAAATGATGAAGCGCACATTAAAAAATAAAATATACAGGGCTTTTCTCTTGGGATTTACGATTACTCTGGTAGCCAGTGCCATTATCGTATTTGGGTTTTCTCTTCCTTCTATATATGAAAGTAATTTAAAATCTGAACGAGAAACACTGAATCAGGCTGCCACACAGATCGATACATATCTGCGGCAGATCAATTCACTTTGCATACAGGTCTCCTATACAGAGGACACCAGAACTGTTCTTTCTAAAAAATATTCCGGGGAGCTTGAGCATTCCACAGAATATATACAAGATTCAGATGAACTATACAAGCTTTACGCAAACTTTCTGTTCCCGACTAAAGGAGCATATGGTGTTTTTATATATAACCAGAACGGCTACCCATACTTTTACTGCCCATCAAACTATATAAACCGATATAACAATATCCGGGAAGAAAGCTGGTATCTGGAGCTTAATCAATCTGCAGCGTATGACTATTATATTTTTTCCAGTGCACACCGTCCTCGACAGATATTGAATACGCCTAATTATTTTATATCACTTTACCGCAAAATTTATGATATCTCTAATTATGAAATAATCGGGCAGGCTGAAATACTGATTCAGCCCCAGACCATACAGAACATCCTTTTTGAATCTGTCAAAAATGATCAAAAGCAGCAGTTGACTCTGGTCGATACCGATGGTCATGTCATTGCGTCCACCGGAAATTATTCGCCGGGAGAAGGCTTCGACAAAAGCATTGCTAAACGGCTGAAAGACAAGAATGGAACTTTTGTCAGTAATCTCTCGCTGAATGCTACGAACTATTCTCTTTCGGACTATAGTGGATGGTATCTGGTGTACCAATATGATTCTGATCTACTGTATAAGGATATTCGCAATATTGTCATTACATTTATCAGTTTTTCTTTATTGGCATGGTTTGCCATGATGATTTGGGGAAGGGCACTCGCCAAACAAGTCACTACTCCACTTGCCCTGCTTGCGGAGGGCGTTGAGCATATTAAACAGAAGGACTTTAACCACAAGATCATATTGAACAGCGATGATGAATTCGAATATCTTGCAGAGACTTTTAACGAAATGACGGATACATTAAAGGATTATATCCAACAAGTTTTTGATGTAGAAGAACAGAAGACCAAGGCACAGATGTATGCCCTACAGGCACAGATCAATCCACACTTTACATTAAATACCATCAACTCCATCAAACATATGGCAATGCTGCAGAATCAGACGAACATCGTTTCTATACTTGACGATTTTAGTCTCCTGCTGGCTGCTACATTCCGGTTTCCGAATGAATTGATCACGCTCCGTGAAGAATTAGACCGTGTGCGTGCATTTGCACGGATACAGGATACTGCCTCTTTTGGAAAAATAAAGCTTCACTTTTCTTATGAGGAAGAAATATTGGATTATCTTACTGTGGGATTGATATTACAGCCGATCATTGAAAATGCGATCTTCCACGGCATTAAGCCCAAGATGTCCAGCCATCAATTAAAGTCAGGCGATATTCTGATTCAGATTACCTCCGATGACGATTCTATCCTGATCCACGTCATCGACAACGGAATCGGAATGCTAAAGGAACAAGCCGATTCACTTTTATCACAGAGCCGCTCTGGAATCGGGGTCAAAAATGTACACGCCCGCATCCAGCTTCGCTTTGGTGAAGAATATGGATTGACGATCAAGAGCGCTCCTTTTGAAGGATGCGATGTCCTGATACATATTCCTAAGATAAAAAATAACCCAGAAAGTCGAGGATACAACAATGAATCATTCTAATCAAGAACTAGATGAATTTTTAACAAAAATGGGGATTTCACCTGAATTCACGGATATCTCAAAGACCGCTGAAATCTTCCGTCAGGAAATGCAGGACGGACTTTCCGGGAAAGCTTCCAGTCTTGCTATGATACCATCATTTATCACGAATACATTTTCTGCAATCGAAAATGAGTGTGTCATCGCGATTGATGCCGGTGGAACAAATCTGCGTATCAGCTTAGTACGGCTTCACTTGGAAAAATTACCGGAAATTCTCTCCATGAAGCGCTTTCCTATGCCAGGAACCAAAGGAGCTGTTACGAGTGATGAGTTCTTCGATTTTCTTGCCTTAGAGCTTGCTGAATTTCTTACGAAAACAACCAAAATTGGTTTTTGTTTTTCCTATTCTGTAGAGATTCTTCCCTCCAAAGATGGTAAGATCATCGCCTTAGGTAAAGAAGTTAAGATCCATGGTATCACCGGCAGGATCATCGGAGTAGAACTAACAAAAGCGCTGAAACGAAAAAATCTCCCTCCATTTACACATCTGACTGTACTGAACGATACAACAGCAGCTTTGATCGGAGGGCAGTTCCTGTGCAGAGACTACCCATATTCCGACTTCATCGGATATATTCTGGGTACCGGAACCAATATCTGCTACTATGAGAAAAATGAAAATATAAAAAAAATCCCGACGCTCACAGAACGTAACGCACGCACCATCGTCAATACAGAAAGCGGCTACTTCGACCGCCAGTTCCGCGGCATTCTGGATGAAGAATTCTGGGCTGACACACAGAACCCTTCCGACCATCACCTGGAAAAAATGGTTTCTGGACAGTATTTGGGAAAACTTTTGTACAAATATCTGACTATGGCTGCGGCTCATCATCTTTTCAGTCCAAAAGCTGCTGCCATGATATCTGCTCTTGGTGACATCAAGACCCAGGATATCAGTAACTTTTTGAGTGAGAACAGTACTGAGAATCCTCTGCACATTTTTAGTAACTTAGAGCCAGCAGATACCAATTTATTCTACCACCTGACAGATGCCTTACTAGAACGCGCCGCCAAACTTGTCACTGCTTCGATAGCTGGCTGCCTTCTTGAGACCGGGTGCGGACGTGATGCTGACCATCCAGTCCTTGTTCTTATGGAAGGCAGCACCTATGTACACTTTTCACAGTTGAAAGAAAAAATTCTATACTATATACACACAGAAGTCATACAAAAACTTGGTTTTCATCTTGTTTTAAAAGAACTGGATGGTGCTGTGACCTATGGCACAGCTTATGCAGCCACAGCAGAATAGAAAAATCACGGCTAAATTATATAATTTACAAACATTTTTAATATTTTATATAAAACTGCGTAACTTTTTCTTCCGTCAGTGGTTTACTTAATGAAGGGGCTAATCTCCTCACTTTTTTAGCTCCTTTCCCACCACATAAAGCAAGCCTGGAATCGTTTGATTCCAGGCTTATTTACTAACATTCTTTCTATTCGATCTGCCAATCGATCGGCGTTATCCCGTTTTTCTCAAGAAATTGATTCGTCTGGCTGAAAGGACGGCTTCCAAAAAATCCTCTGTATGCTGACAGTGGACTTGGATGCGGTGCCTGTAAAATCAGGTGCTTTGGATTATTGAGCATCGCTTTCTTCCTCTGTGCCGGACTTCCCCACAAGATAAACACAATCGGACGGTCCTGCGCATTGAGTACCTTGATTGCCGCGTCTGTGAATTCCTCCCAACCGATTCCCCTGTGGGAATTGGCCTGGTGTGCACGTACCGTCAATACTGTATTGAGCATTAAGACACCCTGCTCGGCCCACTTTGTCAGGCAGCCATGGTCTGGAATCGTACAGCCCAAATCATCATGCAGCTCCTGATAAATATTCACCAGGGAAGGGGGCACATCCACTCCCTTCTTTACGGAAAAGCACAGTCCATGCGCCTGCCCGTTATTATGATAAGGATCCTGTCCCAGAATGACCACCTTCACATCCTTAAGAGGCGTCAGATGAAACGCATTGAAGATATCATTTGCGGGTGGAAATATCAGCCGGGTATGATACTCCTGATTCACAGTCGTAAATAATTGTTTGTAATAGTCCTTTTTAAATTCATCCTTTAGTGCTTCATACCAGTCGCCATTGAGTCCTGCCATCTCTCATTTACTCCTATCCTGTGTATTCTTTCTATAATCGTACTGAAATCCCTTCTCTTTGAAGGTACTCTTTTACTTCCCGTATCTCCAGCTCCTTGTAGTGGAACAAAGAAGCCGCCAGTGCCGCGTCTGCTTTCCCATCTGTCAAAGCCTCCTTAAAGTGCTCCAGTTTTCCTGCTCCGCCGGATGCAATGACAGGGATGGATACATTTTCGGCAATCGTGCGGGTCAGCTCCAGATCATAGCCTGCCTTTGTCCCGTCGCAGTCCATACTTGTCAGCAGGATTTCTCCCGCGCCAAGGCTCTCCACCTTTTGGGCCCATTTTACAGCATCGATACCGACATCGATCCGGCCGCCGTTCTTATAGATATTCCATCCACTTCCATCTTCTCGTTTCTTCGCATCAATCGCCACGACAACACACTGACTTCCAAACTTCTCCGCTGCATCGTGAATCAGCTCCGGTGTATTGATCGCAGAGGAATTGATGGAGATCTTATCTGCCCCCTCCCGCAAGAGTGCACGGAAATCCTCCACTGTACGTATACCGCCGCCCACTGTGAATGGGATAAATACACACTGTGCCACCTTACGCACCATATCCACGACAGTCTCTCTGGCATCAGAGGATGCCGTAATATCCAGAAATACCAGTTCGTCCGCTCCTGCCTCGTCATAAGCCTTCGCAATCTCGACCGGGTCACCCGCATCCTTAAGATCCACGAAGTTCACTCCCTTTACCACTCTGCCCGCATTCACATCCAGACAGGGGATGATTCTTTTTGTAAACATCTCATTCCCTCCTATGTAAGTTCCACAAAATTCTTCAATATCTTCAGGCCTACATCACTGCTCTTCTCTGGATGGAACTGGCAGGCAAATACATTCCCGGATTCCACGGATGCGTGAATATGAGTACTATACTCGGTGGAAGCTTTTACAATGCTCTCATCCTTGGCCTTTAAGTAATAAGAATGTACAAAGTAAACATAGGACTGTTCTGGTATCCCCTCGAACAATCTGCCTCCATGCTCCAAATGCAGCGAATTCCATCCCATATGAGGAATCTTAAGCCCTTCCTTCTCTGGTATACGCAGAATCTCTCCCTTTAATACACCCAGCCCCTCTACGCCCGGTGCTTCTTCACTTCTCTCAAATAGAAGCTGCAGTCCCAGGCAGATTCCTAAAAATGGCGTTCCTTTTGCCGCGACCTCACGAATCACCTGATTAAGCCCTGTTCTTTTCAAATTCGCCATTGCATCACCAAAAGCCCCGACACCGGGGAGAATCACTTTATCTGCTTTCAGGATTTCCTCTCTATCTCCAGTAATCACAACATCTTGTCCCAGGGATAAAAGTGCCTTTTCCACACTCTTGATATTACCTGCATCATAATCAATTATTGCTATCATCTGTTAACCCTCATTTCTCTCTTCCTCTGCCGGACACTTTTCGCCTGTCCCTGCATCTAATTCAAACCAGAATTCTACTCCATTTTCAAAGTTCCTGACCCCATATTCCTGCTGAAAGGATTCCATGATCGCCTTCACGATGGAAAGCCCGATTCCATTCCCGCCATACTCACGGGTATGCGCCTTGTCTACTTTATAGAACTTGTCCCAAAGCTTCGTCAGGTCCTCCTCTGGTATCGGCTTTCCGCTGTTGAACACGGTTATCTTGACTACATTTCCCTTGGAAATCACTCTGATTTCAATCCGTTTTTCATTCTCTACATGGTGAATCGCATTCGTAATATAATTGCGAAGCACCTGCTCTGTCTTAAACTCATCCGCCCACACGCAGACACTTTCATCTGCAATAAAATCTACCGTGGCCTCGGCCTGCTGTATCAATATCTCACAGCTCGCAAGTACACCTCGTATCAGGCTTACGATATCAAAGCGCTCAAATTCCACATCATCATCTCCGAATTCCAACTGATTCAGAATCAGAAGATTCTTGACCATGCGGTTCATCTTTCCCGCTTCATCCATGATGACATCACAATAAAATTCACGGCTCTCAGGGTCCTCACTGATTCCTTCCTTAAGACCTTCTGCATATCCTTGTATCAATGCGATCGGGGTCTTTAGCTCGTGAGAAACATTCCCTAAGAACTCATTGCGCATGTTCTCTAACTTTTCCTTCTGCTCAATATCCTTCTTAAGTCGGTTATTTGCACTTTTTAATTCAGAGACTGTCTTCTCCAGACGCTGGGACATGATATTAAAATTCCTGCCCAGCACCCCAATCTCGTTCTCTCCGCCGCTTGTGTACTTAGCATCAAAATCCAGATCTGCCATCCGTTGGGACAAAACTGCCAGCTCCTTGATTGGATCCGTAATCTTTCTCGAGAAGAACCATACCAGAAGTCCGCCTAACAGGATTGCGATTCCGCCCATGTACACCAGGAACTTATTCGCCAGATCTGCACTCTCCCGGATACTCTCAAGGGGGCTGCGCATAACAAAAATAGTTCCGCTGGACATATTCCCCCACATCTCCAGATATTCCGTACCATTCACAAAATCCTTCGTCTTATAGATTTTATAGGAATCTGTACTTTTTAATATCTTCCCTTTATCCTGATTCTTATCGAATATATATGCAAAAAGCTTCAGATAAAGTGGACTTGTTGCATCCCGCACAGTCGAAAATATAATATTTCCATCCCCATTGCCATCGGGCTGCACGACAATCACAGAGAGATTCCCCTTCTCAGTCTTGCGGACCAGCTTATTGATCGCAGCTTCGTCCTTGATGTCCCCTTTCTGGATCTCTGTATCAATTGAGTTGTACATATCCAGCAAATCTGCCTGTTTGTGTACAATATAATACTCTTCCAAAAACCCAGAGTTCGCCGCAAACATCAACACCAGGATAAAGATGATCAGACCGACGAAGACTACCATCATCTGCCGTCTTATGGAATGTCTCATGCTTCCACCTCGAATTTATATCCCATCCCCCAGATGGTCTTGATATATTCTCCCTTATCTCCCAGCTTGCTGCGTAGCTTCTTGACATGGGTATCGATGGTTCGTGCATCACCAAAGTAGTCATAATTCCATACATTATTCAGAATCTTCTCTCTAGAAAGCGCAATCCCCTGGTTCTCCACGAAATAGGACAATAATTCAAATTCTTTATAGCTTAAATCGATCGTCTTGTCCCCGATCTTCACAATATGTGCGGCCTTGTCGATGATAATGCCGCCTGCATCCATCACATCTCCGACCTCCACGCCCTGCGTCCTGCGCAGAATCGCTTCTACCCTTGCCACCAGGATCTTCGGGCTGAACGGCTTGGAGATATACTCATCTACTCCCAGCTCGAAGCCCTGCAGCTCGTCCCTTTCCTCTGCCCTGGCAGTGAGCATAATGATCGGAACCTTCGAGTGTTCCCGCACCTCCCGGCACACCTGCCAGCCATCCATCTTAGGCATCATCACATCCAGAATGATGAGGGCGATGTCTTTATCCGCATAGAACATATCCATCGCCTCCATGCCATCTCCTGCTTCCAATACGGTATATCCTTCCCTTGTAAGAAAATCCTTTACAAGCTTGCGCATCCTGCTTTCATCATCCACAACTAAAATTTTTGCTTTCTCCATCCTAATCGTCTCCTATCCGCATGATTACTCTGATCTATTTTTTGTATCATATCAGGTAAATATGGCAAAACTGTGAATTTGTGCGGTTTTGGGGCACTTTATCTGCTCCTGCACCGTACACTTTGGTGCACACATCGTCTGAGTATTCGAATTTATTCCACACTCTTTAAGGATTCTACCATATTGATCCTCTTTAGTTTGAAGTACATTACCCCATTTACAAAGAAAGAAAATCCCAGCGTGATCAGAAAACTGTAAATAAAACTGCTCAGGTCGATATTTCTTCCGAACATGACAGAATCAATCTCCACCGTCACAATGACGAATTGATGCAAGATCCTGCCCAGCACCATTCCGAACAGGGCGCCTATCACTGTCAGGATAATATTTTCACGGTACACATATGCGGAAACCTCATTATCATAAAATCCTAATACCTTCAATGTTGCCAGCTCCCGCTGACGCTCTGTGATATTGATATTATTCAAGTTATAAAGGACCACGAAGGCCAGCATGCCCGCAGAAATCACAAGGACGACCAGAACAATATTCAGACTGCCCAGCATATCGTCCAACTGCTCCTCCAGAGTATTCGTATAGCTGACACTCAAAGCTCCTTTCGTCTCCAGAACGTATTCACCGACCCTCTCCACATCGTCTATTTTTCCGTCCTTCATCTTATAGTAGATGGAATTATAATCCGGTGACCGGCCAAATAGCTCCTCATACAATCCCGGTGTCATATACAGATAGTGTCCCATATAATTTTCACAGATACTCTCGATTCTGACCTTGATTTCTCCTTTTTCATCGTCTTTGATCGTAATGGAATCACCGGCCTGCACATCCAGAGTTTTTGCCATCTTCTCTGTCAGTATCGCACCTTTATCGTCCAGTTTATACGTCTTGCCCGTTACTCTGTTCTTAAATACTACGAAATCGTAGAAGCCCTTCACATCCTTTGGAACATCCAAATACACATCCTTCTTCGTCTTGCCATGACCGACCTCTACCTGCTGCAGCAGGTTTTCCGCAGTGTTCTCTACTCTTTTGTCCTCTGACAGCCTGTCATAAGCTTCCTGCTTCTGCTGCGTGGAGGCATCCTCATCCAGAATGACATTCCCGTCATAAAGCTGGATATCATTATATTGAAATACAGCGATATCAAAAATAGAATCCTTCAGCCCGAATCCGACCAGCAAGAGGGCCATACATCCCCCGATTCCGAATACGGTCATGAAAAACCGCTTTTTATAACGGACCAGGTTGCGCACGGTTGCCTTCCAGATAAAGCTCAGGCGGCGCCAGATAAATGGGATGCGCTCCATGAAAACTCGTTTTCCCTGCTTTGGTGCCGGTGGACGCATCAGCTCCGCTGCCTGTTCCCTCATCTCACGGAAGCAGGAGAATATCGTTGCAAGCAGTGTACAGGCAAGTGCTGCCAGTGAAGCGGCCAATCCATAGAAGAGATTATATGGAATCTCGACCGTATGGATATGCTGATACATGATTCCATATGCAGTAATAATGATATAGGGCAGTATCTTCTCACCAATCAATACACCCACAATGCTTCCGCTGACCGTTGCGAGCAGCGCATAGCCCAAATACTTTCCTGCAATGGAATGCCTCTCATATCCAAGAGCTTTCAAGGTCCCGATCAATGTCCTCTGCTCTTCCACCATACGTGTCATAGTCGTCAGACTGATCAAAGCTGCCACTAAGAAAAACAGTACCGGGAAGACTTCTCCGATTGCCTTCATGCGGTCTGCATTTTCTCCGTAACCTGTATATTCTGTCAGCGCATTCCTATCGTAGATATACCATTTTGCATGTTCGATCTTACTAATATCATACTCCGCATCCTGAATCTTTTTCTCGCCATCTGCAATCTTTTTATCTGCATCTTCCTTGGCATCGTCATATTCCTTCTGGGCATCATTCAATTCCTGCTCTTTTGAAGCAATCTCGCTCTGTGCACTGTCCAGATCACTTAGGCCCTGCTCCACCTGTGCCCAGCCGTTATTGATCTCTAGTTGTCCAGAGTCGAGCTGAGCCCTGGCTGCCTCGACCTGGGCGCGCGCCGCCTCGATCTGCTGTTCTCCTTCTGTGATCTTCGCGCCTAACACTTGCAGTGTGCCGAGAGTCTGTGGATCTGTCATCCCACTTGCAGACAAGGCGTTATACTGCTCCTTGGCCTGATTCAGCTCATCGATCTTGCCATTCAGTGTGTCGATCTGCGCATTCAGGTCATCATATCCCTGATCCACTTCTGCCTGTTTATCATTCAATTGATTCCTGGAATCCTCTAACCTTGCATATCCATCTGCGACCTCTGCCCTGGCATCCCCAAGCTTTGTCCTGCCATCATCCAGCTTTGCCTTGGCGTCCCCTAATTTCTCATCCGCCTCTTTCTTGGCATCATTCAATTCCTTCTTCGCATCATCCAGCTTCTCATTCGCCTCATCGACGATTTCCTGGTATCTGGCCTCTTCCCGGAACTTTTTAATCGTCTCGACGTTGTCAGATACCTCCTCGATCCTGTCATCATACGCGGCCGTAAATGCAGTCAGCTTCTTTGCTCCATCTACAGAGGCGTAGATCTCCGTGTAGACATCCATATCAAAGCTGTTATCCGGCACACTGATAAATCCACTGACTGTACCTGTGCCGATCGTGCTGCTGCCTCTGTGGAAAGAAATATAACATGGACTGCTGGCTGTACCCACGATGGTATATGTATCCGTTTTCAACGTATCCTTGATATCATCCTCTGTCCCAGAGGTAAAAGTAATCTTATCCCCAATCTTATATTCACTGGAGGCGATAAAATCCACATCCACAAGGCACTCATCCGCCTTCTTGGGGAGCCGTCCTTCTTCCACGGTCACCTCATTCATGGTGGGAAGAAGAGACATAATATGTACGACCTTTTTGCTGTCCCTCACCGAACATAAGGCATCCACAGAGTACCCCGGTTCGACCTTCCCGATACCGTCCACATCTTCCAATGCCTTCACATCATCCTTCGTCAGTCCCAATGTGCTGACTACCTTAATATCCATCAAATTCTTTTCATCAAAATACGCATCTCCCGACAGACGCATATCCGGCTCCGCTGAACGGATTCCAGAAAAAAACGCAACGCCGATTGCAACGATGAAAAAAATAGAAAGAAAACGCCCCAGACTGCGGCGTATTTCCATATAAAAATCTTTTCTCAGCGCCTTTTTGCTCATGTGTATGCCCTACCATTCTATTTCGTCAATTGATACCGGATGCTCATTGACTTCCATTTTGGATACCTTTCCGTTCTTGATCCGGATTAATCTGTCTGCCATCGGCGCAAGAGCTGAATTATGGGTGATAATAATTACGGTCATGCCACGCTCCCGGCACATGTCCTGGAGCAGCTTTAGGATTGACTTTCCTGTATTGTAATCCAGGGCTCCCGTAGGCTCGTCACAGAGTAAAAGCTTCGGATTCTTTGCAAGTGCACGAGCAATGGAAACTCTCTGCTGTTCTCCCCCGGAAAGCTGTGCCGGGAAATTGTTCAGCCGGTCCCCGAGTCCGACCTCTTCCAGCACCTCCTGGGCATCCAACGGATTCTTACAGATCTGCAGAGCTAATTCCACATTCTCCAGAGCAGTCAGGTTCGGGACCAGATTATAGAACTGGAAGACAAAACCAATATCATTCCTCCGGTATCCTGTTAGCTGCCTTGCATTGAAACCGGTGATATCCGCACCATCCACCGTGATTTTGCCGCTTGTCGCGGTATCCATTCCTCCTAAAATGTTCAGGACTGTGGTCTTGCCGGCACCACTTGGTCCTACGATGACCACTAGCTCGCCTTTGCGAATCGCAAAATCGATTCCATCAACTGCCCGAATCTCCACCTCTCCCATTTTATAGATTTTTGTAATTTCCTCTAGCTTCACAAAATCTTCCATTCTGCATCTCCTCGTCTGCCTCAGGGCCAGCACAAAACATGCTCTTAAACCCTGTTCTATCTTTCTTTTTCATTTGTAAACTCTTGATTCGCCTTGACAGCTTTCCGAAACAGAAGCAATCCTGCCAGGAACATGACAGATAATGCACTGACTCCAATATTCACATTTCCCGTAAGCTGACTCAATACGGACACAAAGGCTGTCCCGAATATGGAAGCCCCTTTTCCGCATATGTCATAGATTCCAAAATATTCACCGGATTTTTCCGCCGGAATGATCTTCGCAAAATAGGAACGTGAAAGCGCCTGTATAGTTCCCTGGAACATTCCCACCAAGACTGCCAGTATCCAGAAATCAAGCTGCGTATCCAGCCCATATGCATAAAGTGCGATTCCCAAATATGCCGCAATACAAATCGTAATGATTGTCGTGGAAGAGATCTTCTTCACCAGTCTGCTGAAGATCAAGACACAAGGAAATGCCACGATTTGTGTCAAAAGCAGTGCTAGCAGAAGCCCTGTACTGTCCAGCCCCAGTGCCTGCCCATACGCGGTAGCCATATCAATGACAGTATACACCCCATCTATATAGAAGAAAAAGGCAAGCAGAAAAATAAAAACATGCTTCTCCTTCACAATATCCCTAAAGGTATGCCCTAAACGCACGAAACTGTTCTTCACAACATTTCCTGCTGACTCAACAAAATACTTCTGTTTATAAGAAGTAAGTAAAGGTACCGCTGACAACAGCCACCAGATTCCTGTGATCAGAAATGCGATTACCATGGAGGCCTGCATCCCCAGTCCCAGTTTTCCCCCGCCCAATACAACGGCAAGACTTGCGATAAATGGAATACAGCTTCCAATATATCCCCATGCAAATCCCTGGGATGAAACAGTATCCATCCTCTCCGGCTCTGTCACATCTGTCAGCATCGCATCATAGAAAATAAGACTGGATGAATATCCCGTCTTCGCCAGAATAAATATCCCCAAAAACCAGATCCAGGAAGACAGAAATCCCAGCACAACGCATCCAATCACGCCGATACCAAGAAAAATAGAAAAAATGACCTTCTTGTAATTTCTTGTATCTGCAACAGCCCCCAGTATTGGGCCCAGAATTGCAACTAAAAGGGTACAAATGGAGGTGGCATATCCCCAGTAAGCCAGATAATTCACCGATGAAATTCCTGCCTGATCTGCCAAATGATTAAAATAAATCGGGAAAATCGTTGCTACTAACATTGTGAATGCAGAATTTCCAACATCATACAATACCCACTTCTTCTCTAACGCTGTCAATTTAAACTTCATAAAAGTCCCCCTCAGATTACTCTATGCAAAATTCCGTGTTTCCAAAACCTCTATCCCATAAAAATACTGCTATACAGCATACCTCTTTTCAATATTTTCCCTTGAAAGTCTTTACAACGGCAGCTTTTCCCAATTATCACCTGCTCCAAATGTCTCATGGAACCGCGCAGGCAGTTCTGCATTCTGAAATAAGGCTTTTTGATATTGGATGATTAGCCCCGCTGCCAGCGGTACGGCTCCCGCATAAAGCTTCTTTAATAACAGACAATACTTCTCACATTCCTGATTTGGTTCCTCGCTCATTACCATACCATGTTTAGAATCATAGCACCCGGCCATCTTCATTGCAGTAAAGAGGAACTTCCTTCTTCCCTTGGTCGGTGCCATCAACAGCTTGTGATAGGTAATCATCGAGCTTAGGCACTTCTTAATCGTCTCCGGCGTCATATCCTCAAAAAATGGAGCGATGATCTTTGCATTCTGCATATCTGGATGTATATGCTTTGTTCCCAAATAAGTCAGCGGATTGATATGATCCTCTGTCAGCAGATAACGGTCAAATTCCATCTCGATCTCAGAATGGCTGATACCGCTCACCTGTATCATCTTCTCAATGTACTTATGACATTCACTGTCCAGTGCGAAGTGACAGATAAATCCATACATATATGCTCGTGCTGCCGCTGGACTCTCTGATTCTTCGATCACCTTGACCGCCTTCTTAAAAAACTCGTCGGCCATCTTATCATGCATCTCATACCCCTGTCCGTTCACCGGATTAGAAGAAAGTGCTTTATAATAAAACAGGATGTCCGGTCCGTGCAGTCCTATATCAAACAGGGCCCTGTTGTTCTCGACCGATGTCTCAAGCGGTCTTGGCAGGGTGCTGATCACATCTTTTCCGAATCTGTAATGTGCATACGTAGTTGGCATAGTTAACAACCTCTTTTCTTCTTATTTTTATATATTCCCCCTCTTACCCAATATATTATCACAGAAATCACGTAAAGAAACCAGTATATCATGAAAATTTTATGTAAAAAATAAAGGATTAAATCTACGGAGTCACTAGAAAACAGAATTATTCTATCCCAGTCAATAAAATAAGCAAAATTGAATTCTATCTTTATCAGGATTCTGTCGAATAATGCTAAAACAACTCTTAAATTTTCACCTTATTAATTCATAATTATTAGAAAAGTTGCACAAAAAAAGGCTGTATATTTGCCCTTCTTAGTGTTATAATACCCAACGTGTGGTAAATCAAAAGGAGGTAATTGTATGAAAATACCAGAAAGGCTTCATGAACTAAGAACGCTGATGGCAGAAAAGGGGATAGACATTTATGTCGTGCCTACAGCAGACTTCCACCAGAGTGAATATGTTGGGGAACATTTCAAGGCTAGGAAGTACATCACAGGATTTACTGGTTCAGCAGGTACAGCAGTCATTACTCAGGAAGAGTCAGGGCTGTGGACAGACGGAAGATATTTTCTGCAGGCAGGTGAGCAGCTAAAAGAAACGACAGTCAAGCTGTTCAAAATGGGGGAACCAGGAGTTCCATCCGTAGAAGATTATGTGGCATCCAAGCTGCCTAAAAAAGGCACACTCGGATTCGACGGCCGCGTCATCTCTATGGGAGAAGGACAGGCGTTCGAAAACGTGATACGCCAAAAAGATGCTATGATTCAGTACAGCTATGATCTGATTGACGACATATGGACGGACCGTCCTCCATTGTCCGAGGAACCAGCATTTGCGCTTGGTACTGAGTATACTGGAGAGAGCACGCAATCCAAGCTTTCACGTGTGCGTTCTGCAATGAAAGATGCAGGGGCGACAGCACATATCATCACGTCACTGGATGATGTTGCATGGCTTCTGAATATCAGAGGGAATGACATTGAATTCTTCCCCCTCGTTCTCAGCTATGCAATTGTGACAATGGAAAAAGCTGATTTATTCATCGATGAGAGAAAATTAAGCGAATCCATGAAAGCAGACCTTGAAAAGGACGGTGTTATTCTTCACCCGTACAATGATATCTATGAGTCAGTAAAGAATTTTACAGCCGAAGATGTTCTGCTCATCGATCCTGATCGTATGAACTATGCACTGTACAACAATATCGGTGCAGATGTTAAAAAAGTTGAGATGCAGAATCCAACAGTTCTTATGAAAGCAATAAAGAACCCTGTTGAGATTGAAAACATTAAAAAGGCTCACGTCAAAGATGGTGTTGCACATACTAAATTCATGTACTGGCTGAAACATCAGATTGGAAAAGAAACGATTACTGAAATGAGCGCTTCTGATAAACTTGAAGCATTCAGGGCAGAACAGGAAGGATTTATTCGTCCGAGTTTTGAACCGATCTGCGCATTTGGCGAGCACGGTGCGATTGTACATTACTGCTCCACACCGGAGACAAATGTGGAATTGAAAGAAGGCACATTATTCCTGACCGATACAGGCGGCGGATATTATGAAGGGTCAACAGATATTACCAGAACAGTGGCACTTGGGGAAATACCACAATACATGAAAGATCATTTTACCGCTACAGTCGAGAGTAATCTGCAGCTTGCACATGCAAGATTTTTATATGGATGCAATGGTGTGAATCTGGATATCCTTGCAAGAACACCCTTCTGGCGTCAGAACCTGAACTACAATCATGGAACAGGTCATGGAGTCGGATATCTGATGAACATTCACGAGGCACCGACCGGAATCAGATGGCAGTATCGCCCGAGCGATTCCCATCAGTTTGAAGAGGGAATGATCATCACGGATGAACCAGGAATCTATATCGCAGGCTCCCATGGAATCCGTATTGAGAATGAACTCCTTGTATGTAAAGGTGAAAAGAACGAATACGGACAGTTCATGTATTTTGAACCAATTACATATGTACCGTTCGATCTGGATGCCATTAATCCAGACCTTCTGACAGCAGAAGAAAAAGTATGGTTAAATGAATACCATAAAACAGTCTATGACACCATCTCCCCTTATTTAAGTGAGGAAGAGAATGAGTGGCTGAAAGAATACACAAGAGAAATTTAACAAAAAAGAACTGGAAAGAGTAGGGATTTAATCATGGCAGAAAATGCAAAACAAAAACATCCAATAGGACTCTGGCTTGCGAACATTTCAATTGCATTACAGAGTTATTCAGGATATGCAGTATCCTCAGTATTAGTATTATTCCTGACCGCTGACATCAGCCAGAACGGTCTGGGTCTTACCGTTACAAAAGCAGCTTCCATTATTGGACTTTATCAGGGAATCAACTATATGGGATCTCTGGTCGGAGGTTACATAACTGACAGATGGCTGGGCATACAAAAATCGCTGGCTCTCGGAGCATTTATCACAGCATGTGGTTACCTGGTATTGTTCTTTGCAAAACCAAATGTACTTAACGTATGGGCAGGTCTGATCGTTCTGATTATCGCAGGAGCATTCTTCAAAGGACAGATCAGTTCACTTGTCGGTGCGCTCTACAGCAAGAATGAACTGTCCAGAAAAGATGCCGCATATAGTATTTTCTATATGTTTACGAACATCGGATCTTTCTTCGGACCGATCGTTGCAGGATTTATTTCTGATAAGTGGTTCGCTACAGTCACTGCTGAAGGCGAAATCGCGGCTTATGGATATAAATATATCTTCCTTATGGTAGCAGTTGTAATGTTCATCGTATGCGCACTGGTCATTGTACTTTCTCCGAAGTGGCTCGGTGACGTTGGAAAATACCCGGCTGCAAAACAGGCTGCAAAAGAAACTAAGAGTGGAAAGAATAACAGCGGACAACTGACAAAGACTGAGAAAAACAGAATTAAGGCAATGGTGATCATGTTCCTGTTCGTAGTCTTATTCTGGGCAGCTTGGTATCAGACATCCACATCCTTCTCACTGCTTGCCAACACAATGGTCAACAGAAAACTGGGCGGATTTACAGTGCCGGTTCCGTGGCTGACATCATTTAACGGAATCCTCTGCGTAGTTTTGTCTCCAATCATCGGAAGTATATGGTTAAAGCTTGCGAACAGCAAAAAGGGAGACCTCTCAATCCCGACAAAGATGGGACTTGGAATGATTATCACAGGCGGAGCATTTATTACTCTGATTCTTGGAATTGCAACACTCGGCGGAGTAACAGACGGAAGCAGAAAAATGAACCTGATATTTGTTCTTCTCGCATACTTCCTTCTGACAGTCGGAGAGCTTTGCCTTTCCCCGATCGGTATGGCTATGTTCAATAAACTGGCACCTGCAAAATACAGTTCACTTGCAATGGGTGCATGGTACTTAAGCTTCTTCTTTGCGAATCTGATTTCTGGTAAACTTGCAGGATTTACAGATACAATGGGATATACACAGATCTTTGGTGTGATCGCGGGAGTCGTTATCATATTTGGTGTGATCCTGATCTTTATGAGAAAGGGTCTGTTGAATCTGATGGCACTGGACGAGTTCGACCAGGAGTCATAAATATGATATAATCAGATGCAGAACAAACGGGCGTATTGCTTTACAGTGATATGGCCCGTTTCGTTATGAGAATACCAATTGAATCTAAAAATATATGTAAAAAAATGTAATCTTTTCTGAATGCCTTGACTTTACAAGACCTTTTATATAGAATAGATATGCAATAACATCTAAGGGCTTGTACTGGTTTCGACAGGGATCTTGAAGATGGAGAAGCTATCCGCAGGCTGATGCGTCAAATCGCAAAATTAAAATTAAACGCTAACGATAATTTCGAATTAGCTGCAGCCTAAATGCTGCATGTCAGCCCCGGGGCACCCGCACCTTGGGAATCTGGCACCGACTATGCGGGAAACGATATTGGCAAAGCTTTGAGCCAGTAGGCGTATCATGAAGCTACTGAAACCGTAAGGGTGTTAGTTCCCGTACGGCTTAGGGAATGAAAAAGAACTGACTATGATAGTAGAAGTACATGGGATAGGTTTTTGGACGCGGGTTCGATTCCCGCCAGGTCCACTTAAAGACGAAGAGTCGAACTCTTTGATGCTTCTATCCAAGAATATGTTCGCACAATATTTTGACTAAAAAAGGACAGATTGCTCTGTCCTTTTTTTGCCCCCATTATTCCTGTGTCCTCCTCATAACCTTCTTTACAAAAACCCTATTGTTACAGGCTTTTATGCAGTAGATCCAATACCGTCTTGAGTGCCCCTGCTTCCATCTGCCCCGGTGCAGAGGTCTTTCCAACCGCACCGAAGGTCAAAGCTGATCCGAACACTTCCCCGCACAGACGGCTGATCACGCCGTCCGCAGCCATGGACATGGTAATGATGGGTCGGTCGGCATATTGAGAGGCCATCTCTTCCGTTGCGGCAAGCAGTGTCAGTACATCCTTCTTACACTTCGGCATCACCGCAATTTTCGGAATATCCGCCCCCAGCCTCTGCATCCTTACCAGCCGGGAGACAATTTCCTGTTGATCCGGCGTCTTCTGGAAATCATGGTTCGACATTATGACTTTCACTCCGCATTCATGGGCTGCTTCCACAATCTGTCTGACAGCCTCATCCCCCGTAAACATTTCCACATCTACCAGATCCACAGATTTCGTTCTCGCGGCTTCTTGATTCAGCTTGATGTAGTCCTCTTCTGTAATTGTCTTTTCTCCCCCTTCTTTTGAGGTACGGAAAGTAAACAAAAGCGGCATCTCATCAAGAATGGTCCGAAGCCCTTTCAAGGTCTCTTTGACCTTCCCGAAGTCAGACACATCTTCATACCAATCTACACGCCATTCCACTACATCTACGCTCAGCTTTTTTATTTCCTTCGCTGCTCTTAAGATTTCCTCCTGTGAAGTGCCTACAATCGGAACACAGATTTTTGGGATTCCGGTGCCGATTTCTATATTTCTGACTTTTACTGAATTCATAAAAAACTCCTTTTATCTACAAAATCATTATTGAAACCTTATATTAAATGCGTACTTTCCAGTTTTTCCGTGAATGCATCATTCAGCTTGATGATCGGTGTCCGAAGTACTAATCCCAGGAACAAAGATGCTAACAGGAAGATTCCTAAGATTCCCAGTTCCCTCCAATAGGTCATTCCATACATACCTCCGATACATTCCCGCATAGCCGCCATACTATGTGTGAACGGCAGGAGCGGATAGACCTTCTGGAAAAATTCTGGTGCTACCTCGATTGGAAATGTTCCTCCCGATCCAGCCACCTGCATGACCAGAAGCACCACGCAGACTGCCTTTCCAATATCCCCGAAGGAAACCGTAAGGGTATAGATAATATTCACAAATACAATGCTGGTGAACCATCCTGCCAGCAGGAATAAAAATGGATGCTTGCACTGAATCTCCAGATAATATAAATCTCCCAGACAAATCAGACCGCTCTGCATCAGGCCGATGATCAAAAACAAGACATACCGCCCCAGATACATCTGGTGGTTCTTTACCTTCGTCATTCCTTCCAAAGAGGCTTCTGAAACCTGTACCTTGAGCATGGCAACTAATACAATACCGCCCACCCAGATTGCCAGTACGGAATAAAACGGTGACATAGAAGAACCATAGTTTTCCACTGGATACAATTTTTCTGTTGCCAGGTTGACCGGGGAAGATAAAAAGGCTGTGATACTGTCTTTATCCCCTCCTATGATTGTCTCCAATGTCTGAAAGTCACCTGCTGCCTGTGCCTTTTTCAACCGGTCTACCGTGGCAGATAGTCTGGTGGCTGCTTTATCAAGCAATGCACTGGATGTCTCCAACGTTTCTCTTACCTGAGTCAAATCAGAGGAAGCCGAGCCGGATAACTGATAGACACCAGACGCGCTTTGATCCACCTGATCCAAAAGCCCGGAAATACTGTTCTTTGTATCTCCCAGGGAAGCATAAAGGCTTTCCAGGTTGTTTTTTACATTCTGTTCGTAATCTGACTTCACCTCTGCAATACTCTGTTTGCTCTGTCTCAGAAGTTCATCCATCTCTTCCTTAGAAACTGAGGAACCGCCCTCATGATTTCTGACGGATTCGGCCGCCTTACTCAATCGCTCCTTAAGGGTAGTCTGGACCGCGGTAGATTCATTCAACTTGCCGATGATCTTCCCTGTGGCAGGAGCAATTTCAGGATGTTCCTCACCAAGCTGGGATAAGACTGGGGTGAGCGTGTCTGCCAAGGACTGGTATGCGTCTGCCATCGTTCCTGCTTTTCCTGCCAGGCCATCCAAGATATCTGCTGCTCCCTGAGTATCCGACGAAAGAGAGGATAACGTATCCTGGAGGGTCTGGGCAATCTGTTCATAATAATCTCCGCTTTCTGCCAAGGCCTGATTCACGCCCTCTGTTGCCCCTGATATTGCCCCCTGCATGTCAGAAAAGGAAGTCTCTGTCTTTTCTAGTGCATCCAGACTGTGATCCGAATGTTCCTCCGACTGCTTTAAGAATGCGGAGGTCGTCTCCAACATCTTCTGCGTCGATTCTGTCAAAGAGGAAAATGCTTGAATCGTACCGGATGCTGCATTCAGTTCTTGAGAGTTCTTCTCCAAATTGGCAATCAGGGTCGCCGCAATGGAATCTGCCCCCTTTGCATCTGCGGTATCTGCCACCGCCTGCATCGCTGAAATGGCAGTATTCGAAATCGTTTCTATGAAAACCTCCTTGACCTGTGTCTGGATCGCACTTGCTCCTTTATCTGTTACCTTGGGAGCAATCGCATTTTCCTTTGCATTTGAGTAATATGTAATCTTGGGGTTTGTCACATTTTTCGAGAAAAGGCTCATCATATTTTTACTGAAATCTTCTGGTATGACGATCGCAGCGTAATACTTTCCCGACTTTACGCCGTCCAAAGCCTTCTCCTGATTCGTAAATGTCCAGTCTAACTGATCATTTTCCCGCAGAGCAGACAGCACGTTGTTTCCCAGATTCAGGGTGACAGGGACTAAATCGCCCTCGTAGCCTTTGTCGACACTTGCCACCGCGACCTTAAGATTCTTTGTATTCCCATAAGGGTCCCAGCTCGCCGCAATATTGAACCATGCATAGAGGGCCGGGACGACCGTAATTCCCAAAATGACGATCCAGGCAATGACATTTTTATGGAACCTTTGCACGTCTCTTTTAAATATGTTCCCTATATTTCTCATTCGTCATCCCTCCCTTTCATAGCTTTTAATAGCTCTTCCTGCGTCAGTTCTCCAAGCTGGATCTGGCGTTTCAGACGTTCATGAATATATTCCAGACAGATCAGATACACTGCAATTATGATGAGGGACACGATCCACAGGACCAGAAATACAATTTTTGACTCAATACTGAACATCAGCACCAGAAAAATAAGCGGCAGGATCAGCATTGCCGCAAATCCGATCCGTATCTGCCTCTGATAACCTGCTTCAAAGACTGCCGCCTTTGCAACAATCTCTTCTCTCAGCGTCTTATCGCCCATCAATGCTTTTACAACGAGTGTAAGCTGTGTCCTCTCACGTTTCTCCGCCTGTGTCTCTGCAAGCATCAAATCAGTCTCGGAAAGCTTTTTATCAAACAGATAGTTCAAATTCATAAGTAGTACACGCAGCCCCAGCCCGATCAGGAAGGCAATCGGAAGGTATACGGCCAGGCAGAGCAAGTTCTTTGCGAACTCATGCTGGTACATTCCGGCAATAGCCTCTCTCATCGCATTGATCCCATATGTAAATGGCAGAAGCGGATGAAGCTTCTGGAAAAATGCAGGAGTCATCTCAATCGGATAGGTACCTGCGGAACCTGGAATCTGCAGGATGACGAGTACCACGCACAGAGCCTTTCCGATATGCTTAAAGGTGATCGCCAGCGCATAGATCAGGTTCACATAAATAAAGGAACAGAACATTCCTGCCAACACAAAGGCCGCGGGATGGAGGCACTGTACCTTTAAGAGCCACAGATCACCGAGGCAGACAATCAGCCCCTGAATCAGACCGAGCACCATAAAGAGCATCCAGCGTCCGAAATAAGCGCTCGTTGTAGAGAACTTATGTACCTTCTCATCCTTATCCACCTCCAGCTTCAGGATGGAGATCAGGACGATACCACCGACCCAAAGTGCTAGATTCGTATAAAACGGTGTCATAGAGGAGCCATAATTTTCCACGCTATATAGTGTCTCACTCTCAATCGTAACAGGAGACTGCATAAAATCGGCAATGGAATCTGCATCCAGGCCTTCCAGTGAAATGAACTTTTTATATGCTTGAGAGCTCTGCAGTGCTTTAAGATCTGTTGTCACCTGGGAGAGGCGTCCACCAAGAGAAGATATAGCTTCTCCGGTCTGTCCCAGTGTATGGACACTATCCGTAAGACTGCCCTTTAGCTGATTCAAGATATCCTTCATCTGCTCAGCAGACGCAGAGACCCCTGACAATGTCGCAGACAGACTTCCACTCAAAGAAGCAAAGGTATCTAATGACTGGTTCAACTGCGGCAATAACCTCTGATCAAAGGAATTGCGATATCCCTTCAGCGACTCTCTGCTTTGAGAAATCAATGTCTCTAACTGCTTCTTTGTACCATCTGCAGTAGTCAGTGCATTTTCCACACTCGCATTTCCATCATTCAGGGAGGACAAAAATTCCTCATATTGTCCGTTCTGTGCCTCTAAATCGGCGATGGCCTGATCTACCTTAGCGGTAATCCCCTCCAGGGCTCCATCCGGCAGCTTACTTTGAAGCTCACTGCTCAATTCCTGTAAGTCGCCCAGAAGTCTATTGTTGAGGTCCACAAGACTCCCCACAGAATCGATCCCGTTCCCGATCACTCCATTGATCGTCTCGGCCTGTGATTTCAGACTGCTGAGCCGATCTGATGCCGAACCATAGATGTCATTTAAACGATTCTCTCCATCCGACAGATTTTGTGAGAATGTGGTAGAGAACTGGCCAATAGAATTCCGACTTCCCTGTAAAGGTGAGTTCGAATCATCAAATGCTGCCGCTCCAGAATTTGCCGCCGATTTTACACCATCCAATGTGGCAAGGGAATCGTCGATCAGGGTCGAACTACTCCCCACTGTGTCCTGAAAATTTTTCAAGATCTTCTGATATTGGTCCAGATTCCCCTGAATCTCATCCAGCATGAACATGACATCCGTATTCATCTGATTCATATCCCCGGACACCTTCGTCACAGACGATTGAATCAGCTTCGATATCGTCTCGGCCGCCACAGAAGAAAACGTATCGTTGATCTCCTGCTGCACAGTTCCTGCCCCCGTATCTGTAATCTTCGGAGCGATTGCATTCTTCTTTTCATTTATATAGTAGGAGAGCTGTGCCTTTCTCGGTTCACCTGAAATCACACTCAGCAGAGAGGCACTGAAATTATCTGGTATCACGATTGCCGCATAGTATTTGCCGGACCGGACTCCCTCCACCGCTTTATTCTCATCTACAAAGGTCCATCCCAGTTGATCATTCTCCTCCAAATTCTCTACAATGCTGTCTCCTGCATTAAGGGAAAGCATTTCATTCTTTGCTCCTTCATCATTATTCGCTATGGCCACTTTGATGCCCTGGGTATTACTGTAAGGATCCATATTCGCCGCAATATTAAACCAGGCATACAAAGAAGGCAGGACACATACGCCTGCCATCACGATCATCGCAACTTTATTATGAAAAAGCCGCTGTATATCTCTCTTAAAAATCTGAAACGATTTCTTCATGCACTTAACCCTCCTGTTTTTGGACAAAGTACTGCCTCTCTGCGGCAATACATTTACTAAAGTATACCAAAAATCACATCGGAAATCTATTATCAAAAATGACGAATGGTCAGATTTTTAAAGATACTTTTTGTGCAGGCAGCCAAGTTCTTAACACCCCGAGGCTGCCTGCTGACATGTTCCTATTTCTCCATCACAGAATTATCCCAGATTCCGTACTTTGAACTCTCTTTGAGCCTCTCGTTTCTGGTCCTTCTTCGCGATATCATCCCGTTTATCATATAACTTTTTACCTTTCGCCAGCCCAATCTCCACTTTTACAAGGCTGCCGCTGAAATACACGCGCAGGGGAACCAGTGTATTTCCTTTCTCCTTCATCTTACCGAATAGTTTATTGATCTCATTTTTATGAAGAAGAAGCTTCCTCACACGCAGCGGGTCTTTATTGAAGATATTCCCCTTCTCATATGGACTGATGTGCATCCCGTAGATGAACATCTCTCCGTTCTCAATTCGGATAAAGGCCTCCTTAATACTGCACTGCCCCATCCGCAGGGACTTCACCTCTGTCCCATGCAGGACGATGCCGGTCTCATATTTCTCCAGTATAAAATAATCATGGTATGCTTTTTTGTTGTTGGCAATCAACTTGCCCTCTGTCTTAGCCATCGCATTTCCCTCACTCAAACATCTTTGTTCTACAGAATCATTCCTGCTCTTCTTCCTCAGCGCAGAACTCAAAATCAATGGTCCTCTGGAGCCTGTCCACATCCAGTACACGGACTCGGACTCTCTGTCCTAATTTGTACACCTTACGTGTATGCTCTCCCACGAGCTCATACTGTTCTTCCCAGTAATCATAGTGGTCATCCGTCATATTCATGACATGAACAAGTCCTTCTATCGTATTCTCCAGCTCCACATATGCACCCCACTTCGTAAGGCCTGATATGACGCCCTCGAACGTCTGCCCGATTCGTGCCTGCATATATTCCACTTTCTTTAGCTTGATTGTCTCACGCTCTGCCTCTTCTGCCCGTCTCTCGGTCTCGCTGGCCTGTATTGCTACCTGTGGAAGAATCTTCTCATAATGCTCGATACGGTCTTCATTCATCCTTCCACGCAGATTCTCCTTGATGATCCGGTGAATCTGCAGGTCCGGGTATCGGCGGATCGGAGATGTAAAATGTGTATAATATTTTGCTGCCAGTCCAAAATGTCCTGTGTTCTCCGGCGTATATTTTGCCTGTTTCATAGAACGCAGTGCCAGACGGCTGATCAATGCCTCCTGCGGAGTACCTTCTACCTTCCCAAGCAGCTTTTGAACCTCCTTCGGCTTCACCTCACTGTTCCCTACATGGATGTGATAGCCAAAATTATTGATAAATGTACTCAGCTTTTTGATTTTCTCTTCATCCGGCTGCTCATGGGTACGGTACAGAAATGGCAGTTCCCGCCAGAAATATTCCTCTGCCACCGTCTCATTTGCCATCAGCATAAAGTCTTCAATGATCTTCGTTGCTGTATTTCTCTCATAAGGCTTGATATCGACCGGCTTTCCATTCTCATCCAGAACCATCTTGGTCTCTGGAAAATCAAAGTCTATGGAACCGCGCTTCCTGCGCTTCTCCCTTAAGATAGAAGAAAGCTCTGCCATCCGAAGAAACATCGGTACGAGCTCCTTATACTTTTCACTCTCACTTGACAAGGTATCCGCTGATATGTCTGCATCCAATTTGGCTGATGGCTCTATATCTTTGGAATCCATGGTCTGCTCCTTACACGTCTTCTGTTCATTTAGAATCTTTGCTACACTCGTATAGCTCATACGTTCATCCACTTTGATTACCGTCTCCGCGATCACATGGTCAATCACTTCCCCCTTAGGACTGATCGTCATGATGCAGCTCAAAGCCAGGCGGTCCTCCCCTGCATTCAGGGAACAGATTCCATTAGACAGTTTATGAGGCAGCATTGGAATCACACGATCGGCCAGATAAACACTGGTTCCTCTCTTCAATGCCTCGCGGTCCAGTGCACTTTTTTCCTGGACATAATTCGTCACATCGGCAATATGCACTCCCAGCATATAATTCTCAGCTTCCTTGGTCAATGAAACGGCATCGTCCAGATCCTTAGCGTCTTCTCCGTCAATCGTTACCATCTGCCAGTCACGCAGGTCCATCCTGCCTGCCATGTCCGCCTCTGTAACCTCCTTGCCGACACGCTCTGCCTGATTCATCACACGTTCTGGGAAATCGACTGGAAGATCATATCCTTTCACGATCGACATGATATCCGTCCCCGGATCATTCACATGGCCGATGATCTCTACCACTTTCCCTTCCGGCTTTAAATCCGCTCCTCCATAGGATAAAAGCTCCACGACCACCTTATGTCCGGTCATCGCCCCTTTTTCCTTTCCCTCCGGGATATAAATATCCTTAAGGAATCTCTGATTATCCGGGCGTACGAATCCAAAGCTCTTACACTTTTCATACAGACCGACCACCTTCGTTGTGCCATGGGATAGGATACGGACGATCTTCCCTTCCTTCCGCTTCCCTTCCGGGGCCTTCGTAATGACAAACTCCACCTGGTCTCCCTGGAATGCACCGTTCATATTCTCCTCCGAGATAAAGACATCCTCTTCATCCCCCTCCAAGATCACGAACCCAAATCCTCTTGCATTTGCCTGGAAGGTCCCGGTCAGACGCTTTGCCTGTCCCTTGGAATACTTGCCCTTCTTCGATGCATAGATCTTTCCTTCCGCTTCCAGAGCATCCAGAACCTCCTTTAGTTCTCCACGCTGCTCCTTTGCGATTTGGAGTACAACTGCGATTTCCTTTATCTTCATAGGTACATAAAAATCATCACAAATAAAATCATAAATTACTTTTTTTCTTTTTTCAAATGTCTGGTCCATTTACTCACCTTCTTTCCTACTACTTACCGTCATGCTTCCATATCTGACTCGCGGGTCTCTTTTATTTTATAAAGAAAAAACACTCTATATCCGTATAGAGTGTTCGTCATCTTATCGTCTTAGTTAAATACACCCAGGTTCAGAACCAGTGCCAAAACCATAAATAAAATAGCAAGGAACTTCGTGGACTTTACAAGAGCACCTTCCATAGAACGTCCTTTGTTCTGTCCCCAGTATGAATCAGCAGCCCCGCTGATTGTTCCCAGTCCTGCAGACTTCCCTTCCTGGAGAAGGATAATTGCTGACAGTGCAATACAATCTATTACAAATATAATCGTTAAAACAATCTTCAAAATATCCATCAATCTACACCTCCCGCGGATAAACCACGATTATCTTACCACAGATGGGGCCGATTTGCAATAACTTTTCCAAGTTTTTCATGAATGCAATACATTTCCCGAGGCCTGTCTAAAACCGGGGAAAGTACCTCATCCCCATCCGTGCCAAGAAGAAGGTCTGCTTTTGTTTTCTTTTTATTTGCCTAACTCTTCCTCGATCCGCAGAAGCTGGTTATATTTTGCCACTCTTTCTGTCCGGCAGGGTGCCCCCGTCTTAATCTGTCCGGTGTTAAAAGCCACTGCAATATCTGCGATCGTGGTGTCCTCGGTCTCACCGGAACGATGCGAGATAATCGCATTGTAGCCTGCTTTCTGTGCCATATCGATTGCCTCTATCGCCTCTGTCAGAGTTCCGATCTGATTGACCTTCACCAGAATTGCATTGGCTACATTCTGATCGATTCCTTTTTTCAACCGTTCTACATTCGTGACAAACAAATCATCTCCCACCAACTGTATCTCATTCCCCAGCCTGGTCGTCAGGAGTTCCCAGCCGTCCCAGTCCTCCTCATCCAGTGGATCTTCAATGGAATAGATTGGAAATTCCAATGACAGATCTTCATAATATTCGATCAGCTCCTCGGCTGAACGCACGATCTTCTGTCCCTGCATCTTGCTCTCCCCAGGGAACTCATATTTTTTATAATCTTTATTATAAAGTTCCGATGCTGCGATATCTAAAGCAATTGCAATATCCTTTCCCATCTGGTAGCCTGCACGTTCCACAGCGTCCCGGATGAACTTCAATGCTTCCTTTGCATCAGGCAGGTCAGGTGCAAAACCGCCCTCATCACCGACTGCTGTATTCAGTCCATTTTCCTTGAGAAGTTTTTTCAAGGTCTGGTAGATTTCGGCACACATACGTAAACCTTCTTTAAAACAGCATGCACCTACAGGCATGATCATGAACTCCTGAATATCCAGCGTATTATCTGCATGTGCTCCGCCGTTCAGTATATTCATCATCGGAGTCGGCAGCTTATGCGCATTCACTCCGCCCAGATAGCGGTACAGCGGAACCTTGAGCGCTCCTGCCGCTGCTTTTGCCGCGGCCATGGATACACCCAGAAGTGCATTCGCACCGAGATTCTTCTTATTTTTACTTCCGTCTGTCTTAATCAGCACCTGGTCCAGAGCAGCCTGGTCAAATACATTCATGCCGATCACGGCCCTTGCGATCTGATCATTTACATGTTCCACAGCCCGTTCAACTCCCTTACCGCCATAACGCTCCTCATGATCACGCAGCTCCACTGCCTCATATTTCCCTGTGGATGCCCCGGAAGGCACTGCTGCACGGCCTACCGTCTCCTCACCGACCAGCACTTCCACCTCTATAGTAGGATTCCCTCTGGAATCAATGATTTCTCTTGCGTATACATCTCGAATCGGTAAATACTGATACATAAATTTCCTACCTCCTTATGGGAAATTAGTATTTCCAATTATCTTATCTTAATGCGTTGACTTTTGATATTCCCCGCGTTACAATTCCATATGTTACAGAACTGTTAATTTTAAAAAATGGAGGCTTGCAGGACATCCCGTAACTCATGCCCTGCGGGCGGATTTACAGCTGCGCTGTAAAATAATGTATACCCATAGGGCATCCCGTAACTCATGCCCTACGGGCGGATTTACAGCTGCGCTGTAAAATAATGTACGATTGAGGAATTCACAAATGAAAGGAAAAATGAAGCATTTTCTCTTGTTAACGGGCAGTACACTGATTATGGCTGTCGGAACCTACTTTTTTAAGTTCACGAACAATTTCACATTTGGAGGCATTACAGGCCTCGCTGTCCTGATTGCGAAATCAGGCGTTATGTCTGCCAGTGACTTTACATTTGTCATGAATATGATTTTGTTGGTCATTGGTTTTATTGTGCTGGGGAAAAAATTTGCTGCTAAGACCGCATACTGCAGTATCCTGCTGTCTGTTGCACTTTCGCTCATGGAGCGCATCTGGCCGATGGCGCATCCGCTGACGGACCAGCCGATGCTGGAGCTGTGCTTTGCAATTGCGCTGCCTTCTCTCGGCTCTGCTGTCCTGTTCAATATCGGGTCTTCAAGCGGCGGTACGGATATCATTGCCATGATATTGAAAAAGTATTCCAGCTTCGATATCGGACGTGCCCTGCTCGTCACGGACGTCCTGATTACAGTTGCCGGCTGCTTTATGTTCGACATCAAGACCGGATTATACTCCTTCCTTGGCTTGGCAATCCGTTCCTTTATGATTGACACCTTTATCGAGAGCTTTAACCTGTCCAAGTATTTTAATGTGGTATGTGACGAACCAGAAGCCATCTGTGATTTTATTGTTCACACGCTTAACCGAAGTGCCACTGTATGTCTGGCTCAGGGAGCCTTTTCCGGTAAGGATAAATATATCATTTTTACGGCATTGAACCGCCCACAGGCAATCAAGCTTCGTAACTTTATTAAGGAGAATCAGCCAGAGGCATTTATTTTAATCTCGAATACAAGTGAAATTATCGGAAAAGGGTTCCATAATATATAGTGGATTTCCTCAAAAATGGAAACTATAAATATAGAAAAAATGAAACCGTATTATCAGTAAAGATTAAGGAGCATTTGAATGAAGCATCTTGTCATCGCAGAAAAACCATCCGTGGCAAGGGACATCGCGCGTGTCCTTCGCTGTACGAAGAAAACGAATACTTATATAGAAGGAACAGACTACATCGTGACTTGGGCGCTGGGACATCTCGTCACACTCGCAGACCCGGAGCAATATGGAGAGCAATATAAGACCTGGAATATGGATACGCTGCCCATGCTTCCTAAAGACTGGAAACTGGTCGTGATCAAACAGACCGGGAAACAGTACAATTCCATTAAGGAACTGATCTACCGCAAGGATGTTTCGGACATCATCATCGCAACAGATGCCGGACGTGAGGGAGAGCTGGTCGCACGCTGGATTCTGGATAAGGCCGGAAATAAGAAACCGATTCAACGGCTCTGGATTTCCTCTGTCACAGACAAGGCGATTCGGGAAGGCTTTGCCGATCTAAGACCCGGAAAGGCATATTACAATCTATACCGGGCTGCGGTTGCCCGGGCCCAGTCTGATTGGGTCGTGGGCATCAACGCTACCCGTGCACTGACCTGCAAATATAACGCACAACTATCCTGCGGAAGGGTTCAGACGCCGACTCTGGCCATGATTGCTGCACGTGAAGAGGAAATACGAAACTTTCAGCCCAAAACATATTATGGCATGAAGGCATCTGCCAAGGGAATCACCTTTACCTGGACAGATGAAAAATCTGGTTCGAGCCGTACTTTCGACCAGGAAAGAATTCGGAAGCTGTTCAAAGCGTGCAGCGGTCCTCTTGAAATCACAGAAGTCAGGAAAAAGCAGAAGAAATCCTTCGCGCCTGCACTTTATGATCTGACTACACTGCAGAGGGAAGCCAATCAACGCTTTGGCTTTTCTGCCAAGGAAACGCTGAATATCATGCAGCGCCTATATGAAAACCACAAGGTACTGACTTATCCCCGTACAGATTCCCGTTATCTTACAACGGATATGGTCGGAACATTAAAGGAGCGTCTAAAGGCCTGTGCCGTCGGCCCCTACAGTAAGCTGGCCGGAAAGCTCTCCATGCAGACAATAAAGACAGATAAATCTTTCGTAAATAATGCAAAGGTATCCGACCACCACGCCATCATCCCAACAGAGCAGTTCGTACAGCTTGATCACATGACCAACGAGGAACGCAAAATCTACGATATGGTCGTTCGCCGTTTTCTTGCGGTCCTGTCACCTGCATGTGAATATGAAGAAACATTTCTGACAGGGCGCATCGGTTCAGAGCTGTTTTCTGCGAAAGGAAATATAATGAAGCAGCCTGGCTGGCGTGAGGTCTATGAAACCGGATACGAAGATATCGATGAGGAAGAGGCAGAGGACACTCTGGTCAAGCAGACACTGCCGGAAGTGACCAAAGGAGAAAGACTCGATGTTGTCAGCCTGAATATCACTGAGGGCAAGACCAGACCACCTGCATATTTTACAGAGGGTACGCTGATCGCCGCCATGGAGAATCCGGTCAAATATATGGAACACAAAGACAAGACACGCATCCGCACACTCGGTGAGACCGGGGGACTTGGGACCGTGGCCACACGGGCTGATATCATTGAAAAGCTGTTCAACAGCTTCCTGATGGAAAAGAAAGGGAATGAAATCCACATTACTTCCAAAGGCAAACAGCTTCTTGGGCTTGTTCCACAGGATCTAAAAAGCCCGGAACTGACCGCAGACTGGGAACTGCGCCTCAAGGCCATAGCGAACGGTACGGAATCTGATCAAAACTTCATGGCCGAAATCGAGGACTATACGAAGTCGCTCATACAGGAAATCAAAACTGCGAACGGAAAATTCCACCATGACAACCTGACCAGGACCAAATGCCCGGAATGTGGAAAATATATGCTGGAGGTAAACGGCAAGCATGGGAAAATGCTGGTCTGCCAGGACCGTGAATGCGGTTACCGCGAAATCATCTCCCGCCGTACAAATGCCCGCTGTCCTGTCTGCCATAAAAAAATGGAATTAGTCGGAAAAGGGGACGGCCAGCGTTTCGTCTGTTCCTGCGGCCACAAAGAAAAACTCAGCTCTTTCCAGGAACGCCGCAGCAAAGAAGGAAAAGGTGCAAGTAAAAAAGATGTAAATAGTTACCTCAAAAAACAGGCCAAAGAAACAAAAGAACCAATCAATAATGCGTTTGCAGATGCATTTTCTAAGCTCAACCTAAAAATATAGCATGACAAAACAAATCCGTGGAATCTTTCTCGTATGGTAAGATTCCACGGATTTAATTTTTCTTTATGTTTTATATTAATGGAAGAAATGATCCCCAATCTGGATTCCCCAGTCGCCGTTGCCAAAGTAAAGACAGTCACCGATCGGATTGGAGCCTGCGATTGCATCCTGTGCTGCCTGCATGGCTGTATCTGTATATCCTCCACTGGCAAGCACACTGTCCAGCCAGCCTGTCATAGCAGGGCCGAACTGTCCTGACTGATAGATGACCTCCGAAATACTGTTCGGATACACACCACTTCTGACACGGTTCATAATGACCGCTCCGACCGCTACCTGCCCCTCATAAGGCTGATTCCCAGCCTCACAAAAGATGATCGATGCAAGGAGCTCCTGCTCTCCTGGTGCAGTCTGGCTCACTGCCTCTGCCGCTGCTGCCTGTGCCGCTTCCTCCTCTGCCAAGCGCTGAGCCTCTTCGGCTTCCCTCTGCGCTTCCTCCGCTGCAAGTCTGGCCTCTTCTGCAAGCCTTTCCTGTTCCTTCTTTATCCTGAGCTGCTCGGCATCATATTCTGCCTTTGCACCAACTGCAGCTTGTTTTGTCTTTTTGAGTTCCAAAGCTGGAATCTCCCCAATTGCTTCTGTGTTCTCCCCTTTATCTACAGTAGTAATTGTGTATGCCTCTGGCATAGAAGATGCCGCCTGTGTTGTAAAGCCTGCAGAAAACATAGTACATACTGTAACTGCTGACAATACTGATATAAATTTTTTCCCTTGTAACATATACTTACCCTCCTGATTTGTTGCAATATCTTTACGTCTTTGTAATAAGCTTGTAATAAAATATATGCTTATCTTTTCGGAAATATTACAGATATTACAAAATTGTTACAAGCGACATTCTACTATAAAAATTTATTCTTGTCAACTTTTTTATTTCTTCCTGTTTTTTCTTTTTTCTTCTAAAAAAAAATCAGTATGGCCGCTGATCACCATACTGATTTTAATATTGCTCTTTTCTATTAGCTTTCTATCTCTTCCTCAACCAGGATATCGGGTGACTCATCATAATACTCCAACCGCTCCAAATGCCATAGTCTCTTCATCCTCTTAGCCAGCGCCTTCTGTATCCCTGCATTATACTGGGAGGCAACGCTGTTATATGAAGTCTTCTGTGTCATCAGCTCATTCTGGCACTTTATGATCTCGTTGAACAGACGCATGACATCATCGTCCGAACGCAGCTCTGGATACTGTCTGATACTGTTCCTCACCTCGCCTATCGTCCTGATCTTCTTTTTCTTTCCCTTGCCCTCTTCGTTGTTCTCATAGGAAAAATCCTTTTGGATATACATCTGCTTCTCATGCTCCATATGGGTCATCATAAGTCCCTCAAGCTGGAAAAGCACATTTTCAGTCTTTGCCTGAACGATGGAAATGTCCTTGCGCATGGCAAGTGCGCGTTCCTTCAACGCAAACAGCCCGTTATGCTCCGTCACCACTGCCAGAACAAAGGTCGCTACAATTGCGATCGCATAAGCAACCGTAAAGGCCCAGTCATCCATCTCACCTCCGCGGCTCTCCATGACCCCGATAATAACGGATAGAATAAACCCTCCTACAAATATCATGACAAGATAGATCAAAAACTTCACTACTGAATGCTGTCGTTGAATAAAATTCATAAGCCCCCTCCTCTTCTGCTCTGCTTATTCTCTATTCTAATCATAGCATTCCAGTCATCTTTGTCAATCCAATACGGATAATAATTCGCTCATATTATTGATCACCGCATCCGCTCCTGCATCCTTGAACCGCTTTGTGACTGTCTCCACATAACTTCTTCTCTCTTCCTCAGAGAGTCCTTTAAATTCCTCCTGGGTCAGTCCCAGCTCAGAACTCCCTTCTATCACTCCGACGGTGAATACCCCTGCATTTTTCCCTTCCTTGATATCGGAAACAGTATCGCCCACCTTCACTACGTTATCCACAGAATGGATTCCCAGAACCTCCATGTTCTTAAAAATCATATACGGATAAGGACGGCCCGCATTCCCAACAGAATTTGGTGAAAACCATGCATCTGGTTCATATCCTGCCTCTTTTGCCTTTGGCACGACTACGGACATCATCTCATCTGTATAGCCTGTTGTGGACCCTACCTTAATTCCTCTCTCACGCAGCTTTGCCACGGTCTCAAGTACATACGGTTTAGGCTCTGCAAAACGGTCCAGAATCGACATTAGATTCTCCTCAAAGGAATCATACAATCCGTCAATATCCGCTTCCCCCGGTTCGCTTCCATACTTTTCGATCCAAAGTGTTCGAATCCTAGGCATCCCAAGCATCGTCTTGATATGGTCCCTCTTTAACATCCCCATGGGCTCTCTGACTTCTGCCATCGTAGGCTCTACCCCTGCCTTACAAAATACTTCCATAAATGCCTGTACCGGTGCAAAACAACCATAATCTACTGTGGTTCCTGCCCAGTCAAATATCACTGCTTCAATCTTTTTACTCATGTTCCCATCTCCCTGTGTTATTCTAAATTCGGCTATTTTCCCTTTTAGCAGTCCGATCTTTTTAATTATATTTCTCCAAAAACTCTGTCAGAATCTCGATTAATTTCAAGATGTCCTCTTGATAGATCTCACCGATATTTCCTATACGGAAAGTCTCAGCTTCCGTCACTTTTCCCGGATAAATAGCATATCCTCGGTCTTTGATATATGTATACATCTCCTGGAATGTGAACTTGTGGTTTTCGGGATAGAAAAATGTAGTAATAATCGGTCCCTGATGTTCTGCGTCAATATATGGATGGATTCCAAGTTCTGCCATCTTCTCGATCAAAAGCTTATTATTCTCTGCATATCTCTGATGCCTTGCCGGAATGCCGCCCTCTGCTTCCATCTCCTTCAATGCCTGTGAAAATGCAAGGACAACATGAGTGGGTGAAGTAAATCTCCACTTTCCATCCTGATTCATGGTCTCCCACTGATCATACAGATCCAGAGACAGGCTTCTTGCCTTCCCTTTACTTGCTATTAACTTTTCCTTATTGGCAATGATGAAGGAAAATCCCGGTACACCCTGGATACACTTATTTGCACTGCTGACAATAAAGTCGATTCCCCAGTCTCCTACCGGAATATCTACCCCGCCGAAGCTGCTCATAGCATCCACGATCATGGTCCTGCCGCGTTCCTTTACCACCTTGGAAACGGACTCGATATCATTCAGGATTCCTGATGTCGTCTCGCTGTGTACCATAGATACATGTGTGATATCCGGATTCTCATCCAGAATCGCAGCAATCTTCTGCGCATCTGGAACTTTGTAATATACCTCATGGTGAATCATATAAGAAAGGCCTGCATGCTTTGCGATTCCTTCCATACGTTCGCCATAAGCACCGTTCGCAATAATCAAAAGCTTGTCCTCATCCCCTACCACACTGGTCAGCACGGATTCAACCCCAAAGGTTCCGCTTCCCTGCATCAGAACGACCGTATAGTCATCCGCTGATACATGTGCAAGCTCCAGAAGCTTCTTACGTATCTCCAGGGTAATCACTTTGTAGTCGTCATCCCATGTGCAATGATCAAACAGCATCTCCTGCTTTACCGTATCCGTCGTTGTCAATGGCCCTGGGGTCAATAATTTGTAGTTCTTCATGTTGTAAATCTCCTCTCACTCTTTCACTTTTGCCGGCTCTTCTGCCTGCGGCCGATTCTCTCCTGCTCTCCTACACACTTGGTATCTTCATAGATCTGCTTTTCCAGGTCTGCTTTATTCCGGTTTACAGCTTTCAGACAATTCCTGATGTTCTTTCAATAAATCGACTGTCAGCTTCTCTGAAAATACTCTTGGATTGCCGGACATCTTGGAACTGTCCACACTTTCTCCCTCATAAAGCGGAATTGGATAAACAGAAAGCAAATCTTTTCTGGCGTTCTTCATGATACATTCCGCCATGTCCATTGCCTTCTCATGACTCTTCTCCCCCTTATCGACCACGGCCAGGGACTCTGTCAAAGTAAAATTCCCCTCCTGTGGGTCTATGTAGTCGATTGGAAGTCCTTTTTCCTTATCTGCTGCCGCCTGCTGTCTTAAGCCAAA
This sequence comes from Faecalicatena faecalis, assembly GCF_012524165.2. GTDB lineage: Bacteria > Bacillota > Clostridia > Lachnospirales > Lachnospiraceae > Faecalicatena_A > Faecalicatena_A faecalis. Next base: position 176,830 of record NZ_JABACJ020000003.1, read on the forward strand.
TCCGATTGCAGCTTCCCCCGCACGCACTAACTTTAGAGGCCCGGAACCAGACTCCTCAATATGGTCTCCGGCATTCTCATAAATCGCTGTTAAAACCTCTTTGGCACCGTCCTGTCCATATTCAGAAACAAGTGCCTGAATCAACAGCCATGCAGTCGATGAAGATGCAATATCCGTTACCGATATCATATCCTGAAATTGCGGTTTTGCCAAGTCTTTTATAGACGTTGGAGCCGCTAATTTTTTTTCTTTTAAAAGCTTTGTATTTACGATGATTGTGCCTTCCTGGGAGGTGATCGGTGTACAATATGCAGGATATTCATCCAGCGTATTTTTTTCAAAATCTAAGTCGCAGAACATCCCCTTTTGCTCCTGGGCGCTTTCCACATAAAAGGTACTCATGGTCACCAGATCTGCTTCTATATCTGCTCCCTCAGCCAGCAGTTTTCCTCCTAATTCAGAGGTTCCGAAGGTCTGGAAAATATACTGTCCCTCATATCCGTTTTCATCTAAAGCAGCCTTCATCGCCTCTACTGCCTCATCATCTGCATTCGAATAAATCACGACCTGTTCCTTAGATTCTGCCGCCTTCCCACAGCCTGCTGCCGAGAACATGACAGCCAATCCTAATACCCCCGCAAGCCCTGCTGCGGCTACCCTTTTCATACGTTTCATATTCTTTTTCTCCTTTTTTCTAAATTTTCCAGCCGCTAAAAACTGAAAAATCGCTTTTGCGGCAAGATTGGTGAATAAAATCAACAATGACAGAACAAATACCTCATTAAATTTGTTATAGTACTGCAATTCCTTGATCTTTGTTGTAATTACCATTGTCCTTGCACCTGCCAGGAATACTACAGCGCTCACTGTGACCATCGCATTCACAAAATAGTAGCTGAACACCTCAAGGATGGTCGACATTGCATTGGGCGTCACTACCCGTAAGATTGTTTTCACCCAGTTATCCCCCATCAGCATCGCCGTTGTCTCCCAGGACGCATTCATCTTCGCCAGGGAACTCTTCATCATCAGATACGGCGTTGAGAAGAAATGGATGATATTACATAAAATCAAAATCGTAAATGTGCTTTGCAGCCCAGTTCCCGAAAAACAGAATAAAAATGCCAATCCAAGTACCATTCCCGGAATGGTATTCGTCACCAGAGCAATTCCCTCGATGATCTGCTTCATCTTCCCGCTCACCGTGCTCCGGGCCGTGATCAGTGCCGCTCCATATGCCAGAACTGTGCCAAACAAAGCACTTTGCACCGCCACATAAAGTGAATTCTGATAGACACTCAGAAGCCCTGCATCCTGGAATACGGCCCGGATATGATCCAGTGAAAATTCCAGATGGTACGGCCAGTCCCCGACGAACGGAATCAGGAAAATAACTGCAAAAATGGAAAGTACCCCTACACAGAACAGAAGACTTACGGCTGCACATATCCAATCCCTGCTTCTATTTTTTCGAATCTCTATCACAGATATTTTATGGTATCTGACATTATACTTTTCTAAAACATGCAGGATCAGAATGCTGGCTGCTGATGGAACCAGCATCATCACCGCAACCACGCTCCCCCTGTTAAAGTCTGGAATACTACCCAGCATCTTGCTGTAGAGCACACTGGCGATCACATCAAATTTCCCTCCCACAGAGGCCGGAATTCCAAAATCCGTGAAGCTAAGAAAAAAGGATTGGATAAAGGATGCCGCTAAGGTTCCCGCCAGCGGACCTAAGATGGTCCTCCGAAACGTAGACAGCGGACCGTCTCCCATTATCTGAGACACTACCATGAATTTTTTATCCAGATATCCCATTGTATTATTTAAAAGCATAAAAGAGACAGGCAGCGTATAAATGACATAGCCCAGCAGCAGACCGTTAAATCCATAAATCTCAAATAATTGGCGGCCTGCCAGCTTTGTGAGCAGTCCCTGTTTTCCAAAGGAATAGATGATGGCAAATCCATATGTCAGCGTAGGGAGCAGCATCGGAAAAAACGCAGTCCCCCGAATCAGGGCCTTTAACCGCCTATGCACATTTGTATAGTGGATTGTGTATGCCATAAAAAATGCGATTACCGTTGTCACAAGAGCACTCGTCCCTGCGACCAGAAAGCTGTTGCCGAGCGCCTTTAGGAACCCCTTCTCTGTCAGGACGGATATGTAGAACTCCATGGTCGCACCATCCTGCCCCCAGAAGGACTTCACCAAAAGCCGGAAGGCTGGAAACATTAGAAAGACCAGGAAGATTCCCGTCACTATGACAAAGATACCCTTGATTTCTTTATTTTTAACTTTCATGAACATCCGCCCTGCCCCCTATGAGACCATACTGTCAGGCATGAAACCGGTAAACAGGGAATAGATATTATTCTTTTTAATTTCTAACTGCCGCAGGATGAACTCTTTTACAAATCCGTTTTGCGGAGTCTGCACGATTTCGTCTGGCTTTCCATACTGTGAAATGCGTCCCTGATCGATAATCAGGACGTGGTCCGACAGTGTCAGGGCTTCCTCCGGGTCATGAGTGACAATAATTGTTGTCAGATGATACTCACGGGCGATCTGCTTTATTTTCGCTTTGATCGACTCCTTGATGACTCCATCCAGTGCACTTAATGGTTCATCCAAAAGCAGAATCTTCGGTTTCATCACCAGCGTCCTTGCAAGTGCCGCCCTCTGCTTCTGCCCTCCTGAAAGCTGGTCGATTTTCTTATCTAAGTGCTCTTTTAGACCGAGCAGCTCTATCATCTCCCCAAGTTCCTCCTCTGTTGTGATTCCTGGCTTATTTTTCAGCCCGTAAACAATATTCTGGTATACATTCAGATTTGGAAATAGGGCATAATCCTGAAAAACAATATTAAAGCCGCGCTTTTCCATAGGTACATTCGTGATATCCTCCCCCTGGAAGATGATTTTACCGCTGTCCGCATCAGTTATCCCCAGAATCAGGTTCAAAAGCGTAGTTTTTCCACATCCTGAAGGACCTAATATGGAAACAATCTCTCCATCTTCGATTTCCAAATTGATATCGTTTAAAATCGTAACTTTGTCATATGACTTTTTTATATGCTCTAATTTCAACATCTGTTAACTTCCTTTCGTTTTACTGCAACGGCAGTATATTTACTTTTGGGAACAGTGAAATTATAGCAATGGAAGGTATGGGAAACAATCAAGGGGAGTTCAAACTTACGTAAAAGAATCGTTAAGAATGTAAAGAAATGTAAAAAATCTGGTAAGCATGACCTACCAGATTTTTCTTTTAGACCTCTATTTTCTTTGTTACTGCTTCTTGATAAAATTAAAGTCGCTCGTTATTATTTCTCATGTTCTTATATTCTGCTACAGAGCGGTCGAAGCCCTTAATATGGCTGTACAGCCATTGGATCACATTCCTGTTCACCTGCTCCACAAATGCCTCTGACGGTCCTTCTTCCTCCTCCAGCATCTCATACAGCTCTTTTACTACTGTCCTGAGCTTCTCATGCTCTTCTTTATGCTTATCAATGCCCGGATATTCGATCTCTGCCTGAAGCTTCTCTTCCTCTGAAAAATGGAATTCTGTGTAGTCAGCCAGATAATCCAATGTCTTGATCGCTACAAGCTTGTCATTACCTGTCTCACAGCTGTCCAACAGCTTGTTGATCTTTCCGATCAGCTCCTGGTGCTGGGAATCTATCATTTCATTGCCAGTTACTAAACTTTCATCAAATTCTGCTCTCATATCATTTCCTCCTGTAATACAATGTTTTTAATGTCACCAGCCAGAAAGTTATACTGCCCTAAGGCCGTTATTTATAGTATCACACATTTTCCTGCTTTAGCCAAGACTATTCCAGCACTTTCCTGAATTTTTATCAGATTTATCATCACTGTCTAGGCTACTCGCGGCGTTTTCCACCAAAATCCTCTGCCGTAATCTTGATAACAGATACGATACTGACGAGCCGCTCGTTGAATTCAAAATCCTTCCCAGTCTGACATTTCATCAATACCGTCAGTGCCTTGATTTTTTCCTGCGGGTCCTCTATGATCTCAGCCTTCCCCTTTCCTACGATACTCGCATAACGGTAGCCATACTGGCAGGCCACCCTTCCCTCGATCAGTTCGTGATCACAGTCCAGTTCGAATCCGACGTTCGCATTCGCCTTTAATAAATCCAGCTTTTTTCCTTCCAGAGCTGCATGAAGATAGAATACCAGCCGATCTGCTTCATATGTATATCCAAAATTCATAGGCAGAATATAGATTCCATCCTCATCATACATTGCGATACGCACAACTTTACAAGTATCCAATACCTGAAGCATCTCTTCTCTTGTGTCTATCTCACGGTCTCTTCTTCTCATTCGCGGCATTTCTACGACCTCCTATCTTTTCTATTTTCTTATGATAACACATCCTGAGGCATACTCCAATATCCTCTTTTTTCCCTTCTGATCTTACACATTTATTTTCTTTATTTTCGTTTCTTGAACCTATCGACAGTTTTAATTTTTCATGATATAGTAGCGTTGTCATGGTTGGGGACTTGACAGCAGTTATCTAGTTATTGGGGTCTACAAAAGAATTTTTAAGGTTTGAGTGAGGGTTTATAAGATGAAACAGACAAATCAAAATGTGAATCAAATCACAGAAGGTGTCATTTGGAGACAGCTTCTTCTTTTCTTTTTTCCGATTGTGTTCGGAACATTTTTTCAACAGCTATATAATACAATAGATACCGTTATCGTGGGGCATTTTGTGGGGAAGGAAGCTCTTGCCAGTGTCGGCGGCTCTTCCACACAGATTATTAACCTGATCGTTGGATTTTTCACCGGGCTTTCTTCCGGTGCCAGCGTAGTGGTCGCCCAGTTCTTCGGCGCACAGGATGAACGTTCTGTACGGCAGAGTCTACATACCGCATATGCATTTTCCATTGCGGGCAGCATCGTGATCAGCGTCCTGGGAATTATATTGGCTCCCTCCATGCTGACCTGGATGCATACTCCACAGGAAATCATGGCGGATTCCATCCTCTACCTGCGCATTTATTTTGCCGGGATTTTATTCGTCTTCATATATAATATGGGCTCCAGTATCCTGCGGGCTATCGGGGACTCCAAACATCCCCTATATTATCTGATATTCTGTTGTTTCATGAATATCATCCTGGATACTGTTTTTGTTGTGATCTTCCACATGGGAGTACTCGGTGTTGCTCTTGCCACCCTGATATCCCAGGCATGCAGTGCCGCTCTGGTCACACACAAGCTGATGAAGTCAGAAGGGATATTAAAGCTTTTTATCCGCCAGATCCGCCTTCACAGTTCCGTCCTGAAATCTCAGCTTCGGATTGGAGTGCCAGCAGGCTTTCAATCTGTTATGTATAGCATCACAAATGTCATTATACAGGCCGCATTAAATGGATTCGGAACTGATACAGCGGCTGCCTGGTCCGTATATGGGAAGCTGGATGCAGTGTTCTGGATGGTCAGCAGCGCCTTCGGTATTTCCATCACTACCTTTGTGGGACAGAACTATGGCGCCAGGAAGATGGATCGAATCAGAAAGAGTACACGTGTCTGTCTGGGAATCGACTTCATTGTGTCAGGAATCCTGGTGATTTTCCTGATTTTTGCCCGTGTGCTGTTATTCCGCCTCTTTACCAATGATGCCGAGGTCATCCGAATCGGTTCTGAAATGCTGATTCTGATCACACCATGGTATATCGTGTTCCCATTTATTGAAATACTCTCCGGTTCTCTGCGCGGTATCGGTGATGTGGTCATTCCTATGATCCTCACGATGTGCGGTGTCTGCCTGCTGAGAGTCGTCTGGGTCATCGGTGCACTGAAAATCCGTCCGACCATCCCGGTCATTATTTTCAGTTATCCGATCACCTGGATTTCCACCGCTATTTTATTCATCTTCTATTATCTGTATAAGATAAAAAAAGTCAGGATATAAAAACTGCCCTCTGTCTGTGGTACGACAGAGGGCAGTTTTATAACTCGATATTTGATTTTAATCTGGAAATACGAGCAGAAGCCCCATAAAATGATAGCATACACGTTTAAGCATCCACCTTCAAATACTCTCTAGCGTCTCTGCTTGAATTTTAATGCGTACATCGGACCGAACAAGGAATAAAAGGAATCCAGTTCTACTGTATATAACTCTCCGTCCATCCTAATCTCTGCCTGTTTCCCTCGTTTAATAAATTCCAGCTTTTTCCCAGTTTTCCGGCAATAGTCTTCTATCTCTCTGCAAAAGGCTTCTTCGCTCCGCGGACAATCCTGAATATCTACGACCAGGCTTATATTTTTCTTTCCACCGTTCAGTTCCTTTGCTACCTTTACAAAGTAACGGTAATCTAAGAACCAGCACAGAAGAATGATGGCCACATTGATCAGAATCATATACCGTATGAATCGAGGAAGAAAGAAGGATACAAATACAACCGCGCCGGCAACAAGATCAATGATGTAGACTGCAGCGCTTCCGTTGAACCATACCCCCATCTCTCCCTTATGTGGCTTTGTATACGCCCAGATCAGCAAAATACCTAGAACGAGATATCCCACAAGTGCAGCCGGGGTATAAGGCAGCATGGCCTTTGCCATCTCGGTACCTACGAATACACTGACATATATTGCTGAACTTGCGAATAAAATCAAGCCCAATAAACACCCATAAAGCAGTCTTTCTTTCCTATCCTCTGCAGTTTGTTCTGTCCTCATAACAATCCCTCCTTAATCTTAGCCCGCAGGCCCTTTAAATACTTTCTCGATATATAAGTACCGTCACCATTTTCGAACTCTGCCATCATGATACCGCCGGCAATCGGTTTATACTGATTCACCTTCGCCATATTCAAAAGGACCGATTTGGATGCTCGAACAAATTCCGGCGGGAGAATCCTTTCCAGTTCATACAGACGCCTTCTTGTACAATAGATTTCATCCTTCATATGGATATATTGGACTTCCATGAGGGATTCAATATAATAGATCTCCCTGCATTGAACCTGATAGATCTTGTCATCCTTTTGGCAGGACAGAAGCATATATCTGAAGTTCTCCTGTTCTATGAACTCTGCCAGCCGATGAATACTCTCCGTCTCCTCATGTACCATCAGCTTCACAGATTCCGGTATCTTACTTTCTATTTTCTCTATCTCCACCCTCATATGCATTACCTCCTGATGTATGGAATCTGGATTCCTTCTTTTTCTTTATCTTATCCAAAACAAAAATAAATGTCTACTCTTATCCGCCCAGTGGCTGTTAGGAGCCGGTAAGAGGACAAAACAATGGTTCTGACATCATAATAAAAAGCATTCCCTGGAAGTCCTCCCAATATAGGATCGTTTCCAGGAAATGCTCACTTTTTCTTTTATCCTTATCTCATTCTGAAAATCGGACTGATTTTTTTATAAATCAAAAATACAATCAGAGATACCAATACCCCTTTCAGTAAATTAAACGGACCAACTGCAAATAATACGAAGGTAGAAAGGCTCGTGATATGTGAGTTCACAGCCGTCCCCATCTCCACCAGGGAGTCGAGCGGCATCCCGAACGCAGTTGCATATGTGGGAAGCAGGATATATGCATTCAGTACACATCCGATGATCGTCATGAATACGGTTCCTGTAAGCATCCCTATGATTGCGGTCTTTCTTGTGCGGTTTCTCTTATAGATCAATCCCGCCGGAACACATAGGGCGCAGCCGATCAAGAAGTTCGCTGCCTCACCTACCCCCGCAGTCATCGTTCCATTGATCACCAGGTTCAAAAGAATCTTTACCAGCTCAATGACCGCCCCGGCAAGAGGTCCCATCACAAAGCACCCGACGAGCACTGGCACCTCACTAAAATCAATCTCGTAAAACGCAGGTGCGAACGGAAGCGGAATCTCAAATAGCATTAATACCGTCGCAATCGCAGAAAGCATGCTCACCTGTGCGATTGTGCGGATTCCAAACCTGTTTTGTGTCCTTGATACTACATTTGTCTCTGTGCTCATAATTGTTTCTCTCCTTTAAAATTAAAATAATTTGAATTGAAAAGAAAGAAAATCTTCTTGGAAATCATTTAAGCCGCGTAAGATGGGGAACTATCGGTATGACGCTCAAGAGCTGTCGTCACTTTTGTTCCTTCAAATTCCAAAAAAGAAAGCCCCGGATATACACCCGGGGCTTAAAAATACGCTTTTCATGGCATAAATTTCTTCTCTCATCCAGACTTTACTGTCGGTACTGGAATCTCACCAGTTCAGCCACTGTAAAAACAGCAGGTCGCGGACTATACCGCCGGTTGGGAATTGCACCCGACCCCGAAGAATTCATTCTGTTCTACAGGTCATTATAACTCATTACAAATCGTTATGCAAGCGAATTTTTTGGTGGTTATTACCGATTGTTTCTTTAGATGTTACTTGCAAGTAAATTTTACTCATCCTTTATATAAACCATAATGTCTTCAACGCGGCAATCTATGATTTTACAAAGTTCATCTATTGTATGAGTCGAAATATACTCATTCGCACGCATCCTAGACAACTGCCCCGCAGATACACCAAACTTTTTGATCAATTTATATTGTGATATGTGCTTTTCTTTCAAAGTTTTCCAAAACGGTTCATAAGATATCATGAAATACACTCCCTTCATTGAGTATTCCCCATTTATAAATTGTCAAATCCTTTTTGTTGCCCTATTCGGCAAAATAAGGTATTCAAATTTATTTCTCTCCGCTTGAATATTACCCGTTTTTGGGCTATAATTATATCAGCCATAACTGGGCTATATTTTTTCCATGGGAGATACCTATTATAAGATACAAATTAATGTCCAAATCCATAACTGAATATGAAATTGAAACTGTTCTGGGAATAATTTATGAAGTTGCGGAATTGACTAGATATGGACGAGAGACTTTTATCCATTTACATATGCTTATAGTTCATTAAATACTATATTATAAAAAATGACATAAAAGCAAGGTCATCACACTACATAAACTTAGTGTGATGACCCTACCCTTGCATATTAATGTTATTCAATTTTCAAAAAATTTTACTTTCTCGACACATCAGTAAATAATTTTTACTTCAGAATATCTTTCCAGTCTGCCTTATTATATAAGATGCGAATTATATGTACTGTGTCCATCTTTTCATCATAATAGTAAAAAATATTATAATTATCAAAAGTAGTCATTCGGATTCCTACCCTGCCGAGCAAATCATCTGTCACATATGGATGTTCCTTGGGGAAGTAGCTGAGTTGCTTCGCTTTATTCAAGATTCCATCAACAATGCGTAAAGCTGCCTCCGGGTTACATAAATGGACATGAATATAATATTCTATTTCTACCAAATCATATTCCGCAGGCTCAGTAACCACAACTTTAGACACGCTCTGCTCTCCTTTGCCGAATTCGTTCTTCCACTTCCTCTATTGTACTTTCCCGACCTTCTTCCATGGCCCTGTAGCCTTCTCCAATCAGACGGTATAACTCTAACTTACTGGTATATTTAATATTTTTAGCATCCTTTTCTTTAACTGCTATCATACGATCACATCTTTCTAAATTGAATTAAGTTATCTGGTTTATATTTATTATACTTAATCCACCGCCAAATATCCACTACTTTCTCTTCATTCGCTTCTTCCCCTCCAGACATTCCACATAATGTCGAATCTATCACCTTAATCCGGTTCTGTTTTATCTCTAAATTCTCCAGATTTTGAGCAATGCCTAATGTAAAGTTTTTAACATATACAAAATAAAAGCTGCGGTTTCCCGCAGCTTATCAGCGTTACATCAAGAGTCCTTCGGTTCAAAGAAATACTGTCTCGTTACAATAGCAGTTGCCCCTATATAGTAGATTTTCCGGCTTAATTCTGATTTCTGGATATATTCTTCTGTGTAGGTACTATCATACTGCTGGCAGTACTCCATAAATATCTTCCGTATCTCTTCATTCTCAAGCATGAATCCGAATAGAATCGTACTGTCCGGTGCCAGGATGGTCATCATATTTACAATGGTCCTGGCCAAACGCTCTATGCTCTTATGAAGAATCTTTACCACCTCTTCATCAGACATGTCCAGTTCATTTCCACTTTCTGCCCATTCCGTAAAATTGCTTTCTGAAATCAGCTCGATATCACCACCTGTATTCTCATAGAGGCGTGGAGTATGTTCCTTTGAATATATGGACCGAATCCGCTTTATAATGGCCTCCGTCGAAACTTTCGTTTCCAGGCATCCGCGTCTTCCACAGTGGCAGAGCTCTCCGTTTGGCTCAATGATATAATGGCCGATTTCTGCTGCCCTGTGATCCTTTCCCTCATAAATCTGGTTCTGTGTTACAATTGCAGAACCTACACCCGGCCCCCACTTTACGAACAGTAGATTGTCCCCAGTCCGTCCGGCACCGTACAAAAGCTCTCCTTCTGCGAATGCCTTGATATTATTCTCCACGATCACCGGGCAGGACATAGCTTCCTGCATGATCTCTTTGATCCTTACCTCTTCCTTCCATATCCCGTATGCACGGATACTGATACCACGGTTCCGGTCTACGATTCCAGGAATACAGATGCCCATACCGAGCACGCTGCGCTGCTCTATTTCATTCTCCCACAGCAGTACCTTACATTCTTTTTCAATGATCTTAAGGAACTCTATTGGCGCAATAGATGTATCTGTTTTTATGATTTTTCCACTGATCAGGTTCCCTTTTAGGTCGCAGGCAGAGATATAGGTCTTTTTACTTTCAATGCTGACTGCAACGACACATTTACATCCATATGCTATATCCACCAAGATTTTCCTTCTGCCTGCGCGCCGTTCCTCCTGCATCTCTCCCTTTTCCTGCAGGATTCCTTCTTCGATCATCTCTGTACAAAGTACTGTCACGGTAGCGGGCGTCAGCCCTACCTCCTTTGCAATATCCTTTCTGGACATCGCACCTTTTCGATTCAGTAATTTTAAAACCGTTGATTTATTTCTGATTTTTACATTTTCCAGGTTAATGCCCGCCTGCCGTGCCATACTCATCTTCTCCTCGAACTAATTTCCCGTCTTACCGGTAAACTGATATTTTATAGAAAAATTATATCATGGAACAAACTAAATGAAAACTAAGAATTCGGGATTGCTTTCCCCGCTTCCTGCAGCCCGATCAAATTCCATACTCTTAAAAAGTGCACCTTCGCACCGCCTTTTTCACCTGAATCTATAATGCCTTGTGATATAATGCAATGATATCTTTCAGGCTTGTCTGCCTTGGGTTGGCCGGGATATTTCCACTCTTCATCGCATCCTCTGCCATGGCAGGAATCATCTCCTCTTTCACTCCTACCTCTGAGAGTGTCTCTGGGATTCCAAGGTCTCTATTCAGCTTTTTCAGCGCTTCTACTAACATCTCTGCCCTAAAGTCCTCTGTTACTTTGGCCCCTTCACAAATATAATTATAAATGACCTGATAACGTCCATGATCTGCCAGGGCATTGTATTCCATCACAGTCGGAAGCAGAATCGAGTTTGCTACCCCATGAGGAACATTGAAGTATGCGCTGACCGGATGGCTCATGGCATGCACATTTCCCAGCCTTGCCCATGCGAAAGCAATACCTGCAAAATTGCAGCCTGCCATCATAGCACATGCGGCCTCTTCATCCTTCCTGTTGGCTACGAAACGGCGGATATTTCCTCCGATCAATTCCATTGCTTTTTCAGCCATAGCATCTGAAAATGGAGATGCGTTGGTCGAAATATATGCTTCCATTGCGTGAATCAATGCATCTACCCCGCAGGAAGCAGCAATGGATGCAGGTGCAGTCATAATCAGTTCTGGATCCAGGATTGCATATTTCGGAAGATTCTCATAACTGAATACAGACAGTTTATAATTTCTGGATTCGTCTGTAATCACGGCAGATGCTGTCACTTCACTTCCGGTTCCAGCAGTCGTCGGAATCGCAATCATCGGTACAATCGGCCCCGGAACTTTATGATTCCCCTCATAATCAGTGATTTCCCCGCCATATTTGGCAAGTACTCCGACCGCCTTTGCCACATCCATAGAACTGCCTCCGCCAAGTGCTACCATACTCGTTGCCCCGCACTCCTTATAGAGCGCAGTCGCTTCATTCACAATCGTGACCGTTGGGTTGGGAATCACATCCAGATAGGAGGTGCATTTTATTCCACCTGCTTCTATGATATCCTGTATTTTCTTTACGACTCCGATTTTCTCCAGTCCCCTGTCAGAAATCAGGAAGACATGGTCTGATTGATTCTCCATTAGGATTTCAGGAAGCTTTTTCAGACTTCCCATTCCGAACTGGATATTTTGTGGTATTTTAAAATTGAATTCCTTCATTATTTTCTCTCCTTTTCAAATTGCGGCTCTACCTTTTATTACTCTCTTGATGCTCTCTAAAAGTGCAATTCTGTCCGCTGAATCAGATCCTTCTGCAGCGGCTTCCCAAGTTCTACAAAATATGCACTATACCCTGCAACGCGCACGAGCATGTCTTTGTAGTCTTCCGGCTTCTTCTGTGCCGCGCGCATTGTTTCTGAGCTCATAATGTTAAACTGGACATGCATCGGCTCTTTCGCCATATATTCCTCAATAAAGCTGATCAGATTATCTCTTCCTTCCACACCGGCAACTGCTTCCTGTGAAAATTTCAGATTCATCAGTGTGCCATTGGTCGCAAGACTGTGATCCACTTTTGCAAGAGAATTTACAATTGCCGTAGGACCATTCAGATCGTGGGAACCGCCATCCGTATGTACAGGTCCCATATTGTCAGAAATTGCTTCCCCGGCCTTCCTTCCGTCCACGGAAGCGTTGGTATTCATCCCCATGGCTACATTTGCATTGACAGAATAGACCCCTGGGCTGAACTCTCCGCCTCTTGGATTCTTCCTTCCACGGATATGTCTGCAGTAGCACTCAAACATGAACTTGAACAGTTCATCCGCATAATCATCATCATTGCCATAATGATGTACCTTCGAACTATTGACAAGCGCATACAGCTTTTCGTGCCCTTTCCAATTATCCTTCACAGCCTGAAGCAGCTCTTCTCCGGTACAGCGCTTCTCGTCAAATACAAGCTGCTTAATCGCCGCCAGTGAATCTGCACAGGTCGCAATTCCGCTGGCCTGTGGTCCGATTCCATTATATTTTGCCCCGCCTTCTGTCAGGTCCCTGCCGGATGCCATGCTGTCCTCATAAAATGCGGACAAATACGGCAGCGGCTTTCTGGCCCTGTGTGCATTATCAATGATGCACAGGCTGCTGCACATCTGATTGGTCCAGTATTCAAACTGTTTGTCTACACTTTCTAACACCTCGTCAAAGCTCTTGTATGACGCCAGGCTTCCGGTGTCCGGTCCGATCTGTTTTCCAAGAGCACCGCAGCGTTCCCACCTTGCACAATGCGGACCGCAGTCAAGGCAGCGTCCACCATTTAAGACCATTTCCATCATCTTCGCAGTATTCACGTACGCTGCGTCATGCCAGCCATACTCTTTTCCCGGAAGACTGATCTCCACACAGCCGACAACACAGTAATCCCTTGCCTCTTCCAGCGTCATGCCCTTTCGCAGCATGCCCTTAATTGCGGAAGCATCATTGAAAAGCTTCGGATGTCCATAACCGGCACGGATACATTCCACCGTTTTTACCTTCAGCTCATATGGTGTCTTTTCATGCATCCTTACACAGACCCAGGGATTCATCATCCGGGTATGTGCGGACCCTTCCAGCATCAGCATGGTCAGATCATTTGTGGCATCCTTTCCGTCCCGGTCCACACCACCGATCGTCAGGCTCTCACCGCCGAACCCTCTTCCGTTGCGGACCGCCATACTGCCCTTATCCTTTAACTTGGTCGGATTATTCATCTTCACATATTCCACTTCGATCAATTCCAGGGCGAACTCTTTGGTGATGGTCCCATTCTTCATATCCGCTTCGTAATATGGATATAGCCACTGGTCCATTCGTCCATAAGAAATGGAATGCCCATTGCTCTCTACCTGGATCAATGTTGTTGCAAGGTTGAATAGCTGCATTGCCTGCCAAAAGGTCCTGGCCGGACCTCCTGCAATCTGGCGGCAGTTCTTTTCTATTGCATATAATTCTTCTTTCCTTTTTGCATCTGCTGTTTTCTCTGCCTGTTCCTTTGCAAGCTCAGCATAACGCAGGATGTACTTTTTGGCAGCCTTATGCATGATGATCATGGCCTGATAAAATTCTTTCTTGTCTGCATATTCCGGGTCTCTCATATCCAGATTTGCCAGATGCTCCTCTGCCTCCTGAATCAATCCGTTATACCCGACTCTCAAAAGCTTCGCGTAATCGATTGCCAGATGTCCTGTGCCCGCAAAATGATAGAGATTGGTCTGGAAGATTTTCTTTCCTGCCTCAGACCCTTTTATCTGATCCTCATCCAGTCTGGACTCAATCAGATCCGCAACAGTCCTGCCTTCCCAATATGCACATAATTCAAGGATTTCTTGTCTTTCCTCCTCGTTTCGGATATAGAACTGGTCATGCTCCCTTTCCTCAAATGGGGAGTGGAGAATTTCATCTATGATCCAGTGTACGGAAAATTCGGGATAAATAGGGGATGCCTTTGCCGGTGCTGCAATCTCACCCACAATCAAATCCTCGTCATAAATAAATAACTGCGTGTTCAGCAGAACATTCTCAAAAGCATATGCGCACTGAAGCTTGCGCGGGCTTCCCTCATGTTCCTTATATGCTTCTGTGACCAGTCTTAATCTTTCCACATCGATTTCATAAGGACGGTCAAGAAAGGTCTGTCTAAGATGGTTGACACGCGGAAACGGAGACCAGTCCTTATGATGTACCTGATAGCCCAGACTATATGTCTTGTCAAAAGGCTCCGTTCCGCATGCATCTGTATGAATTAAACTCATGGATGTTCCTCCTTTGTCATAATAATATTTTCATGCAGCTTATATTACTGCTTCTCTTTTGTGCCGACCAGGCAGTGGATTCCTCTGCTGTTAAAATAGTCTGCCAGCTCCTCCACATGTTTCTGAAAGGACTTCCTGTTGATCTTGACATGTTCCATCTTATATGGGATGCCCAGGGATTGGTACTTTTCCTCTCCCAGACGCATAAAGCTCAAAAGCTGCAGTGTCCTGACATTTCCTTTCAGCTCTCTGATAATAAAATCAGCCGCTGCTTCTATATTCTCTCTGTCATCATTGACTCCTGGAATCACCGGAATCCGCAGGATCAGCTCTCTATGCCCGTCAGCCAGTCTTTTTAGGTTATCCAAAATCCGTTCATTCGTTACCCCTGTATATTTCCTGTGGACCTCGGAACTCATATGTTTCAAATCCGAGATCACGATATCCGTATACGGAAGGACCTTTTCTGCTTCCTCCCATTCTGTGCAGAATGTGGACTCAAGGCACGTCTGGATTCCTTCGTCTTTGCACCTGCTAAAAAGCTCTGCCACAAAATCGCTCTGAAGCAGGGGCTCCCCGCCTGACACAGTGACCCCTCCGCCAGAGCGTTCATAGTATCCGAGATCTTTTTTAATCTCCTTCATACACTCATCGACAGACATCCATTTCCCCCATTGCTTGATTGCATCCGACGGACAGGCCTGATAACAGGCAAGGCAATTCGTACATTTACTGCGGTCAATGGAAGTAAGCTTTCCTCTGACGAATTGCAGAACATCCTCCTTTGGACATTCCTCCTTACACATCCCACATTTTTTCTGGGATATGCACTTCGTTTTATATACCCCCGGCTGTACAGAGGATGTCCAGCTTTCCGGGTTACTGCACCATTCACACCGCAGCGGGCATCCCTTTAAAAATAATTCTGTGCGCATTCCCGGTCCGTCATGAATGGTAAACCGCTGAATATTAAATACATTTCCCTGCTGTGCCATTTTATGTTTCTCTCCTCCATTGCCATATAAGAAATCCCATACCAGAAGAAAAGTATGGGATTTGCATTACATCAGTATTCACAGATTTCGATACCCAGCATATGTCCCAAAATCTCAAGTTCAGCCTTTACATCTCCGTAGATCACGGCAAAGTGCGGCTCCCATCCATCGAGGACACTCTGATTCACAACATCGATCGATGCATTCTTTGTTTTTACAACAACAGACGTTCCGATAAACTGTTTCGGTTTGTCCAGAGCCTCCCCTGATGACAGGAAGAAACGGAAGCTTCCGTCTGCCTTTCTTCCCACACGGAAGATGGTGACTTTTTCACATGGCTTACATCCAAAATCCATAGCAGGTCCGATCTTGCGGTTCGGATGAACGCCGATCTGTGCGCCTTCTGCCGGATGAGCCAAGGAGCAGGCTGCTGTTCCACAGTGCCAATATGTAATCGTGTTCTCCTCCTCATCCAAGGATACTGGATCACCGAAGAAGACCGCATTCCCTGTCAGGTTCATTCCCATATACATGGATAATGCACCATATGCATCCGCCTCACAGCTTGCCGCAACCCCCAGGTCATTGAGCATTGCCAGCACTGCACAGACCGGAGTACCAAACGCAGTAAAGAAATCAGGCCAGCAGCGGGAAGAAAGTGCTCCTATATTGTTGTTCACGACATAGTCCTTATACGCCTTACAAAGCCTTGCAAAATCTTTCAGATTTTGATCCGGCGTCTTTTCCAGACCAACTGTACAACCCTTCATTTCTTTTAAGTATTCTTCACAGTCCTCGTCTGTGTATGCCTTGGCCTGGTCGATCAATTCTCTTGCTTCGATTGAATCCAATGTTACACCAAATGTGTTCAGCATATCAATGTCCAGTGCACGTCCGAAACCGAAGCCCTGCGGTGTGTGTCCGACCGAAGCCATTTTTAGCTGTGTCAGATCCTGCTTTAACTTGGCTGCCTTTATTGCTGCCTGAAGCTTTGCCTTCACCTTTTCCTCATCTGGACCACCGAATATATATTCAAAGTTACCATCCCGAAAAGACATCAGTGCATTTGCTGCTGAATATGCCCCTGTCAGAGAATTGAGGCGAAGCCGGCCGCCGTCGATCACTGGTTCACGCAGTGTCCAGAGTAATACCGGGCAGGAAAATCTCTTCAGAACCTCACTTGCATAAGCTGAGTTCGCAAAAGTAATATTCTGCAGGATGACCAGTCCCGGATCGATCATATCCAGAAAACTGCATAAATCATCGATGCTCAGAAGCATTTTATCCGGGTATACACCATCCTCTGTAATAGATGATATTGTTTTTATAGATTTTTCAAATTCCACCTGGGCACTCTCTAAATGAAACGTAGGTACCCCGACTGGAATATACGCAACTTGAAATTTTGACATAATAAATTCCACCTTCTTTTCCTATAAAGTTACTCATTTTCCTCTGTCAGACTTTCTGATATCTCTGTGAAAATCACGCCCAATGCATAAGCCCCTGCATCTGGATATCCCAGGCTCCTGTCACCGACTGTTCCTGCACGTCCCATTCTGGCAACAATATCTTCTGTCGCCTTTGCGCCCGCAGCAGCAGCCTGAGCTCCAAGAGCAAAAAGCTCTTTTACCCCCGCAGCTTTTCCAGCGTTTTCTGACCAGGCATCTGCACAAGGAACAAGTGCATCGATCAAGGTCTTATCGCCGACTACTGCACCGCGTCCAAAGGAACGTTCCCCAGTGCTCTGAATTCCCGCTGCCGCAGCCTGAAGCATTGCTGCAAATTCCTCTGTAGTCAGCTCTGTTTTGCTGCCTGCACTTCTGCCCGCTACGCGGAAAGCAGAACCCCAGATCGGACCGGAAGCCCCTCCACAGTATTCCATGATTACCATAGAGCAGGCATCTAAGAAGTTGCCGATGGTATCCTTTGAATGTTCAAGAATCTCCGGCCATTCGCGTTTTAGCTGTTTGAAGCCTTTTGCCACACTCATGCCGAAATCCCCATCCCCTGCATGAGAGTCCAGCTCACAGAATGGGACCTCGTTGCGGATAATGCAGTCACTCATTTTATCCACGATATAGACGAGATTGTCCAGACTGATTTTCTGATTTCGAATCACTGCACAGGATTCCTCTGTATCCATTCCATAATGTACCTCGCGGTTCTCCTGACTCTTGGCTTTCATGTTCACGTAAGGAACACTTTCCACGGGTCCAGACACCTTAAATGCCGGAGCATCACTTTCGCTGTCCAGTAATTCTTTCAGTTCATCGTTCATCTTCATAATAGATACGGACGCGCCCAGCATATCAATGCTTGTCATGTAATTTCCAACAAATGTCCGGTAGATTTTCACATTCTTCTCTGCCAATACGCGGGAAACGGAGTTATTTAACAGATACAGCTCCATGAGTGGAGTACTTCCAAATCCATTGACGAGCAGTGTGACCTCGTCCCCATCCGTCAGCTTTAATTCCTCTGTAAGTGCATTTGTCATTCTTTCTGCCAGCTCATCTGCACTGACGATCTCTTCTCTTTTGATTCCCGGCTCGCCGTGGATTCCTACTCCATATTCCAGCTCTGTCTCATCGATCTCGAAGGTCGGTGTTCCTTTTGCCGGCACTGTACAGGAGCTGAAGGCAAATCCAATGCTTCTTACATTGGCGATGGCACTCTCAGCTGCTGCCTTCACTTCTGCCAGGCTCTTTCCAGCCTCTGCTGCAGCACCTGCGATCTTATGCACAAGAACAGTTCCAGCCACCCCGCGGCGTCCTACCGTGTACAAGCTGTCCTGTACCGCAATATCATCATCCACCTTCACATAATCAACAGCAATGCCATCCTCGGATGCCAAGTATGCAGCATTCTTAAAATTCATCATGTCACCGCTGTAATTCTTAATGATCAAAAGGGTTCCCTTGTCACTTGCAGTCTCCTTAATTGCCTGATATACCTGAATCTGTGACGGTGAGGCGAACACATCTCCGCACACCGCTGCATCCAGCATTCCTTTTCCAACAAATCCTGCATGCGCAGGTTCATGGCCGCTTCCGCCTCCACTGATCAAGCTGACCTTATTCGGATTGATGTCTCTCTTTTTAATGATCTTATATTTCTCAACAAATTCCACTTCCGGATGTGCCATTGCGATTCCGCTGCACATTTCAATCACAACAGTTTCCGGTTTATTTATAATCTTTTTCATAAAGAACTCCTATCTCCCCTGCTTAAAAACTCCCGGCTTTATAGCTTTTCCCGATTGCATCTGCGGTCAGGATTGCTGCAGCGACTGATTCGACTGTTACCGGGAATGGCATCGCATAGATAGACTCTTCTGGAATACATGCCTTCGCAGCGACCTCCATAAGCTCCTCCTGGCTGATCTGGTCCACACCGATATCCTCCAGGCAGATTGGAAGGCCGACTGCAGTACAGAAGTCAAGAACTTCCCGAATCTCTTCTTCAGGTGCGTTTTCCAGCGCGAGCTGTGCAAGTGTTCCAAATGCCACCTTCTCACCATGGAAATATTTATGAGTTCCTTCCAGAATCGTCAGGCCGTCGTGAATCGCATGTGCTGCTGCCAATCCGCCGCTCTCAAATCCGATTCCAGATAACAGAATGTTCGTCTCGATGATATTTTCCAGGGCAGGAGTCACCATGTTGGCGTCTGAAGCGATCTTTGCTTTGATCCCATCTGTCATCAAGGTCTGATAGCATAATTCTGCAAGTGCGAACGCTGCATTTGTGCCTCTGGCCTCACCGCATACACCTTCTCTGTAACCACATGGAAGTCCCGCATTTACCTTTGTGTAAGACTGCACATTTGCACGGGCCTCAAAATAGGTAGAAAGTGCGTCCCCCATTCCAGAAACAAGGAATCTTGTCGGTGCATTTGCAATGACTGTCGTATCAATCAGTATGACACTTGGGCTTTGCTTGAAGTATGCATAATCATCAAATGCTCCCTCTGGTGTGTAAAGAACTGCTGAATGACTTGTCGGTGCATCTGTCGCAGCAATTGTCGGAACGATGATCAGTGCATCTCCCTCGGCAACACATTTTGCGGTATCGATGGCTTTTCCGCCGCCAAGGCCGATCGTACAATTACAATTTTTCTCCTTTGCAAGCTCCTGCAGTCTTAAGACCTCCTGTCTGGAGCATTCGCCATGAAATCCGCTTTCTACAAATGTCACGCCGAACTTTTCGGCAGTCGCATCCAATTTTGCTTTCACGCGATTCACATCATCTGGGTGTGCGATTAAAAGAGCGGATGTTCCGAATGTCTTTATAAAATATCCTAAATTTAAAATTTCATCTTCGCCCTGAACATACTTTGTAGGGCATATATATGCTTTTCTCATAATTTAAAACTCTCCTTATTTTACCAACAGCGAGATTCCTGAAATAAACAGAAGTACGTATGTAAGCTTCATAAAAAGCATCTGGCTCATACTTTTATAAAGTCTGGCGCCAATTGCCATTCCTACGATCAAAAATGGGAGTGCGATCAACGTAAGCTTGATAAGCTCTGCATTCCAGAATCCGGCATGTATATCATCAAATAAAATGATGGTGTTCAAAATAATCCATATCGTAGATATCGTAGCTCTGAAACTCACCTTGTCCTTGATCACTTTGGATAAATATCCAATCAGCAGCGGGCCTCCGGACACGAACATTCCATGTACGATTCCCGCTCCCACCAGAAGGGAATATGACTGGATCGTTCCTTTTTTCCCCATGCCCGGTACATTTTCTGGTGTCTCCATTTTCGGCTTTATCTGTCTGTAGTAGCCCTGGACCGCCAGGACAATCACAAATATGCCGAGGCACTTATATAAAAGGCTCTCCTTTCCCACGAACAGCGATTTGAGGAAGATTCCTGCGGCAATTCCTAATATCATGACTGCCGCTACTTTCCGCAGTTCCTTCCAGTTCACATGCTTTCCATGGGTCATAAAGACATATACCCCCGAAAATATAGCAAGTACATTTAAAATCGGCTTTGCCACGCTGTACCCGACAAGCATAATACTGGGCGGCATTGCGAGAATCGTTCCCGCAAAGCCTGTAATGCCCTGTATGATATTGGTCAGTAGAATTACGATAAAAAATACTGCATATGTCATCTTGTCACTCCATATTTCTCCCTTATGCTCTCAAACAGTTCTGCATAGGCAGAATCTTTTCTATAAAATGCAGGTGTATATCCGATCGGTGCATCTACTGTGATGTCTCCGCCTGCATATTCCTTTCCCGTCCACAGATGAATCCATTGATCTTCTGGAAGATATACCTGCCACTCGCTCTGTTCTGACAGATAGACCGGAGCGACCAGCATATCGCGTCCAAACAGATACTCATACTGAATATCATATGTCTTTGCATCCTCTTCATAGTGAAGGAACAGAGGTCTTTGCACTGGCACACCTGTCTGTGAATTCTCTTTTACCAGTTCCTTTGTATATGGCTTTAACATCGTATAGATATCAACTAATCTTGCCATCTGGTCCATGGTGTCCTCATCCTCATAATACTGGAAATTCGTATCAGGACGGTTTCCTTCATGAGTCCTCATTACCGGAGTGAACATTGCCATCTCCATCCAGCGCAGGAACAACTCTTTCGTCCTTGTATTGCCGAATAAGGATGTATATCCTCCAATGTCACTGTGCGTTAAACCGCAGCCTGTCATTCCGGCACTCAATGCTCCACAGATGACAGATGCAAGTCCGTCGTGAATCGTAAAGTCAACGGATTGGTCTCCTGCCCATAGAAGTGTACAATACTTCTGTGTGCCGATTCCGCCGGCTCTCATAAAATACAATACCTCGCCCAGCTTGTTGCTTTCGCAGACCGCATCATAGTTGCACTTTGCCCACAGCGCCGGCCAATGGTTATGCTCGATCATCGGAGATTCGCCATTATACAGACAGATATCATCCGTCGGCAGATATTCGCCGAAATCAGCCATCCAGCCGTCAATTCCAATGTCCAGCGTATACTTCTTAATGACTTCCTTGAACCACTCATATGCTTCTGGATTGGTAAGGTCCACGACACCACAGTAAAATTCTCCGAAATCCACCAGATAGTCGCTGCCGTCTGCCTTTGTTGCAAAATAACCTTTTTCTTTCCCTTCCTGGTAGAGAACTCCGTCATTCACTAAGTAGGGGTTCACATATCCAAGGAAACGGATTCCCCTTTCATGGATTTCTTGAATCTTATCTGGCAGATCAGGATACATTTCCTTGTTATATTTCCAGTCCCACTGAAGACGCTTTCCAAATGAGGTCACTCTTTTTCCGCACCAATCCTGGCACCAGATTCCAGAGACCTTAATGTTTTTATCCAATGTCTGGTCAAGCAGTCCAAAAGACCGTTCGTTTCCGCCCTGCACCCCGATAATCAGGCCATTGTATACCCAGTCCGGCAGCTCTGGCTGTCTTCCGAAAAAGGCGGAAAGCTTCTCTAACAGTTCTACAAATGTAGGCGCTGCCTCGATACGAATCTGTTTTGGGACTTCCCATACCTGAAGCTCATGGAAGGTCTCATTTTTAAAATTGAAGTCTGCATAAGCAGTGGATTCCATATGTAAATAATAATGCTTGGTAGAAACATAGGTCGGCTGTGGATAGTTTGTATTGTAATAGTCGCCGCCTGCTTTGTTCTCCACATCGGAACGCCATGTCACATATGTTGTCTTATCTCTTCCTACACCAGGTTCAGAAGTCCAAAGTGGGAAATTCCGTCCCCGAAGGTTAAAGTAGGACATCTGCTCACCGCAGCCATAACATTTTTCCTCTGCATCTGCAGCCACCCGGAACCAGAAACGGTTGATTGTGTCATCCTTCTTCTGGAAATCCAATGTACACAGAGAGTCCTCTGTCTTTACTGCCGCCTCGATCATCCCTTCGAAGTCAAGGAGATACATGCCGTCCTTTTCCTCTACCTTGGTCAGCTTTAATGGTCTTCTTTCCACTACATAATCGGAAATATTGTAATTTCCTCTGTACATATCTACATTTTCCTGACCATGCCCAACATAGATCATTGGATTTTCTTCCGTATGATCTAAGATTGTCTGACCATTCCAAACAAGTTCAAAACGATTATTTCCCACTGTAACCTTCATACTTCTGACCTCCTCTAGGCTCTTTTTTTCTTTTCTTTCAGTATCAGAACAACAGTTTCAATCACAAGCGCTGCTGTCACGCCAATAATCAGTACATAATTCTTGTCATGTGTTGCAAGTCCTGCAGGTGAGAACATGAAATATTCATATACCAGGAAGGACACCAGCCAGATTGCAAAGGAGCTTCTGTGCTTCCATGGAGTCATATCGTAGTTGTCACTGCGTGTCATAGAATTATCAAATACTCTTTCGTTCGGTGCAATCTTACTGCATACAAAGATGATTACAAGCATCACGATAAAGGAAATTGCGTAAATGTGCATGTAGTTGATTCCGCAGATTGCATTGGTAATCGGTGTATCGATCATCTTGAACCAGAACTTATATCCTGAATACAGGAAGATATGGAATATAGTTGCACAAACTGCTCCGAGGGAAGAACCTCTTTTTGAGAACATTCCGACAAGCACCAATGTGATGATCGGAATATTGTAAAATCCGGTAAAGCTTCGTCCAAAATCATACAGTCCTGAGCTCAATACGTCCAGGAATGGAGTAAATACGATTGCGAACACAGCGAATCCCCATCCAACCTTCTTAGCAAGCGCTACTGTTTTCTCTTCTGACAGGTCCGGTCTGAAAATTGGTTTGTAAATATCCATCATAAATACTGTACTTGCAGCATTCAAAAATGAATTGTATGTAGAAATGATGGAACCGAACAGGGCAGCACAGAATAGACCAACAATCGGCCATGGGAGTGATCTTGCCACCAAGGTCGGATATGCGAAATCATTGCTCTCTAATCCAGGAACAAGTCTTGCTGCGATGACTCCCGGCATTACCAGAAGGAAAGGAACCATCATCTTGAGCAGACCAGAAATCAGAACACCCTTCTGACCCTCTTTCAGGTTTTTCGCACCCAATGCTCTCTGGATCAGCACCTGGTTCGTGCCCCAGTAAAAAAGGTTCGCAAGCAGCATACCAGTGAAGATACATGCAAATGGTACTGGATCTGTCTTTCCTCCGATTGCATTTAATTTTTCAGGAGCATTATTCAGGATATCCGCAACACCTGTTGTAAATCCGCCTCCATTCGCTTTTCCAAGCGCGATGAAACCGAAGATAACTACAAGGCCGGAACCTACTACCAGAAGAACACCATTGATGGTATCTGATACAGCGACTGCCTTCATACCGCCAACGACTGCATAAAGCGCACCGATAATACCTACCAATACAATCAGGATCGTAAGTGCTGTACCGGAGCTGATTCCAAAAATACTTCCCAGGTCAAAGATCTGGTTAAATGCAATTGCACCTGCATACAGACACACTGGAATACCAACTAAAAGGTAACCGATCAAGAATAAGACAGATACCATTCTGCGGATCGGAGTTCCATAACGCTCTTCCATGAATTCCGGAAGTGTGGTATACCCTTTTTTCAGATACAATGGCAAAAATACGAATGCCATTACAATTGTTGCAATTACAGCAGTAGCTTCCCAAGCCATACCGGACATATTTGCCCCATAAGACTGACCGGAAAGGCCGACAAGGTTTTCTGCTGAAAGGTTTGTCAGAAGCATAGAACCGGCAATAAAGGTTCCTCCCAGTCCATTTCCTGCAAGGAAATATCCTTTTGAAGTTTTCTGGTTATCACTGCCCGAAACGATTTTCCCGGAAATCACTCCGACCAGTGCCGTAAATAGTATAAAAGTGACCAGTGTAAATCCTAAATGTTCCACTGTTTTTCCTCCCTGTTCTTTCTATTTTTGTGCATACTCACAATTTCGCTCTTCGTTTTTTTATGTTAAAATAAATCTTGAAATAACTATATTTCATAGCAGCCATAGTAGGAAAAGGTATATCTTATTGAACCAGTAATGGTCAATAAGTATAAAATATGTCCAGTATTTTCTTTTCCTTCTTATGGCTCTATTTTTTTAATAAAGCAGTTCTTTATTTTCTCCAAGAAATCCCGGATGTGCCCCCTGCTTGATCAAAGGCTCTCTCTTAGGATGCGCCAACACCCACTTATTCGTCTGAAGCAGCAGTACATTCTCTGGCTCCAAAATGTCCTTTGCATCTTTAAGCGGTGTATTTGTCCCCTGAGGCAGCACCACGATATCCTTGAAGCCCTCATCCGTTACCCGGCAGGGTGAAAGATGAAGCGTCGTCTGATACATCTCGATCGCTGTTCCCTTTTCGACAAAGAATACCTCAGCCTGATCGGCGCAGTACGTATTGTCTTTGATGTCCCAGGTATGTCCGAGCACCAGCATAAAATCCGTGACAGCGACATTGATTTCGCTTCCTTTGTGATACTCGAATCCGTTATATGTAGTATTTCTTCCGTTACAATACCCAATCTGTACCGGCATCGCGCCATATAAGTTTTTCTGTATCATCTCACATGCTCTGGTCTGTTCCATTTCCCCGACCGATGCAACATAAACATTTCCCTGATCTGGGATTTCGGTCTTCTGTTCCATGTATTCTATCAATTCAGAAAAATCATATCCTGTAACAATCCGTCCATAGCTTGCAAATGCGCTGTCTGTTACATTTCGAATGGGCATTTTGT
Source organism: Faecalicatena faecalis (assembly GCF_012524165.2). Classification (GTDB taxonomy): domain Bacteria; phylum Bacillota; class Clostridia; order Lachnospirales; family Lachnospiraceae; genus Faecalicatena_A; species Faecalicatena_A faecalis. Next base: position 202,522 of record NZ_JABACJ020000003.1, read on the forward strand.
TTTTACTGCTTAACTTCTCTACCATCGCTTTTCTCCCATTGTCTTACTGCCTGTTATGATTGACGTACTGCCTTAATCGTAGCACAGAAGTCTTCCTTACCATAGCCCAGCTCCATCGCTTTGTCATAGACCTGTTTGGCTGCCGCCTCGCCTGGCATATTTAATCCACATTCTGCTGCCATATTCATGCAGATATTCACATCCTTGTACATATTTTCAACAGAGAATGCAGTTGTGTAGTCTTCCTTCTTAATCACAGCCGCCTTGCTGTCAAGATAGAAATTCTGTCCGCCGCCATAAGATACCGCAGTTGTGAACTGATCCACATCGATTCCGTTCTTACCTGCAAGAGTCAGGGTCTCATTCACACCATTTTGAATCTGGGAAACCAATGCATTATGACAGATCTTCATGACAAGCCCTTTTCCATTATCTCCCATTCTGATGATATTTTCACCCATATATGCTAAAATCGGTTTTACTTTTTCATATGCCTCTTCGTCGCCACCCACATAGATTCCCAATTTTCCTGCGATTGCTGCTGGTTTGGATTTCACAACAGGTGCATCTACGAACTGAGCGCCTGTGGCTTTCACCATTTCTGCAATCTCTACAGATACGCTCGGGTCGATCGTGCTCATGTCAATGCAGGTCTTTGAACTGTCCATAGCCGGAAGAACTTCCTTATAAACTGCCATAGAATGCTCTGATTTCGGAACCATGGATACGATTACATCCGCATTCTGGGCAACCTCCAGTGAGCTGTTACATGCCTTTGCGCCTTTTGACTCAAGCAGCTCTACCTTTTCTTTTACAAAATCAAATACATATACGGTATCATCATGTTTTTTTACAATGTTCTCACACATAGACTCGCCCATAATGCCAAGTCCGATAAATCCGATTTTCATACTGACCTCCTGTGCCGGTTCCGGCTTTCTATTCTTAATTACTTGCTTTTGAAACTACTCTGTTACTGTATTATCCCATGCATTGCGGAAGGTATCTAATCCCTGATTTGTGTATGCATGTTTGATGCTGTCCTGATATACTGCAAGACTTGTTGTTACGATATCTGCTCCTGCGACTGCACAGTCTACGATCTGCTTCGGTGTACGCAGTGCTGCACAGATAATCTCTGTCTTTCCATAGAAGCCGTAATTTTTGTAAATGTCTACGATATTCTGGATATAAGCTTTGCAGTCTTCTCCGTTTGCTTCCTTCCAACCGAGGAATGGGGATACGAACAGAGAATTGTTTTTCCCTGGCCAGATTGCCTGTGCTGGGGAGAATACCAATGTGACATTCGTGCGGATGCCCTCCTCTTCTAATCTTCTTGCTGCTTCCACGCCAGATTGTGTACAAGGAATCTTAATTACAAAGTTCGGGCTGATCGCTGCAATTTTCTTTCCTTCTGCGACCATCTCGTCTGCATCATCCAAATGTGGATTGATCTCCACGGAGATCGGGAACTTCTCATATCCTTCAATTCCCTCTTCCTTTACCCACTCTGCAAGTTCATGAATAACTGTCAGAAATGGTTTTCCACTCACCATAATATGACGCGGATTTGTTGTCACTCCATCAATCCCAAATGTGTGATATGCCTCTTTGATCTCATCCAATTTTGCGCTGTCCAGAAAATACTTCATTTTTCTTCCTCCTATTTTAGTTGATTAAAATTATTAATTAACTATTCTAAATTTTTAAGGGCCTTATTTCCCGCCCTTGTTTAAGCAAAGTATATCGTTATTTCCAATTCCTGTCAACTATTTCACAAGACAAATTTTCTTTTCAGCATTTTTAATTAATTTTGTTAATCATTTTTGTTTAAGTTGCATAATTACGCTTTTACTCTCCATTTTCTCCCCTAGAACAAGGACACCAAAGCCTCCAGCGCCTGTGTCATGAACTTCTTCTTATGATAGATTAATGTAAAATTCCGAATGAAAGCTTCCGGGTGCACTGGCAGTATCACAACGCTCCCTCTTTTCACTTCCTCCTCAATGAGTTTCCCTGACAGAACCGTAATCCCCGGATTCACCTCGACCGCCCGGATCAAAGACTGATTGCTGACACTTTCCCACTGAATATTGGCCTTTTGCTGGTGGGCCTTTAGAAGGCCGTCCGTAATCTCTCTGCTTGCACTGCCCGGCTCCCGCATGAAGAATGGATATCCACAGATGTCCTCCAAAGTCAGAGAATCCTCTTCTGCCAATGGATGATGGCTCCCGCATACAAAATAAAGCTCATCCTGCATGAACGGAACTGCTTTCAATTGCTCATGCTGAACCTTATCTTCCACCAAACCAAGGTCCAGCTCATTCTTTAGAACTGCCTGTACAATGTTCTGGGAATTCTGAATCTTCACCTTCACCTCACAGGCCGGATATTTCTTATGAAACTCTGCAATTGTCTGAGGTACGATATAACTGCCGATCGTAATACTGGAACCAATGGAAATCTTAAGCGGCATGTCGGGAGAAATCATGCTGTTCTCCATCTCATCGAATAAATCAATGATATGAGATGCATAGTCGTAAAATCCCTCCCCTTTTTCCGTCACAAAAATCCGCCTGTTGATTCGGTCGAACAGACGGATATGATAGAATTCCTCCAATTCTTTGATTGCCAAACTTACACTTGGCTGTGCGAGATGCAGTTTTTTGGAGGCTTTGGTGATACTCATCTCCTGATAGACTGCCAGAAAAATCCGCAGATGTCTTAACGTCATTTGTCTTCTCCTTCTCAGTGAAAATGTGCTCTATAATATGCATTAATATGTACATAGCATAGAAAGCAAATACCTTTTGGACCCAAATTCATAATATATTCATTATATATAACCATATAATAATACTATTTGCCTTATAATTCAATCAGGAATATACTGTAACTAATTGGAGGGATTATCATGAGAGAATTAAATCCGAATAATAAAAAACATGTTCTGTTCACCTTATTCTTTGCAACCTTATATCTGAGTACATTCACATTCGGCGGCGGTTATGTCATCGTCACTTTACTGAAAGACAAATTTGTGGACCATTACCACTGGATCGATGAAGAAGAAATGCTCGATCTTGTGGCAATTGCCCAGTCTTCCCCAGGTGCGATCGCAGTAAACGGCGCGATCGTCGTTGGTTACAAGCTATGCGGTATTCCGGGTGTGTTTGTCTCGGTACTGGGAGCAATCTTACCACCAATGGTCATTTTATCAGTGATTTCCTTATTTTATCAGGCATTCAGCACCAATCCATATATCTCCGCCGTATTAAGCGGCATGAGCGCAGGCGTCGGTGCCGTCATAGCCTCTGTTGTCTGGGATATGGGAAGTGGCGTTGTGAAAACACATGACTGGATCAATATGGTCATTATGGTCATCAGTTTTTGTATCAGCTATTTTCTGAATGTCAATGTTGTGATCATTATTATTACAGTTGCCGTGTTTGGACTGATCCGCACATTAGGCAATGAAAAAGGATGGTGGAAAAAATGATCTATCTAAAGTTATTTATCAGTTTCTTACAGATTGGATGTTTTAGCTTCGGCGGCGGATATGCTGCCATGCCGCTGATCCAGGAGCAGGTCGTCACACTGAACCACTGGCTGACTCTGGATGCGTTTACCGACCTCGTCACCATTTCACAGATGACTCCCGGACCGATTGCCGTCAATGCGGCCACCTTCGTAGGCACGCAGATTGCAGGCACACCAGGAGCAATTGTGGCAACACTTGGATGTATCCTGCCTTCTTGCATTTTCGTGACTATGCTGGCCTTCATCTATACGAAGTATAGGAACCTCTCCCTGCTCCAGGGTACGCTCTCGGCGCTCCGCCCGGCAGTAGTGGCATTGATTGCCAATGCAGGCGTTACGATCCTGGTGTCAGCTTTCTTTAGAAACAATGCGGTTTCTTTTGTCAGTGGAAATGTAGAAATCAGAATGATTGTGTATTTTATCGTTGCAATAGTTCTGCTTCGTAAGGTAAAATTAAATCCGATACTTGTGATGGTATTATGTGGTGGGTTTGAAGTAGGATATTATACACTAACCCATGTGATTCATATATAGGAGGTGGCGCCATGCCAGCAATCAGTGTTTTAATGAAGCCTTCCTCCAGTATGTGCAATATGTCATGTGACTATTGCTTCTACTGTGATGAAGCGCAAAAACGTACTCAGGAGTCTTTCGGATTCATGTCCGAGCAGACTTTGAAAAATATAATCCGTAAAACAATGCTCCGCGCGGAAGGAATGATCAGCTATGCCTATCAGGGCGGGGAGCCGACCTTAAGGGGACTGGATTTTTTCAGGAAAGCGGTTGGATATCAGAAACAGTATAATAAAAATCAGATTCAGGTACATAACGCCCTGCAGACGAATGGCTATGTGATTGATGAAGAATGGTGCAGATTTTTTAAAGAGAATCATTTTCTTATTGGACTCTCTGTAGATGGAACACAAGAAATCCATGACTCTCTGCGTCATACGAAAAATGGCGGTGATACTTATGAACGGATCAACGAAGCGGCAAAGCTTATGGATGAATATGGGGTGGATTACAATATCCTGACCGTTGTCACCCCGGCAATTGCGGATCACATCACCGCCATATACCGCAGCTATCAGAAGCGGGGCTGGAATTACCAGCAGTATATTGCCTGTCTTGATCCTCTCGATGAAGGGCATGGAAGGACACCTTATTCCCTTTCGCCGGAAAAATACGGACAGTTCCTGACTACATTATTTGACTTATGGTATGAAGATTTAAAACGTGGCTGTCAGCCTTATATCCGTCAGTTTGAAAATTATGTCGGACTGGCTGCGGGCTATATGGCAGAATCCTGCGACCAGAGGGGGACCTGCGGAATCCAGAATGTAGTGGAAGCAGACGGAAGTGTCTATCCCTGCGATTTTTATATGCTGGATGACTACTGTCTCGGGAACTTTAACGAGCATAAAATGGACCATATTAATGAGCGGCGTAAAGAAATTGGATTTGTAGAGCGTTCTATGAAATTAGATGCAAAATGCAAAGACTGTAAATATTACCGGCTCTGTCGAGGCGGGTGCCAGAGAAACCGAGATTTTAATCAGAATACAGGTCTGTATGAAAACTATTTCTGTGAAGGGTACCGGATGTTCTTTGATAAGTGCTATGAGAGAATTATGGAAATTGGCGGGAAAATCCGCTAATTTCCAAATTCGTCACTTTGCCTAATTGCTCTTCTGATAATCACATGATATACTCAGTTCAGAAACATCGTAAGGCAGTCGCCTTTCATTTTTCTAGTCGGCATTTCGCCGATTGTTTCCAATAACTAACATTTTTTTACGCAGAAAGTAACGAAATATACGACCATTAGGGAATTCTTCTCTTTTACATATTGATTTTTCATGATATGATAATAGCAAATCAGAATCACTCCTTTTCATCATGTGTTTTTCCCCTTTAGCCCCTTTAAAAGCTTCTTTACACAGGTGCTTTGAGGGATGGGGATATCGTTTTTCTGCACAGGAAAGGAGATTTATGACAAAAGACAACTTTATTATGTTACCCACTGTAGACTTCTGCTTTAAAGAGCTCATGCAGAATGCAAAGGTCAGGAAAGGATTTATTGCTGCGCTGCTTAAGGTCCACCCCGAAGATATTCGTGAGACGGCTCTTCTGCCAACGCTGCTTCCTAAAGAATCTGCGGATGACAAACTAGGGATTATGGATGTCCGGATTCTGCTTATGGATGGCACGCAGATGAATCTGGAAATGCAGGTGAAATATTTTGAATACTGGGACGAACGGGTATTGTTCTACTTAAGCAAAATGTTTGCCAGCCAGATTAAAAAGGGCGAATCCTATGACAAATTGCAGAAATGTATCCATGTAAGTATCCTGGATTTTATCCATTTTCCGGATGATGATGAATGTTACCGATGCATACATCTCTGCGATGATAAGACCCACCGTATCTATTCCGATAAAATGGAACTTCAGATCTTAGAGTTAAAGAAGCTCCCGCCGGAAGTTAAGACTGGCGAAGATATCATTGCATGGATGAAGTTCTTCAGCGGGAAAAAAAGAGAGGAGTTTGAGCGTATGGCAAAGACAAACGAATATCTCGATGAGGCATATCAGACCCTGTTGAATCTGAGTGCTGATGAACAGAAAAGGCTTGAGTATGAAGCCCGTGAGAAGGCTTTGAAAGATTATAATACACAGATCAGCAGCGCTGAAAAAAGAGGCCGCAAGGCTGGGGAAGAGATTGGACAAAAAATCGGTCTAAAAATGGGTGAACAGATGGGGGAGCAGCGTGCCCGCCAGGTCTTTAAACTTTATATGCAGGGAAAAAAACCGGAAGAAATAGCTGCGTTATGTAACCTTACGATAGATAAGGTAAATGAAATCCTTAAATAGTTTTAAATTCTAATTATAAAACGGACAGATACTTAAAAAGCCTCTTAAGCTTTCCACGATCTGTCCGTTTTATCTGCTTCATTCTACCTGCTGTACCTTATTCCGTCCGGCTTGCCAATGCTGCAAAATACCACAGCATATCTTTCAGTCCATCCGGCGCGATCTCGCTCATCCATGCTCCGACAGAGGATCTCGTGATTACATTTTCTTCTGCCTTCTGGACAAGAAGCTCCTGTGCCTTTACAGCCCCCTCGCCAAGGAATCGTTTCACCACATGGTACATATTCACTGCTCCGCGTTCCCACTCCAGATTTTTTAATCCCTCGGGAATCCGGTCTTCTGTCTCAGCTTTTCTTGCTGCCAGAATGTGCTCTTCGGTCACCTCGCCTTGTTCCGGGAATCCAAATCTCGCATACCGCTCGACCGGACAATCATTCTCCCGCATCAGCTTGACCATTTCATTCGCCAGCTCAGTCTCCTTTCCAATATCCATCAACGGATGCTCCTGTTTCGGATCAGATTCCAGACAGAACAGCTTGGTGCCAAAATTGATTGCATCATTCATTCCCGCTTTTGCACTGATTTTCATCGTCCTGGTGCCCTTCGTAAATGAAAATGGCTCCTGCAGTCCGATATCCTGAAGCTCTGATACCGGGAAACGACTGTTCATGTGGGTCGGCATCAGCGTATATTCGTACAGTTCACTGCCATCGAGAGGAGCCTTCATGTATACCCAGTTTCCATCCGTCAGGTTGCAGTGTCCATCATGATAGCCAAATATCACATATTCCCGTACTTTCTTCCCTTCCCTGATGACCGGGAACAGGGATTTTCCCTGCATATCCTTTGGAATCTCCATGCCAAAGAAATCTAAAATCGTCACAGGCAGGTCTATGGTCTGCGTCAAAGCCTCTCTGCGCTCTCCCGCAGCCTTGCTCACCGGATCATAGATAAACAGAGGCGTATGGGAAATCTCCTCATAAACAGGCATGATCGACTTGCTCCACCAGTCATGCTCTCCCAAAAGGAAGCCATGGTCTGTATTCACGATCAGCATCGTATCTTCCCACAGACCATACTCATCCATCTTATCAAGAACCTTGCCAAGATAATGGTCGCACATCGTAATCAGTGATGCATACTCCAGCCTCATATGTCTGACAGAATCCTCACCCTCTGTCACAAAATAATACGGCGGCCAGTCTCCCATTTCTCCCTGATACTCATGTGCAAACTGCTCTTTATAAGCCTTCTGTGTGAAAAACGGCTCATGTGGGTCAAAGGTCTCAATCTGTAAGAACCAGTTATCTTTTTCATGATTCTTTTCTAAGAAATCAAGCCCAGCCCGAAAAGTCCTTGCCTGCGGCATTTTCTCTTCACTGTCGATGTACTCGCGGTTTGCTTTATCAAAATAATTGACCCTGCCGACCAGCTTTCTCTCAGCCGTTGCATCTATAAGCTCCGGACTGGTTTTCCACGGGTCCCCTTCCTGCCCTCTGTTCAGATCAAAGGAAGAATATCTGTGATGGTATGTCGCACCGCCATCCTCCCAGTAATGCTGATGGTCTGTTGTCAGATGTGTATAGATGCCGTTGTTCTTTAAGATTTCCGGCATGGAGTCATCGAACGGCTCCAAAGGTCCCCAGCTTCTGTGCTGGAAATTCAGCCTTCCTGTATGCAGTTCTCTTCTGGCCGGCATACATGGCATACTGCCGACATAATTACAGTCAAATGTTACCGCACGGTCGGCCAGCCGCTGAAAATTAGGTGTCGGAATCCAGTCACATCCGTAAGGCTCTAGCATTTTCCGATTCAGGGAATCGAACATTACCATAATCGCTTTCATTTTTCTCTATCTCCTATCCTATATCCGATAAATCATTGCGCTTCTTTATAAAAGGAAGAAAAGTCCTTCCTGAAATTACTATAAAATCTCTACGGGTGCAGATGGGCGTGCCGGCAGTCCGGTACTGCCATAGAGTGTCATCTGGCAGTATGGCATATAGGCAAATTCAACGACCACCTTTTTATCTTCTGTCAGCTCAGGAGAACGTAAATATACACAATTTTCTTCTATCTCAACCCCACATCCAATTACCCGTTCTTCACTTGTTACAGTAAAAAGTCCATCCAACTCTCCCTTCAGCATTAGACCATCTCCGGCATCTTTAAATTCGACCCGGATGATACCTTCCTGCTTTTCTATCGCTGAAATCCGCGGGGCTTCACAGAGCTTATCCTGACCATACATCTTCCCCAATGCAAGCAATGCCAGCCTTTCACCTACCGGCTGCTTTTCTTTTGGGTGAATATCAAACCGGCTCCCCACATCCATGATAGATGCCATCCAGCAATCTTTTATTTCATCTTCTGCTTCCTGCTGTTGCTGACGCAGTACCGGGAAATTTTCTCCGCTGCATCCCTGCCACGCCTCAAACGGTGCAAGCTGCACGAACAGGAATGGAAGTTCTTTTTCCCAGGCTTTTCGCCAGGAACGGATCACACCTTCGAACAATTTCTTATATAGAAATGGGTGGTCTGCATCTGCCTCTCCCTGATACCAGATCACGCCCCTGCAGTCATAACCTGCAATCCTGCTGACCATTGTCTGGAACAATCCTCCCGGACGTTTCTCATCATGAGGGCCGGCTCCTTGAAACTTTGCATACCATTTTCCAATCAGCTTTGTGAAAAATCCAGGTGCTTTCAGGCATTCCTCTTTCATTAACAGATCTACCTTTGATGTAACTTCCGGACTGGATGCATGTTTTCTCTTTTTCAGATCCTGGACCAGATACTTTTCCATGTCCAGACTCTGGACTGTCCTATTATACTCCTCTGCCAGTCCTCTCAGTTCTGAATCGCCGCTTAATTCTTCCTCTGCTATCCACGATACAGCCGGGGTGCCGCCCCAGTTACAGCCAATAACTGCAACCGGAATCTTAAGTTCTATTCTCAGTTTCTTAGCAAAATAGACACTTACCGCTGAAAACCAAGGTGCATATTCCTTCTGGAAGGGCAGCCATCTATCCCAATGAGAAGCATCCTTTAATCCTTCTTCTGCCTCGCCTTCAAATGAATATCTCCCGACCTCATAATATCTGAAATGTTCATCAGCTGCGCCTTCTATCGCCTGTTCACCATCTTTATCGCACTGCAGGGTAAATTCCATATTACTCTGTCCGCCTGCGATCCATACCTCTCCGATATCCACATTTTTTAATACAACGTGATCACCACAGGACCCAGAGAGATGGAGTTCACCCTGGAATGCTGCCTCCATTTCTGGAAGGGAAATCTTAAACTCCCCTTCCCCGATCTCTGTCTCTAACAATACCTCGTCATTCCATCTCACCTTAATCTGCTGAGCCAGGCTGCTGGTTCCCCATACAGATACCTTTTTCCGCCTCTGCAGAACCATGCCGTCCTGAAAAATTTCTGCTAACTGTATCATTACTCTGCCGCCTTCTGAGCCACCTCTGCTCTCTTAGCCAGGTCTGCCCTGATTTCTCCCTGTTTCTTTTCCAAATCATAGAAATGAAGGATTACAAGCATGAGTACACAGAAGATTGCCGGGATAACAGAATATCCCATCTGGATTGCTGTAGTCGCTCCCGCACTCTGTGTTGGTGCTCCACTGACAAATCCTGTTGCTCCCATCAGAACTCCTAAGAAACCGCTGGCAATACCTGCACCTACCTTGGATGCAAATCCATTTACGGAATTCATCATAGCCTCGACTCTGACTCCTGTCTTCCACTCGCCGTAGTCCATACACTGAATCATGAACAGACTTCCGATCATCTGCAGCATAGAGGAACCTGGAACTGCCGCAATGATGCTGCCAATCAAAACCAGAGTCATATTGGAGCCTGCAAAATATTTCAGTATATTACCAACTACTGCCAAAATAAGTCCAAGTTTTACAAAGTTCATTGCATACCCTTTTCTCACAGTCATTGGGAAGATTAGCAGTGTGAATGGGGTCAGCAGGCCAAGCATACCAATCAGAGACATTTTTCCGATATCTCCCATTACATACTGGAAGAAATAAGTCCCAACACCTGAAATAAGGTTATTATTCACTGCACAGATAAAGGTTGCACCTACAAAAAGGAATAGATATTTATTTTTAGCAATGGCTTTTAAGCCCTCTTTCAGTGTAATGTCATCTTTTTTCTGTACACCTGCGGTTTCGTCTTCCACCTCTTCTTTAATAAAGAAGAAACGGAACAGACCAACGATAGTAAGTGGAACAGCATATACAAGCATGATCTTTGTCCATCCGCCCGGCTGTGATCCCCATTTTGCGATCAACTGCGGAAGAATAATGCTTGCGATTGTCGGGACAAGCATTGCAAGGATACCTGCTACTGTCAGAGCCTTTGCCCGAAGTTCATCATCTGTCGTGGATCTGGCAAGAAATGTTGTCTCAGATGCACTTAAGAATGTAACACAGACTGCCTGGATCAATACGTACAATACAAACACCCAGATAATCTTCCCTGTTGTGCCCATCGATGCCGGCGTACTGAAGAAGATAACTGTCAATATCCACGTTGGAATCAGGAACAGCTCATAAGGTCTTGCTTTTCCCCACTTTGTTTGGGTCTTATCAATAATATATCCTGCTATTAAATCTGTGACGCCATCAAAGATCTTGCTGACCAGGAACAGTGTACCCACCAGCCCTGCTGAAAGCCCCAAACTCTGAGTTGCATAAAAAGTCGCCTGCATTAACAGCAAAGAGTTTACTCCCAGTGAAAAACCTCTCGTGCTCCAAGCGAATGCGTACATTCTGTTTTTGGGCTTTGTTTTTGTTTGTGGTTTCATGTGAATCTCCCTTCCTTAAATCTCATATGTATTTCATTTGTCTGTAACAAGAGTAATAAAAATTGCCCCTTTCAACTATCACTGTTGTTACTTTTTTAGTTCGAATATTACCAATTTAATATCTTTTCATCTACTTTATACCTAACGCTTCTGACAGCCCTTTTCTGGTTACATACCGGTTATGCCACACATCTGCCGGAGTCTGTAAAATATCAGGCTTCGGTTCATCCTGCGCATATACAACGGGTCCCCAGATCAAATCCAGGATATGCCATGCCCTGAGTCCTGCCTGCATAAGTGCCGAACGGCAGGTGGAACAGTAAGTGACAGCCGGCCTGTTTTCCAGAGTTTCTGCACGCCGCTGCATCACTTTTTTTGTAAGTCCGGGATTCACCGGATTTACCATGCCTCCATAGCCGCAGCATTTGGTCTTTTCTCTGCTGTATGCAGACTCCACATACTGATATCCCAGCTCCCTCAAAATCCATCGAATTCCATCCTGTGTCTCTTTGTCATGGCGCGCTGAGCAGGAATCATGGATGGTAAATACCATGTCACTGTCCTTTGCCTTTCCTCTTAATTCCTTTGGCAGCCCTGTCAAGGGCAGGATTTCCCAAAGAGAATATGACTTGACCGAACTTTCCTTCTCAAAGACTGCCTTACAGTTCGGGCAGGCAAAAATCATTTCCTCGATATCCACATCTTCCAGGTCACTGATCAATCCTGCAAACCTTTCTTTAAAAAGATCGTACTGTCCCATATCACGAGTCGGCTTCCCACAGCACTTTAGGACTGCAGAAAACTTCGGCAGTACAGAATCTAAATAAGCGGCTGTCTTTATCACTGCCTCTGGATGATAAGAAGAAAAACTACATCCCGGCATAAATCCATAATGTATTTCTTTATCAATTGCTGCTGTCATTTTTCTTACCTCCGCAAACTTTGGTCGTATACATGGAATAGAAGCCGAGCGCCTGATGGATCTTGACTGGTCTGTGCCCGCTAAGCGGTGGTTCTCCCAGGTTGGCTTTTACAAAGTCTTTACGTGCTTCCATAAAGGCTTCTCTTACAGGCAGTTCATGCGGACACACGACTGTACATTCCCCGCAGTCGTTGCAGGAATATGTCTGCAGTATATCCAGCTGCCCTGTTTTCAGGACCGGATCAAAGACTTCCTTCGGGCATCTGCCAAATTCACTTAACATCGTACATTCCTTCATGCACAGCCTGCACTCACAGCTTAGACAGCGTGCTGCTTCTTCCACCGCCTGCTCCTCTGTAAGTCCCAGATCTACCGGCTCGAAATCCAGGATTCTCTCCTGAACCGGGCGCAGATTGTCCTGGACCCTTGGAAGATCTTTTGTCCCCTCCGGCAGCGGTACATCCAGTTTCGTCTCGTGATTCCACTCACAGTCAAAGTCCCTTTCCTCTGCCAGATCACGTCCGTTCAGAAAACGATCTATACTGATCGCAGCTTTTCTGCCCAATGCCATGGCTTCAATCACGATTTTCCCGCCTGCAGCATCTCCTGCAGCAAATACACCTTCTGTCTGCGCAGCCAGGGTCCTGGGATCGACCTGATATCTTCCGCCCTGTCCCTGCGCCACAGCTCCATCTGTAAGATCCTCCACAAGCTGTCCTGTTGCCATGATCACCGTATCTGCCTCTATCACCTTTGTTTCCTCTTCATATTGCGGATGAAATCTGCCTTCTTCGTCAAATACAGACTTTACCTTTTGCAGCCTGATGCCTCTCACAGTGCCATTTTCCGCAAGAATCTCTGCGGGTCCCCAGCCGAAGTTACAGAGTACGCCTTCCTCCACTGCCTGATCCTTCTCTTTTGTAGAGGCAGGAAGTTCTTCCAGGCTCTCCAGCGAACACTGAGATACCTTTGCTGCTCCCAGACGCAGGGCAGAACGTGCACAGTCCATAGCTACATCCCCGCCCCCTACAATGACGATCCGCTCCCCTGCCCGGTCAAAGCGGTCTGTAAGACTGATTTCTTTGAGAAATTCTGTTGCTGTATAGACTCCATCGGCATCATATCCGGGTACTTTTACGATGCTCCCTTTCTGCGCACCGTTTGCCAAAAGGACGGCATCATACTGCTTACGCAGCTCACGCAGAGAAATATCTCTGCCTACTGTGACTCCCATCTGAAAGTTGATTCCCAGACGGTCCAGATAGCGGTATTCCTTCTCTACGATTTCTCTGGGGAGCCTGTATTTTGGAATTCCAAGACGCAGCATGCCTCCTGTCTTTTCTTCCTTCTCATAGATTGTTACCTCATGTCCGGCTTTCCTCAGATCGATAGCTGCCTGTGCTCCTGCCGGACCCGAACCGATGACAGCAACCTTTTTTCCGGTATCTTCACCTGTCGTTACATCCCAGAGAGATTCTTCATCCGCTTTATCTGCCGCAAATCGTTTCAGGGCTGCTATGGAAAGTGGCTGACCGAATTCCTTTTCTCTTCTGCATGCTTCCTCACATGGATGGGCGCAGATTCTGCCCAGGGTACCCGGAAGGAACAATTTTTCCCGGATTACTTTGACTGCTCCCTCATAATCCCTGTCTGCAATCTTCTTTACATATTCTTTTACATCCGTATGCATCGGACATCTGCTTTTACAGAATGATTCCTCGGCTCCCATGCATTCCTTCACGATCTTCTCCGCGCTGCAAAGTACATTTTCACTAAATCTCACCGTATTCATTGCTTCCCTCCTCTCTTGTCTGATTATCTTCTGCCTGTCCATCTTCTGTCGGATCATTCTTCCAGAAGTTATAGTTGTCGCTTCCCTCTGGTTTCATTCCCCGCTTCTTAGCCTCATCTCTCAGTATCGTAAGTAACTTCACATGTGGGATCTGTGCCGGGCAGACCAGTTCACAGCTTCCACACAGAACACATTTCCACAAACCGGAAAAAACAGCCTGTTGTACTCTGTCTGCTTCATCATGTGGGTCAAGATGGCGGAAGGCGACCTGCATCATCGCACCTGGTCCGATATAATCATGGTCGTTGATCTTAAGTGCAGGGCATACGTCATAACACAGCATACACTCCCGGCAGTTATTCAAACGTTCCAGGGTATTCCAGTAAAGGTCATACTCAATATCTTCGGATTTTTCGACCGGATTCAACGTTTTCTTTGCAACCTCTGTCTCTACGAATTTCTTCATGACGGGCTTACGGTCAATCATAAGGTCTCTGATAATCGGCTGTCCTTCCAAAGGCTCAAATGTATGATGTCCCGGCTGCAGCGCTGTGTAACACGCCAGCCCCGGTTTCCCATCGATCACCATGGAGCATCTTCCACAGATACTGCCACGGCAGTTATAATCGTAGGCGATCGGCTCTATGTTTTCATATATGTAATGCAGGACCTGCAGCCCCGTCATAAATCCGCTCTCATCTGCCTGCCACGGCACTGTGTATTCTTTATAGTAGGGGGCTTTATCCTTAGACGGATCATAGCGGAATACCTTTGCAATAATTGTCTCACCCATTATTCTGTCTCCTTTTCTTTCCCGGCATTTTTCTTTGGTTCCGGCGCAAATGAGTTCAGGCCGATATCTGTCGGAACCATCTGTGCGAGAACTGCGGACGGAATCAGCTGGTCAAATTTCGGTGCAAACTCTGTCTCCCATTCTCCATTTTCATTTAACTTGACGACTGTATTGCGCAGTCCCGTCTGGTTATCCGGGTCTGGATAATCTGTCCGCATATGGAATCCCCGGCTCTCTTTTCTCATCAGACCGGCATAGGACGCGCCAAGGGCACAATAGAGCATGTTCTCAGCCTCAAAGCAGTCCCGCCATTCACAGTTCATCCGGTAGGAGTCATCTGCAGTCCACATCCTTGGCAGATCTTCCTCCTTGATACGGTTCAGTTCCTTGATAATTGCTAATATTTTTGCTTCATCCTTAAGCGGTCCGTATGTCCTGTCCCAGTAGGTCTGCTGGATTTTATGCATGACCTGGCTTGCACGGATCGGATTCACCGGCTTCTTCTCAAGATAGCCATAAGCTTTCTCAATAATTGCCTGGATTTCTTCGTCCAGAACATCCGGCATCTCAATCCGGGATGCTGTCTTGACGGCACCGTTTGCCGCGATCCAGCCGCCTGACTGTGCCGCCACCTGTGTCATCCCGCCAACTCCTCCGGGGGCCGCGCCTGCAAAGAACATTCCCGGAATCATCGTTTCGGATGTTTCTGATAACTGGCGCGGGCATCCCGCACTGTCCCAAGTCTCCGGAACGACTTCCACGTACTGAGGAAGCTCATATCCCAGCAGCTCCTTCTGCCGTTCCTCCACCCTTCGGAAATAACGCGGCGCCACAGGAGCACATGCTTTATCAATGTAACATCCGCCGTTTTCGGTGGTCCTCCCATTCAGTCTCAGCCCATAGAAAATCCTCATGGATGCACCCATATTTACCAGAGGGCTGTGCCCTTCCAGCAATTTAGACCATGGCACCATATTGGCATCGAAAATCATATCCTTCGGAGTCTGGCTGCCGTCAAAGTTGAAGTTTCCCATGGTCTGGCGTACCCCCGCAGGTGTCCACTGTGAAGCATCTCCGCAGAACTGCTCCATATCTGCCATAGGCACTCCATGCCTTAAAAGCATCGCGATCCCGTCTCCTGTATTCTCTTTTCCAGCCATGGACTCCGCCCCCATGCCGTTCCATCCTGTAATCCAGCAGTAACTCCCCGTTGCCATGATCGTTGCCTTTGACCGGAATATGTGCGGGGTTCCGTGAACCAGATCAATTGCAACAGCACCGGCTGCACGGCCTTTTGATGAGAGAAGGATATCAACAACGTAAGTCTGGTCTATGATCTCCGTCACATTACTGTTTCGCTGACACCACTGTGCCATCATCCTCGGCCAGAATCCCTGGTCATGTGTAACGGGGAATTGTGGATTCACCTCATTATGGCTCAGAACAGTCCCGTCCTCGTTATAGAGTGGGATGCTGCCATATTTCAGTCCATTTGCAATGATTTTCTCTTCTTTATGCGCTTTCAGCAAATGATAGAAATACGGTTGGTTGAGCAGTCCCTCACAGACCATGTCCATGACTGCGATGGTATTTGCAATCGTTGCATCATCATCCGGGGCAAATTCCATGCTCTGATAAGTATGTCCCCAGTTCATTCCCGATGTCCCGGAATGCCCGAATACACCCTTATCGACAATAATGGCTGTCTTTCCCTGATCTACTACACGCAGTGCTGCCTCCATACCGGCAATCCCGCCGCCAATGACCAGCACATCACAATGGTGGAACTGGACCTGCTTTTTCTTTTCCACGTCTGCTTTCTTAGAACAGACCGCTTCTGTTTTGGGCTCTGCACGAAAGCTGTCCCCCCGGCTGGCAGTGCCTTGTAAGAAGTCCCTTCTTGATTTTGCCATGTGTTTTTTCTCCTTTTTCATTTTTGTTCTTTCTGAAATACATGACCAGCTTTCTATGATTACTTCTGATCAGCTAAGTATGAATACAGGTATTCTTCCATCTTAGGAGTCCACCAGTCACGGTATCCTGCCTGTGTCGGGTGGATGGAATCTGCCATATAAAGTTCATAGTCCTCATCAGATACTGCGTTCATCTCTGCATCATTCCACAAATCAATCACACCAATATCGTATTTCTCCTGCAGTTTAAGCAGTGCATCTACCATCTGCTGATACATCTCACTGTCATACTTTGTGCCCGTATAGAAAATCACGGGGCAGTCCCACGTCTGCCGGGCATATACTATGATATATTCCATTGCTCCAATAACCGTAGAGGTATCAAAATCCTCCAGATTCTCCGAGCTGCTGATCGTTCCCAGTTCCTTTTTCTTACTTGCGTCATTCGTAGATAATTGACAAATAAATGCATCAAATTTTTCATCTTTACTGATATTATTCTTCATTCTCTGTATATAGGAGTTAGAGCCACTGTCTACCAGTGTTGTTCCGCTTACCGCTTCCTTTACATAGTTACAGCCGTCCTTTTTTCCTATGTAATCCGCGAAGGAAACATCCAAAGACTGTGCTCCCAATGTGACTGATGAACCAAGAAAGCAGAGAGACTTCCCTTTTAGCGGGCTGTCCTCTTTCACCTCCACTGATTCCAGATGGTAGACCGGTGCGTTTCCCGGATGATTTTTCAACTTGTTCTTCTTGATAAACGCGAACGGACCAGCACCTCCCATTGCTCCGAGCAGAACTATATTCAGCAGAATAAATGCCAGAATCAGTACTGCAATTACAGTGATAACAATCTTTTTCTTACTTTTTTTCCTTTCCATACACTTGTCACTCTCTTTCTCTTTAAATTATTTATGCTGACATTATAAGGACAGACTGGTGCGTTAAATAGCGCAGTCGTTACTTTTTTATCACCCGTTTGCTAATAAATTTTTTCTGTCCAAAACACGTTAGACAGGTTTAAACCTGTAGTAAAAGTTTCGCTTAAGGAAAAACATATTAGAGTAAAAAATAGGCGTGGAGCTGTAAAAATGCTCCACGCCTATTTTTTAACCGGAATCCACAAAAAGAAATAATCTGTAATATTTCCATTAAATTCTCCACGATATCCAAGATTTCCCCATGGGTTTCCGGCGATTTCCAAATGCTCTTTCCGCAGAATACGACCGGCCTCCTGAAAAAGTAGCTGATATTGCGCTGGAAAAAATAATGATTCCAGTTTTTCAATACTTCCTGATAAGCGTGATCATGCCTGCATATTCCTCTACACTGATACCAAACAGCCGGATGGAATACTGGTACAACGTCTAGGCTGCAATTTCCCCTTTAAGGACCTTATCCAGCTTATAGGACCTTGCTGCCAGTACTACAAGCAGAAAAATTACGGCCGGAATAATACCATACAGAATACGAATTCCCATAAGGGCACTGTCTGACTGTACTGCTGCAGCGCCGTTATATCCTGAGACACTTAAAATTCCTCCAAGCATAGCTGCACCGACTCCCTGTCCAATCTTAGACGCAAAACTATGGAACGCTGACATCACACCTTCCATACGCGGCTCTCCGCATTTTTCATTGAAGGCTGCACAATCCAGAATCAACAGTCCGCTTAAATAGGCAATCGGAAGCCCTGCAAAGGCGATACACGCACCACCTGCCATAAGCAGTGCCATATTGGAACCTGCAAGAAAATTCAGGATTCCACCGATAATTCCCACTACTCCGCCAAAAGCCATCAATTGTGCAATGGAATGCTTTTTCAATATGATGGGGAAGATAAACATGACAATCAGCATTGGCATTGATAACGCCGCAATCATCGTCAATTTTCCAATATTACCCACAACATCTGTAAAGTAGTATGTCTGCGCGTTTAATCCGAGTGTCAGATTGTAAAGTGCACCAATTGCAAACGCAACATATATGTACTTGTTTGTCTTTAAGACTTTAAACATACTCTTAAGATTGAGCTTGTCAGCAGTCTCTTCTACCTGCACAGTCTCTTTAACAAAAAAGAAACGCCCCATTCCAATCACTGCCAGCGGGAGTGCATAGATTCCGACTAATTCAGACCATCCGCCTGCTGAGGTTGCCATCTTTGCCATCAATGCCGGGAATGACATGGATACAACCGCACATCCCATTGTTACTACGATTCCACCATAGGAATTCACCTTTACAATTTTGGACTGTGTATCAAATGCACGTACCATATAAGCCGTCTGATTTGTGCTCAAAAATGTCGCAAATACGGAATTTACAAAAGTATACATCACAAAGATCCAAATTGATTTGACAGTCATAGACCATTCTTCCGAACAGTTAAATAAAAGCCAGGTACAGAGCCAGACACCGATCACACAAAATTCATAAGGTCTTGCTTTTCCTAATTTTGTATGCGTCTTATCAATCACATATCCGGCGATTAAATCTGTAACTCCATCAAATATCTTGGAAGCCATCAGTAATGTACCAACCAGCGCTGGAGACATCATCAGCGTATTGGTACAGAAAATACTTAAATACCCCATTACAACTACAATGCTGCCCGCTGACACTGCACGCATCTGCCAGCCCCAAAACTTTAATACTCCCAGTTTTTCCGGGTTCTTTTCCTTTTTACTCATTATGAAGTGCCCTCTGATCTTTCTTTATTTTCTCTCTATGCGGCCTTATTCATTCACCGTTATAACATTTCCTTTTGTAATCCCTTTTTTATTGAAGGTATCCACTCTTACATAAACAGGCTCGCCTTCTACAATCGCGCCTACACAAGCCTCACACTTTCCATAGACCATCCGGCTGTGATAAAGCTTCTCTGGGGCATATCCCCATTGCACAACTGCTCCGACTGTATTTTCAGCATTCCAGCACACCTTCATGTCCATTTTTCCATCATATTCTATCTGAACATCCTGTGCCCCCTGCGGCAGAGCCCCTTTTCCGTTTCCAAAGACACGAATACCTGATACCGTTGCCGTCTGCTGATAAGGAAGTGCCTCAACTGTCAATCGGATATAACGCAATTCTTTTGTTTGTTCAAATTCAATAAAGTCATGGGCGTAGTCTGTCTCCACATTCCTCTTGTCAGTCAGTATTTCATATGTTTGACCATCCAAAGATCCTTCCAGAAGCCATCTGGTCTTTTGTTTCTTTGGATCGATCCAGCGTTCTTCATAGAAATTCAAAAATCTCTCCGTTGACTCCGGCAGTTCTTTACGAACCCCGTCATCTGCAAAATTAATCTGGACTGCCGCTACCTGCTCCGGCTGCCCCAAATCGACAACTGCCCATGCCCCTGATTCGCTCTCCTCTGCTTTCCAGAATGTCTGGATATCCTCATCTGTGATATTTTTCTCCCCTTCTCCTGAAGAAACGCTCACGGAAGCCCCGTAGGAAAGCAGCATATAGTCAGGATCGTCAAAAGCGTTCCCTTCCATGGCAATCGGCCAGTCACCAAAGCGCTGATCGCAGTATAACTCGCCATCCTCATCAAAGCCTGCCTTCCACAGCCCTAAACGACGCTCGAAGTTTTCATTATGGCTGATCCTCATGGATGCTATATGCCAGAATGCCCCCTTCTTATCTTCTAAAGTAGACCCATGTCCGGCGCCAGTGATGAATCCGCCTGGTTTATAGGAATATGGGTTATTTCTTGCCGGCTTAAAAGGTCCTAATGGCTGGTCACTGACATACACACCATCTCCATAAACATTGTATTCTGTACCTGGTATCGCATACTGCAGATAATATCTGCCCTCGTGTTTTGTCATCCAGGCCCCTTCAATATAAGGACTGTTTCCCATATATGCCCTAAGCATCGCCCTGGCTTCTTCTTCCGTCATACCAATGTCTTCACCGCGCCCCTGGGCAGCTGCCTGCTGCTTTATACCGGCTAACATTGCCTCTACCTCGGCTTCTATCTGTTCCTCTGACTTCGGTGAGATATGATCATTACCAAACCGTTCATACCCCCGGCATTCCGGATGCGGATGAATCAACTCCAGCTCCTTTGAAAGAGGGGCCATTGTTTCGGGGTTCAGTTCCACTCCATAGATTGGTGTCCGGTTGGAGCATCCCCAGTAAAAATAGACTCTTTTGTCATCGTCCACGAAAAGTGCCGGATCCCAGAATGGAAACGTACCGGGAATTTCTTCAAATTTCTCTGTTCTGGGATCTTTCGTCCTGTAAAAAGAACAATTCTTGTCCATCCCAGATGCAGAAAAATACAGATACTCTCCCATTACCCTGACATCCGGTGCATAATCATATATCGGAATATCTCCCAGGAATTCATGGAATTCCCAGTCATATAGATCTTGACTTGTATAAAAGCCAAGTGTCATGGACGGAAACAAAAAATAGGTGTCCTTGAACAAAATCAATGACGGGTCCGCAGCCTCCCTGTATACTTTAAAAGGTTCCGGCTCCTGCCCCTGTACAATTTTCCTGTAAAACTGGTAACGATACTCAAGATTCATTGGGTTACAATAATGTTTCATCATAATTTCCTTCCTTTCCTATCTGCATCCATAATTCAACACAATACCGGAGAGCATCCGGCCACTCTACACCTGTTTTAAGATACTCCCTCACCTTCTCTTCCTTTCCGGGAGGACATATTCCTCTGACAAAAGTCCATGTCTGTTCAAAAGAATTTCTTTCATCAAGCTTTTTAGGAACGATATCACAGGTCTGCTGATACCAGTCCAGCATCTTGGATTTCAGCCTGTACAAAAGCTCCTGATCCGCAGAAGCTATGATATTACGGCATTCTCCCGGATCTTCAAACAGATCGTAAAGCTCGTCTCTTCCTGACGGACGGTGGATATATTTTATTCTTCCGTCAAAAATCATCGTACCTTTCTCATGGCAGTTATCATCCTTCTGAGCAGTCACCTTCGGATATAAGGAAGAGCCGACTGCCGGTCCCCTGCCGCCTTTTGAATGCCACTCGTCACAATGTGTCTCTCCCGGATTTCTTCCACCTTCACAGAATACATACTGACGGTTTGGCATGGACCTGTCTTCAATAACCGGACGCAGGGTATATCCAAAATGTGTCTCTGACGGCTCTACGCCCGCATAATCCAACACAGTAGCGTAAAAATCAACCAGTTCCGTCAGACTTTCACTCACACCCGGATCTGCTTTTTCCCATTTTGGCGGCTTGATCAAAAGAGGGACTTTGACCAGACAGTTCTCAAAGCTATTCTGCGCCTTTTCTGCAACACTGTAGTCTCCGGTAAAATCACCGTGGTCAGAAAGTATGAAAATAGCCGAATTATCATACTCTCCCACCTCTTTTAGGGCATCACACACCATCCCGACCATCTCATCCACCTTTGCACACTGTGCCAGATAGACGGCTCTCAGTTCTCTCCACTCCTCCTCAGTTACATCTTCTGTTTTAGAAAGTTCATGGATTTTCTGCAGCATCAGCGATTTATCAACACAGCTTTGATAGTCAATTCTGTCAGGAATCTTGTCCGCATCAATCAGATCACGGTACTTTTTCTCGATCCGGTACTCCGGATGCGGATTCATCCATCCTAAAAACAGACACAGCGGCTTATTTGGTTCTGTTCTATTCAGGATGGCATCTATGGCTCCCAACGTATGCGGCACATCTGGTCCTCCGTCCATCTCAACGACTCCCTCGAAACACATGTAAGGATTCCTTTTCTCCTTTTTCTGCGCCTCCACCTGTTTCATTGTCAATGGATTCACAGGCGTGATTTTCTCATTTTTATCATAGAAATAGACTTCATCTGCATGTTTTTTATCCAGCCCCTCCACTTGTCCCGCATACAGATCGCCACGTCCGTTAATCCATACATAATACCCTGCATCTTTCAGCTCTGAAAAAAGGCTCTTCTCCTCTTGGTGCAGAAGATGACGCATGGTACGGTGTCCTCTGGTATGCGGGTACAGACCAGTCAAAAAGGAGCAGCGGCTTGGAACGCACACCGGGTTCTGGCAAAATGCATTGGAAAATGACACGCCTTCCTCCCTCGCCAGGGCATCCATCCGCGGCGTATGGGCTGCCGGATTGCCCAGATGCCCTAAGGAATCCGAGCGCATCTCATCCGGGTTTAATATGATAATATTTGGTCTTCTTCGAGGATCTTCTTTGCTCACTCTAATCTCCTTTCTCAGCCGCATTGCACTGTGCCAGTATCATCTGCATCAACTGCATTGCCTCCGGCGGCAGCATCTCATTCATATCATTTAACGTATGTTCCATCGCAAACTGCAGGAACATCTCATTTGCCATAAGCTCCGGTGCATACTGGGTAAGCATCTGATGTGCAATCGGATTCTCCAGAATTTCCCCGAACTTGCTCTCCATATCATATTTCTCTTTTACAAAGGAGCTTTCTGTCTCATATTCATAGTGATAATGTCCTGACCCTGCTGTAAACTCCTCCTTTTCAGGCAGGCTTATAACAGCGGTTGTATTCTCCGGCACGGATATATCAATGGTGTACTTATGGTCCATGCAGGAAATCTCACAGGACAGCTTTCCATAAACAGTCTCAATTTCTCCCTTCATCTCTGGGATTCCTTTGATCAGCCTTGGTTTCACCATGGATTTCTGATACCCTGGCTCTATCATCTTAAGACCGCACAAATCATGGAAGATCCAGTCTCCAATAGAAGCAAGTGCATACTGGTTCAGAGAATTCATCTCATACTTATTAAAGCTGCCGTCCGGCTTCACTCCGTCCCATAATTCCCACACCGTAGTCGCTCCCAGCCTGACGCTGTACAGCCAGGAAGGACAGTCCTCTTTCAGAAAAACACTTCCCGCAGTTTCATGAGCACCGTTTTCCGATAACACCTTGCATAAGAACTGTGTGCCCACAAATCCGGTCGTCAGATGATTCTTGTGGGTCTTTAAGTTCTTCAAAAGCGTATCCAGCACACGTTCTCTTTCTTTTCCCTGTGCAAGCCCAAAATGCAGAGCCATGGCACATCCTGTCTGTGTCTCGCTTACAAGACGCCCAGTTGATGTCATATACTCTGAACGTATCCTCGTAGTCAAAGACTCATACAATTCCTGGTATCTCCGGTATTCTGCTTCCTTTCCCAGGATTTTTGCTGACTGGGCCGTAATATATGCAGAATAAGCATAATAAATATTTGCTATGTAATATAAATCTGTTGAACCTGTCTTCTCATTCAGTTCCAGATTCCATACGTCTCCTTCTCTCGGAATATACGGTCCTCTGTCCATATCCATTGCGATCCAGTCTCCAAGCTGCTGCCCTGTATGGATCAGGCCATCCTCCCCGGCAGTATTTTTCGTATATTCAACGCAGGAGACCATGCTGTCAAACTGCTCTTCCAGAAAACGTATGTCACCGTACACCTGATACATCGTCCATGGCACCACGGTCGCGGCATCATGCCAGATCGCGATTCCGCCGGACGGTCCAAGAATATTGGGAACCGATGTAGGAACCCCCATGCCAAGTGACTGTTCGTATTTCAGATCTCTCAGCCATTTCTGGAAAAAGAGTGCGATATTCTTATGGCAGGCTGCTGTAGAAATGAACATCTGCGCATCTCCCGTATAGCCCAGTCTCTCGTCACGCTGCGGGCAGTCTGTGGGAATGTCCAGATAATTGCTCCTCATGGTCCAGTCAATATTCTTCCATAACCTGTTGACCAGATCATTCGAACAGGAAAACTCCCCGGTCTGCTCCAACGCTGTATGGATCACGCAGGCAGTAAAGTCTTCCGGTCCCGGCAGTTCTTCAAGTCCCAGAATCTGAATATACCGAAAGCCATGGAATGTGAAAATCGGCATAAACACATCTTCTTTTCCACTGCAGATAAAGGTATCCTCTGCTTTCGCCGTTCTAAGATTTACAGTATAGAAATTTCCATTTTCATCCAGTGCTTCTGCATGGCGAATCGTGACCTTTGTCCCCTTAGGGTACTTTAAATGCGCCTTAACAACTCCTGTCAGATTCTGTCCGAAGTCGATGACAACCTCCCCTTTCGGAGTGACAATGAGCTCTTTTGCTGGAATCTGCTCTGTAATCCTGACCGGTTCATCCTCCTGGGCTGTCAGCACTTCCTTTGCCTGGTCATACAGCTGGACTGGTCTTAACTCTTCATTTTCTCTGCTGTAATCAATGACTTCCCCATGATAGATCTCACTATATCTTCTGGCTCCTGTCGTGCTCATCCAGCTTTCATCCGTAACAATCTGCTCTCTGCTGCCATCTGTATACAGAATTTCTATCTGGGCAATTACTGCCGTTCTTTTTCCGTAATGGTCGCCCTGATTGTAAAATCCCAGAATCCCCTTGTACCATCCGTTTCCGACGGTCATTCTTATTTCATTTTCATTCTTTAACTGCTCTGTAACATCATAAGTCTGGTACTGAATCCGCTTCTGGTAGCTCGTCCATCCAGGGGCAAAGTAGGCATCCCCGACTTTTCCCCCATTTAATTCCAACTCATAGATTCCTAATGCACTAGCATAGATCCGTGCGGACTTGACTTGTTTTTCCGTGTAAAATTTCTTTACAAACACAGCACATGGTTCCAGCCCATCCTCAAACCCATGAGTGATCCAGCTTGCTGCAAAGTTCTGGTATCCCATAAGACCAGTCTCAAACCAGGTAGATTCTACTGCTGTATCCCCATGGTTATCCTCCACATTCACCTGCACAGTGTAACGTGTTCCTTTCCTAAAAGCTTTTCCCTGATATGGGATGCAGATCGACTGGTCACTCTCGATTTTTCCGGTATCCCATACAGTCTCTGCCTCGGATTTTACTACAATCTGATAGCTTCTCTGAACTGTATCTTTCTGGTCTGATTTCAATTTCCATGAAAATCTCGGACTTTCTAAATCGATTCCAAGAGGGTTCTTTCTGTATTCTGTTTTTAAATCATAGAGATTTAACATACTTTTATTACCTCCCATATGTAATAACGTTCTCATGAAGGGGAACCTGCATTTTCTTTCTTCAGGCTCTCCAGCAAATCACGGTCATTGTACTTTTTCCCCCACTCAATCAGCTTCTCCCTCATATCCGCCTTTAACTCCTGATATTCTGGCTCATCATAAAGATTGCGTAGTTCATATGGGTCCACGGCCAGATCATACAGTTCTTCGATCTGTCCCTCATTGTAGACATACTTATACCGCTGCGTCATCAGCGCCCTTCCCAAATGTGGATACTTATGTCCATAAGTTTCGCTGACCACATATTCTCTTACATTCCTCTCTCTGCCACTGGCAACAGGCATGAGGGAAATGCCATCGACGGGCGTTGTAAAAGCAGCCCCCGCCGCATCCAGCATTGTCTGTGCCACATCCAGATTGCTGACAAGTTCGTTGCTGACCTGTCCGAATGGAATCACTCCCTGATACTTCATTGCCATTGGAACACGCAGCATTTCTTCAGGCATATAGCAGTCTTTATCAAAATGCCCTCCGTGACTTGCAATTGCATCACCGTGGTCTGTCGTCCAGATGATCAGCGTGTTGTCATCCAGCCCCAGCTCCTTTAATTTATCCAGAATCATACCACCTGCTTCATCTACCAGTGTTGTCTGTGCATACTCCAATGCAAGATCCTTCTGCCATACCTCCCACGGAACGGGATTCGGATAGATCAGCCTGTCGTGTTCACTGATTCCTCCATTTGTTTCCATCTGGTAGACTTCCGGCTTTTTATTGTCAAATACGTTTTCGGAAAAACTGGGGTATTCAGGAATATCCTTTGAGTCATACATATCTGCAAACTCCTGCGTTGGAAAATAAGGATGGTGTGGTCCCCAGAAATCCACCCTGAGTGCAAACGGGCGGTTATCCCCTGACTGGGCGATCTTTTCCAGCTGGTCACAGGCGAGGCTTGCCAGAAAGAAGGACTCATGCGCCTCCTTCGGTCCCTGCATAATTCCGCTGCATGGCTCATTCGACCAGAGATACTTCTGTTCATAAAGCTCACCCGGTGTCTGACCCGGACCAAACTGTTTTACCATATTTTCATTTACGGATTTTTCCATGGCATCGTCTACCATATCTGTTGGCTGTCCCTGGCTCATCAAATATTCTTTCAGGTTAAACTGCTTAAAGTAGGAGTGTTCAATTCGCACCTTCGGGAATTCCAGATGCTTACGTTTCAGGTAAACCTCGTACTCCGGCTGAATATATGGATTATTGTAGCCCGGAAGGCAGAACCCCTCGCACCCGTGGTCATACGCAGTTCCCGGGCCTGCATGCCATTTTCCAAAATAATAACTTTGATATCCTTCCTTTTTCAAAATGTCCAGATACGTATCGTCCGTAAACGGTACGTCCTTATCATTGCCGCACTCTCCATGATTGTGAGGGTACTGACCGCACAGCATAGAACGGCGTGCCGGACCGCAGAGAGGGTAAACACAATATGCCCTGTTGAAAACAATCCCTTCACTGGCGAGCCGCTCAAAATACGGGCGCTGTATCTTTGGTCCAAAATCCCTGTCATGACCATAAAATGCCTGATGGTCGTTTAATAGATAGATAATATTTGGTCTTTTGCTCATCCGTCTCTCCTCACTTATTGAACCTCAAGCACTACCTCTTTTTTCTCGCATCCAGGTGCTTCAAAACTTACTCTGATCTCCCCTGCCTGCATCCCTGCGCGTACCACAGCCAGCAGATATCCGTCATAAGTCTCCCAGGTCGTATTGTCGTAATAATTTTCCGTAGCAGGATCGGCACTTCCGAATCCCTGCAATGTACCCGCACCTTCCACGGTAACAGTGACCTCCTTGACCGCCTGAAGGTTCAGATTCCCCTGTGCATCCTTCAAAGATACAGTCAGATAAGCAAGGTCCGCACCGTCTGCCTTCAACACTCTATTGTCAGCTTCCACGCAGAGTTCTACTTCACTTGCTGCGCTGATCAGACAGTTTTTCTCGGCTTCTGTACCTTTCCGGTAGTTGACTGCTTCTAATTTTCCTGCTTCATAAACCGTCTCAAAAGAAGCCATATAGTCATTTTCTTCGCCTGCCGGTCTGCGTCCAAGAGATTTTCCGTTTAAGAATAACTCCACTTCCGCCGCATCGGAATATACATTTACAACTGCCGGCTTTCCTTCGTATCCATCCCAGGTCCAGCTTGCAATCTCATCCTTCCAGATCCATGCAGACTGGATCGGCTTTTCTCCATAATGATTCAGGCGTTCCACTGCAATAAATGGTTCTTTGCGCAGCCCGAACACGATTTCTCTGAAATAGCTCATCGGTCTTCTGTAACCAATAATGTCAATATCCCCCATATAGGCAACGGAGATCGGCCAGTTCGGCATAAAGCCCTGACGCCCGTCATAATAGAATACCCCGGAGCCTGCCTCGCCGAGATAATCGTATCCTGTCCAGGTCATATCCCCGATTACATGTGGGTTTTCCTTTACGATCTTCCACAGTCTGACGATATCTGACGGAAGCGTCTCTGTCCCCAGAATTACACGGTTCGGATATAACTCGTGTTCCATCTCATGGCGGGAGGTCAGGTAATTATAGCCGACCAGATCCGTCACACTGGAGAATTCCTCCAACGTTTCTGTCAGAATATGGTTTGCCGCAAATGCATCTGCCATCGGTCCTTTCATCAGATCTGTACTTCCATTTGCCGCATCACTGCCTGCATCGGATGACGGGGCTTCTGCCTGAGCCTGCATTGCCATCATCTGTTCCATTGTCATGCCTGTAATATCGCACATAATATCTCCCATGCGGTCCATACATGCAAGCAGTCCGTTGATTGCAACAGTCACGTACCGGGCAGCATCCAGTGAATGGAATTTTTCCGTAACGATCCTGTTGAGCTGTGCTCCTTTGGCAGTCCCTGCTTCCTGAATCTCATTCCCTGAGATATAC
This sequence comes from Faecalicatena faecalis, assembly GCF_012524165.2. Classification (GTDB taxonomy): domain Bacteria; phylum Bacillota; class Clostridia; order Lachnospirales; family Lachnospiraceae; genus Faecalicatena_A; species Faecalicatena_A faecalis. Next base: position 231,150 of record NZ_JABACJ020000003.1, read on the forward strand.
ATAATCACAGAAGGATGGTTATAATCCTTAGCTACCAGATGCTCTGCGTCTTTTTCCCAATACTCTGTAAAATACTGCGCATAATCGTTATTGTTCTTTGAGCGGGTCCAGCAGTCAAACAATTCATCTAATACAAGGATTCCCTCCCGGTCACAGGCATCAAGTAAAGCACGGCTGGCAGGATGATGAGAACTTCTGATACAGTTAAAGCCTGCTTCTTTCAGTTGTCTTATCCTGCGCTGCTCTGCCTTTTCCAGCGTACATGCTCCTATCACACCATTATCATGATGGATGCAGGAGCCGCGCAGTTTCACTTCTTTTCCATTGATGCGCAATCCTTTTTTCGCGGTCAGGGAAAGTGTACGGATACCGAATGTCTCTTTTGTTTCATCCACCACTGTATCACCGTCCATAACCACCGCATGGCACTCGTATAAATCTGGTGTCTCACAGCTCCATAAAAGAGGGCTTTCGATCTGAATTCTGCTCCTTGTATGTTCCTTACTTCCGGCAAACATCGTAACTGGAACCCTCTCCTGCCCGACGACGTTATTATTTTTATCCGTAATTCTAAGTTGAAGCTCTACCCGCTTTTTCTCAGTTCCCTGATTCTGGATGTCTACTTCGACTTCTGCCACTGCCAGGTCCTCTTCTATCTCTGGTGTAGAAATCCTTACACCATTTTCCTCGATGTGGATCTGATTTCCGACCAGGATATTGACATTCCTGTAGATTCCACTGCCGGAATACCAGCGGCTGTTTTCCTCTGCGCTGTTATTTGCTATAACCTGTACCATATTCATGCTTCCATAATTCAAAAAATCATCGGCACAGATGCTGAATTCTGTGTAGCCATATGGATGTCCGCCCGCATAGTCGCCATTGATAAACACTCTTGCATTGGTATAAACGCCTTCGAATTCAATCCTGACTGTCTTTTCTTTCCACTCTCCCGGCACATCAAAAGTTTTTGTATATGTATAACATCCACCCGGATAAAATCCTGTCTGATGCTGATTTTTTGTTTCTTTCGTTCTCTTTTCATGAATCATGGCATCGTGCGGAAGAATCAGGCTTTCTTCCTCTCCCTGCATGCCTGATACGGCAGCCATCATCGGGCTGTCCCCCGATTTACTGATCTTCCAGCCTGTATTCCACTTTTCTCTTAACATATATGCTCTCCTTTCGTTTCCCCAAATAGTAAAGGGCTGCAGTTTTATTGTATGCGTTTATCTTATGCGAAATTGAAGGGGTTCAATATCACGGACGTGACATTTTTAGCACATGTGTGGAACAATCGCTATTTCCATTTTTCTGAGGATGAATAAATGCTCCCGCCGGAAAAAAATGAGGATGAAAATCCCCGGTAAGATTTTCATCCTCATTGTCTTTTATCTATCTATATGTTTATAGCTTTCAATATACCGTTTCTTCTTCCGGTATTCATTCGGCGTCATCCCATATATCTTTTTAAACTGTTTTCCAAAGTGGCTCTGTGTTGCAAAGCAGAAATACTCTGCGATTATGGAGATACTATAGTCCGTATAACACAGCATATTTGCCGCATGTCTGCATCTTTCCCTTGCGATGTAATCCCGGATCGACATGCCCTCCTGCTCTGTAAAGACTCTGGACAGATAGGAACGGTTCACCCCAATATCCTCCGCCAGCTCCTGGATCTGGAAATGCTGACGCAGGTGAACCCCTATATAATCCTTGCATCTTTCCACATAGATATTCCCTTTTCTCCGTTCCCGTGCCGCTCTCACGCGCTCCGTATAATCCAGCTGCATCTTCGCTCCGACCATGCCCAGCTCTTCTACCGTTTTACACTTTTCCAGCTTTCTCAGATAGAGATCAGACAGGTCGTGAGACTCCTCCGGGTTCATCCCACCACGGATCGCAGCTCTGGATACAAGCATAATAGAAGATACACACAGATATTCCATCTGCTTCAATGCATTCTCTGCGACAACGCCGATACCCTCGACATCACTGCTGTTTACCTGCATCAGCTTTTTCATGGCATCCACATCCCCGGATTCCACAATTCCGACAAACTTATTCTCATACTCAATACTGTTGTGTATCCGGTTCATTTCTGACTTTTCCAGCTGCAGTTTTTCTATGTCAGCAGGACCAACGGCATATTTTTCTTCGCCATCCTTCCATTCCAACAAAATTTCTGTTTCCTCAACTGCCTCTCCTTTATAGGAAAAATAGGCAATCGTAAGGATATTGGACAGAATCTCGTGTGAAGACTTCAGAATACCGTATTCCTTCTCCAGAATATGATGCTTATGCTTATATCCTGTTAACTGCACCTGGTTCAGATTTTCAAGCGCAGCCGGTCCCCAGATATGATAATATCCCTTTCGATCTATATAAGTCCCGAAAAATATCTTCATCTCTTCTACATAAATTGTCGGGAGCTGTTTCGCATCCGCCACCCGGCAGACCTCATGCAAAAACATTCTGTCATACTGAAAAAGTCCCGCTTCCTCATCTTTGTTCGGGAAATGTACCAGGCATTCTTCCCCATCATAAACACAGACTGGTATCCCGCAATTATTGTACAGCTTTTCCAGAATAAAGTACTCCGATTTCAACACTGTCACCTCCACTTTGAGATGCTTTTATTATATCTTCTCCCGGCAAAAAGGTAAACTCTTTTCATCTTTCACAGATCTTATGCAAATTTCGCCATCACGCGGATAATCCATGCTACATTTTCTATAAGCCGAGCCTTCTCAATCCGTCCATCTTTGACCCCTTCCACGATCTGTGCCGTGAAAGTATCATCCAGAGAACCCGGAGTGATCCAGCAATTGCCCGCCTGCACCATCTCTACAATATCTGCCGTATCATAGGAGGTCCAGTCTGTCATGACAAATCCATCGAACCCATTTTCTTCCCTTAAAAGCCCCAGGATCAAGTCCGCATCTGTAGAGGTCGGCTGTCCGTTGCAGGCATTATATGCAGTCATCACTGCCGCCGGCATATGTACCTCCATGGCAATCTCGAATGCACGGAAATAAATCTCCCGGATTGCACGTTCTGTCACAATACTCTGGTTCCTCTTCCTGCTGCTCTCACAGTTATTGGCAATCAAATGCTTGATGCAGGATGCGACCTCTGCCCCTTCCATTCCACGGCAGTAATATCCCGCCATCATACCTGCCAGATAAGGATCTTCGGAAAAATATTCCGGCTGCCTGCCATTTAATGGATTCCTGTGAATGTTAAATGCTGGTGCAAGAATCATTGGCATTCCAAGTTCTTTTGCCTCTTCCCCAATCACACGTCCAACCTGCTCTGAGAGTTCCTTGTTAAAGGACGCACACAGAGTCACTCCTGAAGGCATTCCGATATTCTTTACGTTCAGATTGACACCACTGTTCCCATCTGATACCAAAAACTCAGGCATATCATACCCTTCGATTCCGACAACGTGTCCTGCTTCACCGATTCCTTCCATCCCCCAGCCTGCGGAGCCGCAGACGGAGACACGTGCGAGCTCTTCTATGCTCATCTGTGCGGCAAATGCCTCTGCCTTTGACAGATCCTTTCTGACATCCTCGAATGTGACATGCCCCTGCTGCAGGGTATCTGATCCTCCTTTTGAATCTGCCGTTCTGGCAACAGGATATTCCTGTCTCAAAGTGTAAGGCTTAAATGTAGTCTTTCCCTCGCATACGCCTGATTTTTCTCCACCCGGCCAGGTTTCCTTTGGCGCATATTTCGAAAGCACCCGAATCTCTTCCGGCGGAACCATCCTGTTCACCACCTGTTTTACAAGCAATTCTTCCGGCACTTTAAAATTTCCACATGCTGGAGCTTCTACACTGTTTCCAACATATACATTGTATGTGCCCGCCTCGACAATATAAGCCGCTGCTTTTTCACTGTAAGAACTCAGATGCTTAGCCGGAACCGTAATCTGGAACTCCTGCTCTTCACATGGTCCAAGCTCTCTCGTCTTCTCAAAGTATATCAGCTCCCGCTCCGGCTTTTCCAGCTTTCCATCCGGTTTGCCTGCATAAACCTGTACCACTTCTTTTCCGGGAACATTTCCAGTGTTCTTTACCTTGACCTGTAATCTCAGTTCCTCTCCGTCAAATCCCATGACTTGTGCATCCACAGTAAATGTCGTGTAACTGAGCCCAAAGCCGAAGGGATAAGCGGCCTTTTTAGAAAATGTGGTGAAATAACGGTATCCCACATAGATATCTTCTTCATAATATGTATCCAGGTAAGTATCACATTCCGCGTTCAGCCTTGGCTTATCCACACAGTCATAAAAATTGCGGCTTGCCGGAATATCGAAGTAATCCTTTGCCCATGTATCCGGCAGTTTTCCGGACGGATTCACTTTTCCGGACAGCACATCAAGAATCGCAGGGCCTCCCAGCATGCCGCCGAATCCGGAGTACAAAAGTGCATCGATTCCATAACGTGTGACAAAGCTGACATCGATCGGATACCCTACATTTAAGATCACAACCGTATGTTCAAATTCCTTTGCCAGTGTATTAAGCAGTGCCTCTTCCTTTTCAGAAAGATAATATTCCCCCTTTGCAGTGGAAAGGTCCATATTCTCTCCGGCAGCCCTTGTCAGAAGCATGACAGCCAGATTCGATTTCTCTTTTGCACGTTTAAGGATTTCACCATCCGGGATTTCATCTTCATCGCAGCTGTAGAACTCTGCCAGTTCTTCGTTCAGCGAAAAACACTCGCTCTCACGGATTGCCTCTGCAAGGTTCACGCTGTAGCGCGGGGAGATCTTACCGGCTCCTACCGCCCCATTTCGAAACTGGTGGATACCTTTGCCGAACAGATTGAGGGTGATTCCCTCCTTTACAGGCAGGATACCGTTTTTATTTTCCAGTAATACGATTCCCTCGGCTGCCGCCTGGCGTGCAATTTTTTCATGCTCCTCGTACTTTGCATCCGGCTCTGTCTTATCAATGCCCTTCACCACAAAATCCTGCGGATTCATTTCATTTCCGTCTGTATCTTCAAATCCTTCTACATGCAGCTTATATTCCCTGCTATACTCAGTCACCATGCCGCGCAGCGGAATTCCCAGAATCCACATACCGCCCATTTCTGCCATCGGTTTGATAACATAGCGTGGAATTTCCTTGCCATCAAGGGTGATCCTGCCTGCAGCTTCCGGGTTCATCGGCTTCGCCCACATCATGATCAGGCAGCCCGACAGATTTCGGTCCAGCATAAAATAAAGCCCGTCAATATCGTGGAAATCATAGACTGACGGTCCCATTTCCAGTAACAGCGGTTTATCCTCTTTTCCTCTTGGCAGTTGTGCAAAAAACTCTTCCATTCCCATTTATAAATCCTCCTTTTTTCATTCTCTATTTATTAAAGATTGTCCGGCTTATCCATCAGGGAAAGTGGATAATCACCCAGTCTCTTTATTTCGAATCCGTTCTTTTTAAATTCCTCATAATCAAATTCATTCAGCTCGTCAATTGCCAGCTTATGGAATTCGTAAAAATTAGGCCACCACTCATAGCCACTTCCAAGCTCCGCATTCAGATATACATCTACGATGTCCTTTGCCATCTGCGGCGCTACATAAAATGCTCCCATTGCCAGGACATTCACCCCGTTTCCTGTGATTGCCCGCAGCGCTGCCGGGACGCTTTCCACTACACCTGCATGTACACCCGGGCATTTACTGGCAGCAATATGAATTCCCATTCCGGTTCCACAAAACAAAAGCGCTCTTTCAAATTCCTTCTCAGCGATCTTAGCCCCGACTTTGAGTCCGATCCTATGGAACATCTCCGGCTCTTCTTCATCGGCACTCCTGACACCTATGTCTGTTACGTTCCATCCTTTATTTTTCAAATGCTCTACTACCACCTCTTTTAGTGGAAAACCTGCGAAATCTGCTCCCACCAGTATCTGCTTATCTTTGATTGTCTTCATTGATTTTAACTCCTTCTTTACCAGCTTGCAAAAACACATAATATTAGTTAGTTACATTTATCTGGTTTTATTATAAGCATTTGCAGATTTGCAAATATCATGTTTGTTGCTTTTAGAGCATGTGTGTTTCTTTACTTCACTTTTTCTCCATTTATATCACTTCTGCCAGATACACATAATAAGCCCGGATAAGTTTATCTTCATTTATCCGGACTCATTATACTGTGAAAAGCATTATTTACTTTTTACATCTGGTTCTGCTGCGATAGCAATTCTGCATTTTTCTTCTCATCATGCTTTCTGCCGGTATTTTTCCCAGAAGTGTATTGCTTCCTTCACCCAGCCTTCCGCCAGCGTCCCTTTTCCACATCCCCAGCCATGCCATTCACTGTCAAAGGTACGATATACATGTGGTACATGATACTGCTCAAATACCTGTATCAATAATTGTGTATTTTCGACTGGTACTGTATTATCCCTTTCGCACTGCCATACATAAGTTGGTGGATAGGAATCTGTTACCTGTTCCTCCACTGAATATTTCTTCTGCATTGCAATATCACCAGCTTTTTCCTGCAGGAAATTCTTCCGGCTGTCCTCATGCGTATATTGCTGCATTGTAATGACCGGGTAAGCGAGTATTACTGCCGCAGGCTTTGGAAGACTATATTTTTTCCATCCTAAAGCCTCTGTTCCGAAGCAGCCTGCCAAATGACCTCCTGCAGAGAATCCTGCAACCGCATAATTCTCGGGGTCCACATTCAGCTCCTCTGCATGATCCAGAATATACCTTACTGCCACAGCCAGATCCTCTATCGGATTGGGTGCCTTGGCATTCACCCCTGCTCTGTAATTCACTGTAAATGCGTGATATCCGAGATCGTTGATTTCCTTACAGGAAGGGTAGCCTTCTATCATGGACGCAGCTCCGATATATGCACCGCCCGAACAGGTAACCACAAATCCGGTTTTCTTTTCCACTGGAAAGTGAATCAGAAATCTTTCCCTTAGTGCAGGCTCTTTCTCCAAATCTTTTCCTTCATACAAAGGATAATAAACGCGCTTGCCCTGTGCACAAATTTCCTGAAGTCTTCCAAACCCGTACGCCATTGCCTCCGGGCTCCACCCAATCTGAGCAAAAAAGGACAGCGGCGTATTTGCCATCTGCTGCGCCTGCTCACCTCCAACAGGCACGATATAATCTGCGCATCCTGCAAACTCCGGTAACTCATGTATCTGTTTAAATGTTAACATCTCCGTGATTTTATCCATTATCTTCACTCTCTTTCTACATCAATCAGCAGGCACAGCAAAACTCATATGTCCCGCTTCCCTTTTCATACTCTGTACCATCCGGCATCACGATCACGGCTGTGGTATTACACGGTATAGACACTTTCATCTGGAACTTTCCAGCTTTTTTCTCCCACTCTGTCACAATATCTCCAAATTCACAATTGAACGACCTTTTTGCCCATGATAATCGATCATCCAGCTGCGGACGGATAAGTATTTTCTTATATCCCGGTTCCAGTCTGTCAATTCCATTTACATTTCTGAAAATCCAGTCATCCACACATCCGAATGCATAGTGATTCAGACTCATTGTAAATACAAAATCCCCCAACTGTGAACAGAACGGAGTCCCATCCTCATCCAGTGCAAACCAGCTCTCCCAGATCGTCGTTGCCCCGTGCCTGACTTCATACAGCCAGGATGGTGCCTGCTCCTGAAACAGCAGATCATAAGCCAGATCAGTCCTGCCTATTTTACAGAGTGCATCCTGTAAAGCCGGCATACCAAGGAATCCTGTATCCAGACAGCCATTATTTTCATTCAGGATCTGCACAAGTTTCTCTGCAAAATGATCCTTAAGTTTCTCTGGTACCAGGCCATAATAAATCGGCATTGCATAAGCTCCCATCAATTCGGCTGGCATATTCCCCTCCTCATCGATCACACCTTTTGAAAAAGCATCCCTTACTTTTTCGGCCTTATCACTGTAATATGCCGCATCCTCTTTATATCCCAGTATCTCTGCTGTTTCGGACATACCTGTCAACGAATAGTAACAATAAATCGGCGCCACATATTTTGTAGAAACCCGGATTGCTTCAAATGTCTTCTCCCCATATCCATCCTTTGAATAACTTGGAATCAGATGTTCTCCATAATGATGCCCTGTATTCCACAGATACTGCTCTATTTCATCCGAGAGAGTACTATCCTCTGGGCGGTTCTTACGTGCAGTTTCCAGCACAAAATCACACCATTTCTTCATAGAATCATATTGTTTTTTCAAAATTTCTGTGTTTCCTGTTACCTGATACATATAATATGGAATTAATACTGCAGCATCTCCCCAGCCTGCTGGGCTTACCGCATCCGGTGTACCAAACTGCTGCTCATATCCCTTATACATTCCGATATAAGCCCCTGCAAGAGGCACGACAAATGGTACAGATCCGTTATCCTTCTGCTCCACAGCCAGATTTTCAAGCCATCTTGTTAAAAATGGAGTGATATCCTCATTCAAAAGTGCCGTTTTCGTATACACCTGTATGTCTCCTGTCCATCCTGCTTTTTCACGCTGCGGGCAGTCTGTCGGAATAGACAGCATATTTGCCCTCTGGGACCAGCGAGTATTTTCATAAAGCCTGGTCACATCCACATTTGAGCAGGAGAATGTCCCAATATCGTCCTTTTCTGAACTTAATACTACTGCCGTATAATCTTCTGCCCGAAGCTCATCCACACCCGATACTGTAATATAGCGGAACCCCTGGAATGTAAAATGAGGCTCATAGACCTGCTCCCTGCCATCCGAAATAAACTCAATCCGCTGGTCTGCAGTTGGATTATTATCAAAAAAGTTACCTTGTGCGTCCAGACCTTCTGTATGGCTGATCACAATTTTAGTCCCCTTCGGTACATTGACATGCATGCGCACTCTTCCCGCGATCACTTGACCAAAATCAATGATCTTTTCTCCCTTTGGTGAAACAAGGATTTCTTTTACCGGAAGCAGCATAACTGGACGGACAGGCTGTCCAAGCTGTGCTCTTAGATTCGCATAGCCAAAGTCTGCCTCGATTGCATTCTCCCATTCTGCAAAATCTGTTTTCGAATCTGCATCGGGCTTATCCCAGCCATATAGCATCTGGTTCGCATCATAGATTTCGCCGGCAAATAAATCAGAACATAATACAGCGCTTTTCCCAACCTTTATGCCTTTATCCGAAAGAACCGTTTCCATACTGCCATCTTCATAGACAACGTCCATCTGTAACAATACTGCATGTGCCGGATCATATGATTCATCCTCGGCCTTTGTCATAAAGCCATGATACCATCCATCTCCAACATGCATGCCAATCACATTTTGTCCGAGTTCAAGCAATTCAGTGACATCATACGTTTGATAGCAGAGATACTCTCTGTATACAGTACACTCCGGTGCAAATTCACGGTCATCCGGCCGGATTCCATTCACGGTAAGCTGATACACTCCATGGCAGGTAGCATATAAACGTGCCCTCTTTACACTTTTCTGTAAAGTAAATTCTTTTCTGAACAGGGAAGCACACGGCTGTTCTCCAAGATGTGCTGCCCGCTCTCGTGTAGGAAGAGGCGATTTTACCCATTTTGCTTTCCATTCCTTCTTATCGAGAAGTGCTGTCTCAAAAACTGAATCCGCAGCCGCATGATTCCCATGATTATCCGTCACTTCCACATGCCAGTCATATCTTGTACTTGATTCAAGCGGATTACCTTCATATCTGATATAGGTAGAGCTGTCTGATAAAACTATACCTGTATCCCACACCACTTTTCCAGATTCATTTGTCACAATCATCCGATAAGAGGCCTGCATCACACCCATCTCATCGCTTTCCATCTGCCATGAAAAATATGGATTCTCATCAATTCCTATTGGCTCCGCCATATGTAAACATTTTAATTTTTTTAAGTTTAACATTTTTTTCATCCTTTCCTCTCTCTTTTCATTTTCCTGTCCATGTTGTCTGAATCTTAATCTGCTATCTTAATTGTTCTCATCTTCTCAATGCGCGCATCGACATCCATCTTATAATACAAGAGAATTGTAATTGCTGTTGTTATAATCGGCGCCACAAGATAGATTGCAATAATCACACTATTTGCCATACCAGACTGTACTGCTGCCGTGCCATCAAATCTGCTCCATTCGAGAAGCCATCCACATAAAGCCGTTCCGAGTCCAGTGCCTATTTTGATTCCTACGGAGGAGCAGGAGAACATAGAACCTGTAATACGATGTCCTGTTTTTAAATAATTGTACTCATCTGCCTTAACAACGAACGGCAGATATGTAGCAGAACCCGGCAGCATGCCGACACCTTTGATAATCAGTCCTGCCAGAATAACTCCAAAACCTGCAAATTGTCCCAGCAGTGCAATCACACATCCAGCCAATGACACCACATTTCCCAAGATACAAGCCTTTCTCATTCCCTTTTTACCTACAAATTTTACTGCAAATGGCATTCCTACAAGCATGGGAATCATTCCACAGAGTCCCAAAATTCCAAGCAGTGATGGGTTCCCGAGAATATAAGTTGCATAATAAACACCGATTGTCTGGGTGAGTCCTGTGTTGGCATAACCTACAAGATATAAAAGCAGGATAATGATAAAATATTTGTTCTTTAATAATTCCGCTATTGTCTGAATAAAAGTCAACTTTACTTCTGACTTTTGACTCTGTTCTACAAATTCCTCTTCCGGTAATTCTTTTAAGGTAAAGAATGGAATCAATAGGATCAAAACGCCTATAACAGAATAGATCAGCGAAACATAATGCCAGCCTTGCTGACCTCCCCCCAGTGATTCCACGAGTCCCGGTGTGATACTCGATATCAGAATACTTCCTACCATTCCACACACCATACTTGCACTGCTCATCGTCGTCTGATCCTTTTGGCTTTTTGTAACCAGCGCAACCAGAGTGGAATATGCTACTGTATTCATCGTATAAAAAACAGCGCTAATCAGGAGATATATAATAAATACATATGTATACTTTGCAGAACTGGAAAATCTTCCCGGTACATTAAAAATTAAATACATGCAGATTCCCAGTGGCAGACAGCTTACAAAATACCAGAATCTTGCCTTTCCAAGCCGGCTCTTTGTAAGATCAATAATACGTCCCATAAAGATGTCTGTAATTCCATCAAATACCTTTGCCACCATAAGCAATGTTCCTACAAGCCCTGCACCGATTCCTATAATATTGGTACAGTAGATCAGGATAAAGCTTGATATAGCAACCCATATAAAACAATTTCCTGCATTACCTAATCCATATGCAAGCTTACGCCAGGTTGCCAAACCTTTCACTTCTGTTTGAGTGTTTTCCATTTTCATTTCCTCTCTTCCATAACATTTTTCATCTTTTATTTATTTGCAATCATACTCGTTTCAATGAACTTTTAAATCGCAATAATACGACAAATAAAAAAAGCCATGACTCTATCACGACTTTTTTACTTTTCCGTTTATATCTCTATATGCAGTTTTTGTGTCATTTTTTATGATTCCGATATTCTGTAGGTGTCATCCCCGTCTCCTGCTGAAAGGATTTGTAAAAATATGCATGGCTTAAATATCCCAGGTACCGCATGATTTCCTGTACTGTCATCTCGGTGTTGACCAGAAGGTTCTTTGCCTTTTCCATTCTGAACTGATGTACATATTCTGAATAAGTAAGACCTGTATTTTTCTTAATCAGCCTGTTGTAATAGTCCGCCTGATAATGAAACTGGCTGCACAGGCTTTCCAGGCTGACATCCGCAATATGGCTGCTGATATATCTGGATACCGCCTGAAACAGTTTTGTTCCACGCAGTCTTTTCGGGAATACGACCACATCTGATTCCATACCACTGTTCAGGTTATTGAATATCCGCATTGTATAAATCTGTGCCATCCTGTCATACCCCGGCTCAGATTTTTCCAGCTCCTGAAAAACTGCATCGAAATCCTGTTCTATCTTCTCTGCCATTTTAGGATCTGCCTTCAATTTCAGATAACTCGCCCCCGACTTGTCCGCATCCTTTCTTCCTAAAAAATCCCTGATGCGCCGGTTGTTCAGATGTTCTAAAAAGTAATTGTCTATCAGCTTATTTGTAAAGCAACAGTAAAATGCAGTTCCTTCACTTCTCATACGAATATCCAGATGTGCACACTGCATGTCAAAAATACAGATTTCTTTTTCTTTCAGAATAACCTCCTGATCCTCAACCTGTGTTGCCCGCTTCCCTTTGTATACATATATCATTTCAAAATAATCGTGCCTATGCAGCCTGGTATCTTCCTGCTGGCTTTCAAATAATCCGCATTTCTGCAGGATTGGAAGTTTACTTGGAACATAGGTACACAGTTCGTAGCCCTCTTCTTTTGGGGCGCACGATTCAATTGTCATAAAATAAGAAGAGGGGATTCTCAAAACCTTATCCCAAAGAACTTCCGTTGAAGAATACCCATTCGTTTCGTAAGTAACTCCTCTATTCTTCTCAGGACTGTAATTTACATATTCCTGGTGAAATTGCTGTTCATTGCTGGACTTCTTTACTGCAGCCGCCTTTTCTATCGTATTGAACAAAGCAAGTTTTGTTACTTCCTTCATCTTACTCCCCCCTTCTTCTTATGTAATATCGTTTCTCCGTATCAGTTATTCCAGGTACATCACGCGCAGCTTTTCCCAGTCCCCCTGCTCAAGTCCAATCCCTTTCGAAATATAGTTTTCAAAGGACCCATACTCTCTGTCGGCTGCTGCAAAAGCAGTCTCCAGATATCTCTGCTCCACACAAAGCCCTGCCTGGAGCGCCTCCAGTACATTTTCCGGCTGACCCTCATTCCTCATATACTCTATGATTGTACGGTTTATCTCTTCACGCAGCACATTTGTCTGCAGGTAATCTTTTACAATCTCTTCCTTTGGTACTCCCAGCACCGTCAGAATGACTGCCGCCGAAATCCCTGTCCGGTCCTTACCGGCAAAACAGTGGAACAGAGTCGCACCTTCTTTGGTCCGCAGAAGCAGCATAAGGAATTCATACAAGGACTTTCTGACCTGCTCGTCCAGTATAAAAGAGGTATAAGTCTCTATCATATTTTTATGCATCTGCTCTGCACTCTTCAATTTTTCAATCTGCTCCTCACTGCAGTCTGCATTCGCCGCTGATTCCCCCGGGAAGAAATCCAGCACGATGTGCTCAGCTCCCGGTATCAGGCGGTCCGGTGATGTCTCTCTTTCTTTTTCTGTCCGCAGGTCTACCACATTGGCAACATGATATTCATCACTAAGCAGTCGGATATCCCCATCCGTCAGGTTCGTCAGTTCCGCTGAACGCAGCAGCCTTCTGGATGCTACCTTTCTGCCGTCTGCAGTGACAATCCCGCCTAAATCCCGGAAGTTATCTAACTTTTCAAATTGGTGTTCCATAAAAATACCGCCTTTCCATAGAGTCTCTTAACACTCATTTATTTTATATTTTTTTATGCTCTATTTTAATATTATACATATTTTAACTGACATTAGTAGCACTAATGTTACTTATCTGACTAATTTGTATACTTTTTACCAGCATATTGGTTGCTGCTGCCTTTTCCTGAATTTAAAAGAGGGATTTAAAATAGGACAGATCTGATAAGCCTGTCAAGCCATCATATCTGTCCTTACTTCATTTTTATTCTTTTTCCATTGAACTATCTATTCTATGTCTCTATTTCGCACTGTCAAATATCTTCTGCATAAACCTGATATACGTATACACGACCAGTACTACCGCGATCACCGTCTCAATCAGCACCACCACGCTCATCCCTGGTATCTGCATCCCCATTTTTCCAAGGCAGGCCATCGCCTGTTTTACTGCAATCGCGCTGATCACAAATGGGAAGGTAAAGGATGCGTAACTTGGATAGAACGGCAGCTTCAAATACTTCATTGCATTCACCAGCGCAAACACATACAATACACATGCTGCGACCAACATTCCTAGTAAAAGCCCTTTGGACTTTACTTCCACAGACTGCACATATCCTGCGATACAAAGGCTCGCCGGAGCCGCATAGATACAGATCAGCGGTTTTGCCGGTTCCGGCACCTGACGGAACTTTGCGTATCTGTATGTGACTAATACCAGCAGTACAATCAGTGACACGAATCCAAACCAGAATGCAGCGCTTCCAACCGCCAGTTTTTCATAAGCCGGAGCTGTGATCGCTGCCACTGCAATTCCCACATACACGATATAGTAGCTTGCAAATACCTTCGGCATCTGGATATGTACGATGAACCGCACTGTAAAAAATACGATCAGCACGATATGGAGTGCCAGTGCAAACAGCCAGATGTAGTAAGCGCCCTTTCCGATAAATGGCTTTACATAGGTACTTAAGATCATCAGTGCCATGGAAAAGGTCCCTGCAACACTTGCCATGATCGGATTTTTCATATCTTCTTTAAATGCCTGCGGAAAAAGGATCAATTTCAGCAGGATCAGAATCAGCAGGAATGCTGCCGCTATCCCGCAGAAATACCTGATTCCTTCCGAATAACTCTGCAGCAGATTTCCAAGTGCCGCCGTTCCCAGCATCACACCGCATAACGGCAGCGGAACCTTCTGTATGATATTTTTCATCTTTACTATGCCTCTTCTGCCATATTGTCAGTATTGGTAAGTCCCATCTCACGGATGATGATCTCTGCCACCTTCTGTGCACAGAGCCCGGTAAAGCGTGCACACTGTGCTGCATGTTCTCCATTTCTGGTATCAAACTCTCTGGTCAGTACACGGCAGCAGACGGAATTTTTCCCGGTTGCTTCTTTAAACCATGCATGAAGCTCATTCGTCAGTTCCATACATTTCACTGCCTGTGGATCTGTCGGGCCATTTTTCTCCGTTCTTCCGAACAGCATACCTAATGCCAGGATACCCCCATTTAATGCACCACACATACAGCCAGATTTTCCTGCACCGACTGCCATTCCCGTTGACATTGCGATTACCTCTTTCGGCACATCCAGTTCAAAATTGTCTCTGATGGAAGCCATCACTGCCTCACAGCAGTAGTATCCACCAAAAGATTCCTCTGCATCTTTTTTTACCTTATTTACACTTACTTCTCTTTTAATGTTCATTTCTGTCTTCTCCTTGTCTTTTCTTCTGCCAGGATCGAAGCTCCGAGCGCTCCGGCATATCTGCCGTACTCTGCATTCTGCACTTTTCTCCCGATCTTTTCTGATAATATTTTTGCAAAATAAGTACTTCCGCTTAACCCTCCGGTCAGCATGATTTTCTCAGGAAGCTCACGCCTTAGAGCCATCTGTGCGACCTTAGATGCCACCGAATCTACAACGCCCGCAGCAATGTCCTCTCTTTTTCTGCCTTCTCCGATATAACTGATAATCTCAGACTCTGCAAAAACAGTACATAGGGAACTAATCGGCAGCACCTCTCCCTGTGCCGCCATATCAAATAATTCCTGCAATGTAATTCCAAGACGGTTCGCCATAATCTCCAAAAACTTGCCCGTCCCTGCAGAACACTTATCATTCATCAGGAAATCCTGGACCATCCCCTGGTTTACGAGGATTACCTTTGTATCCTGTCCGCCTACGTCAATAATTGCACAGTCTTTTCCGGCAAATTCGATGCCGCCTCTGGCATGGCATGTAATTTCTGTTACGACATAATCCGCAAAATCTACTGCCACACGCCCATAACCGGTTGCGATTGTCTTTGTTGCCTCTGATCCGACATCGATTCCCGCCTCTAACAGCCTGTCCCTGATTATCAGTGCCGTTTCCTTACTGTTCCATCCGGTCGGCAGAGTAAAGTGAAAATCCCGGCTTCCTCTTGCTACGACCTTTGACGCGGTAGATCCTATATCAATTCCTACATAATCCATGATTTTCACCCTTCTATAACATCTCGATAAAGGCTGCAATCCTTGTATTGAGCTGTCCGATATCAGCCTGTGAATAATCCGTCTCCACACTCATATATGGAATTCCTCTCTCCTCATTCACAAACTTGCGGATTCCCCGTGATTCCACTCCATATGTATGGCATGCCTGGAGCAGCATTTCAATTACACCGTCCACCTGATATTCATCCATCAATCTGCCCAGCAGCTCCAGACGGTTCGGATTTGGAGTCATGACAGAACATCCAATTTCCAGATATCTTTGTGCCAGTGCATCATATACATCTGGATTCTCCTCATCTACCAGCTTATCAATTGATTTTGCTCCACTGCAGCTTTCATAGGTTACTACGATACCGCCATTCTCCTCGATTGCCTTGATGACCTTCTCGGTAGCACCCCCGATTGGACATCCTGTCACAAGAATACGAGGCTTTTTCTCCTGCATAACACCTTCTGCATACTCTTTTTCAATCTTATCCACAAGTGCATCCACCTCTGCCGGAATCGCACTTCTGTCGAACTTAAAAGTACTTCCATAGAGAACCTTGAATAGATCATGTCCCTTAATCGGCGCTGGATCATGTCTCATCACCTCATACAGTCTCTTAAGAGAACGTCTGCCTGCATTATTTACCTTAATTGCCTCCCGAATCTGGTCTTCTGTGATTTCCACATCAAACTTCTTTTCCAGATATTCTTTGAAACGGATGATCTCGCTCTTCCACAGCTTCAGACTTTCCTCTCTCTGGCTATTCGGAAGTTCCATAATAAATACATCCTTGAACTCAGACATGTATTCATACATTTTCTTTTTTCCGTCACATGTAGTCTCTCCTACGACTACATCTGAAAAATAGAAGAATGGACATTTGTCTGTGATTGCAAATCCATAACTGGACTTAATCAGCGGACATAAGTTCTTCGGCAGATCTCTCTCCGCTACTGGAATCGTCTCGTCAGATGTAGAACACAGGCCCACTGTGGCAGCCCCCATCGCCATTGCAATTTCCTGTGGAAAATAGGTACAGTATGCACCTACGATCGGTATTCCTTTTTCTTTCAACTGCTTAACTGCTAGAAATGAATTTTTGCGTTGCTCGGCAAACTCCTCGAATACCTCTGGCAGATCTTTGATTACTTCCATTTTGTTTCCTCCAATTAATTTCTTCTTGCCCCGGTGCCGCGATGCCGCCCGGGTACAGCATGTCTATATTTTATCATTGTCCGCCCGGAAGCACTAATCAATAAACATAATATAAGCAGAGATTTATAGGTGATTTCTATATATTGGAAATTTTCTATATAACGAATTCTTTATACTGCATAGATAAAAAGCAGCAGGACACTTTTTGTCCTGGCTGCTTTACATTCTCTCTATTCTACTTCTTTTGTCTCATCTGCCACATATTCAAAAAAGTCAAAATCTGCATAATGCTGATGCTTCACTCGGTCGGCACAGGTAAGACCGACCATAGTACCCGTAAATTCTCCATATTTGCAGTATTCATCCGAAAATTTTGTGGTATCGAAAATGCGTCCGATCCGCTCATACTTTTCCCCGTCATAACTCCATTCGAACCAGGACTGTCTTCCTTTTATCTCTAGTCTTAAGTAAATTGGTACATCCTCCACCGGAATCCTGGTATTTAAAAATTCCGTCTTCTCTCCATTTTCCAGATGGATGATGGAAAGTGCGCTCTGTCCCAATGTCTCGCTGTAATATTTCCGCAGGTTGATATAATTCATATTGTCATAATATAGAATCAATCCTGCACTGTGCTGATGTACTTCCGGCTTAAATTCCATTTTAGTTGTAATCTTAGCATATACACTGGTCAGTTTTCTGGCAAGTATACTGACCTTATTTAACGAAGTTCTGGACTCCTGGCCTCTGATTCTCACATATCCGGGCCTTGCCTTCACATCTGCAAAGGACTGAGGCATGATTCTTGGTGCATAATACCAATTTCCAAGCTCCCCCCGGTCAAAATCGTCGAAATCAGGAATCTGCGGCATCGGGCATTCCTCAAGGTCCGCCTCCTGCACCTCTAGTTTAGCCAGATTACTTCCATCCGCCATTCTAAGCCAGTCATCCTCTGTCCACACCATCTTTTGAATTGCAGTTTCACGCCCCAGTGTACAGCGCAATTCCGGGGCAAAGGGCCTGGAAGTCAGATGCACAAGATAAACTTCCCCTTTTTGTGTCTCCACATAGCTTCCATGTCCTGATTTCTGCAGAACTGACTCTGGATTATAGTATTTCGGCTTTAAATGATCTGGATCATGGCGTTCATAAGAATCGCCCGGTACAGAGGTCACGATTGGATTCATTGGGTCCTTCTCGTACGGTCCCCAGACATGCTCTGCCCGTCCCATGGTAACACAGTGGTTATATCCCGTCCCACCTTCTGCACACATAATGTAATAGTAATTTCCTCGTTTCGTCAGATGCGGTGCTTCAATACACCCCCGGTCTGTACCACCGTTCCAGACTCTCTTTGGATAGCCGACAATGCTTTTTTGTTCTGGAGAATACTCCACCATACAGATGGCCCCCGGCTTCTCATATCCTTCCCTTGTCTCCCATTCCAGGGATACCACCCATTTTCTCCCGTCATCATCATGAAACAGAGAGGCATCAAAGCCAGAAGAATGGAGATACACCGGTTCACTCCAAGGACCTTTGATATCCTTTGCCGTGATGACAAAATTGTCAACATCAAAATATCTTGCATTCATAGAATTCATGACACCATACACTACATAAAATAAATCATCCTGCTCACAGTATGTCAGACATGGTGCCCAGATTCCCTTTGCTGACGGCAACTTTTTCAGATCTACCTTCACATCATCTGTTAACACATGTGTATATAATTCCCAGTTCTTTAAGTCTCTGGAATGATAGACTGGGATTCCCGGAAACCACTCGAATGTTGAGACCGCCAGATAGTAGTCGTCCCCTTTTCTGCAAATACACGGGTCAGGGTTGAATCCCGGTAAAATTGGATTCTTAATCATAACAATGCCTCCTAGTTTTACTTAAACGGCCGTCTATCGTCCGTTTTACCACTTTGTCATCCTCTTTTTTCTCTATTCTAATTTTGTTCCTCTATCTCGTCCTGAAACCAGCCATGAGCGACACATTTTCCAAAGTCCCATGCATCCCAGCCGATCCAGCCATTTTCATTGACCGTATCCAGAAGCAGCTTATAATTCCAGTAGAAATACCCGCTGCCTTTGTGCCATGCCCGAAGCTGTGCCTCTGAGACTGCCTGATAGATGTCCTTTTTCTCTTCTTCGCTGTATGCTTCTGTCTGCGCCCCTTCGATGCCATTGAGCACGGACTGCCCGCCTTTTGTATCACATCCGCAGGCCTGGGAATTGAAGAGGCACCACTCCCCGCAGATCACCGGGAAATACTGCTGCATCTCCTCCACGGCCGTCTCATAATGTTTCTGGATATATTCCACATAAGCTTCTTTTTCCTGGGGGCAGCCGTCACTCTCTGCCATCATAAGATACTGGTGCGTATCCAGAACAACATTTTTAAACTCCTCTTCCCTCATAAAATCCTTCCACGCATAGATATCAAATCCATCATGGAACACGATCACCTTCTCCTCGGACAGATATTTCCTCATTCTACGATAAGCCTTCACGTAAAAATCTTTCAGAAAATCCAGTTCCACCGGGGCACTGCCTGCTGCCATCTCAGGATCAACTGCCTTGTAACGCTCCATAATATTGAATGTATCCCACGCCGCTTTTGTCAGCGGTTCATTGACAATTTCGATTCCCCAGAGGCTTTCTGCATGCGCATATCTTTCAGACAGCTTTTCCAGCACATTTAAGGTAAACTCTACACTTTCCTCCTGCTGCGCCCATTTACACACCCCGGAAAGCCCTCCATTATCAAAACCATTCTGGCTGCCCGGAACCGTATGCAGGTCGATCAGCACTTTCAATCCATACTTTTCTGCCCAGTTCATCGCCTTATCCAGTTCCCCGATACAGCCGATGAATGGCTCACAGTCTCCGAAGATAAAGTACGGAACCGGAATCCGCACCGCATTCATTCCATAAGACTTGATAATCGCAAAATCTCTCTCGGTAATGTATTCACTGCGGTGCACTTTGATCCGCGCCTCATAGACTTCTTTTGAAAGCTGCCGCGGAAGATAATACTCATCTTCCGCAGTCGTTCCCTCGAACAAAGCCGGGCTCATCCATTTTTCCAGTACAAGCCAGTTTCCCAGATTCACACCTTTTATATACATGATTTTCCTCTCCTATATATCCGAACTTTGATATCCTAACCTTTATATCTGAAGCTTTATACCTAAATCTTTATATTTTAACTTCTATATCCGAATCTCTATTTCCGTATCTCTATTCCCTAGCCTTCTGCTCTCTTCTTTAAATCTTCGATGATTCCGTCGAATTCCTTATCCAGCTTATATCCCTGGAGCAGGATGATAATCACAGCGTAAATCACGATTGGGATGATTGCAAACGCCAGCTTTACAGAGAAAATTGCGCCCGCTGACTGTACTGTCGCGGAATCCACATAACCTCCCATGGAAATAATTCCGCCCAGGATTGCAGAGCCAAGTCCGTTTCCGATCTTATAGCCAAAGCTGCACGCACTGTTGACAAGCCCTTCTGTACGGTTTCCTGTCTTCCACTCGCCATAATCGATGGTATCGGAAACCATTGCCCACATGGTAGCACCCGTGCATGCTGATGCAACACCTCGAAGAACGCTGCATGCGATGATCAATGCATAATTATCTGTCATAAGCATCAGGCCAAAACCGATGATACTCAGGATACATCCGATAATCATGACGTTTCGTTTTCCCATTCTTTTGATGAAGAAAGCAACAATGAACATCGTCACGATCTGTGCAATATATACTGCATTTCCAATCGGAGCCACCAGGTTCTTATCTCCCAGCACTGCCTTTGCAAAGTAGACTGTCGCACCGCCGTACAGAGCCATGGCAATAAAAATCAGAGCCAGCATGATTGTCACGATGATCCAGTATTTATTTTTGATCAGTGAGATAAATCCCTCTTTGATTGGAACATTTCTTTCTTCACCATCTTTGACTGCCGGTTTTACACGCTCCTTGCAGCCTGCAAAGTTGATCAGGAACAGAATCACTGAAATCAGCCCAAATACGCCGAACGTCTTGCTCCATGCTGCCGCATTATCTCCGAAAAATTCTACAAACTTCAATGTATAGGTATTGATGAAAAGGGACCCCGCCGTTGCAAGCAGATTCCGGAATACACTCAGTACACTTCTCTCGTATGGGTCCTGCGTCATCAGTGCGTTCAGTGAAGAATATGGTACGTTGATCGCCGTGTAGATCACAGTAGACACCAGGTTATATGTAATGAACACGTACACTAACTTTGCGTTGGAAGCCCAGCTCGTCGGCACGGAAAACAAAAGCACTCCTGCCAGTGCAAATGGAATACACATCCTGAGAATCCACGGTCTCGCCTTTCCAAACTTCGAATGCGTCCTGTCTACGATATTTCCCATAATCAGATCACTGATCCCGTCGAAAATACGTGACACCAGCATAATGATACCGACTGCCCCTGCATTCACGCCCGCATAATCTGTATAGTACAGAAGCAGAAAACCTGTCATTGCTGTATATATAATGTTGCAGCCTGCATCCCCACATCCAAACGCAAAACGCTCAAAAATGGATAATCCTTTTTTCTTTACCTGTTCCATTTAAAACAATCCTCCTTGATCCTCTCATCTGTTTCTCAGTCAGGCAAATATGCCTGTCTGAGCGGTTACCGGAAGGAATCTTTTTCTCTTGGGCCCGTTCTGTCGTGATTCCTTTGATGGTTATATTCTAGCAATTTATTTCCCGCAATAAAAGGATTTATACAAACGAAAAAACAGGTCGATACTAACTTTTTAAGTATCGACCTGCTATTGTGTTTCCCTGTATCGGTTAACAATTCTTATTATTTGCGAGCTTCTCTCGGTGTACACCCATACACTTCCTTGAACATCCTGCGGAAGACCTTATCATTATAAAACCCGTGTTTCTCCTGAATATCTTTGATTGGCATATTCGTATTCAGCAGATCCACATAAATCTTTTCCAGACGTACCATATTCAGATACTCCAGAAATGTCATCCCCATATTGTTCTTAAAAAACCTGGAAAAATAAATCTCATTCAGCCCTACCAGCCCTGCAATCTCCGGAATGGAGATTGGCTCCTGGTAGTGCTCCTCCACATACTCAATAATCGTCTGGATCCGTTCCAGATTCTTCTCATTCTTCTGACGCTCTTTTCTGTCTACCTTATAAGAAAAAGAATGGACCAGAATATAGATAATCTCAAAGATCAGGCTGTAACAGCGGAATACATAACCTTCCACCTGAAACTCATAATTGATCCAGAGATCCTGCAGCGTACTGCGGATATTCGCCAGCTTCGTCTGTACCTTCGGATCCTTTGACTCCAGATCCACACAAAAAGAGTAATCCCGGATATCCGGCATGAACTTCTCCAGAAACGAAATCGGTATCTGTAGAAGAATTGCTGTATTCCCGCCCATGCATCTCGTCGAGTGGATACTCATGGGATTTATAACGACAAAATCATTGACCTTAAGCTGGGTCGTCTTATTATTCACTTGTATTTCCAGATCCCCGTGGGTCAGATAGATGATCTCAATCCAGTCGTGAAAATGCTTGTTGATAACCGTCTGTCCCGGGTCTATGAAAAAGTCCAGATGGAGGTCTAACATCTCATTTTTATCTATAAATTCATGTCGGTATTGTTCCATAAGCGGTCTCACCTCTTTACGCTTCATTTATCTTTTTATCAGTTTATCACAAGATTTCAATTCTATAAAGAAGAGCCTTCATGGTATAATAAATCAATCTGATGGTGTTTATATGCGTGTGTCCGGAACTT
The DNA here is from genome assembly GCF_012524165.2 of Faecalicatena faecalis. Lineage (GTDB taxonomy): Bacteria > Bacillota > Clostridia > Lachnospirales > Lachnospiraceae > Faecalicatena_A > Faecalicatena_A faecalis. The sequence goes on from NZ_JABACJ020000003.1 coordinate 254,051, forward strand.
CTAGACAAGGGGCAGTGTTTTTGCGCGCCCTTTGATTTTTAGACGATCATAGTCTCCAGAGTAGATTAGTTCGGATAGTAGTTTATAACAATAAAAGTAAGAAGCGTGTCCTGATTATTGATATAGGTATGTCTGATAGACGAGTCAAAAACGAGGGCATCACCTGCATTTAGTAAATGATTCCCCATCTCAGTCTGAAGAACGAGCGCACCTTGGATAACGTAGATATATTCCTGTGCCTTTTCCGAATGTCCGATAGTCGCGTTGGACGAATGTGCATCCAGTTCTACATAGAACAATTCGAAGTTTCGGACAGGGGTATTTGTGAAATAGCAATAGATACGATAATGATCTGTTTCGCCAGTTTGAACCGTTGGCTCCGATTTGCGGATAACAGTTGCCTCTTTCTCTATCCCCTCCATCAATCTTGTATATGGTACATTCAATCCATTTGCAATTTTCCAAAGAGTATTGATTGTTGGATTACTGTTTCCTTTTTCTATATCGGATAGCATAGCCTTACTTATTCCAGAAATTTTTGATAATTGGCCCAGTGTTAGGTTCCGTTCTGTTCTTAATTCATTTAGATTTATCGCTATGATTTTCCCAAGCTCCATAAAATTTCCTCCCGCCACTTGACAGATAAATCGAACAGTTGTAAAATATAAAACACACCATGTTCGGTATATCAAACAGTTGTCTACTATAATACAGAATATTATAGAGGACTTTTGGCGGAAAATCAAGAACTATAAGGAGCTAAAGCAAATGAAAATGAAAGCATTTAAGGCCGCCTTGCCTTATACAATACCAATTTGTATTGGATTCCTTTTCCTGGGAATGTCCTACGGGTTCCTTATGAAAAGTAAAGGTTTCTCCTTTGTTTATCCAATGTTAATGAGTTTTTTTATTTTTGCCGGTTCTATGGAATTTGTCACTGTGAATTTGCTGCTGTCAGCTTTTAATCCTCTATACGCATTTTTCCTCACATTGATGGTAAATGCTCGTCATCTATTTTATGGGCTCTCCATGTTGGAAAAATATAAAAATGTCGGTTGGAAAAAACTTTATCTGATTTACGGGATGTGCGATGAGTCATTTACAATCAACTGCACCGTGACACCGCCCCCAGATATAGACAAGGGCTGGTTCATGTTTTTTGTAACAGCTCTCAATCAAATTTATTGGGTTTGCGGGGCAACCTTGGGCGCACTTTTGGGATATGTCATTCACTTCAATACTAAGGGAATTGAGTTTGTTATGACAGCGTTATTTGTTGTCATGTTCATCAATCAATGGGAAGAAAACAAAAGTCATCGTCCCGCTTATACTGGGCTTGGCTGTACTTTGATCTGTCTGTTGCTTTTTGGTAGTGAACTCTTCATATTACCGGCGATGGCTCTAATAGTGCTATGCTTTACACTAACCAAAAAGAAATACATGAAGGAGGCGGAACAATGACAACTGCTCAAGGAATAGTTACAATTTTAGTTGTTGTACTGGGTACTATGCTAACAAGATTTCTTCCATTCCTAATTTTCCCGGAGGGAAAAACTCCGCCGCCATACATTACATATTTGGGAACGGTTCTCCCTTATGCTGTTATAGGACTACTTGTCGTATATTGTTTGAAAGATGCCATATACTCCCCATTTCATGGACTGCCCGAATTGGTGGCGATTGGGTTTATCGTTATTCTCCATAAATGGAAAAAGAACACTCTTCTGAGTATTGGGGCAGGTACGCTCCTATACATGGTTTTGGTGCAAACCTGTTTTCAATAGTATTGCCCTTTGGGTGTGTAAATGTCAAATTGCTGTATTGATTTACTCCGGCCCTGTGGAAACACGCATTAGCGGTTGAGGCAGTCTTATGCGTCCGGCCAAAAGTGTGCTTGATTTGGAAGTTAAGTCCGTTAAAGAGCCAGACACAGAGACGTAGAGCCGATAACCCACAAAACAAGTTGTGGTTATCGGCTCTTTTTTTATATTGATCCGAAGAATGGAAAACTGCGGCTTCAAGCAATCCCTGAACTGTATTACGTATTATCACTGCCATTTCCCCTGAATCCATGGTACAATATATAGTAAACTAGACATTACATTGTCAACGCGTCAGTACACTATTCTAAACACACTAAATGCCCCAGAGTTTCACGTCATATAAAGGCTTCAAATGCACATCAGGCTATTTAGCGTCTTTACAGGAAAAGGAGGAGAAACATGAGTTTTAATCCCAGCAGCACTTTTTTATTCATACTGGCAGGCATCATCATTCTGTTTGTGATCTGTCAGTCGCTATTTTTTCTGGTCCGGGCATACAAAAGAGGCAAGACCCTCGGCATGGATATGGCGAAGATTCGCCAGACCATCATTTCCACCGCCGTCTTTACCTTTGCACCGGCCGTATCCATTCTACTCGGAGTCATCACACTATCGAAGTTCCTTGGGCTTCCGCTGCCCTGGCTCCGTCTCAGCGTAATCGGGGCCATTACATACGAACTTCCGGCCGCTACCACCACCGCGAATGCTTTACATGTCGTACTGTCAGAGACAGTCACGGACCCTAAGGTGTATACAGCTATCGCCTGGGTCATGACACTCGGCATTTTTCCTGGATTGATCTGGGTCCCGCTGTTTATCCGCAAGATTCAGGGCGGCCTTATGAAAATCAAGGACAAAGACAGCAAATGGGGCGATATTATGATGACGGCACTGTTCCTCGGAATGATTTCCGCATTCCTGGGGATGGTCTTTGCAGATATCCGTTCAGGCTTAAAGGGCTGGATTCCGATTTTTATTCTGCTGTTTTCCGCGCTTCTGATGGGAATCTGCGGACTGCTCATTAAAAAATGCAATCTGAAATGGCTGGAAAATTATGCGCTGCCCATCAGTATGCTCGGAGCCATGGTCTTTGCTGTATTCCTTACACCATTGATAGGAGGTTGATCGTTATGAAAATACAGAATTATTCTTACGAGGACAGGACACACCTTTTCGGCCGGATCTGGATTCTGACAGCACTGGTCTTGATTTTCTCATTCCCCATTGCGGCCTGTATCTATTATGACGCATGGCCGGGCTTTACTCCTGTTTTGAAAGGGCTTTTAGGTGTTGCGCCTATTTTCTGGACAGTAGGGCTGATTGAAGTGCTGACCTTCGTCCCCATGCTTGGCACGGCCGGCTCCTACCTGGCTTTTGTAACAGGCAACCTGACGAACTTAAAGGTTCCTGCCGCCCTGACTGCCATGGAGAATATGAACGTGAAGCCAGGCACAGAGGAAGGCGAGGTCGTCTCTACCATAGCGATTGCCACCTCTTCTATCGTAACAACCGTGATTATCGCCATAGGGGTTGCATTATTGGTTCCATTGACACCGATCTTGAACTCACCTGTTTTAAAACCTGCATTTGACAACATTCTGCCTTCCCTCTTCGGAGGTCTTGCGGTTGTCTATGTAAGCAAGAACTGGAAGATTTCCATTGCCCCACTTGTCTTTATGGTGGTCCTTTTCCTGATTGCACCTTCCCTTTCCAGCTCCGTAGGTGTTCTGGTTCCGGTCGGCGCACTGATTGCAATCGGCGGGGCAAGGATTTTATATAAAAAAGGAAAACTATAGTAATTACTCATCCAACAGGAGGTGCATTATGATGATTGTATGGATTATATTGGTTCTGATTATTCTTTTTTTGGCCGTGCTCGTTATCCGGGCATTGTCCTTTACTCCAAAAGAGGAATACAAGCCGTCCGGTGAGGCGGTGACGCTGGATTCTGAAAAAATCGTGAAGGATATGGTAGAGATGATTCGCTGTAAGACCATTTCCTATAATGATCCCACCTTAATCGACAGGGAAGAGTTTACCAAATTTCAGAACCTGCTCCCTCAGCTTTTTCCACGTCTCCATGAGATCTGTTCACGGGAATTCGTAGGAGAGACTGGAATCCTGTACTGCTGGAAAGGGAAAAGTAAGGATGCTCCGGTTGTCCTGATGTCCCATTACGATGTCGTTCCCATCGAAGAGTCCCAGTGGGAGAAGCCTGCCTTTGACGGTGTCATAGAGGACGGCGTTCTCTGGGGCCGCGGAACGCTGGATACGAAGGGAACCTTATGCGGGATCATGGAAGCGGCGGAAAAACTGATCTCGGAAGGATTCCAGCCAGAGAATGACATCTACTTTGCCTTTTCCGGACAGGAAGAAATCAACGGACCATCCTGCCCTGCGATTGTGGATTTATTCGAGAAACGCGGCATCCGCCCTGCACTTGTTGTAGACGAAGGCGGCGCGGTGGTGGAAAATGTATTCCCTGGGGTAGACCGTGAATGTGCCCTGATCGGGATTGCGGAAAAAGGGCTGACCAACATCGAATTCCACGCCAAAAGCGGCGGCGGCCATGCCTCCATGCCTCCGGTACATACGATTGTCGGGGAGCTGGCACAGGCAGTCACAGAAGTGGAAAATCACCCCTTCCCCCGCCAGCTCACGAAACCTGTCAAAGAAATGCTGGATACGCTGGGAAGATATTCTAGTTTCACATATAAGCTGATTTTCGCAAACCTATGGTGTTTTGAGGGGCTGTTCGATAAGATCTGCCGTTCCTCCGGCGGGGAACTCAACGCCATGATGCGCACTACCTGCGCCATGACCAAGATGGAAGGCGGCAAGGCCTTTAATGTCATCCCACCAAAAGCATCCGTGGGAATGAACCTCCGGCTCCTTGGAAAAGATACCGTAGAATCGGCAATAGATTATCTCGAAAGCACGATCCATAATCCGAACATCGAGGTTACCGTATACGAGGGCAGGAATCCTTCCACAGAATCAGATACAGACTGCGAGGAATACAAACGCCTCTGCCAGGCAGTTTCCGATACCTGGACCGAAGCCATTGTAGCTCCGTATTTGATGATGGCCTGCAGCGATTCCTGGCATTACTGTAGGATCACGGACCGGGTGTATAAGTTCTCAGCAATGAAGCTTTCGAAGGAAGAACGCGGCATGATACACGGTAATAACGAACGGGTGCCGATTGAGACGCTCGTGAAGACAGTGGAATTCTATGTACGGCTCATGCAGAAGTGTTAACTTGTGTTTTCTTATGAGAAATGCCATAAAAACGCTATATTTCAAGGTCCTGCAACTCTAAGTTGCCTGATTGAGTGTGTACGGTAGGTGGTTTGCAACCAGAGGAAAGACTATGATTTAGGTACAGTCAGGGACGACTGAAATATGAAGGAGGACTTACATATGAGCGTATCAAAACAACTGATTCATTTAAGAAATGTAAAAGGAATTTCTCAGGAAGAACTCGCTTCTCTGATGAACGTAACAAGACAGGCCGTTTCAAAATGGGAGACAGACCAGACTCTGCCGGACAGTGAAAAAATCATTCGTCTGAGCGAGATTTTCGGAGTTACCACAGACTACTTATTAAAAGGAAAAGAAACGGATCCAATGGATATTTATTCACAGCACAACTCCAAAGCCGGAACGGATATGTCCGCGGAGGTTACGGAAATCCTGGATCAGGTTCATCAGATGAGCACCACAAAAAGATATCTGATCGGAGCAGGCGTTTTTCTTCTTGTGATTGCCATTATTGCCGGAATCGCATTTCTACTTTAAAGGAAATTTACCACCTGCTTCACAATAGAAGAATCTGGGCTGCCAGGCATGTGCCGGACGAAAAGCAGCGAAATAAAATTTAAAAAGAGGGGATATCATGACTACCAGATATCCCCTGAAAATGGAAAGAATGACCTCGCATCCTCTCGGTCATTTATCCTATAACTGCCCCCACGGCCTCGTTCCACCCTTTGATTTTCTTCTGTCTCCGCTCTTCATCCATCTTGGGATTGTACCGTGTCCTTCTCATCTGCCCGAACACGTCATCCGAATATACTCCAAGTGCAATTCCCGCCGCATAAGCTGCCCCGATCCCGGACAGTTCTTCCGCATCCGGCACCAGTACGTCCGCATCCAGGATATCGCTCTGGAACTGCATGAGATACTGATTTCTTGTCGGACCGCCGTCCACTCTGAGCTCCACTGCATCCAGCCCTGCGTCTTGGCTCATGGCCTGTACGATATCCCTGATCTGATAAGCGATGCATTCCGTGCATGCCCGCACGATTTCCGCCCGTCTGGTCGTCCTGGTGATCCCGCTTAAGCTTCCCTTTGCATGGCTGTTCCAGTAGGGAGCTCCAAGCCCGGTAAATGCAGGGACAAAATACAAATCGTCATCCTGCTCCGCCTCAAGGCACAGGCTTTGTGTCTCTCCCGGAGAACTGATCAATTGGACTTCATCTTTAAGCCAGCTAATGACAGCACCCGTGTAGTTGATATTGCCTTCCAGTACGTAATTCACTTTTCCCTTCATCTTCCAGGCCAGAGAAGTCACGACCCCATGAGTGCTCATGACAGGCTGCTCTCCTGTATTCATCATGATAGAAGAACCAGTACCATAAGTCGTCTTCATCATTCCCGGACGCAGACAGCCCTGCCCGAATAAGGCTCCGTGTGAATCCCCCAGCACTCCATGAATCGGGACTTCATGAGGCAGCACGCTGCCAAAATCTGTCATGCCGAAGCAACTGTCAGAATCGCACACCTTAGCAAGGCAGTCTGTCGGGATTCCGAATATCTCACAGATTTTTTTATCCCAAGTAAGAGTATGTATATTGAATAGCTGTGTTCTGGATGCATTCGAATAATCAGTTTTAAAGGATTTCCCCCCGGTCAGCTTATAGATCAGCCATGTATCCACAGTTCCCAGACATAGTTCCTTTCGGTCAGCCTTTTCCCGTGCTCCATCCACATTTTCCAAAATCCATGCGAACTTAGCTGCCGGAAAATATGGGGAAAGCTTCAGCCCAGTATACTCACGAATCCACTCTTCATATCCCGCGTTTTCTACGCTTTCGCAAATGGCTGCAGCCCGTGCACACTGCCAGACAATCGCATCTACTACCGGTTTCCCGGTCACAAAATCCCAAGCAAGGGAGGTCTCACGCTGATTGCTGATCCCCACTCCTGCTACTTTTTTCCGGTCGATCCCGGACTTCTCCAGGAGATCCTGCACGACCCGGATAGTATTGTGATAGATTTCCTCCGGATCATGGGAGACCCAGCCGCTCTCATTGACGATCTGGCGGTGGGGAAGGTCCGAACGGTTCTGTAATTTTCCTGTCCCGTCAAACAACAGAGCCTTTGTGCCCTGTGTACTCTGATCGATACTGATGATATATTGCTCCTGCATGTTATGCCTCCTGTACTCGTACACCATCTTCTGCTTTTCTACGTAAGCTTCTCTATTTACGCTTCTCTATGTAAACTTCTCTATTTACGCGTTTCTTTTTACGCAATTACTTCTCTTACTTTATCTGCAATTCCCTTGGCGTTTAACCCGTAATAGTCAAATACTTCCCGTGAAGTCCCCGTAATCACTGGTGCATCCGGCAGTGACATATTCAGGACCTTCTTCGGACAGTTGGCTGCCACCACCTGTGACACCATAGAGCCCAGTCCGCCGAATGGCGCATGTTCCTCCACAGTCACAATGCCTTTCACCTTTGAAGCCGCTTTGATCACGGTCTCCTGATCCAGAGGTTTCACACAGTACATATCGATCACGGTCACATGGATTCCTTCCAAAGCCAGAAGTTCTGCCGCGTCTTTTGCCGGTTTTACCATCTCACCGCAGGCAATGATTGCCGCATCTTCTCCCTCTTTGACGACAGTTGCCTGATCCATCACGAACGGCACCTGACCTTCCTCATAGACCGGGTCCACTGCATTTCGCCCCACGCGGATATAAGCCGGCTTCTCATCTTCTAACAATGCCTCTGTCAGGTCTTTCGTCTGGTAAGCATCACTTGGGATATAGACACGCATATTCGGGATTGCGCTCATCGCCGCAATATCCTGAGCGGAATGGTGGCTCATGCCCAGCGCGCCATAGCTGACCCCGCCGCTGATTCCGATCAGCTTCACATTGGTGTTGGAATATGCCACATCTACCTTGCACTGCTCGTAGCTTCTCGTAGATAAAAAGCAGGCCGGAGAGACTGCATAGGACTTCTTGCCGCATTTTGCAAGCCCTGCCGCGATACTGACCAGGTTCTGCTCTGCGATTCCGGTCTCCACGAACTGCCCGGGATAGGTCTCTGCAAACGGGGTAAAGGAGCCGCTTCCTCTGGAATCGCTGCATAACGCCACGATACTTTTATCCTGCGCGGCATGCTCCATCAATACTTCACAAATCATCTGCTTATTTGCTGTCTTTCCCATTATCTGTAAGCCTCCTTTGCCATTTCCAGATCCTTCATGATCTGTGTATACTCCTCATCTGTCGGCACTTTATGATGCCAGGATGCCTTATTTTCCATGACAGAAGAACCTTTTCCCTTCACCGTGTTGGCAATCAGGACCGTCGGTTTTCCCTTCACTGTTTTAGCCTCCTCGAAGGCCGCCTTCAATTCATCAATATTATTTCCGTCAGCCAAATCGATCACATGCCAGCCGAAGCTTCTGAATCTCTCATGCAGGTCATCGTGTGCCATCACATCCTCTGTATTCCCGGAAATCTGCAGACGGTTCCTGTCGACAACCGCACAGAGGTTATCCAGTTTGTAATGGCTTGCCGCCATCGCACCTTCCCACACAGAGCCTTCTGCCAGCTCACCGTCACCCATTACGGTATAGACCCGGTAAGGTCTTCCATCCATTTTTCCCGCTTTCGCCATGCCGACACAGACCGGAAGTCCATGTCCGAGGGACCCGGAATTCATCTCGATTCCCGGCAGTTTATTGTTCGGATGTCCGATAAATTTAGATCCGAACTGGCTAAATTCTTTATGTAACTGATCCTTCGGGAAAAATCCTTTTTCGGCCAGCACGGAATAATATGCCTCCACCGAGTGCCCCTTACTCATAACAAAGAGATCCCGTTCCGGGGAATTCATGTTCTCCGGACTGATATTCATCTGGTCAAAATACAGCTCCACCAGAATCTCCATGACACTCATGTCTCCGCCGATATGCCCGGCTTTTCCGGCACGGATCAGATCCACGGTATCCTGTCTCAATTTGTATGCCAACGCTTTTAACTTCATTCTATTTCCACCTTTCCTTCCTGTCTCACACTTTATCAGTGGGTACCCATGTTACATATGCCTGATCACTCGCCCCTGAGGTATGCCTTTACCTCTTCTTCGATTGGGTCATACAGATCCGGTTTCACGCCGATATATTTGCATGCCTCGTAGAGTACCGGGACAATATCTCTGTGGATTCCCACACAGTGATGGATGTAAGGTCCCTCTACAATCTTCGCTTCCAGACGTTTGATGTTCTCCACCTCTACCCAGAGATAGGTTCCCATGCCCTTCGGTCCGTCCACCCCTTTTGCCCTGCCAAGAAGCAGAGAGTATTCTCCGTTATCCCCGTCAAAACGGCAGAGTGTCACATCCCCATGTTTTGCTTCCGCGGTCAGGCTACCCGGATGCTCAAATGCCAGCGGGTAAGTAAGCTCCGGTTTTTCTTTTGCCACGGATACCGGCCATGGTCCGCAGTGCTGCAGAAGTTCCCCGTTCTCGATGTCCGGATGGCGGATGGTCCAGTCTGCGAAAAATCCTCTCGCTTCATCCATGCCTGCCGCCTCTACCATTAATGCGGTGATTGCACCATGGATATCTGTCTCGCAGACAACCGGGATTCCTTCTTCATTCAAAATGGCATTGGCCGCACACGGCATCACGCCTAACTCTGTCTGTAATGCGTTCCAGCACTGGATTGCTGCTGCCTGACAGCCATATTTCGTGACCAGATGTTTCATCGCAACGGCAAGAGCGGCTACATTTTCCACCTGATGTGGTTCAATCTTCACTTCCATCGTCTCATTAATATATGCGATCATTGCTGTAAGCTCTGTCTTCTCTGCTTTGACAGCCTTTACTTCCTCGACCAGCTCTGTCATCGGTACCGGGGCAAGCTGTACATTGAATTTCTCCAGCAGCTCTCCCTCATTGCACATAGTGGTCCAGAAATCGAACGGTCTTGTGGAAATCTGTAAGATGCGGATGTTGCGGAAAGTCTTTACCACGTTGCAGACTGCCAGGAAGTCTCTGACGCCGCGCTCAAACACAGGGTCATTCAAACGGCAATTGGTCAGATATGTAAATGGAATCTGGAATCTTCTCAACACCTTTCCTGTTGCGAACAGCCCGCACTGGGTATCACGTAATCTAGTTCCATCCGGTTCCGGGCGCTCATCTAACGGTCCCCAGAGAAGAACCGGGACATTCAGCATTTTCGCCAGTCTTGCACAGACATATTCGGTACCGAAGTTGCAATGTGGCAGCATCAGGCCGTCCACTCCCTCGGCTTTGAACTTGGCCGCGATCTTCTCCACATCCTGATCATCATACAGAAGACCTTCCTCATTGATGTCCGTAATATCTACAAAATCAATCCCCAGTTCTTCCAGACGCTTTGCGGTCAATCCCCTGAACTTAACCGCATCCGGCGCACTAAAGATACTTCTCCTTGTGGGGGCAAAACCCAGCTTAATTTTTTTCATATCCAATTCCTCCTCGTATTCATATAGGTATCTTTCCTCGTCTGTCAGCCATGACTTCTGCCTGACACCATTGTTTTCTTCCTGTTAAGTGCAGTATATAATTCATTTTTCTTAATTTCATCCAATTATTTAGTACAATTCACTTAATTTTCAACTTAATCATTGAAATAATTAAGAGCAGGGTCCATAATGAAACTATCGATAAATATTAATATTGAAGAGTAAAGGAGTTTTCTTATGACAATCACCGCAAAAGAACTCGCTAAAAAACTGAATCTTTCTGCTGCCGCTGTCTCCATGGCTCTGAATCATAAGCCAGGCGTGAGCACCGCCACACGCAAGCTGGTCATGGATGCCGCTGTAGAATATGGCTATGACTTCTCACGAATATCCGATAAGCACAGCGTCACCGGGAATATTTATTTTGTGCTGTACAAAAAGCATGGTGCCGTTGTGGCTGATACCCCTTTCTTTTCCGAATTATCCGATGGAATCGTGCTCGGCTGTAAAGAATCTGGGTATAAAGTAAAGATCAGCTATATTTACGGGGATGAAGGGGATGTGGAAGAACAGTTGGAGGAGATTCAGTATTCAGACTGTGTCGGAATCGTACTTTTGGGAACCGAGATGACTCCCGAGGATTTAAAGATATTCAATAAGCTTCCGATTCCATTCGTTCTCCTGGATACCTATTTTGAGACAGTAGATTGTAATTATGTTTTGATCAATAATGTCCAGGGAGCCTATCTGGCCGCAAGCCATCTGATCAAAAAGACAAAAAAACAACCCGGATATTTAAAATCCTCCTATCCCATCGGGAACTTTGCAGAACGCAACTCTGGATTTTTTAAGGCGGTACGATCCTATGGAATGGCCTCATCAAAAAGCATCGTACACTCCCTTACCCCGTCCATCGACGGCGCTTATGCGGATATGAGAGAGATTTTGGAAAATGGAGAGGAATTGGCTCCCTGTTATTTTGCCGACAATGACCTGATAGCAGTCGGAGCGATGAAGGCACTGAAGGAATACGGATATGCAATCCCTGATGATATTGCCATTGTCGGATTCGATAACATCCCCTTGAGCCGTATCATCGAGCCCTCACTGACTACCATACATGTCCCCAAACAGTATATGGGAGAAATGGCCGCGCGAAGGCTGATTACAATACTGAATGAAAAGGGGACCAAGCCGGTTAAGATTGAGATTGCGACACAACTGATAGAGAGGAATTCTGTTTCATAAACCGGATGGAAAATCCTTTGAACAGCCAAAAAACAGGGAACTTAAACAATAAAAATCTCCCATACCAATTAGCGCAGCATACTTAACGCCGCACCAATTAGTATGGGAGATTTTTATTATAGCCCATTTTGTTCTGGAATTACAAGAGTACAGTTAAATACGTGTCGCCAGCACTGCAATTCCCTCTTTTCCCGGAAGCTTAAGTTCTGTCGTCCCGCTCGCTTCTTGAATCAGAATCTCTCTGGTCATGTTCCACACGTCGATTATCTCAATGCGGTATTTTTTGTCCTTGTCCTTCGGAAGATGGATGGAAGATACTCTCGCGCACTGTCTCGCATAGTATTTCAGGAACACGTCATCCCCACAGCATCCGCAGAACTGTGCGCTTTTCATTTGAATAATTTCCAAATTTTCACCTTCCAGAGAGTTCATCAGATGGAAAAATGGGTCTTCCTGATCCCCGTCTTTTTTCTCCTCCGTAGCATTGGAAAAATCTTCCCAGATCGGCTCATCCCAAGGTGTCAAATAAGACGGCAGATCATACAGAATTTCTTTCAGGAACGCAATTCGTTTCGGACTTTCTCCCTTCAATTTGCCGCCCTTTGCCCACCACAGGACATCATTTTCATCTAAAAATGTCTCCCCATGTGTCACATAAGCACCCATTGCGCAGGCACTCCAAAAACGGTTGACCATTTCGAAGCCTGAAATATTGCCCCACTCATGCTGCAGGTCTCCCTCATAGCAGCACTCATCATACACAACAGGCTTCTGATAGCGTTTCTGCCATTCCCCTGCCTTGTACATTGCAATCGTCTGAACACAGCAATGAGTCACTGCTGGTCTTGAGAAATCATAAAGTTTCATACAATTATGGTTGCTCAACAAATGATGATATGGATCTTCCTCTGTGATGATCCGTTCGAACTCATACCAATCCTCGATCGTATGGTTGAACATAATATCATATTCATTCGCCATACTCCACCAAATATACGGATAAGCTGCAAGTCTGCGCACCACATATTCAAGGTAGACTTTGCATTCTTCCATACTAAGGAAAGCAAATCCCCAGCGGTCGTATGCGTGGAACAGAATCATATCTGTCTCAATGCCCATCTCTCCCAGCCTAGTAACAATGTCCTCAAAATGTGTCCAGTAAGAAAGGCAAGGGCGATGCACATCCCATTTTCCCTCCTCATCCTTCTCAAATGGATAGAGCTTAGGATCATTATGATTATAATCGTAATGCTTTGGGAAAATACAGTGTCTGATTTTATTAAATGGTGCTTTCGAAAGTGATTCCATCGTCTGCTCAATGATATTCTCACTCTGATGTGCAAACGCATAAATAGTTGTTCCGAAAGGAAGGTACTTTGTCCCATCCTCATATTCAAAATGAGTTCCCACAGCCTTCACCATACCATGGCTCTTTTTGGATGCTGTACATTCTTCTTGTCCCTCTGCTTGTACAATTCCTTCTGCTTTCCAATGATAGATTCCTGTTTTTTGTGGAAGAAACCTGATCTTATAGACTCCGTCTCCATCATAAAAACCCTTCACTGTCCTCTTCTCATCTCCGCACTCAAAGGTTGCCTTTAAATCCACTTCCGCCCAGGATCCCTCTGGCTCATCTCCGTTCAACTTAAGTTCGAACATTTCATAACACTTCATCATATGCCCTCCGTTTTCTGATTCATCTTAAAACATTGTTTATTCATCCCTGATTCTCCCAAATGGAAATAAAATTTTCTATCTGCCAAATGGAATTATAGTAATTATTAAGTAGTATACTGTTTGAATGCCTTAACTTCAATCTCTACTTAAGTAGATTTTACTTAATTTTTACTTAATTTCGGTTTTTACTTTCTCTTTTTTCCGTAAATATTTCCAATAATTTTATTTACATAATCTTTTATTTCACCTATAATTTAAGAAGAATCACATCGAATAACAGTCCTTGGGAGGCCGCCATGAATCACAATTCCTACACCAAACAGCGTATCTTTCATGCATTCAACGAATTACTGAACCATACCCCTTTTGAGAAAATCACAGTAGAAATGATCATCCAGCAGAGCCGTGTTTCGAAATCTACCTTTTACCGTCATTTCCATGACAAATATGACGTCCTGAACTTTAATTCCATGGCTCTGGCCGATCGTCTGATCGGACAAAGAGTCTGCCGGAACTGGAAAGAATTCCTATTAAATATGTTTATCGGCATCTCAGAGGATTCCCGATATTACCGCCGGGCCTTCCGTTCCTCCGGGCAGAATGCCCACTCAGGCTTTTTATATTCCTATTCTTTTGGTATTGTAGAAAAATGCTATCTAACAACTACCGGGCAGACCGAGCTTACCATACGTGACCGTTATACCATCAGCCATTACTGCCATGGCTGTGTCGGAATCTTACAGGAATGGCTCAACGATATGGATGTTCTGGCGCCAGAAGAGATGGCTGACATCTTTTATGAGGCCATGCCGGACTATCTCAGAGATACCTGGATTGCAGACGGAAACTAGAACAAGCTTTTTTTCATATTGAACCTCTCACAGAATCCTTTTTACTTCTTAAAAGGGTTCTGTGATTTTTAAGGGACTTATTTTTAATTTTCGGGAATTTATATAATTTTTTTAGAAAAAGAAACGATGCTCTAAATAAATTCTTAATAATTATATGCTATACTTTTCAAATGCCAAATATTCAGAAATGATTTCCAGCCTGAAAGCCAAGGATGGATTTGGCAATATTTCTCTTGTTTTTAGAGGGTACTTCATAAGATAAAAGAGGTGAGGAAATCAATGGATATTTTAAAAACAATTGAATCATACGCCTGGTCTGCACCAGACCAGGCTGCTATTATATCAGACGGCGATGTCCTGACTTACCGGAATCTGGACACCTATTCTACAGCTCTTGCACACTGGATTGCATCCAATTGTGAGAATCATAAGGTCCCCATTATTGTATACGGACATAAAGAAGCTCTCATGCTGGTCTGCTTTCTTGCCTGCGTAAAGGCTGGACATGCGTACTGTCCTATTGATATCAGTGTGCCGGCACAGAGAGTCCAGAAGATTGCGGAAACGGTCAATCCGCCCCTGATACTATGCCCTGGTACCAATCCAGGCAGCACACCTGAAGAGATTTTTCAGACTGTTTCTCCAGTCATTTTAAACCAAGATAAAATACAGTCCATTATAACAGGCAAATCCGATGTCAATACGGCTTCCAGCAGCATGGAAGCATTCTATGATCACAAAGACAAAGAATTATTTCCTGTAACAGGAAATGATACCTTTTATATTATCTTTACATCAGGAAGTACAGGCACTCCAAAAGGAGTACAGATTTCAGCGGAATGCCTCTCGAATTTCCTTGACTGGTCCGCTGGACTCGGATACCCGTCACAGGAAAAAACAGGAGCCGTTTTCCTAAATCAGGCCCCCTTCTCCTTTGACCTTTCCGTCATGGACC
This sequence comes from Faecalicatena faecalis, assembly GCF_012524165.2. GTDB lineage: Bacteria > Bacillota > Clostridia > Lachnospirales > Lachnospiraceae > Faecalicatena_A > Faecalicatena_A faecalis. The sequence goes on from NZ_JABACJ020000003.1 coordinate 269,360, forward strand.
TATATACCTGTCTGGCCTGCGGTGGAACGCTCTGGACACTGAATAAAGAGACACAGTCCGATTATAAGTGGCTCCTTGATTCGCTTCGAAAATCACATGCACAAATTTGGGTGTCAACTCCATCTTTTGCCGATATGTGCTTGGCCGACCCCTATTTTTGTGGGGAACTGATGCCCGACTTAAGACTTTTTCTCTTCTGTGGAGAGACGCTCACGAACCACACAGCAAGACAGCTTCTGGAACGTTTCCCGAAAGGCAAGATCATCAATACATATGGTCCCACAGAATCCACCGTAGCATTGACCGAAGTAACAATTACCAAGGAGCTTTTGGATAACGAGCCCGTCCTTCCTGTCGGAAGAGTCAAGCTGGGTTCCCTCATCGAAATCTGGGATGAGCAGGGACACCCTGTCCCAGAAGGAACGAACGGTGAGATTGTTCTTCTCGGGAACACCATAAGTACGGGTTACTATCAGCTTCCTGAGCAGACCCAAAAGTCCTTCTTCCAATGCGAACGTGATGGACAGACCATCCGCGGTTACTTGACCGGAGACTGTGGATATCTCAAAGGTGGAATGCTCTATTATCAGGGACGCATTGACCTTCAGATCAAGCTTCACGGATACCGCATCGAGCTGGAGGATATTGAACAAAATATCCAAAAGCTTGCGGATGTCAAAAACGTAGTGGTCACTCCCAATATCCAGGAGGGAAAAGTAAAAAGCCTGACTGCCCATCTGGTCTATGAAGGCCTGATAGAGAACCGTCTTAAGACTGCAAAAAAGCTAAAAGAAGAAATGAAACAATTTCTTCCGGATTATATGATTCCTAAGAAAATACATTTCCTGGAACAGATACCCATGACAGTCAATGGGAAGGCTGACCGGAAAAGGCTGGGAGGGGAAACGACGTGACTTTTTTCGGTGATTTCACCTTTTTCGGCTGGCTTCTCCTCGGACTTATACCAGCCGTAATACTTGGAATATTAGAAAAACCACTGCGGTATTATACCCTGTTTTTATCCGCTGCACTTGTGACTGCCGTTTTAAAGGACACCCCTATACAGCTATTCTACTTGTCACTCTTTGTGCTTGCAGAGATTGCAGTGGTCAAGCTTTACCTGCATCTCCGTACAGCTTATGGGCGTAAATCCTGGATTTATCATCTATTTGTGCTTCTTACGATTCTACCTCTTGTTGGAAATAAAATAAGCGGCTTGTTTCAATTAAGCTGGTTCGGATTTTTAGGAATCTCTTACCTGACCTTCCGTATCGTCCAGATGATCATTGAAATCTATGACGGGGTCATCCACGAGGTCTCTTTTGTAGAAACGCTGAGCTTTCTGCTCTTTTTCCCATCCGTCAGCTCCGGTCCGATTGACCGGAGCAGACGTTACCATGATGATTATATCAAGGTATGGAGCCGAAGTGAATATTTGAACCTTGTCGGAGATGGACTGATGAAGATCCTGCTTGGAATGGTCTACAAGTTTATCCTGGCAGGCGCCTTCGGTAAATGGATGGATTCCGCAGCCTATGGAACCGCATGGTACGCCAATATCGGTTATGCCTATTGCTATGGGCTGAATATGTTCTTCGACTTTGCAGGATACTCCCTGATGGCAGTGGGAACAGGATATATGCTGGGCGTATGTGTCCCGGACAACTTCCGCTATCCGTTCATCAGTAAAGATATCAAGGATTTTTGGGATAGGTGGCACATTACGCTTTCCCATTGGTTCCGGGATTTTATCTTTTCAAGATTTATGATGACATCCATCAAAAAGAAATGGTTCAAGACAAGGCTTACCGGCGCTGCCGTGGGATTTCTTGTCAATATGCTGGTCATGGGGTGTTGGCATGGGCTCACACTATCCTACATATTATATGGACTCTACCATGGCACCTTGTTGGCAGGGACCGAAATCTATCAAAAGAAAAGTAAATTTTACAAGAAACATAAAAAAAAGCTTTGGTATCAGATTATTTCCTGGTTCATTACGATGCAGGCCGTCATGTTCGGCTTCTACATCTTTTCGGGGAGATTTCTACTGATGCTTCAATAAATTAAATAAAGGAGATTATGATTATGGAAGAAAAAGTACTGGACATTTTAGAAAGAATTTGTGAGGATGATGTTGTAAGGGAAGACCTTGATATGGACTTATTTGAAGAGGACCTTTTGGATTCCCTGGGATTTGCTGAACTGTTAGTGGACATCGAAGAAGAATTCGGTATCATCATCCCACCGTCAGAGGTAGAGCGCTCTGACATGAATACCGCCAATAAGATTATTGCAGCAATTCGAATAAGGAGCTGATTCTATGAAGAAGATAACGGCCTTTCTGACAGCGCTGGTACTGGCAGCGGGGACGATCCTAGGTCTGCATATCCACGCATCAGGAAGCCTGAATTTCCACAATCCAAAGTTCGGCTATTGGACCGCTAAACAGAAATTCGAGTCCCCTGAGGTCATGAAGCAAAATCTCGATCAGAATACACTTGTTGTTATGGGATCCTCGGAACTTAAACATGGTAAAAAAACACCCTATCATCCACAAAATGTATTCAAGAACAACCAGCTTAATATGATGTTGATCGGTACCGGGCATTATCAGTGCCTCTCACATGCTATCACATTAGCCGCACTGGAGCCGCAAATGCAGAAAAGAAAGGTCGTACTGCTTGTATCCCCGCAATGGTTCCGCAAAACAGGGATTGAGCCGGCCGCCTTTGCTTCCCGTTTTTCAGAGAGCTCTTACATCGACATGCTGCAGAACTCTAAGCTTTCTAAAGAAACAAAGGAATACATCACCCGACGTGCAGAAAGCCTCTTAGACGCCGACAGGCCAACACAGAAGCGTATCATCTCATATGACAATCTTCTTGTAAAAAAGTCCGGTAATCCGCTGGAGAAGCTCCGTTTTCTCCTCTACAAGGGGTTTCTGGAAGAAAAGCAAAAGCAGAGTATTCTCATGCTCGCTGAGGCAAACGGCATTGCCAAGCCCTCCACAAAAGCATACCATACAGGAGCGCCTGACTGGAACACCCTGGAAGCACAGGCATTAAAAGATGGACAAAAGGCTGCCTCCAATAATGAATTCCAGATTTCGGATAAATATTACGAGTGGAAGGTAAAGCCCCAGCTTGAGAGCAGAAAAGGAAGCAGTAGAAATTCCAGCTATGCTTCCTCCCCAGAATATGAGGACCTGAAGTGTTTCCTCAATGTCTGTAAAGATCTGAACATAGAACCAATGCTGGTCCTGCTCCCTGTCAATGGAAGATGGTATGATTATACCGAATTCCCCAAAAATGATTTAGAGCAGTTCTATAAAAATGTGCGGGATATCGCACATTCCTATAAAGGCACACAGGTCGTGGATTACTCGGAAGAGTATTACACCGATCATTTCATGGAAGACACAATCCATATTGGATGGAAAGGCTGGGTGAAAGTAGATGAAGTACTTTACCAATTTGGCGTCTAAAATAAAACAACATCCAAAACTGCAATTTGCACTGTATGTAGCCGTATTCTATGTCCTGCTGATGGCAATGTATCTATATGTGATACATGCCAACCTGTCCACTGCGCCTACATTTGTGTATAGTCAGTTTTAAACGGAAGATATAAACTGCGTAATGCAAATATCCCCGTAGAAGGCACGGTCATGTAATCCGTGTTTTCTATGGGGATATTGTTCTTTTATCAGGAATCACCTGCTGACCAGATTCTAATTCTCTAATATGCCTCAATATTCTTAATAAAACACTCCCGCCCGGTCAGCATCTCTAAAAGCTGCTTTTCCTTACAGTACGGGCATCCTTCCGCCTCCTTGAACTCCTCTAGGCTAAAGGATTCCCCGCACACATGACACAGATACCGGGCCGGAAGAATCTCGATTTTCAATTCGGTCCCCTCAAACAAGGGACTTCTCTCCACTGCTGCCGGAAAGCACTTCTGCAGATAATCGGGAATGACTGAACTGATCTCCCCGATCTGCATGGTGATTGCCTTAATCTCCGTCAAGTCATTCTCCTTTGCAATCTCCAGCACTTTATCTGCGATACTGAGTACAATCCCCAATTCATGCATCCGCTTTTCCTCCATTCCCATATCCTGCTGCCATTCATCTCTTCCTTCTACTCTGCTCTCCAGCGCAGAAGGGCTCTTTATATCTACTTCTTCCTTCCCGCCAGTTCCTTTGCCTGACGTGCGACGATCTTCGCCCCTCTCTTCATCAGCGTCGGGGCCATATGTCCCACGATCAGCTGCTCATAAGGTACCTCATGACCGTCATACCGCCGTTCCAGATGGATGGCATCGAACTTGCACTTGGTCGTACAGATTCCACAGCCCACGCACACATTCTGATCCACCACAGTAGCCCCGCAGCCCAGGCAGCGCTCTGTCTCTTTCTTTACCTGCTCCTCAGTAAAGGTTCCGCGCAGGTCACGCATCGTATGTTTTGCTTCCTCCGGGTCCGGCTTTGCAGGTCTCTGTCTCGGAGTCTGGTCAAAGCTGTCCCAGTCCACATTTTCCTTATCCAGTTCATGATATGCTCCTGCCGGACGCCCGATCAGCAGGCTCTGTCCCGGCTGTACAAAGCGGTGGATAGATTCTGCCGCTTCTTTTCCCGCTGCAATCGCATCGATGGCAAACTTCGGTCCCGTATAGGCGTCTCCGCCCACGAAAATATCCGGCTCGCCTGTCTGGTACGTCCTTGCATCAGCCATAGCAGTCTGATTGCGGTTCAGCCGCACGCGGGTTCCGTCCAGCATGGTTCCCCACTGGATGGACTGTCCGATGGAGACAAGCACATTCTCACATTCCACCGTGATTGTATCATTTTCATCATACTGTGGATGGAAACGATGGTTCTCATCAAATACGGAAGTACAGCGTTTGAATTCGATTCCTGTCACCTTTCCGTTCTCGGTCAGGATCTGCTTTGGTCCCCAGCCGCAGTTCAGAGAGATTCCTTCTTCCTTTGCTTCTTCCTGCTCTTCTGCCTGTGCCGGCATCTCCTTTGCACTCTCCAGACAGTACAGCCCGACCTCACTGCTTCCTGCACGGACTGCGGTCCTTGCCACATCAATGGCCACATTTCCGCCGCCCACAACAACAGTCCTGCCTTCCAGCTTTGTGTTCTCATCGAGATTTACATTGCGCAGGAATTCCACACCGGAAACCACGCCCTGCGCATTCTCGCCGTCCACACCAAGCCGTCTGCCGCCCTGTGCGCCCACAGCCAGGTAAAATGCCTCAAATCCCTGCTGCCTCAGTTCCCGGATCGTAACATCCTTTCCGACCTCGACACCAGTCTGAAACTCCACGCCCATCTCACGTAAGACTTCAATCTCCGCATCCACAACGTCCTTTTCCAGACGGAAGGCAGGGATTCCCAGAGTCAGCATCCCGCCGAGACGGTCGTTTTTCTCAAATACAGTTACATCATATCCGCGCAGCTGCAGATAATAAGCACAACTCAATCCGCCAGGTCCGCCGCCCACAACTGCGATTTTCTTTCCGTACTTTTTCCCCTGTGGATTCTGCATCTTCGGTACAAAACGAGTCTCCGCCTTTAATTCCTGCTCTGCGATGAACTTCTTGATCTCATCGATTGCTACCGGCTCATCCACATCTGCACGGGAACATGCATCCTCGCACCGCCTGTTGCAGATATGCCCGCAGACTGCCGGGAACGGATTGTTCTTCTTGATCAGCTCCAATGCATCCAGATACTGCCCCTTTGCCGCCAGCTTGATATATCCCTGCACTGCAATATGTGCCGGACAGTTCGTCTTGCACGGCGCGGTTCCATTTTCATCGATCTCATCTCTGTTATAACGGAATTCCGGATTCCATCTCTTCTTATCCAGCATCCACACATGGTCGTGAGGAGTTTCCACTTCTTTCTCCGGGATTGGTGTCTTTGTACACAGCTTTCTTCCCAGATGGAGTGCGTTGACCTGACAGTTTTCCACACACTGTCCGCATGCCACACACTTTTCCACATCCACCTTGGAAACATAGTTGGAACGGTTGAAATCCGGTGACATATAGTACTTCCCGACACGTAAGGAGAAGCAGGAACAGGTACAGCAGTTACAGATGGCTACCGTCTTGCCCTCGCCGTCCAGGTTCTGGATCTCATGCACCAGTCCATTTTCTTCGGCACGTTTCAGGATTTCATAGGCTTCCTCTTTTGTAATCTCACGTCCCACTCCGGTCCTGATAAAATAATCCGCACCCTCATCTAACTGAATGCACATGTCAGTCTCCAGATGTCCGCAGCCCTCGCCCATCAGACGGCGGGAACGGCGGCAGGTACAGTCAGACACGCACAGGCGCCATGCTTTTTCAATATAAGAGGACACTTCCTCGTAGCTTGCCGCATGGCTCTCTCCATTGATAGCTTCTTCCACCGGAATGACACGCATCAGACCTTTCCCGACCGGGACATTTGGTCCCAGCAGCTTGGTCCGTCTGCGGGTATATTCCTCAAAACATTCTGCAAGCACCGGATATTTCTCGGCCTGCTCCCGGTTGGCTACCATCATCTCCATGATGCCGGGCACCCAGATCGGCAGCATATAATAATCCGTGCCATTCTCATTATGTACCCGGATGACACCCGCCACAGCCAGGTCCCACAGAATCCGTTTCGTCTCCTCCAGCGGCTTCTTACAGCGTGCGGCGATCTCCTCTACCGTCATATTCTTACGGACTCTTGTGGCAAGCGCCACCTCCGCCATCTCATCAGTCACGACCGGCTCCAGAATCCTGTATTCCGGGTCATTGACCGTAATTCCCGTATAAGACTTGGCCTCGACACTGATCTTCGTAGCCAGCTTCATAATCAGCGGTCTCATATATCCACTCCTTCCCTCTGCCCTGCTGTTCACCCTCTACAGCCGGCGGTCCCTCTTTCTTCTATCGTATACTTTATCCATGATCTTCTGCAGCTGTGCTGCCATCTTCATATCCAGGTTGAAATAATAAACGACCACACTCAGCCCGAACAGCACTGCAAAAACGACAACTACCGTTTTTAAAATCTTACAGACACGTTTCTTCATCGTCATCTTCCTTTCCCTTTCGCCAGACCTTTCTGTCTTGCATACTCTGCCGCCCCAAGGGCTCCCATCAGCTGCGGGTCAGTCTTTAGATCCACAACCTTTAGTTTCAGTACCTGCTCGATGGCCTTTTTCAGCCCGTCATTCTTCGCACATCCTCCGGTCAGCGTCACACTGTCTGTTGCCCCGGCCTTCTTTGCCATGATGAAGCATCTCTTCGCCACGGAGCGCTGGATTCCTGCCGCGATCTCGTCCGTCGGCTTGCCTTCTCCTACCAGGGTAATGACCTCACTCTCCGCAAATACCGTGCACTGCGCGGTAATCGGAATGACGTTCTTTGCTGTCAGGGACAGCTTGGAGAACTCCGGCAGGGACATCTCGAATGCATTTGCCATGGTCTCATAGAAACGTCCGGTTCCTGCCGCACATTTATCATTCATGGCAAAATTCTTCACCGTACCATCCGTATCGATTGCGATTCCTTTGATATCCTGTCCGCCGATATCGATGATGGACCTTACCTTCGGGTCTGTCACATGCACGCCCATGGCATGACAGCTGATCTCGCTGATATTTTCCTGGGCAAAAGGTACTTTATTCCTTCCATATCCGGTTCCGATCAGATAAGCCAGATCTTCCGGGGAGTTCAGGTCAGGGACCTGTGCCAGCGTCTCTTCCATGGCCGCCCTGGCGCTCTTCTCCGAATTCATCTTACTTTTCATGGTAGTGTGGGCGACCATCTTTCCGTCCTCATCCAATATGACACATTTTGTGTAGGTAGACCCCACATCACATCCGCCAAAATATTTCTTCATCCTCAGTCAGCTCCTCTCCTACCAGTTATTATCATCCTGGAATTCCTCCAGAGATGGATCAAGCGGCTCTTCCCGAAGCACCGTCCTCATATAACGGTTCACTTCATCTCGCATATCCTTGCGCCCTGCTTTTCTTGGGTCCATCAGGCCATGTGTCACCCAGATCAGATGGATGCCCCTCTCTCTTGCCTGCTCCTCAAAGATCCCGTGATATCCGGCCACCGCCTTGCATCCGATATGCTCATACATGATGACCATATCCGCATGAAATTCCTCACAGAACCTCCACAGGTCATCCACGCCCACTTCATAACCGCCATTGGAACGGTTTCTCATATTCATCTTCATATACAGATCTGCCATGTCATACAGCGCCTGCTGCTTATCCGTAGTGCTGTAAAGCTCCGTGGACGTCAGGCTCAGCATGTCGATCAGAGGCAGGATGCCCCAGCAGTTCTGCAGCCAGATCGGGAATGCCGTGTAATACTGTGCCTGCACGCCCCAGAGGACTGCCCGGTGGCGCACCTCTGATACGCAGGAAACCTTCTTCTCATATCCCTTGTAAGCCAGATCCGTAATCTTCTGGTCATTTTCCAGGAAACGCGGGTCTCTTCCGCCACCCACCTGATAATAAGCATCCCGGTACAGTGCCACGTTATTACCGATGACCTGCGGATGGTTGGTTCTGGAAATATCCAGCCACTCCCGAAACAGCTTCGTCTCCTCGTTAAATGTCTCCATACATTTGAAGTAGTGGTCCCAGTCGAACTTCTCCCCGGTCTGGTCCTCGATGAACTTGATACAGTTCGCAATCTCCTCCGCTCCATATTCCTGCACACTCTGCTGCATATGGCGGATTGGGACTGCAAGCTGGAAGGTCGGGATATCGAATCTTCTTGCCTCCACTCCATTTCCCATCAGACTTCCGTCGCAGGTCGTGTTGCAGTTCACCGCACAGACACCGACCAGCGGATAATCGTCATCGATCGCACAGCCCAATTCTGCGGCCGGCATCGGACATACGTCAGATGGAAGCCCGAATTCCTCAGCCACATCGATATAGTGAAGAACACCCTCCTGTGCAACCGTAGAAGGGGTATACACGATTGGAATCTCCCGGCAGACCATATGCAGGTTCGGGAAACCATTCATGATCTGGGACATCATATTTTCATCAAACACAACGATCTTCTTATTGAATTCCTCATCATTGCCGCATTTCGGGTCCGCACGGAACAGATTGCCGATCGTGTCACACACATGCTCCACGATAAAGTCGAATTCCTGGTGCGCGATCCTCAGCTGCGGTCCCCGTAAGCCCTCTGTGTGGCGGTCTACAAAATCCGGCACTGCCAGATAATTTCCCATCCAGCGGTAACGGAAAAATCCTTTCAGATTGGCAGGCTTTGCCATGAACTTTGCCATCACCGACCAGTTGTGAAGCCAGCGGGTATAGTCATACCATGTATCGGAAACACCACGCCACTCACGGCGTTTTTTCGTCTTTTTTCCATAGTAAAGGCTGCCCAGTTTTTCACTGTTAATTTTCTTGCCCATCTATCTTCCCCCCTGTATCTTCTTGATTTCCACACTCTCCACAAAGGCCTGGACTCTGGTCCGAAGCTGCCCTGAGCTGCCGACCACATAAGGCCTGTCAATGGAAAGCACCGGATAGCCGTATTCTTCATGCATGATGTAGCTTGCCGCCATTCTCTCGTATCCCCAGTAATCGCAGAACTTCATCTGCTCGTAAATGATTCCGTCCGCATGGTATTCTTTTGCAAGCTGGTCTACATACTCCTTACGCTCATTGATTTTCTCCGTGTTCATGAATCTCGGACACTGCCCTGTCACCAGATAATGACGGCAGATCTGGGTCAGCATATCCTCGCCCTCATGGAGCTCGATCTCGTCACGTCCCGGGAAGGACCCAAAGCAGTGTCTGTCTGCCACGACCATGGCCCCGTTGTCCTCGATCAGCTTCACGAAATCCAGATCATCGATCTCAGAACCCGCCAGGACGACTCTGATCCTGTATGGCTTCTCCTCATCCGGCTCCCGGTTCTTCACTTCTTCCAGCGTCTCCTCCAGAATCGGGATCAATTCGTCCTTTGGACAGCAATACGTTGCAAGACAGAATACATAAAATTCGTACCCTGTGATCCTCGGACATTCTTCTTTTCGGAACTCTCCCAGTTCCCGGATCAGGCGGCACATCCTGTTATGCTGCTTTACCGCTTCCAGAAGAGCTGCGTCAGAAATGTCGATTCCATAGACATCATGAAGCGGCTCCAATACCCGCAGGCGCATCTGCTTGACATAGTGCTTCAATGCCGTCTCATCAGACTTCATCGGCACATCCGAATATGTAATGAAAAACTTCTCCTTCTCGCATGTCTTTAAAAGCTCCATGTTCTCCACACAGCGGTTCATCGCCGCGCAGGCATCCGGCGCAAGGATACAGTCCAGGAAATTATAGCCTCCCTCCACCGCACGCTCCACCAGGGCACGGCAGTACTCGCACAGCAGGCTGGTCATATAATATGTCCCGATCTCAATGGACCCGGTGCGCGGTGCACGCAGACGCACGGAAAAACAGCCTGGCAGGTTCAAGAGCACTTCCGGGATCATGCTGCACACATCTCCCACCGCAATCTTCCCTTCCCCGCATGCTTTCTTCACAAGGTCGTTGTTGCTCTCCTCCAGCTGTTGCTCCAGTTCATACAGATGTTTCAAATCTTTCATAAATTCAATCGCCTCCTTTTCTTTTTTATTTTAAAGTTCCAGGGCCTCAAGAATCTGTCCTGCCCCTTTCATCAGCTCTGAATCCGCAGGCAGTTCAAATACGCTCTTTCCCTGGATATCATTGACGATCTGCGCCTCATCATTCCCGATCTGGATAAACGGTGCCTCCGGGAACGGGCTTTCCATCGGAATCACTGTCTGTGTGATCCTATTCACTGCCACGCCCAGCTTATCGTACATCACCAGCCGGTCCGCTACCTCTTTGATCGTCTCGATCACCTGCATTCCCTTCCTGCTCTGGTCCGTCACTAGCAGAAGATGGGTTACCTGCTCCATGACACGCCGGTTCACCTGCTCGATTCCCGCCTCCCCGTCAATTACCACATAATCAAACTGCCCGGCCAGCATGGAAATGACATCACGCAGATAAGAATTGATTGCACAATAACATCCCGAAGACTCCGGCCGCCCGATTGCAACAAATGCAAATCCGTCCTTTTCATCCATCATGTCCAGCAGACGAAATCTGGCCTCTGATAAAATATCCTGTGTCTCTTTCAGCTTTTCCGATACCCCTTCCGTGATCTCAAGACGGATATCATCCAGCGTCTCCTTCACTTCTACATCCAGTGCCGTTGCCAGCCCCACAGCCGGGTCCGCATCGATGGCCAGGATCTTTGCCTCCTTATACTTCTCCGTCAGGCTCCGAACCAGCGCTGCCGCAAGAGATGTCTTACCTACGCCGCCCTTCCCGGTGACGGCAATTACCTTCGCATTTCCCTCCATATTACTCTCCTTTCCCTGTTGTCCACACTTCTCCTTTTACCTGTTCCTGCTTTACATTTACTGATTCCTGCTTTTCTTTTACCTGTTCCTGTTCCCCTGGTGCAGTGCGCGCATCCCTTCCACTTCGTTACAGATCACCTGCAAGTCACAGCTTCCGCAGTTCATGGGCATCCCCTTTAAAATATGATTCAGCGCCTCCGTCACCGTATCCGCCTTCACAGCTTCTTCCACAAATAGCTGCAGCTTTTCCTTTCCCACAAGAAAAATCACCTGCACCTTTCTGACCTTTGGGTTCTCCAGATATTTCCGGATATAGCTATCGCCCAGCCGTTCAAAACTGATCCCTGCTTTTATGGCATCCCTGCTGACTCTCGCCTGCTCCCGGCTGTTCTTTGCAGAGGTCCTGACCATATATCCCTTTGGGAAAATATGATACCTGACATACTCCAGTTCCCGGATAAACCGATAAGCCGCATCGTCCCCCGCCGCCTCATCCAGTGCATCCTCCTTCACATTTAAGAACACGATTCTTGCAAACGAAGTGTCTTCCCTAAGCTCTCTCAGTTCCGGTCCATATAGGAAGATTCCGTTTTCCTTCACCAGTTCCTGATTCGAAGTCACACAGGTATAATTCACCGATTCACAGCTTCCACCGCCCAGCTCGAACGCTGCATCGCGCAGCATGATCATCTCTCCGGACGTCGTCTCACCCCAACATTTTCTCTCATCATATAGATAATTACGGGGAGTATCTGCCGATAAATATTCCCTTGTCTTCTGAATCATTCCGTCATATAATTCCATTCCAGCCCCCTTATAATCTTAAGCATATTTACCGAATTTACCTTCTAATTTTATGCTAACACGTGATAATTGCACAAAAAAGGAACGAATCTGCAAATTCGTCCCTTTTTGGGACTTTCTCATAGATTCGTTCCATATTTTTTCACTCTAATCTGTCCTTATTTCAACTTTACAGTCTCTACATTTCCACAGAGATTTTCTCCTGTTTTTCTCCCTGACCATCCTCTTTTCTGAAGACCTTTGCCAGAATGAAACCTCCAAAAATCACACCGTTCACTATCAGCGCCGGAATCAGTGCCGCCCACTCGACACTCTGGTTATGGATGACCTCTGCACTGAAAGTCCCTGTCACGATTGGAACCAGATTATTATTCAGGAAATGCAGAATCACAGGCACCCAGATATTCTGCGTCTTCATGTAGGCGTACGCGAAGAAGATTCCCAGGGTAATGCATGTGATCTGCTGTCCCACCATCCCATAAAACCCATTGTCAGGCGTATAATAGAAGAAGTTCACCGGCATATGCCACAGTCCCCACACAACTCCCAGAAGAATCACACCCGCACGTTTTCCAAAACGCCTCTGCAGAAGCGGCTGCAGAAAATATCTCCATCCGTATTCTTCACCGAAGAATGCAATAAATACAAAGAAGAAGTTGATCAGTATGGTAAACAGCAGGATCCATGTCGTCGGATTTTTTGCGATTTCTCCCATCACCCAGAGCTGCCCGGATAAACCATAGGAAATTGCTGTGCGCAGTAAATACAGTCCCACAAACAAAAGGATACACAATACTGAGCTTTTGCCCTTCTTCCACCGCAGTCCGACAGCCGCACGCTTTTCCTTTTTTTCTGTCAGCATCAGGATTCCACACACGATACTGCCTGCAATCAGGATAAACTGGCTGCAAAGATTCCACTGCATATCGCCTGCAAATACACTGACCACTGCACACAGAACCATCAGCAGCGTGATGATCAGATACGAAAGATAGAACCTCTTCGGAATCCCGCCGTCCCCTTTTTTCGTAATCAGGTATGCAAGCATGACTCCTGCTGCCGGATACAGCATCTGGGCATTCGGAAATACACTGACATCCTCCCCCGATGCAAACCCGTACCACATCACCAGCCCCAACAGAAACGTGACTCCATATGCCACGATCACATAGATCAATAACTGCTTCTTCTCAAGCTTAGATAACATTTCAATTCCTCCACTCTACTATTTAATCAAAAACTGGATCAGCTTCATATCCTCATCAAATCCAATCGAAAACTGAATCTTCCCATCCTCATAGGCACCGACCATCACGATGCCCGCATAATCAGCTCCACTTTTCTTATCCTTACTCCCCATGACTACGGTCTTCTCGATTTCTTTGAATGCTCCCCTTTTATCCAGGAATGGGTCACACTGCTCCTGATATCCTTCTACAGATAAAATTTCCTTAAACTCTTCCGTCCCCATTTCACAGATTCCTTCATAATCTCTCTCATTAAAAAGCTCGATTGCCTTCATCGCCTCGCTTTTTACTGTCTCCTCATCGAACTTATCCGACAACTCCGTCTCCTTGTTCTGACATCCCAGCAGTCCCATGTTAAGTAAAATCACAACTGCCAGGAATCCCACTTTTATCATCATCTTAAAGCTTCCCATTTCGTCTCTCCATTCTTATTTGCAAACAATATTGTTACCGAAAAAATATCTCCATCTGCCTGTATCTCCATCTGCCCGTCATACTTTTCCACCGCCTGACGTACATTCTGCAGTCCGATTCCTTCATGTCCGGCCTTGGCGGATCTGCCTTCTTTATAAGGCACAAAAAGCGGATTGCTGATCTTCACGATGGTAAAATCCTGGATTGCCTCTCCCCGGATCTTTATCCAGAAGTCCCTATGTCCCGCCCCTGCTTCAACCGCATTGACCAGCAGATTGGCGAAGATCGTTGTAATATCGATATCGGAGATGAACTCCAGTCCGATGCCCCCCAGGTTGCAGTCCACCTGCTCCACGGGAATCGCCTTCAATTTATCATTCAAAACGATGTTGAGCATCTTATTTTCCGTATAAAACTTCATTCCCATAGAATTCAGCATATCGTGTACATCCTCGATATACTTCCGGTCCTCAATCTTATACTTCTGCTCGATCGCATGGAGATGATTCCTGATATCGTGGATGATTCGTCTGGATTCATTATAATTGCGCTCCATCTCCTCGTAATACTGAACCGTCATATCCTTCTGCTGCTGCATCAGCTCCAGCCTGTGCTTGAACTCCCGGTTCTTCTCCACATCATACCAGAAATAAAGGCAGTACAGATTCAGTACCCCCAGCAGTACCGTAAACACGATCAACCATCCCGTTCCGTATCTGACAAAAAATACCTCGCCGGAGATCACATACAGAAAGAACAGGGCAAGACTGAATATGGGCACAAGAACCATTCCGCGCATTTTCATATGTTCCATATCCGTGAACCGCTTTCGGACCACTTTCCATAAGATAAATGTTGCACCGATCTGAAAAATCCATCTCAAAATCATAAATAAGTAGAAAAAAATCTGATTATCCAGTGGGAATACACTATAAATGCCAGATGACACAAGACTCCCCAGATACTGTGCCGCTACCAGAAGGACATTATAAATGACCTGACACACCATTCCCAGGCTATTGCGGAAATAGAGAAAATATGCCATCAGCAGTGACCACAGGGTCAGTCCCACTACCGTTGCCGGGTCCCATTTGACAAACGCTGGAAGAATCCATGTTAAAGCCCCATATATAATCCAGGCAATCACTTTCTTCCACCGTTTTGCTTCCACATTACTGGGGACCACATGCATAATACTCAGTGCACAGCCGATCAAAATCACGATATCAATTATAGTTATCACATATGCAATTACTGTATCCATCACCGGTTCCCCTCCAATCTTCCTGCAAGATAGGTAAGCAGCTCCTGCTTCCATACCTTCTGCTTTTTCTGTGCCAGTGGAATCTCCATCCCATTATCCAGAAGGATTCTGCCTGTAAGCACATTTTTCACATGCAGCATATTGACCACAAAGCTCTGATGCGGCATGGAGAATCCAAAGGGCTTCATCCGCTCCGCCACACTCCCGATCTTCTCCTGCATAGTATATCTGCCGTCCGCCGCAACAATCTGCACCTTCCGGCTCAGGTATTCAAAATAATAGATCTGATCTACCGGCAGGCATAACAAGCCCTGCCCCGTCTGGAAATCCAGAACATCCCCTTTGGGCTGGTAGAAATAATCAAAGATATCCTTTAAGACCTGGCGGACCTCCTGCCTGTTCACCGGCTTTAGCAGATACTGAAATGCGTGCACCTTGAACGCCCCAGCCACATAATCACGGTAAGCAGTCAGATAGACGATCTTCACCTCTTTATCCTGCTTACGTATCCGAAGCCCTGTCTCTATCCCGTTCATCCCCTCCATATCAATATCTAAAAACACTGCATGATAAGAACTGTAATCCTTCAGCAGCTCCTCCCCTGAATAAAAACACTCCACCCAAATCGAAGAATCCCACTCCCGAATCAAAGCCGCAGTTTCCTCTGTTGTTGTCTTATCATCATCGCATACGGCGACTCTGTACATAAACTTTTCTCCCTTTCCTCACGCTGTTTTTCTTTGTTTTTTAGTTTAACATAGTTGTGGGAAATGTAAATATCGGAATCATGATTGACAAAAACAGGGTATTAAATGACAAAACGAAATGACAACCTTTATACTATGACTTGCCAATAAAATATCCCAGTAAGAATTGGTCTATTCGTTTAACCTGATTCTTACCGGGATATTTTTACGTTTCCTGAATACAACAGTGCAAGTGAATCCAGACAGTTTATTAAATTTTAAGAGTTGGATATAGGGTAAAGCGGAGAATTCCCCTCCGCTCCTCTCTGATATTCACATGTTATATTCTACAATTCAATCTCATTCAGTGTCCGCACCACCGTCACTCCGGATACTCCCGTACCTGTTCTCTACTCACAAGAATCGGCCGTATTCCTGCACCATTGTCCCTGTATAATCCATGAAAACTGCTTTTATCATATTATTTTTTCCTACCTTTGAAATTCTTCAATACTTTTTTGACTGCTCTAATATGCTCTAGTAACCACCTCTGCATTTATGAATTATAAGAGTGATATTATGACTACTACAACCACAATCCCCAGTATAATATAAGTGAAAGGACACTCAAAATTAAATGTAACTCCTATGCCAATTCTTTTAGGAACAATCAGCTGCCATTTAGGATATTGGTATTCACCATCAGCCAAGAATCTGACCTTTACTTTATGATAACATACCTTATAAATTGTCATATTTATTATCAGTTCCAAAATGAATATTAATACAACGATATTTTCATTCATAGAATCATCAAGCATACAAATATAAAGAGTACCTATTGATATAGAAAAAATAATAGAATATACCCCTGCAAGAGCATTTTTTCTATATATACTGTCTTAATTCCTGCAGTTCCATTTTTTTAATCTGTCCATCAGACAATTTATTAATTGTTTTATTTTCTACAAAATTAAAAATTCCCGAGGCAAAGACTATCAGCAGTATAAGTGCAGCGGAGAGATAATCATCAGAATGTGTTTTCTCTATTAATGCATATAAAACAGCCAGAATCAAGAACAGATAAAGACAAGTCGGTATTTTTACATACTCCCTTAATAAAGTTTTTAAATCTTGTTTTTCAATTTGATTTGTTAAATTATAATAACTTATGAAATATATATTCAGTAAAATAATATGCCCCACAATAAACAGCGCCCAGATTAACGCATTATTATGCATTACACTGGTCAAAATGAGGAGCACTGCAATAAAAGCTCCTGACACGAACAGCCTGTTTTTTTACGATGATCTGGAATGAATATTCCAAACATAACACTTTCTAGTTAAATCACGCTTTCAAGAATTAAAAGCATTCATACCACTTCCTTGTCTAAAGATTGTTTCACTTTTCTGACAAATTGTCAACAATAATCATTCAAATAAGAAAAAATGCAAATACAAGATTTAAGTGAATAGAGCGGATATCAATCATCCGCTCTTTTACCTAATATATTTAACCATTTTGCTGCTTTTTTACAATGCGTAGTTCATATCCAAGTATGTCCAATAACCTGCAGAACGTTTTCAACGTGGGATTGCTTTCCCTCTTTTCAATCCGTGATATTACCTGTTGTCTGCTGCCTGATTCCTTTGCCAGCATGGCCTGAGTCATGTGCTGTTCATTCCTGAGCCTGATAAATTCACCTAACAGTTTATACTCAGGACGGCTCTTCTCCCATGCATCAGCAAAGTCTTTATCTCTTTTCTTTTCCTCTTCTATACATTTGTTCACATTGATTTTTGTATATGGCACGTTTATTCCCTCCATTTCATTATAAGAACCTCTTATGCAAAACTTTTTCTAAATCCTTGGCTCGTTTTATTATCACATTTTCGTCCTTTTTCTCTGTCTTATTCTTTTGCTTCTTACAGGCATGCAGAAGATAGACATTCTGCCTGTCTACTGTGATATAAAAGATTCTATTATGCTTTCTAAAATAAACTTCCCAAACTTTGCCCCTCCAGGGCTTTACCACTAATGAATCTAAATGGTCATTTTCTAATTCTTCCAAAACTGAAAAACCATCAATCTTTTCATCCCTAAGCAAGCCTCTTATATAGTCTAAAATATAATCTTTACCACCTGATGAAGTATAACTATGTATTATCATTTATTTACCACTGCGATTGCCATTCCCATTTGCATCATACAACTTTTATGTTGTAATATCAATCAATTAAATGAGGAAAGATAGCGGTAAATAAGCGCAGACTGCTTTGCTTGTTCTGTGTTCACATTAATTTCGAAAAATGGTATGTTTCTCCCCTGCTTCTCTGTGATATTCACTTGTAAACAGAAACATCCCCCAAATACACGACAGAATAATATTCCCGACTACAAAACGAGTGATATCTACCGACATAAAAGAAAAAATCGTATTATGAGCACAATGGATCATTGCAGGTATCCAGATATTTTGGGTTTTCATATAAACGTAACCTAGGAATATTGAAAGTGCCATTACTAATATAAAGCGGATTGCAGTGATTCTCCAATCCCACTTTCCTGCATAGAAAAACGGAATATGCCATAACTCCCAGATGATTCCCGTTGCTATTACCCCCATACGCTTTCCAATTCTTTTCTGTAAAAATGGCTGCAAATATCCGCGCCATCCCAACTCTTCCCCTAAGAATAGCGCCCCCTGAAACAAAAAGGAGGGAACTAAGACTAAAAGGCTGAAAAATAGTTTACTATAATCTAAATTACCACGCTGCATGACACTGATTGCAATGGTTGAGACCACTGTATAAAGGAGTAAATACTTCGCTCCTTTTCGCCCATTCCGTCCCAGATCTAACTCGGGACACGACTCCCACCCATGACTTAAAAGAATCAAAGAAGAAATGACCAATACACCAACTAAAGCTATTGTCAGCACCGTATCCTTCACGTCACCCAAAATCCCCACAAGCATAATACATGTAGCCGCCGCCAGTGTTATAATGAGAACAAGATAAAAGCTGCGGATTGTTTTCTCCTGTTTGCTCGATGCCATCTTCCCTATTGCAACACCGGCAGCCGGTGTTAACATCATATATTTGGAAATCATGCTTATGTCGCTATATATCTTGAAATGAATTAAGATACCAAAAATAATTCCTGTGCCAAATGAAACTGCCAGAAAGACTCCCATTTCTACTCTGTTCTTTTTTGAGATTATTTTCTCGTTCATCTTTCTCTCCAATCAGTCAGGTCTAGCGTATTTCCGCAACCTCATCCAGTGACCGCACCACCGTCACTCCCGGATATTCCCGTGTCTTTTCTCTGCTCACAAGAATTGGCTGTATCCCTGCTTCAAGTGCGCCCTGTACATCAGACATGTAAGAGTCCCCGATATGAACGACCTCCTCTGGCTTACAACCACTGATTTCCAACGCCTTGTCAAAAATTTCCTTATGAGGTTTATAGGCTCTTACCATATCCGCCGAAATAATTCCCGCAGGGTGGAGCCCCTTTTCCTGCATACTCTTCTTTACGTACTGCACTCCATTATTCGTAATCACATAGATTGGCAGACCACAACGCTCATGGAAGCCTTTCACATCAGGAAACAGCGGCGCATGTACCCAGAATTCTCTGAACAGCTCATGCAGTTCTTCCAAATCATCTTCAAGATGAAATTCATCCTCCAATTTTGTCAGTACCTCATCTACAATCTCTTCTTCTGTCAAATAACAATCACCATAACGGCTCTCTTCATACTCCTTCACCTGCTTCCACCAGTATGAGACAGCCTCCTGCGGGTCGTGTAGATCACTGTTTTTACAGATTCGCATCACGACCTCCTGAATCTCCTTGCCTTCTTCCTGCACCATTGTCCCTGTATAATCCATGAATACTGCTTTTATCATCTTACTTTTCCTTTCACTGCTTTTTGAGAATGAATATCCTGATTATAGCAAATCAGGATGTGCTATTACTATAACACACCCTTACTGTATATTTCATTTATTTTATTAAATCCCGATTTCTCTGATTTTTTCCACCATCATTTCTGCCATCTGCCGATGCCCTTTCTCTGTATAGTGTATTCCATCCACATCATTGACCTCAATCATTCCCTCGGGATTCAGATAATGAATCTGATTTCTCTTAGCAATCTCTTCATAATAAGGTGCCAGCATTTTACTCTTCTCTTCCGCCCCTGCCAGCATCTGATCCAAATCTGGATTATTTACACTGTGGATTGGTACAGGAGTGACAAGCAAAACCTGTGGTGCCTGAAAATCAATTCCCGCATCAGATTTTAGAATCGTCTTAACCAAGTTTTCCATGGCCACAGATACGTCAAATGCAGAGACCGAAAAACGTGTCTTCAAGTCATTCGTTCCCAGCATGATGATCACGAGATCCAGCGGTTTATGGCTGTCCAGGCAGGGAAGCAGATACTTCTTCCCATTTTTATAGTCCTCTACCGGATCATCCCAGACAGTCGTTCTTCCGCCCAGTCCCTCTTCTATCACATAGTATTCTTCACCCAGCATTTTCTGGAGAATTCCCGTCCATCTAACCTCCCTTGGATAGCGGGTCTGCAGGTCAGATTTCAGACCGTATGTATTTGAATCCCCATAACATAATATTGTTTTCATGCAATTCCTTCTTTCCAATCGTTTTATTCTGCCTTTATTTTCTTCACCTTTTCCCGGTTGGAGAAGGTATCAAAGGCAACTGCCAGAATCAATACCAAGCCCTTAACAACCTGCTGATAGTATTCTCCGATATTCATAATCGTCAGCCCTGTCCCCAGCACACCGATAATCAATGCTCCAAGAAATGCACCGGATATTTTTCCTTTTCCACCATTCACACTGACTCCACCGATGACGACCGCAGTCACGACCTCAATTTCCATTCCCAGGCCGGACGCAGGGGCACCGGAACTAATCCTTGCCATTAATATCGTGCCTGCGATACCTGCCAGAAAACCGCTGATAGAATACAGAGAAACAGTAATCTTATTCACAGATACACCTGCCAGCCGGGCTGCCTCTACATTTCCACCAATTGCATAAATGTAACGGCCGAAATAGGAACGATTCAGGATAAATCCTGCGAAGATAACGATTACCAGCATGATAATGACTGGAATCGGAATTCCTCCCACGTACCCCTGCCCGAGAGATACAACGGATTCCGGGATTTTATAGATTGGAATCCCACTTGAAATAATATAAGCAAGACCTCTTGCAACCGTCATCATGCCCAATGTGATAACAATCGCCGACACCTGCAGCCGCACAATCAGGATTCCTGTAATTGTACCGAATGCGGCTCCTACCAAAAGTGTAATCAAAATTGCCAGTACAGGCGCAATCTGTGCCTCGACCAAAAGCTTTGCACAGATGACGCCGGTCAAGCCCAGAAGTGACCCTACTGTCAGATCCATTCCTCCCGAGATGATAACAAAGGTCATACCAACGGATAAAATACTAAGTACAGCGACCTGTCTAAGAATATTGAATATATTTTTTGCAGCTAAAAATGAATCTGTCATAATTGAGAAAAATGCAACCAGTACGACAAGGATAATTACCGTGCTGAATTGTTTTAAAATATTTTTGTTCTTCATGTTATGTCCTCCCGTATTATTTCCCTGAAGCCAGATCCAGAATTTTAGCCTGGGTCGCCTCTTCTTTTGAAAGTTCTCCCGTCACTTCACCCTCATGCATTACAACAATCCTGTCTGACATGCCTAAAAGCTCCGGCATTTCGGATGAAATCATGATGATTGCCATACCCTCCGCCGCCAGTTCATTCATCAGAACATAGATTTCCTGCTTTGCACCCACATCAATTCCTCTCGTAGGCTCATCAAATATGATAATATTCGATTTACTTGCCAACGATTTTGCAAGCACTACCTTCTGCTGGTTACCGCCTGAAAGATTCTTAGTCAACTGCTCCATCGAAGGAGTCTTGATCCGTAGACGTTCAATGAACTGCCTGGATAATTCCTGATCCTTCTTTTTACTCACGATAGTTCCCTTCGAAAGTTCCTTGATGGAGATAAAAGAAATATTTTCCCGTATGGACATTTCCAGAAGGGCACCATGTTTCTTTCTATCCTCTGGTATCAGCGCAATTCCCTCCCCGATTCCATCCTTTGGGCTTGTAATGTGCGCCTTCTTTCCATTGATCCATATTTCGCCTTTTGCAATCGGATCTGCCCCGAATATGGCACGTGCCGTCTCTGTCCTTCCGGCACCAACAAGCCCGGCCAGTCCTAAGATTTCTCCTTTTCTGACATAGAAGGAAACGTCTTTTAACAACGCATGTGTATACAGATGCTTCACCTCTAAAGCAATCTCCCCGATCTGCCTCTTGGCTGACGGGAATTGCTCCTCCAGCGTCCTGCCGACCATCATATTGATCAGCTCCGGGCGACTCGTCTCTTTTGTCATTTTTGTTCCGATATACTGTCCATCCCTCATGATGGTCACCCGGTCTGAAATCCTAAAAATTTTTTCCATCCTGTGGGAAATATAAATTACGGATACCCCTTTTTCTTTCAATCTATTTACAATGCCGAACATGGCCTCAATTTCTCTCGTTGTAAGCGGGGCAGAAGGTTCATCCATGATCAGGACCTTTACCTCCCCGGAAATAGTCTTTGCGATTTCCACCATCTGCTGATAGGCAACTGTCAAACTCTTCACCGGCTGGGTGACATCAATTTCAATGCCGAACCCATCCATGATTTCTTTTGCTTTCTGATTCATAAGCTTCCGGTCAATGGTCAGCCCCTTTTTCAGCTTATGTCCCAGAAAGATATTTTCCGCGATAGATAACTCAGGAACCAGATTAAAATCCTGATAGATTACACCGATTCCCAGTTTCTGTGACAGAGCCGGCGTCATATGGTCATATTCCCTGTCTTCGAAATAAATTTTGCCTGCATTGGGCTGAATCGCGCCGGATACCGTCTTAATCAGGGTCGACTTTCCTGCACCGTTCTCCCCCATCAGCGCATGCACTTCCCCTGGATAAAACTGGACACTGATATTATCGAGTGCCTTTACACCGGGGTATTCCTTTGTAATATTTTTTAGTTCCAGTACTGCCTGCATACCTCTCCTCCTCCATCTAGCAGAGTCCTTTTTCCTAGTAAAAAATGGCGCAAAAATGGCATCGCCTTTTCATCCTGGCAATATACTCCCGAAAAAACGATGCCTTTTTAGTTTTACACCAGATTGTTTCCAATCTCATCTGTCTCTTAATATGTCTGTCCTTAGCCATGGACATCCATTCGTTAGATCCTATTTTATATAGTCTTTGATGTTCTCCGGTGTCACTGCAACCAGTTCCTGATTGAAGTCCTTCTCCACATCCTCGCCCTTGATGACCTTCACACAAGTCTCGACCAGTTGTCTTCCTGTTGCTGTCGGATTCTGATCCACAGTGAACTGATAGATTGTTCCTTCCGAAATCTTGTTCAATGCTTCCTCTGTTGCATCTACGCCAGCGATGATATATTTCTTTGGATCTGTCATGCCATTTGCCTTAAACGCCTCGTAAGCACCAAGTGCTGCACCATCGCTGACACCACATACAATTCTTAAGTCAGGATTTGCCTGCAGGAAGTTCTCGGTCGCTGTCATACCTTCTGACTGGTCAGCCGCTGTTGCATCTGCAACAAACTTTACATTCGGTGCATTCTCTGCTACACCTTCCATGATTCCGACCTTCCTCTGGATGACAGATTCCAGAAGATCATAGTTCAAAGTTGCGGCCTCGATCTTCTCGTCTGTTCCCCAGTTATCAGCAATCCATTTACCAACTGCAAGTCCCTGTGTATAACCGAGCTGATATTCATCAGCACCGATATAAGCATCGTATCCCTCTACTTTAGAGGTATGACAGATTACTGCGATACCTGCCTCTTTTGCTTCCTTGATGACCGGAGCTACGGCCTCTGTATCTACTGCTGTCACAATAATTCCATCCACCCCTGCGGAAATAAAGTTCTCCAGTGCTGCTACCTGAGTCTCAGAGGAATTGTCCGCGTCATTTACGATCAGTTCGCCGCCGAGCTCGTCCACTGCTGCCTGTGCAGAATCTACCATGTCGATAAAAAATTGGCCTGACATTGTAAGAACAGAAATACCAATTTTATATCCGTCTTCTTTCGCATCATCCTCTTTTGCTGTATCAGAGGCAGACCCTTTGTCTTTGCTGTCTCCTCCATTGCTTCCACATCCGACCACCAGGCTGGCTGCCATTGCTGCACATAACATCACACTTAATATTCTTTTCTTCATTCTGTTTCCTCCCTATTCAAAAGTACTTGGCTTTATATTCACCTTTTCCAGAGGTATGCCGGCCAAGCCTTAGGAAAAGGGAAATATCAGTTTGTCGTTTCTCTCACGATGAGTTCTCCGTCGAATACAATATGGTCCTCCATCTCTCTGCCCTCGATTTTGGCAATCACAATCTCAGCAGCCTTCTGGCCCATCCTTCGGATCGGCTGGCTGATCGTGGTAAGCGGAGGCTCGATCATCTCACTTAAAGAAATATTATCAAACCCTACGATATTCATATCTTCTGGAATTCTTACACCCTTTTTTAAAAGACGCTGTACGCATCCGATTGCAAGGGTATCGATGGCAGCAAGTATGGCATCCGGTCTTTCTTCTAAGTTCATATAATACTCTGCCGCTTCTTGTCCTAGCTTAATGTAATCCGGTTCCTTATTTTGGGTAATCCGGTAGACAAACTCCTCGCGGTATGGCAGACCGCAGTCCTTAAGCCCCTGCAGATAGCCTTCATACCGTTCCTCTATGACACTGATATCACTTGTATTTCTGATATAACCAATCTTGTGCTTTCCATGCTCGTGCAGGTAATGAACTGCCGTACGGTTGCACTTAAATCCATCTGTATAAACATAAGCCACATCATCATTTTCTGAAAAAAGTTTATTCATAAAAACGACCGGAAGCTGCTTTGATAATTTCTTCAGATAATCCAGCATTGCCTCGCTGTTTGAATAAGTATTGTAGATGATCCCGTCTACTTTCCGCTTCAACAGTTCCTTCGTATACTCTACTTCGGCATTGGCATGCCGTTCTGTATTACATACGAGTACCATGTAGCCATATTCCAGGGCAACATCCTCCACCCCGCGGAACATCTCACTGTAGAATATATTTGTATATTCGGGAACCATCATCGCAATGGTCTTCGTCCGGCCTGTGCGGATCCCTTGTGCAAAATAGCTGGGAGAATACTTCAGTTCTTTGATTGCTTTCTCCACAGCAATCCTTGTCTCTTCTTTGACCCCGTCTTCTCCGTTCAAAACACGGGACACGGTTGACTTTGATACTCCTGCCGCCTTAGCGACATCAAAAATTGTGCTCATATGCGAACTTCCTTTCATGTGCTTTGTCTTCCATTATACAAGAATGTCCGCTTGTTTACCATAACAGTTGTTTAGGGAACGTTCCCATAACAGAGTAAAAAAAATAACTTTTATTTTATCTATACTATTTGTATTTATAACATCTCACTCTCTACATCTCTTTTTAGGGAACGTTCCCATTTCTTGATTCAAATATACTATCTGCACTTTGATTTGTCAACGTTATTTTTTCTTTTTGTATGCCTTCACAAACTTTTCGTTTGCTTTTTATACATATTACACAAAAATACAGAATCTGTTTTCAGAGTATTCTCCTCCAAAAATTCACAGATTCTGCATTATTCCATACTCAGCACCAGCTATTACATCGGCTTAAGATTTCTGTTCAGCCGATCGACCATCCATTTCATCCGGCTCTCACGCCCGGCATCTGTTTTTGCATCATAATACGCACGTGTGTAAGTCTTCTTTACGGAAGGAGACATTGCCAGGAAATTCGTATATGCTGGCTCATATGACTTCAACAAGTCCGATAGAACGGCTATCTGCTCATCTGTAATAGCTGGTGCTTTCGGCTTGTCCCATTGGCCGTTCTTCTTAGCTTCCTCAATCTTTGCCCTGCCAAAGTCAGTCATCTTCCCCTGCTTCTCAAGCTGTGCAGCCAATTTTTTATTCTTCTCTGACCACATGCTATTGGCCCGTCTCATGGAAAAATATTTCTTATAGGACGTATCGCCAATGCTTTGCATCTGACCATCGATCCATCCGAAGCACAAGGCTTCTTCCAGAGCGTCATTCGCAGAAAGTGTAACTGGTCCATTCTTCTTTCCAAAAAGCAGCCATACGCCATCAGTAGTGGTACTATTCTTCTCTAACCATGCGCGAAATTCCATTCTATCTGAAAACCTCAGCATATCATTCATATTCTACCTCCGTAATCATTTTCTTATAACTATAATATCACATATATCACTGTATCGCTGCTTTATTTATCCCTGATAAACTTACAGGGGCACCATGATCTGCTAAATCATGATGCCCCTTCCCTGATAATTCTTTTCTGCTTTTACACAGCCCACTCATACTTCCCGCGTTCTCCCACACGGTAGAAATCTGCATAGCTAATCTTAAAAATATCTTTTTGAATCCCACTGACATCAATCTGATTTTTAATCAGATACTGCCAGGTCCCGGCATGGGAGATTTCTCCCTGGAGCAGGATTCCTTCTATTTTTCCATCCTTTATTATCGCTCTTTTATACTGCCTCTGATCCTCGCAGACCACAATCTCATCGCCCTCTTCCTGGCAGATGCGGCCCACGCACAGGCTTAAAAGTCCAAAGAAATTGATGGTATTCTTCATGGCAAAACGGTCCGTATACTCGGTAGGAACACCGCACATATTCTTACCAGCGATGCGCCCCTGGTCCGCCGCATTCGGCCAGATTCCAGAAAGTCCGGTGATGTCTCCGGCCGCATAGATATCCTGCTGGCTGGTCTTAAGATAAGAATCCACGCTGACACCACGGTCACAGAGAATTCCACTGCCATCCAGATAGCCGACGGATGCCCGTACGCCTGCTGCCACGATGATCATGTCACAGGCTGCTTTTTCTTCATTGTCCAGTATGACCTCATGAATCTTCCCGTCCGCTCCACACTGTGCCTGGCAGGCTTTTCTTCCGAGTAGAAAGCGCACACCTGCCTGCTCAAATAATCTCTGGTAGCTCTTCGCCCCATGGGCATCCAACTGTACCGGAAGAATCTGAGGTGCCATCTCCACGATGGTAATCTTCTTCCCTCTCTCAAGCAGTCCGTATGCCGCGTCAAGCCCTACCAGACCTGATCCGATGATCAGCACGTTTTCCGCCTGCTCAGCTTCTTTTACGATTGCCTGGGCATCACACAGATTGCGCAGACCATATACATTCGATGCTTTCCTTAACTCTCCGACAGGAGGGATGCAGCTATCAGATCCATTCGCCAGAAGCAGCCTGTCATAGCCGACACGCTCTTTCGTCTCCAACACAATTTCTTTCTCCTGTGGACATACCTGAATGACTCTTACACCGCTTTTCCACTGAACATTGTACTTCTCAAAAAAGTCTTCTTCTGTAAAGTCCAGGCTTTTTTCATCCCGCTCTCCCGCAAGAAATTTGTGGAGCATACACCGGGAATGAATCTGTGTATCTGCAGAAATCATCAGGATATCTGCACGTTCATCCAAAGCCCGGATGGTCTTTGCCGCCTCCACACCTGCGACACCGGCGCCTATAATCACATGCTTCATATCTTACACCTCCTCCACATAAATCGCTTTTTTCGGACAGGAGGCTACACAGGACGGCTCTCCGCCGGCGTTGACACAGAAGTCACACTTGATGACCTTACTCTTGGTGAACCGGTCGGGCTTTAATACCCCATATGGACAGTTCATCACACACATAAAACAGGAACCACAGCGTGTCTCATCGTAAAATACGTGCCCGCTTACTTCATCCTTTCTCAGTGCCCCGCTCATACAGGATTTCACACATTCTGGATCATCGCAGTGGCGGCAGAACAGCGGTTTGTAACGTCCCTTATCATCCTTTAAAATAAAATTGCGTGACTCATTTTCAGGGTCCCCAAGATCCAGATCATAGATCGTTCCCGGAGTTTTCCTGTGTGCCTGCATACAGGCTGCCGTACAGTTCTTACAGCCATCGCATTTTTCATAATCGACCATAATACGTTTCATTTTCTCCGCCCCTTTCTATATCTGGAGTCCCTGACGTTTTTCCAGAATAATCTGTTCCAGGATATCGGCAGATTCTTTTGCATCTGGATTAATGATCACCTGTCCGCCAGTCAGCTCCTTCATATCTTCTGTCAACACCTTTACAGCCGTCTTACTGCCTGTCATGAACGGCGGCAGCCCTAAGTGAAGCGGAAGTCCCAGTGACAATCCGTAGCATCCGTCAGCCAGAGCCTGCTCTTCCAGCCACTGTGCGGCGGAGAGAACAAGTGGGAGCTGAGGAAGGTCGACGCCCAGTTCTTCTGCCAGTTCTGTTGCCACGATCTCCAGACGTCCGATTGCAAGGCACGGTCCAAAATTCAATACAGGAGGGATGCCCAGGCTCTCACAGACTGCTCGCAGCTTCGGTCCGGCATACTTAGCCGCCTCCGGTGTCATCAGCCCGCAGTTTTCGATTCCACCTGAAGAACATCCGGCCGTCAGGACGATGATATCCCTGGAAATCAGTTCCTTCACAAGGTCTACAGTCAGTACATCGTGTCCTCCTGCAGTCAGATTCGAACATCCGACAACACCTGCCACACCTTTGATATCTCCTGACACAATCAGATCGATCAGTGGTTTCCATGTCCCTCCGAGGAAATTTTTCAAAGAAACTTCACTGACACCGGTCAATGTATTCTCATATCCATGATCCTTCATCAGATTCAACGGAACACTGCCGCGGCGTGCACTGTAAGCCTCGATCACTTCATCAATGATCTCCTCTGTCACGGCCGGACGGTTCTCAAAATCAAATTCCTTTAATTCCGCATTCGCCTTTTTCGCTACATTATCGATACAGATCTGCTTAATCTTTAGTTCATCACAGATCGGCTCGATTCCGGGCAGTGTACAATTAAACTCAGAAATGACAGCATCGATCCCGCCTGTCGCCAGGATGGCCTCACTCGTGTAATTATTCCCTGCGTGTCCGTCAAAGATTTCGGTATAATGCGCACCGCGAAGCTGCAGATCCTGTCCAACACAGGTACAGCCTACCAGCTTGAAGCCCTTTGCTCCTGCCTTCTTCGCCTTTTCAATCACATCAGGCTCTGTCAGGCGGTCCTGCAGGAAGGTAAACATGGAATGCTGATGTCCCGTAATCATAATATTGATATAATCTGGATTGATCACACGCAGCCCTACCGGAGCAAAACGAATCTCAGGCTCTCCCAGCACCACATCATTCAGCAGATTTGTGAGGACCAGACCATATATTCCAGTGGAAATCCCCAGCTTCAGGCAATCCAGCAGCATATTGACAGGATCAGAGTTCAGATTCGTGGAGCATTTTACGACGCCGTGGAATACCTCTGACTTTGCGCCGCCGGGCAGGATGCCAAGCTCCTTCCATTTTTTATAGCGAGGTGCATACGCCATCTTTTCTGTAAGCTGCATCTTCTCATATTCCGGCAGATAAAGATCCCTTAGCACCGCATCCGCTACTGCCTCCGCTCTTTTATGTACATCCTCCTCGTCAATACCGAAAATAGAAGCAAGACGATTCAGTGTATTGATTCCTTTGATTTCCCCTTTTGTCTTAGCTACATTCTTCACATTCAGGGCTGTATTCTCCACAATATGTATGTAGCAGCCGGAGCCGGAAGCAACTGCTCTGAGGAAATTCCTTGCCACGATCGTATCCGCATTTGCACCACAGATTCCTCTCGGCGCCTCTGGTGTAATCCTGCACGGTCCATTCGCGCACAGCCTGCAGCATACCCCCTGAAGTCCGAACGCACATTTCGTACTCTGTCCTTCCACACGGTGATGGGATGTCTCCATCGGCAGATCTGCGATAAATCCTTCCAACGGTTTATCTGCACTCTTACATGTGCTGCATCCATAACATTGATTCATAATCGTACCTCCTTAAATATGACTTTTTTAGTCCACTTTTAATTTATAAAAATTCCCCCTGGCAATCAAGGGGTTATTTTACTACCTTGAGTATACTGATATATTCATAATCAGCCTGCTGCGCTAAAACAAATCTGAAAGCCTGCGCGCCTTTAACTCTTCCACCAGAACCTTCTGGATCTTCACGAGCTCTCCATGTACCCGGCACCCGCCCGCCTTTGTGTTCCTACTGCAGGTCTCTCTTAAACAGGTCATGATCAGAGGCTCCTCATCCACAGCCGTCACAACATCATATAGATCCATCTCTTCCAAAGGCTTCTTTAAGTAACAGCCGCCAGATGCACCGCGCTCTACTCCCACAAGCCCTGCATCCTGAAGCTTGCGTAATATCTTGTATGCAAATGCCTCGGGAATCTCTTCCTCCCTGCACATATCCTTTACCGTATGTTTTGCTCCATCCTTCATAGAACGCATCATCCGAATCGCATAATCATTCTCTCTCGTTAAAAGCATAGGTCCACCTCTTATCTTTGTTAATATTTTAGCATAGTGGACTTTTTTTGTCAACTTTACCCAATTGTGGAAATCTACTGAAATCCATCCATAAAATATAGTACATTTTACAGACAGACATCGCTTATAACAACGATTGTCATGCTAATTGAAACTTTTTTCTTGACAGTTTATCTCTGACTGCTATATGATGAATTTAAGAAAACAATTATCAATTTCATTCATTATTTCACAAGGGACTGTCTTTTTCTTTATTACATCTGTCTCTGCTTCATATGAAAGCAAATCTCAGATCCCTCCCCCCTACATCACAGTATAAGCTTTGCTTCACTCATTTATTGATTCAATCGTCTCATGGGCGTTGAATATACAGTTACAAAGAAAGGAGTAAGAAGATGAACGAAAATTACAGAAAACTCACAAATGAAGTAGGTGCACCTGTTGCCGATAATGAGAACTCCATTACTGCTGGGCCAAGAGGACCGGTTATGATGCAGGATGTCTGGCTCTTAGAAAAGCTGGCTCATTTTGACCGTGAAGTCATCCCGGAACGCAGGATGCATGCAAAGGGTTGGGGCGCTTACGGCAAATTCACTGTAACACATGATATTACACAATATACCAAGGCCAAGGTCTTCTCCGAAATCGGCAAAGAAACGGAGGTTTTTGTCCGCTTTTCTACTGTAGCTGGTGAGCGCGGTGCGGCTGATGCGGAGCGTGATATCCGCGGTGTTGCCATCAAATTCTATACAGAAGAAGGCAACTGGGATCTGGTAGGCAATAATACACCGACCTTCTTTATCCGCGATGTACATAACTTCCCTGATCTGAACCGTGCGGTCAAGCGCGATCCTTATACCGGTATGCGTAATCCGCAGAACAACTGGGACTTCTGGACATTGCTTCCAGAGTGTTTCCATCAGCTTACAGTGGTAATGTCTGACCGCGGAATTCCTGATGGTTTCCGTCACATGCATCTATACGGCGAGCATACCTTCTCTTTCTATAACGAGAAAAATGAACGGGTCTGGTGCAAATTCCATTTCAAGACTCAGCAGGGCATCAAGAACCTGACAGATGAGGAAGCTGAGGCCATCAATGGAAAAGACCGTGAAAGCGCAGGACATGACCTGTTTGATGCCATTTTGCGCGGGGATTATCCGAAGTGGACCATGTATGTTCAAATCATGACCGAAGAACAGGCAAAGAACCACTATGAAAATCCATTCGACATCACAAAGATATGGCGGCATGCGGAATTCCCACTGATCGAGGTGGGCGAGCTGGAATTGAACCGCTGGCCGGAGAATTATTTTGCAGAGGTAGAGCAGGCAGCCTTTACTCCGGCACACGTCGTACCGGGCATCGGCTTCTCACCGGACAAGTTCCTGCAGGGACGCCTGTTCGTATACGGTGATGCCCAGCGTTACCGGCTCGGTGTTAATCACAACCTGATTCCTGTAAATCAGGCAAAAGGCGTCAAAAATGGCGTCGCAGATTACCACCGTGACGGCGCTATGCGTACCGATGGAAACTACGGCAGTGCCCCTGCCTACAGTCCCAACTCCCTCGGTGTCTGGACTGCACAGCCAGAAGTCATGGAACCGCCTCTTGACCTGGAAGGTGCAATGTGGAACTATGACCCGAAAGACGACCCGACAAATGACGATTTTCGTGCAGGCGGCGATCTGTGGCGTGTTATGACCGAGGACAAGAAAGAACTTCTCATCAAAAATACGGCTGCAAATATCGCACCTGTCACAGAAAATATCAAGTACCGTCATGCAGTACACTGCTATCTTGCAGACCCAGAATATGGTGAGTGCGCAACAAAGGCAATGGGACTTGATCTTGACAGAGTAAAAGAACTTTCCAAACTCAGCAACAGTGAGCTCAACAGAGTGACCACCCCTTAAGCAGCTTTCGAGGAAAAGGCGCGGATTTAACTACCGCGCCTTTTTCGTCTCCTTTTTCAATTCACCTGTCTTATCTTTACCAATAAAATTTTACTTAAACAACGCTTTCACAAAGCGCTCTCCGACTATAATGCCTCACCGAGAATCTCTTTTAAATCCTCCTCTGGAGTCTTGATTGGAGCGATTTTGTAATGATCCACTAAAAGTTCCAGCACATTCTTAGAAACAAAGGCCGGTAGTGTAGGGCCCAGCTTGATATTCTGAATGCCCAGATGCAGCAGTGTCAGAAGGATACATACCGCTTTTTGTTCATACCATGACAGAATCATTGACAGAGGAAGCTCGTTGACACTACATTCGAAAGCCTCTGCCAGTGCAATGGCAACCTTGATCGCGCTATAGGCATCATTACACTGTCCCATATCCATCAGTCTCGGCAGAGCTCCGATTGTTCCCAGATCTAAGTCATTAAATCTATACTTTCCGCAAGCCAGTGTTAAGATTACAGTATCCTTTGGAGCCAGCTTCACAAAATCTGTATAATAGCTTCTTCCCGGCCGTGCGCCGTCACAGCCTCCCACTAAGAAGAAATGGCGAATCGCCCCTGACTTCACAGCCTCAACCACCTGGTCGGCAGCCCCAAGTACAGTTTCATGTCCAAAACCAGTGAGCAGCGTCTTACCTCCATTAATCCCTGTAAACTCCCGATTCTCCTTAAAACCTCCCAATTCAAGCGCCTTTTCGATTACCGCAGAAAAATCCTTTTCTTTGCCGATATGCACCATCTCAGGGTAAGAAACGACTTCTGTTGTAAATACCCGGTCCGCATAACTCTCTTTCACTGGCATCAGACAGTTCGTCGTGTATAGAATCGGTGCCGGAAGATTTGCAAATTCCTTCTGCTGATTCTGCCATGCCGTCCCAAAGTTTCCTTTGAGATGAGGGTACTTCTTTAATTCAGGATATGCATGGGCCGGCAGCATTTCCCCATGAGTATAGATATGAATTCCTTTTCCTTCTGTCTGCTCAAGCAGAAGTTTAAGATCCAAAAGATCATGTCCCGTAATCACGATAAATGGTCCCTTTTCCACTGTCATAGACACTTCCGTCGGTACAGGAGTCCCAAAGGTCTGTGTATTTGCAAGATCCAGCAGCTCCATACACTCTAAGTTCATCTCACCGACTTCCATCACGACCGGAAGTAAATCTTCCATAGACCAGTCCTCTGCCAGCACATAAAGTGCCTTATAAAAGAACTCATTCACTCTTTTATTGGTATAGCCCAATACCAGAGCATGGTATGCATAGGCCGCCATCCCCCGAATTCCAAATAAAATCAGGGACTTCAGCGAGCGGATATCTTCCTGTGCCTCCCATATAAAGGACATCTCATAATCGTCTGTATTTCCACATCTAGCCATACATCCTGCGCACCCAGGAACGATACTTGCTTTTTCCTCCCTCACTCTTTTAATCATATCTAACAGTGTATCATCATTAAAATTCACATTTGTCACTGTCGTAAACAGACCTTCCAGAATCAGGCGGTCTGTCCTATCTGTCTTAGGGTTTGCAGCGCAGACACGCGCAAGCCCGATCAGTGCCCCCGTCAATTCATCCTGAAGTCTCGCATTTACCGCACTCTTACCACAAACGCCTGACTTTCCTGTACATCCTGAGCATCCAGCTGTCTGCTCACATTGAAAACAAAACATTTTATCACTCATATCATCCATCTCCTTGACTCCTATTATTTACAGCTAGTTCCTTTTCACTTATTTTACGGATTCAGTATATTACATTCTTTGTTTTATGTATGTTGTTTTAACAACCAAAATAAAACTGACTCCAATATTAACCTGGTATAGCAAAAAAACTGGCATCAAGCCGACAAGCTCAATACCAGTTTTTATAGTCAACCTTATTCTTTTCTACTTCCTGCCGAGTATAAACTGCAGTACTTCCTCCTTCGGCATCGGTTTGGCATAGTAAAATCCCTGTATCTGATCTACCCCAAATTCCGTCACAAGCTGTTTTTGATCCTCCGTCTCTACTCCTTCCGCAATTACCTTCATCCCCAATGCCTTAAAGATCTGAGATAGGTTCCTGACCGCCATTGCAGAGTTCTCACTATCCATTGCAGCCTCCACAAGGCTCTTGTCCAGCTTGACTGTTCCAAAGGGAATATGAATTACCGTTGCAATATTCGAGTACCCAGTGCCAAAGTCATCCAGCCCCATCATAATTCCTCTGTCCAGCATCTTCATTGCAAAATCCGCTACCACCTGTGGGCTTTCCGCAAGGGTACTTTCCGTAAATTCAATCTTTATCATCTCTGGAGGCGTCTGGTTCCTTTCAATAATATCGAATACCCGGTCGGCAAGATCTGGCTGTGAAAATTGAAGCGCCGAAAAGTTCACATGTACAGCCTCAATCTCTGATGAAAGTTCTCTAAGCTTTCCAGCAAACTTACACACTTTATCCAGGATAATATAGGTCAATTCCACGATCAGTCCTGTCTCCTCCGCAATCGGGATAAATTCGGATGGATAGATTGGTCCAATCGGAGAATCCACAATCCGCATCAAGGATTCCGCATAAAGAAATCTGTCGACCTCAATAGAATAAATCGGTTGATAATACATTTCAAAGCTCGGATGCTCAAGCTGTTCCTCTAATATCTGTATGATCCTCCGCTTTCTTTCCAGTTTCTGCAGCATCTCCTTGTCACAGTAGCAGATCTTTCCGCCCTTTCCAAGCTTGGCTTGGGCAACGGCATACTCAATCGAATTAATAATATTCTCGACCGTCTCTGCCTCCCCGGAATGACTGATCAATCCCATCGCAGCCGAAAGCATGAACCGATATTCATCTGCCTGCCATGGACGCTGCATCCGCTTTTGTATCTCACCTACACACTTCCTGGCATCATCTAAATTCTCTTTATAAAACAGAAGTGCGAACTCATCCCCGCTAAAGCGGTAGACATTCCCCTTTGGTCCGATCTTACTTAAAAAATGAGCCACCTCTTTTAAAAAAAGGTCTCCCTTCTGTTGTCCGCAGGTATTATTAATATGTCTAAAAGACCGAAGCGAAACAATCAGAAGCACAAAACTCCTCTCCGCATCTCTTTTCAACAAAAGACCTATCATATCGAGCAATTCCTGACGGTTAGGTAAATTCGTCAGATAGTCCACAGAAATCTGTTTATTCTGCAGATGCAGGTATATAATCAGGAGAGCACAGGTTGCTGCTGAACCTGAAAGCATTACATACGGTAAGAGCTGCTGCACAAAAATCACCAGCATGGTAAGCAGCGGACAAACGATAAGAATATGATAAATCTCCTTCTCCAGCCGTCTGCGGTTGAATAATGTCACACCGACACTTGCCAGTGAATACAAGTAGAAGAAAAAAAACATCAGAGAGACCCAGTCTCCAAGCATATATCCTTCCGCCGCAGTAATGTCAAAAATATGCTTATTATAAGAATTGCTGAAAACAAGCAATACATACAATATCCCCGGCACCGTTCCCGCTATAATCAGTTTCCTTGCCTTTTCCAGATCAATATAAATCACAGATACCGTATAACAAAAATATGTAAGTCCCATAAGTGGAGTCAGGATAAAGTAGATGGTCGTCACGATCCAAGTCAGCCACATAGGAAAATTATTGTACTGTGAAACCATTGTGGTAGACAAAAGATTCGTCAATACTGCACTAAAAGTCACTAACAGGCATCCATGAAAAATTTTATTCTTCAGAGAAGGCAGTTGACTTCCCCTTCTTGCATAGACCCAGATAATGCCTAGCATAATTAATGAAACCATTTCCCCTGTGATATTCCATTCCACGATAAACCACCTGCCAATCCCCTCTTATAATTAGCTATCTTACATGTGATTACTTATATTTTAACATAGTAACGTGGCAGTGTCTATGACCGTAGTTAGCAAGTTTACAAATTTTCCCATGCTTTTTATCACTCGAATTTTCCTATTTATACTTAAATTGCGATGATATCTAAAATGATAATTTAAGGTGTTCTTCTTAATGTGCACATAGCTTTTATTTGTTAACTATCTTTATATCTCGGTTGACATTCAACATATCATTCGATATACTTATACTCGACATACAAAAGCTTATTTTTTTGCAACACTTTGAAATTGGAAAGGAATCTCAATATGGAACAGACATCTTCTAAGCACTCATTGATTACAACAAAGCAGTTGACCCTGATAGGAGTTATGACGGCCGTCATCTGTTTATTGGCGCCGTTCGCAATTCCCATCCCTTTCAGCCCCATCCCAATCACTCTTGCAACATTGGTCCTTTATATCACAGCCTTTGTCCTTGGTCCAAAACTAGGTACCATAAGCTGCTTGATCTATCTGCTCCTCGGTGCAGTCGGCCTGCCTGTTTTCTCCGGTTTCAGCGGAGGCTTTGCTAAGATTGCAGGACCGACCGGAGGGTATATGCTCGGTTACCTTTTTCTCACCCTGACAGTCGGTTTTTTTGTAGAACATTTTTCTGGAAGACCGCTCTTTTATGCACTCGGTCTGATTCTTGGCACAGCCCTATGCTATTTATTCGGAACCATCTGGCTTGGGGTACAGATGAACCTCTCCCTTATGCAGGCTTTGGCCGCCGGTGTCATCCCCTACCTGCCAGGTGATATCATAAAAATCATCATTGCATGCCTGTTCGGTCCCAAATTACGGACGGCAATCCAGCGCCTGGGAAACTAAATAGGACCTAATATCTGTGTCATAGGTTTTTCGGGACCCTTCCCATTTAAAACGCCCCTCTTAAAAGCTTTATAGCTTTTGAAAGGGGCGCTTATTTTCCTTCTCACGAAATGATTCTAATATATACAATCTAAAATCAGTCTGTTTTTAATCCTGGATTCCTCTCATCGTCAACTGAATCCGTTTCTTTTTCAAATCCACGCTCATGACTTTCACATCCACGATGTCTCCAACACTGACCGCCTCCAGCGGATGTTTGATATATCTGTCTATAATCTGTGAAATATGGACCAGACCATCCTGATGGACTCCTATATCTACAAAAACACCGAAATCAATGACATTACGTACTGTACCTTTCAGGACCATGCCTTCCTTAAGGTCTTTCATCTCTAACACATCTGTGCGCAGAATCGGTTTTGGCATCTCATCTCGGGGGTCACGTGCCGGTTTCTCCAGCTCCTTCACAATATCCCGCAGAGTAATCTCGCCGATTCCCAGCTCCTCTGCCAGTTTCTTGTAATCCTTAATCGACAGAGAAAGCCCCGTCAGATTACCGCCAGTAATATCCTCCGGCTTGAAGCCCTGTTTCTTAAGCAGCTTCTCTGCCGCCTCATAAGACTCAGGATGTACTCCTGTAGCATCCAGCGGATTCTTTCCATCCATAATTCTCATGAATCCGGCACACTGCTCGAATGCCTTTGGTCCAAGCTTGGCAACCTTTAATAGCTCTTTCCTGTCTGTAAATCTACCATTCTCCTCCCGGTATATCACGATATTCTTAGCAATTGCTCCAGAAATACCGGAAATATAAGAAAGCAGCGGCGCCGATGCCGTATTCAGATCGACACCGACTTTATTCACGCAATCTTCCACCACACCATTCAAGGATTCGCCTAACTTTTTCTGGTTCATATCATGCTGATACTGTCCGACTCCGATGGATTTCGGATCTATCTTTACAAGCTCCGCTAATGGGTCCTGCAGTCTTCTTGCGATGGATGCCGCACTCCTTTGTCCCACATCGAACTTCGGAAATTCCTCGGAAGCCAGCTTACTTGCAGAATATACGGATGCACCAGCCTCATTTACAATCACATACTGCACCTTTTCCGGGATTTCCTTTAATAATTCTACGATGAACTGTTCAGACTCCCTGGAGGCAGTTCCATTTCCCACAGATATCAAAGTAATATGATACTTTGCAATAATCTTCTTTAACAAATCCTTAGATGCCTTGATTTTCTGCGGTGTTGTCGGAGCTGTCGGATAAATCACTGTTGTACCAAGTACTTTTCCCGTCTCATCCACTACCGCCAGCTTACATCCTGTACGGAAGGCCGGGTCCCAGCCAAGCACTACCTGTCCGGTAATTGGAGGCTGCATCAAAAGCTGGTGCAGGTTCTTTCCAAAGACCTCGATTGCGCCGTCCTCTGCTTTTTCTGTGAGATCATTTCTGATTTCCCTCTCGATCGCGGGTGCGATAAGACGCTTATAGCTGTCCTCTGTCACCTCTTTTAACACAGGAGTAGTGTAAGGGTTCTCCCGAAGGATCGTCTTTTTCTGTAGATAACGCAGAATCTCCTCTTCCGGGGCCTCGATCTTCACGGTCAGTATCTTTTCCTTTTCGCCCCGGTTCAGAGCCAGAA
This sequence comes from Faecalicatena faecalis, assembly GCF_012524165.2. Taxonomy (GTDB): domain Bacteria; phylum Bacillota; class Clostridia; order Lachnospirales; family Lachnospiraceae; genus Faecalicatena_A; species Faecalicatena_A faecalis. Next base: position 308,096 of record NZ_JABACJ020000003.1, read on the forward strand.
TACGATGACCAGCCAGCTTATTTATCGGTTCCTCGAAGTCATAATACATCTCATAGACAGACTCCGCCTCCGGATCCTTCGCAACAGAGATCAGTTTTCCCTTCTGCATTGTAATCTTACGAATCCAGCTCCGGTAATCCGCTTCATCGGAAATCGACTCCGCAATGATATCCTTTGCTCCCGCAATCGCTTCCTGGGCACTGCTGACTCCTTTTTCCTCGGAAATATACTTTGCTGCTTCATTTTCGAGCGGTTCCTTGGTCTGCTGCAGGGTAATCAGGGCTGCCAACGGCTCTAAGCCCTTTTCCTTTGCAATCGTAGCCCGCGTCCGGCGTTTCGGACGGTAAGGACGGTAAAGATCCTCCACTACGACCAATGTTTCCGCTGCCAGAATCTGCGCCTTTAATTCCGCAGTAAGCTTTCCCTGCTCCTCAATAATGGATAAGACCTGTTCCTTCTTCTCTTCCAGATTCCGAAGATAGATCAAACGCTCATACAGCTTACGAAGCTGCTCGTCATTCAAAGAACCCGTTACTTCTTTTCTATATCGTGAAATAAAAGGAATGGTATTCCCTTCATCGATCAATTTCACTGCCGCATCTACCTGCCAGCGTTTTACGTCCAGTTCTTCTGTCAATCTCTGATTAATATCCATATATCCTGTACCTCTTTCTTTTTCTCATGCAATATGGCTCTAAAGAATCATAACGTATTATATTATACAGGAATTGCCCCTTCCTTTACAACATTTTTCCTTTTGTTTTCCTCCTTTTTCATCAAAATCCAGGAAATCATATTAACACATTCGTCCATTTCTATTTTTTACCCAATCTGTTGATACATCCATGGCCGCCCGGCAGGCTTTTGTTCCGTCCAGTGTGTTCAGCATCACAAAATCATGAATGATTCCCTGGAATCTGACAGCCGTAACATCGACTCCCGCAGTCCTCAGCCGCCTGGCATAGGCCTCTCCTTCGTCACGGAGCACATCAGCCTCCCCATTGAGTATCATTGTATCGGGAAGGCCGCTCAACTGACATAAAGAAGCCATGAGCGGCGATGCCGTAATCTGGTTCCTGTCACTTACGGCACAAGTATATTGATTCCAGAACCACATCATTCCTGCACGATAAAGATAATATCCCTCTGCAAACTGACAATAAGAAGAGGTCTGAAAGCAAGCGTTTGTCACAGGATAATATAAAAGCTGTTTCTGGATATAGGGACCATTGCGGTATTTCGCCATCAACGCCAATGCCGCCGCAATATTCCCGCCTGCACTGTCCCCGGCAACTGTGAGGGTCTTTTCTCTCATCGTTACATTGAAATTCTGTAAAAGCCCAGGAAGCATTTCCATGACCTGATAACACTGTTCCAGCGCCGTAGGATATTTCGCCTCCGGTGAACGCGAATATTCGGGGAACACAAGAACTGACTGAGTTCTGGCCGCAAGTTCACGCACCAGCTTTTCATGGGTATGGAAACTGCCAAACACCCATCCCGCACCGTGGATGTATAAGACGACATCCGCAGGACATTGATATCTTTCCGGCAGAACAACGTAGACTGAAATCTTCCCCCATTTTCCTGTATCAATCGTCATCCTTTTGATTTCCGCCGGATACATACATATAGGAGTACTTTGCGCTTCTTCCAAAACTTTTCGTCCCTCACAGGGCGGAAGCTGAAAAATCAGTGGAGGGACGGCATTCTGTCTGCATACCTCCAATGCCTGAGGTTCTAAAGATATTCTATTCATGATCTAAATCCCAATGAAATTACTCTCATATTTATCATATGCCCTATGCCCTCAAACGTCCCCTCTCTTTTCTTTACTCTCGGTTCTTCAGTACTTTAATGCCACAGGCAACATTGGATACCAGGAAAATGCAAAAGAAGACCGGACATCTCTCCGGTCTTCTCACTATACAATCATTTTCTTTCGGCTAATACACTTCTGACCCGAATGGCATCAAGGCCAGCTTTGCCAGTTTAAACTGCTGCATCCCGAACGGGATACCTACGATCGTCACACAAAGCAGCGCCCCGATCACCAAAGATTCCAATGCCAGCGGAATCCCTGATACGATCATCCAAATAATGTTCAGCAGCATGGAGCCTGCCCCGCCTCCATAATGTACTTCTTTCCCAAATGGGAAAAAACTAAGTGCAGCAAACTTAAAGCACTGCATTCCTACCGGTATCCCCACAATCGAGATACACCACAGAAGCCCGGCAAATGCCCAGCTCAACCCACTGATACATCCACCAAATATAAACCATAAAACATTTCCCAGACATCCCATAACGTCTTACTCCTCCTTTCCAAGCAGTAATTGCTTCTCCCACGTCTGGAGATTGGCAACCATAGCTTCCACACGTTCAATCGCATACTCCACTTCTTCCTTGGCCTCTTTGATCTTAGACTGTACGAGCCAGTCTGCTATCAGTCCGTCAAAGAAGAAATCAGCAAATGTAAGGAAGTCATCGATCTGTATTGTAAAATTATATGGCAGATCCACATCTTTTAATTCACATCTAAAAAGTTCGAGCTGACATCTTGCCTCCTCCATCTTTTCAGCCGCTTCCTCCAATTTGGAATGCTTCACCATGTCTACGATAAAGCCTCCTCCAAGCAGGTCTGCGATCCCCCAGTTTCCTGCACTGTTGAGGGCATCTCTTGCGCTCTTCATCGCATTTAGCGACTTCTTTCCAGCAATAATTGCCTCATTCATCTCCACAACATTTTCCTTTTCTCTCATCATTAGAATCTCCTTTCTGGTGCCTTTTTCATGCAGCAGATCATTCATATCCCTATATGATTGGAATAAAAAAAGACTTTTATTCACGACATATCTGCCGCAATAAAAGTCTTGCACATCTCATTTGATACGGATACCTCTCGGTATCGGGTGACGGTTTCAAACCCACCTTTCGGTGTTCGGCTACTCCCTTTTACTTGCTTGTCTTGAAATATATCACCTTTCTCATGGAATGTCAAGAGGTTTTCAAAAGATTGATAACTTATAGACAAAGTTTTCAAATGTATACTGATTGTACATTAGTAATCCACTTCGTACTCCTTTGTAAAAGCGAACTTAGTAAAAGCGAATCTTTGACAGATGTTAGGGATATCGCTATACTATATTCATTGAATAAAATTGGGAGTACTCACATGGAAAGAATTTTAACATACAATATTGCAGAACCGGACAGTGGCCTGCGCATAGAACAATATTTAAAAAGACATGGTTATTCCAAACAGAATTTTACGGACCTCAAAAAAATGCACGAAAGTATTCTTGTCAATGGAGAATGGTTCTATTTAAAGCAGAAGTTGAATACTGGTGATGTACTTACGGTTCATATCCAGGAAATGGAATCGTCTGAACATATTCCTCCTGTACAACTTCCATTGGACATTGTTTATGAAGATGAAGATATAATTGTAATCAATAAAGCTGCAGGAATGCCGATCCATCCTTCTATGAACAACTACACGAATTCCCTTGCGAACGGACTGGCCTGGTATTTTCAAAGCCAGGGAAAGGCATTTATCTTCCGCTGTACCAACCGTCTCGACCGGGATACCTCTGGACTGACGGTGATTGCAAAACACATGCTCAGTTCTAATATCCTCTCTGGTATGGCTGTCCGCAAGGAGATCCGGCGGGAATATCTTGCTATTGTTCGCGGCCATGTGAATCCTCCATCCGGTACGATTGATGCTCCGCTTTCCCGCAAACCTGGATCTATCATTGAACGAACGGTAGACTTTGAGCATGGGGAGGCAGCGGTCACCCATTACAGAATAATCGAGGAAAAAAATGGGCACAGCCTGGTCTCTCTAATATTAGAGACCGGCCGTACCCATCAGATTCGAATCCATATGAAATATCTTGGTTTCCCACTTGTCGGCGATTACCTTTATAATCCCGATATGGAGTATATTCAGAGGCAGGCCCTTCACTCTCACCGCCTGACCTTCCGCCATCCCATTACTGGAGAAACCATGGATTTTACTGCACCGCTACCAGATGATATGCAGAAGATTCTAAGTCCTCTTTTATAGTTCAATCTTTTTTCCAGTAGTAAGCGGCTGTACCATGTCCCCGGCATATTGTTTCAGCAGCGCATATCCAGGCTGCCCGGTGCAGTGTCCGGTATAAAGATACTGCACCCCGGCTTCCTTTAAGCCGTCTGCCATCGCTTCTACCTCTGAATCAGAAAACGTACAGACTTCTTTTCCGTCCTTTTTTCCTTTCATATGAAGTCCACCTAAAAATGCATAAATCTTTCTTCCTGGCAGAACGGACATCACTTCCTCCATAATATTCATAATCCCGGCATGAGAACAACTGTTAAAGATAACCAGCCCTTTTTCTGTATCAAATACTAGGCTCAGTTCATGCGAAAAATCATCTGGCAGATACTCCGTTTTATATTTTCGATATAATTTGGAACGCTCACCGATTTTTTCAAGCCCCTCTGTACTATGGGGCACCAGATAAACATCCTGATCCAATCTGAATAACTGGTCAATGAACTCAAACCGTTCCCAATTTCTAGACAATACATTTTCCGGAACGCCGATCCTGTGTATCTCTCCCCCTGACCCGGAATAATATTCGCCGTCAATGCCCTTCATGGCATATATTTTTACGGTCTGGTTCTGTTCCAGATATTCTGCAAACCCACCTGAATGATCATAGTGTCCATGAGATAGAATGCATGCATCTGCTGCTAGCACAGGGACACCTAACGCGGCTGCATTTTCTAAAAATGCACCTGTTGTGCCCGCATCTAACAAATACTGTTTTGAAGCATATTCAATAAACAGGCTCAGTCCATGTTCGCATTTCAACTCTGACTCAGACGTGTTTTCAATCAGTACCGTTACCTTCATGTATCACATTCTCCTTTGATCGTATCTGCCGCAAGTCCTGCTGATGTCTTATTTTACGTAATCATCGTCATATCCCAGGCATTGGCTGTCTTCTTATGGCACTTATGCCTGATAGACAGTATCTCCTCCCAGAACTGTTTCCAAGACTTTAATGGAAGCAATTTCTTCTGCCTTTGTCTCAAAAATATCCTTATCCGTGACTACAAAGTCTGCTACCTTTCCGACCTCAAGAGTTCCTTTCAGATTTTCTTCCTCCAGGAAGTAAGCTGCATTCCTGGTATAAAGAGAGACAGCATCATATACGGAGATCGCCTGTTCTTTTGAAATAATCTCTGGGTTTCCTGTCAGATCCATTCTGGTCAATGCACATTGAATTCCATGGAATGGGTTCACTTCACATACCGGAGCATCCGAACCGCCTGTCAGAATCAATCCTGCGTCCATCATGTCCTTTAGTGCAAAACAGTAATGCAGTCTTTCATCGCCCAGCCTCTTTCTCGCCATGCTCACATAATTGCGGATAAAAATCGGCTGGATACTGATGATAACCGGAAGCTTCTTTGCTCGCTCGATAAAGCTCTCACTGATCACAGTCGCATGAATCATATAGAATCGCCTGCTCCATCCGAGCTCTGGACGATAAGCATTTTCGATTGCTGTCAGCAGCATATCATTTGCCTTATCCCCGATTGCATGAACAGCGACCTCATGTCCAGCATCATAAGCATCCTTAACAAGCTTATTCAATTCCTCCTGCGTATAACAGCCTTTTCCATAATTATCCGGCTGATCCGCAAATGGCTCATTCATCAGACAGGACGCTGCACCAACGGAACCATCCTGCAGGAATTTTGCGGAACCTAATTTCAGCATATCATCTCCGAAACCGGTCACAATATTACGCGGTGTGTTCTCATCCAGAACAAAATGGAATGCAACCCTGCATTTCAGTCCTTTTTTCTTCCTCATCTCCTGATACATCCTGATTCCATCCGGGTTATCCTCCTGATACGCATGGAGCTGCGTCAGTCCTACAGAAGAACAGTACTGCAGATACTTATCGACCTTTTCGATATTTTCCTCCATCGTAAGCTTTGGAAGATAAGGCTCTACATATTCACTATAAGATTGGTCACTGATCACACCCGTCAAAGAACCATCCTCAAATCTGTCAATAGTATCCGGGGTATGCTCCACCACATCTGGTCCCAAATTACATAGCTCCAAAGCTTTTGAATTCAGCATATGTACATGGTGGCAGAAACTTCCAACACAAATCGGAATCTCTGTAGATGCCTGATCCAAGACGTTTACTGTCGGAAAACTTCCTTCTTTCAGAAAATCCATATGAAGATTCTCTATCAATAGCCAGTCGCCCTCTTTTACATCATCCAGATGCTGTTTACATCTCTCTACAAGTTCGTCGAAGGAATGAATGTCAGCCGCTGTCACTTTTTCCTGTTCCAAGCAGTCTGAATAAAGATGCATATGCGTATCTGCCATACCTGGTAAGATAGGCTGCCCCTTCATGTCAATGAACTCCTTAGCACCGATTGCTTTGACCTCTTCATTCGTTCCTGCGGCTGCAATCTTCCCATTATATACCGCGATTGCCTCTACAGTCTCTCCCTCTTTTGCCATCGTATAGAACTTTCCGTTGTAAAAAATCTTATCTGCTACCATGATAAAACCTCCTTTTTTCAAACGTTACTCTATGTTTCAACTACAATAAAACTCCCATCAGGTACAAAATAATCGGCAATGTAACGACCATGAACAGCATATTCTGTGTTACTGACCTAGCCGCAAAGGACGGATTACAGTCATACTGCTGACTTAAAATAACATTAAAGCTTCCAGCTGGCAGAGCCATCAAAAGAACACTGACACTTGCTACCGTATGATTGATCGGCAGGAAGCTTAAGATCACGCATGCAATAATCGGAACAATTAAAAGTCGAATCAGTGAGATCAGATAAGAGTACTTATCTTTCACGATATCCTTCAGATCCATCACTGCGATCTCATATCCAATGATAATCATGGACAGCGGTACCATCATACTTCCTACAGAGGATAACGTCGTCTGGATGAACGCCGGGAATCTGAACGGCAGTACATACAGGATCATAGCCACAACTGACATTTGAATCGCTGAATTACCAAAAATGACCTTCGGGCTGAATGTCTTCTCTCCACTAAGCATCATCACACCAAAAGAGAACAACATCAGGTTATAAAGAATATTGAATGCAATCGCACACAGCATTCCCAGTTCACCGAAGAGCTGTGCAGCGAGCGGCAGTCCGATAAAGCCAACATTCGCAAACGTACACATGGTAACAAAGATGGGTTCTCCTTTTTCCGGCAATTTCAACCGCTTGGAAAGTATCTTCATTACGACTAGCATAACAATATAGTATATAACAGCAATCAATGCTGTCATCCCGAATCCGCCGATACGTTCCATTGAAAATTCTGATCCCGCCGAAGATAAAATACTGATTGGAAGGACCGCTTTAAGCAGGAAGGTGGATAAATGATTTTTCATCCCCTCGGTCAGAATCTTTTTCTTTGTAATAAATATTCCAAATGCGATCATTAATAAAATCTGCGCTAGTAAGGTCCAAACTGCACTTGTCATATCCGTTTCTCCCTTCTGAATTTATGATTTGGCTATTGACTGACAAATGCTGTAAATTCCATCTCCACCTTAACACCATCGATCATTCCACCTACCTGCACACAGGCTCTTGCTGGGAATGGATGATTCGGCATCAGTTCTCTGTAAGCACGGTTCATCTTATCAAAATCATTTTTCATATCCAGCATATAAATTGTCACCTTGCAGACATCTTCCAGGGTGCCGCCGGCTTCCTTGATGATTCTCTCTGCATTCTCGATTGTCTGTTTTGTCTGTTCATAAACGTCCTCACTGATGAGGCTGCCATCCTGTGTCTCTCCGATCTGGGTTGTAAACACCATTCCATTCATCAAAATTCCATGTGAATAAGGTGCATCACTGTGTGCAAAATATGGGCTGTCAATTGCTTTTTTCTTCATCTTACTTCCTTCTTTCCATTTCGATTTCGGTCTGCTTATTACTGTGCTGTTACCGGTTCACTAAATATGTAGGCTTCTTGTTCTCCTCCAGAACCTCCATGATCTGAGAAATTGCCTTTTCCCTTACTTCCACAAGAGCTTCCTCGGAATAATATGCTGCATGGGGCGTCATGATTACCTGCTCCAGCCCTTTTAAAACGCTGCTGCATTCCTTTTCATCTTCAATCACATCAATCCCTGCTGCGGCCACTTTTCCGCTCAAAATGGCCTCCTTTAACGCTTCCTCATCCACAACGCCGCCGCGTCCTGTTGCGATAATCATGACGCCATCCTTCATCGCTGCAAACTGTTCCTTACCAATCATATGTCTGGTGCTGTCTAACAATGGTGTATGTACAGAAATATAATCACTTTCTGCTAATAATTCTTCCAATGTATCCACGCGGACTACATTGCCATTCTCAAAAGCACTGTCCTTTGTATATGGATCATAGGCGATAACTTTGATTCCGAATGGCTTAAGAAGTTCTGCGATCCTGCGCGGGATATTTCCATAAGAAATCAATCCATAGGTTTTTCCCTTTGTACGGTGGAGCTCCTTTCCTACTGCAACATCCCACTGACCTGCCCGGATGCTTCTGTCATAGATTCCAATCTTACGCACACAATTCAGGAACATGGCAACCGTATGTACTGCCACCTCTTCGATACAATAATCTGGGACATTTCCCACATAGACACCATGCCGCGTTGCTGCAGCCAGATCAATATTGTTCACTCCGATGCACTGTGTTGTCAGGACTTTACAGTTCTTCAATCTGGAAAATGCCTCTTCATTCATATTTGCATAGACAATGATTACACCATCCGCATCTTCTGCCTCTCTGAAAAAATCTTCGTCGTCCTCACTGTCAATTCGAATCAGATCATAATCTGTATAGCCGTTTCTTGCTAAATACTCCTCCTCTACAGATTTTCCAACACCTTCTGTGTTGACCATTACTATTTTCTTCTTTGTTCCCATTTTACTGCCCCTTTCTTTATTTTTGATTTTTCAACTCCATCGGTGTATTAATAATATGAAACTGCATCGCCTTTCGGCTTTTCTCTTTATCATGGCTCCTAAGAGCGTCCAGAATCTGTGTATGTTCATCAATTACATAATCCCAGTCTTTTTCCAGATGCCAGGTAAGAATCAATACTCTGCGCTGGAGAAGGCTGATACTCTCCAACATCTTCCCATACCAGATATTGCCGCAGAATTCACCGATCTTAACATGGAACTGATATTCATATTCCATAAATTCCAGATACTCTTTCCTTGTCATGGCATCCTTTTGTTTCTGGATGATCGCCTCTAATTCCCCGCACTGCTCTTCTGTAATCGTCTCAGCAAGCATCCCAACTGCCTCCACTTCGACAAGCTGTCTGGCCTGAGATGCATCCTGTATCTCCTTTTCTGAAATGCTTGCAACCACAATATTCTTGGAAGGTGTGATTTCCACAAGGTTGTCTGCCTCCAGTCTGCGTACTGCACTTCTGACTGGGGTCCTGCTGATCACAAGCTGACTTGCCAACTGCTCTTCTATTAGAATTTGTCCCGGCCTTAGTTCTCCAGTAATGATTGCTTCCTTCAAAACTTCATACGCCTGTTCTGAAAGTGACTTTTTACTTCCAATCTGCCTCATACCCATGGAGTATACCTCCTTTCCTCTAGTTTTTCATAATTGTATATGTATTTGTATACAATATTGTATATTCAATTTATGTATTTGTCAATATAATTCATGTTTTTTAACAATTCCTTAGCCGTTCTGTTTACAATATTATTGCAGAATGTGAAACATTATTATATTTATAAATAAGATTTTTTATCACACATACCTGTATATACAAAAAACCAGGAGTACTTAAATAATTAGTACTTCTGGTTCTTGACAAAAATATTCTCATTTAAAGAGTTCACATGGTATTCTCATTATCATTCACTTCAAAAATCCATAAAGTCTCCTGAGTCTGAGGTTTATAATTTTTAAACTTTAGAATACGAAGCGTCAACCAGCTCCCATCCATTCTCTGATATGAATATTCCGTAGAGGAGCTGCTATTCAACTGTATTTCTAAATTCTGGTAATCACAAAATTCTATAAAATCTTTACGAAATTCTGGTTTTACGATTCGTTCTGCATACAGTACCATCGCTTTACTGAATTTATCTCCTGATTCTTTGAGCATTTCTTCAAAATAGGAAGGGATAAATAAATGTCTGATCGTATCACTTGCCAAATCCACGAAATAAACGCCTTTAAATTCCGGCGATAACACAGACAGAAATGTATCCGCATCCTGTTTCTCAAGAACCATCTGTTCTATTGCTTGATTTAAGGTACGCATCTGCCGTTCTTTTCCATTTTCTTTATAAAAGTGCTCTTTATCCCGCTGCATCGCTTTTTCGGCCAGAGTTACCATTGATTTAATATCAATCTCTTTATCTCTCCATTCCACCCCGATAGAAATTTCATACCCTTTCAGCATTAAGTCCTGTCGTACCTGATTTATATAATCATATACATCTTGCTTCTCCATGTCCTGACACAATACTACAAATTCATCCCCGCCAATACGGTAGACTTCCCCTTTCTGAAAAGCCTCAACAAGTTTATCCGCAACTGTCTCCAACATAAGATCTCCTGCCTGATGTCCCAATCTATTATTAATCTCATGCAGACCATTAACATCTGTATAAATACACCCAAAGGAATGATAGCTCTGACCATCGAATGTATCAATAGCCGTATGATAACTGTTTCTGTTCTTTGTTCCTGTAAGAGTATCGTAATTTGCAATTATATTTAATTTTTGATGAATCGCAGCATTTTTCTTTGCACTGGAAATAATCCAGTAAGAGATGAGTGACATCATAATAAAGAATACAATTAAACACATCTGAAGAATCGGACCTTCTGCAAGCGAGGTAATAAAAGTAGACTTCATCATCGAAATCAATTCTTCCTCCCGAATACCTGCCAGCAATACCCAGTGTACGGATGGTATGGGAGCATAAGCGAGGTAACAAAGGCCATCATCCCAATAATACGTTCCAACACCCGATTCCCCACTTAGTCCTTTTTCCTCTAGTTCCATTACGGAACGCACCTCAGCCTCTTCTCCCTCCCGTAGAACCAGTCTGGCATTGTAGCAGTCATTCACCCAGGAAATATGATCTTGATTACTGACTGCGATATCTGTCCCCTCTGCATTAATAATATAAGACTCTCCAGTATTAGCATAAGTGAGATTCTTAATCAAGTTAGAAAAATAGTACCCGTCTTTTTCCATACTCAAAACACCTGCTACTCTGCCATTCTTATATACAGGTGCAGAATAACACATCACATATTCCTTTTCCTCATTAAAATATGGACCATATAAACAGCTTTCCCCTGTATAAGCCTTCCTGATATCCTGGCGTTCACGCACGTCAAGCTCTCGGCCATCAGAGGAAACCGTACCGCTCTCAGATACATAGACTAACCTCAGCATATTGGATGCATTAAAATTTTTAGGAAATTCAATCTGCTCTATATCTGATGGTACTTCAAAAGATCCTGCAAAATCTTCCAGTGCCTCCTTGCTGCTGTTAAGTTCATTTTCTACCGATATCACACCCTGGTCGACCATAGACCCTATCAGCTGCATTGTATAATCTGTCAACATAGATTGAAAATTCTTTGAAAACACAACATAAACTGTAAATACTAAAATACTAAAGGCCGCAAGAAAAACAAGAACTATACGAACTCCTAACATCAATACATGTTTCTTCTGATTCATTTCCAAATTTCATATCCCCCTCCGGAAATTCTCATTGTATCTGCTGGTTACTTTCTCGCCGGCAAGCGTGGTCCTGCTTCGCTGGACACACTATATCAACAAAAGGAAACGTTGTCATCAACGTTCCCTTTATATTTTATAAATACTGTAAATTTAAAGCAGTACTTTTACAGCCTTATAAATCATATTTTAGTTAGTATAAATCAAAAGAATTTTATTAACAAGATAGAGCACAAAATTGGTTGTATTCATCACCAAAATAATCGCACCGTTTACAGGGGCAAAGCGGATATTTGAAATCTGCTCCACCAGAGAGAATCGTTCGACAATATAATCATCCCCGCCCGTAGAAAACCCATTCACCTAATCAGCGTCATGAATACGGGCCGTGAGGAACTCTATTTTTCTGCCTGCCGTTTCTGAAGCAGTGTAAGCAAATACTCTGCGGTAAGCCAGGCAGGAATGAACAGCCATACCATTCTTATATCCACCGCATAACTACCTGTGTCACTATTACTCACTATGATTACAAAAGTAATAGTAAGAGAGATCAGTACTCCCAAAAAGAGCTTTTTTTCTGAATCAATCTTATGTTTTAAGAAGGTAACGTGTGCCAGAAGCAGAGCTGCCACGCTGTAACAGACAGAACGGATACAGTTTTCGTAATCGTGAACCAGTGGCAGCGTCTTCTCCATGAGCATCAGTTCTCTGGCTGCCTTACATTTCCGTTTCCACAGCGATGGCCAGAATTCAAAATCGGACCATCTGGATGGGAGATATTCCCCGGGAATGTGCGGGTGAACGTTCATAATCCAGAAAAAAGCAGAAAGAATAAATATTCCTCCAGCCAGAAGAAGCACGAATAAAACCGGGTATCGCCTGCTTTTCAGTAGAAGTTTTCCCCATTCATAAAACAATGGAATCAGCAAAAGTATCTGCATCACACGGGACGCCGTCTCTCCCCAGAACTGATACAGATGATTCGAAATCTCCGTTGCGCCCAGGCCGGTCGTTTTCTCAAATCTTTTCACAGCATCCTCCCGGCTTTCATTTATCTGAACCATTACAGATGCATAATTCAATTTGCGGTCTGAACATTCTGAACCATTTGCCGCATTTGTCGTCCCCTCAATTATATTCTCATTTCCTCCTGCTGCATTATTTTCTTCTGACTTATTCCTGCCTTCCCCTGGTATAAGCCCAATCCCTGTGGTGTTGCTGCTCTCTCCCCCATTACTGCCCGACTGCAAAGTATGCGCCTCTTCATTCCCCTGCTGAATGAGTACCGTATTTTCCGCGTGATACAGTCTGCCGGCAACCTGATATTCCTTCCCATTGACTGTAAGGATCTGTCCGGCTGCATCCATGCTGCCGTACAGATTCCATGCCATTTTATCATCGATCAAACACTGCTCCTTCTGCTGTGCACCCAGTTCCCGGCTGCTGTCCATAACCAGACCTGATTTCCCGCTGATCGTCAGCACAGTCCCTCTACTTTTCCGTCCCAGCTTTGGACTGACAGCGAAGCATTCCTTCTGCTCTCCCCACAGTGTATAACTGCTGTCATAATCTGAATCTGCTTCCTGTAAGCCCCCGGCATCGCCTCCTTTATAAGGTTGATCCAGCCTGACAATACAGACCTCTTTTTCATGCTCCGGCTTCATGCCATATATCATTGACTGTACGATGCATACCAGGCAGAGGACTGACAGACTGACCGGCAGCAATACTCTGACCCGTTTCATGATTCCTCCCCCTGCCGTATCCTGTCTCCCGTTTCTATGGGCTTGTCAGAACTTATAATCACACGGTCACCGCCCCCAAGAATCCCATCCTCCAGTGCAGCAGTCTGCTCATTTTTTTCTTGTATCTGCACATAGACAGGTTCCGCCGACAACTCTGTTCCCAGGACTGTCTCCTTTTCCCGAACCACGAGCACGAACCATCCGTTCTCATCTGTACGCAGTGCTTCCGTCGGAATTGTGCATCCGTAGGCAGACGATTCTTTCTCCAGGTTCAGTATTGCGGACTCTCCGATTCCAAGCTCTCCCTTTTTAAGCAGAACAGAAATATCATATAATTCACTGTTCTCCCGGTTTTCCGTTATCGTATCCACAGTCAGACCGGTCAGCTCCCTTTTGTCCACGGTCTTTAAGGTGACCTCATCTCCTGCGGCGGCATACATTTTCTGTTCCTTTGGTATCTGGGCAACGAACCTGCTGCCAGCAGAGCTATCCGCTATGGAAACAGCCAGTGCCTCTGTGGTAAAACTCCCTGGTTCTACATTCAACTTTTGTATGACACCGCTGACAGGGGCTGTGAGAACCCCTTTCTGTTTCAAAAGAGCCTTCATTTTATCCAGCTTTTTTTCCAGTGTCTTCTTATCAAGCTCCATAATTTTCCGGCTGCTGTCCGATGCAGAAGGTGTCCCTGCATCCTCTCTGTTCCGATCCGCTGCAGCCAAGCTTTCCTCCTGATTACGCAGTGCTTCCTGATATGCCTGATCGGCTTGTTTGCTGGCATCCTGAAGACTCTGAATCTGCTCTTTATTACTCTCGCTCTGTGCAGACTCCTGCTTTGCGGTGAACTGCTCCAGCGCCGCATCTGCAGCCTCTTTATCAGCCTTTGCCTGAGCTGCTTCCTGTTCAAGAGACTGCTTCTCTGCATCGGTGGCATCCGGATTCCCCTGTACCTCGTCAAGTCTTGCCTGAGCCTCTTCCAGAAGTCTGCTTTTATCATCACAGGTCTGCTGTAAGACCTTTTGAATCGTATCCATGTCTTCGGATGTCTCGCCAGTTGACTGTTCCATAAACTCACGCAGTCTTTCTTCTGCGTCCAGTTTTGCCTGGTATGCTTCTTCCACCTGCGCATCCGTACTGCGCACGGTTCTGTCATAGTCCTCCTGCGCCCGCTGCTGTGCCTGCGTCTTTTTCTCCTGCTGCAGAGATTCCTGCGAATCCATATCCTTCATCTGAAGTTCCGCTTTCTGCACCTCCCGTTCTTTCTCCTCTATCTTATCCCGAAGGTCCTCCAGATCAAGTACGAACAGCGTGTCTCCTTTCTGAACAGATTCCCCCTTTTTGACCGGCACCAGCTTTATGCGGATATCCGATACCGTAAAAACGGCCTGGTTCTGATTCTCCACCGTCGTTCCTGCAGCAAAAATTTTGTGCGATATAGTCCCCTTCCGGGGACTTGCCACTTTCACCGTCGGGGTAATCATATTCGATGCCGCTCTCGATAAAATAGTACAAAATATCATCGCCGCCAGAAAAGCGGCCAGAGCTTTCCCGGCTTTGTGGTTCCCTCCGGGTATTTTTTTCTCTGTCTTATATGTTACCAGCCTCATCCACTGCATTTTTATGACCTCCTATTCCTTTACGGCTGATGCAACGATGCCTTGTTCCAAATAATCTCTTCCCCACAAAAACACCAGAAAGGCCGGCAGCAATGTGACCATCGAAGCGGCAAAGGCTATTCCCGCACTCCCGGCATCAATATTGGGAAGATAAAGTGAAAGCGGCCACAAATTCTTACTTTTTAAGAAGACCAGTGGCTGCTCAATCAAATTCCAGTATTCCAGAAATCCCAACACAAAGACCGCAATGATGCCAGATGACCCCATTGGCAGGGCTATATACAGAAAAACCTCCTTTTCCCCTGCCCCGTCTATTCTCGCAGCCTCCAGCAGAGCTTCCGGCACACTGCAAAAGAAACGATACAGGATAAAGACTGGAAAGGTGGAAAACACGGCAGGCAGAATTACGGACCACTGTGTATCAATCAGCTCCATCCTGTTCAACGTCAGATAACTCGGGAGCATAGTCACCTGAAACGGCATCATCATTAAAATAAGATAGAGAAAAAACAGGACTTTTTTTAATGGAAAACGATATTTAGCAAATCCCCAAGCCGCCGGTATTCCCACCAAAAGCTGCCCTATAAGCACTCCCCCTGTAATTTTCACTGAATTCCAGAACATGTGGAAAAATTCGGGTGAATCCAGAAGCAGCTCCACATAATGACGAAGAGTTGGTGTCATCGGTAAAAGTCTCCAGGAAACATAACCTTTCCCTTCGGATAACGCGGTTCCCAGCTCCTGACTGAGCTCCTGATCCCCCATGACAGAGCCCGTCAGCAAAAACAACACGGGATAACAGACGAGCGCGCTTATCATAAGCAGCAGACATATGCTGATTATTTTCTTTTTCATCTATGCTTCCCCTCCTGCTCCCAGATTCTCTTAAGAAGCAGGATCAGACATGTGATCACTAGAACCACCAGCACTGCGGCAGAGGCAATCTTGTCAAATTCCAGCTTCCCGAACCAGTTGTTAAACAAATGCTGCAACAGATACATACTCTCATGCGGATAATCTCCCGCCACCAGATACCCCTCCCTGAACACCTTGAAGGAGTTTAAAAAAGAGAGAACAGTAATAGTATAGAACATCGGTTTTAAGTTCGGCAGTGTGATATGCAGAAAACATTGAAAATGGCCTGCCCCATCCACCCTGGCTGCCTCATAGATAGCGGAAGGAATCCCCATGAGCCCTGCCATCCACAGTACAATATCATATCCGAGATTCTTCCAAATATAGCTGCCTACCAGAATCCAGAATGCCGTCCCTGTATTCATCCAGTCCTTTGAAATCCCTCCCAGCTTTGCCAGCAGGGCATTAAGGAGCCCCTTTTCGTGAAACATCACACGCCAGAACAGGACAACCGACGCTACCGGAACTGCCATAGGTACAAGGAAGGCAGATTTAAAAATACGGCCAGATGTACCGATATTCTGAAGAACGATTGCAAGCAGCAGCGATAATACGACCAGAACAGGGATGCATACAGCAGTGAACCGAAGCGTATTCATGGCTGCCAGCCGGAATGCAGACGTCTCAAAAAGGATACGGTAATTTTCGATGCCCCTCCATTCCCTTAGAACCGGTCCCTGGAAAGACTGGCACAATACATCCAGAAACGGGAAGAAGACAAAGACCATTACCCCTGCCAGACTGGGCAGGATGAACAACAAACCGGTAATGGCCTGTTTTCTCCGTTTTCCAGTATACTTACTCAGCAAGATACAGATTCACCTTCTGTGTAATTTTATCCACCGTATCCGAAACACTGCTCTCCCCGTTCATGCATTTTGTTCCTTCCTCAAAGACAGTCCTTGTTATAAATTCATCTGTAACTGCCGGCGTTTTCAACTCACCTGCCAGCTTTTTAAAGGCATCGGCCTGTTCCTTTGAGGGCCAGGTATATTCCATCTCAAAAGTGCCCTCTCCTATATCACTTTCTATCGTACGCATTCCTTCCTGTATATCCTCCGGTTTTAACAGTTTCTTATCAAAAGCAGCAATATTTACCGGCCATGAATCCTCCAGCGTAAAATCCTGTGCATCCTGAAGCAAAAAGGTACAGAATTCCTCTGCCAGCTCTGTTTTTGTGCTCTTCGCACTTATGCCAATGGTGCTCATCGGGATATAAGTCCCCTCTGCCTGCCCCGGTGCTAGCTTGTAGCTGCCGTCTGATACTGTATTGATCTTTGAAATAAGTGCACATAGGTCCATGCCCCTCCTGATATTTGCCAGATACATTTCGGAATCTGTAAAACCACTTTCTGTAGTTAAATATTCCGCGCTGGTCATAAAGGGCGCCTGATTAAAAAATTCTGCATCCGAAGCAGTATATTCAAAAGACTCATAAGGCTGACGAATGTCCTGTATCCTCTTTGCGTCCGTGAAGAACTGTTTAAGCGCTTTCTGATTGAGTGTTCCATCCTGATTAATCCAGGCCGGGGATGATGCCGGCATCAGGATTAGAAGCAGATTAGATGCAGCGATATTTTCCATGAAAGTGCTCTTATCGGGATATTCCTGTCCATACTCCGTAAGTGCGTCCGCCAGATCCCCAAGCGTTTCCGTCTGACTTAAAAAATCATTTTCTGCCATCAGAACAGGTACTGCAAAACGGGTAGGGACCGCAAGATACTCCCCTTTCTTTTGATAGCAACCGAGGATATTTTTAAATAATCCGTCCGATTGATCCACTTTCTCTATGACATCGGACATATCTGCCAGAAGTCCCTTTTCCATGTAGCTTTCTATAGGCATACCATCCATAAGCAAAATATCCGGGCCATCCCCTGCCATGATACTTGTATTAAGTGTCTTTAAGGCATCTGCTCTGGTCACTGCATTTTCTCCCGTGATTCCCACCTCAAGCTTTACGAGTACATCCGGATTCTGCGTCTGAAAAGCGGAAATGGCCTGACGGACTGCCCGGTTGTCATACAGTGTATAGACAGCCAGAGATTTTTCTGGTGAAGAGGCTGCATCCGGATCATACTCATACCGGATGATTCTTCCATCTGTGTCACTCAGATAAAGGTGATCTTTATCCTGAGCAGCACCGATTGATAACATGACTGCGGGATTGCTCATCTGTCCGAAGGAACCGTTGAAGATTTTTTCCACGATGGTTCCCTGTGTGTCGTACCGGTATATTCCATTTTTATTTACAAAGTACAGCGCATGATCGGAAGCTCCGGGCAGAGTCAGATTGGCAAAATCCCCCGCGCCTCCCTCACTGCCTGAGAGAAAATCACTCAACACATCCTCGTCCTCTGTATTCTCAAAGGTATCCGTCTGATACGTCCTGACTTCAATGTCAAACTTAATATCTGAAGCACCGGATTCTTCCGTGGCAGAGCTGCCCTGAGGCTGATACTCCTGAACGATCACATACAGCTTGTCACCTGAAGTACAGAATTCAAAACCACCGGTCATCCCTTCATAATCTGTCAACTCAACTTCGTATGTATGCTTTACGGTGAGAGAATCGGCATCTATCTGGTAAATATTAAGATTGTCTGTACAAAACAAATCTCCGTTTTCTGCAAATGCTGCTGCATAGATTCTGGAACCAAATGACGATAAAGCCGTCATCCCTCTCTGGTCCGGTTCTGCCGCAGGCAGTTCCAGATTCAGAATCTGTTCTGATCCGTCCGGGCGAATGACTTTATATTCGGCCTCGTCCCGTAAGGCAGCATAGAACAGACTCCCGTCGCTTCCGATTGCGGCAGCCGAGATTCTCAAACCTGTATCACCGTCTTCACGAAGCGAAGTTTCAAAGCCGTCTGACAGCTCTTTCGGCTGTGCATCCCAAGGTTTCCAGGAGTCCCCCCGATCCGGGGAATCATAGATTCCTGTGCTGGTAAATGCCCTCAGATTCCCATCCTTTACGACCTGTATATCCAGCAGTTCACCCTTGGGACCATCCTGAATATGTTCGACAAGTCTGCCCCTGGAACCACTGCCTTCCCCGTCTTCGGCAGAGGCCTCCTTCGTTCCGTTCAAATCTTTATTTTCCCCGCCGTCTTTTCCACATGCTGTAAAAGACAGACATATCATTCCTGTCATAGCTGCTGCCAGTATCCGTTTCCATTTATTCATATTTTCTTCCCCTTCCCGCCGGCTGCGCATCCGTTCTTTTATTTCCTGTATCCCATTTTGTATACAGTGATTTGTTTACCCGTTCAGTATAACATGGGTTTTCTCTATGCATCCTCTATCCAATCTCTAATTAATATCTAATTTGACCTGTCCGCTGTCTTTGGAAACGATAAGATGGTATACTGGGCGTAAGGTCGGTATGAAAGCATCTGCACCGGCAACGAAGTTTCTATTCTTCAATGTGCTAGAAATTCAGGAGGTATCATTACAATGCGTATACTGATTATTGATGATGACGGACAGCTCTGTCAGAATCTTGCCTATCAACTCAAAAAGAAAGGGATCAATGCCGATATATGCCTAAACGGTGAGGACGGACTCGAGGCTGCGGGAAAAGACATATACGATCTGATTCTGCTCGACCGTATGCTTCCGGGGCTTTCCGGCACCGAAGTATTATCAGCCATCCGGGAGGATGGGATTCAAACGCCCGTCATTCTTGTCACCGCCTTAGGTGATATCTCCCAGCGGGTTCAGGGGCTGGATGCCGGGGCAGATGACTATCTGGTCAAGCCGATTGCCTTTGAGGAGCTGATGGCCAGAATCCGAAGTATCCAGCGAAGACCGCGAAATCTGACGGACGGGCAGCTTCTCCGGTATCATGATCTCTCTCTCGATCTCAATTCTAAGATTTTAAGCTGCAACGGTGAGTCATGCAGTCTTTCCAGAAAGGAAGGAGACCTGCTGGAAGTCTTTTTAAGGCATCCGGGCACGGTTCTTGCTAGGAATCTAATTCTGACCAAAGTCTGGGGAATTGATACGGAGATTGAAGACGGCAACCTGGACAATTATATCCATTTTTTAAGGAGACGGCTGAGATCGGTGCACAGTACTATGTCCATTCGAACAGTACGGGGCATCGGATATTGCCTGGAGGTGTAAATGTTTCGAAAACTTCATCTTAAAATGACTCTTTTCTGTACGGCAGTCACGGGGGGCATCTTAATCCTCATGGCGCTTACCGGTCTGAGAGTATTTGAGTCCTTACTTGGTAAAAACGATACAGCCTCCTATGAAAAAACAGTATCCTCAGTACTTGCTTATCTTGACGGACAGAATATTCTGGATTATGACACGATCAACAGAATTGCAGATAATAATTTTTATACGATTTCTGTCTATGACAGAGGAACCGTTTATTCCAGACATCATAGTCCAAAAGAGGAGGCTCTGATGGAGACCGCCTGTGAAACTGCCCTTGAGAAATACAATTTTGACATACAGACCCCGCCAAAACCTGGGGCAATCATCACCACGCTAAATTTTTCGCTGGAGCTTGACGATGTCTCTTATCTGATCACACTTGCTCCACTCACAAGGAAATACGGAACCGTATGTATAGTCATTGCTTACCAGTGCAGCCAGTTGAATCAGCAGATCTGGCTGCTTCGTTTCAGTATGCTGGCTATCATTGTCATTGCCTGTTTACTGCTGTTTCTATTTGCAAGGATTTTTTCCGCCCGTATACTAAAGCCTGTGGAGGAGAGCCGGAAAAAACAAATACAGTTTACCGCGGCTGCATCCCACGAGCTCCGCTCTCCGCTTGCCGTTATTTTATCCAGCGCAGAGACTCTGAAGGCCGCAGATGCAGGGGAAAAAGACTCCCTGTATGAGGTGATTGCATCCGAAGGCAGGCGCATGTCCCGTCTGATCGATGATATGCTTTCTCTGACCGCTGCAGATAATCAGGTTTGGCCTATGCATCCTGTACAGGTTCCGATGGATACGATGCTGCTCGATCTGTATGAAGCCTATCTTCCGATAATCCACGAAAAAGGAATTGATTCTACCATAGAACTGCCGGAGGATTCCCTCCCCTGCACCGTCTGCGACAGACTGCGTATGGAGCAGGTCCTGTGCATTCTGCTGGACAATGCAATCAGCTACACGACCCGGGGCGGCCGGATCACACTCGGTATCATGCAGGAAAACCGTACTCTGAAAATCTGGATTGCGAATACCGGACCGTCTATTCCCGATGAGCAAAAGGAACAGATTTTCGACCGTTTTTTCCGTGCGGACACCTCACGAAAGGATAAACAGCATTTTGGCCTCGGACTTAGTATTGCACGAGAGATTATGCACCTGCACAAAGGAAAAATCTGGGTGGAGGATTCCCCCCTTGGAGGTCCCGTTTTCTGTCTGAGACTGCCCTGCCAGCCACAATAACCCCAGCGCTACCCTACTTCTGCGTAGTACGATCCTTCCAAACGTTGCAGTCGCCAAAAGAGATACCTCTGAAATGGCTCGAGTATTGGCCTAACCCGCATGATTAACTGGCTGTACAACTTTTTTTAACAAATAAAAAATGCCTCAAACCCTCTGTTTATAAGGGTTTGAAGCACCTCTCACTAATGCCGCAGACCGGAATCGAACCGGTACGGGTATCACTACCCACGGGATTTTAAGTCCCGGGCGTCTGCCAGTTCCGCCACTGCGGCATTACTGCGCCAGCTTTTAAGCTGTGTGCATCGATGCCAGGCATCGTGTCACATTTTGCAGTTAATTAAATTAAATTTTGCAGCATATTTACTGCAAAATGGGACCTATAGGGCTCGAACCTATGACCCTCTGCTTGTAAGGCAGATGCTCTCCCAGCTGAGCTAAGATCCCACAATATTTAATTATCCATCGGAAAAGATTATACACCTTTTTTGCTCCGATGTCAACGACCCAGAAGAGACTCGAACTCTCGACCTCCGCCGTGACAGGGCGGCGCTCTAACCAACTGAGCCACTGGGCCTTATTTAATTAGTGGACCTTCGGGGACTCGAACCCAGGACCGATCGGTTATGAGCCGATTGCTCTAACCAACTGAGCTAAAGGTCCACGTGTATTATGTCCCTTAAAGGAACAAAGCCGATGATCGGACTCGAACCGATAACCTGCTGATTACAAATCAGCTGCTCTGCCAATTGAGCCACATCGGCATACTTAGTTTTCCATTGAGTAACTAACTATTTATCATTACTCATCACCAAATGTCCAAAACTAAATGACTCCGACGGGAATCGAACCCGTGTTACCGCCGTGAAAGGGCGATGTCTTAACCGCTTGACCACGGAGCCTTATATTGTAACAGTCTTAACAATTTTATAGACCGTAAGTAGTGCTCACGGTCTACAAGCTCCCCGAGTTGGGCTCGAACCAACGACCCTTCGGTTAACAGCCGAATGCTCTACCACTGAGCTATCGAGGAATATTACCTATAATTGTGTACCTTCAAAACTACATACAAAGAATCTTTTAAACATCCATTTCCTATCACCTTGCTTGGTTATGCCCTCGACCTATTAGTAACAGTCAGCTCCATGCATTACTGCACTTCCACCTCTGCCCTATCTACCTCGTCGTCTTCAAGGGGTCTTACTAACTTGACGT
>NZ_JABACJ020000030.1 GCF_012524165.2 Faecalicatena faecalis
AATGCTGTTATCAGGACAGTAAAAATGGTTTATTATATAGACATGTGGATGTCCAATAACTGTCAAATATTGTAAAATAATTTGCAGGTAAAAAGGTTTTAATGTATAATCAATGGTAAAAATTACCAAGAGGAAGTTCCGCAAATGAAAATTGCAATTATAGATGATTTAAAAATGGACAGAGAAAAAGCTGCATTATTTCTACATAAATATTTTGCTGGTAATTTCCCTACGATTGCCCTGGAGATTGATATGTATGAAAATGGTGAGACATTTCTGCATAGCTATCAGCCCGGCACTTATCAGATCATATTAATCGATTATTATATGGATCAACTTTCCGGTCTGGATCTTGCAAAGTATATCCGCGGTGCCGGCGACCCGGCCATCCTGATTTTTGTTACAATCAGCCGGGATTATGCCATAGCGGGCTATAAAGTCAAAGCTTCTGGTTACCTGGTAAAGCCCTTTGCCTATCAGGAACTGGCGGAATTACTCTCTCTTCTGGAGATAGAGGCATGGCATCAGCAGGAATATATCGAGTTCGTGAACGGTTACAGGACTTGTCGTGTTTTTCTTGAAGATATTGCATACTGCGATATTTCCGGGCACTACGCCCAGATACATACTCTGGATCGGAAAATGGAACGTACGAGAATGACATTCCATGAACTGACGCTTCAGCTTGAGTCATATCCACAGTTTTTAGGCTGTTACAGAGGCTGCATTGTGAATATGGATCATATTGAGAACCTGGATGAATTCTGTTTTATATTGGTCAATGGGGAGCGGATTCCGATACGTCAGAAGGAACGCACAAAGATATTGCAGATGTACTCCGACTATATTTTCATGAAAACAAGAAAGCAGAACTTATGGACACCACATTCGTAGATGTTTTACAAATATTTTTATATCAATTAATAGATTTGATTCCCAACTTAGTATTGGCCTTTTGCGCGTTTGGAAAAGAGATACGTTTTTCCGTGAGGACAAATGTAGTTCTGTGCTTCCTGATCTATGTCATGCTCTCTGCCAGCAGAGTGATCGCATTGACGAATCCTCTTTATGCGGTGTTCATGTCAGTCATCTGGATCGTGATTTATTTAGGCTTTTACCGCTTCAGTATTCGTGCAAAGCTTTCTAAGCTTTTGTTCGTTTTGCTGACACTGCTCAATTATGGCAGTTTTACCGTGATATTAGTAAACTATTTTTCATTTTACGTGTTTCGAGATGCAGCAGGATATCCGTATTCATTTGGGTCCAGCCTGATTTATGCGGTGGTTCTTTGCCTTTCCTATCCGTTCGTATACCAGTTGTTTCATAAAAAACTAAATCCATTGATGGAATTTCCGGCAAATACAAAGATTTGGAAGTTCCTGTGGCTGATTCCGGCAACCTTCTGTCTGGCATACTACTATAATCTTTATTCCAATGGTGGAATCATCGTATATGCAGGAAGTGTGAAAAATGTACTGTTCGCTGTCACCTTTAATGCAGGAGCTCTGTTCGTTACCTATCTTGTGTTGAGGCTTGTGGAGGACAGCAACGATAGACTGCGCCTGGAGAGGGAAAGTTACCAATTCAGCCTCCAGTCCATTCAATACAAGAATCTGAAAGCACAGATGGACGATGCCCGCCGGGCAAGACATGATCTGCGTCATACAGTGAATATTCTTCAGACATATTTAAATGATGGGAATACAAAAGGACTGCAGAATTATATCGAACAGTATCTGGAATCACTGCCCTCTGACAGTGCCAGGCTGTACAGTGATGACTATACGCTGAATGCACTTCTATCCATCTATGAAGAGAAGGCACGTAAAGAGCAGATTCGTTTTCAGGCGAATATCCAGTTGGAGGGGCGTGTTCCGCTTCCAGAACCGGATCAGGTCGTTCTCATCGGGAATCTTTTGGAGAATGCACTGGAAGCCTGCATAAGACAGAACAGCCGGGATTCCTATATTTCATTTACCATACGAAGAGAAGGAAAAGCCGTCGTAATTTTGGAGGATAATTCCTATGATGGTATCATGAAAGAGCAGGGAAAGACCCTCCAGTCTTCAAAAGAGAATCATACAGGGATCGGTGTCAGTTCCATCCAGAAGATAGTTGAGAAATATAATGGAATCTTAAAGTTTACACAGGATGATCATGTTTTCCAGCTATCTATGATACTTTTTCCAAAAAACTGACGCACCGCACATTCACATGCCATGGCAGGGGACAGATTATCCGCCAGTATGAAAGGAGTATTTCATGAAAAAAGCTTATCAACCAGGTGACATTTTAATCTTTAAAGCAGAAGATGATTTCTTGAGCAGATCCATTGCATGGCTGACCAATTCTGATGTTTCCCACAGTGCAATGTTCTATACCAAGGATTCTATTGTAGAAACAATTGCTCCGGGAGTGGTACAGAATCGGGTCTGCACAGGAAAAGGGGATTTTGCATACCTTTTGCGTCTGACTCCATCAAAAGATTCGGCACCCTTGATTCAGGCCGCAAAAAAGTATCTGGATGCAGGGACACAATATAATTTCCCGGCGCTTCTTTATCTGGGGGGCCTTCTTTTATGCCGCAGGATTACTCCGACGAAGAGGCTGTTATCTATTACAGAGAGAATCATGGATGCAGCATGCTTGGAATTGGATAAGCTTTTGCAGAGGCTTGCGAAGCATCCAGAGAACCGCTCCATGGTATGTTCTCAGTTTGTCTATCAGGTCTATGAGGATTGTGGAGAGGCGTATCGAATCCACATCCACGGAGCATTACAGAATGGATTCAAGCAGGACAATATGCTGCAAGAGACACATACGATCCGGCTGCTGGATCTTCAGGAACCTGCCGCAATCTCGCTGGCAGCCACTAAGGAGTCTGACCTTGACGCCGTTTCGGATGTAAAGTGCGTGATAAGAGATGTGGAGGAAGAGGAGAATCTCATTGCCCAGCTCTATCAGGCATTGTCAAGTGCAGATACAGAAAATTCCATCGCTATGGATTCCATCGAGAGGGATGGCTCTTTCGAAATGGTGCCGATTGTAAATAAATTTGCCGGAAAATTAAAGAAACTCACTCAGGTGCTGGGGATGGATGCTCCGATTGATTCTCTGTTCGTAGCACCTGCTGATTTTGTATATCATGCAGAAAATCTGGAGAATCTGGGAGAAATCCAGATAGAACGTATCCGCTGATCAATGAAAAAGAGGAACTTTTACGGGCGGCACTCATAAAACAGCATAAGAATGTTTTCGGGAAAGGGATGTCGCTTTAAGGATTAAAAAATCGTGCGATATCCCCCTCAAAAACGAGATTCTACTGCGTAACAAAATGAATTGTATTTGTTCCAAAAGTAGCTTCGCAGTATACGTGAGCACAGCAATAAAGCCTTGCTAAAAATAGCGTTTAAACTCTTCAACACATAATTTTATTTGATCGGAATACTTTTCTATTCCCTTTTGAACATCATGGACGAACACATTTATTTGTTCGTTTTGTGGTGCGGCGCCTTTCTTTTCCGAATAATAGATATTAAATTCCTCCATAGTATATCGGCTTATTTCAGTTTCATCTATTCCAATACTAAAAACAACTTTAGATACTGATGTATATAATTGCCTTATTGTATCCAATTCCCATGATGCAAGTAAGTTTTCAAAAGAAGCAATATCTTTATCACATTCAATTTTTAACTCATATGCGTTCATTACATATTGCACAAAAAGCTCCTTAGGTTTATCAATTGGTGGAAATTCTTGAAGCACATCATATTGCCTTTTGATAAGATAAAGCAAATTATGTAAAGCATACTTCTTCACCTGCGATATTTCTTCGTTTTTCTTTTTTCTAAAACCCAAAGAATAAATAAAGAAGCAAAAAGAAAAGACGACACCAGTGGAGCAAATATAGGTGATTATCTCTTTAACCCGTGGAATATCCATCGTAAAATTGAATGCGATAAGGTCTTTTAAAGAAACTTGGGAATTGCAAATAACAATTCCCAATATAGAAATCAAGAAGCCAATGATACACCATAGAATATAATAATTTGCTCTTTTCATATAATTATCTCCAATTTGCATTGATAGTTTATTTTTGAGCTTTTTCAAATTTTCCTTCATATCATTGTCAGTTAAACTAATCACAGTTGTGTACAGAAGATTGTTGTGTATAGCTGTAATTTTAGACAAGTAAATACCGGAAAACTTTATAATACTCCACTTCATTTTAATGTTCTCGGTTTTATTTCCTTTAACTCTTATAAAAACTTGTTCATAGGTATTATATAATGCTAATCCGTAAATCACAGGAAGATTAAGCAAGAGTAGTAATAATGGAAGCAAAAACTCTTTCAATGTTCTTAAATTAAAAAATCCCATAGGATTTTCGTATAAATGTTTACCTGAATTGATAATAAGGACAAAACCAAAAGCAACAAATATCCAATCAAAGAGTTGTTTGACTTTCCAATATTTCTGTTCTCGTGCAGCTAATGCATATAAAAGACCAATAAAAACAGTTACTGGTACAATGATGATTTCTGCAATTAAACCAAAAGTCCAAAAATTTATGACGAATTCAATAATTACAGCAATAGCTAAGTTATCTTTTATAAGTTTTGTAAAGAAATGATTATCTTTAGCTTTTTCAATGGTTTTAACAAATAAAGGTAGTTCAATGAATAGAACCCAAAAAATTGTATCTTTCAGTAATGATATTGACCAAAATCCTATGGCGTACAAGAAATATGTCATCAAGCATAAATGAAATAAAAAAACGACATAAAAAACAACAAATTTGTGACAAAACAGTATTGGAATAACGGAGTTCAAAAATTGTTTTACAGGTTTTATAAAGATAGATATTATAACAGCAAGTGCAACCCAAATACTGATTGCAATCTCTCTATTATTAAATATATTTTGTAGTTCGCTCACCTACAATCTCTCCTTCAAATCAAGCTATACTTAGCATAACATAAATGTATATTATTAACAAACAAAAGTGATTTCTATCACCAACTGATTTTGGATAAATTTTTATCAAAAACAAAAAAACGAACATATCACTCGTGCGGCGATACGTTCGTTTTTTTACACCCTTTACGGGCAGCTACCTTAATTCAGTTTGTCGGTTAATACTGTTTTATGCGTAGCTACCTTTACGGCTCTCTTTTTATCCCTGCTGATAAAAGCAGACTTTTGATTCTATTTTTAAAGATAATTACCGTAATTCTTTCTTGATCTCTACCTGAATACTTCCGTAATTATCTTTATATCCGGCTCCATACCGCTGATAGATGTCGTCATTGGCGGTCAGGTATAAGCGTCCTTTGCGCGGCCCTAAAAAGGTCGAATGATTCCCGATATATTCGGCATTGCCATTCCCGATTTTTCCGACCAGACAGCCTTCATTGCGGCCAGGGAGTGCATACCCTGGTTTGGCGATAATACGGATGCCCTCTCCGTCACAGGAGGGCTGGCTTGGATTGATATTCCACAGTCCTCCTTTGTAGGTCACAGTAAGGAGTTCGTCGGAATCGACATCCACGCCCGTGTCATACCAATAGATTCTTGCATCGACAGTGACATAAGCAGGGTAAAGAATCTGTAAAGCCTTCGAAATATCCTCCTGAGGAAATACTTTTGTCAGGATTCGCTGCATTTCCTCTTTCGTTGTTTTCGGATAGATCCGTTCGTTCAGCAGAATTGCTCCCACCGTGACGGCCGGGTATTCCCCGGAGATTTTATGCATCGCACAGGCGATTTCTTCGGCATCCATATGATAGAATTCCTTCAGGATGATCGCAATTTCCAGAGGGGCATAGCTTTTCAATAATTCGGCGATCGATGCCTGCCAAGTCTCCGTAGAAATGGTTCTTGTATTGTAAGCTTCCATAATTTTTTCTAATTCTAATCTGATATTCATGTATTTTCTCCTTTATGTAAAATTTTTTCCAGTAGTCCATCGACATCCTCGTGGGTCAATCCCGCTCTCAATTCAAGCAGGGCGCTCTTGATCTCTTCCTCCTGGTATCCGGCATGCCACATGCAGTCCATGATATCCAGACAGGACAGATGTGGAAGTGCCTTGTCAATATGCTCCAGACAGACGGATGCACTGTCGCCCGAGGAAAAATGTTGTCTTGCAATGTCCTCCTTGGTGTCAGGGCGGTCATAAAATTCTAAGACTTTTTTTAGGATGCTGTAATCTCCAATGTCGACGTTACGTTTTTTTAATGCTTCATAGCAGTCCCGGATGCAGTATCCGGCTTGGCAGGCCCAACAGATTATCAGCGAGTCTGTAATCTCATAGAGGTAGATCTGATCTGACCAGTTACTGGATAGGGCTTCTTTTTGGTGAATCGCTTTTACCTGCAGATACAGCTTTCCGTAAACTGGAATGTCCAGAAGAGAGAAGGAAACGGGCATCTTTTGTGAGGCATCGATGTTCAGAATATCCTCTCTTCTTTCTCCGAAATCCCATATTAAATGGAGCTGATATCCGACGGCATCCTCTACTTTCTCGATTGTGAGATCCAGGAAAGCCTCTCGGATGTTTGCGTGAAATTGTGGACAGGATAGCTTTTCCTCTTCGCCCGTGGTGCCGCCCGGGGCGCTGCCTCCTGAGCCACTGCCGCCTGAACTGCTTCCGCCCGAACTGCTTCCGCCCGAACTGCCGCCGCCAGCGCCAGCTCCACCAGCCGCGGCCCCGCCAGCAGCCGCAGCGCCAGCTCCACCGGCCCCAGCCCCACCAGCCCCAGCCCCACCGGCACCGGCCCCACCAGCAGCCGCGCCGCCTCCGGCCGCACCACCGCCAGAGCCCCCGCCAGAACCGCCGCTGCCCCCAGATGGCTCCGTTCCAGGTTCAGGTTCTGTTCCCGGCTCCGTACCCGGTTGTGTCCCTGGCTTGACCTTCTCTAAGAGTTTGCTGACATTTTTTTCATTTACTAATTTCCGGCATAGGAGTCCGGCAGCATAATCCTCAAGCTGGTCGATAACAAGGATTTCCAGGATTTTTTCCAAGTCCTCAAAATGACTGTCATCGAACAGAAGCGAAATGAGAGAATCCAGGATGCCTGCCAGGATATCGACGACCTGATCATAAAGGTTCTGGAAAGAAAAATCCTTTCCGATCGTGATACTGATATCGGACGGAAGTTCTCTCGACAGTATGGTTTTTTGTGTCTGGTCTAAGACCAGAAGACTGCCGGTTAGGCCCAAAGTGACTGACTGTTCGGAACCATTGCCTCCCAGAGTCCCTTTGATGGCAGGCTTGAGCCGGAATTTTAGCTGCAGCTTGTTCTTCTCTCCTTTGATGCTTAAGGCTTTGCACTTTCCTCCTTTATTTGCGGCCTCAATATACTGTTCTAACCGTTTAATGAAATTCAGAGCTTCATTATAAAAAGGCACTTCTTCCAGGTTTTCCAGTTTGAATCCTTTGCTTTTGGAATAAATGATGGTCAGAGTCTTTCCGAATATGCTCTGCATGAATTCAGGCAGTGCGAGTTTCACACATAGGCTCCAATCGTTCACTGTACTGGTATACTCCACGGTGCCTGTCCCCAGATCTGTACCAAAGAAACAGAGACCGCCCTGGATCTTTGCGGTCTTTTCTTTTAGGGGACTATTTTTGTGGAAGGAAAAGGTGAACTCAGGACCGTGTTCCATATCATTTCCACAGATCTTTAGGATAGATAAATCCAGCGGAGCCGGAAAAATCAAAGCCGCTTCCAGAGCTTCGTCTGTTACTGTAAGGCTTCCGTTTAAAGCCAGTGTGGCAATCAGCGTGATCTCTGCATATAATAGGACGCCATAGCCCTTCTGATAGCTTGGATTTCCAGAAACAGGAAACATAAGTTTTTCGGGGGCAGAGCAGTAATAAAAGCGGGTGCCTGTTAGGAATTTCAAATCAAAGACATCCGCATCCCAGGTAAAGGATGGAAATATCACGCCCCACAAGGCGGCCAGGGAAAAACCGGAGTCTAATTGTACCTGTGCCAGGATGCTGCTGCCATCCTGAAAATAAATCTGGCCGCTTGTTTTGATCTGAGCAAAAATTACGCTGGCGGATAGATAATAGGTATGTTGTTCCGCCAAATGGGCGGTCTGATACGTGCATTCCATCTGGAATCTTATCTTGTCAAAACAAAGCTCGTCGACTCTTCCCGTAAATGGTCTTAAGATATCCAGTGGACCGACATTCTCAAGGGCCGCGCAGTATCCGGCATCGTCAAGCACCAGGTCCCCGCGAAATACAAAGGCTGTTTCCTCGATACACAGCCCGATCTGACCGGATAATGCAAAATATTTTGTATCTGTCAATTGATACTTTAATTTCACATCTTCAAAATGAAATATTTTCAGCAATTGAATAGAAGGGAGTGCCGCATAAAAATAGCTGTCCAGTCTATTTGGTGCTCTTTTGCAAAAGCACCCCAGCAGTGCCAGACGACTGCCGCCGTTATATCCTATCTTGAGAAGACTCGAAAAGACTTCAATATCGCAGAGGTCTGCAATGAGCCAGACACAGATGCATTTTCCCTTGACGAGTTCGCTTCCTTTTGTTAAGACGGAAACAGAGGTGCATACCTTAGAGTCTATGGTATCAAGCAGATGATAAACGGCGTTTTCGGCATCCTGTGGATCGGGCGGCATATTTAGAAAAAAGACGCCAAGATCTTCGACCCTGCAGTGTTCCAATATGCCAGTTCCTGTATCTCCCATAATGTCTTTGAGAAGGGTGCCTGCATCCAGGGTTTTTTGATCTTTCATCTGCAGATAAAAGGCCTGTGTATCCAGATTTCCCTCAAATCCTGCATGGACGGGCCATTCTTGTGATCCATTGAGAAATTTTCCTGTCTTAAGACTGATTGATATATGAAAGATCAATTTTTTACCCTTTCCGCTTTTCTTAGCTTTCCGTAGTGTCTTCTAGGAGATTGTTCTTTGTTTCTATAAATTTGCCGGTCTCCTTGTCATAGGCACCCTCTGTTACACTTGCCTGGAAGCTGTCGATATACTCCTCGATTCCTGCCAGCTCTATGATACTCTTAGGAGGCTGAATCTGTGCGTAGATATGATCCTTGTCACCGAAGGTGATCTGCATGACATTTTCACGTACCACGGCTTCCCCGGTTCCCGTCTCCTGGATGACTGCAAAATTAAATGGTTTTTCCATGGAGATAGATGTGGGAATATCCAGTCCCATATTATACATTGTGTTTGCATCCAGCTTTACCTTTAATTGAATCCCTATTTCCATTGTGCGTTCTCCTTTCTGAACTACCTCTTATGTGATTGACAGACTAAAAATCTTGTCGAATTGAGCATAACAAAGACGGATCTTATTTTACAAGAGTTTGGATGCAAGGGAGGGGATTCTGGCGTTTACTGGAAGGAAAAACTTTTATCTTCCGTTGCTTTTATATAGAATTAAATTTATAATGGATTACAGAGAAGATAGCATGAAAAACGAAGAAGAGGTGAAATGGTGAATCATTTTTATGACATCGTGGAAGGCAACCCCATGATCGCTGCCGTAAAGGACGAAAAAGGGCTGGAAAAAAGCTGCAAGATGGAAGAAATCAGAGTGATTTTTGTGTTATTCGGTGATATCTGTACCATAGGAAGTATTGTTGAGAGGATCAAAGCAGCAGGGAAGACGGCACTGGTGCACATCGATCTGGTCACTGGACTTAGCTCCAAGGAGATCACGGTCGATTTTATAAAGGAACATACACAGGCGGATGGAATCATCACGACGAAGCTTATGCTTGTGCACCGAGCAAAAGAGCTGTCTATGTATACGGTACTGCGTTTTTTTGTGATAGATTCTATGGCGTTGAAAAGTATTGAAAGCCTGGAGAAGCAAAAGGGCGGCAGACCGGATTTCATTGAGGTGCTTCCGGGAGTGATGCCGAAGGTATTAAAGAAAATCTGCGGACTCAGCCGGATTCCGGTCATTGCAGGTGGATTGATCGCGGATAAAGAGGATGTGATGGGCGCACTGGATGCGGGCGCAGTTGCCGTATCTACGACGAACCAGGATGTATGGATGCTTTAAGCATAAAGGGAGATAAAAAACAAAATCGATAAAACAAAAAGATGAAAAGGGAGGCTGCATTTATGGCGAAGTATGTGATGGCGCTGGATTCCGGGACGACCAGCAACAGGTGTATTCTGTTTAATGAAAAAGGTGAGATGTGCAGTATGGCACAGAAGGAATTTACCCAGTATTTCCCAAAACCGGGCTGGGTGGAGCACAATGCGGAGGAAATCTGGTCCAGCCAGCTTGAGGTGGCACAGCAGGCGATGGCAAATATCAATGCCACGGCGGCTGATGTTGCGGCAATTGGAATTACGAATCAGAGGGAGACAACGATTGTCTGGGACAAGGAATCCGGGGAACCCATTTATCAGGCCATTGTATGGCAGTGCAGGAGAACATCGGAGTATTGCGACAGCTTAAAAGACAAAGGGCTGACGGAGCAGTTTCGTAAGAAGACCGGACTTGTGATCGACGCCTATTTTTCCGGGACAAAGGTAAAATGGATTTTGGATCATGTAGAGGGAGCAAGAGAGCGGGCCGAAAGGGGCGAGCTTTTGTTCGGGACGGTAGAGACATGGCTGATCTGGAAGCTGACGAAGGGAGCGGTCCATGTGACGGATTACTCCAATGCGTCCAGGACCATGCTGTTTAATATCAATACTCTTACATGGGATGAGGAGATTCTCTCAGAGCTTGGAATTCCAGCTTGTATGCTGCCAGAGGCCAAGCCTTCAAGCTGTATTTACGGGGAAGCGGATGCTGGATTTTTCGGCGCACCGATTCCGATTGCCGGGGCAGCAGGGGATCAGCAGGCCGCGCTGTTCGGGCAGACATGTTTTGGGGAAGGCGAGGCAAAGAATACATATGGAACGGGCTGCTTCCTGCTGATGAATACCGGGGAAAAGCCAGTGTTTTCTAAGAATGGGCTTGTGACAACGATTGCCTGGGGCATGAATGGTAAGGTAAATTATGCATTGGAGGGATCGATTTTTGTTGCGGGGGCGGCCATCCAGTGGCTGCGGGATGAGATGCAGCTCATCGATTCCTCTCAGGTCTCCGAATATATGGCACAGAAGGTGGACGATACGAACGGATGTTATGTGGTCCCGGCATTCACCGGACTCGGTGCTCCACATTGGGATCAGTACGCCAGGGGCTCCATCGTGGGGCTGACGCGCGGAGTGAACAAGTATCACATTATCCGTGCTACATTAGAATCTTTGGCCTATCAGGTGAATGATGTACTTGAGGCCATGGAGGCGGATTCAGGAATCAAGCTTTCCGCCTTAAAGGTGGACGGCGGCGCCAGTGCGAATAATTTCCTTATGCAGACTCAGGCGAACTTAAGCAATGCTCCTGTCAAACGTCCGCAGTGCGTAGAGACAACAGCGATGGGAGCTGCATATCTGGCAGGAATCGCAGTCGGATACTGGAAGAATAAAGAAGAGGTTCTGTCCAACTGGGCGATCGACCGTGTATTTGAGCCAGATATCGAACCGGATGTGCGCAAAAAGATGCTACGCGGCTGGAATAAGGCTGTCAAGTATTCCTATGGATGGGCAAAGGATGACGAATAGGAGAAAAGAAGATGAGCAGAGTAAAAAATGAACCCAAAATAAAGAATGCCTTGATTACAGCTATCCGTGAACAACTTGAACATCGGGCGACGTGGCTCTATCTATTGTGTGATGAGGCCGGGAAGCGGGGACTGGAATGGAAGGACTTTGGAAGTGCGGCAATCAAGAGGTGCGGACTGAGCCAGGGAGCAGGTCTGGTCAAGAAAGGCGGAACAAAGGACTTTACCGGACTTCGAAAGACTTTGTTCACCAAGCCGGCACAGTGGGTGTTTGAGATGAAGATCAGGAAAAGTACTCCAGAAGTATTAGCAATCGATTTTCACTACTGTCCTCTGGTAAAGGCATGGCAGAAAGCTGGATGTACGGATGAAGAAATCGCGTTGCTGTGTGATATTGCGATGTGCGGAGACCACGGAATCGGCGAGGCTTACGGCGGAGAGTTGAAGCTGTTAAAAAGCATTGCCAAGGGGGATGAGGTGTGCAGGCTGTATTATCATAAATAGATAATTTGTAACTGTGCACAGTTACGATAATTCTTCAGTCATGGGGAGTTCTTTAAGATGTGGGTTGAAATTTAGCAGACCGGACGGTATAATAAGAATAGAAATGAATAGCGTATGCCTATGAGAACAGAGCCTGGCAGATGACATATCAGCAGATATGTTTATTTGTCAGGCTCTGTTTTTATGTACATTTAAATGTGGCTGATTCAGAAGATTTATGGGAGGTAAGAAAATGTATGACGTAATTATTATAGGTGCCGGTGTATCCGGCTGTGCAGTGGCGAGGGAATTATCCAGATATCAGGTCAAGGCCTGTGTGCTTGAGAAGGCAGAGGATGTCTGCTGCGGAACTTCGAAGGCGAACAGCGGGATCGTTCATGCAGGATATGATGCCATGCCGGGGACATTAATGGCGAAGCTCAATGTCCGCGGCAACCATTTGATGGGAGAACTGTCAGAGGAGCTGGATTTTCCATTTTCACGAAAAGGATCTCTGGTAATATGCAGGGAAAAGGATGGGCTTCACAGGTTAGAAGAATTAAAGGAACGGGGAGAGAAAAATGGAGTAGAGGGGCTAAAGATTCTGGACCGGGAACAGGTACTTGCCATAGAACCGAATGTGTCGAAGGACGTGATCGCCGCCCTTTATGCGCCAAGTGCCGGGCTTGTATGTCCGTTTAGTCTGAACATCGCACTTGCGGAGAATGCGAATGAAAATGGAATCGAATTTTATCTGGATACCGAGGTGCAAAAAATCAGGAAGACAGAACTAGGCTTTTGGGTCCAGACCTCCAGAGGTGATTATGAAACTAGATATATTGTAAACGCGGCAGGTGTCTATGCGGACCAGTTCCATAATATGGTGAGTGAGAAAAAACTTAACATTACCCCAAGAAAAGGGGAATACTATCTGCTTGATAAGAGCGCTGGGACACAGGTGACACGGACTATCTTCGCACTTCCTACAAACTTTGGGAAGGGAATCCTGGTCACTCCGACAATCCATGGAAATCTACTGGTCGGGCCGACAGCAGCGGACATCGAAGATAAAGAGGGAACCAATACAACTGCGGATGGTCTGGCAGCGATTGCAGAAAAGGCAGGACAAAATGTAAGCGGCCTTCCTCTTAAAAAAGTGATTACCAGTTTTGCAGGCCTGCGTGCCCATGAGGACGGACATGACTTTGTGATAGAAGAGGCAAATGACGCCCCAGGTTTTATCGATTGTGCGGGAATAGAATCTCCAGGGCTGACAAGTGCTCCGGCAATTGGGGAAATGGTCGCAGAAATTTTAAGAAAAAAGCTGGGACTGACAGAAAATCCACATTTTCAGGGCAGAAGAAAAGGAATTTTAGACCCCTCCAAGCTTTCGATGGAAGAACGTAACGAGTTGATTCAAAAGAACCCGGCCTATGGAAATATCATCTGTCGATGCGAGATGATTTCCGAAGGGGAGATTCTGGATTCGATCCACCGACCTTTAGGTGCGCGCTCGCTGGACGGGGTGAAACGCAGGACCAGAGCCGGAATGGGGCGGTGTCAATCAGGCTTCTGCTCCCCAAGGACGATGGAAATCCTCTCCAGAGAATGTGGAATCCCCATGGAGGAACTGACAAAATCAGGAGGGGAATCGAGGCTGATTGCAGGTACGAATAAAGATTCCTTTTAAACATAGCAGAGAACGCAGTGAAGCGGATCTTCAAAATTCGTTTTGGTTTGCGATGCAGACGAACAGTGTGAGATCAGATAGATGATAGGAGGCAGCAAAATGGAACAATATGAAATCGTAATTATCGGAGGCGGCCCCGCTGGGCTGGCGGCAGCAGTTTCTGCAAGAAACGCAGGAGCAGGCCAAATCCTGATACTGGAAAGAGATAAAGAGCTGGGGGGAATTCTGAACCAGTGTATTCACAATGGATTTGGTCTACATACATTTAAAGAAG
Organism: Faecalicatena faecalis; assembly: GCF_012524165.2. GTDB lineage: Bacteria > Bacillota > Clostridia > Lachnospirales > Lachnospiraceae > Faecalicatena_A > Faecalicatena_A faecalis. Next base: position 14,078 of record NZ_JABACJ020000030.1, read on the forward strand.
AATTGACAGGACCGGAATATGCGGCACGTTTTATCAGCCAGGTTGAGGAATTGGGGATTGAATACCGCCTGCATACGATGGTCATGGACATCGACAGAAAAAAGGTCATTACCGCAATGAGCCGGGAAAAGGGAATGTATCAGATACAGGCCAAGGCAGTGATACTGGCGATGGGGTGCAGAGAGCGGCCGCGAGGTGCTTTGAACATACCCGGATACCGGCCTGCAGGAATCTATTCAGCAGGAACTGCACAGCGTCTGGTCAATATTGAGGGCTTACTGCCGGGCAGAAAGGTCGTAATCCTGGGTTCAGGAGATATCGGTCTGATTATGGCCAGAAGAATGACAATGGAGGGGGCCAGCGTGCAGGTGGTAGCTGAGCTGATGCCGTATTCAGGAGGATTAAAGAGGAATATTGTACAGTGTCTGGATGACTTTGGAATTCCTTTGAAGCTGAGCCATACGGTCATTGATATCAAGGGAAAAGAACGGGTGGAAGGAATTACATTGGCGGCTGTCGATGAAAAAGGAGTCCCGATTCCGGGAACAGAAGAGGAGTATGAGTGCGATACCCTTCTCTTATCGGTAGGACTGATCCCGGAAAATGAATTATCCTCCCAGATAGGGGTTACGTTGAATCCTGTGACCTCCGGGCCGATTGTGGATGAGAGCCTGGAAACGGATGTAGAAGGTGTTTTTGCCTGCGGAAATGTACTGCATGTGCATGATCTTGTTGATTTTGTGTCGGAGGAGGCTGCTGCTGCGGGGAAAAATGCAGCTCGGTATGTGGATAAGTTCTTAAAAAAAGAGAACATATATGGAAAAGAAGAGGCTGATCCTTACCATGGGCAGAGCCAGGCAGCCGTGTCGCTTATTCCCACAGGAGGCGTCCGCTATACCGTTCCGTCCATCATTCATCCTGACCGGATGCAGGAAGAACAGGTTGTCCGTTTTAGGGTAGGTAGGGTATACTATAACTGTTATATTAATGTATATTTGAATGGCGAACGGCTGCTGCACCGGAAACGTCCTGTGATGGCACCGGGAGAAATGGAGCAAATAAAGCTCAAGGAGTCTTGGTTCGCGAATGTGCCGAAAAACGCAGAGATGACGATTCAGATTGAGGAGGCATAGAAGATGGAGAAGAAAGAATTAGTCTGCATCGGCTGTCCGATGGGATGTGTGATGCAGGTCGAGATGGAGGGCGAAGAAGTCCTGTCTGTAAGTGGGAATACCTGTACAAAAGGGGAACGCTATGCAAGAAAAGAAGTGACAGATCCGACCCGGATCGTAACCACTACGGTGAAGGTGAAGAACGGTACGGCCGAAAGAGTACCTGTAAAGACAAAATCAGACATTCCGAAAGGGAAGATATTTGGCTGCTTAAGAGCGCTCAAAAATGTGGAAGCCATAGCGCCTGTGAGGATCGGAGATGTGATCCTTAAAAATGTGGCAGGCACAGGGGTCGATATCGTAGCTACAAAAGATGTGGAAGCAAGATAAGAGATAGCCCCCTTTTATTGTGTTTGGGAAGATGCTATAATAGGAGAATCGAATAAAAAAGAGAGGTGTACTATGAGTATTTTTGATTTGGATGCATATGAATTGATGCAGCAGGAAGATCTATCCGATTTAAAATCGAAAGGCTATCTTTTCAAACATAAAAAGAGTGGGGCAAGAGTCCTTTTAATGGAAAATGATGATGAAAATAAAGTATTTGCGATTGGGTTCCGTACGCCCCCGTCTGACAGCACGGGCGTTCCGCATATCATGGAGCATTCCGTTCTGTGTGGCTCTAAGGAGTTTCCGGTAAAGGACCCATTTGTAGAACTGGTGAAAGGTTCCTTGAACACATTTTTAAATGCCATGACTTACCCGGACAAGACCCTATATCCTGTGGCAAGCTGCAATGACAAGGATTTCCAGAACTTGATGCATGTTTATATGGATGCAGTGCTTTATCCGAATATTTATGAGCACGAGGAGATCTTCCGTCAGGAAGGCTGGAGCTATCAGCTAGATGAGGAAGATGCGAAGCTTAAGTATAACGGCGTGGTATATAATGAGATGAAGGGAGCCTTTTCCTCACCAGAGGGCGTGCTTGACCGGATGGTGCTCAACTCCCTGTTCCCGGATACTTCCTATGCGAATGAATCCGGCGGAGACCCGGATGTGATTCCTGAACTGAGTTATGAGCAGTTCCTGGATTTCCACAGGAAGTACTATCATCCGTCCAACAGCTATATCTATCTGTATGGCGACATGGATATGGAAGAAAAGCTGGACTGGCTGGATAAGAAGTATTTGAGCAAGTTCAATCAGATCGAGGTGGATTCCGCGATTCGTTACCAGAAGCCCTTTGACCAAGTAAAAGAGCTGGAGATGGAATACTCTATTTCCAGCGAGGAATCTGAGGAAGATAATACGTACCTTTCCTATAATAAGGTCATTGGGACAAGTCTGGATGAAAAGCTTTATCTGGCGTTCCAGATTCTGGACTATGCGCTTTTGTCCGCACCGGGCGCACCGTTAAAGAAGGCGCTTGTGGATGCAGGAATTGGAAAGGATATTATGGGCTCCTATGACAATGGAATTCTGCAGCCGATTTTTTCTGTGATCGCGAAGAATGCCAATCTTGATCAGAAGGAAGACTTTATCCGGGTGATCGAGGGTACTTTGAAAGACCTGGTGGAGAATGGAATCAATAAAAAAGCCCTTGAGGCAGGAATCAATTATCACGAGTTCCGTTTCCGTGAGGCTGACTTTGGAAATTATCCAAAAGGGCTTATGTATGGTCTTCAGTTATTTGACAGTTGGCTGTATGACGATGAAAAGCCATTTATCCACATGCAGGCGCTTCCGACGTTCGAGTTCTTAAAAGAGCAGATCAACACCGGATATTTTGAGCAGTTGATTCAACAATATCTGCTGGATAATCCCCACGCATCCATTGTGATCGTGAAGCCGGAAAAGGGAAGGACTGCCCGTATGGACAAGGCTCTGGAGGAAAAACTTCAAAGCTATAAGTTGAGCTTAAGTGAAGCGGAGGTTAAGAAGCTGGTCGAGGATACAAAGGCACTGGTCGAGTATCAGGAAGAGGAAGATTCGAAGGAGGATATGGAGAAGATTCCAGTCCTGGGCAGGGAAGACATTTCCAGAGAGATAGCTCCTATTTATAATGAGGAAAAAGACGTGGACGGGACGAAAACGATCTACCATGGTGTGGATACCAACGGGATCGGTTATGTCACCCTGATGTTCGATCTGTCTGGCGTGCCTCAGGAGAAGCTTGCATATGCAGGAATTCTGCAGGCAGTCTTAGGAATGATCGATACGAACCATTATGAGTATGGAGAACTGTTCAATGAGATCAATGTGCATACAGGAGGGATTGGGACATCCTTGGAATTGTATGCTGATGTGACCAAGGCCAAAGAAAAAGAATTCCGCGCGACGTTCGAGATCAAAGGTAAGGCACTGTATCCGAAGCTGGATGTGCTCTTTCAAATGATGCGCGAGATTTTGATGGAGTCGAAGTTAGATGATGAGAAGCGTCTGAAAGAAATCCTGGCAATGCTCAAGTCCAGGCTGCAGATGAGCTTCTTATCCTCCGGGCATACGACAGCAGCATTGCGGGCTTTGTCCTACGATTCTCCGCTCGCGAAGTTCAAGGATGATGTGGATGGAATCGGTTACTATCAGGTGATCAAAGAAATCGAAGAGCATTTTGAGGAAAAGAAGGACGAACTGATCGCGAACCTAAAAGAGTTGGCAGCAACGCTTTTTAGAGCAGACAATATGATGGTAAGCTATACAGCGTCAGAAGAGGGGCTTAAGCCAGCTTGTCAGGAGATCAAAAAGATAGCACAAAGCCTGCATGAAGAGCCTAAGACTAAGGAGACTCCATGTATCATACACTGTGAGAAGAAAAATGAAGGCTTCAAGACATCCTCGAAGGTGCAGTATGTGGCAAGAGTCGGGAACTTTATTGACAGGGGCGTGGATTATGACGGAGCGCTCCAGATTTTAAAAGTAATCTTAAGCTACGATTATCTGTGGCAGAATGTCCGCGTAAAGGGCGGTGCATATGGCTGTATGAGCAGCTTCAACAGAATCGGTGAGGGGTACTTCATTTCTTACCGTGACCCGAATTTAGAGAAAACGATCGAGGTCTATGAAGGAATCGTGGATTACCTGAAGAATTTTACTGTAGATGATCGGGACATGAATAAATATGTGATCGGTACGATCAGCAATATTGACCGTCCGATGACTCCTGCAGCAAAAGGAGACCGTTCCATGAACCTGTATATGAATCATGTCTCAAAGGAGATGATTCAAAAAGAGAGGATGCAGATTCTGGAAGCACAACAGGAAGATATACGCAGGCTGGCACAAGTGGTAGAGGCCGTGCTGGCAGCAGATCTGCTCTGCGTGATCGGTGGAGAAGAGAAGATTGAGGAACAGAAAGAGCTGTTTATCGAGGTGAAAAATTTATTTTAACCTCACCAAGGAAAGGACAAAGCGGATTTTGAATATCCGCTTTGTCCCTTATCATGAAAGATCATATGATGTGTAAATGAGAGGAGAATGTATGAACGAAAATTACAAGTCAGGTTTTGTAACTTTGATTGGACGTCCGAATGTGGGGAAATCTACGCTGATGAATCAGTTGATCGGGCAGAAGATCGCGATTACGTCAAATAAGCCACAGACGACAAGGAACCGTATCCAGACGGTCCTGACGACGGATGAGGGGCAGATTGTATTTGTAGATACACCGGGGATACATAAGGCAAAGAATAAGCTTGGCGAGTATATGGTGAATGTGGCAGAGAAGACTCTGAACGAAGTCGATGTGGTATTGTGGCTCGTGGAGCCAACTGATTTTATCGGTGCGGGCGAACAGCATATTATAGAGAAGCTGAAGAATGTAATGACACCGGTCATCCTGGTCATTAATAAGATCGATATGGTAAAGAGAGAGGAAATCCTGACCTTTATCGATGTCTACCGCAAGGAATATGATTTTGCGGAAATCGTTCCGGTCTCTGCTAGAAATGGGGATAACACGGATGAGCTTGTCAAGGTCATCATGCAGTACCTTCCTTATGGTCCGCAGTTCTATGATGAGGATACGATTACAGACCAGCCGGAGCGGCAGATTGTAGCAGAATTGATTCGTGAGAAGGCTCTGCACTGTCTGCAGGAGGAAATCCCGCACGGGATCGCCGTAGCGATCGACAGCATGAAGATGCAGAAAAAGGTGATGCATATTGACGCAACGATCATCTGTGAGCGGGATTCTCATAAGGGAATTATTATCGGAAAGCAGGGAAGCATGTTGAAAAAAATCGGCAGCACGGCACGGTTCGAGATTGAACGGCTGCTGGACTGCAAGGTCAATTTAAAGCTTTGGGTCAAAGTACAGAAAAACTGGCGCGACAGTGATTTTCTGATGAAGAACTTTGGCTACCGTGAGGATGAAAATTAGTGTCAAGGCTTTTGGCTGAAAAAGTACTGGCAGATTTTACGTCGTATACTGCGCCGCCATATCGGAGAACCTAAATATATACTTATTGAGCTGCGAATGGCTGATAAGGCATACTTATGAAACAGAGGTGATCTGATGGAGAAGGAATACTGGCAGCAGTTTACGGCCACCGGGAAAGTGGAGGATTATTTGCATTATAAGATGACAGGCAGCAAAGATGACGCTGTATCTGCATCCGGGGCAGCAAAAGGACTTGAAAAGGAAAGAAGTATTGGGGTAAGAGATTGTGAATCAGATTGTACTGACGGGAATGGTGCTGTCTACAGCTCCGGTTGGAGAGTATGACAGAAGAGTAGTGATTTTGACAAAAGAACAGGGAAAGATTGCCGCATTCGCCAAAGGCTCCAGACGTCCGAACAGTCCTTTGGTGGGGGCGGTCAATCCGTTTTCCTTTGGGGAATTCACCATGTATGAAGGGCGGACCTCCCATACGATCCAGTCTGCCAATATCACCAATTATTTTTCTGAATTGCGGAATGATATGATCGGTGCATACTATGGTTTTTATTTTCTCGAATTCGCCAATTATTATACCAAGGAATTTAACGATGAGCGGGAGATGCTAAAGCTTTTATATCAGACCTTAAAGGCTCTTTCCAATCCGCATATCCCCAATAGGCTCATCCGCTACATATTCGAACTCCGGGCATATTCGATCAATGGGGAGGGACCTGAGGTTTTCCAGTGCGTGACTTGTGGAAGTAAGGATCGGCCCGCTGTATTCAGTGTCAGAAAGGGCGGACTTGTGTGCAGCGAATGTGACAGGGATGTTATCGACGGAATCCGCCTGGATCAGTCTACTTTATATAGTATGCAATATATTGAGACGAGTAAAATAGAGAAGCTCTACACGTTTAATGTGAAAGAGGGAGTGTTGGAACAGCTCGCAAAAGTCATGGACAGATACCGGGATGTATATGTGGATAAGAGATTTAAATCATTGGAAATACTGGAGACCCTATTATAGCCCGGAATGTGTGGAAGGTTCTAGTTGGATAGAAGTCAGCAAATAGCTTCTGACTTTTATCTGACTGTGAACAGGAACCAGAATGTAAGAATATTTCCCCATGAATTCCCAAATAGCTTGAAAAATTAGGAATTAGCCCTTATAATAGTTAGCAATCGAGATGAAAAAAAGAATGTGAGGAGCAGTATTATGGTAGAAAAGACAATGGAAAAAATTGTAGCTCTTGCGAAAACAAGGGGATTTGTATACCCTGGTTCTGAGATTTATGGAGGGTTGGCCAACACTTGGGATTATGGCAATCTTGGTGTAGAGCTGAAGAATAATGTAAAAAGGGCATGGTGGAAGAAATTCATCCAGGAATCTCCTTACAATGTAGGAGTTGACTGTGCGATCCTGATGAACCCACAGACTTGGGTAGCATCTGGACACCTTGGTGGATTCTCTGATCCTCTGATGGATTGCCGTGAATGCCACGAGCGTTTCCGCGCAGATAAACTGATCGAGGATTTCTGCAAGGACAATGGAATTGCAATTGAGGGTGCAGTCGATGCATGGTCACAGGAGCAGATGACAGCATTTATTGACGAGCACAATATCCCATGTCCGTCCTGTGGAAAGCATAACTTTACAGATATCCGTCAGTTCAACCTGATGTTCAAGACTTTCCAGGGCGTGACAGAGGATGCTAAGAACACGGTCTATTTAAGACCTGAGACAGCACAGGGAATTTTTGTAAACTTTAAAAATGTACAGAGAACATCCAGAAAGAAGATTCCATTTGGTATCGGACAGATCGGTAAGTCTTTCAGAAATGAGATTACGCCTGGTAACTTTACATTCCGTACAAGAGAATTCGAGCAGATGGAATTGGAATTCTTCTGTGAGCCGGGCACAGACCTTGAGTGGTTCGCATACTGGAAGCAGTTCTGCCTTGATTGGCTGCATTCACTGGGAATGAAGGATGATGAGATCAGATACCGTGACCACGATAAAGAGGAGCTTTCCTTCTACAGTAAAGCAACGACCGATGTGGAATTTTTATTCCCATTCGGATGGGGCGAGCTGTGGGGAATTGCTGACAGAACAGATTATGACCTGACACAGCATCAGGAGGTCTCCAAGCAGGATATGTCCTATTTTGATGATGAAAAGAAAGAGAAATACATTCCTTATGTAATCGAGCCGTCACTGGGCGCTGACCGTATGGTACTTGCATTCCTCTGCAGTGCATATGATGAAGAAGAGCTGGAAGGCGGAGACATGCGTACAGTCCTTCATTTCCATCCGGCACTTGCACCAGTGAAGATCGGTGTGCTTCCATTATCCAAGAAGCTGAACGAGGGTGCTGAAAAAGTATATGCTGAGTTATCCAAGCTGTACAACTGTGAGTTCGATGACCGCGGCAATATCGGAAAGCGTTATCGTCGTCAGGATGAGATCGGAACACCTTTCTGTGTGACATACGATTTCGATTCCGAAGAGGATGGAGCAGTTACCGTGCGTGACAGAGATTCTATGGAGCAGGAAAGAGTGAAGATCGAAGATCTGAAGGCTTACTTTGAAGAAAAACTCAGCTTCTAGGATCGTGCACATTACTTCGCTGTGCGCAAAGGACAGGTTTTAAGAGTGAATGATATATGGAATCCCGTATGGAGGATTCATACAGGATGATACAATTTAGGGACGTACTCTTTTTTGAAAGGTTACGTCCCTAACTGATATTAAGCGGAATATAGTAAGAGATGATGGAGGTCATGATGGACAAGAATTTATGGGAAATCTACACAGAAGAACAATTGAAGGAGCTTAAGTCTCTGACAACTGAGTACAAGAGATTCCTTGATGCAGGTAAGACCGAACGGGAATGCGTGACAGAGGTGATTCGCCAGGCAGAGGCGGCAGGTTATAAAAACCTTGCTGATGCAGAAGGACTGAAAACAGGAGATAAAGTATATGCAGCCTGGATGGGAAAATCCATTGCTCTTTTTCACATCGGGGAAGAGCCATTGGAAAAGGGAATGAATATTCTTGGCGCACATGTAGATTCACCAAGAATGGACTTGAAACAGAATCCACTGTATGAGGAGAGTGGTTTTGCTTATTTTGATACCCACTATTACGGCGGCATTAAAAAGTACCAGTGGGTCACGATCCCTTTGGCAATCCATGGTGTCGTAGTCAAAAAGGATGGAACGAAGGTAGAAATCACCATCGGAGAAAAAGAGGACGATCCTGTTTTTGTTGTAACGGACCTGTTGATTCATCTTTCAGGCAAGCAGATGGAGAAGAATGCAGCTACAGTAGTAGAAGGAGAAAATCTGGATATCCTCATTGGCAGCAAGCCGCTCAAAGGGGAGGAAAAAGACGCTGCAGCAGCGCAGATCGTGAAGATCCTTAAGGATACATATGGATTTGAAAAAGAAGACCTGATGTCCGCAGAGCTGGAAATCGTTCCGGCAGGAAAGGCCAGGGATTGTGGAATCGACAGGAGCATGATCATGTCCTATGGTCAGGATGACCGTGTCTGTGCCTATACGTCTTTGGCAGCGATGTTAAAGCAGGAGAAGGTAAAGCGTACTTCCTGCTGTATTCTGGTAGATAAAGAGGAGATAGGCAGTGTGGGAGCGACAGGAATGCAGTCCCGTTTCTTTGAGAATGCAGTGGCAGATCTTCTGGATAAGCTGGATGGCTTCTCAGAATTGAAGCTTCGCCATGCACTGGCAAATTCTACGATGATCTCCTCCGACGTTGGAGCAGCGTACGATCCGATGTATGCGGATGTGTATGATAAGAAATCTTCCTCCTTCTTTGGAAAGGGACTTGTGATCAAGAAGCACACGGGGGCCAGAGGAAAGAGCGGTTCTAATGATGCAAATGCAGAGTATATCGCCAAGTTAAGGAAGGTATTCGATGAGAATGAGGTGGTTTTCCAGATGACCGAGATGGGCAAAATCGATGCAGGAGGAGGCGGCACGATCGCCTTTATTCTGGCACAGTTCGGTATGGAAGTGATCGACGGCGGTGTAGCAGTGTTATGTATGCATGCACCTTGGGAGATCGCAAGCAAGGCAGATATCTATGAGGCTTACCGTGCTTATTGCGCATTTTTGAAGGATATGCAATAATAAAAAATTATGAAATACCCATAGGGCATCCCGTAATCCATGCCCTGCGGGCGGATTTACAGCCGTGCTGTAAAATAAAAGTATACCTGATTGAACGACTCCTGTTCAATCAGGTATATTTTCTTCCAAAATCATCCATAATATCAACGATTGGATTGAGAAATCCATAAGATTGAGTCATCTGTCCATCGGTAGATCGATTAAGCAGATGAAAAGAATTTTCCGAGAAAAGGGGAGATATTATGGAAAGAAAGAATGCATGGAATGCATATAGTCCTGAGGAGAAAAAAAGAGTGGAGGAGATCTGCCGCGCATACTGCCATTTTCTTGACTGCAGCAAGACGGAGCGGGAATGTGCGGCGGCAGCAGTCAGACTTGCCAGGGCCCAGGGCTACCGCAGTCTGGACACGGTAAAGGAGGCGAAGGAATCTCTGAAACCGGGTGATAAGGTGTATGTCTGCCATATGGAGAAGGCTGTGGTTTTGTTCCAGATCGGTTCAGAACCTTTAGAGAAAGGGCTGAATATCCTGGGTGCCCACACGGATTCTCCGCGGCTGGATGTCAAGCAGGTCCCCCTGTATGAAGAGCAAGGGAATGCTTATCTGGATACACATTACTATGGTGGTGTGAAGAAATATCAATGGATGGCACTTCCGCTGGCAATCCATGGAGTCGTTGTACGTAAAGATGGAACGAAGGTGGAGATCAAGATCGGGGAGAAGGAGAAGGACCCTGTCTTTGTCATTACGGACTTGCTGCCCCATTTGGGAAAAGAACAAAATGAGAAGAAGGTAAAGGAATTTATCGATGCAGAAAAGATGGACCTTCTGATTGGAAATCTTCCGGCATCAAAAGGGGAGGAGAACAAGGCACTGGGGAAAAAGCATCTGGAGATCGTAGATATGGAAGCGTCTGCGGAGGAAAATGAGCTGGTGAAACGGTCTATTTTAAAAATTCTCCGGGAGGAATATCACATCAAGGAGGAAGACTTTATCTCTGCGGAACTGGAAATCGTACCGGCAGGAAAAGCGAGAGACTGCGGATTCGACAGAAGTATGATCCTGGCATACGGACAGGATGACAGAAGCTGTGCATTTACTTCCCTGATTGCGCTGCTGGAATTGAAAATGTCAAGACGTACCTCCTGCTGCATTCTGGTGGATAAAGAGGAAATCGGCAGTACCGGAGCGACTGGGATGCGGTCACATTTCTTTGAAAACACACTGGCCGAGGTGATGGAGCTGTGCGGCAGCTATTCGGAACTGGGGCTGCGCAGGGCGCTGGCAAACTCAAAGATGCTCTCGTCTGACGTGAGTGCGGCTTATGACCCTATGTTTGCAGAGTATTACGAAAAGAAAAATTCAGCCTATCTGGCAAATGGACTGGTATTCAACAAATATTCCGGCAGCGGCGGGAAGTCAGGCGGGAATGACGCAAATCCTGAATTTATTGCCGAACTAAGGCGGATCATGGAGAAATACAAAGTTGTTATCCAGACGGCTGAATTGGGAAAGGTAGACAGAGGAGGCGGAGGTACTATTGCCTATTTGATGGCGGATTATGGCATGGAGGTCATTGACTGCGGAATTCCGGTGCTAAGCATGCACGCTCCCTGGGAGGTGTCCAGTAAAGCCGATCTGTATGAGGCCTTAAAGGGATATCTCGCATTCTTAAAGGAAGCATGACAGGAGATTGGCAAAAAGTGATAAAATCAGATATCAGGCGGCGGTAAGAAGTAGTGGGCTTATGTTTGTTGGGACGGGCAGACTTCCGATTATAAGGGAGTTTGCCTAGTTTTTTAGGTTTATGGAGAAGAAAATTGTGAATAATTCCAAATAGAAAAACGGCACTTGTCAGAAACGGGTATTTTAGACAAAAAATGCCCCGAAAGATTGGTCAAAATTACGTACAAAATGCTTGACGAGCCTAAATAAAACCATTAAAATATTATATGCGACTTAGTGCAACATTATTTGTAAAAAATATTTTTAGGAGGTCATTAAGACATGGCAAAATGGGTTTATATGTTTACAGAAGGTAACGCGACCATGAGAAACCTGCTTGGTGGTAAAGGTGCTAACCTTGCTGAGATGACAAACTTGGGTCTTCCAGTACCGCAGGGATTCACGATTACAACAGAAGCTTGTACGCAGTACTATGAAGATGGCAGAAAGATCAATGATGAAATCATGGATCAGATCATGGATGCTATCACAAAGATGGAAGAAGTTACTGGAAAGAAATTTGGCGATAAAGAGAATCCGCTTCTTGTTTCCGTTCGTTCAGGAGCAAGAGCTTCCATGCCAGGTATGATGGATACAATCCTGAACCTTGGTTTAAATGAAGAAGTAGTTGAAGTTCTGGCAGCTAAATCAGGCAATCCACGCTGGGCTTGGGACTGCTACAGAAGATTCATCCAGATGTACTCTGACGTAGTTATGGAAGTTGGTAAGAAGTACTTCGAAGAGCTCATCGACAAGATGAAAGAAGAAAAAGGTGTTACACAGGACGTTGAACTGACTGCAGAAGACTTACATGTACTGGCTGAGCAGTTCAAGGCTGAATACAAAGAGAAGATCGGTGAAGACTTCCCAGTTGATCCGAAGGAACAGTTAATGGGAGCTATCAAGGCTGTATTCCGTTCATGGGACAACCCGAGAGCTAACGTATACCGTCGTGACAACGACATCCCTTACTCATGGGGAACAGCTGTTAACGTACAGATGATGGCATTCGGTAACATGGGTGAGACATCCGGTACAGGTGTTGCATTTACACGTGACCCAGCTACAGGAGAGAAGAAGCTCATGGGAGAATTCCTGATGAATGCTCAGGGAGAAGACGTTGTTGCTGGTGTTCGTACACCACAGAAGATTTCTCAGTTACATGAAGTAATGCCGGAAGTTTATGATCAGTTCGTAGAGATCTGCAATAAACTGGAAGATCACTACAGAGATATGCAGGACATGGAGTTCACGATCGAAGACAGAAAGCTGTACATGCTTCAGACACGTAACGGTAAGAGAACAGCTCAGGCTGCTTTAAAGATCGCTTGTGACTTAGTTGACGAAGGAATGATCACAGAAGAAAAAGCTGTTGCAATGATCGATCCTAGAAACTTAGATACACTGCTTCACCCACAGTTCGATGCTGCTGCATTAAAGGCTGCTGAGCCAGTTGCAAAAGCACTTGGCGCATCACCAGGAGCTGCATGTGGTAAGATCGTCTTCACAGCTGACGATGCAAAAGAGTGGGCTGCAAGAGGAGAGAAAGTCGTACTTGTACGTCTTGAGACATCTCCAGAAGATATCGAAGGTATGAAGGCTGCTCAGGGTATCCTGACAGTACGTGGTGGTATGACATCTCACGCTGCCGTTGTTGCACGTGGAATGGGTACATGCTGTGTATCTGGATGTGGCGACATCGCTATGGACGAAGCTAACAAGAAATTTACACTTGCTGGAAAAGAATATCACGAAGGAGATGCAATCTCCCTGGATGGTTCTACAGGTAACATCTATGATGGTCTGATCCCGACAGTTGATGCAACAATCGCTGGTGAGTTCGGAAGAATCATGGGATGGGCTGACAAGTACAGAACAATGAAGGTTCGTACAAATGCAGATACTCCTGCAGATGCTAAGAAGGCTCGTGAACTTGGAGCAGAAGGTATCGGACTTTGCCGTACAGAGCATATGTTCTTCGAAGGCGACAGAATCGATGCATTCCGTGAGATGATCTGTTCTGATACAGTAGAAGAAAGAGAAGCAGCACTTGAGAAGATTCTTCCAGTACAGCAGGGAGACTTCGAGGGACTGTTCGAAGCACTGGAAGGAAATCCGGTAACCATCCGTTTCTTAGACCCACCGCTTCATGAGTTCGTTCCTACAGAGGAAGAGGACATTAAGAAACTGGCTGACGCTCAGGGCAAGACAGTAGAAGAGATCAAGACTATCATCGATTCTCTGCATGAGTTCAACCCAATGATGGGACACCGTGGATGCCGTCTGGCAGTGACATACCCAGAGATTGCTAAGATGCAGACAAAGGCTGTTATCCGTGCAGCAATCAACGTACAGAAAGCACACGCTGACTGGAATGTATGCCCAGAGATCATGATTCCATTGGTTGGAGATATCAAAGAGTTAAAATATGTGAAGAAGGTTGTTGTTGAGACCGCTGACGCTGAGATCGCAGCAGCAGGAAGCGACTTAAAGTATGAAGTTGGTACAATGATCGAGATCCCAAGAGCTGCTCTTACAGCTGACGAGATCGCAAAAGAAGCTGACTTCTTCTGCTTCGGAACAAACGACCTGACACAGATGACATACGGATTCTCCCGTGACGATGCTGGTAAGTTCTTAGATGCATACTATGACGCTAAGATCTTCGAGAATGACCCATTTGCAAAACTGGATCAGACAGGTGTCGGCAAATTAATGGAAATGTCCATTAAGTTAGGAAAACCGGTTAATCCGAACCTTCACATCGGAATCTGTGGAGAGCACGGTGGAGATCCAAGTTCTGTAGAATTCTGCAACACACTTGGACTGGATTATGTATCCTGCTCACCATTCCGTGTACCGATCGCAAGACTGGCTGCTGCTCAGGCTGCAATCGCTAAGAAGAATGCATAATTAGATTTTATATACGAAAAGGACTGTCGAAAGGCAGTCCTTTTTTGGTGTTTTGTTAACTTCCGTGCGGGCATCCGACGCCTTCAAAAGTCTGCTCATCTTGTAAAGCTGCTATAAAAAGCTCTTTTTTCTTTCTAATTTTTTCCTATGATTATAAAAAACTTATATGGTCCTATATGGGTAAATATGCATAAAAAAACACTTTTACATTTGTACAAAACGTCAAAAATAGACAAGGTTGCATAATGCGCAATAGGCCTTTGGATTCTGTTTTGTATCAGGATTTCACTATGCTATAATCAAACTCAAGAAAGAAACAAATTTTGATTTGATGAAATGGATAAGCGAGGTGAAAGCGTACGAAATAAAACGAATGTTTGTGAAAAGTAAAATATGAATACAGAAGTAGAAAAAATCAAACGTATATTGAGGAATAATTATGAGTGAAATGATTGAACAGAGAAGAAAACGTGCCAGGGAGATCAAAGCCTATGGCACAGTTCGAAAGGCTGTAGAAGCAGGCAGCTTAGAACAATTTCAAGACATTAGTCTGAGTGAAGCGGTTGTGTTAGGTTTCATAAATCAGGGGGTAAAGACCTTTATTGGGATTTTCGGCCATGGAATGACGGATGTCGGCGAAGTTTTACGTATCTATGAGGAAGAGAAAGCTGTGAAAACGGTAAATGTCCGAAATGAAGTGGAGGCTTCCCACGCGGCATCGATGCTCAAATGGAAATATGGTGAGACAGCAGCAGTATTTACTTCGATTGGACCAGGAGCGTTACAGGCCGCCGCAGGATCTTTAGTTCCGTTGGCCAATGGACTTGGGATCTATTACCTGATGGGAGATGAGACCAGTCACAGCGAAGGTCCTAATATGCAACAGATTCCAAGAAGAGAACAGGAGCTGTTCCTGAGATTTCTATCAACACTTGGACCAGCATATTCGTTGCATACTCCAGAGGCCGTATTTACAGCCTTGAAGAGGGGGGACGCAGCAGTGAATGGAAAGGCAAAGCATTCTCCATTTTATATGCTGCTTCCGATGAACATTCAGCCTAAAGTCATGGAAAACTGCAATCTGCTTGAGTTCCCTGAAAAATCAGTGGAATCGAAGGTCATAAGTACAGATGAAAAGCTTTTTAATTCTGCGGTGGAAGCAATCTGCGATGCATCCAGAATCACAGTTAAGGTTGGAGGCGGAGCCGCCCATGTTCCAGCAGAGGTATTCGATGAATTTTTGGAGCTTACAGATGCTGTATATGTTCATGGCCCACAGGTACCGGGCTTATATCCATATTCCAGAGAACGCAATATGAGTGTCGGCGGCTCCAAAGGCTCTATCTGCGGAAACTATGCGATGAACGAATGTGATCTGGCAATTGTCATTGGAGCGAGAGGCGTCTGTCAATGGGACAGCTCTGGAACTGCCTACCGAAAGGCTAAGAGGATGGTAAATATTAACTGTGAATATGAAGACCTGGCACAGTATAATAATTCTGTACGCATCCAGGGAGATGCCGAGGAAGTACTCTTAAAATTGATCGGTATGTTAAAAAATGTGAAAGATAAGACTTCTGATCCTGCATGGTTAAAAGAGTGCACAAATAAGAAAATGGAGTGGGAGGCCTATAAGCAGTTACGATATGACCATCCTGTTCTTCTGGATGAAAAACGTGGAAGAGCAATTCTTACAGAGCCGGCTGCAATCAAGAAAGCCGTGGATTTTGCTGATCGTAATGACTGCATTAAAATATTTGATGCGGGGGATGTCCAGGCAAACGGCTTCCAGATCGTAACAGATGAAAGACCAGGCCAGACAATCAGCGATACAGGTTCCTCCTATATGGGATTTGCCGTATCCTCCATGCTGGCATTTGCGCTGGAAGGCGGGAAAGATTATCCGATGGCCTTCACAGGTGACGGAAGCTTTATGATGAATCCACAGATTTTGATCGATGCAGTCGAGCACGGATTGAGAGGGATGATCGTTCTGTTCGACAACCGTCGCATGGGTGCGATCACAAGTCTGCAGCATTCACAATATGAGGTAGAGTACAAAACAGACGATACGGTCGCAGTAGATTATGTACAGATGGCAGAAGCGGTAGAGGGCGTGAAGGGATTCTACGGAGGCGAGACGTTAGAAGAGCTTGAACAGGCACTTGAACAGGCATACGAGTATGGCGGTCTGTCCCTGGTACATATTCCGGTACATTACGGAAAAGAGGAACTCTCCGGTCTTGGTTCTTTTGGAGACTGGAATGTCGGTAATTGGTGCGAAAGAGTACAGAAACTCAAACATACTATTGGATTTTAAGCGTTAAAAATACAAGGAAAAGAAAGATATTTGAAGGAGGATATATACTATGAATTACGAAGTTCCAGAAAAGATGAAGGCATGGGTTCTCGGGAATCCGGGAGAACTTACATTGGAGGAGAAACCGGTCCCGCAGCCTAAAAAGTCAGAGGTGCTTGTCCGAATTGATGCAGTAGCGATCTGTGCAACGGACTTGGAAATCATCGAAAACGGACCACCGGCCATGATTCAGGGCGGCCTGCCTTTCAACAAGGGATTTACACCTGGCCACGAATACATGGGTACAGTCGTGAAGCTGGGACCTGGTGTCGACGAATATAAAATCGGTGACAGAGTTGCAGTAGAGATCCATGCAGGATGTTCCAGTTGTGAGCGCTGCCGTGAGGGAATGTACACCTCATGTCTGAACTACGGCAAGAACTATGAAGGCAACGACAAAGGACACAGAGCGAATGGATTCACAACAGACGGAGGCTTCGCAGAGTATGCGATCAACAACGTAAACACCTTGTGTCATGTTGGGGATAACGTTACGGATGAGGAGGCAACACTGATCGTAACAGCCGGAACTGCAATGTATGGTCTGGATACACTTGGTGGTATCATCGCAGGTCAATCCGTAGTCGTAACTGGTCCTGGACCGATCGGTCTGATGGCGGTCGCAGTCGCTAAATCTTTAGGCGCTAACCCTGTTATTCTGACTGGTACAAGAGATAATAGACTGGAGCTTGGCAAGAAACTTGGTGCAGATTATACCGTAAATGTCAGAAAAGAGAATGCAGTCGATGCAGTGAAGAAAATTACAAATGGAGAGGGCGTGCATTATGTGATGGAATGCTCTGGAGCTCCGAATGCTGTCAATGAAGCTGCTAATATGGTGAAAAGAGGTGGCAGGATCTGCCTGGCAGCCTTCCCGTCCAAACCTGTTGAGGTTGATGTTGCTGCCCTGGTACGGAATAATATTTCTCTCTTTGGTATCAGAGGGGAAGGACGAAGCGCTGTACATAGAGCCGCCTCACTGATCAGTGAAAAACGGTTTGATGCATCCTTGATCCATACTCATACATTTGGGTTCACAGAGCTGCTTACAGCGCTGAAATATTCAAAAGAAAGAATTGATGACGCGATTAAAGTTGTTGTGAAGATTCCTGAATAGGAAAGCCTGTTAAAACCGCATCAAGAAGGAGCAAAGCGGATTTCAATATCCGCTTTGACTTGGTGCTTACTAGGAGAGTAATTGTATGCTTCAATATAAAAAATATTATATGCCCAAATCAAAGGAAGAGCTTTTTGAACTCATGGAAAACAATGAGCATTCTTACGATCTTATTTCAGGAGGAACAGATCTTTATGCAGAGGAAAGGACTCCATTCTATGATATCGAGGTCGTGATCGATATCAGTGGTATCGAAGAATTCTCAACATTTGAACTGAAAAAGGATTCTATAATCATTGGGGCAAATACCAGAATCCAACAGTTTTTGGAAAAACCGGAATTCATTGATAATGTACCTATTCTGAGGCATGCTGCCTGTTATTTTGCTGATCAGCAGATACGGGAAATCGCAACGATCGGGGGGAATCTGGCAAATGCTTCTCCCTGCGGAGATATGATTCCGCCCCTGCTTACATTGGATGCAGTAATTCATACCGCAATGAAAAATAAGGACGGTGTATCAATGAGGGAGATTCCGGCTGTTGAATTCGTGAAAGGAGTAGGAAAGACTTCTTTGCTGGAAGGAGAGGTGATTCAATCCGTTTCCTGTCCGATACAAAAGGATTATGGTTGTGCATTTAAGAAAGTAGGACTTAGACGTTCTTTGTGTATTTCGGCAGTGAACTCTGCCTTTTTAGTAAAAGCTGATAAAACGAAACAGTATTTTGAAGATGTTAGAATTGCGTTTGGAGGAATCGCCCCGGTTCCTACAAGATTAAAGGAGATTGAGGAGAGATTAAAGGGAAGACCTATTTCAAAAGAGGTGATTCAGAAAGTGGCCGATTATATTCCAGAGGACATTGTACGCTCCAGAAGCAGAAGAGAATATAGGAGGACTGTTGTCAGAAACTTTTTAATGGCGGGGCTTTATGAATCGCTTGCAGAAATAAATATTGTACTGAGGTAACCAAACGACACAGAAATGAGAAAAGAAGCTTAAAGAAGTGAGAGATTATGGATTTAGAACTTGAAAAGATTGAACTGATAGTAAACGGAAAAAAGGTTTGTAAGTATGTTCCACCGGCTATGCGGCTTGCAGATTTTTTAAGAGAAGAGCTTCATTTAATTGGAACAAAAAAAGGCTGTAATGCTGGAGAATGCGGGACATGCTCTGTCCTGATCAACGGCGTGCTAAAGAAAAGTTGTATGATTCCAGTCAAGAAAGTCAATCACTGTGAAATTCTAACGATAGAAGGTATCGGAAAGGATGGGCTGGACATCATTCAAAGGTGCTTTATGAAGGTCGGCGCTGTCCAATGCGGTTATTGTACTCCTGGTATGATCATGGCTGCAACAGCGATTCTAAAAAAGAACAGACATCCCGATCAAGTAGAAATAAGAAAAGGCCTCGGTGGAAATATCTGCAGATGCACGGGCTACGCGAAGATCATAGAGGCGATAGAATTGGCCCGGGATATCTTGAACCATGAGAAAAGCGCAGATTGTTTAGAGGCAGTTACACCGGAAACAAATAAGATCATCGGTTCTCGTATCGAGAGAGTCGATGCCAGAGGGAAGGTCATGGGTGCACTGGAATATGCGGCTGATATGACGATGCCCAGGATGCTTAATGTCCACCTGGTCAGAAGCCGGGAGGTTCATGCCCAGATTCAAAAGATTGATTATGAGAAGGCATTGGAGATGCCTGGTGTCGAAGCTGTGATTACCAGCGAGGATGTTCCTGGTATAGATGGGTTCGGCGTCTACTATCATGATCAGCCTGTCTTGGCAAAGGAAAAAATCCGTTTTTATGGAGAGCCGGTCGCAGCGATTGTTGCCGAGACTTTGGAGGAGGCACAAGAGGCAGAAAAATGCATCGAGATCACCTACAAAAAGCTTCCAATCGTTTCCAATATTGCGGAAGCAATTGACTGCAAATCTATCGTCCACGAGGATTATCCAGATAATGTGGTCTCTACAACATCTGTGATAAAGGGGGATGTTGAAAGCGGCTTTCACAGCAGTGATGTCATTATCGAACAGGAATATTCCACACAAAGTGTGGATCATGCCTACCTTGAGACAGAGGCCGGACTTGCATACTGTGATCCAGATGGTGTATTGGTCGTCAAATCTTGTGATCAGGATATCACACATCACCGTATGCTTTTAGCCAAAATCCTGGGTATGCCGATCAATAAGATCAGGGTCATCATGACTCCTGTGGGTGGAGGCTTTGGCGGCAAGGAGGATATGATTTATCAGGGAATCCTGGCAATCGCTGCGTTGAAGACAAAACGTCCCGTAAAGCTGGTATTTTCCAGACAAGATTCTATGATAGGAAGCAGTAAACGTCATCCAGTTCTGATCCGGCATAAGATCGGTCTTAGTAAAGACGGCCGGATACGGGCGATCGAAGTGAATATAAAATCAGATGGCGGGGCCTATTGCTTCTCTACAAAAGGTACTGTCGCGAAGTCTGCGATCTTAGGAGCAGGTCCATATGAGATAGAGAATGTCAAGATGGTTTCAACCGGGTATTATACAAATAATACACCATCCGGGGCAATGCGGACCTTTGGAATCCTGCAGCCCACTTTTGCAATTGAATCCACTATGGATATCTGTTCCAAGCGGTTAGGAATCGATCCCATCGAACTCCGCCTCATAAATGGGGTAAAGGATGGGGCAGTCACGCATACTCAGCAAGTACTGGGGAGCGTGAGCTATTGTGAGACGCTAAAGGAATGTGCCAAACTTGCCTCCTGGGAGCCGGGTCCTTCTAATGTAAGAGGACAGGTGAGAAAAGATGTAAAGGGCAGCCAAATCGCACAGCCTTATATTCCAGGCTATGAATTCAAGTCACCGGCCGCTCTTGAGCTCTGTCAAGCAAGATTCAAATATGGACGCGGTGTAGGAAGCGGATGGTATGGAATAGGGCGCTGCGCTACCGTTGATAAAGCAGGCGCATTCGTGGAAATCGATGACGGCGGCACGGCAATGATATTGACCGGAGTCACCGAGATCGGAGAAGGGATTCTGACTGTTCTAACACAGATCGCAGCGGATGAGCTTGGGATGTATCCACAGGATATTACGATTGGTGATAATGATACGGCCAGAGCACCGGAAGCTGCTCATGCAGGTGCGAGCAGACAATCCTATATGATCGGCAATGCAGTATTAAATGCCTGCCGGGATGTAAAAGAAAAATTTATCCGGGAAATTGCGGCCTACTGGAATGTGGATTCTTCCTCGATCTGTATGAAGGACAGGAGAATTTTTGTACAGGGACATTCGAATTATGACCTTTCGCTGAAGGAAGCAGTGGATATTTGTAAAAAAGTAAGAGGGTATGTTCCTTTGGGCTCGGGGACTTATACTGCCCATCATGAGGCACTGGACCCAGTAAACGGAAAGGGAAATCCCTGGCAGGCATATGTATTTGGAAGCCAGATCGCAGAGGTCGCTGTCGATACATATACAGGAGAGGTGCATGTTCTTGGTATCTGGGCTTCCCATGACGTCGGGAGAGCAATCAATCCACAGGGAATTGAAGGGCAGATCGAGGGCGGCGCCGTACAGAGCTTGGGTCAGGCCATCATGGAAAATTTTGAGCTTTCAGAGGGAGTGCCGATCAATCGGAACTTTGCAAAATATATCCTGCCTACGAGTGTGGATGTTCCAAAGGTCTATACCAATCTGGTGGAAGACAGGGATCCATTCAGTCCGCTTGGTGCAAAAGGAATCGGTGAACCGGCTCCTCTGCCGACAACACCGGCAATTGTGAATGCGATTTATGATGCCGTAGGAGTACGCATTACTTCGCTTCCGGCAACTCCAGAAAAGATTTTGAACGAGATGGCAAAATAGCACGTTTTGTATCTCGTCACCCATAATACATTGTAAATGGAGAAAATTGATTATGAATAGTACAAATAACGTATCTGGTAAACCTAGCGGTTTATCAGTAAATGCAAAAAGATGGATCTATATATGTATCAGCGTTGTTGTGTTGATACTCATTAAGAATATCAGTTTCCCGGCATCCATTGTGACGATAAAAGATGCAACTCTGACCGCAGAAGGACAGAAGGCACTGGCCGTGCTTATCTTTGCTCTCCTGCTTTGGATCACAGAGGCGATCCCGTTCCATTTTACCGGTCTGCTTGCGATGGCTCTGCTGGCCTTGCTGGGTGTAGATTCCTTTGGGAATATTGTTAAAGTCGGTTTCGGTAACATTAATGTAGTCTTTTTTATTGGTGTATTTATCCTCAGTGCATTCATCAATAAATCAGGACTTGGAAAACGACTGGTCAACATATGTCTGTCCATTACCGGAAATAGTACCAAATATATTATATTAGGTTTTCTGGTCGTAGGTGTGGTGTTGTCCATGTGGATTTCCAATATGGCTGTTGCTGCGATGCTTATGCCGCTGGCAAAATCTCTTTTGGATGAAGAAGGAGTAAAGCCGCTGGAAAGCAATTTTGGAAAAGCACTTTTGATCTCTGTTGCATGGGGCAGCTTGATCGGCGGCTTCGGGACTCCGGCAGGAAATGGTCCCAATCCGTTAGCGATTGGTTTTATGAAGGATATGGCAGGGATTGATGTTTCCTTTTTAGACTGGATGAAATATGGAATTCCGATTTCCCTGGTACATATTCCAATCGCATGGGGACTGCTTTTACTGGCATTTAAGCCCGAAATGAAGTATCTTAAAAAGACAAATGAAGAAATCAAGAAAGAGTTCAAAAATCAGCCGAAGCTCTCACGTGATGAGATCGTAACCTTGATTATTTTTATTGCAACGGTTGCATTATGGGTGTTCTCTTCTCCAATTTCCAAATTATTGGGAATTGACCTTCCGATCGCGCTGCCGGTTATGCTGACTACGATGCTGTTCTTCTTCCCGGGAGTCAGTCAGACAAAATACAAAGCAATCGAAAAAGAAATGTCCTGGAGCAGCATAATCTTAGTGCTTTCAGGTGTATCGATCGGTATGGTGCTTTATCAGACAGGAGTAGCGAACTGGATCGCACTTGGTCTGTTGGGAAATGTAGGTGGATTAAGTCCAATTTTAATGATTTTCGTGGTTGTATTGAGCGTTTCATTGATGAATATTACGCTTTCAAGTGCTACGGTATCTGCGAGTATTGTAATTCCGATCATTATAGAGCTTTCTATGAATCTGGGAATTCCAACACTGGGAATTGCGTTCCCGGCAGCGTTAGCATCTTCCTTGGCGTTTATTTTGATCACATCAACTCCAACAAACGTAATCGCCTATTCAGCCGGTTATTTTTCAATCAAGGATTTTGCTAAGGCAGGAGTCCTGATGTCGATCGTTTCTTGCGTGATCGTAGCCGTAGTGATGTATGGCGTAGGATTACTGACAGGATTGTATTAATCTACGAATGGAGGAATATAAGTATGAAGATCGCAGTGATCAATGAAGTAAGTGCTTCTAACAAAAATGCAGATATTGTAAATGCATTACATAAGACCACAGATGCAAAGGTGCTGAATGTTGGAATGAAAGGCCCGGAACAGGTCCCATCTCTGACTTACATCCATACCAGTTATATGGCGGCAATTCTATTAAATACCGGCTGCTGTGACTTTGTGGTCGGTGGATGCGGTACCGGACAGGGATTTATGAATGGAGTACTCAATTTCCCGAAAGTCGTATGCGGCCTTATCGTAGAACCGCTGGATGCTTGGCTCTTCTCCCAGATCAACGGAGGGAATTGTGTATCCCTGCCGCTGAATAAAGGGTATGGATGGGCTGGCAATATTGAGTTAGAATATATCTTTGAAAAGCTGTTTGCAGATCCCAAAGGAGCAGGATATCCGAAGGAAAGAGCAGAAAGCCAGGCACAGAGCCGAGAGATATTAGCGGAAATTTCTAAAATTACGCACAAGGATCTTATCGATATCTTGAAAGCATCTGATCCGGGTATTTTAAAAGCAATTGCCGGGAGTGAAGACTTCATGGAGGCTTTGAAGGACGGCAAAGAAAGTGCAAAGGCAGTCTTTGAATTGCTTGAGAAAATGAAATAGGAGAGGTGTTATATGGTACAGTCATTGGCAAGAGGAATCGAGATTTTATCAATTATTCATGAAAGAGGAAGTGCGACAATTGTGGAGGTGGCCGCCGTCCTTGGCGTGGACAAAAGTACGGTTTCCCGGCTGATGGCAACTCTGATGAAATATGATATGGTCAGTGTTGATCCGGTCAGCAAAAAATATCGGCTGGGATTCAGGCTTTTATACTTAAGTGAAGGAGTCAAAAAGAACTTTAATGTTGCAATAGCAGCACGGCCATATCTATACAAAATTTGTGATGAAACAAAAGAAAGTGTTCATCTGGCTGCGATGGGAAACCGTAAAATGTATATTGTTGACCAGGTTCGGAGTCAGAGGGAGTATAATCTCTCGGCCCAGATCGGGATGATCGAGGCCTGGCACTGTTCCGCTGTGGGGAAATGTGTTCTGGCCTATAAGCCTCTGTCCTTTATTGAGGATATCTTCCGCGATTACCAGTTTGAACATTATACGTCAAACACAATCACAAATTATGCAGATTTAGAAAAAGAGTTAAAAAAGATCAGAGAGCAGGGATACGCCCTGGATGATGAGGAGCGTACTTTGGGAGTAAGATGCTTAGCGGTTCCGGTTTTTAACTACAATGGGAATGTTAGCTGTTGTGTTGGAATTTCGGCACCAAAGGAGCAGATTACGCCGGCAACGATTAAGAAATACACGTTGTGCATGAAAAAGTATGGCAGTCAGATCAGTAAAGAATTAGGTTACGGTCTGTATAGAAGCTAGGGAATCTTGATAGAAAAGAAGATATAGAAACATACGGACGAAGTAGAAATCGGCACTTTGAGCTGCCGGTACCACGAGAGGAAGTTTTTATGAGTGATTTTATACAGCAGTTTAGTTTAAAAGGAAAGAAAGCAATTGTTACAGGCGGTGCTAAGGGACTGTGCAATGGCATGGCACAGGCGCTGCATGACGCCGGAGCTGAGGTGGTTCTGTTAGACATTTTGGATATGGTGGATGAGTCTGCTAAGAGAATGGCAGAAAATGGGCCGATGGTGCATGCAGTACGGGGGGATCTGTCCAAGACGGAAGGGCTTAAGGAGCTCTATCAAAAATGTCTGGAAAAACTGGGAGGAAGGGTGGATATCCTTCTGAACGGTGCGGGGATACAGTTCCGGGCGCCGGCAGTGGAGTTCCCGCATGACCGTTGGGAGAAGATTGTAGCGATTAACATGAATGCCGTATTCTATTTGTCACAGTTAGCTGGTAAAACCATGCTGGAACAAAAATACGGCAAGATCATCAATATTGCCTCTATGACTTCATTTTTTGCCAGCGTATTGATTCCGGCGTACAGTGCCAGTAAAGCTGGAGTAGCACAGATCACGAAGGCGCTGTCAAACGAATGGGCCAGCCAGGGCGTGAATGTAAATGCAATCGCACCAGGATACATGGCTACGGAGCTGACCGCAAATATGAAGGAAGTAAATCCGAAGCAGTATGATGAGATCACCAGCAGGATTCCGATGGGACGCTGGGGGAAGATGGAGGATCTGCAGGGATTAACGGTCTTCTTAGCATCAGATGCATCGGCTTATATTTCCGGTGCAGTGATTCCGGTCGATGGCGGTTTCATGGGAAAATAAGAAAATGCTTAGAAACGATAGGAGAATAGGTGTATCATTAGAAATAGTGATACACTTATTTTTTTCGCTTTTATAGGCTATTGAACGTACTTGACGTACCTTCGGAATCCCGATATAATAAAAGAAAATATGGTCAGACCGGTAAGGAGCATTATGGAATACAGTAGAGAAACAGAAGGAAAATCATTGTTATATTCCAAACTGTCAGATAGAATATACCAATACATCAAAGAAGAAGATTTAAAACCCGGGGACAGGCTTCCCGGAGAGAGGAAGCTGGCAGCGGAATGGAAGGTCAGCCGTCCCACCCTCAGGGAGGCGATCCGGGAGTTAGAGAATCAGGGAGTCGTCCGTGTGGAAGTGGGAAAGGGGACTTTTGTTACAGATTATGTGGAAGGAAGGCAGATGAGCATTCATCTTGCATTGAAGAACTTTCTGGAGCTTTTTGAGATCAAGACAGTCCTGGAGCGGTACTGTCTGGAGAATGCGATTCCGAAGATTTCAGAGTCTAAGCTTAAAGAACTGGAGGATCTGGCGGTTCAGATGGATGCCATAGCAGCAAGAGGTGTGATGCCCAAGGAGATGGATCATCAGTTTCACCGCAGTGTGATCGAAAGCTATGGAAATCAGGAGATGACCAACATGGTCTGTAATATGATCGAGATGTATGAGACCTTTGATAAAGAGCTCTATGGATATTTTGAGGAGACAGGCTTCGATTATTTTCCAATCCTGCTCAGTACATTTCCTTATCATCTTGAGATGGTACGCTGCATGAAAGAGCGGAATGTGGAGAAAGCGCTCGAGATGTTCGATAAGATCGTTGCACTTGACCTGGAGATTTATGGAAGGATTGAATAGTGTGCTGTTTTTTATCTGTTAGCTAATGGATAAGAGATATGTGGATAGCAGAACTGCTGTACAGCATGCCCAAAGGGGGCGCTGTACAGCAGTTTCTTTCTGATGTAAGCCTGCAGATATTCTGCTGGAGATACACACTTAATCTAAGATTTTTTTCACCTGTTCACAGTAGTATTGTACATTTTCCCACTTTGCATCATCGGGAATCCGGTGATCCGGGCAGGGAATATAGCCGTAGAGCTGTGCAAGAGGCTTTAAACGTTTGATTTCTTCATCGATAGCGGCGTAATCCTGAGCGAGAAGATGTTTGCGCATGCCGCCGACTCCTTTTATGGCTTTTCCATATCTTTCACGCCATGGTGCAATACTGGCATCCCAGGTGCCAACTTCAATCGGAAACATGGTGTTGACTCCATTTTCCAACCAGATCGGTAGAAGGGCATCCACCTTTCCATCGCAATCTACGCTGATCGTGTCAATTCCATATGAATGCAGGAGCGTGGTGATCTTCTTGTAATAGGCGGCCGTATATTCCTCGAACATGGCAGGGGAGAGAAGAGGACCATTTTTGTAACAGACATCCTCCCAAAAGTGTGCATAGTCAAAGCTCACGCCAGTATCAAGCGTTCTCTGAACGGACTTTAGGCACAGATCTCCGATGGTGCAGAACATTTCTTCAAGCAGTTCCTCATCATCTACGACCATATAACTAAGGCCTACGATTCCAAGATAATCCCGGAGACGTCCGCAGAGGCTGCCGCAGTGCAGACCGATCGGATTTCCTTTTGCCTGTTCCGCTTTCAGACGGTCCAGCTCTGCTTGAGAAAATCGTTCCTCTTGATAGGTCAGCCTTGGCAGGTAATATTTTTCCCAGGAAGCCCGGTCCTCTAACAGGTGGCCGACTTCAGCGGGAATCGACTTTGCATCCTTCCTTTGAAGGATATAGACGCCGTCACAGTTGATATATTTATCAAAACCATCGTCTAAATGTTCTACGAATTTTTCCTCGAAAAAGGGGAAAAGCTCTGTTGTTGTTACACGTGCCGCGTGCCATCCAAAGTCAAAGCCAAGCTTTTGGGAAAGAAGGTCCTCGGCCTCATAGGCGTAGTCCTCAAAATCCAGAATATCTTTGCTGATATGTCCTTCCTGGACCCATCTTTCAATGACTTCCGGGGTGAATCCAAAATGTACAGCAGGCATACGGTCTGGTTTCTGGTAATTCATAATCGCATGTAATCGTTCGCGGTTATTCATAATAATTTCCTCGTCTTTCTGTATAGAAGAAGTCAGACCAGCCGGAACATCGGCTTACCGACTGGTCTGAAGAATCATTTATTTTTTGCAAACTATGATCTGCTGGAGTGTGAAGTCCGGCAGTGCTACGGTGGTTCTGCCATCGATACTGTCCATCTTCAATGTAGCAGGTTCTGGATAGACAATTTTTGCCTGTTCAACAGGCACTTTGAATTCTAGGGTGCCGCCGCTTACCGGGCAGACATCTCCGTGGAAACGCTTGGGCATCATAGAAATCTGGTGGATGATGTAGCTGTCCTTGGTCGCAAAATATGCCGTACGGATGATGTCAGGAATGTCTGTCAGGTTTTGTACAGTTGGAACAATGCCTGCAAGCTCAAGGAGATCTGCGAATAATTCATTCGGATATTGGAAGCTTTCCTGGGAAGCCATCGTGAAGAAATCGAAGGCCATATAATAGGTGCTTCCGTTTCCTTCTCTGCGGCAG
Organism: Faecalicatena faecalis; assembly: GCF_012524165.2. Lineage (GTDB taxonomy): Bacteria > Bacillota > Clostridia > Lachnospirales > Lachnospiraceae > Faecalicatena_A > Faecalicatena_A faecalis. The sequence continues at coordinate 42,135 of NZ_JABACJ020000030.1, forward strand.
ATGAGTGCCGGATAACCGGAATCTGCTCCCGGCGGCGGGCTCCACCAGTTGACCCAATGTTCCGAATCACATGCAACGCATGGAAGAATCAGGTTCAAAAGAGTCTCACTGTCATCTGTTGCGGTGGTTTCAATAAAGTGTTCGCTGACAGGAGGTGTTGTGCAGGATAATAATCCTGTGAACTTAGGACTGCCAGTTGGTTTTAAGTAAGCGGACCAGCGGTTCTGTTGATATTCAGTATGGATGGTACTTTCTTTTGTTCCCATCAGGCCGGCAATCGTGGATACTTCTCGTTTCTTAGAGTCAGCATCCCATAGACCGCTCTGCCCGGAACTGATGATGGTTCCCCCATTGGCGGTATATTCCGTCAGCAGGTCTGCGATATCCTGCTCGATGACAAATACTTCTGGCAGAAGAATGACATCGAATTCCTTTAGAAGGTCCTTGTTCAGTGTGCGTTCCGGCAGTACCATATAAGGCACTTTGGCGTGTTCACAGAGCTGCATAGCTCCCAGAACGGCATTTTGGTGAGGATTATGCCGTTTGGCCCGAAGGATGGCATCAGGTTCCAGGGAAGAAATATTAATTGCTATGGACAGATCACTCTGGATGATACCCGCACATTTTACCGGAGTACGGTCGACCAGATAAGGCTCCATCTTCTTGATCTCTGTATAGGCTGCCCCGAGTCTTTTCGCTTCCTCAAAATCCAATGTGCCGTCTATATGCTGGGAACCACTGTACATGCCCACACGGCATCCCTGTGCGGCGATGGAGGAAAGGTCACAGATGTATTCAGAAACAGCACTGTAATTATAGACCTGTGAAGCCTCTCCCGGTGCAAGAATCGGGTATTGTCCCACTGCAGTATCACGGGCATAGGCAGAGGAGAACCAATTATCCTTAAGGAGCGGCTCTGAAAACTGGTAGTCCAGCATATCACGGATCTCCTTCGGATAATGACAGGAGAAATTAATGGTCACAGCGAGGGTCGGATCAATGGCCTTGACACGCTGTTTTAATTCTGCCAGGAACTCCTTTGCATTGTGATTTAAAAATTCAATGATATCCGTCTTGTGTGCCAGGACATCCTCTAAGTCTTCAGGAAGAGGATAGTGATAAATGGATTCGAATTTTTTACGGCAGTGCTCACAGTAACATAAAGATGCACCAAAAATGTCCAGGAACAGTGCGTCTGGTGCATAGTTCTGAACAATCTCCTCCAACTGTTTAAGGCAATATTCCCGGTAACCGGTCTGATAGCAGCAGAGGCTCCATTTTGCAAATTCGTCATCACGTATCCGTCCGGTGCCATCTGGTCTGGTGACTCTCCATTCAGGAAATCTTCTTGCAGCCCCTTCATCATATTCGATACAATAGTAAGCTACAAATTCTATCTCCTTTTCTTTCAGTCGATTGCTCACCTCTTTGATCCAGTCTCTTTTGACCCCCTCATGCATCTGTGCTCCGGGAACCTGGCTCGGGTAATAAGTAACCCCCCAATGGTCTTTGCAGTACACCATAAGGGAATCAATGCCTGCAGTTTCGAAAAAGGCATCGTATTCGTCAATATTAAGATTATTTAATAAGACATCCGGGGGTTGGGGGGAGTGATGATCGATTAAGTAGCATCGCCTGGTGGCAGTGTATTTTTTACTCATCTTAAATTCAGCAATATGTATGTAGTTCGTTTATATTGCCTGACTCCTTTCTAGTTGTAATGAATCAATTCATCGCATAAGTGTAATGGAAATGGAGGCAGAAAAGGGGAAAGTATTAAGGTAAGAATATAAAAAATGTGATGACTTGTCAAGTACAATCAAAAAGTTAATTGATGAAAAATAACCAAAAAAGAAAAGCAAAAATTAGATAAAAAGTATAAAAATAACAAAAATATTGACAGTTAGCATATGAGATGTTAGTATAAATGCATAAGTGGTCAGACCGGAAATACCTCACGAAAGTGGCGGGGAAAAACCAGTTAAGGGAGAAAAGTATATGTTACGAATTCATTCAGGTCATCTGGTATTGTGAACTGAAAAGAAAAAGGAGGATGTTTATGAAAAAAAGGATTTTGGCAGCATTGATGGCAGCTACTATGGTAGCCGGATTGTTGGCTGGATGCGGATCGTCCAGTAAGGATTCATCTAAAGATTCCAAAAAAGGCGACGGCAAGGCAACACTTCGTTTTATTGATGTAAGCCCCAGCCCGGAACGTCAGAAGTATTATGAGAATGTATTTGCAAAGTTCGAGGACGAGACTGGAGTTGCAGTAAAGTATGAGAGCGTTCCGTGGGATGACGCGGCAGACAAGCTGACCGTACTTGGCTCATCAGGACAACTGCCGGATGTTATCACCACACATCCATTGTGGCTCGGACAGTTTACAGAAGCAGACTGGGTGCTCCCGATCGATGACTATGTGGAAAAGAACGGCGATCAGTTCGTGGATGCAGTGCAGAAGATCAACTGGGCACAGGAAAAAGAGAGATACGGCCATGTATATTCTGTACCGGATGGATTCATGGTAAAAGGCATCTTCTATAGAAAAGACTGGGTAAAAGAAATCGGATATGAGATTCCTACTGGAAAAGACTGGACATACGATGCATACTTCGATCTGATCAAGGCTTTGACAGATAAGGATAAAAAGCGTTATGGCAACTCCTTCCGCGGAGCAAGAGGTGCATTTGATCCATTGCTTGCATACCTGCAGTCCTTCACAGGCGGTTATGTATATGACGAGGAAGGCAACTTCATTCTGAATACACCAGAATGTGTAGAAGCAGTAGAGAAGTGGTGTGAGATCTACAAAGACGGATATGTACCAGAGGATTCCGTGAACTGGGGATTCGTGGAGATGGTCGACAACTTTACAGGCGGCCTGACAGGAACAATTTCCAATGACTCAGAAGTAGCGAAGGCATGTGAAGAGAAGATGGACCCGGAGACATGGGGCGTGCTTCCAATGCCTGTATCAACAGTTGACGGAAAGATGATGAATACAGCAGGAAGCCCATATTCATATACGATCGCCAAGAGCTCTGAGTATCCAGACGAGGCTCTTCAACTGATTGATTTCCTTGTAAGAGCTGACAACAACATCGAATACTGCAAGATGGGCGGTCTGATTCCAATCAAGAAAGACGTTGGAGATGATGAGACATATGGAGAAGACGGGCCTTACGGAGTATTCTTAGATGAATTAAATGACCCTAACTTTACAGTTCCGCCGATGTATGGTCCTTTCAACTACACGGACCTTCATCAGGATATGTTCCACACAGAACTGCAGAAGTATCTGCTGGGACAGCAGTCAGCAGAAGACGTACTGAATCATATTGGGGACGAACTTACGACCCGTATGAAACAGTATTTAGCTGACAACGAAGGTTCTACCATCGAAACACCTAAGACAATGCAGTAAAATGGGACAATAAGCTTTAGTGGAATAGGGTAATAAAAAGGGGGTTAATGTGAAAGTAAGAAGAACATTAACCCCCTTTATGTTTTATCCGAATAAGATACAAAGCTTCTCATGTGTACCTGCTAAGAAAAAATAAAGGAGACTGATACCTACATGAAAAAGAAAATGGAACCCTGGCTGTTTTTGCTTCCTGTTCTGGTGATTTTGTTATTACTGTTCGGCTATCCGCTGATCAACAGTTTTATCATGGCATTTCAGAATTATAAGCTGACAGCACCGAATGATATTCATTTTAATGGTCTTGACAACTTTGCGAAGCTGGTAGGCGATCCGGACGGACTGATGATTTTGAAGAACTCCTTCGTTTACGTCATCGTTTCCGTGCTTGGACAGTTCCTGCTTGGAATGACTCTGGCTGTAGCATTGAAAAAGCAGTTCAAAGGAAGAGGAATCTATCAGTCCATCGTATTCCTTCCCTGGGCTTTTTCAGGATTTGTAGTCGGTCTGATCTTCCGTTGGTCCTTTAACGGAGAATATGGAGTGGTAAATAATCTGCTTGAGAAATTCGGATTGATCGACAAGAACATTGCTTGGCTTGGAACACCTGGATTTTCACTGGCCGTTGTCATTATTGCTATGATCTGGATGGGAATCCCGTTCTTTGCAATCATGATACTCGCTGCATTGCAGTCGATTCCGACAGATGTCTATGAGGCAGCAGATGTAGACGGCTGTGGTACGATCAGACAGTTTTTCCAGATTACCCTTCCTTACATAAAGCCGACGTTGATCACAACGGTACTTTTGAGGACGATCTGGATCTTCAATTCCCTGGACCTTGTCGTCATTATTACGGACGGCGGTCCTGCAAATACGTCGCAGACACTTCCTGCATATATGTATTCCAAGGCATTTGGATCTTATGACTTTGGATTTGCAGCAGCACTTGGTGTGATTTTGATGGTAATCCTGGGAATTTATGCAATGGCATTCCTAAAGCTTACCAAATATGATAAGGCAGGTGATTTTTAATGAGCAGAAAAGCGAAAAATGCAATCGGGACAACAATCCGGGTGATTGTTTTAGTATTCTTCTTTTTACTGGTCGTGCTGCCAATTTATTGGATTGTCATTACCTCATTTAAGACCAGCGGTGAGATTCTGGATGTAAATAACCTGACGTTCTTTCCGAAGACATTTACCTGGCAGAACTATACAGATCTGTTTGAACAGTTTAATTACGGGGTGCTGCTGAAAAACAGCCTTTTGGTATCCATTGCTTCTGCATTGGTTGTGACTGTATTCTCCATGCTGGGCGGATATTCGCTGGCACGTTATAAGTTCAATGGGAAACAGGCGGTAGTGCTCTTTTTCCTGATTACGCAGATGATTCCTGGTATCCTGGTCATCATCCCATTGTACATTATTTTCTCAAAGATGGGTCTGATCAATACACATATCGGGCTGTTCATCTATTATGTGACGGTGAACCTGCCGTTCTGTGTCATCACGATGCGCAGTTTCTTTGAAAGAATTCCGATTACGCTGGAAGAGGCTGCAAGAGTGGATGGCTGTACCAAGATGCAGTCCTTATTCAAAATCGTATTTCCGATTATGTTCCCTGGAATCGTATCTGTATTCGTATTCGGTTTTATCGGAGCATGGAACGAATTGATAGCAGGATCTATCTTCATCAGCACGCCGGAAATGTGGACGATTCCGGTTGGATTAAAGACGCTGATCGGAAAATACAACGTAGAATGGGGACTTCTGATGGCCGGCGGTGTTATGGCACTTCTGCCTACAGCGTTGATGTTCGCGGCTATGCAGAAATTTATTGTAGAAGGGATGACAGCAGGTGCTGTGAAGGAGTAAAATATGCAGAAGAGAGACGACAGATTAGCAATCACACATCTGGGAGAAGAACAGAGCAAATATTTGAATGCGGTAGTGCCGCCCGTATTTATGAATTCTCTCCATATTTTCGACAGTATGGAATCTTATGCGGCTCGTGAGGATGAGCATGCATATGTATATGGAAGAGTCACGAATCCCACAGTACAGATTTTAGAGGAAAAGGTGGCAGCGCTGGAAGAAGGGTGTATGGCACTGGCATTTTCCAGCGGAATGGCAGCGGCATCGGCGGCAATTCTTGCCGTATGCCGCGCCGGCAGCCATATCATTTGCATGAGGGATGTCTATCAGCCGATTAAAAATATCTTGAACCGTTATTTTATCCCGAGAATGGGAATTACCGTATCTTATTGGGACGGGCTGGATTTAAACGAGCTGGAGGCATTGATTCAGGAGGATACGGCGATGATTCTTCTGGAGAGTCCGGCGACGTTCGTGTTTACCGTGACAGATATCAAGGGAGCGGCAGAGATCGCAAAGGCGCATGGGGTGAAGACCTACATCGACAATACGTTCTGTACACCACTTTATCAGAAGCCGCTTACGATGGGAATTGATATTTCGATGCATACACTATCCAAGTATATCGGGGGACATAGTGATATTATCGGAGGAATCCTGATCGTGAAGGATGAGGAGCTGGGGAAATTGATTCAGGATACCATCCGGGAACTTTTTGGGGGAATCTTAGGACCTATGGAGGCCTGGCTTGCAATCAGGGGACTGCGTACCATGCATCTGCGTGTAGAACAGCACCAGCAGACTGCAATGATCGTGGCAGAATATCTGGAAAACCATCCGAAGGTAGAACGGGTCTATTACACAGGGCTCAAATCGCATCCCCAGGCAGAGCTGATCGCAAGACAGCAGACGGGACATACCGGGTTGATGAGCTTTGTATTGAAAAGTGAGCCGGAAAAAGCGATCAAGGTGGTCAATCAGATGAAGGTCTTTGAAATCGGTTGTTCCTGGGGCGGATTCGAGAGCCTGGCACTATGTCCGCTTATCCATTATTCGTCGGAGGAGCTTGCGTTCTTGAATTTGAAAGAGCGTGATAAAGGACTGATTCGTATCCACTGTGGACTTGAGGGGGCGGATGTCCTGATCGAAGATCTGGAACAGGCATTGAGGGAAGCATAAAAGCAAGGCAGGTGCCAGTACAAGAGATAGAATATGAGAGGTATCCTATGACAAACAGAGACAGAGAATTTGCAACCTTGAATTTTGGCGATCCAATGGGACGCGGAGCTGTGGAGGAGACGTTCTACCCGTGGGATTTAACGGTAGAGCGCTTTCATAAAGAAGGGCTGCCGGAGGATATTTCGATGGGGCTTAGAAAGGAAGCGCCGGAGAAGGAGGAAGTGTCTTTTACAGGGGCGGATTCCGGGAAGAAGATGATTTCTGTAGATGAGACATTTCTCAAGGTGAGTTTTGGCGGTCCGGTCATGGTGTATGAGGAGTATCTTGGCTTTGATCCTGTCAAGCGGGTGAAGTTCGAGTTTCCTTTTGGAGAGGAAAGCGGAATCATGCTGCACGCCTATGAGGATTGGACGGCTTTAAAGAAACATATAGAGGCAGAAGCAAAACGGTGTCTTTCAGAAGAGCAGGTAGAGCAGTTATGCAAAGGGATGCAGGCAGGACATGAGAGGGGAGATTTTTCTGTACGATTGAGCCTGCAGGGATTTTTCTGGATTCCCAGGGAACTTTTCGGAGTAGAGGAGCACTTATTTGCTTTTTATGACGAACCCGAGTGGATGCATGAAATCAATGAGTTTATCTTGAATCTGTATGAAACATACCTTCCTCGTATCCTGCATATCATTCAGCCGGATGTGGTCTATATACAGGAAGATTTAAGCGGTAAGAATGGGCCTATGATCTCACCGGAATGTTTCCGGGAATTCGTGGGGGCATATTATCAGAAGCTGGTTCCTTTCCTGAAAGAGCATGGATGCGGGAATGTGTTTGTAGATACGGATGGGGATTTTATGAAGCTGATTCCAGAGTTCTTAGAAGCGAAAGTGGACGGCTTTCTGCCGATGGATGTGAATGCGGGGATGGATATCATCGCTGTGAGAGAGGCATATCCAAAGCTTAAGTTTATCGGTGGATTCAATAAATTGAGAATCGCGGAAGGAAAAGAGGCGATCGACAGGGAGTTCGAGCGGATTCTGCCTGTTATCAGGCAGGGTGGGTATCTCCCGGGTGCAGACCATCAGGTACCGCCTTCAGCTTCCTTTGAGAATTATAAGTATTATATCAGCAGACTGAAAGAAGTAATGAAACAGGCCTGTGCGGATGCATGAGCACCCACGGGCAGCCAGGAGGAGATAGCAGTGAATAGAGAGGACGTAAGACATCAGTTATGGCACCCGCGCAAGGAAACAAAAGGCCGGACAAGATGGTGGTGGTATGGCTGCGCAGTGGAAAAGGAAGAAATTATCCGGGAATTGGACATGATGCAGGAGGCAGAAATCGGAGGGGTAGAGCTACAGATTTTATATCCTTTACAAGCAGATGAGAAAGAAAAAAGTTTACAAAACTACGAATATCTATCTCCGGGCTATTTCGAGCTGATTCGGTTCGCTGCCGATGAGGCCGCTGCCAGGGGAATGCAGTTCGATTTGACGCTGGGGTCCTCATGGCCGTTCGGGGGGCCGTTCATGCCAGAGGAACTATGTGGGCAGAATGTCCTGCCATTTAGTATTGATGTGGAAGGTCCGTGTACATTTTATAAGGATCTGACCACTGTCATTTATGGAAAAGTGGTGGGCGCGGTGCTTGGAAAAATGGAAGGTGCCCAGATGATGCCAGAGACCATCGTGGATATTACAGACCATGTAGTAGATAAATATCTGTTCAACTGGCCGTGGGGAACGGAAATTGAGGAAATCGACATACCTGCGGGCCTGCACAAGATCGTACTTTTCGTTTCCAGTGATAAGAAGCAAAGGGTACTAAAACCGCTGCGGGGCGGTGATGGACTGATTATAGACCATAATAGGAAGGATTCTCTGAGGAAGTTTCTAGAATATGGCGGAGATCCAATTGTAGAGGCGGTGGGACAGGGGAAGATCCAGAACTTTTTCTGTGATTCCATCGAGGTGTTCGGACATAACTGGACGGATATTCTGTACGATGAATTTAGAAAGCGGCGCGGATATGAACTCAGACCATATATCTATGCTTTGTGGGGAGAAATCAAAGGGATGACAGACCAGGTCAGATATGATTACCAGAAAACGATGGCAGAGCTGACGGTCGAGAACTTTTTCCAGGAATTGACGGCGTGGTGCCACGAAAAGGGTGCAGTCTCCAGAATCCAGGCACATGGGACCTGGGGAGACATCCTGCAGGCATATGGGGCAGCAGATATCCCGGAAGGAGAGACATTTTCTGCATTTGACAGATATGAGGTGAATACAGTACATCGGAAGCTGGCAGTTTCAGCGGGACATGTATATCATAAACCAATCATTTCAAATGAGTCTTTTACGTGGCTGCGTTTCCCACGGTTCGTTGTTTCATTGGAAAATATAAAAGCAGCGGCAGATAGTATTTTCCTGGATGGAATCAACCAGATCGTGAACCATGGATACAGCTACAGTAAAGACGACGATGAGAAGATGCTGGCCTTTTATGCATCTACGAACATCAATCATACAAATACGTGGTGGAAGTACTATAAGAAGCTGAGTGTCTATATCAACCGTGTCTGTGATTTTATGCAGCGCGGCGAGCCTGTTGTGACGACGGCTGTGTATCTGCCTCAGCATGATATCTGGGCAGAGACGCCGATCGCAGATACACACATGTGCATGAAGTTGGATGAAAGGCTGCAGGTTGCATGTATTGATGGAATCCATAAAGCCGGATACTGGTTTGACTATGTGAATGATGATGTGCTAAAGAATTGGAAAGATTATGGATATGACACCCTGCTCTTGATTGAATGCGATCGGATTCCACTTGAAACAATGGAGAAAATTCGAGAGTTTGCGGAACATGGAGGAAGGGTCATCGCTGCAGAAAGAGTTCCTAGTAAGTCATGCGGCAGGATGCATTATGAGGAACGGACAGCAGAAATATGCCGGATCGGAAGTGAGATGAAAGAACAAGGAAAGCTGACGGTCACATCCGATAAGTTCGAGAGTCTGATTCAGGAATTGCGCAGAGTGAAAAAGCCGGATGTCCAGATTTATCATCATCCCGACACCGTGGGATATGTACATCGAAGAACAGATACAGAAGAGATATATTTCATATCAAATGTAAGTATAAATGATATAAAAGAAATAATTAAGTTTACAAAGAATAAAAAAGGTTTCTGTGTGTTTGATCCTATGGATGGAAAGGAAAAAGAGATACATCAACTGAATATCGCGGAAGATGGAATCGAAGTCAGTGTGGATTTAGATGCCTATCAGTCGCTGCTATTTGTGTTTGGACAAGATATCGCCTTCCCTTCTGTTGAAAGGGAAAAAGAGACAAAAGAGAAATGTCTGGAGCTTTCCAATGGATGGACATTGGAGATTCCTCAAAAGGCATTCCGTAAGGAATATGATATCCTGGAAGGATGGGAGAGAGAGCCGGAGCTCAAATATTATTCTGGCAGTGGTTCTTATAGCAAGACATTCCAGATTTCCGAAAGCGCTTGGCAGCAGCTTCAGGATGCAGACACTGTGCTGCTAGAGCTGGAACATATTGGAAAGACCGCGGAAATCTATGTGAATGGCACATTTGTTGATACAATTATAAAGCATCCTTACCGTGTGGATATTACCGGTCTTCTAAAGCAGGGTGAGAATAGGATAGAGATTACAGCAGTAAATCTTCTGATCAATCGGATGATCGATCCAGAGTATCCGGAGAGACTGGAAGAAACGATTCTGCCGCAGTGGCCATATGCATCAGGTGGATTGAATGAGTGCAGGAAGGAACGGCTGTTTAACTGGAGAGAAAGAGAAATGGTGAAAGAACCATACCCATCAGGAATTTGGGGGAAGGTCGAGATTACCGTACAAAAGTAGAATTGGGCAATGGGGGTGTATCAGCTCAGATTGGCAGAGGAGTATGAGTGTAAAAATTCCGGAAATGTAAACATACATCTCCGGAATTTTTTTGTCATAAACTATAAGAAGTCATCCTCATCCTGTGTATTCCATCTTTCATTTTCTGGCGGTTCTTCATACCTTCTATTTTCAGGGTATGAGTTCTCCCGATAAGGCTGGCACAAAGGTTGATTCCTACAATCCATATTACAATTATTGCGCCGTCTCTGTTGTCCTGGCTGCTGGTTCAGACCAGATGGGCAGTCAGGACAATGATGCGGAGAGCAGTGATGCATAGGAGAATTCAGGCAATTGTGGGGCGGGCAAGGGCGCATGGGAGGCTCTGGGCAAGGGCATACCGGAGGCGGACACGGCTGTATAGGCGGAGGACATGGCGTTACCGGAGGTGGACACGGCTGTATAGGCGGAGGGCATGGCGTTACCGGAGGCGGACACGGCCCTACCGGCGGATGTGGATCTGGTTTTGGACCCGGGGTGATTCCTCCCAGCCAATCCTTGATCCAGTCGAATGCTTCATATACTCCGCGTGCATAGAGAGAGTCCAGGAATATCTGGTACAGTTCTGGCGCCATTGCCTTTAAATATTCCAGTTTATCCAGTGTATCACTATATTTTCCGGTAGCAAATTCATACAGCTTGCAGTTATTTCGATTAGTCTGCTGTACAAGTGTTTCACTGGCTTTATTGCGGGATTCTGTCTGAGGAGAATGGGGCGTTGTATAATGGATAGATACGGTGTTCCTTAATAAAGAGTATTCCTTTTTATGATACCCTAGTTCCGTCAGACTGTCGACAAATGCATTGCGCATCCCACGGTCAGGGAATGTGATCTTAGCATCCATTGTCAGCAGGCTGGTCTGAGAGAACATTCCCAGTTTAAAGCCTGTAAGCCACCAGTGTACTGCACTGCGCCGCAGAATGACTTTACCATTCCTGCGGAGTATAAATGACATTTTCAGTCTTTCCTCATTTGAGATGTTTTCATAAAAGGTTCCCTGAAACTTTTCGGTATCGATATCACTGCGCTCGGTATGATAAATACCGATTTCTCCGCCTGTCGTGATGCCGTACTGGCCTTTCCAAAGTTCAATGAGCCAACGTTTTCCACCATAAGAAAAGGTGACGGGTTCACAGTCCATGATCATATTGAACAGAGGCGCTGCTTCATCATAAAGGCGGCAGTAACCGACCTCTCTCTGCCAGCAGTCCATTAGAGAATAAAAATAGTCCCCGTTCAGTTCATAAGCGAAACCGGTCTCTTCAAGATCAACATTCAGTTCATTCTGCTGGTTTTGTTTATTGCTATCAGGCCGAAAACGACGGCTTCTGACCCGCCATATGATGAAGATGAGCAGTATCAAAAGAATCAGGATAACTGCTGCGATAATAAGATAATTTGTAATCATATTATTTTATCCTTTCTATAATATTATTACTATATCTTATTCCATAGCGGTCTTTTCGTGACGGACGGTCCATGATTCGTGAATTGGTATCGGGCAGATTTACCAAAAATTGAATTTAAATTTTGGACAAAATGGAGAAAGTCAGATCTTGAGTTCCAGATAGAATTGACTTCTTTAAAAAGCTGTGTTATGCTCCTTCATGTAAATGGGATGGTGATTGCCAAGGCAAGCTAAACCTATATGTAGAGATATATTTGGAAACAGAGGTTTTCCAGGTCTATTTGTGCATATAGGTTTTTTTAATTGAATGCAGGATAAGTAAGAGCATCCTGTTTACTGCCTAAGCAGCAAAAGCGGATTGCGGATGTCCGCGTTACCGGAAATGTTTTCGATATAAGGGGAATGTGAAAATGAAGATTTTTAAGACTCTGAATAATAATGTGGCGGTCGTACTGGATGAAAAGGGACAGGAAAAAATCGTGATGGGAAAGGGCATCTGCTTTCAGAAAAGGAACGGCGATGAGATACCGGACGAGGTCATCGACAAGACCTTTTTCCTGTCGGAATCCGAGGCAAATAATAAATTTCAGGTGCTGATTCAGGATGTCCCGATGGAGCATATCGCAATCGGTGAGGAGATTATCACCGAGGCAAAACTGCGGCTGGGAAATAAGCTCAATGAGATGATCTACATTTCACTGATCGATCATGTACATACCTCCATTGTCCGTTTCTTGGAAGGCGTGACGGTGAAAAATGTTCTGCTGTGGGACATCCGCAGATTTTATAAAGATGAATTTCAAGTCGGACTGTGGGCGCTGGACCTGATTGAGGAAAAATGTAAGGTTCGGCTTCCGGAGGATGAGGCGGGTTTTATCGCACTGCATCTGGCGAATGCCCAAATGAACGAAGAAAAAATGCACAATATGTATGAAATTACCAGAATCATGCAGGAAATGGTGAATATCGTTAAATATTACTTCCATATAGAATTTGATGAGGACGATGTATATTATTATCGGTTCATCACACATTTAAAGTTTTTTGCAAAACGTCTGACCGAACATAAGACTTATCAGGAAGACGAGAACGATGACCTCTGGGAAGTCATCCGGGAAAAGTACCCGCAGGCTTTTCGATGTGTGGAGAAAATCACACAGTTCATTCAGAAAAAGTATGATTATCAGTTGTCCAAGGAGGAACAGCTTTATCTGACCATTCATATTGAACGTGTGATCAATAAAACAGGGAAATAGACCTACTATATCTTACGTATGCCAGGATGGTGACATTAAGTTGGCCAAACCTTCATAAATATATTTTTTATCAATGGAGGAAACAAAATGGGTAAGTATGAAAATCTGGCAAAAGAAATTGTCAAAAATGTCGGCGGTAAAGAAAACGTCATCAGTCTGACACACTGTATCACAAGGCTTCGTTTTAAACTGAAAGACGAAGGAAAAGCAAACGATGATGTCCTGAAGAATATGGATGGTGTCGTGACCGTTATGAAAAGCGGCGGGCAGTATCAGGTAGTCATCGGAAATCATGTGCCTGATGTCTATGGGGATGTGATGCCGCTGCTTGGTCTTGAGGAGGCTTCACATGACCAAGAAAAAGAGAAGCCATCCGGCAATCTCTTCAATCGGTTCATCGATGTTATTTCTGGAATTTTCCAGCCGATTCTTGGTATTATGGCGGCCTGCGGTATGGTTAAAGGTCTGAATGCTCTGTTTGTGGCAATGAATCTGTATTCGGATACCTGTGGAGGCTATCTGGTGCTGAATGCGATCGGAGACGGCCTGTTCAACTTTCTTCCGCTGTTTCTTGGGTATACAGCGGCTAAGAAGTTTCACCTAAAACCAATGCTGGGATTGGTCATCGGTGCGATCATGTGCTATCCGACGATACAGGCCAGCGCCTTGTCATCGGGAGGCGATGTGTTATATACCCTGTTTACAGGGACAATGTTCGAATCGAATGTATACACAGATTTCTTCGGAATCCCACTGATTGCTATGAACTACACAGGAACTGTGATTCCAGTTATTTTTGTCGTATATTTTGCATCCAAGTGTGAGAAATTTTTTAATAAATATATACCGGATCTGGTGAAATTTTTCTTTGTGCCGATGCTGACACTGCTTGCAGCGATCCCGGTAGGTCTTCTACTGATTGGACCCCTTGCGACATTTGCGTCGACTCTGATTGCGGAAGGTGTTATGACAGTACGAAATTTCAGTCCGATGCTGGCTGGTGCAATCGTGGGGCTGACCTGGCAGATTCTTGTGATTTTCGGACTGCACTGGGGATTTATTCCAGTCTACATCAATAACATTATGACAAATGGTTTCGATAACGTAATGATGCCGTTCTTTGCATGTACATTTGCTACATCGGCGGTGGTATTGGCGATCTTCTTTAAGACGAAGGATAAACAGATGAAGGAGATGGCGCTGCCGAACTGTATCTCTGGTATTTTTGGTGTTACTGAACCGGCCATTTACGGAATTCTGCTTCCCTTAAAAAAGCCGTTCATCATCAGTTGTATTGCAGGAGGAATCGGTGGTGGATTTTATGGAGCATTCAACTTTAGAAAATTCATGATGGGCGGTATGGGAATCTTTGAATTCCCGGCAATGATAGAGCCGGATGGTAGCATGGGCAACCTGATCGTTGCTGTTTCAGGTGCCGTAATTACAATGGTGATTGCTTTTGTGGCAACGATGGTTCTATATAAGGAAGATCAAGTGGATACGGCTGTGCTGGAATGTGGAAAAGCCAAGGCAGATACAGACTTTGATGTGGAAAACAGTGCTGTAGAAATAAAAACGGGGGAAAAGAAGGACGACCTGCTGAAAAGGGTAGAGGTTGCCAGTCCGATGAAAGGGAAGGTGCTGAAATTAGAAGCGGTTCAGGATGCTGCATTTTCATCTGGTGTCCTGGGAAAAGGAGCGGCGATTTTGCCAGAAGAGGGGAATGTTTTTGCACCTGCAGACGGAGTGGTCTCTACTTTATTTCCAACGCTGCATGCTCTGGGACTGGAAACAGAGGATGGAGTGGAAATCCTGATTCACATTGGACTTGATACGGTTCAATTGGAAGGAGAAGGATTCGAGGCGATGGTAAAACAGGGAGACCATGTGAAAAAGGGACAGCTCCTTGTGAAGTTCGACCGGGAATTCATTATGAACAAAGGATTTTGCATGGAAACACCTGTGATTATTACAAACACAGATGATTTTCTGGATGTAATTGAAAGTGGAAAAGAGCAGGTCGATCCTTTGGAGAAGCTGCTGGAGATCTTGAGATAAGGAGGTGTTGTCATGGGATTGCGAAAGGATTTTTTATGGGGCGGAGCAACTGCAGCCAATCAGTGCGAAGGTGGAATTTCTGAGGGCGGCAGAGGGCTTGCCAATGTAGATGTCTGTCCTTCTGGCAGTGATAGAAATGCAGTCATTACGGGACATATGAAGATGCTTAAAATGGATGATGCCCATACATATCCAGCCGCGGAGGCAATTGATTTTTACCACCATTTTAAGGAGGACATCCGCCTGTTCGCAGAGATGGGATTTAAAGTCTATCGGATGAGCATTGCATGGACACGAATTTTCCCCAGGGGGGATGAAGAGGAGCCGAATGAAGAAGGGCTGAAGTTTTATGAAGAGATATTCAAGACGTGCAGAAAATACAAAATACAGCCGTTAGTGACTATTTCTCATTTTGACTGTCCAATTTATCTGATTCAAAAGTATGGCGGCTGGAGAAGCCGGAAGATGATTGATTTTTACCTCCATCTCTGTGAGGTATTATTCACGAGGTTCAAGGAATACGTGACGTACTGGCTGACATTCAATGAGATCAATATGATTCTCCACGCACCATTTATGGGCGCGGGCATTTATTTTGAAGAAGGGGAGAATGAGGAACAGATCAAATACCAGGCAGCCCACCATGAATTGGTGGCGAGCGCTCTGGCAGTCCGTATGGCGCATGAGGTAAATCCTGTGAATCAGGTGGGATGTATGTTTGCAGCAGGCAGTGCATATCCCTATACATGCAGACCGGAGGATGTCTGGGAGGCACTGATCACGGACCAGGAGAATTATTTCTTTGTAGATGTACAGGCAAGGGGATATTATCCATCCTATGCGCGAAAGAGGCTTGAGAAAAAGGGAGTATTTCCGAAGATGGAGCCGGGAGATGAGGAGATTTTAAGACGGCATCCAGTCGACTTTATATCGTTTTCCTACTATAACAGCAGATGTATTGCGGCGCCCGGAAGCAAACAGGAGGAAGCAGAGGGGAATCTGTTTCGATCGGCGAAAAATCCTTATTTGGAATTTAGTGAATGGGGATGGCCCATCGACCCGCTTGGCCTAAGAATCACGCTGAACCAGATATATGACCGGTATCAGAAGCCGCTGTTCATCGTAGAGAATGGCTTGGGCGCGGTGGATATCCCAGATGAGAATGGGGAAATCATAGATGACTATAGAATTACGTATCTTAAGGAGCATATCCGTGCGATGAAGGCCGCGGTGGAAGAGGATGGCGTCGATTTGATAGGATATACCTCCTGGGCTCCGATCGACCTGATCAGTGCAGGGAGTGGCGAAATGCGGAAACGCTATGGGTTCATCTATGTGGATAAGCAGGAGGATGGAAGCAGAACAATGAACCGGAGCCGTAAGAAGTCATTCTATTGGTATAAGCGTGTGATTGAATCAAACGGGGAGATCTTGTAGAAATGTTCACTTGCCAATAGGTATATAAAAAGGCTGCACCCGTCAAGGGCAATGTCACTAAGTTAAGATTAATGAAAGGCTTCTATACTATATCAATAGTATAGAGGTCTTTTTTTGTATTTTCTCATAAAACAGTTGACAGGCATCAAAAAATATGTGG
>NZ_JABACJ020000031.1 GCF_012524165.2 Faecalicatena faecalis
GGCTGATCTGCGATCGGCATGTGCCGAAACGCGGATTGTATCAAATGAGCTGATGCGCGGTCTAACTGCGCTAAACTGCGGCCTAGGTGGGCCGCAGGCCCGGAATAATCATATGATTATAAATAGAGATGCATTCCTCTGTTTTGTTCAAAGATTTATAGCTTGCCTGAACAATAATCAGTAGATTCAATTTTTCCTGTGATCCACAAGAGAATTTATCACAGTAAGTTTCAAAAATATGTATATTTTCTTCGTGACAGTCTAAGGCTGATAGATATAACATTTTATAAAATAATAATCTAGGTTCAGAAATTAAAGAGAAAAAATCCTCCATTATTTTTAAACACTCATATCCCTCTTGATACAACTCGAATTCATAGCATAAATCTAAAATTTCATAGTAACTACATTTATATGCTTTTACTTCTGTTTTAGTTTTTACTATAAATGCATCTAAAAAAATCCAGGCTGTATCGGGCGAAATATTAGTCAAAATTCCATTTCTTAAATGTGAAATAAGAGTTCCGATTTTTTGCGGATATTTAACCTTATATATTTCTAATAGGGCTAACCATGGTATTTCAGCTACTTCTTGTTCAGTCACAGCAATGCCTTTATATTTTATTAAGTTCATATAATAACTTTCATATCTTTGTAAAGCAATAATATTTGAATTAATTATTTTACGAGCAGAACTATTTTTCCAGGAATCAATAATAGATGCGTGATATATAGTAACAGTATCTGTCACCTTTTTATCTAAAAAGCCTTCATTAGTTAATTCGCAGAAAGATTGTTTTATATCTGATTCTGTAATATCTTTAGGAATGATTTTTTCCAAGATACTTTTTTTGAGCTTTCCATTATTGTGGATTATTATACCTAGGATTAAAAGACTTGTTTCTGATAAGAGTAATAACTTTTTTAATATTTCGTCATCGACCTCACCAGCCACGCATTCATTCCCGATATTAAGATTTGAGGCATGGGCTATAATCTGTAATATATTTCCATTTGGATGTTTATCATAAAAATCTAATATTTTATTACTATATTCATATGAAGACGGAATAATGTTTAGTGCATGAGAAACAACATCTATAATGTATTCTTTTGGAATTTGTTTCAATTCTAATCTTTCAGTTTTTAAATCATTTCTTCGGATATAGTTTTGTAAATCTATTAGTTGCTCTTCTGTAATATTTTTGGTTATAGTATATTCAAATAATAAAAAATGCTTTTTGTATCTAGTAGCATAAATTACATCTAAGATACTTTTCAAAGATGAGTTATCTATATTTTGTATATTATCGATTACCAGAAGAATTCTCTGTGTAGAAAATACATTCTTTAAATAGTTTTTTTTGACATGCATTCCTCTAAGTCCACTATCATATTGTATCATCTCATATGGTCCTAATTTACCAATTTTTCCAATAGACATTTTTATGGTATGCTTTAATATGGATTTGGGCTTGTTTATACAATCTTCAATGTATTGTTTAGTTATGTAATCATTCATTATTTCATCGTGAGAAATATACGTCTCATAATTAATAAAGCTATTATTTATTTCCTTTGATTCTGCATTGATTTCATCAAAAAGTTGATTGAACACTTCCCACTCATTATATTTATTTCCATTATTTTCAGGAACAGTTCGAATACATATTGGTACAATTTCATTGGTATCTATAAGTGATATTATTTTATCAGTTAAGGTAGATTTCCCCACTGCTGTAGTGGCATACAAAAATTGTACAATAGTCGAATCAGCATTATATATTCTCTCCAATATTTCGTTCGATTCATTGTCTCTATCTAAACATGTATCTACCATTGTAAAATTCTCCTTTAGGGTCTTTATGTTATCCATTAAAAAAAGATAACTATATATTATCTTTAGTCTATGGAATCCGACTTTGCTCTGGTAAGAACAATTCTGCATCTCTTCTTTCAATCGTTGAAATGCAGAATTTTGTCGTTAATAAAATTTTGTTACTATCAATAAAGTCAAAAGCCACATTTCATAGTATTACGAGGATGTTTTGTCATCAATATATTATTCTGCTTTGTCATTGATACATTGGTATAGATCTCTGTTGTTTTAATAGAACTATGCCCCAGCAGCTTTTGGATATAACGTATATCAACATCAGCTTCGAGTAATAAGGTCGCAAAGGAATGACGGAACATATGAGGGGTGATATGCATATCAACTCCGGCCAGATTGAGATATTTCACAATCATTGACCGTACGGACTGTTCGGTGAATCTCTGGTGGAGCCGGTTTATAAAAAACCAGCCAGTGGCTATAATATCGTCTTGGAAAACAGTATAGTATTCTAGTAATATTTTCTTTACATCATTATTTGTGACTTGAATCATCCTTTCCTTGGAACCTTTCCCATAGATTGTTATTTTAAATGACGCCAGATCGACCTGCTGAATTTTCAATGTGCATAATTCAGAAATCCTGACGCCAGTAGCAAACAACAGTTCTATTATAGTAATATCCCGTAGAATGGCATTTTGCTGATATTCAGTTCTAGAATGTGAATGATAGTAATACATAGTGGAAAGAAAATCTTCAATGATAGGTTCAGGAATGGTACGTGGTAATATGAGTGGTTCCCGGAACTTTACATTGATTTTATCAAATGGATTCGAATAGATTATCTCTTCATATACTAAATAGTGAAAAAAGGCTTTGAGTGCAGCAATCTTACGTTTAGTTGTTTTGGGCTGGTACTTTTTGTGTAAGGAGGAAATAAATTCGTTGATTGCTGTTTTGTCTGCAAAATTAGGAACAGTCAACATGAATTCATGAAATTGCATCAGATCAATACGATATGCTTTTAGTGTTTTCGAATCTAGTTTTTTTATGTTTTCACAATATTTTAAGTAATCTTTCAGTAATGTTTCTAAATTTTTCATAAGTAATTACTCCTTAGTTTTTCTATCATTATGAATGTTTCACAAATGATTGTCGAGTATCATATTTTGTATTTATACATTCTTTAAAACAAGCTTACATCTGGATTACAAAAGCTGTATTAGTATATGTTTTCCAGTTTTGCCACTAGATATTGTATAAAATTAGATACAAGGGCTTAAATGAGATGAATTATCATTTAAACTCTTGTCTTTTTTTTGACGTAGTGCTATACTATGCGAGGAAAAAAGGATAACCCTATTTACTAAAGGAGGATTTTTAAATATGGCACAGTACGAGCAGTGGGAAGGC
The DNA here is from genome assembly GCF_012524165.2 of Faecalicatena faecalis. GTDB lineage: Bacteria > Bacillota > Clostridia > Lachnospirales > Lachnospiraceae > Faecalicatena_A > Faecalicatena_A faecalis. Next base: position 3,248 of record NZ_JABACJ020000031.1, read on the forward strand.
TTCCAGGGAAGACTCTGGAAAGATGACATTAATGTACGTGATTTTATTCAGCACAACTATACACCTTATGATGGAGATGAAAGTTTCCTGGCAGATCCGACAGAAGCTACTAACAAACTTTGGGGAAAATTAAAAGAGCTTCAGAAGGAAGAGCGTGCCAAGGGCGGAGTCCTGGATATGGAGACAGAGGTTGTTTCCGGTCTGACAGCTTATGGCCCGGGATATATTGATGAAGAGATGAAGGAACTGGAGAAGGTGGTAGGTCTCCAGACTGACAAGCCGTTAAAGAGAGCTTTCATGCCATACGGCGGTATCAAGATGGCAGAGCAGGCATGCACGACTTATGGATATCAGCCAAGCGAAAAGCTGCATGAGATTTTTACAAAGTATCATAAGACACACAACCAGGGCGTTTTTGATATCTACACACCGGAAATGAAGAAAGCCCGTCACAATAAGATCATCACAGGACTTCCGGACACATACGGAAGAGGACGTATTGTTGGTGATTACCGTCGTGTTGCTCTGTACGGAATCGACCACCTGATTGAGAAGAAAATGGTAGATTTTGATGAGACAGAGAGACATGGAATGAAGGGAACAGACTTCCGTCTCAGAGAGGAAGTTGCGGATCAGCTCAAGGCCCTGAAAGAAATGAAGGAGATGGCAGCAGTTTACGGATATGACATTTCCAAGCCGGCAAAGGATGCGAAAGAAGCAGTACAGTGGCTGTATTTCGGATACCTTGCTGCAATCAAGACACAGAACGGTGCGGCAATGAGTGTCGGAAGAATTTCTACATTCCTTGACATCTATATTCAGAGAGATCTGGAAAAAGGAATTCTGACTGAGGATGAGGCACAGGAATTAATCGACCACATGGTCATGAAATTCAGAATGGTGAAATTCGCGAGAGTTCCTTCCTATAACGAACTGTTCTCAGGTGACCCGGTATGGGCAACTCTGGAAGTAGGCGGACTTGGACAGGACGGACGTTCTATGGTAACAAAGAATGACTACCGTTTCCTGCACACACTGGAGAACATGGGACCGTCACCGGAACCGAACCTGACCGTATTATATTCCTCACGTCTGCCGGAGACATTTAAGAAATATGCATCCCACATCTCTATCACAACAAGTTCCATCCAGTATGAGAACGACGATGTGATGCGTCCGGTATGGGGCGATGATTATTCCATCTGCTGCTGTGTATCTGCAACACAGACAGGTAAGGAAATTCAGTTCTTCGGAGCTCGTGCGAACCTTGCAAAATGCCTTCTGTACGCAATCAACGGCGGTGTAGATGTGAAGACAAGAGAACAGGTAGCACCAGCTTACAAGCCGGTAACTTCCGAGTATCTTGACTTCGACGAAGTCATGGACAAATATGACAAGATGATGGACTGGTTGTCCAAACTGTATGTAGATACACTGAACATGATTCACTACATGCATGATAAGTATTATTATGAAGCAGCAGAAATGGCTCTGATCGATACAGATGTGAGACGTACATTTGCAACAGGTATCGCAGGATTTTCACACGTGGTAGACTCCTTAAGTGCAATCAAGTATGCAAAAGTAAAAGTAATCCGTGACGAGACAGGAATCGCTGTAGATTATGAGACAGAGGGAGATTTCCCAAGATACGGAAATGATGATGACCGAGCAGATGAGATTGCAGTATGGCTGTTAAAGACCTTCATGGGCAAACTGAAAAAATGCCACACTTACAGAAATTCAGAGCCTACGACCTCTATCCTTACAATTACATCTAACGTTGTATATGGTAAGGCTACAGGATCACTTCCAGATGGAAGAAAAGCAGGAGAGCCTCTTGCACCGGGTGCAAACCCATCCTACGGTGCAGAGCAGAATGGACTTCTCGCATCACTGAACTCCGTTGCGAAGCTTCCATATGAAGAAGCGCTGGATGGTATTTCTAATACACAGACCATCAATCCGGGAGCATTGGGACATGATGATCAGGAGAGAATCGACAACCTGACACACGTTCTGGACGGATACTTTGATCAGGGAGCACATCACCTGAATGTGAATGTATTCGGTAAGGAAAAACTGATCGATGCTATGGAGCATCCAGAGAAGGAAGAGTATGCAAACTTCACGATCCGTGTATCTGGATATGCTGTTAAATTCATCGACCTGACACGTGAGCAGCAGATGGATGTTATCTCCAGAACATGCCACGGAAGTATGTAATAAAAGATATTAAGAAAAAGAAATTATAAAGTTAACAAAGAAACGTTTCACAACGAGGTGTTATTATGACAGAGCAGAAAGAACTTAAGGGATATATTCATTCCCTGGAAAGTTTTGGCTCTGTAGATGGACCCGGTGTCCGGTATGTGGTCTTTATGAGCGGCTGTGCGATGCGCTGCCAGTTCTGTCACAACCCGGATACATGGAATATGCAGACCGGTACGCCTTATACGGCGGACGAGCTGCTGAAACAAGCTAAGAAATACCGCTCTTACTGGGGAAGTAAGGGCGGTATTACAGTAAGTGGGGGAGAACCCCTTCTGCAGATTGATTTTGTGACAGAGTTTTTCAGAAAAGCCAAAGCAGAGGGCATCCATACGACACTGGATACAAGCGGGAATCCATTTACGAGAGAAGAGCCGTTTTTCGGAAAGTTTCAGAAATTAATGAAGTATACAGATCTGGTCATGCTGGACATCAAGCATATTGATGATGAGCAGCATCAGATTTTGACAGGATGTACGAACCAGAATATATTGGATCTGGCGTCCTATCTCTCCGAGATTCACAAAGCTGTCTGGATCAGGCATGTCCTGGTGCCGGGAAGAAGTGACAACGATGAATATTTGATGAAACTGAATGAGTTTATTCAGACATTAGACGATGTCGAGAAGGTGGAAGTACTGCCGTATCATACGCTGGGAACCTTTAAATGGAAGGAACTCGGCCTCAAATATCCGCTCGAAGGCGTGGAGCCGCCGAGTAAGGAACGGATAGAGAATGCAGAGAAATTGTTACATGTGAACAAAAATGAGAGAACCGGTGCTTAGATTATAAAGAAATTATATGCACATATAGTAATTGTGAACAAATCGTGAAATGCGTATGAAATGAAGCTTGTATATGACAGATAGAAATATTAAAATATACATTAGGAGCATTTTAACGTTTTTAGTTCGGGAGGGCATATGAAAAAGAAATGTAGAGCATGGATGGCTCTGTCATTGGTACTTAGTATGATGGTTGGAATGCAGGTCCAGGCAGAGGAACCGAAAGAGGAAGCGCAGATCAGTATGACTGCATTTGAGGGAACGGATCTGAATCAGGTAAAGGCAGGAGACACGGTGAAGTTCCATATCAGCATGAGCAACACGACGGAGGATGATTTGTCGGGAGCCAGACTTGTGGTGACAGCAAAAAGCACAGATGGGCAACCAGCAGGTGATGTTGTGATTCCAGAAGAAGGGAATTCAGCGAATCTTGGAGATAGGGCGAATGGCAATATGAAAGGCATTACATCAGCTGTTGTAATAGATTTTCGTCCAAGTACCAACATTAGTGATGCGGTTGTGTCTGTTAAAGTGGCAGAGGATATGGCGGGAAAACCGGTTGAAGTGAATGCCTTCTTAAGTGTGGACAATGGAGAACCTGAGAAACCGACCGTATCTAATTTTGCACAGACAGCTTTTACGGTCATGGAGGAGGCAGATGTGGCTTTAGAGCCTGTACTTACTTTAGAAGCAGTGTCAGATGTTGATTTCAGTAAGGGAGTTACGAAGGATGTGCCCTTTAAGATTACAGTTAAGCTTACAAATTCGGGCAATATCGTACTTCATAATATCCAGGTAGATACGGCATATTCAGACAAAACACCGGACTTTATGGAAGAGAAAGATTTTCTGAAATTAGGTTCCATTGTTTCCAAAGGGGATTTTACAATCTTAGATGATGGAAGCGGGTATCTTTCACAATTAGAAGTGGGAGCTTCAAAGGAGCTGACATTTGAGTGTAAGATTCCGAAAGACTATGCGCATGAGCAAGTGAATTTATTCCTTGCAGCAGGAGCATTTGAAGCCGAGAACCTGGAAGGTGATCCTGTAGCACAAGATATGTCTGTTCTGAATTGTAAAGTTTTGGCACAGCAGCCGGTTCCGACACCGGATTCAAAGCCAACACCTGGTATAAAACCAAATCCAGGAACACCGCCGAAAACAGAACCTACACTAGAAATAAAACCAGTGGTTAAGCCAGCAAAGGTCCAGTCAGTAAAAAAAGCTGCAAAGTCTCCGCAGACTGGTGATGAATCTCAGATGACAGTCTGGATGATACTAATGTTGGGTGCAGGAGGCACTGCAATATCAGTTCTAAAGAAGAGACCCGATTTTATGAATCGTTAATGATTTGCAAGAGAATTGCAGTTATTAAAATTACTGAGAATGAATTTATTTTATGAAAAAGGATGGTGAAGTTTACCATCCTTTTTGATTGCTTAAAGATAATGAAAATGTTACTATAATGGTAGGAAAAAAGTTACTTACGTGTGATTGAGAAAAGGTAGACAGGGTACATAAAATGAGAAGAGCCAAGCAGAAAAAAAGTTTGAAGACCCAATTGAAGCGTATGGTCGTCGGTCCTGTACTTTGTGTGGGCCTGGTAGTTTTGTTTATCTCTGTCTCCGCTCTCTATAAATCTATGACCGACGAGACACGGGATGGTCTTTTGAATCTCTCCCATCAATTAAAAGAATATTGTAACATTATGGGGGAAGGTGAATACTCTTTAGAGGATGGTGTTCTATTAAAGGGAGGTGTCCCCTTTGGTAAGGATAATAAGATTGTAGACCAGGTCCATGAGATTTCAGGAATTGATGCAACTATTTTTTTTGAAGGCAAAAGAAGACTTACGACAATCAGAAATGAGGACGGAAGCCGTGCGGTTGGAACAGAGGCCGCGAAAAAAGTGCAGAAGAAAGTCCTTATAGAAGGGGAGGATTATTTTTCCTCCCATGTACTTGTAAATGGAGAGTCTTATTATGGATATTATACACCGCTTCAAAATCCAGACGGGGAAATTGTCGGAATGGTATTTGTGGGAAAAGCCAGAAGTACTTTGATGAAGACGTTATTTAGTCTGAGTATTACCATATGTCTGGTGGTGCTGCTGGTCAGTGCAATTATGTTGAAAAAATCGCTGCACTATGCAGGAAGTGTCACTGCGGCCTTGAATCAAACCAAGGAATTTCTGGAAAGGGCGGCACGAGGTGAGATCGGGGAGACATTGAATGACGAACTCTTAGCACGTGAAGACGAACTGGGGGAGATGGGGAGATTTGCGCTGATTCTTCAGGAGGAAGTAACAGAGATGGTCGGGACAGATTCCCTGACTGGATTGTATAATCGTCGCAGTTTTAATGAGGTATTGGCCAATGCGTTGGAAGAGTGTAGGAAACATGACAGGATTTTTACAGTTGCAATTGGCGACATAGACGGTTTCAAGAAGATCAACGATACCTTTGGGCATATGGCAGGAGATCAGGTTCTACGGGAATTGGCGTGGCTGTTCAAGAGCCATATGGAGAAGAAAGGTTTTGTTGCACGCTGGGGCGGGGAGGAATTTCTCTTTTTGTACGAGAATGTGGATAAAGATGGAGCTATCAGATATCTGGACGAATTGATGCAGTCCATCCGGGCTCAGCGAATTCACTACCATGGGCAGGTCATTCCGGTCAGGATGACCCTTGGGGTTACAGAGTGCAGAAAGGTAGATAATCTGGATGATATCGTATCAAGGGCTGATAGGCGGCTGTATTGTGGGAAGTCGGAAGGAAAAGACCGGATCATTTGCAAAGGGGCTTGACCCCTTTGCTGTCCGTAAAAATATTGAAGTTAACATTTATATATCGGATTTTGAGAAGATTGATAGATGCAGCCTGCTTTAGAAATAGTCTTTATCCGGTTACGACCCCAAGGGTTTCCAGTTCTGCCACTGCTTTCTCATAAGATGTAAAATGAATGCCATGTATCCCCAGAGCCTTTGCAGCCTCGACATTAGGAAGGCTGTCATCCAAAAATACAGCTTCTTCAGGATGGATCTGATAACGTTCAAGTAGTGTTTTATAGATCATCGGTTCGGGCTTAATTAACTTTTCACGGTAGGAGAGGATGCCGCCGTCCGTAAATTCTAAGAAACTCAATTCTTTCTGTGTATGCTCATACATATATTCCCCATAATTAGAAAGGACATAGACATGAAAGCCCGCCTCTTTCAATGATTTGATCCAGGAAATGGCATATGGAAACTGGTGGATGCATCCGCCTACGTCCTTTAGCACTTCTTTAAGTTCTTGCTCATATTCAGGTGCTTTCTGGACAAACATTTCAACCAGCTGTTCATGAGAGAGCGCCCCTCTATCGAATTCATTCCACTCAGGGCTTAAAAACAGGACGTCGGCCAGAAGCTTCTTCGTCTCTGCTGGGTATGGGAAGGTGTCCAGGTAAGCCTTCCAGTTATATTCTGCCAATACATTACCGATATCAAAAATAATCGTTTTTATCATAAAGTACGTCACCTCCATTAGTTTCTTTTATGTATGTAATTATATTACCTGAAAATCAATGAAAAGGAAAGAAGAACATCAAAGGGGGCCGACCTCTTTGCTTACGTTCTGCACTTTTCAAGAAATGCGCAGGTTTTCGCCAGTACTTCTTTTGCTGCGAAGCCTTTCTGTTCATCAAATTCGTGTACGCTGCCGCCAGCCGTGTGCAGTTGTGCCCTGGGCAGGAGTTCAGCCAGCCGCTTGGACTCCATATAGGGGACATCCAAGTCTCGCAGGCTGTGTGCGAGGAAGGTAGGGGGATACTGGGAAAAGTCTGTCTGTCCCCGGAAGGAATAATTTAGGTAAAAGTCTTTTTCTCTTCCTTTATGAAAACAGGACAGCCATGTGCCACTCCTTCTCGCATCTGCATAGAGGGCGTAGCGCTGTTTTCGCGGTGCCTGTGTACAGACTTCTTTTTCTGCTGTATGGTACATGGACGTTGTATCCAGAACGTTCAGCGCTGAGGCAAGCTTCTGATAATGTGGTGCCGGGTACTGGTACCAGCCGTCCTCGAGGAAGGTGTATCCATAATAGGAGAGGATTCCTGCGGGTTTCTGTGCGAATTCTTTCTTTCCGGCAAGAAGGCAGAGATAGGCTCCGGCCGACCGTCCGAATAAATAGTATGGAAGAATCTGTCCGAAGAGCTGTGTCTGTTTTTTTAAGTACCAGTTCACCGAGAAACAAACGTCTTCCATGATATCGCAGATTTTGGAGGCTGGCCCCAGCCGGTAATCAAAGGCGATGACTGCATAGCCCTGGTTTAAAAAAGTACAGATGTGTGTATCCGGCAGGTCATGTCTGTGTCCGAAGACAAGTCCGCCTCCATGAAAGTACAGCAGCACGCCTTTATATAGAAAAGATTCCTCTCCCTTTCGATAGACTGTAGCCTCCAGAGGAACACCGGGGTGGTTCAGAGTGACGGAAGTCGTTTTGTAAGTATCCATGATAACAATCTCCTTTCTCCTGATTTCTTTTATAACTTACCGCTAATGTGCTGACATGATCCAACAGTTGAACAATATTATGCCCGAAATGGATACATATTTTATAGTATATCTTATAGAAAATGAACGGACTATTCTACACATTATAAAATTCTATTATCTAGTTTGTATAATATATATTTCTGAAAACAAAGTCTTTGTGCAATTCAGACAAAAAATAAAAACCTTCTTGTCCACACCTACCAATGTATTACTATCTCAAATTCGATATGATGAAATCACAAAAACAAAGGAGGCGTACACAACATGAGTATCACGGTAGAAGAGATAAAAAATGTCCTGGATTGGATTTCTGAATTTGGCAAAGATGAGACCGGCGGAATGACAAGATTACTTTATACAGAAAGTTGGATGAATGCGCAGCAGGCATTGAAGGGAAAATTTGAGGAACTCGGTATGGAGACTTGCTTTGATGCGGTCGGTAATCTAAAGGGCACACTTACAGGTACAGAGGACGGCGCAGGCACAGTTGCCACAGGCTCCCATGTGGATACCGTTGTGAATGGCGGTAAGCTTGACGGACAGTTAGGAATCATCGGCGGATACATCGCAATTAAGCATCTGTTTGAAACATACGGAAGACCCAAGAAGAATCTGGCCGTCCTTTCCATCGCAGAAGAGGAGGGAAGCCGTTTCCCGTCAGTGTTCTGGGGAAGCAAGAACTTATTCGGAATCGCCAGTGAAGAAGAGGTCATGAACATCGAGGATATCGACGGAGTACGTTTTACAGACGCAATGCATCAATGTGGATTTGACTTCGCGGATGGAAATCCATCCCTCCTGGCAGACACGAAGCAGTTCGTAGAGTTACATATTGAGCAGGGCAACACCCTGGAAATGGAACAGAAGTCTGTGGGAATCATCAACGGAATCGTTGGACAGAAGCGCTACAATATTTTTCTAAAAGGGGAAGCGAACCACGCAGGAACGACCCTCATGAAGTACAGGCACGATGTCATTCAAGTCTATGCCAAGATCGTAACCGAAGCGGTAGCTGCGGCAAAAGAAGTGGGAGATCCGCTGGTACTGACTTTTGGAAAGATCAATGTCAAACCAAATGTAGTCAATGTCGTTCCAGGAGAAGCTATTTTCACAATGGACGTAAGACATACAGACGGGGAGATTCTGAACAGCTTCACCAGGAAAGTCGAAGAACTAATGAAAGAAAAGGCGAAAGAGGAAGGTGTTGAGATCGAGATCGACTGCTGGATGGATGAGAAACCAGTACCGATGAATGATAAGATGATTGCAGTAATCGAAGAAGCATGTAAGGAAAAGGGATTGAATTACCGGATTATGCATAGCGGTGCAGGACATGACTCCCAGATCATCGCTCCGAGAATTCCGACCGGAATGATCTTCGTACCAAGCATTCGGGGAATCAGCCACAACCCTGCGGAGGACACGAAGCTCAAAGACATCCTGCAGGGAATCGAAGCGCTGGAGCTTACGTTATATAAACTGGCTTATTAAAAGAGAAAGGACAGGAGGAATATGAAAGAGAAAACAAAAGCATTGCCTGAAAATTATTGGAAAACTATTGTGTTTACATTCTGTGTCGGCTGGGTAGTCATCTGGATCTACCGTTCCATGCTCTCACCGGTGTACACAGAGATCCAGGGAACCATCGGAGCACAGTCAAACGCGGCAATGGGATTGATCGCGAGCTGTTACTTCTTCGGATATACTGCACTGCAGATTCCATCCGGTTTCTTGGTAGACCGGTTCGGACAGAAGCGGGTTCTGATTCCCGGATTCCTCGTATTCGCAGCAGGAGCAGCAAGTGTTGGTTTTGCACAGAATCTGACCATGCTTTATCTTGGGAGCGTTCTGGCTGGTGTGGGTTGCGGAACCTACTATGGAGCAGCATTTTCACTGACAGCGGAACATGTAAAGCCGGAAAAGAAAGGCATTGGAACAGCGATTGTAAACAGCGGCTCAGCAGTCGGTATGATTCTTGGAATGACAGGCTCCAGTTTCCTTGTAAAGACACTGCGTCTGCCATGGCAGGTCATGGCGGGAGTATCCACGACACTGATTATCCTGCTTGTTATCTGGTTCGCGGTTGCCATCAAGGACAACATGCATGAAAAGAGAAACAACAAACGGGCGGAAGTGAAAAAGTCAGCGGATCAGACAGCAGCACCAGGGAAAAAGTCCATGTTCAGCCTGGGAATGGTATCATGCTATATTCTCTACTTTACCACATGCTACGCATATTACCTGATCGTGACCTGGCTTCCGAAATTCCTGGAGGATGAAAGAGGAATTACAGGCGGACTCATTGGACTGATTGTGTCCATGATCTCCGTGACGGCAGTACCCGGAGCATTATATTTCGCAAGGCTGTCCGATAAAAAGCGCAACAAAAAGGCACTCATCATCATCGGACTAGAGCTGGCGGCCTTCGCACTTGTGGCGCTGTCCATGCTGATGCCGAACGCGGCAATGCTCTCAGCGATCCTTTTACTGTACGGTTTCCTCGGTAAAATGGCAGTCGACCCGGTCCTGATCTCTTATGTATCAGACAAGGCTGACCCAAGGAATACCGCGACAACACTTGGAGTATTCAACTTCTTTGGCATGTCATCCTCCATCGTGGCACCGGCACTGACAGGATTTATTATCGACAAGACAGGTTCAGGAGAACTTGGATTCTATATCGGAGCAGCACTGCTTTTGTGTGGAACCGCTTTATTCTTCTGCTTTAATGCGAGAAATCTCGCAGTAAAAAAGGCACAGGCGACCTGTGTATAGAGAAACACCAAAGTAACAAGATAACGGCAAAGTACCAAAATAACAGATATCAAACATTGAAATTAAGAAAATCAAACAGATTCAGGAGGAGAAGATTATGAGTTATTTAAACAATGTGACAGGAACAAGAGAGGACATCCTTACAACCAGGTCCGTAATGAAGAGAGGCAGCTATGCAATTCTGGAGCCGGATGGACTGGTCAAGAATATGATTCCGGGATTTGAAAAATGTGCAGTGACAATCATGGCTTCACCGAAGCTTGGTGCATCCTTCGTAGATTACCTCGTAACGGCAGAGCCGGGCGGGGGCAATACAAAAGGCTTTGGAAACCCGGGGGAAGAGATTTTCTTCTATGTGTTTGAAGGAAAAGTAAAAGTCTGGAATGAAGACAAAGAAGCAGAAGTGACAGACGGCGGTTATATCTATTGTCCAGAGGGCAAGAAGCTGTACTTTGAGAACATTGGTGATACAGATGCGAGAGCGTTTTTATACAAAAGACTCTATGACAGAGTGGAAGGCTATGAGGCTTATACAGTGATTGGAAATATCAACGATGTACCGTGGTCCTATTATGAGGGAATGGAGGATGTGCTTGTGAAAGACTTCCTGCCGGCTGCAACAGATCTTGGATTTGACATGAACTTCCATATCCTTGCTTTCAAACAGGGAGCATGCCACGGCTATATCGAGACACATTTCCAGGAGCACGGCGCTTATGTTTACTCCGGCCAGGGTGTCTATAATCTGGAGAATGACTGGGTACCGGTAAAGAAGGGAGATTATTTGTTTATGGGCGCTTACTGTCTGCAGGCTGCATACGGAGTCGGACGTGGGGAAGATTTCGCTTACATTTATTCGAAAGACTGTAATAGAGACGTGAGACTGTAAAAATCAGGGAAGACAGGAGGAAAAAGAGATGAAATTAAATAGAGAAGAATTAAAGGGATTGATGAAAACGAAGTTTGTACGTGCAGGTTTAAAAGACGAGCATGCGGATACCATGGCAGAGGTGTTGACCTGGTCAGATGAGAGAGGCATCCATTCACACGGTGCTGTGAGAGTGGAATATTATACAGAACGTATTGCAAAGGGCGGAATGACAGCAGATCCGAAGATGACATTCGAACAGACCGGACCGTGCAGCGGTTTATTTGACGGTGACAACGGATGCGGATATGTAGTTGCATCTGAGGGAATGAAGGAAGCTATTCGTATGGCAAAGGAAAACGGAATTGCAGTGGTCGGCATGAAGAACATGTCACACAGCGGAAGCCTTGGATATTATGTGGAAATGGCAGCCAAGGAGGATTTAGTGTCCATCTCCATGTGCCAGTCAGATCCGATGGTCATCCCGTTCGGCGGTGCAGAGCCATATTACGGAACAAACCCGATTGCATTCGGCGCACCGACAGCAGATGAGAGAAGAGTCATCTTTGATATGGCAACTACGGTTCAGGCTTGGGGCAAAGTGCTCTACGCACGTTCCAGAAAGGCTCCGATCCCAGATACATGGGCAGTAGATGAGGATGGCAATCCGACCACAGATTCCATGAAAGTTAACGCACTCGTTCCGATTGCAGGCGCAAAGGGATACGGCCTGATGATGCTGGTGGATGTGCTGTCTGGTGTGATGACAGGCGTACCGTTCGGAAAACATGTCAGCTCTATGTATGATGACCTTTCCAAAGGAAGAGAATTAGGACAGCTTCACATTGTGATCGATCCGTCCAGATTCGTTCCGATGGAGCAGTTCAAGGCAAATATGTCGCAGGTTCTGAATGAACTGTCAGAATCTAAGCCTGCCAAAGGATACGATAAGGTATACTATCCAGGCGAGAGAGGGCTGCTTCGGAAGGCAAATTATGAGGAGAATGGCGGTATTGAGATTGTAGACGATATTTACCAGTATCTGATCAGTGATGATCTGCATTACGACAGATACGACCACAAGAACAGATTCGCAGAATAGGAGGCGCATCATGATTAAGACAATCATCAAAAAAGGAAGCTATCAGGATTCCGTAGTATTGATGCTTCTGACCAATAAAATATCAGCTATGGAAGGTGTGAGTAAGGTTTCTATCATGATGGCGACACCTGCCAACAAAGATATTTTCAAGGCAAGCGGACTGGATACGCCGGAGCTCCTGGCAGCAGGCGCCAATGACATGGCAATCGTGGCTGATGTGGAAGAGGAAGCGCTGGCAGATCAGATTTTGGCTGAAACTGAGGAGTTTTTGAAAAACCAGGCTTCCAAAGGCGGCAGCAAGGAGGCGGACAGCTCTGTACATAACTGGGAGCAGGCAATAAACAAGCTTCCAGGAGCAAACCTTGCAGTCATCTCCATCCCGGGCGTGTATGCAGCGGCAGAAGCCGACAGAGCATTGGATGAGGGATTGAATGTGTTCATGTTTAGTGATAATGTAACGATAGAAGATGAGATGGCCTTGAAAAAGAAGGCACATGAAAAGGGACTTCTGGTGATGGGGCCAGACTGTGGGACTGGAATCATCCAGAGCGTACCAGTTGCATTTACCAACCATGTAGCTCCGGGGCGGATTGGCATCGTCGGTGCATCCGGCACCGGAATTCAGGAACTGACTACCATCATTGACCGTTTGGGTGAAGGGGTGACCAATGCCATCGGTACTGGCGGAAGGGACCTGTCTCAGGCAGTCGGTGGAATCACCATGCTGGATGCCATCAATGCGATGGAGGATGAGAAGAGCACAGAGGTCGTGATCGTCATCTCCAAGCCTCCTGCAAAGGAAGTCAGAGATGTAATTGTAGAACGTCTGCGCAATTATAAGAAACCGGTAGTCACGCTGTTCTTAGGAGAAAAGCCGGAGATTCATGAAGAGAATTTTTACCATGCCTATACACTGGATGAGGCAGCACGAATCGCAGTGAAGCTGGTCCGCGGTGAAAAGGTCATAAAGGATACCTTTGTCCCCGCAGTGGAAGGGGCATATAAAAAGGAAGAGATGAAGACGATTAAGGCATATTACTCCGGTGGAACGTTGGCGGGAGAGGCAGCCATGATGATTCGTGACACCCTTTCCATGGGTGTGGGGCTCGGCAAAAAGGAAGGTTTCATGTTGAATGTGGATGGGCATATTGTAGTGGACTTAGGAGACGATGTCTATACACAGGGGAAACCGCATCCGATGATTGATCCGGCAAAACGCTGCGAATGTATGAGAGATGCCGTGGATGATCCTTCCACTGCAGTGATTTTATTCGACATCGTACTTGGATATGGTTCCCACGAGGATATGGCGAAGGCACTGCTTCCCTGTATCCAGGAATTAAAGGAAAAGGCAGAGAAGGAAAAGCGCAGAGTGTATTTCGTGACAACGGTATGTGGAACGGGGAAAGACTATCAAGGATATGATTACCAGAAAAAGCTGATGGAAGATGCGGGAGTCCTTGTATGTGAGAGCAACAAGCAGGCAGTTCAGACCGCACTGGCTCTGATTGGCTGTGAGTATGAGGAAGCGGAAAAAGAGATTGTCCCACTGGGTCAGACGAAAGCAAAAGAATATGAGGTATCTGAGACTGTCAAAAGGCTGATTTCCGAGAAGCCGAGCATTATCAATATTGGACTGAAGAGCTTTAGTGAAGTGTTAAAAAAATTTGACTGTGAGGTCGTGCAGTTTGACTGGGCACCGCCAGCAGGGGGCAACATGGAACTGATTAAGGTATTGGGTTACTTGAGAAGCCAGTATACGGATCAAATCGCAGAGGCCAATGAGGCCGTAATCGCCAAAATCGTGGCAGCTTCTCCAGTTCTTCTGGATGTGGTTCCAGCTAAGAGCGTAATCAAAGAGTTCGAGGGCAGAAAGGTACTGCTCCATGCAGGACCGCCAATCAGATGGGAGAATATGACCAGCCCGATGCAGGGATCTTGTGTAGGCGCTGTCCTGTTTGAAAAATGGGCATCAAGCGAGGCGGAGGCAAGAGAAATGCTGGAGGCAGGAGAAATCACATTTATTCCGTGCCACCATGTCAATGCAGTAGGACCGATGGGCGGTATCACATCCGCAAATATGCCGGTATTTGTGGTAGAGAATATCACTGATGGCAACCGTGCTTACTGTACCATGAATGAAGGAATCGGCAAGGTACTTCGTTTCGGGGCATACTCCCAGGAAGTCGTAGACCGGCTGAACTGGATGAGGGATGTCTTAGGTCCGGTACTTGGAAAGGCAATCCGTACGTTTGAAGACGGAATCAGTCTCTCACCGCTGATCGCGAAGGCAATTGCAATGGGAGATGAGTTCCATCAGAGAAATATTGCAGCTTCCTTGGTGTTCTTAAAGGAACTGGCACCAGTAATCACAAGGCTTGAGATGGATGAAAAGGAACGTTATGACGTGATCAAGTTCCTATCTGATACGGACCAGTTCTTCCTGAACATTATGATGGCGACTGCAAAGGCTGTGATGGACGGTGCGCGTACCATTCAGGAGGGAACCGTAGTTACCGCAATGTGCAGAAATGGAGAAAATTTCGGTATCCGCATCAGCGGAATGGGTGACGAATGGTTTACCGCACCTGTCAATACCCCGCAGGGGCTGTATTTTACAGGCTATGATCAGGAGGACGCAAGCCCGGATATGGGAGACAGTGCGATCACAGAGACCTTTGGAGTCGGCGGAATGGCAATGATCGCAGCCCCGGCAGTTACACGTTTTGTTGGAGCAGGCGGATATGAGGACGCGTTGAATACAAGCAATGAGATGATGGAGATCGTATTGGACCGAAATCCGAACTTTGCGATCCCGACATGGAATTTCCAGGGCATCTGTCTTGGAATCGATGCAAGAAAAGTAGTGGAGAAAGGAATCACACCTGTGATCAATACGGGAATTGCGCACAAAGAGGCTGGAGTCGGACAGATTGGGGCAGGAACTGTGCATCCACCTGTAGAATGCTTTGAAAAGGCAGTTCTGGCTTATGCAAAGAAGCTTGGATATGAATAATAAAGTTCAGTTTTAAGAGGGAGGATCCCATATGGAAGTGAAAGCAAAGCAGGTTTCGTCAGAATTTCTGAATATGTCGAAGGAAGAGGATTATCCTGTACATAGCTGTTTTGAGCATGGATTTAATCTGGCGGCAGAGGGACGGCTTTGCTTTATTGGCAACAAGCACGATGAACTGCTTCCGTATGGGATTCTTCTCAAGAAAGAGGATGTAAAAAAGATCCGGGATGTGGTTTCACAGGGAGAGACATCGTTCTGTATGGATCAGGAGAGACAGCGGTTAGTATCATCTGGGTTGGTGATTGATTTTAGCGGTGCACAAGTATTTTCCAGTCGGTATCAGAAAGACCACCGGATGAGGCCACAGATGAGTTTGGATAGAATTTTTGGATTTATAAAAGACGAGAAAACCGGATTTGGGGACACCATAGGACAGATCGTATCAGGAAAATGCGGGAACATAGAGGTTATCAGAAACTGTTTTCGAAGCAGGGATAAAGAGGTAATCTGCCATATCCTGAAAAAGTGGGTGGGGTATGGACCAGGGCTGACGCCTTCGGGGGATGATTTCCTTCTGGGAATCCTGTTCGCGGACGAGATGTTTTCCTTCCTGGGAGACAGCTTTAAGGCAGAATTGGTGAAACTGGCAGATTCGAGGTATACGACGGATGTCAGCGTCAACCAGTACTTTTGTGCACTGCAGCATCTGTTTAGCAAATCGTTCCTTGAGTTTGCGAATGCGTGGAAGGAGAGGCAGGTAAATCAGATGGCAGAGAGCCTTAAGAGAATTCTTCTGTTCGGACACACCTCTGGTCGTGATATAGCAGCAGGGCTTTGGACAGGAATCCAGTATGCGGAGGATAAATGGAGGCAGCTATGAAAAAAATAAAATTATCGATGACAAAACAGATTATGATTGCTGTGGTGTTAGGAGCGGGAGCCGGACTTCTTTTCGGAGAGAAGATCAGGGAGATCAGGCTTCTGGGAGATATTTTCCTTCGGCTGATTCAGATGTCCGTAGTGGTGCTTATCATGGGAGCCGTGATCGAGGCAGTGGGGAATCTCAAGCCTCAGGAGTTAGGTAAGCTGGGGGCAGGAATTCTGTTCTGGTTCTCCATCAGTACGGTACTGGCGGCGGCAGTTGGAATTCTACTTGGCAAGCTGTTGACGCCCGGTGCGGGGCTTACGGTCAAAATCTCAGGAAGTGGGACAAAGGCAGCCGAAAGCAGTGTTTCCGAAATCATCCTGGAGTTCTTCCCTGAGAATATCATCTCCTCCATGGCAAAGGCGGAGATGATTCAGGTCATTGTATTCGCGATTCTGTTTGGAATCGCGTTGGGAATCGTACGTGAGAAGCAGGGGACTTCCAGCATTATGGGAATTGTAAAGGAATTTAACGCTGTGGTCCTGAAAATGATTCAGATCGTGATGAAGGCGGCTCCCCTTGGCATCGGTGCGCTGATGGCTTATACCACGGGGACAGCGGGGGCATCTATCTTACTGCCTCTGGCAAAGTTCCTGGGTGCGTTTGGGCTGGGAGCGCTGCTTCATCTGACCATGTGCATTGTGTTTACATCCGTTTACTGCAAGACAAATGTCCTGAAGCTGACAAGGAAACTTTCCAAGATGACATTGGTGGCGTTTACCACGACCTCCTCCGCAGTCTCTCTTCCGGTAAAGATGAAGGACAGCGAGGAGAAGCTGGGGGTCAGTAAAAGGATATCCGGCCTGGTGAATCCGCTGGGCATGACTTTGAACAGCAACGGGCTGTCTATGTTCCTGGCACTTGCCTGCCTGACCATCAGTCAAATTTATGGAATTCAACTGGATCTGCATATGCTGGTGAAGGTGGTGGCGCTTTCCTCACTGGCCTGTCTGGGAACGGTGGTTGTACCCGGCGGAGGAATCATGGCCTTGACCATTATCGTACCAGGGCTGGGACTTCCGATGGAAAGCATTGCACTGCTGTCTGGAATCGACTGGTTTTCCGGAATGTTCCGAACCGTTTTAAATGTAGATATCGATGCGCTTGCGGCTATGCTCATTGCGAAGAAGGCAGGGGAGTTGGACCGGGAGATATTAAACAGATAGAATACATAAGACTGCATAGAGAAGGTCGTTTACATGAGGCCGCATTAACAGAAGGGAATGATTTTTATGAAAAAGGAAAAGGTGATTATTGCCCTGGGCGGCAATGCACTTGGCTATAATTATGAGGAACAGACCAAGGCCGTGGAGAGGACGGCACATATCATAGCGGATCTGGTGGAGGAAGGGTTTCAGGTGGTCGTAACCCACGGGAACGGACCGCAGGTCGGCATGATTCATACGGCAATGTCGGATCTGGAGAGCAACTATCCAATGTATTCAACGGTCCCGATGCCATCCTGTGTGGGGATGAGCCAGGGGTATATCGGATATGAACTGCAGAGCTCCATACGGGCAGAATTGGGAAGAAGACATATCTGTAAAAATGTGACTTCTCTTGTGACCCAGGTAAAGGTAGACCCCGAGGATGAGGCATTTAAAAATCCGAGCAAGCCGATTGGAAGATTTCTTACTAAGGATGAGGCGATGCTGGAAGAGCGGAAGAATCAGAAGATTATGGAGGATGCCGGAAGAGGCTACCGTGTGGTAGTTGCCTCACCAAAGCCGGTGGAAATCGTGGAGCTGGGAACAATCCGTGCACTGCTGGATGCAGGGGAAGTCGTGATCGCTTGTGGCGGAGGAGGAATTCCAGTCATTGAGAACGACGGCAGGATCGAAGGCGCAAGCGCTGTCATTGACAAAGATTTTGCAAGTGCCTTGTTGGCAAAGGAGCTCGAGGCAGACTATCTGGTAATCCTGACAGCGGTAGAGAAGGTAGCAATTAATTTTGGTAAGAAGAATCAGAAATGGCTCTCGGAGATGACAATCGAGGAGGCACATGAGTATATCAGGCAGGGACAGTTCGCGCCAGGCTCCATGCTGCCGAAAGTAGAGGCAGCACTTCAGTTCGCGGCCTCTGGTCAGGGAAGGCACGCGCTCATTACACTTTTGAATAAAGCAAAAGACGGATTGCTTGGGAAGACAGGCACAGTCATACACGGATAATGTAAGCCATACTAATGATTGACTTTATTTCCCCGAATCTGTATGATGGACAAAAAGGGGGAATGTGTCATGACACTGAAAGAATTGCTTATGAAACCAGAATTTTCCAGACTGACATTGATTAATAGAGAAGGTGACCTGGAACGCACAGTTCTCACGGTCGAATCTACAGAAACCCCGGATGTGGCAGCATACCTTCCGGGGAATTCTCTGCTTCTTACCACGGGTATGGCTTTTAAGGACCGCCCGGAGGAATTCTTAAAGTTTATTCAGAGCCTTAATGATATATCTTGCATTGGTCTTGCCATAAAGCTGGGGCGTTTCCTAGACGAGCTGGCACCCGAGGTGATTGCTCTTGCCGATAAGCTTAAGTTCCCCCTGCTTCGGATTCCTCTGGAGTGCACGCTGGGAGAAGTGTATCATGGTATGCTGTCCCATATTTGGAACAACGAAAATGATAATCTCTTAAACGCCCTGAATATTCAGAAGAAGTTTTCCACCCTGCTTCTGTCAGGGGCACCCATGAAGAATATGCTGAACAATCTTGGGATGCTTCTGGACAAGCCGGTGGTGATTTTAGATTTGTTCGGAGAAATCTACGAGTATGGATATAAATGCGGCCCGGAGGACCGGAAGCTTTCCAGAGAGACCTTTGCCCGGATGGAGGAAGTGTTTTCCGGGCAGCCGGATGAGCCTTACTATATGGATGAACAGTGCCGCACGGATAAGATCTGCATTTTCCCAATCCGCGGCATCAGCTGTAATACATACTATTTATGTGTTCTGCATACGGAGAAAGTCCCAGCAGAGTTGTCCTCCCTGATGATTGAAGAAGTCCTGCTGATCTTTGGAATCTATTTCTATAAGAACTTGTATTTGATTTGTAATAAGGCGCGGTTTAAAGAAGAATTTCTCCAGATTCTTTTAAATAGATTTGAGAAGGAGACCTGGACCAGGCGTCAGATGCTTACCCTGGGCGAACGATATGGTTTTCGAGCAGGCAGCTATTATCGTGTAATCGTGGCGCAGATTCCAGTGACGGATCAGAAAAATTTCCAAATCGGAGATTTTACGAAAAGAGAGGAGAGGTATCTTCTAATTTTTCAATGGATTGAGGAAAAACTTCGCAAAAAGTACGGGAATAAAATTATGTTCCTTCCTGAAACAGACAGATGGCGGTATGTCATGATTATGCAGGAAGAATTAAAGGATATCGAAAAAGTGTTAAAAGACATCTACCAAAGGATTGAAAAGGGATTCGGGATTCTGCTTCGGTTCTCATTTGGCAATAGCACCGAGCGCCCGGAGGAAATCAGCCGCTCCTATATGGAAGCGCTTGAGATATTTCAGGGCGGCTCGGAAGAGAAAACAGAGGGATATATTTCCTATTATCGTCCCAAGAACATCATGGAACTTCTTAAATCTGTATCTGGCAACCAGATTCAGGAGTTGTGCCTCTATACACTAAAAGAACTGGCATATCCCAAGGATGAGATGACCGAGGAACTCAAGAAGACATTGAGCACCTATTTGGACTGTCGGTGCAGTGTAAGTAAAACCGCTGAGATGATGTTCCTTCATAGGAATACCATTAAGTACAGAATCAAAAAGTGCGAAGAGATTTTAAACATCGATTTTGAAAATCCGAACGACTGCTTTTCCCTCCAGGTGGGATTGATGCTGTCGGATTACCGCAAAGGGGTCTGACCCTTTACCCCTTCATATTCGGTATATTCTGAAATTAAGAGTAGAAGAGAGGGGGACCTTCACTGAATTATAATTGTTGAACCTGGAATAGATATCTATAAGGATGATTAGAGATATGAAAGATTTTGCAAAAGCAATTTTATTTGGAATTACAGGAGCCTTCTTTTTTGCATTTAACTTTATTCTGATAAGAAGCATGAATTTAGAAGGCGGTTACTATTTATGGACAGCAGTTCTGAGATATTTATTTACCTTACCCTTGATGGCTCTGCTGTTGATAAAGGGCAATGGATTTCGAAAGGTATTTCAGAGTATTTCAAAGAAACCCGTGAAGTGGTTTGTGTGGAGCACGGTTGGATTTGGACTCTTCTATGCCCCGCTTTCCGCTGCTGCGATTTACGGGGAAAGTTGGTTTACTGCGGCGGTCTGGCAGTTCACAATTGTGGCGGGAGTTCTTCTGACACCATTGTTCGGAAAAAGGATTCCTGTGAAAAATTTACTTTGTTCCTGCGTGATCGTAGCGGGAATTCTCGTCATGCAGGTATCTAAGATACGAATGGGAGTGCAGGCAGACTGGCCGATGCTCATTCTCACCATGGGAATCGCCGCCTTTTCCTACCCTTTGGGAAACCGGAAGATGATGCAGGTGACAGAAGGGGATGGCTTGACCACGGTGCAGCGTGTATTTGGAATGACACTGTGTTCCATGCCGTTCTGGGGAATCTGTGCGGTGTGGTCTTATAGACAGGCGGGGCTGCCGACAGCTTCCCAATGTTTCCAGTCTTTTCTTATTGCTTTGCTGGCGGGAGTTGTGGCTACAGTTCTATTCTTTGCCGCCACAGATTTGATGCGGCATGATCCGAAAAAGCTGGCGGTCGTAGAAGCTACCCAGTCGGGAGAAGTTATATTTACCGTGGTGATGGGCGTGTTGATCTTGAAGGATGGTATGCCGGATGGAATGGCATTAGCAGGTATCGGGATTATTGTGGTTGGAATGGTATTAAATAGTATGATGGCATAACGTTAAATGGGGTCAGACCCTTTTGTTATCCGTGTTCAGATTATTCTGAAAACGGAGCGCAAAAGGTTCTGACCCCTCTGCTTTATGTATAAGTTTCCCAACTCGGTCAATCCTATTTATGAGGTGAACATATATGGTGAATAAATCGATTTGGAGTTTGTCAACGTCTACCGAACGAAGGGAGACGTTGAAGGGAACGATTACGACAGATACTGCTATTATCGGCGGAGGGCTTGCAGGTGTTCTGACAGCCCATTTCCTGGAGCAGGCGGGAAGAAACTGTGTGATTCTGGAAGCCGCCCGCATTGGGAGCGGTCAGACGAAAAATACAACTGCAAAGGTGACCTCCCAACATGGGCTGATTTATGGAAAGCTGATTGAGAGCGTAGGGAAAGAGAAGGCAGGACAATATGCGGCGGCGAATCAGGAGGCTATTCGCAGATATAAAATCTTGGTGGACAAATACCAGATAGATTGTGACTGGAAGGACTGTCCTGCTTATTTATACACTGCCAGACATACGAGAAAAATCAGAGAGGAGTATGAAGCGGTAAAAAGGCTGGGGATTCCGGCTGAGTTGACAGAAAAGACAGAACTTCCGTGTCCCGTGAAGCTGGCTTTGAAGTTCAAGGACCAGGGCAGATTCCATCCATTAAAGTTTTTATATAAAATGGCTGCAGGACTGCAAATTTACGAGAACACAAAAGTGAAGGATGTAAAAGAAAATGTGGTAATCACGGATCAGGGGGAGGTACATGCAAAGCAGATTATTTTTGCCTGCCATTATCCCTTCTTAAATGTTCCGGGATATTATTTTATGCGGATGCATCAGGAACGCAGCTATGTCGTGTCAGTAAAACATGCGGATATGATGGAAGGCATGTATTACGGTATCGATTCGGATGCATTATCTTACCGAAGCGCAGGAGAGGTATTACTGGTCGGGGGCGGAGGGCACCGTACCGGAAAAGCACCGACGGGAGATCCATATGAATATCTGGCGCACATGGCGGAATCCTATTGGCCGGATTGTGTAGAGACCGCGAGATGGTCCGCACAGGACTGCATGACACTGGATCATATTCCTTACATTGGGCAATTCAGCCATTCCCGTCCGAATTGGTATGTAGCAACTGGATTTGGAAAATGGGGAATGACCAGTTCCATGGTGTCTGCCATGATTTTAACGGACTTGATCTGTAAAAGGGAAAATCCTTATGCAGAGGTTTTTTCACCGCTTCGATATAATGTACAGGCATCTGCTGGGAATTTTATCAAAGATAGCGGACATGCTGCTGCAGGACTTTTGAAACGCGCCGTGTGGATTCCCCAGGAAAAACTGGAACAGGTCCATGCAGGTGAGGGCGCAGTGGTGGAGCATGAAGGGCACAAATACGGGGTCTATAAATCTGAGACGGGCGAGACTTACGCGGTATCGGCGCACTGTCCGCATTTGGGATGTCAATTGGAATGGAATGCACATGAGAAAAGCTGGGACTGTCCCTGCCATGGTTCGCGCTTCGACTATCGGGGGCGTCATCTGGATGAACCGGCGCAGGAAGACATTTTATGCCGCAAGAAGGAGGGCAAGTAGATGCAGCAGCAATATTTTCATGGAATTGGAAAAAAGTATCCTTATTTTGAAGGCTGGTATTTAAAACATCAGAATGAGGGGAAAACGATTGCCTTCATTCCTGCGGTACATGCAGACCAAAAAGGCAGTTGGTCCGCTTCCATTCAAGTTGTGACAGATGAGGGGGCATGGTATTTCACATATCCGATCGAACTGTGCAGGATCAACAGAAGACAATTCTGCGTGAAGATTGGCGAAAATGTTTTTTCGGAAAAGGGAATGAAAGTTCAGATAGAAAGTGCGGAAATATCAGTACAAGGCCGCATCCGGTACACGAAGTTCCACAAGATCAAGGGCGACATCATGGGATTTTTCCGATGGATTCCTTTTCTGCAGTGTCATCATGGAATCATCAGTATGTCACATGATCTAAGTGGGAGTCTTAAAGTCAGCGGTAAAAATATCCGAGAGGAAAACATTAATTTTACGGGCGGACGGGGATATATAGAGACGGATTGGGGAAGTTCTTTTCCGGATACTTATATCTGGAGCCAGTGCGTCTTTGGGATAGAGGAAAAAAATAGTATTATGGTATCTGCGGCGGATGTACCCGTACTGGGCCTGCACCTGCCTGGCTGTATCTGTGCAATTCATTATAAAGGCCGGGAGTTTCGGTTGGGAACTTATTATGGAGCCAGGATAAAAGAATACGGACCAGGGACCGTGACGATAACACAGGGAATCATGATGGTAAAGGTGACAAGACAAAGCAATCACAGCTTTCAACTGCATGCTCCGCAGGAAGGGAACATGAAACGTTTGATAAAGGAAAGCCCTGCATGTCTTGTGAGGTATCAATTCTGGATGGGGAGAGTCAATGTGTTCGATGTGATATCTGACCGGGGATCTTATGAGGAAGAGTTGGGGATGTAAAGTTCTTGGGAAAAATATAGGAAACAGATATTTCATGACTGACTATAAAACGGTGTGGTAAGTTTTGCCATACCGTTTTTTAGTAGAAAACTTCTTTGAAATTTTCTATATCATAAAAAGAAACGAATTTGATTGACAAATATATAATTTATGATATTATTTAATTATATTAATTAACAACGTTAAATATAGAAAGGAGAAGGTTATGAAAAAGTTTTCTGTGGTGTTTGCTTTAGTTTTATCGGTATCGTTGTTAACAGGCTGTAACAAAAGTAACGATTCGAGTTCTTCGGACGGAGAAAAGACCCTGACGGTCTGGTACTGGGGGGAACAGGAGGCTCCTGGGTACAAGGCTTATATGGAAGAGATGGTCAAACGTTATGAAGAGAAGAATAAGGATGTCAAAGTGGAAGCTGTGCTTCAGGAAAGTGATAATCTTTACTCTGCATTCCGCACAGCAGAGGCAGCCGGAGAAGGCCCGGACATTCAGTACATGTGGGGTGGGACGCAGGCAATGGAAGATGTATGGAAAGGGAATGTTGCTCCCTTGAGTGACTATATTTCCGAGGAAGAGCTGTCTGTCATTCCGAAGGCATCTCTTGCAGAAACGAACTGGAACGGGAAACAGTGGGGAATTCCGGCATATGGATTTACATATGGAATTGCGTATGACAAGACTGCGATGGAAAAGGCAGGAGTAGATCCAGAAAATCCATTTACGACTTGGGATGAATTCATGGATTGCTGTAAGAAATTGAAAGATGCAGGAATCACACCTCTGGGGATGGGATTGAAGGATGGATATCTTCCAGCGTGGATCGGGATCTTTCTAGGACAGCAGAATCTGGATAGTGTAAATGACATGATTAATTTAATGAGCGGAGAAGAGGATTTTACAGATCAAAAGTATTCAGAGTGGCTGGATAAAATCGTGGAATTAAAGGATGCAGGTTATATCAATGATGATATTTTATCCTTGGATCTCTATCAAGGGCAACAGCTCATAGAGAGTGGAAAGGCTGCAATGACATTACATACACAGGCATATGCCGTATCTTTGGAGAAATCAATGGGAGCAGACAAGATAGGATTTGCAAAGGCACCTGTATATGGAACCGGAAAACTGGCAGCTTCTGTTGCAACGCCGAGCCAGGTGTATGTCATTCCAAAAAGTGCTGTCCACAAAGAAGAGGCGGCGGATTTCCTGCTATTCCTTCAAGAGGAGGATAACATTAAGTGTTTGTATGAGATGGCAAATGTTATGATGCCAAATCTTAATTTTAAAGAAGAATGGGTAACCAGTGAGATTGATAAAAATGTACTTCAATGGCAGAAAGAAGATACCAATTTCTGTTATCAATTATACTTTGCGCCAATGTTCGAGTCAGATGGACTGATTCCTACGGTTCAAAAAATGTTCTCAGAGGACCTGCCGGCTGCAAAAGCTGCGAAGGAATTGGGAGATGCACTGGATAAATGTATTGAGCAGAATCCAGAAGTGCATGAAGCTTTCTTGGACTGGAGCGTAGAAGAATAGTGATTCTGGATATCAGGGGAATGATTAGCTCATTCCCTTGATATTAAAAGGAATGGATAAATATGAAAAAAAGAAAAGTAAAAAATATCAGTCCATATGTATATATTCTGCCTACATTTATTATTTTACTGCTTGTGATCGTAGTACCTATTATATATGTAATCGTTCAGAGCTTTTATACAACAATAGCGGATGAGAATGTCTTCGTCGGTCTTAGAAATTATAAATTGGCTGTGAAAGATGAATTGTTGTGGATTGCCATAAAGAATAACCTGAAGTTATTTTTATGTGTTCCGATTCTTACGGTGATCTCCCTTGCAATCGCTTCTGTATTATATAATAAAATCAGAGGCTGGAGGTTTTATCGTAGTGTTATTTTTATTCCATATATATTGGCAATCCCTGTAGTTGGAATCGTGTTTTCATATTTGCTGCAATATAACGGGGTTTTTAATTCCATATTAAGAGCAGCAGGACTGGAAAACATGGCACTGGATTGGTTAGGAGACCCGAAGCTTGCGTTCCCCAGTGTGGCTGTAGTAATTATCTGGAAGCAGATTGGTTTTGGCGTTGTTTTATTTTTGGCTAGGATGATGTCTATTGACCGATCCTTATATGAGTCGGCCGATGTGGATGGCGCTACCTGGTTTCAGAAGTTCATGCATATTACGATTCCACAGACAAAAACAATCATAGAATTTTATGTCATTATTACGTTGATTGAAATGCTCAGCTGGGTGTTCAATTTCATTTACGTCATGACTGCAGGCGGGCCTGGGAACAAGACACTTGTATTAGAATATCTGATTTATAAAAAGTCATTTGGAGGCGGTGATTTCAACATTGCAATGGCAATTAGTGTCATATTGCTGATTCTGGCAAGTATTTTGATTGCAGTGCATCAAGTTGTGATGAGAAAAGAGGATTGATGAATATGAAGCGAAAAAGAGGCAGAGGAATTACATCACAGGTGCTAATGATCAGTTTGGTGATCGTGATCATATTTCCGTTGTATTTCATGACTGTAAACTCATTTAAGACGCATGAAGAGTATGTCAATAATATGATTGGGATTCCGAAGGCATTTACAATGCAAAATTATATAGATGCTTTTCAGGGGAAGCCTTTTGGTCAATGGTTTTTGAATAGTTTGATATTGACAGCAGCGGCAGCATTTTTCACGGGAATTGTTGCACTGCTGGCTGGGTATGCATTTGCCAAGATGAAGTTCAGGGGCAGGGAATTACTATTTGGAATGATTGTCCCGTTGATGTCGGTGCCTCCGGTAGCAATGATCATCCCGCAATTCAGAATTATAAAAATAATGGGGTTAGTAAATACCCGCATATCTGTTATATTAATATATGTAGGTATTATGCTGCCAATGACGATTTATTTAATGAGGAATTTTATGAAAACGGTTCCTGACTCCCTTCTGGATGCCGCTAAGATTGACGGGTGTAATTCGAAAAAGGCATTGTTATTCGTTATGGTTCCGTTGTCGGTTCCGGCCCTGATTACTTCTTCGCTGGTCAACATTGTCTGGGTCTGGAATGAACTGCTGATTTCTCTGGTTTTTCTGCAAAAGGAAAGCCTGCGGACATTGATGGTCGGAATTACGCTCTTTAAAGGACGTTTCACATTAAATATACCGGTTATTATGGCCGGGCTGGTTATTGCGACAGTTCCAATTGTAATTATATATATCTTCGCACAGAAGTACCTGGTAGAAGGAATGCTGGCAGGTTCTGTAAAAGAGTAGGAGTAAAGGAGGATGTGCATTGAAGGTTTATAATCCGACAGATATAGGGGATAGGAATAAACTCTCTATCTTACATACAATTAAGAATAATGACGGAATTTCCAGGCAGGAGATATCCAAGCGGCTACACTTAAGTGCACCGGCTGTGAGTAATAATGTAGCGGCACTTATTGAAAATGGGATTATTTATGAAACAGGCTGTGATGACACAAGTCTGGGACGTAAACCAAGACAATTGAGTTACAAAGGAGATCTTTATTATGTGATCTCTGTAGAGCTGATGCCCAAAAAGGTACGCGGTGGAATCGCTGATTTATATGGAAATGTGCTCTATTGGGAAGAAAAGGATATTTCAATGGATCATGGAGCAGAGGGGATTCTTACCCAGTTAGAGTATGTGATCGATCGATTGATAGAGGATAAGTATAATGATGTGGAAATCATTGCGATAGCTATTGGTGTTCCGGCTCTTACAGGACAAAAGGATCTGAATGATTTGTTTTCTGCGTATCTGGATGACTGGAAGGATGTAAATCTGGAGGAATATATTTACAACAAATATCAAGTAAAAGCAATTATCGTGAATGATGTTGAACTGGCCTTAATGGGAGAAAGAGAAAAAGGGGACGGAAAGGACCAGCAGAATATTATATATATCAAATATGGAGATGGATTTGCTGCCAGGGCAATTGTAGACGGATATCTGTTAAAAGGAAATAATATGGCAGCGGGAGAGCTTGGATATTATATCGGACCGGAGGATGACTTGACAGAAGGATTTGTATGTCCGGGACGGTTCGAGAGGGACATTTGTGATAAGAACCTAAAGGAATATAACAGTCAAGAGAATCTGGATCTGATCATGCTTGAGAAACTTGCTGCCGAGGGTGACTTAAAGGCGGAAGCAATTGTGAAACAGATCATTCGCAAGATTGCGATTGTGATTGCGAATACGGTCCTGATGCTGAATTCGGAAGTCGTGATTTTAGGAGGAATGTCGGAGGCATTTACTCAAAATAATATTTTAGAAATAAAGGGTATTCTGGAAAAAATATGTCCTTTTGTTCCTGAGGTGGTAGTTTCTAAGCTGGGAGTGAATGCACCTGTAATTGGTGGAATTAAAGTTGCACTGGATTATGCAGAGGAGCAGATCGTAATGCTATGGAAGTCATAAAATGGAGGATGATATGGAACATAAAGTGAAGGGCGGGATTGCATCCTGTTATAAAGAACATATACAGGAAGAAGTAATGCCTTTCTGGGATGCAAGGTGTATAGATAAAGAATACGGTGGATATCTGACCTGCTTTGACAGGGAGGGAAATCTGACGGATGATAATAAGTATGGTTGGTTTCAGGGACGACAATTGTATGTGTATTCACTACTTTATAATAAGGTGGAGCAAAAAGAAGAGTGGCTTTTCAATGCAAGGCATGGATATGAATTTTTGGTAAAGCATGTCTATGCCGGTAATGGCCGCTGGAATTATATGCTGGACAGAAAAGGCAGAGTATTGAGCGGGACGGTTTCTATTTTCTCTGATTTTCATATTCTTCATGGAATTGCAGAGTATTTGAAGATGGAAGGAGAGAGAGACCGTGTAGGACTGGAACTGCTGAATACATGTTTTGATGTAATGGAGCAAAATATGTTCAATCCTGAGTTCAAAGAGATATACGAAAACACATGGAGTCCTAAGTTTATCTGGCATGATATGTATCTTACATGTCTTGCTACAACAGAGACGTGCGCGGAAGTATTGGGGATTGAAAGAACGCAGAGGTTATTAAGGGAGTGCGTGGATAAGATTGAAAATTGGTTTGCACGAGATGAGTATCAGGTGATTTTTGAGGCTGTGACACGAGATAATAAAATCGATCTGGAAACGGACAAAGGTAGATTTGTGAACCCAGGTCATATGCATGAATCGGCATGGTTCTGTATGAAGGCTGGTAAAATGCTGGCTGATGAAGCGATTGTAGAACGGGGAATCGAGCTGGTCAGATGGGCGAACCGGGTAGGCAAGGATAAGGTGCATGGCGGGATCATATCTTACGCAGATGCCCTTGGCAACATTCCAACGCCAATCGACTGGTTTAAAGAGACTAACTCTTTGTGGGATGAAAAGGTCTGGTGGCCGAATGCTGAGGCACTCGCAGCATATGCAATTGCATATCAGTGTTCAGGGGATGAATTCTATCTGCAGGAATTTTTAGAGCAGAGTGATTATTGCAGAAAGAATTTTTACGATGTCCAGTATGGAGAATGGTATGAGCGTCTTGAATATGATGGACGTGTGAAGAACAGTGACAAAGGAACACCCTGGAAGTGTGCATTTCATCTTGTAAGAGCATTAGTTTTTGTCTGGGAAGCATTTAACGAGCTGGAGGAATAAAATGTACTTTTTAGGGATAGATGGCGGCGGTACAAAGACAGAATTCCTTTTGGTAGATGAAAAAGGAGGACTGGTGTCTCAAAAAAGAAGTGGTACGATTTCATATAGACAGATAGGAATGACGGCGTGTATCAGGCTGCTCAAGGATATCATTCACAGTATGACAGAGGGGCTTGAGGATGAGGTGGGGATTTGTCTTGCTTTTCCGAACTGGGGAGAGTCAAGGGCGAATGATGCATTCTTTACCAAACATTTGGACGAGATCAGCTCCCATCCGATCTGGGTCGTGAATGACAGTGCCGCAGGGTGGGCAGGTTCTCTTGCATTATCTCCGGGGATCAATCTGGTCGCAGGGACGGGATCGATTGCATATGGAAGAAAAGAAGATGGAAAGTGGGCCCGGTCTGGCGGATGGAGCGATGCGTTCTCAGATGAAGGTTCCTGTTTTTGGCTTGGCAAAAAGACATTGGAACTGTTTTCAAAGGAGAGCGACGGCAGGGCAGAGAAGGGCAGCCTTTTCACTCTTATCAGAGAATA
The DNA here is from genome assembly GCF_012524165.2 of Faecalicatena faecalis. Lineage (GTDB taxonomy): Bacteria > Bacillota > Clostridia > Lachnospirales > Lachnospiraceae > Faecalicatena_A > Faecalicatena_A faecalis. Next base: position 33,155 of record NZ_JABACJ020000031.1, read on the forward strand.
TTTTCTATTAGAGAGTGACATGGATCTGATTGATATTTTTGAAAATACATTGAGAAATAATAGAACAAAAGTTGCCGATTTACAGAAAATATTACTAAAAGCAGCAATGGAAGGTGATGAAGCCGCAAAGAATCTGTATAAAGAGGCGGCTAGTGAACTGGCACTGATTGTAAGTGCAGTGTATGATAAGCTGGCATTTGAAGGGACTGTTTCTGTTTCCTATTCAGGAGGTCTATTCCATGCGGGAGATTTGATTCTACATCCGTTTCAAGAAAAGCTTGCAGGGAAAAAAATCAGATTTCAAAAGCCACGATTTTCACCGGTACAGGGAGCTGTGCTTCTGGCTGCCAGCCATTGGGGAAAAACATTTTCTGCGGCGGAGGATATCATAGACAATTTAGACGGTCAGGGTGAATAATTAGAGGGAGGATAAGGATGTTTTATACAGAAAATGAAATTATGGCGCAGCATGAAGCTTTGAAAGAGACATTTACATATTTTATGCAGGAGAAGCCAAGGATTGAACAATTTTTTTCTGAATATCCGAAAAGGAAGTTCACTATCTTAGGATGCGGCTCTAGTTACATGTTAGCAAAATCGGCTCAAAGAGCTTTCTCCAGATATGAAGATACATCTGCAATTGCAGTGGCTGGCGGGGATTTTTTGATTAATAGAGATCTCTATGCTGCATTTGTCAAGGACAGTATTGTTATCACATTGTCACGTTCAGGAATGACGACAGAGATTGTGAGGGCAGTGGAGTTTATCAAAGATAATTATGGATGTCCGGTTGTGAGTATTTCCATGCTAAAAGAAAATGATGTGTCGAAGTTCAGTGATTTGGAATTGACCATGGACTGGTGTTATGATAAGAGTGTCTGTCAGACAAGAACAGTAACCAATTTATATGCAGCAGTTTTGATGATGGCGGGCTTTTATGGCGGCGATATGGATCTTGTTTATAACTTGCGGATTACGATAGAAGAAAATGAACTGATGAAAAAGACATATCGGCCAAAACTTGCTGCTCTTGCAGAGCTGGAGTGGAATAATGCGGTCACACTTTCCGATGGGATACCATGTGGTATCGCGGAAGAGGGGGCGCTGGCATTTACAGAAATCGCCAGAATACCCGGACGTTACTCAAATGTTTTGGATTATAGACATGGCCCAATGGTTCTGAATGATTGCAAGACCATGAATCTTGTCTTGATAAAACCGGGAAATAAGGAACTACAGAAAGGGTTCCTGGAAGATCTAAAAGCAAAAGGCGGTAAAATCATCACGGTCTCCTGCGATAAAAACAATATTTATGGTTCTGACTTGCACATCTTTGCAGGCGAAAGTGTAAGGTTCGAGACATGGGGAATTGTGTTTATCGGCATCATTCAGATGTTAGCCTATGAAAAAGCAATTGTAAAAGGATGTAACCCAGATTTGCCAGAGGGACTGGACCCCTATATTGTACTTTAATTGCTTCTAAGTGACTTTGTTACAGAACTCTTCTTCCATAAACGATATAATCATAAAGAAATTGCGATATAAGGCTGGTATGAATTGTCAGGATGATCCTGAGATACCAGCCTATATCTATGAAACTGGACAGAAAGGGAGAGGGACATATGGCAAAGAAGACGGTAATTATCGGAGGTGTTGCAGGAGGTGCAACAACTGCTGCGAGACTGCGCAGACGAGATGAAAATATGCAGATTGTAATGCTGGAAAGAGGTGGATATATTTCCTATGCGAACTGCGGCCTTCCATATTATATAGGAGACGTGATCAAGAGCAGGGATGCGCTCTTACTTCAGACGCCGGAGGCGATGAAGGCAAAGTTTGATATCGATGTGAGGATCATGAGTGAAGTGACGAGGATTTTGCCCGAGGAAAAGGCGGTTGAGGTGAAAAATCTAAAAACAGGCGAAATCTACAGAGAATCCTATGATAACCTTGTACTGGCGACCGGATCTTCTCCTGTGAAACCGCCAATTCCGGGGATTGACGGGGAAAATATTTTTACCCTGTGGTCTGTGCCGGATACGGATCGGATCAAGTCTTATATTACAGAGAAAAAGCCGAGACGCGCGGCTGTAATCGGGGGCGGTTTTATCGGACTTGAGATGGCAGAGAATCTTCATGAGCAGGGGCTTGATGTGGCAGTGATCGAGATGCAGAATCAGGTCATGGCACCATTAGATGCAGATATGGCCAATCTTCTCCATGAAAATCTGCGGATGAATGGAATTGAACTTATTCTTGGAGATGGTGTAAAGGAATTTCATCAGGCAGAAGGAAAGACCAGACTGGAATTGACCAGTGGAGCTGTTGTTGAGACAGATATGGTGATTCTTTCCATTGGTGTGCGTCCCAACAGTGAATTGGCCGCACAGGCGGGGGCGACGCTGAACAAGAGGGGCGGCATCCAGGTGGATGCGTATTTCAGGACCTCACTTCCAGATGTTTATGCAGTGGGAGATGTGATTGAAGTCGATCATTTTGTGACGAAGGAGAAAACGATGATTCCCCTTGCAGGGCCGGCCAATAAGCAGGCACGTATTTTGGCGGATCACCTTGCAGGGGACCAGAAGACGTATAACGGAACTCTGGGGACGTCTGTGGCAAAGGTATTTGACCTTCATGCGGCAAGTGTGGGACTCAATGAGAAGCAGCTAAAGACATTGGGAAAGGTGAAGAATCAGGATTATTTTATTGCTCTGATCAATCAGAAGTCTCATGCAGGTTATTATCCAGGGGCAGTGCCGCTGACTCTGAAAATGCTGTTCGACAAGGACGGGAAGATTTTCGGCGGTCAGGTCGTGGGGCAGGATGGCGTGGATAAGCGGATCGATACTCTAGCCACAGTTATGCGCCTGAATGGAACGATCTATGATCTGGAGGAGTTGGAACTTGCCTATGCACCGCCATTTTCTTCTGCTAAGGACCCGGTAAATATGCTGGGCTTTACTGCAGAGAATATTCTGCGCCAGATGGTCAGATTTATGGAATGTGATGAGCTGGAGGCCATGCTTGCGGACCCGGAGAAAAAGGAAACATATACCATACTTGATGTGACAGAGGAAATGGAACGAATGGTATATTCCATCCCGGGCTCTTACCATATTCCACTTGGAAAGCTCCGTGAACGTATGGAGGAGCTGGACAGGGAAAAACTGATCATCCCATACTGTGCAATCGGCGTGCGTTCTTATAATGCGGCAAGGATCTTGAGCCAGAATGGATTTGGGAACGTTGCAGTACTGGCAGGCGGTACCGCATTTTATAAATCTATGCACTGGGAAGATGCGGATGTATTTCACAGCGGCGACAAGCCGGAAGACGGGGCACAGTCTGCTCAAAAGCAGAAAGAGGAAGAACCGTCAGAAGCCGGTCAGGAAAAGATGTGGAAAGAGGGAGCGATATCGGATAAAGAACTGAGAGTATTGGATTGTTGCGGACTGCAGTGTCCAGGACCAATTATGAAGGTTCATGAAGCTATCTCAGAGATGAAGGAAAATGAGGTTTTGAAGGTATGTGCTACGGATATGGGATTTGCCGCGGATATTGGCTCCTGGTGCCGTAGGACGGGAAATACATTAGTACGGACAGAACGTGTTGACAAGGAGAATATCGTTTATATCCGAAAAGGTTCAGACTGCTGCACAGCAGGAGGTGTTAGGAATGATGCAGAAAATGTATCATGCTGCGGTGTGGGAGAGATGAACCAAAAGGGGACACAAGTCTGTGGCACACAGGGAAACCAAATGTCTACGGAACTTCCACAAGGGAAGACTATCATTGTATTCAGTGGTGACCTGGATAAAGTGCTGGCTTCGTTCATTATCGCCAATGGTGCAGCAGCCATGGGGCGTCCGGTCACGATGTTCTTCACTTTCTGGGGCTTGAACGCTCTTCGAAAATCAGACGGACCATCTGTCAAGAAGCCATTCATGGAAAAAATGTTCGGTGCGATGATGCCGAAGGGCAGCAGGAAGCTGAAACTGTCCAAGATGAATATGGCAGGAATGGGAACTGCTATGATGAAGAAAGTGATGAAAGATAAGAATGTAGATTCCCTGGAATCTCTGATGCAGTATGCCAGGAAAAGCGGCATCAGGCTGGTGGCATGTACGATGTCTATGGACATCATGGGAATTACAAAAGAGGAACTGATCGACGGTGTAGAATTTGCCGGGGTGGCCTCCTATCTGGGCGACGCAGAGGAATCCAATGTGAATCTGTTTGTGTAGTGGTTCATGAAAAAAGAATACAACTAAATAATAATTCCAATAATTGAAGCAGGACATATGCCCATAAAAGGGTATGTGTCCTGTTTTTATTATACAGTTTAAAATTATCTTCAAGGGAGGATAAGCAGGATAATCAGATTTGGATAACGTTCATTTTTTGTGAGTGTATGTTATTTTGGTTTGAATGAAGAGATTCAGCATTATAGTATTCATAAAAAAAAGTTTCGAAACGAAATATATATTATTTTAAAATAAAATAATATGAAACCATTATACTTGACAAACGAAAATATATGTGATACATTTATGGAAACAAAAGCGAAGTGAAAGGATATAACTTTCAATTCAAAAGAAAAAGGAGGATTTCTTATGAAAAAGAAATTAACGGCTATTTTGTTAACAGCGGCAATGGTATTTGGACTTGTGGCCTGCTCTACAGAGAACACAGAGTCTGACAAGACTGCGAAGCAAAGTGAGACCCAGACAAAGGACACCTCAAAAAAAGAATTAAACTATGTCATTATTCCGAAATGTGTGCATGAATGGTTTGATGCAGTGAATCAAGGTGCCGTATCTCAGGCCGATGTTCTGAGTGAGCAATTGGGGGTAAAGGTAAATGCGGATTACCGTGCTCCGTCTACTGCTGATGTCACGGAACAGAATACGATTTTAGAGCAGGCTGCAGCTACAAAACCAGATGGTATCGCAATCGATCCTATTGATTATGAGGGCAGCAAGACCGTTATTGAAGAGATACAATCCATGGGCATTCCGGTCATGCTATTCGATGCAGTAGTGGAAGGTTCCGGGCTGTCTTCAGTAGGTAATAATTTTAAACAGCAGGCCATGCTGGAGGCAGAAAAGCTGGTAGAACTGCTGGGAGAAAAAGGTAAGGTAGCAGTAATGCACGGTGTTACCACTGCACCGACCCATATTGAAAGATATGAAGGCCATATGGAAGTGCTCAAGAAATATCCTGGAATCGAAATTATAGATGGTGGAGCATCCAGTGATGATGTTCAGACGGCACAACAGCAGGCAGCAGCAGTTATCGCAGCGAACCCGGATCTGGATGGGTATTTATGTGTGGACGGGGCAGCACCAATCGGCATCTCAGCAGCTATCGAGGAAGCGGGCAAAAAAGGAGACATTACTTTTGTAGGAGCAGAAAATCTTGCACAGATTTTGCAGTACATCAAAAATGGGACAATGGTTTGTTCTTATTCTACAATGCCTCAGATGCAAGGCTCTATGGCAATATTGATGCTGTGGCAGATGACGATGGGACAGGACATCCCGGAATTTGTAGATACTGGAATTCTATACATTGACAAAGAAAACGTAGACGAATGGATTCAAATTGTAGGAGACGGAACGAAGAAATAAAGTATACTGCTATAGGGCGGCATGACGGGGGTTATGCCGCCCGAATCGTAAGCAGCATTCTAAGCGGGGAAGGTGGACACATGGATATATTAGAAGCAAAGCATATTACGAAAGTTTTTCCAGGTGTAAAAGCGTTGGATTCTGTAGATGTCACTTTTCGTCAGGGAGAAGTCCATTGTATCATGGGCGAGAACGGAGCCGGGAAAAGTACATTGATCAAGTGCCTGACAGGTGTGTACACACCAGAGGAAGGTGAGGTATTCATCGGAGGAGAATCGGCATTAAAAAATAAAAAGTTATTCCAGAAAATTGCGTATGTACCGCAGGAAATTGATTTGTTCATGGATATGAGCGTAGCGGAGAATCTGTTTATCCCATATGAAAGGTCTGGAACGCATGGTCTTGTACATAAGTCAAAGGTGGAAGAAAGGGCACGTCCGCTTCTTGAAAAGCTGGACATAGGAGTATCGCCGGAATCTCTTGTAAGGGACATACCTGTTTCTAAGCAACAGCTTTTACAGATTGCCCGGGCTACCGCGTTGGAAGGCTGTGATGTTCTGATGCTGGATGAACCCACCACAAGCCTGACCACGAAGGATACAGAAAAACTTTTCGATATTATTCACACACTTAGAAATCAGAACAAAGCAATTATCTTTATTTCACACAAACTGGATGAGATATTTGAGATAGGAGATGTGATTACAGTTTTCTGCAATGGGAAAAAAGTTTCGCACGCACCCTTGAATCAGGTGGATATTCCCTGGGTCGTAAAGCAGATGACAGGTAAATCAATGGACGAAGCAGAATCATACTCACCCGATCATGTGGGTGAAGAAGTGGTTCTGGATGTAAAGGACCTGACAGGTGATATGTTCCAGAACGTAAGCTTTTGTCTCAGGAAAGGGGAGATATTAGGATTTGCCGGCTTGGTAGGAGCCGGGCGCAGTGAAGTAATGCAGGGAATCTTAGGATATCTTCCTGTTTATGAAGGAAGTGTCACGTACTATGGCAGTCCCTGGAAACTGGGAGACACCAGTTATTCTGTTAGGAAAGGACTTTTATATATTCCTGAGGAGCGCAGAGCACAGGGGATTCTGGCGAATTTAAGTGTCAGGGAGAACATTTCAGTCAGTGCCCTGAAAGAACTCGGTGGAAAGTTCGGTCTTTCAAAAACGAAGGAACAAAATCTGGCAGACAAGGTGATAGATGATTATGACATAAAAACACCTGATATTGAAAAGGAAATTAAGTTTTTAAGTGGAGGCAACCAGCAAAAGGCAATTATCGGACGCTCCATGAGTGCGAAGCCCAGGATTTTGATATTTGATGAACCGACAAAAGGAATTGATATTGGTACGAAAACGGAAATCTACCGTCTGATGAAAAAGCTGGCACAGCAGGGCATTGGTATCATCCTGATATCCAGTGAACTGGATGAGATAAAAAAATGTGCGAACCGTATTATCTGTATGCATCAGGGACGTGTGACCGGAGAATTTTGGGCCGGCACAGATAAAGAAGCCGTTTTGAGTTCCATTTTAGGCTTGGATTCTAAGACAGAGGGGGAAGAAGTGAATGAATAAATTACTGAAAAATAATATTACGTTAACTGCAGGTGTCTTGATTTTGCTGATGGTCACAGCCACTATTTTTTCGCCGCATTTTCTGACTTTATTCAATCTGCAGTCGGTCATGAGAGACTTGGCATTCATTGGAATGATTGCAGTTGCACAGTCGCTTTTGTTACTGATCGGGGAACTGGATCTTTCTGTAGGGAAGATCGCAACTTTGTCAGGAGTGCTCAGCGGATTATTGATGTCTGTACTTAAGTGCAATCCTTTTCTTGCATTTTTGATCGGGCTTTTGGCCGGGACAATTCTTGGAATCATGAACGGGCTGTTAGTGGCAAAGCTGCGTTTAAATTCCATGGTTGCAACAATCGGAATGCAGTCTCTTTACGGCGGCATTACACTGGTATTAACAAAGGGAAAAGCAATTACAGATATATCCCCGTCCGTCAGTTTTCTGGGAAAAGGCAATATAGCCGGAATTCCCATGCCTTTTCTCTTTATGCTGGTAATATTGGCTGTCATTTTGTTCCTTGTGAAGAAAACTAAGACAGGGCGTTACATTTATGCAATTGGAAACAGCCGGGAGGCAAGCCGGATCATGGGAATCCGAGTGGAGTTTATTCGAATTATGCTATTTGCAATCGTAGGATTCATATCAGCACTTGCCGGAATTCTATATGTGGCGCGCCTTGGTTCTGCCCAGGCATCAATCGGCAATAACTGGCCGATGAATTCTATCGCTGCCTGTGTTATTGGAGGAATTCTTCTTACAGGAGGTGTGGGAAGCCCGCTGGGAGCACTTTTAGGCGCAGCGATCATCAGTGTAATTTCCAATGTCATTGTATTATTTGGGGTAAACGTATACTGGCAGGAGGCGGTCAACGGAATCGTCATTGTAGCCGCAATTGCATTACCATCTTTAGTTACTATCATACGCGGCAGGAAAAAAATCCGCAAAGGAAATCCAGAACGTTTACAGCAGGCTGGGAAGGGGGAATCATAATGGAACAATATTTTATTGGCATTGATTCAGGAACAACAAGTATCAAGGCTGTATTATTTGACTCGGAAGGAAATGAGATAGGAAAAGCAGCAAGGGCGCTTCAGGGGATTTTTCCGGAAGAGGATCAGTACGAAGAAGATATGGGGGAGATATGGGAGAAATGTAAGGAATGTGTCCGGGAAGTTGCCGTTCGTTTTCCTGACAAGAAGGTGACAGGCATCGGGATCACCGCTCAGGGAGATGGACTTTGGATGGTGGATGAAGAAATAAAACCTGTGCGCAACGGCTGCTGCTTCTGTGATGGGAGAGCCGCTGAATTCGTAGATCAGTGGGTTTTAGATGGAACCTGTGACCGTTTGTTTGATCTGACGGGAACCCGGATTTTTACTGGAAATCAAAACGGGATTGTGCGCTGGATGGAAAAATATGAACCAGAAAGTGTAGCAAAGAGTAAATATTTTCTACATTTAAAAGATTATCTTTTTTATCAGTTTACCGGACAGGTAACGACAGATGCTACAGACCAGTCTTTGATCTGTATTGACCAAAAGACAGGGGAATATTTGCCTGAGGCATTTAGGCTCTGTGGGATTGAAAAGTATATGGAGAAGTATCCCCCTATTAAAGAGGGAAAAGAAAATGCATTTCCTATACAAAAAGGACTGGCGGAAGAACTTAGGATGCCTGTTGATGTGCTAATCACCTCAGGTCCGATGGATGTCAGTGCCTGTGCACTGGGAAGTGGTGTGATAGAAGAGGGACACTGCTGTTCGATTATCGGTACTGCGGCACTTCATGAAATGGTCATTGGTGAACCCTTAAAAGACAATATCAGGGCAGGGATGACGGTAACACATGCTGCGAGGGGGCGTTGGCTGCGCCTCATGGCATCCCTGGCGGGGACACCGAATCTGGAATGGATGCTCAATACGCTGGGCAGGCAGGTGAAGGAAGATGCGGCCGCCCGGAATCAGGATGTCTACAGTTATATGGAAGAATTAATCAGTGAGGTTCCCATTGGATCAAGAGGCTTAATGTACCATCCGTATCTGCTGGCAGGTGGAGAACGGGCGCCTTTCACGGATGCAAAGGCAAGAGCATCCTATACGGGAATCAGCGTTCGTCATACCCTTGCGGACATCGTAAGAGCTACCTATGAAGGCGTCGCATTTGCCATGCTGGACTGCTACAGGCATATGCCGCAGACAATCGCACAGGTGACGGTCTGTGGAGGTGGTGCCAATAGTGCCGTATGGTGTCAGATGTTTGCTGATGTTCTGGGAACAAAAATAATCACTGTAAAAGGGGATGAATTGGGGGCAAAAGGAGTCATAATACACAATATGGTAGTGCAGGGCATTTATCAAAGCTACGAAAAGGCCGTGGAAAAGACGGTAGAACCGGATAAAATCTATATCCCCAATCAGGAGAACCATAATAAGTATCAGAAGTATTATGAATTATATCGGCAGACTTGCCAGGGGGTGATGCCGACCTGGAAAACCAGGGCAGAGCTGATCAAAGAAAGGTAGGTCGAGATTGTATGACATATGAAAAAGAACGGAATAAAATTATTGAAACCTGTCTAAAGCTGCAAAAGGCGGGATATTTCCCTGGTACGTGGGGAAATGTCAGTATTCGATGTGGAGATGTTATCATCATAACTCCCAGCAGAATTTGTTATAATATCATGAAGCCGGAAGACCTGACAATCATAGACATTGATGGAAAAGTAACGGAGGGGATTCATCCCCCCAGCTCGGAAAAGGAGGTTCACAGGCAAATTTATCAGAATCGTGAGGACATCTATGCAATCGTACATGCACATACACCATACGCGATGGCTGCATCTGCCATGGAAATAGAGGCAGTCCCCTGCCTTGTGGAGGAGATGTCCCAGCTTCTTGGCGGTAGTATTCCGGTCACACAAGTCTATGTTCCTGCAAAGGAACATGCAAGACTTGGTGAAGCAGCTGCAGCAGCTATCGGTAATAAAAATGGCGTACTTTTGAAAAACCACGGTCCGGTGTCCTGTGGGCGGGACATAGAAGAAGCGGTACTGACTGCCGAGATTATAGAAAAAGTGTGTCAGATTTATCTGTCCGTTTCCAGGCCGGACAGGTTTTGCCCAATCCCCGAACCCTTCATCAGCTCCGAGCGGAATCGGTATTTGTATCAGTATGGTAAGGAGAATACATAAACCATTATTCTGGTTGAACGATACACAGACAGTAGCTAAGGGGCAAAATAATGGCAAGTCTTCCCATTATTAGGAGTCTGTGCTATAATAAACGCAAGCCAGACGGACATGCAGATATGCCTGTCCGGCTTGTTGCTCATAGAAATTATAATAAAAATAGAAATAGAATAGCAGGGCATGTTTCATGATAAAAGCAGAGAGACAGAATAAGATAACAGAAATGCTTCAGGATGAAAAGAAGATATCAGTAAAAGCCTTAAGTAAGGCATTGGGAGTATCGGAAGTTACCATCCGAATAGATTTGGAGCAGTTAGAAAACAAGGGCGTGTTGTACAGAACCCATGGGGGAGCCTCATTAGTTCCAAAAAAAGAAATATCAGATAAGGGTCAGAATCAGATTCAGGAAATGCTCTTTGGAGAGTACCTTAAATACGATGAACATAAGGAGCGTATCGGGAAGCTGGCAGCGGGACTGGTACAGGAGGGTGAATGGATATTCATTGGGCAGGGGAGCACCTGCTACTTTGTGGCTAAGGAGTTAGTGGCAAAGGACAATCTGAATGTTCTGACCAACAATCTGTGCGTAGCTGCCGTACTGGCACAGAATCCTAAATCCAAGGTGGTGGTTACTGGCGGAAGCCTGATTCATCAGCATATGTTCTTAGCCGGAGATATGCTGCTGCGCTCTCTGGAAAATATTTTTATATCCAAGGCATTTATGGGTGTCAGCGGTATAGATTTCAAAGGTGGATTCACAGTGAGCAATGATGCGGAATTAAGGGTATATGACCGAATCAAGAATATTACACAAGAACTAATCATTGTTGCAGATACGTCCAAGTTCGGAAAACCTACATTTATAAGTATCGGGGAACTTTCTATGCCGGATATTGTTATCACAGACGGAAAGCTGGAGACGGAATATCTGGAATGTTTTTCAGAAAATAGGGTAAAAGTTCTTTATTAAAGCTGAGAAAACCAGTCTGATTCAGGCTGGTTTTTTATATTCTTATAGATTCTTTTATTATGACATTAAAATTATATTCCTTACTATTGTTTCCGTCCAATGTAATCTGTCTACATTTAAGAAGTTTCTGCCATTCGTCGTGCATGGCCTTACTTCTCATTTCTACACCTCCAGTATCATAGGCAGAGGCCCATTCAATGAATTCAAGATAATTTTTATACATATCTCCGCTGGGATCAATCCGTGAACCAAAGTGTTCTCTTTCTCTTTTCCTTAGCCTTGCAATTCGTACATCCGTATCTGTTACAAGCCTTATGGCAAGGGTAAAGAAAGGAATTAATTCATCTCCCCAGCCGACAAGTGAGCCAGAGATTACCACCTTATCATGTTCCACGATATCCTTTTTCATTAGTTCAAGTCTTTCTGGAATACTTCTCTTTAGGGTATACGGGATATCTGCAGGCAGCCAGTAATAATGATCTGTATCCATAAGGAAATACCCGGCCTTTTCACTGATGTATTTTGCCAAAGTTGTAGTTCCGGAACCAGAACCGCCATAAATATGAATTACATGATCTGCCATATATCTTCCTCCTCTATCAAAAGCCCAGCCTTTCTGATGTGTTTTTCCTGGGGTATTATATCGTGCCTACGCGCGGAAGGCAATACTCTCTGTAAACTTTTTTTCAAACATTTCTTTTTGAGACAATTCCTGTGATTTCCATTCTTACAATTTTGCAATGTAACTCTGTTTTTCTGAAAGGTATGTTACAATAAAGTCAGGGGCCAAAACTTGAAAAGCGGTGATGCTTCTATGAGGCCTTAAGAAAGTAATAAAGCGGACTGTGACGTTCTGCTTTGAGTATATGAAATAGAGGTGACAAGGATGCGGATTTTGATTGTGGAGGATGACCAGACTTTGGCAAATGAGCTGGTTCTTTTATGCAGGCGGTGGGGATTTGAGGCCTTCTGTGCCAAACAGTTTCAGGAGATTAGGGAGGAGTTCGCTTTATATCAGCCGGATTTTGTGTTGATGGATATCAATCTTCCTTATTTTGATGGATTTTATTGGTGTGAGCAGATACGTAAGGTATCGAACGTGCCTGTTCTATTTCTTTCCAGCCGTGAACAGAATGCGGATAAAGTGATGGCAATGGCAGCCGGAGGGGATGATTATGTGGAAAAACCGTTCGATCCAGAGCTGCTTCTGTTGAAAATCCGGGCAATGCTTCGCAGAGCTTACGAATATAAGGCCAATGACCGAGAGTATCTGAAAGACGGTATGTACTATGAAAACGGTATGTTTGTATGTCAAGGGAAATCGGTGGAGCTGACGAGATCAGAAAGTAAGATCATGTCAACGCTTCTGGCAAAGCGAGGATGTATTGTAAGCCGTGAAAAGCTGATGCAGCAGCTTTGGAATACGGATGAGTTTGTGACGGACGCCTCATTGACTGTGCTGGTCTCCAGACTGCGCGCAAAGCTCGATGGAATAACAGGCGGACAGGATGTAATCGTGACGAAAAAGGGAATGGGGTATTATATCGAATGAGACAATATTGGAAAGAGCGTGGAAAGCACATTTTAGTCATCGTGCTTCTTCTTTGTTTTGTGAACCTGTATCTGGGAATCTTGTGTGCCAGCAGTGTGTTTCCACAGGATCTGATCTATCTGGATCTCCTTCTTCTGGCAGTGGTAGTTTTGCATATGGCTTGGGATTATCGAAGGTGGAAAAGAATTCCCACTCTTCTGAATGTAGAGGTCAGGTCCCAAAAGGAGCGAATGGAGCAGCTTTTGGGAAAACAAGCAGCGGATGTTTTAGAGCAGATTGAGACAGAATATCGGCAGGAAAATCGTTTTCTGAAAGAAGAAGCGGATATTATGACGGATTATATTACCAGATGGTCCCATGAGGTTAAGATTCCACTATCAGCCTTGATGTTGATGAATGAGAGGAATCAGGATCAAAGGCTCCAGAAGGAGATGCAGGACTGTATGGAAAGAATCCAGATTCTTCTGAATACGATGATGATGGGAAACAAGCTGAAAAACATGGAAAACGATATCAAGTTCGAACGGGTGAGCCTGGAAGCATGTGTGAATCAGGCATTGCGCAATCAGTCTTACTTTCTGATACAGGAACATTTCCAGATTGTGAAGGAAGGCGTGGAGCTTTTTGTATACAGTGATAAAAAGTGGCTCGTCTATATCTTAGATCAACTGATTGGAAATGCCGTGAAATATTGCGATGAGATGCCAAAGCTTGAGTTTACAGCAGAAAGGATTGCTGACGGATTCAGTGTTCTCAAGGTTCAGGATTATGGAATCGGAATTGAACCAGGGGAGATTCCATATTTGTTTGAGCGGGGATACATCGGGAGCAACATGCGGGCGGGAGATTATCGTTCTACTGGGATGGGGCTTTATTTCGTCAGAGAGACGGCGAAAAGACTTGGAATTGAGATAGAGGTCTACTCAATGCCCGGAGCGTGGACAAGGTTTGAACTTTATTTTAGGGATAATGCGTCCTACCTGAACCCATAGATGCAGGCAATGTTGCAGAAGTGTTAGAAATGCAAGAGGACTGTTACGCGAATGAAAGGATTTCTGAGGACGTTTTTGCTACACTTTTATTGTACCAGTAAAAGCGGCGGATCATGAGGCTTTGTAAAGTAGGAAGCCAAAGCCGCTAATGGGCCTGATTGAAAAGGGCAGCAGTAAATGAAGGAGGCAGTATGAATGAAGAAAATAGTTGAAATCAGAAATCTTGTGAAGAGTTATGGGAAAAAAGAGTATGAAACGCAGGTTCTGAAAGGGATTAATCTGGATATCGAGGAACATGATTTTATTGCAATTATGGGACCGAGCGGAGCGGGAAAGTCGACACTGTTAAACATGCTCTCTACACTTGACAAACCTACCAGAGGGCAGATTTTTTTGGATGGGGAGGATGTGACGAAGGTAAATAATAAGCGCTTGTCAGTCATCCGGCGGGATAAGATTGGATTCATTTTCCAGGAATATAATCTGCTTGATAATATGAGTCTGGAAGATAATATTGCGCTTCCGCTCTCGTTGAATGGAGTAAAAAGCAGTGATGTGAAGAAGCGTGTGCAAAATATGGCAGAACTTTTCGGACTCACAGAGCATCTTTCGAAGCACCCCTATCAGCTTTCAGGAGGGCAGAAGCAGAGAGGCGCCAGTGCCAGAGCGCTCATAACACAGCCGAAGATCATATTCGCAGATGAGCCTACCGGGGCCCTGGATTCCAAGTCGAGCAGGGATCTGCTGTTGAGTCTCAAGTCAGCAAATGACTCCGGCCGTGCGACGATCCTGATGGTGACTCACGATGCTTATACGGCCAGTTATGCGAAGCAGGTCTATATGCTTGCAGACGGACAGATTCAATGCCGGGTGTATAACAAGGGCAGCAGGAAGGAATTCTATGAAGAGATCATGAATCTTCTCTCTTCCATGGGAGGTGACAGAGAATGACACTGATCAGACTTTCTTTTTCTAATTTTAAAAGAAGCGTTCATGAGTATGGAGCCTTGATCCTGGCCCTCTCATTCTCCATCTTTATCTTTTTTAACTTTCAAAATATCATTTATTCGGATTCGATGGATGTGCTCCAAAGTATGAACAAGGATTATATCGATATGGTGGTAATGGCGGCTTCGGTAGTGTTTGGTGTGTTTTTGTTCTTTTTTATCTGGTATGCGACAAATGTGTTCTTAAATCAGAGGAAAAAGGAAATTGGAATCTATACCTTTATGGGACTGGACAACGCGCGGATCGGCAAAATGTATGCTCTGGAGGCAGCATTTATCGGTCTGTTTTCACTGATTGCCGGGCTGGCTGCAGGAGCGGGCTTTTCGAAGTTGTTCCAGATGCTGCTTCTGAAGCTTTCAGATATTCAGGCGGATATCCGTTTTTCCTTTACTTGGAAACCAGTGCTGACCACATCAGTACTGTTTCTGGTGATCTTCGGGATCATGATCATAAAAGGGTACGTTTCCATATTAAGGAGCAGTGTTCTGAATATGCTTTCCGGTGCCAAGCAGGAAGAAATGAAGCCGGAAAAGGGATGGCTGACTCTGTTGAAGGTGATTGCAGGGATTGGGGTTTTGGCAGCAGGATACGTATGTGCAGTCCAAACAGGTGAAATCGATACATTAGGATATGCTCTGATGGCGGTGATTCTGGTCATTGTGGGAACTTATCTTCTGTTCGGGGGAGCGATTCCATACTTTGTGCGAAGACTGACCGGGAAGAAACATTTTCTCTATCAAAAGCAGCGTACCCTGTGGTTAAACAGTCTGTCCTACAGAATCCAGCGCAACTACCGCACATATGCCATGGTAACGATTCTAATGATCTGTGCGGTCACGGTGCTGGGAATGTCCATCGCCATGAAGCAGCGCTATGATAAAATGGTACATTTTAAAGATACATTTACGATTCAGGTAGTAGCACAGCATGAGCTGGACCCTGCAGAAATCAAAGAGGGAATCGAACAGACGAACAAGGTAGAATATAGTGCTAAGGTTTCCTATCTGATGCTGGACCCAAGTTATTTCCATACAAAATTTGTCAACCAGAGTTATGCAATCCTTCCTTATTCAGAGGTGAAAAATACTGCCAATCAGTCAGGTCTACCTTTTGAATATGCAGAATTGAAACAGGATGAAGTAATTGAGCTGTCTCATGTCATACTGATGAGTTTTGTGGGGCATGACGAAAATAAAAAGATTCAGATCGGGGAGGATCAATTTACGGTCATGGCCGACGATGATACCCCATTTCTTGGAAACATGCAGGAGGCCATGAGCATCTATGTGGTAAACGATGAAGTTTACAAGAAGCTGGAGCCACTTGGACTCACATTTCATTTGTATAATTATAAGCTGAAAGATCCTTCAAATCTGAATGCTTCCATGCCTTATCTGAAAAGTCTGGCAGAGCAGGACGAAAGTGGAAATTATCAGGTGGGAATAAGCTGCGTAAGTCCCGAAAGCAAGGCCGAAGCCTGGATCCGCGTTATGTATTCTCTATGCGTATTCATGTTCGTGACTCTGATTCTGGCAGGCAGCAGTATTATCTTTATCAAACTGGGAAATGACTCTTATGAAGATAAAGAACGGTATCAAGTATTGATGAAGCTTGGAATTGGTAAGGATGTACTGGGAAAATCCATCAAACAGGAAATCAGATTCACCTATTATTGTCCTTTCGTTCTCATGGCAGTGACTTCATGGTTTGCAATTAAAGCACTGGGGAATGTTATGAAGGAAGATCTGTTCCGTGTGAATATCTATAGTGCGGTGTCGGTGCTGGTGGTATTTACGGTAGTGTATCTCATTTCAGTGAAAGTATTCAGACGGAGAGTACTGGGAGAATAAGGCCCCAGCAAAAGAGGACTGTAATCATGCAAAATAGGTCCCGGCATATTGTGGAAGATATCTGATTTTTTAACGAAGATTTTAATAAATCTCATAAAACAAATAAAAACCACATAAAAATGTTGACATTCACACATAAAACAACTATTATACAAATAGAAACAAACATAAAACAACATAAAACACCGATAAGGAGGTATACAAAACATATGAATATAAATTTACTTCATCCTGCAGATCAGCTCGTCATGATGATGAACCGTATTTATCACTACGGTATGACAACGACATCAGGAGGAAATCTTTCCATACTAGATGATAACGGTGATGTATGGATCACTCCGGGAAGTGTAGACAAAGGGAACCTTACACGCAGCGATATGGTATGTATTAAAAAGGATGGTACGATTGTCGGAAATCATAAGCCGTCCAGCGAATATCCATTCCACTTACAGATCTATAAGACAAGGAGCGATATTAAGGCTGTACTTCATGCGCATCCACCGGCATTGGTAGCATTCAGTATAGTGAGAAAAATTCCGAATACACTGCTGAGTCCGAATTCTTTTGTCGGCTGTGGAAAGATTGCCATAGCCGAATATGGACTGCCGGGAAGCCAGGATCTGGGGAATAAAATAGCGAAAGAATTTGCAGAAGGTTGTGATATTGCAGTTCTGGAAAATCATGGTGTTGTTGTCGGCAGTGACAGCCTCTTCAATGCATTTAACGCATTTGAGAACCTGGATTTCTGTGCGAGACTCCAGATCAATGCTGCAATCATCGGCACACCTAGATATTTGAAGGAAGAGGAGATTCAGTTGAAGTATACAAAGAATCATCTTAGCATGGATGAATTTGTAAGAAATACGATTACAAGTGCAGAAAAAGCGGCCCGCAGAGATATGTGCAATATTATCCACCGCGCATATGACCAGGGACTTGTAAATTCAATCCAGGGTTCCTTTTCCGTGAGACTGGACGAAGAACGTTTCCTGATCTCACCCTATAACATTGATAGAAAATATGTGGATGTTGAGGATATTGTCTGCATTAAGAGGGATATGCGTGAGGCAGGAAAGATTCCGAGCCGCTCTATTAAGATTCATGATGAAATCTACAGGCAGCACCCGGAGATTCATTCAATCATCATAGCTCATCCGCCATACATCATGTCGTATGCAGTTACGGAGGAAGACCTGGATTCCAAGTCAATACCTGAGAGCTATATATTGATGAGAGATATACCAAAAGTCGGATATTCTGAATTTTATCAGGACCCGATGAAGTCGGCTCAGATATTTGACCAGAGCACGCCAATTGTTATGGTAAAGAACGACTGCATCGCGGTGACGGGGGATAGTCTGCTTAATGCTTTCGACAGACTGGAGGTTGCCGAATATAGTGCAAAAGCACTGGTATTCGCGAAAAATCTCGGCGATATGGTACCAATCAGTGAAGAGCAGATCGAGGAGATAAAGGATGCTTTTCATTTAAAATAAAAAGATTAATCAACAAGAATAGAGAAAGAGATGTTTGCTGCGGCAGACATCTCTTTTAAGAATGTTCTGAAAATGGAGAGGAAAAGTGCCTGACCTCTTTGAGCTATTTCGCTAAAACATCAGCGTACTCGGGATGGCTTTCAAACCATTTTATAGCATAGGTACAGGTCAGTACTGCTTTTTTTCCACTCTGACGCAGGTTCTGTACAAGCTCTTCCATCAGTTTCCCGGCGATTCCCTGCCCACGCAGGACGTCGTCGACAAATGTATGGTTGACATTCACTGTGTTTTCATCAAGATCAGGGAAGGTGACTTCTGCGACCACAAGATAATCTGGTGTGTATACGGCAATTTGATTGTTGTTGTGTATGAACTCCAAAATAATACCTCCTTCATAGTAGAATATATCTGACTTTATAGTATCTGGATTGACAAGATATTGCAAGTTGATATTCAAGATTATATTGTCAGAAATATAAGTTTTTTTAGTGTGAATTATGTAAAAAAGTGATAAAATAAAGAAAAGCAAAGATGTTTCAGACGTGGGGTTCGGCAGATAGGAGGTATGTTGCATGAACGAAGTACAACTGAATAGGATGCGTGGAGGAAATGGATTCATTGCGGCGCTTGATCAAAGTGGAGGCAGTACGCCGAAAGCTTTAAAGTTATATGGAATTGAGGAGTCGCAGTATCACAATGACGATGAGATGTTCGAATTGGTACATGAAATGCGGACAAGAATTATTACAAGCACGGCCTTTACATCTGAACACATACTTGCAGCTATTTTATTTGAAAATACAATGGACAGGAAAATGGAGGGGAAGTTTACAGCAGACTATCTTCTGGAGGAAAAAGGAATCCTTCCAATTCTAAAGGTCGACAAAGGTCTTGCGCCCGAGGCGGAAGGCGTGCAGGTAATGAAACCAATTCCAGATTTGAATCATCTTCTGGATCGGGCGAAGGAACGTCATATTTTTGGGACAAAGATGCGTTCTGTGATAAAACTTGCGAATGAAGAGGGAATCCGGGAGATTGTAGATCAGCAGTTTGGTATCGGCATACAAATAGCAAGGAGTGGACTTGTTCCGATTCTGGAGCCGGAGGTGGATATTCACAGCCCTGAAAAAGAGAAGGCGGAGAAAATACTAAAGAGGGAGCTGCTGCGGCATCTGGATAAGGTGCCGGCTGATATGCGGCTGGTGTTCAAACTGACGCTTCCTACAAAGAATGGATATTATTCAGAACTTTTGGAGGATCCGAAAGTAGTAAGAGTGGTCGCCTTGTCAGGAGGATATTCCAGATCAGAGGCGAACGCGCTGCTTGCGAAGAATCCTGGTGTTATTGCGAGTTTTTCGAGGGCATTGACACAGGGACTGAGTTTTCATCAGACGCAGGAAGAGTTTGATAAAATGCTTTCAGAATCCATACGGGAAATATTTGAGGCATCAATGGCTTAGGCGCAGTTGGTTATTTTTTTCTACATACTGAAAGAACAAGGTCACAGTTGGGAAAATGATTTTCTCTGTGACCTTGTTTGTATTAGCATGACTGTAAAGCGTAAAATATAATGTCTAAGAAAATACTTTTTTGACATAAATCATATTAAAAAAAATAAATAGAAAAAACTGTTGACAAATTTCGAGTTAATGTGATAATATATCAGAGCTGTCGCTTGAGGGAACGGTATTGACCGGGACCCGGCGGAAAAGAAAATGAAAAAAGTTCTTGACAAACAGCAAACGATATGATAATCTATAAAAGTTGCTGCTGACGACAATAACCGACAGCAGAGAACGACAAAAGGACCTTGATAATTAAACAATAGACAACAAACCCTTGAAAATTTCTTATAGAGAAAATTTTTAAGAACAAGCATCATTTATGATGCACCCATCACTGAGATTGATCTTGGTGATAGACAGTAAAAAGGATAGAATAGCTAGTAGCGATTCTTGACTGGATACAAACACTTTTAACGAGAGTTTGATCCTGGCTCAGGATGAACGCTGGCGGCGTGCTTAACACATGCAAGTCGAGCGAAGCACTTTACTTTGATTTCTTCGGATTGAAGAGTGTTGTGACTGAGCGGCGGACGGGTGAGTAACGCGTGGGTAACCTGCCTCATACAGGGGGATAACAGTTAGAAATGGCTGCTAATACCGCATAAGACCACGGTACCGCATGGTACA
>NZ_JABACJ020000032.1 GCF_012524165.2 Faecalicatena faecalis
TTTGTATAACAAACGTCGCGCACCCGCATAGCGGGTGGTTTATATTTCGCACGTTTCCGTTTCTCTGCTGAGAAACTCCAACGTACTCAACAGGGTCTATCCGACCCATAAAAAAAGGACAGAAGCCGCGGCTTCTGTCCCCATCTATTAATCATCTGTATCCAAAAGGTGCAGATACTCCCTTGCGGCATCCTTCGCCTCTGCCCTGGCAAAATTCCAGGACCTCAATGTCATTTTTTGATCCAATATCCTGCGATAATATTCTTCTACATTTTCTTTCCAGTACTGCTCTTGCCATGGCTGGTCTTTTGCTGCCTTCTTTCCGGCCTCTGCAAGCACAGGTGCGGCATCCCATGAGCTTGAGTAAATGAGGTACGCCATATCATCGGATGTGATATAGTCCCAATGCTCTACGTTATACTCTGCCACTCTTCTGTCTACCTTCGAAAATGACAGCCCAATATAGCACACGGTCACAATCACCATAATATAACGAAATAATTGAAAATCCCGCTTGATAATACTCCACATAACGCCAAACATAATCAGCATTAAAACTCCAAGAAACCAGAGCACCAGGACCCGCAGGAATGTAAGATAATAGGCATTCACATAAAGGACCATCCTGTACGCCGCAGACAGTGTCATAATACAGGTACATACAGAAATTACCATTAAAAGGATTTTTAATATCTTATTTTCCTGAAAAACGCTGATACAGACCAGAACTGTAACAATATTAATGAGACTGACCAGCAATAATTGCCAGAAACCAGCGTGGGCATATTGAGAATAAGTCACTCCATCCGGCAGCCCGCTTTCTAATCTCATGAACAGGAATAGGATTTGGATGACTGAGTAAAACACATAAATTGCTGCGAGTATCCCTGCAAAAGTTACTCCTGTGACCGGATTGATGTTGCCTTCCTTTCCCTTGACAGTCCCTCCCTCTTGGCTCTTAAATTCCAATCTTGAAATTCCCGAAAGAAATGCATAAATCAAAACAAAACCGGCTAGAAATGTAAAGAACAGTCCCCACGCTTCTCCAAATTTAAAAATATGAATGAACCCTCCAAAAAAGGAAGCAAAAATCTGATCAGAAAAAATAAGCAGTGGAAGCACCACCACCAAAAGGCATGCTGCTATCAAAAGCCCTATTATGACTGGCTTGATATACTTACTTTTTTCTTTTTCCCTGTCCTGATTGTATTGAATCCCATGAAGAAGAGGATCAAGAACAGATATCACTGTCTTTCCTGTTAAAACCAGGATATTGACCAGATATTGCTGGAAATTTAAATTGCCTCCCGGATTTACCTGCCGAATCACTGCTGTCATTAAAAGAAGGAGGATTCCTGCCCAGTTGAATACATGGAAAAAGCCGCTGCTTGTCATCGTCGTCGAAACACCAAGCAAAAGCATAGCCATCACATAGATCATAAAATTTCTCTGTATCGTGATTCCCATTCTTTTCATGAACAGCACCGTCGTGAAAATGGTAGCGGCAACACAGACAGGGAAGGTAATACCTGAAAGATTTTGATACAAACAGAATGTAAAAATCATTCCATATATCCCGCACATACTCATCATATACGTATAATTTTCTTCTACTTTTTTTACTGTCAATGTCTCCATATGAGATCTCCTTTTTTGAACATCTACCTATTCTTCATCCTTTACATATTCCAGAATATCCCCCGGCTGGCAGTCTAACGCCTTGCAGATTGCATCCAATGTCGTAAATCTGACCGCCTTTGCTTTATTATTTTTCAAGATAGAAAGGTTGGCCATTGTGATATCTATTTTCTGGGCCAGTTCTGTAACACTCATCTTTCTTTTTGCCATCATTACATCTAAGTTCACTATGATTGCCATATTCCTCCTCCTAAATCGTTAAGTCATTTTCCAACTTGTAACGCACGGCCTCCTGAAAAACGCAGGATAATACATGACTGAAGATGCCTGCTATAAAGAAGGTCAGAATGATTACGAAAGTAGCAGGTGTTATAAAAAAGAATAGCTTTAAGATAAAAAGTGCGGAAATGACAAGACTTACCTTTCCCATCAGCTTCAGGCTCGCAATATTAGCCTCTACAAAACAATTCTGTTCCACCACTGTCTTCATCATCTTCCGAAGCTGATAAACAATCGTAATTCCACAGATTCCGGCAAGTGCATACGTAACCAACATCTGCCAGTAGACATCTGTAATCGCAGAAGAGTAGTATCTGCCTGCCAGCTTGATAATAAACGGAAGACCAATCAGGACAATAATTCCTGAGTAAAACATCATTCCTAAAAATAAAACTGTGAATCTGATTAACTTATTTTGATTCATAACATTCGTCCTTTCTCTTTCAAATTTCTCATAAATGACCGATTTTATATCCGCTGCATTATTATTTCCTTTTTCTGGATTATATCACCGCGTAGTATGAATTTCAATATATTTTTATTGTTTTTCGATATATATTTATTAAATTATAATAAAAGGCTATTCTGATTGTCAGGTGACGATCAAAATAGCCTTTACTTTTTTATACTTCTTTTCTAACACTTGTTTTGATATCTATTCCTTTTCTACCGGCACCTTTACAAGCCCTTCCTCGGTCCCAAAGATCAGTTCACTTACATTTTCATAGTCTATGATCTGCGGATTATATCCATATTCCCGGTATTGGGTCTTCTCATCGTTTATAAACTCCCCATTCAGGGCACTGCATGCGCTTTCACGGGAACTTCCATCTTCATAGACCACTCCTACCAGAGATGGCGGATTTACGATATGCTCAAAAGTCCCCTGCTCTCCATTTTGGTAGGTACAAGGAAGCAGTTCCTTCTTCAGCGTCCAATCCAAATCCAGGGTATATGACACTGAAGACAGATGTATCTTCCTGACAAATGCTTCCGTCCCTGGTATTTGTTGATTTACCTCATAGTCCTTTCCATTATCCTCATTGTCCAGAATCATATCAAGTTCCCACGTAGAATCTACCACTACGGGATAATCTTCTCTGGCCATCCTATTTATTTTTCCCTCGTATTCATCTATCACCTGATGGAAAATCAATTGAATCTCCTGATTCAGGACTCCCTCTTTTCCAGTATCCTGTATCAGAATCTCATACTCCAATCCTTCACTTAGATCTCTTTCCATTGGGTCAGTAAGAAAATTTCCAAAAAAGGCAAGCTTTTTATCTCCCGACTTCACCTCAATATCACCAAAATTCATATTTTTGTTAAGCTCAAATCCTTCGGTCCCCTGAATCTTCAGAATAATGTGTGCGATACTGTTGTCCGCCACGGACTGCACCGCCTCTATCCGAATACCGTCATGTTCCGCATATTGGTTCATTTCCTTTGCTGTATTAGAATCATTTAACTTTTTCTCGATTTCCGGCGACGTATGATACTGTTTCGAAAAGCTGTCATTCCAATGAAAATATGCTGCTGCACCGACCGTCAGGCTGCTGATCATAAGTGTCGCCGCCAGGATTACTACCGCAATCTTTTTCTTCGTGAATACACGCTTCTTTCTGGAGCCTGCAGAGCGCTTGTTCTGCCTTTTTCCCGTCCATTCCTGCCCTTCTTCGTCCTTTCGGATCGTTTGGAAGGCCTGTTCAGCTTTCTGCCATACGATTTCCGGTATTTCTGCCTCTTCCTGAAGTTTTGGAATCCACGTTCTTTTTTCGTCCATTTGCTCTCCTCCTTCCTGTCCTATTTATAAATATCTCCTGCATCTCTTCTCTGCCCCGTTTCAGCCTGGTACGTACCGTATTTTCATTCATATCCAGTATCTGGGCAATCTCTCCTGTCTGAAGACCTTCTACATAGAATAAAATCATGATCAACCGGTACTTCTCATCCAAAAGCTGGATGACCTCTTTCCATTCCAATTCTTCGAACGCCCTGTCACTGACGGGCTGCTCTTCTATATTGCTGGAAAAATGAATTACTTTATTTCTTTTTAGAATATCACAGCATTTTCTCATCAGAATCCTCGTCATCCATGTCTTGAAATAATCATCATGCTTCAGAGACGGAAGCTTTTCATAACAAACCAAAATCGTTTCCTGCACTGCATCGGCAACGTCCTCATCGGAAGGAAGGTACGCCTTCGCTACCTTGTACAGGCTCTGTATGTTCCTTCTAATTAATTCCTCAAATGCATCCGGGTCCTTCTGTTTTGCTTTCCGAACTAATTCTTCCATCCATTTACCTCCCTTCTGCCCCTTTATACCTATTAGACACTATAAATGAAGTTCGTGTTTCAATTATTTATTTTTAATTCCTTCCGCGATTTTCCACGATAAATAGTCAAAGCTGATATTCCAAATCCACCTCGCAGTTTCCTTATATCCTGTTCTTTCTATATATTCTGCTCTTTTTCATATATCCTGCTCTGTCTATAACATAAAATATACTCCCTCCTAAGTAAACAAGTTTTTATGATTTTACTTGTTCACCTCGAAGGGAGTATATTATGAAGCTTATTTTTAAATGAATCATATTTTTGTTATCTGCATTACACTGGAATCTATAGGGTTCGCAGCGAATTTTCGGCAGCTTTTATCTATGGAGTTCGCGGCGAATCTCCGGCAGCTTTTTATCCAGATCATATACCAGCATTAACAGCAGACTCAATACTGCAAATACGATCGGAGCATAGATAAATACTACTTTAATTGACATTAATGCTCCTGCAGATTGTGTTGCCGCACTGGATAAATATCCTCCAATGCTTAATATCACGCCCATGATCAATCCACCGATTCCGCTTCCGACCTTTTCCCCGAATGTTGCTGCTGAGAATACAAGCCCCTCATTTCTGGTATGTGTTTTCCATTCACCATAGTCGACTACATCACCTAACATGGCATATCCAGCCACGGCACCAGGTGCTTTTCCAAATCCTTTGATGACAACTCCCAGTACAACAATATAGAAATTTTCCGGGAAAAGTGCAATTACAATTGCACCCAGGATATAAATAATACTTCCAGCTATACAGAGATTTCGTTTGGAAATTCTCTTCATCAGTGCCGGGACAGCCAATGCGCCAATCATAATTGGAATTGTCAGAGCCGTTCCAATGATGCCCATTTTGTTTCCGTCACCCAATATCCAGGTCGCATAGTAAATGTTGATTCCACCCAGACCAGAATCGATAAAGGTAGCGAACAGGTAACCGATCAGAATGAGCCAGTATTTATTTTTTACCAGATTTTGAAGCTGTTTGGATAAAGGAAGCTTTTCTTCCTTTCCACTTTCTTCAATTGCCTCAATCACACGTTCTTCTGAATTTTTATACAGCGCCATCAACAGTACGGTCGCTGCAAATCCGAACAGAGCTGCCATGATGGTCCATGCTTTCTTGTCGCCGCCCAGAATGGTGATCAACGGCCAGACGATTGCATTTACAAGAGTTGCACCGCCATATCCGAATAAGGTCCTCATGGTTGACATAACACCTCGTTCCACAGGGTCTGAGGTTGATGTACTGAGCATGGAGTTATAAGGCACCATGGTAGCAGTGTAGATTCCTGCCATTGCAAGAACATATGTTATGAACGCATAAATGGCCTTTCCCGTTGTTCCCAAGAAGTCTGGCGAGGAAAAAAGAAGGACGATTGCCAGAGCATAAGGAATTGCCATTCTAAAAATCCATGGTCTTGCTTTTCCCTTCTTGGATGTTGAGCGGTCCACGATCGTTCCCATGACAAGGTCAGAGATTCCATCGAATACTCTCGCCCAAAGCAGAATATTACTTGCCACTACAACACTTAATCCTACAACATCAGTATAATAGTATGTGATAAATGATCCCGCTGTGGTGAACATCAAGTTTGCTGCCAGATTTCCAAAACCATATGTAATCTTTTCACTTGCCGGCATTTTTCCGGTTTTTGTTTTTCCCATGATTAATTCTCCTTTAATATATAATCGAATTCAAATACGCCAGAACCAATCTCAAATGCAGTTTCATTTCCTACATTTATCTCTTTTTCTGTGCGGGATTTTGATTCCGTATATTCTACATCATAGAGAACATGTTTCACTGTCTGAACTTTTCCCTCTGTATATACTGCATGTCCTTCTGTCACTTCTTCTATCTGCTTTTTGAGACTCTGTTCGTCAGCCGGTTCAGGAAGCATGATAAACGCTTTTGTATTAGCTGGAACAACTGCCTTAATATGGATTCTATTTCCATCCAATTTCCATTCACAGCTTACGATTCCATGCATCGTGGTCAGGGTACATTCTGCACTTTGAATTCTTTCATCTGGCTTCGGAGCAATGATCGTCTTCTTATACCCCGGCTCTTTCATATCGATTCCACCGATCGTGCGATACATCCAGCTTCCGATGGAACCGTATGCATAGTGGTTGAAGGAATTCATCTCTGTTGACCAGAATGATCCATCTACCTTCTGGCTGTCCCAATGCTCCCACATTGTCGTTGCACCGTGGTCTACCTGATAGAGCCATGACGGGAAATCATTGTTGAATAATAAGGTATATGCTAAATCATTGTATCCTTGCTCTGTCAGGACATGGCAGATATATGGAGTCCCCAAAAAGCCTGTATCCAGGTGGTTATCCTTTTTCTTTACCAGTTCTACCAGACGTTCTGCCGCTCTCTTTTCATCCTCTTTTTTCAACAGACCAAATTTGAGGGCAAGGACATAGGCTGTCTGTGTATATGATGTCAGTTCAGCGTCCTGCTTCACAAAATTTCCCCGGAACGCTTCACAAATATTTTCGTATAAATCACTGTACTCTTTATAGTCTGACATTTTACCAAGTATTCTTGCTGTCTCTGCAAAAAGGCCTGTAGAATATGCATAATATGCAGTTGCCGCATAACATCCCTCTGTAGCACCGTAAAAGCTATCTTCCTTGGAGTCCATTCCCAGCCAATCTCCGAGCTGAGCCCCCGTATCCCAGAGATACTCATTGTCGCCCTCGCGGCGGATATAATCAATCCATGCCTTCATGCTGTCATACTGCTCTTTTAAAATATCTTTATCTCCGTAAGCCTCGTAAATGACCCATGGGCAGATCACTGCCGCATCTCCCCATGCCGCTGTTGTATTGGATAATCCATCGGAGAAGACTCCTTTTAAAATATCCGGGACAACATATGGTGCTGCGCCCTCCTGCTCCATCTGATTGTCCTTTAAGTCCCGTAGCCATTTTCTGAAGAATCTGTTGATTTGAAAATCAAATGCTGCTGTCGGACAGATAATCTGTGCATCAGCAGTCCATCCCAGCCTCTCATCTCTCTGCGGACAGTCTGTCGGGATATCTACGAAATTGCCTCGCTGTCCCCAAAGGATATTGCTTTGAAGCTGATTAATTCTTTCATTTCCTGTATGGAACTCGCAGAGCTGCTCCATGCTGCTGGACAATACGATTCCCTGGAAATCCTCTGCCTGAACCTCCTCTGTAAATCCTTCCAGCTTCACATAACGGAAACCGTGGAAGGTGAAATGAGGTTCATATTCTTTTCCATCGTTGGCTTCTAATCGAAAGGTATCTATCGCATCTGCCTTGCGCAGATTCTCACTGTAGAAATTTCCATCCTTGTCAAGGACCTCGCCGTAAGACAGCTTAAGGTCTCCATCCACAGTGTGAATATTTTTAAAACGGACCCATCCGACCATATTCTGTCCCATATCCAGCACACAGTTTCCAGAAGCATCTTTGAAAATGCTAAGCGGTTTGATTGTGATGATATTTTTAACAGAAGGCCCCTCCTGCGGCACAAGTGTTTTCATCGGATAAGAAAATTCTTTCATCTGCCCACAGTGATATTCCTTTTGGCGGCTGTCATATGCTTCACCATTATAAAAATCCGAATACATAATCTCACGGAATTTCTGTTCCCATGTACCGTCTGTTCCAATCACCTTTACACTTCCATCCTCCAGCTTGATTTCGAGCTGGGCCAGAAGGGCATTTGAACTGCCATATGTGTTCTTTCTACCTTCCCATCCAAGATACCCTGAAAACCATCCTTCTGCAACCGTTACCTTGATGATGTTCTCAGAATCCAGCATATCCGTGACATCATAGGACTGGAACTGAACACGGTAGTTGTAATCCGTAAATCCCGGTCGGAAATAATCCTCGCTGATCTTCTTTCCATTTAATTCTGCGTTATATACACCTAAAGCGGAAATATACAGGCGTGCCTGGATTGCTTTAGCTGGCAGCTTGAACTGCTTTTCTGCAAGAAATGGACGTCTGTAATTTTTATTTCCGTGTACTTCCACAACCTCTGGCTTGATCCATTTTGCGGTCCATTCGCTGCTGTTCATAATCGTTGTCTCGAAAAAGATCGGCTCTGACCATTCTGTCAGGATCTCTGCCGTGATCCATGACTGGACCCTTACATAATACCTGGTTCTGGATTCCAGTTGAGGCCCAGTATACTCTATTCCTGTGGTCTCTGACGTATGCCTTTGGTAATCCCAGATGATTTCCTGGAAGTCCGCATCCATTGCCACCTGAATATGATATCTGAACTGCTCTACAAAACGACTGTCACTTTCCAACCACCAAGAAAAGATTGGATGGTTGATTCCTATTACATCTGCTTCATCATTACACCGTAAATGGGTTACTTTATACATGTTCATTATCCCCTTTATCTGCTAATTTCATAAGGTCCGTTCTTATGTTATTTAAGATAATATTCCTTTTTCTAAAAATGGACAATGAACTAATCGACACTTATTTATGTCAAAATCAAACCTCATAGTATTGCGATATATACAGAAATTTTATATAATATGATAAGGAGATACCAAGTTTAAAAGGTCATACGTTTCATGCTTACATGAAAAAGCCTTGCATAAAAAAGCATGACTTTGGAATATTGGAGGAAGAGATTTATGTATAGCCCGGATGAATTAATGCAGGAATTTAAACAATTATCAATTCTCGAAAAGATTGCCCTGGAAACCGGCGAGGAGGATGATATCAAGCTGGGAGAATATCTGGGCACTTCTGATTACAGATATGTAGATGGAAATATTCGGGAACTCACGCAAAAGTATTATTTTAAGGGGAAAGAAGGCATTACTTACTCCAAGCATCCTTTCTATATCAGATCTGGAATGCACAGACATGATTTTTTCGAGATGGCCTATGCTTATAAAGGGGACTTTGTACAGACGATCAATAACACACAGATGACGATTCGGGAAGGAAGCCTGCTTCTGCTCGATACTTATGTATCACACAGTGTAGGACCTGTTGATGAAAATACAATTATTGTAAATATTCTAATGACAAGAGAGTACTTCAGTGAAAAGCTGATGAAACGGTTTTCTCAGAACAACCTGATTACGGAATTCATCGTTTCTGCACTTTACAAGAACAGCCTGAAGGGGAATTACCTGCATTTTTCCCTGGACAATAACGATGAAATCAGGAATTATATCAACGCGGTCCTCTTAGAATTAAAACACGATAATCCGGGGAGGGATGAGATCATCAATAGCTTTATGATCATACTTCTCACGATGCTCGCCCGGGAAAAGAACTGCGTGAATGACCAGCCCTCGGGCTCCCGTACTACGCCCTCTTCAGTTGTAAGTATTTTGGATTATATGAATAAGAATTATATGAATCTGACCCTGGAAGATGCGGCCGGCTATTTCCATTTTTCGCCTAATTACTTAAGCAGACTGCTGAAAAAATATACCGGAAAGACCTTTATCTCCATTATCCTGGAATTAAAACTGGAGAAGACCATATTCCTATTAGAACATACGGACTTCTCCATCTCTCGAATCGCTGAGATCGCAGGATTTCGGAATATGAATTACTTTTATAAACTTTTCGAGAAAAAATATGGCTGCACACCGAAGGGGTATCGAGGAAAATTGGAGGAGAGCACAAGATGATTACGCTATCCGCCTCCACAAATGGGAAGAAACCTTACCTCGTCCTCCGGCTTTGTTTTGGTCTTAAAGTTATCAAATGATAAGATACTGACTCCGTTGAGCGTAATCAGACTGCGCTTCGCCTCCTTATAAGCCTCAACGCCGTACCTCCTGCGAATTACACTCAAGCACCCCTTAATATCCGTAATATCAAAAGATTCCTCTTTCCTGCCAGTCATCTCACGAAGCGCACCATAATAGTATACTCTTGACATATCATCACCTAATTCATGAATGTATTTTTAATTGCCACAGTTTAAACAATGACGGAGATCCATCTTCTTTCCATCCCCGGACCTTATAATACCTTGGCAGCATTTTATCGAGGCGTACTACGGACTTGGGATTCTTATCCTGCGGCACCTTTGTTAATCGATCAGGCAGGTTATCGTCATTTGCTGTAAGACCCTCCCGATAGTTATATAACCGCTCTACGTTATATCCTCTTTCACCAAGCTGCATAAAACGTCCCGTTGTCATGTGGATTCCAGTGATCTGCTTGATTGCCTCTGCATGAGGCAGGAGGAACATCGAATTGAACGGAAGTATCCACGGCATGAACTTCCACATGATTCCCAGGACCGGCCTGACCCATATCAAAAATTTTCCGCACAGCCTCGTGACCCAATGAGATGGTCCTAGACGGAAAAGAATGGAGGGAATCATGCTGTATGCGGTAAATAGACAGAATCCCGAACCAGATACTGCTTCCATGGCATTCTGCATGAGGACTGTCAGTTCTGGCTTTCCTTTGGTCTCCAGCGGATCGGTGGACAAAACGCCCACAGACTCCAACAGGGCTAAATAACCGCCGTTCAGGTGGCATCCGCCCCGATTCGAGGTGGCATATCCCAGGCCCATGCCAACTGACTTTCTAGGCTCGTAGGAAGCCAATTCCAGGCCTTTTGCATGGATGGCGGCATCTTCTGCACCATATTTCTCTGCAAGCCATTTTGAGCCATTTGCAAGCTCTGAATAAATACCTTCTCTGTGAGCGATCTTCTTCACAATCTCAGGAATATTACTTACGTCCCCGAAATCGACTCCGAAATCCGCAATCCCTCTTTCCTTGAGCTCCATGGCAAAAGCGATCGTGCCTCCCAGGGAAATGGTATCCATTCCCATGATATCCGCAATATAATTAATCTCATTGATAATGTCCAGGTCTGCACTTTCTACATTCGCTCCAAACAGGCCGACCGTTTCATACTCTGGTCCCTTTACATCCTTCTCATAAACTTTGACTCTTCGTTCACAACGGATCGGACAGCTTACACAGCCCATATTTCTGATTAGCTTTGTATCTGCCAAAGTCTCACCGCTGATGTCCTCTGCCTTGTCATAGAACCCTCTCTGAAAATTCTTTGTAGGCAGAGCATGAGTAGCATTCGCCTTTGTCACAAGTCCTGCACTCCCATACTTTGGAAGCGAGGTCCCGGTCATCGGATGCGACTGAAGGAAACGAACCCATTTTTCTACATGCTTGTCAAACTTCTCTTTATTATAAATCTCTGGCATCTTGGTTCCATATGCCATGACGGCCTTGATGTTCTTGGAGCCGAAAACGGCACCAGCACCGCACCTCCCAGCTACTCTTTCTCCAGATAGTACGCCCGCATACCGGACCTGATTCTCTCCCGCAGGTCCAATCACGATCTTCCCATATTGCTTCGGAAACTCTTCCTGAACTTTTTCTGTATCCATTCCCCAAAGGTGCTCCGCATTCTTGATGTGCACATCTCCATCCAGGATTTCAATATAGGAAGGTACTTTTGCTTTTCCCTTCAAGATCAGACCGTCATATCCGGCCTTCTTCAGCATCATTCCAAAGTTTCCGCCACAGTTCGAAGAAGCAATACCACCGGTCATCAGATTCTTGAAAGACATGTTGAATCTGCTCGAGGATGGTGCTCCGGTACCGTTAGCCGGTCCTGTATTGACGATGATCACAGCCTCTTCTGAAAGAGGATCTACACCCGCCGGGGTCATATCATAGAGCAGTTTTGCCGCCAGTATCTTCCCGCCGATATATCTCTCATATAATTTCTTATCGATCTTCAAACGCTTCACTCTATTCGTTGATAAATCAATCTGCAAATAAACCGGTAAATTCATCAGGCCTCACCTACTTCCATATGAATGGCATGCAGTGGACAGACGGTCTCACATATCCCACATCCCACACATTTTTTCGAATCAATCAATTCCGCAAAAACACGGATATCTCCCTGATAGGCAGGTTCTGAAATTTTCAATGCATCCTTTGTACAATTCCAGACACACATCGAACACGCACTGCACTTGTCTGCTATAATTACCGGTCTTTTCCACTGCGCCCTGGGAACCGCCTTCACAGTCACGCCCTTCGAGTCCTGAACGGCCTCCTGGCTGCACGCCCTGCCGCATACACCGCATTCAACACAGCGCTTTTCATTTATCCTGTGCCGTTCCTTTAAATTTCCTTCCACTGCACCAACGGGACAAAGCTTCTTACATAACGTACATCCAATACACTTCTCCGTAATAAAAAAGGACATGCATTCACCTCCCACAAATTAATCTTCAAGGGGATTAACAAAAGAGTCCGCCCCCTTTGCTTAACCCCCCTTGTTAAATTCTATTCATAAGCCTGATTGAGTATCATGATGACATCGTCATACTCGACAGCAGCCGGATTCACCAGCATAGCCCCGTCATTCAATGCAGTCCGGGCAACTGCATCAAAATCTTTTTTATCGACCTTGGCATCTTTGAGTGTCATCGGAAGACCGCTCAGCTTATGAAGCCTGCGCTCCATTCTTCTGACAGATTTGATAGCCTCTTCCCCACGCTTATTGGCCGGAGTCTGAGCATAGACCTCAGGTCCCTCAAGATATAACAATAGTTCCCCATAAATATCGCCTAATTTCTTGTAATTATACAGCATACAGAACGGCAGCAAGATCGTCATAGCATCTCCATGCGGCACTCTGCACACTCCGCCTAACGCATGACCGATTGCATGGACCATTCCTACCATGGAATTGGAAAATGCTGCGCCTGCCATTGTAGATGCATTCGCCATGGCAAGTCTTGCCTTGGTATTCTTCCCATCCCTGACTGCATCCTCCAGGTTCTCCACAACTAATTTGATTGCTGCTGTGGCATAAGCATCACTCAGCGGGTTCTTCTGATTACAGCTATACGCCTCAATTGCATGGCACAATGCATCAAAACCAGTAGAAGCGGTAGTCTTCGGCGGAAGTGTAGCGGTCATCCTTGGATCTAATACCGCTGCATCCGGGAGTAAATAATTCGAAATGAACTCCATCTTTACCGATTTTTCAATATTCTTAATCACTGCAACAAGTGTCATCTCTGAACCAGTACCAGAAGTCGTCGGAACAGCAATAAATGGGACATGGTTCCCTCTCGTCATAGATTCACAGCCCTGAAGTTCCAGAAGATCTCTAACATCCTGAGAAATCAACATCTCTACTCCTTTTGCTGTATCAATAACAGAACCGCCTCCTACGGCAATGATACTGTCACATCCAGCTTCTTTGTACTTCTCCCCGATCTTATTCACGATCGCTACAGAAGAATCTGAAGGGATATCCGTATAGACTTCCGCCGGCTCCATCCCCGTTGAAGCCATGGCATCGATCACATTCTGCAGTGATCCGATCTTTTCTAATACCTTATCGGATAATAAAATCGGCCTGGATGCTCCCAGTCCTTTTAATTCATATGTAATATTTTCAAGTGCATTTTTTCCTGATAATATCTTTGTTGAATTCTGAAATTCATAATATGATGGCAGCATAAACATTTCCTCCTATTGTCTTATTAAAACCCTAAAATTGCATGGCAGTAAACTGATATACTTCCGATCTGTTTCTCCGGGACCTTCCGCAGAATTCTCCTGGTCATGATCTCCGGGAACAGATACCCTTCAGTCAGATCGATACACCGTACCACAGACATTACTTTTGCAATATCTCCTTTTACAAGGAAGCGATGCTGTGCATAAGCCTGTGATGTCCCGATCTGACCAGAAAATACTAAAAATGCTCCATCAATACTCTTAAATGCGATCATGATGTCCGGGTCTTCAATATCTGAGACTCTCACAATTCCCCATGACACTTTCCTGATACACAGCTTGGGCCCTTTCTCAGCCGCAGCCAATACCATCGTCATCCCAATCGGCCAGTTGGAAATCTCCTCATAGATCCTGGTATCATACTTATACAATACCTTCATCCCCCGATAAAGGAAGAATAGAATTACTTTTTCGAACAGAATCTTCCCTCTGGTCATCCATTTACGCTTTGAACTAACCTGCATGACACTACCTCCTTTTCAAATAAAATCTATCTGACTGTTCTGCATGAAAAATCCTTTTTCTTCTATTATACACTCTTTCGTAAGATAGGAAATATTTGATTATTTTTTGTCATTCTTTTCTTTCATCGTAAAACACGCTTCTTTAAAAACATACTTCTGAAAAAAATAGCAGAAGCCCTCTCTTTTACGAGTTCTTCTGCTATCCCTTTATTCTTCTTCATGTCCCCGCCGGATCACTCCTGCTATAATATGCAGCAGCACCGCTACTCCGATCAGGCTTACCGTTGCTATCTTTCCCGCTGTGGATGCGACCGTGGCCAGAAGCTTGCCCATGAACGGAATCGTCAGCTCCACTCTTCCGAGCAGATTACTGTAAGCTGTAGGCATCGGGTCCTCCTGGTCATTTGCATCGCCCTTAGTCACAAACTGACCTTCTACTACCTGGTTCTTCACCACCCTATGCGTGATGATTGCCCCGGTATCATCTGCGCTGTAGAAAGCGATGACATCATCTTCCTTCACATTTTCTGGAGGCAGGCTCTTTGTATATACCAGACTATCCGTCGGGATTGCCGGCTCCATACTTCCACTGATGACTGTGTATACCTGATAACCGAACATCTGCGGTATCGTAATCGGGACGCACAGCACGATCACGGCGATCAACAGAACCGTTCCCAATACGCTCAGCACAGAAGCGAATTTACTTTTATGTTTACTCTTATGTTTGTTCTTTCTATTCTGATTTTCTTCTCTGCTCATCTGATTTAGTTATTTTTCTTTCCATGTTTTTTGAAGTAGACACGTGTCCCAACTAATGCTGCAATTGCGAGTACTGCGATAATGATATTATATACGATCGGCGCTACACTTTTATCTCTCTCTGCCTTAATATCAGCCTTCGGAACCTCTTCATCATCCAGGTCTACCAGTTCCTGCGGAGTATTTTCCGGCGGAACCTCTACTGTTCCCTGTCCTTCTGCTGTTCCCTGCGTCGTACCGCCTGGTGTCGTTCCACCTGCTGTACCGCCGGCAGCTCCTGCCGTACCAGCCGCTGTTCCTGCTGGGGTAGCTGCAGCCTGAGTTACTACAGTCACATTATTTGCACCTATGATCGTCGTGACAGTTCCATTCTCTGCCGGACTATAAATAAAAGTAAATACATTATCAGCTTCATTTGCACTCAATGTTTTAGCCAGATTGTAGGCCTGCGGCTGGTATCCTTCAATATATTGATAAGCAACAACCGGCTTATCTCCTACATTTCCATAAAATGTCCTGCTTGGTGCCAGCTCATTTCCAGATGCATCCTGATAATTCACTGTGTATGCGACCTGGCTTCCCTTAATTCCGTAAGCAACTACATAATCCACATCACCTGTGACTTTCACCCATTCTGATGAAACCTCTGTGCTGGTATCACCGCCGCTTTGGCGAACTCCCTGAACATAATACTTGCTGTTATTTTCCAGGGAAACAGCCGTGAAGCCTGCAAATGCATCCAGATGTACGGTATCTCCGTAATGGAGCCCGGTAATCTTCATCATATCCTGCCCGCCAGCAAATGTTCCATGATTTCCTGCATAAAACGTAACCGTGTAGGTATATCCGTCCGCGGCCTGAACCTCTGTCGCAAATGTCATCTGAAGGGTCATTGTCAATAATATTGCAAGTCCAAGAAGGCCTTTACGTATTTTCTTACCTGATCTCATACTTATCTGGACCTCCTTTTCTTATTCTCTTTTCTCCTTTTCACAAGCAGGATCGCAATAATCAGTATAATCATTCCTGCCGCAAATGCTGCCAGTGACAGGTACATAATGATATTGGAGTTATCACCTGTCTTGATGATCTTGATATCTTTTCCCGGCTTGGTTACTGTCGTATTACCGCCTTCCACGACCTCCGCCGCAAAACTCATCTGTAACCTTGCCAGTGTATTCTGATAATCATTTCCCTGTGTTTCACCATCTAAGGTTACCTGAAGCTCAATCTTTCCTTTTGCTCCCGGTGAAAGGCGCCCAAGAAAGAAATAATCTTCCAGTGAATTCGTTGCCTGATGAAGACCATTCTGACCTTCGCCGCCGACTGTATCACTGTTATAAAGCTCTGTTGTCTCACCCTTGGCATCCTGATAACTTAAAATATATGTGTAGGCACCGCCATTTGCTGCGCTTCCATCCTCAAGACTCTGTAGGATTTCATTGGACATATACCAGTTCGTATCCTTCTTCGCCGTATTGGCAAGGGAAAGATCTATCAATGCGGTATCTCCCGGCAAAAGCTGATAAACACTGGCATCCAGGTCAGAGCTCTTAAAATTGCTGCTCATCTTATTGCCATCGAAGGCGACCTGCCAGTCGGAACTCCCCTTAATCGTCTCTGCAGATGCATTTAACGGGATGGCAGCGACCATGACCATTGCCAGAATAAAACCGAATATTCTTTTTCTCATGTCTCTCTCCTCCCTGTACTACAGACTTAAAGTTCCATCTGAAGATACATTTACATTGACGCCCCATGCACTCTTTATTGCATCCTGTGCATTATGTGTCTGAACTGCATCTACATGGGCCTCCAGATTAAATGTCACCCCGTCATATCTGTAAGTCGTTGTTACCGTCGTATAACCATTTTCTGACTTCACAGTCTCCTTTGATGCCTTAGATGCAACTGCTCCGTCGATTTTAATTGTATCTGCAAAAATTGGTGCTGTCTCACCGCCTGCCAGCGGTCTTGAATAGTACAGTACGGTACGCTCCTTTGTGGATGCCCCCTTGTCTTCAATCCAGCCGTTCCCTATCAGATCAAGTAGAATCAAGTCCGGTGAAAGAGAAGTCACCTTCTGACCATCCTTCATCCAGCTCTTTGCAATACTGACACGCACATACTGGTCGATCTCACCTGTATTCTTCACCGTCAGCTCTTCTTTGTACTCCCTGCCCGGGATGACCTTTTCATCCTTCCCGACCATATCTGCAAGCAATGCATCTGAAGTCTCTTTTCCATTCTCGACCAGTGCTACACCAATCTCAGATACAGCCAGATTAGCAGTATAATTATCACTGTAATAAGAAAGTGCTGCCCTGGTACTTCCCACTGCACTTCCGGCAAGCAGGATTCCTGCGGCCGCCAGTAATGCAATCGTTGTTTTCTGTCCACGAGAGGCTTTTTTTCTACGTTTCATTATTCACCAGCCTCCTCTCCGTTAAAGTCGGAAGTCGTATCGATCTTCTGCGTCCAGTCTGCGTAAGCTTTTCCATTTTCATCAAACTGAACTGGAGTACATTCCTGAATGACTACGACATTAAAATCATCCTCGAAATCAGCCGGGACATTGATCTTTGCATTCAAAACAGAAGTCTTGCCGCCCGCCGGAACGATTTCACTGTAATACCAGTATTCATCATCGCCCTGACTCCATGCTCCGCTCTCACCGGAAAATTCTACATCGAATTGACTTCCGCTGAACACCTTAACACGTACATAGCAGTCATTTTCTCCTGTATTTGCGATCTCGATATGCTTCGTCCAGTCAGAAAAATCCTCTGTGATATCTGTCTTTGATCCAAGCGAAATCGGATGACCGCCCTGTGCCGACGCATTCGCTGTAAAATATGCCAGGGCGCTGTGTATTGTCATACTGCCTGCCATTATCACAGCGGCTGCTGTCAGCCAGACTGTTTTATTATTTCTAAATCTTTTCATAGCTTCCAGCCTCCTTTACTGCGTCGTTTATTCTATCACTTTCTGGTTCCAATGCCAGCCGTCCTCATCATGATTGAACTGGTTCTCGACTCCATAACCGCCGTTGATACTTTCATTATACGTATTGGTAAATGCCACACCTGCGCGTTCGGCCTCGTCTGCTGCAATTACGGTACTCTGGCTTGCTGCTGTTGTCAGCTCATAGCTGGAACCGCTGTATACTTCAGTCACGGTCACCTCCATCCCCACCGGGATATTCTCAACGACTACTGACTGCTCTCCTGCCTCGGAAAAGGTGAGTGATACTACATTACTGTATTTGTCTGTTCCTTTTACCCCTTCAATACTAAAAACGAAAGTCGCAGGTCCAAGTGTACTGTTATATTCTGTCAGGGTCTTTACAATTTCCAGACTTCCAAAACGCTGCTCTGCTCCGACCTTGATCACACTCTGTGCATCATAGATCCACTCATCATCTGCAGCCTCACCTGATGAATAGTACAGGTTATTCGGAAGAGAGATGAAATATGGTGTAAAACTATATTCATACTCCGGTGCTGTCACCGTATCCATCATGACCAGATACATTCCGGTCTCAAGACCATTTGCAGTGCCCTGCCCTGTTTCCTTACTGATTACAACTTCTGCCGTAGCTTTCTTCCCATCCAGTTTCTTTGACGCTGTAGCTGCCGCATTTTCCCAGTCTGTGTTATCATCCTCTGAAAGCGCTTCAACGTCTACCCCATAATCTCCCAGCATGGTAAAATGTCTTGACTCCGATACGGATGCCACCCGATAAAGCTTTGCTATAAAGTCTGGTGCACCTGTGTCTGACGAATAAACACTGTCCGCAGGAACTGTCAAAGTCAAAGAACACTGTGCTTCCGTATCAATTGAGTCTGCCGCACTGATATTCGTCAAATGCAATATCGGAACTGTCAAAGCACAAATGAGAATGAATACTTTACTCTTTTTCATAAATTCTCTTATTTTCACTTCTTACCCTCCTCTAAGTCTTTTTTCGCCTGCTTCTTACGCGGCTTGAACAAATATTTCATAAGTACGATTACTAACGCTGTCACTGCCAAACCAAGTAACAAGAATAACATATAATAGTTCTGAATCGCCTGTACCATCGTATCTGCCGGAGTACTTGCCAGCTCTTCCCCATCATAAGGAATGCTGTGGCCCCTTACCAGAAGGCGGTGTGTATTGACACCATATGGTGTACAGGTAAATAAAGTGACATAATCCTGGCCTTCTTCAATCTGAAGTGCCTTATCCAGAGTTTCATGATCATCCTTATCGACCATGGGAAGAATCTGATCCACCTCATAAGCAAAATCTTTATTTAAAATATGTAAATAAAATCTGTCTCCCTTTTTTAACTGGTCAATATCTGTAAAAAGCTTTGCTGACGGAAGCCCTCGATGTGCGGAAAGAACACTGTGTGTACTTTCACCGCCGATAGGAAGCTTCGTACCATTGAGATGCCCAACACCTGTCTGAAGGACCTCATCGGATGTACCGTGATAAATAGAAAGCTTGACATTGATTTTCGGAATACTCAAGTACCCCATAATTCCATTGCCCTCGATGTTCAAAACCTTCCAATACTCCGTGTCCTTGATATCTGTCAGTTTTGACTGGGTACTGAAGACATCTCCAAAAATATCATTATGGTCGAAAGAATTATTAAAACTCTCTGCAGCTTCCCATGCTGCATCAAAATCCTCCGGCTCCAGCTTGCTCACTGCTTTATCGTAAGTTGAGATCAACTGTTGCTGACGATAGGTATTCCACTGATTTGAAACGGTCGGATATATTAAAACTGCGAATCCGATCAGAAATAATAGTCCAAATATAAATGTCGTTATTTTACGCTTCATGATTCTTCCTTCGCTCTCTTATATACATACCTCCAATTAATGCTGCCGTAATCACTAATCCTATGATTACCCACAGAACATAATTGGTCTCCAGGCTGATGGAAGATTCCTTTTCTTCTTTGTAAGTCTCCTCGTATGGAACTCTATGTCCCCTCACCAGAAGCCTCTCTGTATTCACCCCATAAGGTGTGCAGGTCAGAAGTGTCATCAGGTCTTCCCCTTCTACAACATTCAGATTCGATGTATCATCTGGCTTTACGACACTGATCTTATCTACCTCATAACAGAGCA
The DNA here is from genome assembly GCF_012524165.2 of Faecalicatena faecalis. Classification (GTDB taxonomy): domain Bacteria; phylum Bacillota; class Clostridia; order Lachnospirales; family Lachnospiraceae; genus Faecalicatena_A; species Faecalicatena_A faecalis. The sequence goes on from NZ_JABACJ020000032.1 coordinate 20,177, forward strand.
CATCATCTAATACATGAATCATAAAATGATCGCCCTTTTTCAGCTTATCAAGATCTGTAAATAAAATCGCACTCGGAAGGCCTCTATGGGCTGAAATAACACTGTGGGTACTCTCACCGCCTATTGGAAGAGAACTCCCTTCCAGGTGGCCCGCTGCATTTTTCAAGACCTCCTCTGTCGTATAATGGTAGATTGGAAGTTTTACGTCAATCTTAGGAATTTCCACTGTTCCCATTATACCATCGCCTGTAACATTCAGACAAGACTCATAGGAACTATCCCTTTCTTCTTTTGCATCTGCAACTGCAAAAGAATCTGGAAGAATCATCGGAACTAATGCATTGTTATAATCCTGGGCCTTCTTCCACTCTGCCTCATAATCAATGGTTCCATCTTTTTCCATCTGTGACACCTTATCATCATAATTACTGATAAGCTGCGACTGCCTGTATGTATTCCATTTATTTGCTATTGTTGGATACAGCAGCAAGGACAACCCTATGATAAAAATAGTAGCTATTATAATGTTAGAATATTTCTTTTTCATATGAGCTCTCCTTAGTGTTGTATATATAAAATGCAGGGCGGGCGATCCCCCGCCCTGCAAACAAATGAACTATTTGTGTTCTTTACGGCGTGATGCAAAGAACAGTGCTGCTGCAACGATCATAATCAGGCAGCCGCCGATTGTGAAGATTGTAGTACCGATACCACCTGTGGATGGAAGTGATGAAAGCTTTGTATCAATCATCGGAACAGCGTCAGCTACAATAACTGCTGTAGCCTTATCAGTCTTAGTAACTGTAACAACTGCAGGTTCAGAATTAACACTATATCCTTTTGGTGCTTCTTTCTCTATAAAAGAATACGTACCTACATTTAGACCCTGCAGACTAATCTCACCATTTTTATCTGTTGTGAAACGAGTAGCATCTTTTTCTGTTTCTGTCCATCCTGTAAGTTTACCACTTTCTGCAACTGCATAGTAAGTCTTACTATTTTCTTCTTTTGATACTATAAACTTTGCCCCTTCAAGTTTTTCGTTATCGTTTAAATATTCATTATTATTATCAGATGCATACTTAACTAATTGAATTGTAGCAGTATAAAGATTTTCCTTGTCATCTCCATATTTGTTATTAGGATCATTAAGTGAGTCGCCAACTTTGATTTCATTTCCAACCTGAACATCTGTTACTGTTACATCATATGATAATTCAATCGTATAGTTTGCATTTTCATTGTCTGTAAGCAATGTTGATAAATCTAAAATAAATGAATTGCCTTCTACTGAAGCATAATAAGTTGTAGCTGTTCCAGAAGCAATTGATACCTGTACGGGCAATTTTCCATCAGCATTCACGTTATAAGTTGCACCTGTTAATGTATCTGAAAATACATAATAAGGATTAACTGCTGACTCTGGAATAAATGGTACAGTTGATTTTACCTTGTATGTAACAGTTCTACCTATTTCTGTTACTTTGTTTGCATCTTCTATATCTTCATTTTCATCTTTTGCATATTTATCAACTGTTGTTGGTGCTTTTTTTGCATTCAGCTTAGTTGTTGTTTCTGCTCCGAACGCTATATAAGCTGCCATAGGACTATAAGCATATCCATCCTCTTTTGCCTTAATTGCATACACACCAGGTATAGTAATAGGTGTTTTATTTTTATAAGATGTAAATCCTTGTGTAACTTTAGATAAAGCTGCCTCAATCAATGCTGCTGATGCTGGGAGTGGAGTAACTGATTTATCAATTACAGCGTTCTTATCGGCATATAAAATCAGACCTGCAATAATTTCCTGATCATGAGTATCATCACTTTTATTAAACTTATATGCCTCTCTATAAGCAGCTGCTCCATTTTCTGTAAATGCCCATCCTGTCACTTTTGAATTATTTGCTTCAATTACTTGTGAAATCTCTAAAGTAGCATTTTCTGCATTATTAATTTCAATTCCCCCAGCTGCGAATGTTGTCATCCCCATTCCAAGGACCATAGCCAGTGTCAAGAACACTGCCAAAACTTTTTTAATTTTACTCATACTCTTTTTCTCCTTTTCTTTTATTTGATTCTTTTGTTACCATTAGGTACTTTTTTCTACTCTGGCAACTACATTAAGAGTAGTTGGGCTATTAATAATCGTTTTTTCATTATATCGATATGTTCGCCCCCCTCTTACGTTTGTTTTTATATAGAGCCAACAGACCTGCCAAACACATCAGCAGCGTACCACCAGCAGTATACCAGAAGATTCCTGAGCCTCCTGATTCCGGTAAGTTATAGACCGCACTATTTTTGAAATAAAATGTCCATTTACCTTCTATCTGATTTTTAAAGACTTCTCCGTTAGTAGATGTAATTTCGGTAACGCCACCATTATAGATAGTGATAGACCATACTTCACCACTTTTAGCATATCCTATAGGTGCTTGCTCCTCTGTTAACTTGTAAGTACCATCTGGAATACTTCCTTCCATCGGTCTTTGACACATGGAATCTTGATACCATTTAACAATACCGACATTATCAGATTTTCCATATATTGGCTGGATATTATCTCCAGACATGTCTCCAGTCCATAATTTAAACACGGCATCTGGAAGTTTTATGTCATTTGATTTATTACTTACTTTTGCAATTTGCCATTCCATTGCATTTGTTATTGTAAAACTTCCATCATCATTTTTATTGATATTAGACTGGTAACCATTTGCCTGACCATTTACATCAACTGTTTCATTACCGATTTCTATTTCTTTTACAGAATACTCATTTTTAATATATTTTCCTTTTTCTGAATCATAGGAATAATAATCTAAATCGGTAAATGTGTATTTCCACTTTTTATCCCTTGTTATATTTACACTTTCTCCTTCCGGTTCACCATTTTTATATAACTGAACCGTAATATGATTTGGCCTTGTCGATTCATTATCTCCCTGCCATACCTTATTTACAGATACTTGTGTTTTTAGATTATCATCGATTGTGTTTTCTAATTTAATTGTTTCAACACGATTATAACTAAAATTCCAGAATAAAGCCCAAATACTTGTATCGGTAAATTTCAATGTCCATCCTTTATCTGTTTCATTTAATGTTATACCGCTAGCATTACCGCCACTATTAACAGCACCAAATTTGTATGAAATATTATCTTCATTAAGATTACCACTTCCCTTAAGATAAGGCTTCATTAATTCAACAATAGAATTAATATCCTTCTGGTTCAAACCTAAATCGTACGGTGTCCATAAAAAATAACTATTTGATGTTTCCTTAACAAGTAATATATTATTCTTTCCTAGATTAAACATGGTACCATTGTTAGGAGAATGTTTAAATATATTTCCATCTGTATAAACAGGTTTTACTTCTGTAATAGAGTTGGTAATAATTGTATTAAACAATTTATATCCTTCTGGATATGACTCCTTTACTACATAATCCACATCTGCTGGTAGGTTTACCCAAGTTCCCTTCCAATCATTTTTATCCGTTAACCTTATTGGACTCATACCAGGAACCAGCATATCTACATCTTTATCATATTGTTCATTTCTGTTAGTATCTTCGTATAAAGTCACCTCAACATATTCTGGAAGATCATATTTTTCAAAATCTTTCCAAGTTTTAGTAACATCTACAGATGTTGTTCCTGTCTGGATCTTTACCGCACTGTTTTTAATTTCAACAGTACTATCACCTGCAATTTTTCCAGAAGCAGAAAAAGCTCCATTTACTAAGATTCCATCATTATCATATTCTGGTAATACTATATCGTATGCCGAACCCGTAATCGTATAAGTTGGTAAGTAGGAACCATCCTGTTGTTCTAAGATTTCAAAAGACGTTCCATATGGAAGCCCTGTAATCTGAACTGTCTGATCCTTCTTAATACCTATAACGCCATCTTTAGTAATATAAGTCTTCCCATCTTTACTATAAGACCCTGAATATGGCTTTCCTTGAATATTCACTTGAATAGGAAACTCTTTATTTACTAATTCACTACTTCCAGAGGAAAGTGTTTTCTTAATATACAAATTTCCAGTATTTGTAACTTTGTTTTTAAATACCGCACTTGAAATCTCATCGACATCCAATTTACCAGTAGTAACTGAATTTATCGTTGTTGTTCCTTCTGTTTCTTTATGCTTTACTAAAATCGTATTATCAAATTCTACCTCATAACCATCCAGATAGGCTCCTAACTCCTTTACCTCATAATTGTCGGTTACTTTAAAACCTTCAAAGACAGCAGATTGACCATGTTTTAATTTAAATTGCCCAGACTCATCTGTAATTCCTGCCCCTATTTGCTGGCTGTTTTCATAAATAAGGTAATTAGTATTTACTAAAGTCTGATCATTCTTCTTAATGCTAAACTGAAAGTCAATATCCGAAGAATAGTCCACCATCTCATCATTATCATTAACGACTTCTTTTGTAATCATTACGGATTCTTCTGGAATTCTAGGCATATTAAACTTGATTTTACAGTTTGAAGCACCACCACCTCGTTCCAAGTAGAAGAATTCAAACTTATGAGAACTATAATTTTTGAATGATGTAAACTGTCCATCCCTCTTGTTAAATATACTATCTAACTTGTCATAAATCTGGCTCTTTGATAACCCTTGTTCTTCATATGCTTTATAAAAGCTCTCCCAAAGAGTTGTCTGCTTTCCTGCTGCTACGACCTGCCCAGAGTTAAAATTAATGGAACCATCAAGTTTGCCGTGTATACCACCGATATCTAGAACAAGCATTCCATCAATAAATACCCAAACATCATCATCACCACGAAATTCGAATATCATATCTTGATTATTGATTCTACCATCTCGCGGCTGATAGAAATTCATTCCAACATTCATACCGAACCACATATCGGTGATATTTCTTGGAATGCTATTCAGATGGTTTGTTCCTGTTTTTAGATACTCATCATTGAATGGTAAAAAATTGCCAAAGGTAAAATCTTCACCACACACTGTTCCATCATAAACTTTAATCTGATTACCTTTGAGTACAGCTGCATTTCTCAAACTATCATAGTAATAGTATCCATCTTCATCTTTCTGGAATAGTCCACTTAGCCCTTCATATTTTGTTACTGCTTCATTATCTCCATTACCAAATAGATACCCCATACTACTTCCCCGAGTATTATTCAATACTGGTGTACCATTACTTAGATTAGCCTTAACAATCCCCTGAAAGATTCCCTGTTTACCGCTATTTGTAAAAGCACCTGAATAACCGGACTTACCATCCTTCTCTCCATTTCCTGAATAAAATCCAAATCCAGAGTTTTGTAATGTATTAATGCCAGGATTTTTTATGTCCCTATTATAATTATAAAGTGAAATCTTTATATTATCTGATTCCGTAGGCAATTCTTTAATAGAAGCTTTTACTTTACCATACATAAAATAAAAAGCATCTCGACTATCATGGTCTGTGTATGAAAATTCTCCTTTTTTCTTCCATTTAATCTGATTATCTTTATACCTTAAGGCTGAAATATCTGTACCAGAAACATTTCCTTCCGTCCAATTCCAATCATTAACTGCTTTTTTGAATGTATAACTTTGGCCCTTCTTATCTGTAATTGCATAATATTTCTTTTGTGAACCACTTTCAGTTATATCACTCATTTTAAATTCTTGACTTGTTGTAAAGGTAATTCCATCTAAAGCTTTTGAATCATCTGAAAGATTTATTTCATAACCAGCCTCATCAACAAACTTAATATCAATGCTTTTTGTAGTTTGATAACCTTTCCATGTAACTGTAAAATAAGAAAAACTGTCTGTCACAAACTCTGCCTTTTTTACTTTTGTATCATCTGTAGTTTCTACTGCTGCTTCTGTACTCTCATCTTCTGCCATATCTACTACTTCTTTGACAGCTCCCTTTTCATCCTCCTCCAAATGCATAACTGTTACATCAAGATTTTTTTCATCTGCAGTTGTTACATCTTCTGGAAGCACTTCATTCTTATAATCTATGGTAACCTTTACATTACCATTTGGTTCAACCTCTTCTCCCTTGTCATTGATGAAGCTTATATCATAAGCAAGAAAGCCTGCAATATCATAGTCCTCATTTTCAGCTCTTTTATTTAGCTGCTCTTCGACCTCTTTGTACTGTTCTTCTGTTTGTGATTCATCTTTCTTAATTGGTAGAACCTGAAGTGTAGCATTTTCTGGAAATACCCCTATCTTATCAGCACTAACTGTAATAATTACATCATCATCTTCATAGTTTAATGTTTCCGGTTGTATATTTTCTTCTTTAGATTCTACACTTTCCTTTTCATCAGGCTCAACAGGTTTCTCTTCTACCAGATAGCACCCATATACGGTTGACCGTCTGCCTTCCATCATGACCTTTTCTGCGGAACCATCTTCTCTTAAACTGATTTCTGAAAGATCATAATCATCAACTGCATCAATGCTCTGTCCTGCATTCTGCAATTCCTGAATCTTATCTGCTCTCTGTGTAATGCCTACGAGTTCTGCCTCTGTATTTCCTGCTGGGGAGTTCGCCTCGTTATAGTAGAAGATGACCGCTTTCTTCGTATCTTTCACCTGAAAGCTGTTCGGTTCAAATGTAATCTGAATCTCTTTTCCAGGTTCGACCTGTTCTCCGTTGACTTTAAACTTTACATCATACATGAAGTACTCGCCGAGCATCTTATCATCTGCTATGGACTTTTCCATCAAGGCCTTGATCTGTTCTGTTGTATCTGCTGCTACATATCCTACTTCCATGGTAACATCTGATGTATTCGCTTCAAATGTTCCTTCTGGGATATTCGCAGTTACTGTACAGATGACTGTGCCATTCTCGTCTGTCATCTGCTGTTTTAATTCCATTGCATCCTGATGTACTTCTGGTTTCTCTTCTTCTTTTTTCTCTTCCGGCTGTTTTTCATCCGTCTTAGGCTCTTCTTGCTCCGGTGTCGGTTGTGCCTGCTCCTGAGGTTCCTGAACCTGCTCCTGTCCTTCTGATGCCTGGGGCTCTTCCGGTATCGTTCCTTCTGTCCCCTCTATCTCTTGTGATTGTTGATCCTGACCTTCCGGTACCTGCTGTTCACCCTCTGCGGATGCTGCTGACGGATCTGCCGTTCCTTCTGTTGTTCCATCTACTTGACTGGCTATAAGCGGGCCGCGGCTGTTAAATGCTACTCCGATAAGCAATACTATTACCACGAAAAACGCGAGCCATCTTTTTAACATTTTCATAATGTGTACTCCTCCACTTCCTGTTTACACGTTTTTCTCATTCACCTTAAAGTTCCCTTTTATTCCGACTTCTTGTCTTTCTCGCCGATTGCCTTGTCGATCAATTTAATCAGCTCCAATGCTGATCGAAATGAAACTATCTGCTGAGTCCTTCAATGGACAGGTTCGTACAAGAAGCTGTGAACTGATGCCTTATGATACAGAACCTCCGGTGCTTATTGCAGAGGATAGAAGAGGAGATAAGGTCTACTTGACGATCCGGGAGACCTATTCCGGGATAGACTATGATAAAATCTCAGGACTTACCCCCTTGAATTATGATGAGGAGAGTGGGGTAGTAGTAGTGATGGCACCGGAAGTCGAGACAGAAATAGTGATACCGGATCGAGTAGGGAATGAACTGAGGATTTCAGTGTTACCCTAATTAAAAATATTCTGTTAGCTTTCAAATCCTATATCCCTCAAAACCTGCCTAAATAAGAATTGCTGATTCCTATTTAGGCAGATTTTATGGGAAAGTTTTCTATATATCTTAAACTTTAATAAACTGTCTTAATTCACTTGTACTACTTAATTCTATATGTTAAGTTAGATATACTCAAAGTCATATGAGGCATTTCAAGCATTCTTTATATCTGAAAAGATGGAATTATTCATTCCATTCTAGGGACATATTCGTCCGATTATTCAATGTTTGAAAAAGAAAAAAGTAACTATTAATCATATATGTACAGACGATATATCGCTGTTATTCAAAAAAGCGGGGGGATGTCTATTTAAAGTGTATACTTGTCAAATGTAAAAATCTATCGTTATAAAAATTGACAAGGAGAAAAACTAAATATGGGAAATAATGATATTTTTATGAAGCGCTGGCTTTCGGATAAAAGACGGTTTGCTGATTTAATTAATGGTTCTTTATTTCAAGGCAAGCAGGTCTTTTCGGCCCAACATTTAAAATTAGAGAACGGAGAGCAGGCCATTGTCCTGCAGGAATCAGATGGAACCAAGATTACTATAAGAAGATTTCGGGATATTATTATGTCCTCGGATGACGGAACACGGATCGTGATGTTAGCATGTGAGAACCAACAGGATATTAATTATGCAATGCCTGTTCGTGGGATGCTGTACGATGCCCTAAGTTATACAGAACAGGTCAACAGTATGAAAAAGGTAAAGAAAGAGAAGAAACAATTAAAGAGTGGTGCCGAATTTTTATCCGGTTTAAGGAAAGAAGACCACCTCATACCAGTACTCACCGTGATTTTTTATTATGGCGATACTGAATATGATGGACAGATAGACCTGCATGGACTTCTTGGTATTGACAGAAAAGAGTACGAATTCTTGAAAAAGTATGTACCCAATTACCAAATCAATCTGATTGATTCAAAAAGACTTGAAGACGTTAATTGTTTTCAAACCGATTTACAGATTATTTTTGGCATGCTAAAATATAAAAATAATAAAAAAGATTTGGCACAGTATGTACAATCAAACAAAAGTTATTTTGGTAATTTAGATGTTGATTCCTATAATGCGGCGAAGGCTCTGCTTGGCTCTCAACAATATCTGAAGTCTGAAGAGCAAGTAAATGGAGGTATTGATATGTGTAAAGCATTGGAAGATTTATATCAGGATGGAGTAAATGAAGGGATAGAAAAGGGTCTTGAACAAGGACTAAAGTCCCTCATCTCTTTTATGCTGGATAGTGGATGTAATAAGGTCCAAATCTTGGATAAACTGAAGAAAGACTTTTCTTTAGATGAGGTCAAAGCAGAAGAGTACCTTAATAAGTACAGTAAATAATTGTCTTTCATTGAATTCTGATATACCCTGTTGTAGAGAATAAAAAATCCCCCGGTAAGAATCATGTCACATCAAAATGTCAGATTCCTACCAGGGGAATTTTATTTGGCAGAGGGAATTTTTTCTTTCTAAATTCCTCTTTATTCTAGCTCTCTGTCGTTACATCGTCTTCCTCATCTTCAGATATTTCGACTTCTTCCCCGTCTATCTCCGCAGATGCTTTTCTTACCTTAGCAACACTTGCCACCTTCTCGCCTTCCGGCAGATTGATCAGCTTCACACCTGAAGTAACACGTCCAAGCACTGAAATATCAGAACATTTCATTCGAATAATGATTCCTTCTGTATTGATGATCATGATTTCATTATCTTCATCAACTGCCTTCATTCCGACTACATTTCCTGTCTTTTCGGTAATCTTATAGCACTTCACACCTTTACCGCCACGGTTCTGTACAGTGAATTCCTCCATCTTAGTACGTTTACCCATACCTTTTTCTGATACGATCAGAAGGTCCTCGCCCTGGATACTGATCTGCATTGCGATCACTTCATCTCTATCACTTAAGTTCATGCCCCGGACTCCCATAGAGGTCCTTCCGGTCGCCCTGACATCCTGCTCATTGAAACGGATGCACTGTCCATACTTCGTTACAAGTATCACATCCTCCTGATTATCGGTAATTTTTACTTCAATCAGTTTATCATCTTCTCGCAGCGTAATCGCAGCAAGTCCTGTCTTTCTTACGTTTGCATAATCTCTGATAGGTGTCTTCTTTACAAGACCTTTTTCTGTTGCCATGAACAGATATTTGCCGTCTTCATATTCTTGAATTGGAATCATGGCTGTAATTTTTTCATCCGGCATCAACTGAAGGAGATTAATGATTGCTGTTCCTCTGGCTGTTCTGCTGGCCTCTGGAATCTCATATGCTTTCATACGGTATACCCGCCCCGTATTAGTAAAGAACATGATATAATGATGCGTGGATGTAATAAATAGCTCCTCGATATAATCATCATCCAGAGTCTGCATTCCCTTGATTCCTTTTCCACCTCTATTCTGGCTCTTAAAGGTGTCTACGGTCATACGTTTGATATAGCCAAGCTTTGTCATGGTAATTACGACATTTTCTCTAGGAATCAGATCTTCCATAGAAATATCAAACTCATCAAAGCCGATAGAAGTCCTTCTGTCATCGCCATATTTTTCAGCAATAATTAAAATTTCTTCTTTGATGACACCAAGGAGAAGTTTTCTGTCAGCCAGAATCGCTTTTAATTCGCCGATTTTCTTCATCAGCTCTGCATACTCTGCTTCCAGCTTTTCCCGTTCCAAACCAGTCAGTGCACGCAGACGCATATCTACAATAGCCTGTGACTGTACTTCGGACAGATCGAATCTTGCCATCAATTCATCCTTGGCAATCTGTACGGTCTTGGACCCGCGAATAATCTTGATGACTTCGTCAATATTATCCAGCGCAATCAGTAATCCCTGTAAGATATGAGCACGTTCCTCTGCCTTATTTAGTTCATACTTTGTACGCCTGGTCACTACTTCTTCCTGATGCTTTAAGTAATGATTCAGCATATCCAGGATATTCATGACCCTTGGTTCATTATTGACTAATGCAAGCATAATCACACCAAAGGTATCCTGAAGCTGAGTATGCTTATATAATTGATTCAGAATGACATTTGGATTCACATCTCGACGCAGCTCGATACAGATTCTCATACCTTCACGGTTGGACTGGTCCGCCAGGTCTGTGATTCCATCTATTTTTTTATCTCGGACAAGTTCCGCTATTTTTTCAATCAATCTGGCTTTATTGACCATATATGGAAGTTCCGTTACGATAATACGGTTCTTACCATTGGCCATTGGTTCGATATTAGTAATAGCACGGACTCTGATTTTCCCGCGCCCTGTGCGGTATGCCTCCTCGATTCCTCTGGTTCCAAGAATCTCTGCTCCGGTCGGAAAGTCTGGTCCTTTTATAATCTTTAAAATATCTTCAATCGTTGTCTCACCATTTTCATCAATCTGATCATCAATGATTTTAACGACAGCGTGAATGACCTCCCTCAGATTGTGAGGCGGAATATTGGTCGCCATACCAACAGCAATACCAGAAGTTCCGTTTACAAGCAGATTCGGAAATCTGGATGGGAGTACAGACGGTTCTTTTTCTGTCTCGTCAAAGTTTGGTACAAAATCAACGGTATCCTTGTTGATATCCGCAGTCATCTCCATAGAAATCTTGCTGAGACGTGCCTCTGTGTAACGCATAGCTGCCGCACCATCTCCGTCGACAGAACCAAAGTTACCATGACCGTCGACCAGTGGGTATCTGGTAGACCATTCCTGTGCCAGATTTACTAATGCACCATAGATAGAACTATCACCATGAGGGTGATATTTACCCATTGTATCACCGACGATACGCGCACATTTACGATGCGGTTTGTCGGGACCATTATTCAATTCAATCATGGAGTAGAGGATTCTCCTCTGTACCGGCTTTAGACCATCCCTGACATCAGGAAGCGCACGGGATGCGATAACGCTCATAGCATAGTCGATGTAGGAAGTCTCCATGGTTTTCTTCAGGTCTACTTCATGGACTTTATCAAAAATATTATCTTCCATTTTTATATCCTTTCCTGTTTCTTGAGGTTATTATTTCAAAGCTCTGTCAACTAAGGGAGGCCGTGAAAATAACTTTCATGACACCCCCGTATTGACTCTGCTAAATATCAAGATTCTTTACATATTTGGCATTTTCTTCGATGAATTCACGCCGCGGCTCGACCTTGTCGCCCATCAGAGTCGTAAAGGTAAGGTCAAGTTCTGAAGAGGTCTCTTCATCCATAGTGACACGCAGCAATACTCGATGCTCTGGATCCATGGTGGTATCCCAAAGCTGCTCAGCATCCATCTCCCCAAGACCTTTGTAACGCTGGATCTTGTTGTTGCCGTCTCGGCCTACTTCAGTCAGAATCTGGTTCAGCTCATCATCACTGTATGCATACCAGACCTTCTTGTTCTTTTCCAGCTTATACAGCGGCGGCTGTGCCAGATATACGTATCCGTCTTTGATCAGTTCCGGCATAAAACGGTATAAAAATGTTAATAATAGGGTACTGATATGAGCCCCGTCAACATCGGCATCGGTCATGATAATGATCTTATGATATCTCAATTTTGATATATCAAAATCATCATGGATTCCGGTTCCAAATGCAGTGATCATTGCTTTGATTTCTGCATTGCCATAGATCTTGTCCAACCTTGCTTTTTCTACATTCAGAATCTTTCCTCGAAGAGGCAGGATAGCTTGTGTCGCACGGTCTCTGGCTGTCTTTGCAGAACCACCGGCTGAATCTCCCTCAACGATGTAGATTTCACAGTTTTTCGGGTCCTTGTCAGAACAATCTGCAAGCTTGCCTGGAAGAGACATTCCCTCCAATGCTGATTTTCTTCTGGTCAGATCCCTCGCCTTTCTGGCCGCCTCTCTTGCACGCTGTGCCATAACAGACTTCTCGACTACCATCTTTGCAACATTCGGATTCTGTTCCAAAAAAATCTCCAACTGGCTGCTTACAATACTGTCTACCGCACCTCTTGCTTCGCTGTTTCCTAATTTTTGCTTCGTCTGGCCTTCAAACTGAGGGTCCTCAATTTTCACACTGATGATTGCGGTGAGACCTTCTCTGATATCTTCACCAGAAAGATTTGCTTCACTTTCTTTGAGAAGTTTATTCTTTCTTGCATATTCATTAAACGTCTTTGTCAGGGCATTACGGAATCCAACAATATGGGTTCCCCCTTCAGGTGTCGTAATATTATTTACAAAGCCATAAGTATTGTCACTGTAGGAATCATTATGTTGCATAGCAACTTCCACTGCCACACCATCCTTGAGTCCTTCACAGTAAATAATCTGTTCGTAAAGAGCTGTCTTACTCTTATTCAGGTAAGTAACGAATTCCTTGATACCGCCCTCGTAGTGGAAGGTACGCTCCTTTGGATCTTCCTCCCTGTCATCCCGGAGCACAATCTTTAAATTTCTGGTCAAAAAGGCCATCTCACGGAAACGCTGCTTTAAGGTATCATAGTCAAAAATAGTCTCTTCGAAAATCTCATCATCCGGCAGGAAAGTTACCTTTGTCCCTGTTTTGTCGGGTTCACATTCTCCAATCACATTTAATTTCTGTACTACCTTACCACGCTCATAACGCTGTTTGTAGATTTTACCTTCGTTGTAAATCTCAACCTCCAGCCATTGGGAGAGTGCATTTACGACTGAAGCACCTACTCCATGCAGACCGCCGGATACCTTATATCCCCCGCCGCCGAATTTTCCGCCGGCATGAAGAATTGTAAATACGACCTCTACTGCCGGAAGTCCAGCCTTGTGGTTCAATCCAACAGGAATACCACGCCCATTATCGATAACTGTTACTGAATTATCTTCATTGATGCTGACAAAAATCGTATCACAAAAACCGGCCAATGCTTCATCTACCGCATTGTCCACGATCTCATATACCAGATGGTGAAGTCCCCTTGCAGAAGTGCTGCCGATGTACATGCCCGGCCGTTTCCTGACCGCTTCCAGTCCTTCTAATATTTGGATTTGATCTGCTCCATATTCGGCGTCAAATTCTGTACTTGTTGCACCCATTTAAAAACCTCCTAATTTTCTTTTGCTACATGTCCATTTTTTACATGGAAAATTTTATTAATAGAAAATCGATGATTCACAAACTCATCTAATCCAGTACATGTAATGACTGTCTGTATATCATGAATACTATCCAGTAAATAGTTTTGCCTGTGTTTGTCCAGTTCAGACAATACGTCATCTAATAATAATATCGGCGTATCCCGAATCAGGGATCTGACTAGTTCAATCTCCGAAAGCTTCAGTGAGAGAGCAGCGGTGCGCTGCTGACCCTGAGAACCGAACTTTCGGATGTCCAGGTCTCCTGCCATAAAGCACAGGTCATCCCTGTGAGGACCGACAGAAGTGCTCTTCAGTCTTAAGTCCCGTTCTCTATTTTTCTTTAAAGCCTGCTCCAGAGTCATATTACCAATGCTTGTCTCATAAGTAAGGCTGATTTTTTCTCTGCCCCCCGTCAGCTTGTCATGGATACCTGCAATGATCTCATTTACCTCTTCTACGAACTTTTTTCTGCCTTCCATCACTTTTGTCCCATACTCAACTAATTGCATATCCCAGATATCCAATGTTTCAACCAGATGATCCTGTCTATATATATCTTTGAGTAAGGAATTTCTTTGATTAATGACTCGATTATAGTTAGAAAGGTTGCTGAGATATACCTTATCCAGCTGGGATAATTCCAAATCGATGAATCTCCGTCTGCCTGAAGGGCCTTCTTTGATTATATTCAGGTCCTCAGGCGAAAAAAATACAAAATGGATAATCCCGAATAACTCACTCGCTTTTCGGATTGGAATTTTATTGATTGCGATTCCCTTTGGACTATTTTTCTTCAGATGCATGTCAATCTGGAACTCCATGCCCCGCTTTACGACCACCGTCTCCAGATGTGCCTCATCACAACCAAACCGTACCAAATCCCGGTCCTTTGTTCCTCGGTGGGACTTGGTCGTGCCTGACAAATACAGCGCCTCAAGAATATTGGTCTTCCCCTGCGCATTATCGCCATATAAAATATTGGTCTTAGGGTCAAAGGTCAAATCTAACAATTCATAATTCCTGTAATTCTTTAGCTTTAAAGATTTGATTACCATTGATGTTTCCTCAAGTATGTCACTATTCTACACTTTTTCAGACTATTTTTCAATTTTTATTTCCTGTCCGTCAAATTGAACGACATCTCCGCCGTACAATTTACGTCCTCTTCTTGTATCCGTCTCGCCATTGACCTGGACCATCCCGTCCTGAATGACTTCCTTTGCCTCAACGCCTGAGTCCACCAGGCCGGCGGCCTTAAGTGCCTGTCCCAGCTTGATGAATTCATCTTCTGCGCGCAGTTTTATGATTTCCATAATGCTCCTCTTTTCTCAATGATCACTTTTCAAGATTGGTCTCTCTTTTGTCTGCACATCGATTGCAGTTAAAAGAGAGACTTCAGTCTTTTGCTTATGCTACAGCATTAAAATTTACAGGAAGAATCAAGTAAATATAGCTCTGGTTCTCGTCTTTGATGAAGCAAGGTGCCTTTGCATTCATGAAATACAAATCTACCTCCTCGTCGTCAATGACACGAAGTGCATCGATCAAGAACTTCGGATTAAATCCTATCAGAAGGTCCTTTCCCTCCTTGGTAATAAATATCTCCTCATCCATGGATCCAATCTGGGACTTGATCTTCAGCTCCATAGAACCATCCCTGATATCGATGATAATTGGCTTTTTATCTCCCTCTTTGATCAAAAGTGTTGCTCTGTCAATACAATCCAGCAGCTCCTTCTTGTTGATCCTTACTTTTGTCTCATAGTCGCTGGAAAGCATCTGATCAATCTTGAAATAATCACCCTCGATCAGACGGGATACAACAACAGTCCTATCAAATTCGAAAACAATATGATTCCTTGTGAACGAAATATCGACTTCAGCATCAGCCTCTCCACCTATAATCTTACTAATCTCCTGAAGTGTCTTTCCAGGAACAATCACTTTCTTTGGAGCATAGGATTCCTTCAGTTCAATTTTACGGATAGAAATACGGTGTCCGTCCAGGGAAACGACCTTCAGGATATTATCCTCGATTTCAAAAAGCTCACCTGTCATCATTTTGTTTGTATCATTGTCAGCAATCGAGAAAATCGTCTGACGGATTACTTCCTTCAGCGTGAATTCTGAAACGGTGATATAGTCTTCCTTCTCAACAACAGGCAGATAAGAGAAGTCCTCTCCTGATTGTGCAGCAATATTGAACTTTGCTTTTTCACAAGTAATCAATGTTTGATTATCGGAATCTGTCTCAATGATGACTTCGCTGTCTGGAAGCTTACGCACGATTTCTGAAAAGATTCGTGCATTCAACGCAATAATACCTCTCTCAATAATCTCTCCTTCAATGCGTGTCTCGATACCAAGCTCCATGTCATTAGCTGTCAGTTTAATGACATCTGTGGATGCGTCAACCAGAATACATTCTAAGATTGGCATTGTTGTTTTTGAAGGTACAGCTTTGGATACAATACTTACTCCCTTTACGAGGTTTGATTTCGTACAAATAATTTTCATATGTCGATAACTCCTTTCAATGGCCGGTGGGTGGATATCTTTCCGACCGCGTTTTTTTTTGAATAATTATATAAATCTGCTCCGCCTTCTTAGCCTTAGGGGCTGTGGAAAAGATGATAAGTGGTTCGAGCCCTTGATTTTAAAGGGTTTGTCCATACTGATAACTCTGTAGAATACCACTGTATGGCATTGGGATAGTGGGGGGATAATCTGAACCTCGAAAAGTCACTTTTTAATTATCAACCTAACAATCCACATCCTTTTAACAGGGTTATCCCAGCCTTATTCACATATCTGAAGGAAAAAAGTCTGAAGTGCTTCAGACCTTAGAATCAGGGGCTTAGGCTGTATTTTAAGGCTTTGTCATATGTCGTTAATAATGTCTCATTGTGGAAAAGTAACCCTATTAGCCGAAGCTTAAATAGGGTTGATTTTCTTCTTAATAATATTAACAGTGTTATTCAGAGCTTCATCGATTGTAATTTCATGCTCTATTTTCTTAACTCCGTGGCTTACAGAAGCATGGTCCTTGCCGCCAAGGATAATTCCCACTGTCTTTAAAGGGGTATCGGTCATTGCACGGCACAGATACATAACAATCTGGCGTGGAAGTACAATCTCGGCATTCCGCTTCTTACCTTTGAGTTCTGCAATTGGTACATTAAAATGTTCGGAAACAACATCAATGATTAATTCCGGGGTTATGACCCGGTTATCATCTGGGGAAATCATATCCTTTAAGGCTTCCGCAGCAAGCGGAATATCTATTGGCTTTTTCTCCAGATTGGAAAGTGCAATCAATTTGTTCAGGGAGCCTTCAAGTTCTCTGATATTGGACTTAATATTATTCGCTATATACTGAAGGACTTCGTCCGGGATGTGGTAACGTTCGAGCCCGTCCAACTCTTCCTTCTTACGAAGAATCGCCATCCTTGTTTCATAATCAGGTGAAGAGATATCTGCAATCAGTCCCCACTCAAAACGGGTGCGCAGCCTCGCCTCAAGAGTCTCAATATCTTTCGGCGGCTTATCACTGGATATGATAATCTGCTTTCCTGAAACATGCAGATGATTGAACGTATGGAAAAATTCTTCCTGCGTACTTTCTTTACCTATAATGAACTGGATATCATCAATAAGAAGAACATCATTATTCCTGTACTTCTCACGGAAGGTGGTCATCGCAAGTTCATTCCCATTTTTACCGACCTTCAAAGCGTCGATCAATTCGTTCGTAAAGGTCTCACTTGTAACATAAAGTACTTTCTTTGATGGATCATTCTCTAATATGAAGTGTGCAATGGAATGCATAAGGTGGGTCTTGCCAAGTCCAACACCTCCGTAAATAAAAAGCGGATTATAAATCTCACCCGGAGATTCGGCAACCGCAAGGGATGCTGCATGGGCGAAGTTGTTATTACTTCCCACCACAAAAGTATCAAATGTATACTTCGAGTTCAGGTTCGCATTCTCGAAGATGGCATTCGACTTCTGCTTTTTAACGACATTCTCCTTTTTTTCCTGGATGATAACATTATCTTCTGTAACAAAGGAAATCTCATATTCCTTTCCTGTCACCTCGGCGATGCATACTTTAAAAGGAAGCATATACTTTTCTTCAATATGCTCCAGACTTGCTTTCAGCTTTACAAGAATATAGACAGTGTCATCGGTCACTTCATATACGGTAAGTGGTGCAATCCACGTATTGTATGAAATATTTGATGAGCAATATTCTAACTTCATTTTATTTAGGATCTGCTCCCAATTTTCTTCTACAATGTTCATCGATAAGTACTCCTAATCAATATAATAGAGAGATATTTAGGCAAAAACTCTCCATTACATTTTACATCAAAAAGTTTACAGAAGCAATGAGAAATGCTGTGTATAACTCTTATGAACAAAGTCAACGTAGATAAAATATGGGACTGAAGTGAAAAAATAAATTTAATCTACACATTATACAGTAGTTATAAAGTAGTTATTCACATTTTATCCACAATAATCCACACTGTCAAACATAAATGTGGATAACAATAAAACTCAAATGTGAATGTTGTTGATAATGAAACTTAAAAGTTTTCAATAGCCCGTATAACCGTTAGATTTCAAGATATTAACATGATATAAGGAGAGAGGATAAGCTGTGGATTACTGAAG
>NZ_JABACJ020000033.1 GCF_012524165.2 Faecalicatena faecalis
GGGCAGGCTTCCCATGGCATGAAAGAGAAAGTCAGCGCCTTGAGGCGCGGCCTAGTAGGGCGGGCTTAGAGCCCGCGTCCCGAGCCACCCGTTTTACGGGTGGAGGCGACTGAGAACCCTTTTTAAAATCGTATGAAATTGTTTTTTCGGGAAATGTTATATGGTGAAAACGAGCGAACTCTGTTATACTGATAGGTAAGAAAAAAGGTATGTTATGGAGGTTTGTGGCATGAATATTTTTGACATTTTGGGACCCGTGATGGTCGGGCCTTCCAGTTCGCATACGGCGGGAGCTGTACGGATTGGGTATATTACAAGGAGCCTTATGGGGAGCAGGCCTGTGAAGGCAGTGATCGGACTGCACGGGTCATTTGCCGCTACTGGGAAAGGACACGGTACGGACAGAGCACTTGTTGCCGGGCTTTTGGGGATGAAGCCGGATGACATGCGGATTCCAGACAGCTTTTCTGTGGCAGAGTCTGAAGGGCTTGAATTTACGATTCAGAATACCCAGATTGCGGGAGCGCATCCGAATACGGCGATTTTGAACGTGGTCGGCGAGGATGGTAAGACTTTAGAGGTGCAGGCCTCTTCCTTGGGCGGTGGACGTATTATGGTGAATAAATTAGACGGAATCATGGTAAACTGTACAGGAGAGAGTCCGACTCTGATTATCTACAACCAGGATCAGCCAGGGTATGTTGCTGCTGTGACGTCCATGCTTGCGAAGGATTCCATTAATATCGCGACCCTGCAGCTTTACCGCGGAAAGAGGGGCGGACATGCTGTGATGGTGATCGAGATCGACCAGCGCGTGCCAGAGAGCTCGATCCGGTGGCTGGAAGAGCAGGAGGGAATCCAAAAAGTGACTTATTTAGATGGGGAGGGAGCTTAAGATGTCTTATCAATCTTTAGAAGAGATTAACGAACTGTGCAGGGAACAGAATATTCCTTTTTGGAGGGCCGTCCTTAAGGATGATATGAATGAGAGGACGGTCAGTGAGGAGGAATCCTTCCTGACAATGGAGGGCATGTGGAATGCGATGCTCAGTGCCAGCGAGGATTATGATGAGAGGCTGCATTCCAGCAGCGGTCTGGTCGGTGGAATCGGCGGACAGATGGAAAGATACCGTGAGAGGGGGGATACCCTGTGCGGTGACTTTGTATCCAGGGTGATTGTCCAGGCGCTTCAGATGGGAGAATCCAATGCGTGCATGAAGCGCATCGTTGCAGCACCTACCGCGGGAGCGTGCGGGGTGATACCGGCGGTTCTAGTTCCGATGTATAAAGAAGGACATATTGATCGGGAGCAGATCATCCAGGCCTTGTATGTGACGGCAGGAATCGGTCAGGTCATTGCTTCCCGTGCATTTATCGCAGGCGCTGCGGGAGGATGTCAGGCGGAGATCGGCACAGCCTCTTCCATGGCAGCTGGTGCACTCGCCTTTTTAAAGGGCGGGGATAACGAACAGATCGTCCATGCTGCGGCAATGGCACTTAAGAATCTGCTGGGATTGGTATGTGACCCGGTGGCAGGATTGGTAGAAGTGCCCTGTGTCAAACGGAATGTGATCGGGGCAGTGAATGCGCTGTCGGCTGCAGACATGGCATTGGCAGGTATTACAAGTCAGATTCCGCCGGATCAGGTCATTGATGCCATGAAAGAAGTGGGCGAGTCAATGCATGTTTCCCTGCGTGAGACAGGGGAGGGCGGTGTTGCCAATACACCGCGTGCAAAGGAGATTGTAGCCAGATTAGGGAAATAACCAGGTTAAGAAAACGGAAAAAGTGAAAGTTTTACCTTGACATAATTTTTTTGTTGTATTATAGTTGGTTTTAGTAAAAGGGAGTAACTGGCGCTTGATAAAAGCGTTCGCGATGTCGTCAGTACGATGAGATATCATCCGTATCGTGATTAAACGGTGAGACTTTTATTGCATTACATACAGTGCAATAAGAGTCTCTTTTTTTGTATGACAAAGGATGCAGGTGGTACAGAAGAAGAAACCGGATTGCGCGGAAGAAATGGAGGATTATACATGAAAGAATTTTATCAGATTTCCAGTGAAGAGGCCAAACAGAGGGTCAATGGTACGTTAGAGCCTCTGACAGCAGAGGAAGTACGTAAGCACCAGGAGAAGTATGGACCCAACGAACTGGTGGAGGGCAAGAAAAAGACGACCGTACAGATTTTCCTGGAACAGTTCAAGGATTTTCTTGTAATCATCTTAATCATTGCAGCGATTGTATCGGGATTTCTTGGAGATGCGGAGAGTGCAGTTGTCATACTGATCGTGATTACGATCAATGCCATCTTAGGAACAGTGCAGACAGTAAAAGCAGAGCAGTCACTTTCCAGCCTGAAAAAACTGTCAGGTCCTGAGGCAAAGGTACTGCGTGACGGGAATGTGGTTCCGATTCCCTCTACCGAAGTAACAGTGGGAGATATCGTGATGTTAGATGCGGGAGATTATATTCCTGCTGACGGACGCCTGTTAGAAAGTGCGAGCTTAAAGGTCGATGAGAGTGCCCTGACTGGGGAGAGTCTGGGCGTGGAGAAACAGATTGAGCCAATTGAAGGGGAAGTACCCTTGGGGGATCGTGTTAATATGGTGTATTCCGGAAGCTTCGTGACATACGGAAGAGGCTCTTTCCTTGTGACGGGAATTGGAATGG
This sequence comes from Faecalicatena faecalis, assembly GCF_012524165.2. GTDB lineage: Bacteria > Bacillota > Clostridia > Lachnospirales > Lachnospiraceae > Faecalicatena_A > Faecalicatena_A faecalis. Next base: position 2,677 of record NZ_JABACJ020000033.1, read on the forward strand.
AGACAGAAGTGGGCAAGATTGCCAGTCTGTTAAAGACAACATCTGAAAAACGGACACCACTACAGATCAATCTGGATCAGTTCGGCCAGAAATTGTCCATTATTATTTTGATTTTCTGTGGAATTTTATTTGGAATCAACGTGCTGCGCGGCGGCAATATGGGGGATGCGTTCTTGTTTGCGGTTGCATTGGCTGTGGCTGCGATTCCAGAGGCCCTCAGCTCCATCGTAACGATTGTTCTGTCTTTTGGAACACAGAAAATGGCGAAGGAGCATGCAATCATTCGAAAACTCCAGGCTGTAGAAGGATTGGGGAGTGTATCTATTATCTGTTCTGATAAGACAGGAACTCTGACACAGAATAAGATGACAGTAGAAGATTATTATGTCAATGAGACCAGAATTCCTTCAGAGGAGATCGACGTCAATCGTCCGGCTCACAGCATGCTGCTTTTATGCAGTATCTTGTGCAACGATTCTACCAATGTGGACGGTGTAGAGATTGGTGATCCTACAGAGACAGCACTGATCAATCAGGGGAGCAGGCTCGGCGTCTTCGCACAGGATGTCAGGGAAAAGTATCCGCGTGAAAGCGAGAATCCTTTTGACAGTGACCGTAAATTAATGTCTACACTCCATACGATCGATGGGAAGACGGTGATGGTCGTTAAGGGTGCTGTAGACGTACTGCTGGATCGTATGAAGTCTATTCAGATTCGCGATGAGGTGCGTGATTTTACAGAGGAAGACCGGGTGAAGATAGAAGCTCAGAACCAGGAATTCTCAAAAGGCGGACTGCGTGTCCTGGGATTTGCCTATAAGGAGCTTTTGCAAAGCCGCGAGCTGACTTTAGAAGATGAGCAGGATCTGGTATTTGTCGGTCTGATCTCTATGATGGACCCGCCGCGTGAGGAATCCAAGGCTGCAGTAGAGGAATGTAAGAGAGCAGGAATTCGTCCGATCATGATCACAGGTGATCATAAGGTGACCGCAGCAGCGATCGCAAAACGAATCGGTATCCTCAAAGAAGAATACGAGGCTTGTGAGGGTGCAGAAATCGATGGTATTTCTGATGAAGACTTAAAGGATTTTGTGGAGGGGATATCTGTATATGCACGTGTCTCACCAGAACATAAGATCCGTATTGTCAGGGCCTGGCAGGAAAAGGGAAATATTGTATCCATGACCGGAGATGGTGTAAATGATGCACCGGCTTTGAAACAGGCAGATATCGGTGTGGCGATGGGAATTACGGGAAGCGAAGTATCTAAGGATGCGGCTTCTATGGTACTGACAGATGATAATTTTGCAACGATCGTGAAAGCGGTGGAGAATGGCCGTAATGTATACCGGAATATCAAAAACTCCATCCAGTTCCTTCTTTCTGGAAACTTCGGGGCAATCCTTGCGGTGCTCTATGCTTCCATAGCGGGTCTCCCAGTTCCTTTTGCACCGGTACATCTGCTGTTCATCAATCTGCTGACAGACAGTCTTCCGGCAATTGCGCTGGGGCTGGAACCTCATTCCAAGGATGTCATGGATGAGAAGCCAAGGCCGATGAACGAATCGATTCTGACTAAGGATTTCCTGATGAAGATTGGTACAGAAGGGCTTTCCATTGGTGTTACAACGATGATTGCTTTTATGATTGGATATCAGACCAATGCGCTGCTGGCGAGCACAATGGCTTTTGGAACACTCTGTACGGCGCGTCTGGTGCATGGCTTTAACTGTAAATCCGACCATCCGGTACTATTTCGGAAGGTGTTCTTCAATAATATTTACCTGATCGGTGCATTCCTTTTGGGTCTGATTCTGATTACTGGTGTCATGGTCATACCAGGACTAGAGACGATATTTAAGGTACAGACGCTGAATATGGCACAGCTCTTCACAGTATATGGCCTTGCAGCAGCAAACCTTCCAATCATACAGCTCATGAAAGCTGTAAAGACAGCATATAGAAAGAGAAAAGGTAGTAAATAAAAGAGGAAATATAACCTAAAAAAGTGCATTGAATCGTGAGAACATCGTAGATAAGAAAACTCCCGGGGATTTTCCCGGGAGCTTTCTATATGCCAAAGGCTGTGCACCGGTCAATCCGGTACACAGCCTCTGGATATGTATCATTATTATGTATCAAACCACTATTGCATACAGGCTTGTCTACTTCTTAACTGCTTCCTGTAATTCGATATTGAGGACTCTTCCGAATTCAGGGAACTTCTTCTTTGCATATGCACAGAAAACGATTCCTAGCAGTGCCCAGACTCCAATGATGATCCATTCAGGTATGCTCAGTCCAGAAGGCATTCCCGGCATATAGAGAATCAGCATCAAGCCGCTTAATGAGATTGCCATGAAACCAACGAAACGGTGGTTCTTTACCTTGTATGGTCTGTCTAGATCAGGTTCTTTTTTACGAAGGACCAGGAAGGAGATGGAGACCATCATGTAAGCGGTAACAGCTCCGACACCGCCGGCATTGGTCAGCCATTCCATCATAGCACGTCCGAAGAACGGCGCGATACAGGAAATTGCTCCGATCAGAAGGACTGCGTTGGAAGGGGTCTTATACTTCGGATGAATCTTCGTTAAAAAGGACGGGAGGCATTTGGCTTCTGCTAAAGCATAGATTGCACGGCTGCCGCCCATAAAGAAGGAATTCCAACTGGACAGGATGCCCGCCATTCCTCCGATGATCAGAATATCCGCCATGATGGTATATCCGCCGTAGGCTTTCTTCATTGCATCAGCAGTGATCAGTACGCTTGTCTCCATCTCACCTTTTGACATCATCAGGGAAACGGCCAGGATGATCAGTGCATACCATGCAACAGCAGAAGCGATGGAAATCAGGATGACCTTACCGATCTGTTTGAATGGAATCGCGATCTCCTCGGCTGCCTGTGGAATAACGTCAAAGCCGACGAACATGAATGGGGTCATAACTGCCACTGACAAAAGGCCGCCGAAGCCATGGTCAAATAAAGGCTTTGTATGTGCGATGTCGCCTTTGAGGGCAGAGCCGAACATGAGGACAACACCAATTCCTACAATAATAAAGGTAAATACTCCCTGCATATAAGCAGCAGGCTTCACACCGATGTAGTTCACAATCGTAATAATGATGGAACTTACGACACCTATAGCCACCCAAGTACCATAGATATCGAATCCTTCTACTGAATACATGTAGCCCTTCATAATTCCCGGTGCGATGTATTCCAGGACGGTCGGCAGTGCACATGCTTCAAATGCTACAACACCAACATAGCCCAGGATGATGGCCCAGGTGCAGAGGAAGGACCAGTTCGGTCCGAGTGCACGGAGACTGAAAATCTGTTCACCGCCGCACTGTGGCATCGCCGAGGTCAGCTCAGCATAGGTCAGTCCAACGAACATGATCATGATACCGCCCATTACGAAAGCGAGCATGGCACCGGCCGTACCAGCTTTCATGATCCATTGACCCGCCATGACTACCCAGCTCCAACCAATCATTGCGCCGAAAGCGATGGAAAAGACATCTTTTTTCCCAAGGACGCGGTCAAACTTACTTTTTTGAGTTTTGGGATTACTCATTTAATCACTCCAATCAATTTTTTTTGTATCCCCCAGTCATTTTTATAGCAGTATAAGTGCTGTTAATTATGGTATAATTACAGCTTATACACTATATTTTATCATTATACACGACTTTCCCATTAGACTCTAGTACTAATTTGAATCTTAGCAAGACAATGGCGAGGTAAATTGCGAATATCTACGTTGAATGGTTGACAAGTAAGGGAGTTAGAGTTATGTTATTCTTTACTATAAAAAGGGGGATTTTTATTGACAGGAGCCCGTATAAATAAAGGATGATAAATAGATTTACAAATAAGGAGGGGTACTGATGAAAAAAGTACAGAAGCCAAAAAAACCACTGATTTTTTATTACATTATCGCAATTATTGTGATTCTGTTATTAAATTCCGTAATCTTTCCGAAGTTTATGAAGCAGTCTGTGAAGACCGTGGACTATGGGACATTTTTGATGATGGTAGATAAGAAGGAGGTCAAAAAGGTTCAGATTGAGAATGACAGCATTTATTTTACAGATAAGGAAAAAGAGCCTAATTATTATGAGACCACAACATTTGATGATCCTGATCTGGTCAACAGGCTGTATGATTCGGGCTGTTCCTTTGGCAGGGTAGTCAAGGAGGAGATGAATCCATTTTTGAGCATTCTGCTGACCTGGGGACTTCCGGTCCTGATTTTCTTCGGCCTGGGACAGCTTCTTACAAGAAGTATGATGAAGAAGATGGGCGGGGGCAATATTCCGTCAATGCAGTTTGGAAAGAGCAATGCGAAGGTGTATGTAGAATCGACGACCGGGATTAAATTCAGTGATGTGGCGGGCGAAGATGAGGCCAAGGAGCTGCTGACGGAAATCGTGGACTTCCTTCATAATCCGCAGAAGTATCAGGAGATCGGAGCGTCACTTCCGAAAGGTGCACTGCTCGTGGGCCCTCCGGGAACCGGAAAGACGCTCCTTGCTAAGGCTGTTGCGGGGGAGGCAGAGGTTCCTTTTTTCTCTATTTCAGGATCAGAGTTCGTGGAGATGTTCGTCGGAATGGGGGCATCTAAGGTGCGTGATCTGTTCAAGCAGGCAAATGAGAAGGCACCTTGTATCGTGTTTATTGATGAGATTGATACCATTGGTAAGAAACGTGACAATCAGGGGATGGGCGGCAATGATGAGAGAGAACAGACATTGAACCAGCTTCTCACAGAGATGGATGGCTTCGATGCGTCTAAGGGAGTTGTGATCCTGGCGGCGACAAACCGGCCTGACAGCCTCGATCCAGCGCTGCTTCGACCGGGCAGATTTGATCGGCGGATTCCGGTAGAACTCCCGGATCTAAAGGGGCGGGAGGAAATCCTAAAAGTACATGGAAGAAAGGTCAGACTAGCGGACCATGTAGATTTTAATGCCATTGCAAGGGCTGCGTCAGGTGCATCGGGTGCAGAGCTTGCGAATATGATCAATGAGGCTGCATTAAAGGCGGTCAGAGAGGGCAGAAAGTATGTGGAGCAGGCTGATCTGGAGGAAAGCATCGAGGTCGTGATTGCTGGATATCAGAAGAAGAACAAGGTTCTGTCCACAAAGGAAAGACTCATTGTCTCCTACCATGAGATCGGGCATGCCCTGGTGGCTGCCCTGCAGACGGACTCTGCACCTGTAACGAAGATTACAATCATACCAAGAACTTCTGGGGCTTTGGGCTATACCATGCAGGTGGATGAAGGAGAACGCAACCTGATGACAAAGGAGGAAATCCAGAACCGGATTGCCACCCTGACAGGGGGAAGATGTGCGGAGGCCTTGATTTTCGGAAGCATTACAACAGGAGCTTCCAATGATATCGAGCAGGCGACAAAGCTGGCCAGAGCCATGATCACCAAATATGGAATGAGCGATGAGTTCGGCATGGTGGCGCTTGAGACAGAAGTAAATCCATACCTCGGAGGTGACAGTTCCTTGAGCTGTGCACCTGAGACTGCAAAGATAATTGACGAGATGGTGGTGAAAGTTGTCAAAGAGGAATATCAGAAAGCAATTAAGCTCCTTGAAGATCATAAGGATAAGCTTCATGAGCTGGCGAAATATTTATATGAGAAGGAGACGATTACGGGAGAAGAGTTCATGGCAATTCTAAAGAACACTCCCGAAAGGGAAGATAGAACAGAAGAAATCTAAAGAAAAGATTTAAAGAAAAGGCATCCAAAAGTGTAATTCACTCTTGGGTGCCTTTTTTTAAGGGCCCTCTAGGTGTGTCTCTTGATGGTCTCCTTGAGGATATATTTTTTATCACTGTATCTATCCACAATATAGCTGCCTGCCAGATGCTCTAATTCATCTGGAAGTGGTTCAAGCTTGATATCCTCTCCATACTTTCTTTTCAGGGCCCGCTCAAGAAGATAGTCACAGACGTGTGGATTCTTCGGAAGAAGAGGGCCATGCAGATAGGTTCCAATCACATTTTTATATACGACTCCTTCATAACCGGATTTTCCGGTATTGCCCAGACCGTAGAACACTTTTCCAAAAGGGGTATGGTCCCCAATATAGGTACGTCCGCCGTGATTCTCAAAGCCTACGACCGGGGTGTCGAACAGTGGACTATTCAGTACGATATTACGGATGAGACGTTCAGGCTCCCATTCCGTCGTGATATCCAGAATGGACAGACCCTCGATCACCTTTTTATCTGTCTTATAATACTTTCCAAGGAGCTGGTATCCGCCGCAGACGGCCAGTACGACTCCATCATTCTCTACATATTCCTTAAAATCCTGCTGTATATTCTTTAAATGTCCGCAGACAAGCTCCTGCTCTCTGTCCGAACCGCCTCCCAAAAGAACGATATCCAATTGGGAGAAATCAATCGGGTCACCGGAAAGGAATGGGATGACCTCGGCTTCTATTCCACGCCATTTTAGACGTTTACGGAAGCACTGGATGTTCCCGCGGTCGCCGTATAGGTTGAGAAGGTCGGGATATAAATGTCCAATTGTTAACTTCATGCCTGATTCCCTCCTTTTGATGCTTTTGCAAGTTCATTCAGCAGATGGTTGGTCCGGTACAGACCGGAATAATTCACGATCACATAAAGGTTGCCGGTACCGTTCGTTGTACGGTCTATGATCGTAGAACGCAGATCCGTCGTTGAATCACAGGGGATATCCTCGTATTTCAGACGCAGTCCCATGTCAAAGCGGCGTGTTCCATTCGTTGTGATCGTGGCGGCCTGTGCATCTGCAAGGTACTGGAAATCCACGTCCCAGAGCCAGGAGATATCTTCTCCATCCTGGTAGGTATCATTGATTTGGATAATGATATCCTTGGGCTTTGGATCCTTTAAGACCAGGGAGATCTTCTGCTGAAAACCGATCGGATTCTTTGCAAGGTGCAGTTGTACCCTTGCCCCGTTGATTGTGAAGATATCCTCACGGTTGTTGCCATAATCAAAGGATTCGATCATCTCCTGGAAATGCTCTCTTTGAGCGCCCAGGGCATTCAGTGCGGCATAGGCGGAAAGTGTATTATAAATATTGTAAGGAGTCCGTGCAGTAGACTGAATCAGCATACCATCCATCTTGAAGGTGTACAATTCGTCATGCAGTTCAATCTCAGTCGCTGTGAAATCGGGTTCTGGCCGTTTTAATCCACAGCTTGGGCAGTGATAGATTCCTAACTGCCCATAATGGAAGAAATCGTATTCCAGCTTCTTTCCGCAGGAACGGCAGAAGATGCTTTCCCGGATTTCAGAACGGGAAATATCATCAAAAATCTGTTCGCTGATTCCATATGTGACAAATGGATTCCCACTTTCTGATGCAAGGGTATAGGATAATACATCGTCACAGTTAATGATCAGCTTTGTGTCTGGAACACTGGTCACACCAGTCTTTAATTTCTGGAACGTAATATCAACTTCTCCAAAGCGGTCGAGCTGATCCCTGGAAATGTTGGTCAATAGGGCGCAGTCGGGCTTTAACTGGGGCAGTACGTTGACGGATGCAATCTCATCCACCTCGATACATGCATAATCTGCATCCAGACGGCCGTGCTTGTCTGTGGCAAGGACGAATGCGGAAATGATTCCATTGAGCATATTGGCCCCTGTTCTGTTGATGATTACCTTTTTGCCTTCTGCCAGCAGGGCCTTATAAAGGATGGCATTGGTGGTCGTCTTACCATTCGTTCCCATTGTCACGATGGTCTTTTCTCTCACCATCTCGGACATGGCAGAGAGAATCTTCGGGTCGATCAGACGGGCAACATATCCCGGCAGAGTGACACCGCTTCCTCTATTCAGTTTTTTGATCAGATAGCTTGTGCATTTGGCACATTTAATTGCAAGTACGGTTCTTAATTTCATAATATTAATCCAACTTTATCCTTTTTTCTAAAATACCTGTATCATTATAATAGAAAAAGTAACAGAAAACAAGGAGTCTTGGAAAATTAGTTGATGTGGAATCCATATGTCTTAGAAGACATGGAATCACAATGTCTAATTCTCGAAAGATTTTATAAAGATTTTGTTAAGGCCCTGGAATTTAAATCCGAGTGTGTTAAAATAAAGAAATCAGGAGGAAATACCAGGAAATTCACGGATACTGATTCGTGGTCTTTCATAAAGATAATATGGGTGAATGAGGTGAATCAAAATACATGCAGAGAAAAAGCAGGCAACAGGTGATTGAAGAGAAAAAGGACAAAAGAATACCAACGACAAGGTATCAGCCGGAGTATAAGGTGGGACTTAACGGACAGCAGGTGCAGGAGCACAGGCTCCACGGATGGACCAATCAGGCAGTGGACCCTCCGGCTAAGACGACAAGAGAGATCGTTCATGAGAATGTGTTCACGTATTTTAACTTGATATTTACAATTTTGGCTCTGCTGCTTTGTATCGCTGGGTCTTTCAGGAGTCTGACATTTCTGCCGGTCATTATTTTAAATACGTTGATCGGTATCATACAGGAGGTGCGCGCCAAGAAGGTATTGGATAATCTGACTATGCTCAATGCCCCCCATGCAATGGTCGTGAGGGATGGAGAGAAGACAGTCATTGATGCAGAAGAGCTGGTATTGGATGATATTGTGATTTTTAAGGCGGGCAATCAGGTCTGCGCGGATGCAGAGGTCTGCGCAGGGGAGGTTCAGGTAAATGAGTCGCTTTTGACTGGCGAATCGGATGAGGTGACGAAGAGAAAGGGCGACCAGTTAATGTCAGGCAGTTTCATTGTTTCCGGTCAATGTCATGCACGATTAGATAAGGTCGGAGCAGACTCTTATATATCCAAGCTGACGATTGAGGCGAAGGAGATGCAGGAAGGAGAACAGTCGGAGATGATCCGTTCTCTGGATAAGCTGGTCAAATGTGTGGGAATCGCGATTATCCCGATTGGAATTGTTCTTTTCGTTCAGGCGTTCTTCTTCCAGAATGCGGGATTCCAGTCCAGCATCACCTCCATGGTAGCGGCCGTGATCGGCATGATACCGGAAGGTCTCTATCTGTTGGCGAGTGTTGCGCTGGCGGTCAGTTCTGTGCGTCTGGCACAGAAAAAAGTCCTGCTTCATGATATGAAGTGCATCGAGACACTGGCCCGGGTCAATGTGCTTTGTGTGGATAAGACAGGGACCATCACAGAGAATACGATGAAGGTCCAGGAAGTGATCACCGCGAATGGATACGACAGTGAGAAGATGGAACCTCTCAGTATGCTGATCGGTGATTTTGTAGCAGCCATGGACTCGGATAATATCACTATGGCGGCAGTCAAGGAGCATTTTCAGACAGGGACAGGGAAGAAACCAGTGAGCAAAACGGGATTCTCATCTGCGACCAAGTACAGCAGTGTGACCTTTGAAGATCAGGTCTACGTCCTGGGAGCGCCGGAATTCGTTCTTCTGGATCAATACTGCGAACAGGAAGAGGAGATAACAGGGTATGCCTCAAAGGGGGCACGTGTGCTTGTATTTGGGACATATGACGGAGAGATTGATGGAAAAGCATTGAAGAAACCAATCACACCACTGGGATATCTGCTGCTTGCCAATCCAATCAGAAAAGAAGCCAAGGAGACGTTCACATATTTTAAAGAACAGGGAGTAGAGGTGAAGGTCATTTCTGGGGATAATCCGGTGACCGTATCGGAAGTTGCTAAAAAGGCAGGAATCGCAAATGCGGAACATTATGTGGATGCATCTTCCTTGAAGTCGGAAGAAGAATTGCGCAAAGCGGTGCTGGAAAAGACTGTATTCGGCCGTGTGACTCCGAATCAGAAGCGGCAGTTCGTCCAGATTTTAAAGGAAGAGGGCAAAACGGTGGCGATGACCGGAGATGGTGTCAATGATGTTCTGGCCTTAAAGGATGCGGACTGCAGTATCGCTATGGCGTCGGGCAGCGAGGCGGCTGCACAGGCATCTCAACTTGTCTTGCTTGAGTCGGATTTCTCCTGCATGCCGCAGGTCGTATTGGAAGGCCGCAGAGTCGTGAATAATATTCAGCGTTCCGCCAGCTTGTTCCTGGTGAAGAATATTTTTTCCTTCCTGCTGTCCTTGTTCTCCGTGGTCTTTATGATCACCTATCCGCTGGAACCGTCACAGGTGTCCTTGATCAGTATGTTTACAATCGGTGTGCCTGCGTTCTTCCTTGCATTGGAACCGAATAAGAATATTATAAAGGGCCATTTCCTGACCAATGTATTCTTAAAGGCTCTGCCGGCAGCTTTGACAGATGTCATTGCAGTGGGAGCCCTGGTTGTATTCGGGCAGACATTCGGCGTGAATCCTACGGATATTTCTACTGCAGCGACGATGCTTCTGGCAATCGTGGGATTCATGATTCTGTATAAGATTAGTGCGCCGATGAACATATTGAGAACAACTGTTGTCGGCGGAAGCATCATAGGGCTTTTATTCTGCAGTATCTTCCTGCATCAGCTCTTTGCAATTACCGGAATGTCAACAAAGTGCATCATGCTGTTTGTTGTCTTCTCCATAGCTACAGAGCCGGTCTTGCGTTACCTGACTGCACTGGTGGGAAAATTAAGACTATACTATCTGCGTCTGCGTGGACGCCCGGTGGAAGAACAACCATAAAAAGAGCCTGGAACAGATATCGATTTGACATTTGTTCCAGGCATTTCATTTGTAAAACAGCGATATGGTATCTCTCTTACTCAAAAGAGTGTTGGTCTTCTCAATCAAACGAGATTACTGAATCGCGTAATTGAGCAGCTTTTTCAGATTGGTGTGGAATTGCTTGCTCTGAGCTTTTAGACGCATCTTTTCGGCACTGCTTTTAGTCCGCTCGATATGGGCGTCGTATTTGGCAAAAAGTGTACGGTAATCAATGTTCTGCTTCTGTCCCCAGCGCACCAGAATCCAGTTCATGGCATCCGGTGTCCAATAAGTCATGGGAATCTCAGCCATCTTTAAGGTCGTGATATACTGGATCGCCTTGAGGGAGAGTGCATTTAACTGCTCGGCAACTTCTTCCTCATTCTGGTTCGGCTTTCCCAGCCTTTTAAAAATCTTGAGCGGTAGTCCCTCGCGTTTCGAATGAGATTCCATCAGACTGCTGCTTCTGGTCACAATTTCATTCAGCTTACAGGCCGCGTTCCAATAGGTGACAAAGGATGTGGTCTTTTCGCTTCCTGGTTCCGGTCCTACGGTGTAGGTGCGGAATACACGGTTTGAGCCACCGGACAGCTTCGTATTATACTTCTTACGCTTGTCCGGGTTAGAAAGTATCCGGTATGCCTCGAGTATTTCCTGCATGTAGGCAGTGGTGTCTATGTTATTATGTACGTTGGCATCAGGATGATATACTTTAGCCAAAGCGTTTTTTGCGTTCGTGATCTCTTCAAGGGTTGCTTCTCTGGATACGCCGAGAATGTCATAATATGTACGGGTTCCCATCGCTTCCTCCTTATTCATTTCCATTATTTATTCTTCCCACGTTTTATATTACGATATAGAACAGGAAAAATCAAGAAATTATGTAAGACATAATAAGAAATGTCGGAGAGAAAAATCCGACATTTTCTGGTATCTTTTCCATATAAAATGTATATTCGACATCTGTTCTTATCCCTGGAACATATTTTCCACATAGTTCCTCATCTCTTCCCGGCTGTGTTTCTCTCTGGCACCATCAATGACTTTTTCCTGTTCTGCCTTTGAAAGGTGTGAAAAGTGGTTCAATGCATCAGAGTGCTGGGCGAGCGCCATGGTAAATCCAATGGGAAGTTCTTCGTTGTTGATCATCTTAGCGGCTCCTTTTCCTTTTTATATTGACATCTGTGAAATACCGGATTCTTCGATTAGGAAGGACGGTATTTATTTCGTCTGTGCTGTATTAGTATGTGCCTCTTTTTTTACATTATACCTGTATTTCTACCGCAAGAAATGGTATACTATTTCTATATTTTTATACAATTGACACAAATTTGATCTTGTCAAGGAAGCAGCGAGGTGGATTTTGAATATCCACTTTGATGAATCGAAGAAAGAGGAACGAAAGATGCAGTATACAGCACCACATTATTACAATCAATTTGAATGTATTGCAGGAGATTGTCCAGATACCTGCTGTGCAGGCTGGCAGATCGCCATTGATAAGAAATCACTAAAAAGGTATCAGAGGCAGAAGGGGGCAATCGGGAACAGACTTCATAATGAAATAGACTGGAAGGAAGAGATCTTTAAGCAGTATGAAGGCCGTTGTGCCTTCTTAAATGAGGAGAATTTGTGCGACCTTTATTTAGAGGGAGGAAGCAAGATGTTCTGCCGGACCTGTCGGATGTATCCCAGACATGTCGAGGAGTTCGAAGGGTTAAAAGAAATTTCACTGTCATTATCCTGCCCTGTTGCGGCAGAGTTGATTCTGGGATGCGAAGAATCAGTCAGGTTTCTTTCAAAGGAGACAGAGGAGACCGGGCAAGAGGAGGATGAGGATTTTGATTTCCTTTTGTTCACTAAGCTCGAGGATGCAAGAGACTTGATCTTTAAAATTCTTATGGATCGTAAAATTGCAATGAATGTACGCATGGCTATGGTGCTGGCACTTGCCCATGATCTTCAGCAGCGGATCGATAAGAATGCATTATTTGAAGCGGACAGCCTTTTCGAGAGATATCAAAAAGAAGGGGCAGTAAAATGGTTTGAAGACCGTATGAGGAAGTACGCAGAAGATGAGATGGCTGCAACGAAAAGGACACAGGCTTTAGAGGAGGCATTTAGGATTTTTGATGGTCTGGAGGTCTTGAGGGAGGATTGGAAGGGATACCAGACAGGAATCAGGAGGACACTTTTTGAAGAGCCGTCAGAGATCTGGCAGAAGCTTCCAGAGTCTTATGAGGTAAAATGGGAGCAGTTGATGGTCTATTTTGTATATACATATTTCTGTGGGGCAGTCTATGATGGAAATGCTTATGGAAAGATGAAGTTCGAGATACTGGGGACTCTGTTGATTCGTGAGATGACCAGGGCACTGTGGATTCAAAATGACAGGAATGAGGATGAAAAAGAAGCGTTATTTGGCGACCTCCAAGAGGCAGCCCGGCGCTATGCCAGGGAAATCGAACATTCGGATTTGAACAAGGGCATTGTAATGGAACGCCTGGATTCAGAGGAACGCTTCAGTCTGGATTCCTTTTTGCAGATCATCAGTACGACCTAAAGGGCACATGGTGGAACGCTGTGAGGGCGCCAGAAGTTTTCAGAATGAGAAAGACGGCGTGGTCAAATATACGATAACCGTATGACCGGGGACGGGAAAGAGAAGATTGACAAAAGATGACCTATTATAAAAGAATGATGAGTTGTTTGTTGGCGTGGGGATTTACAATGGCCATGATATGGAGCAGTTTTCAATCCGCTCGGTCTGAGGCTTTAAGGCTAAGCCGCGAAAAGGAGGATGTGCTGGAGGTATCCATGGCGCTGGAAGATGGTCCAGGGGGAGGTCCATATCAGATCGAGGAAAGTCTCGATGAAGTCATGACAGGAATTGAATTGAGGGAGCTTCCTGTCAGATGTATGCTGGATGTGCCTTTCGTCTATCAGGAGCCAGAGCTTCCTACAGGGTGCGAATCGGTTGCTTTGACGATGCTCCTTTTGTATGAGGGATTTGATCTGGAGAAGACGACAATTGCAGATGATTACCTTCTCTACAGTGAAAACGGAGACTTTTCTGAAGGATATATCGGTGATCCATATAGCTGCGAGGGGGCGGGATGTTTTCCCCCTTCTTTGGTAAGGACCGCGAATCTGTTCCTTAAGGAGCATGGTTCTGTCAAGCAGGCAGTCAACCTGTCTGGCAGAAGCTTAGAAGAACTGTTCCATTATCTGGCAGACGGTATACCGGTCGCAGTGTGGGGAACCCAGTATATGGCAGACACCTGGATCTATGAGATGGGATTTGAGGAGGATGGAATCGAGTACCATTGGTATGAAAATGAGCACTGTGTTGTACTGTCGGGGTATGATTTGGAAAAAGAGATTCTGATGGTCAATGATTCCTTAGAAGGAGTCGTTGAAAGAGACCTGGAATCCTTTGCCTTTATTTATAACGAGACCGGGCAGTATGCATTGGCAATTTTGTGATTTTTCAGTTCTAATTGAGAGCTCTCTTTACTATATTGGTAATAGACGATATAGCAGAGGGAGTTTTTTTTATGAAATCAATCCTGGCGTTACTCTTGAGCATACTATTATGCGTGCAGAATGTATATGCGATGCCGGCAAAGGATTATATTGTCTATGAAGATACACAGGAGGAAAATGTAGATTCTGGAGGGAATGACCAGAATGCGGCAGATTCTGCAGAAGCAGCGGATACAGAAGAGACAGCGGGGACGGCAGATGCCGACAGTACTCAGAAACAGGAGAATGCAGGCCCAGAAGTCAGCGCTCCCTCGGCTATTTTGATGGAGGCTTCGACCGGAGAGGTCATCTATGAAAAAGATGCAGATACGGCTCGTCCACCTGCCAGTGTCACAAAGATCATGACCATGCTGCTGATTTTTGATGCGCTGTCCGAGGGGAAGATAAAACTGGAAGACCAGGTGAGCACTTCTGAATTCGCAGCCTCCATGGGCGGCTCTCAGGTATTTTTGGAGCCAGGGGAGACACAGAGCGTGGACACCATGTTAAAATGCATCTCTGTTGCCAGTGCGAATGACGCCTGCGTGGCTATGGCAGAATACATATCCGGTACGGAGGAAGAGTTCGTAAATCAGATGAACAAACGGGCAGAAGGCCTGGGCATGAAGAATACACATTTTGTCAACTGTAATGGACTTGACACTGACGGACACGTGACAACGGCTCGGGATATTGCGCTGATGTCCAGAGAAATGATTACAAAATATCCCCAAATTCATGATTACTGTATGATATGGATGGAAAATATCACACATACAACGAAAAAGGGGACCACAGAATTTGGTTTGACGAACACGAACAAACTGGTCCGCCAATATGAATATGCCACAGGATTAAAGACGGGTTCTACAGGACTTGCCAAGTTCTGTGTTTCTGCAACGGCAAAGAAAAATGACATTGAATTAATTGCTGTCATAATGGCGGCAGAAGATTCCAAGGCCAGATTTAGGGATGCAACAGCTTTATTAAATTATGGATTTGGAAAATGTCAGCTCTATCAGGATGACCAGCCGCAGAAGTTAGCGGATATCGAGGTGAAAGGCGGAGTACAGGAGACGGTACCTTGCGAGTATGCAGATACGTTTCGATATCTGGATACGACAGGGGCTAATTTATCAGGAATCACTAAGAAGCTAAATGTGAAAAAAAGCATTGCGGCGCCGGCAAAGAAAGGAACAGTTGTTGGAAATCTTGTCTACGAGATGAATGGAAAGGAAATTGGAAAAATTGATGTCATGGTATCTAAGAATGTAAAGAAGGCTGGATTTATTGATTATTTAAAGAAGGTTCTGACCAGATTCAGAACTTAGGAGTCAGAAGCCTGGATAAAAGAAGAACGTGTGGATAGGGGAGAACACTGAAAAATATAGTGCACACTCCCCTTTTGACCGGCAGAGGTGATGAAAGTAATGTTGTTGATTGTGCAAAGGGAAAAGGGATGGTACAATAAGCATGATGGGTGAAAGGTGATTCAAAAATATGGGATTGCTTTTTGCATGAAAAACTGTTATATTGCAAAAATGGAAGAATGGTATACAAATATGCAGTTGTTTTAAATGATTACATACATGTATGCTGGTATACAATAAGGAGGATGAACATGGATTTTGCAAAAATGATTGATCATACAATATTAAAAGCCGATGCAACAAAGGAAGACGTGAAGAAGCTCTGTGAGGAGGCGCTGGAATATGGGTTTTGTTCTGTTTGCGTGAATTCCAGCTTTGTGTATTATTGTGCACAGCAGTTAAAGGACAGCGATGTGAAAGTCTGTACTGTCGTAGGATTCCCGCTGGGGGCAATGTCAACGGATGGCAAGACTGCAGAGACCTTGGCAGCGATTGAAGATGGAGCAGAAGAAATCGACATGGTGGTTCATGTAGGTATGATAAAGAGCCGTGACTGGGACTATGTCAAACAGGACATCGCATCTGTTGTCGAAGCAGCAGACGGAAGGGCTATCGTCAAGGTCATCTTGGAGACATGCCTTCTAACGGAGGAAGAAATCATTACCGTATGTCAGATTTGTAAAGAAGCGGGGGCAGCTTTTGTCAAGACATCTACTGGGTTCTCCACGGGAGGAGCGACCGTAAAGGATGTTGCTTTAATGCGCCGGACAGTAGGACCTGTAATGGGCGTGAAAGCATCCGGGGGGATACGGACCCTGGAAAAGGCAAAGGCCATGGTGGAAGCTGGCGCGGACCGTCTGGGGACAAGCTCTGGTGCGGCAATCGTAAAAGCACAGAGAGAAGAGGAACACATGGCAGGAAACCGTCATGATTAAGGCACTTCTTATTTTATTCGGTGCAGCGCTTCTGGTGCTGTTGATCATTGTGGTTGAGGGCAGGAGAGAACTGCACTTTTTTCGGATGAGAAGATACCAGTTAAGTGTACCTAAATTTAAAAAATTGAACTCTCCCAAAAAAGTGGTTCTGCTTGCAGATTTACATAACAAGGTTTATGGTGAGAAGAATGAAGAACTATTAGAGGCGGTCCGCAAGGAAAATCCAGACCTCATTTTAATTGCAGGGGACATGTTTGTAGGGAAGGAAAGGATGCATTATGAGAATGCGGTGGAGTTCATTGTTCAGCTCCCCAAGGTGGCACCGGTCTATTACAGTCTGGGCAACCATGAGCAGCGTTTGAAAGTCTATCCTGAAAAATACGGGGATAGTGTCTTTCAGGGATATAAAGAGACATTGGAAAAGGCGGGGGTCTGTTTTCTAGAGAACGAGGGAACGACGTGTATGCTGGATGAACTCTGTGTAAGAATCAGCGGGCTGGAGCTTCCAATGTCCACCTATGAAAAGTTCAAGAAGCATACAGTCACACCACAGGATGTCCGTCAATGCCTGGGGAAGGCGGATAAAGGGGAATATCAAATCCTGCTTGCACATAATCCGGCTTTTTTTCCTGCTTATAAAGAATGGGGAGCCGATCTTACGGTTTCCGGCCATCTGCATGGAGGAATTATCCGCATTCCCGGCCTGGGAGGTGTGATTACGCCTCAGTTCGTTCTTTTCCCTAAATATTCGGGGGAGATGACTGTGGAAGGAAATCAGGCAATCGCTGTGAGCCGGGGACTGGGAACCCATACAATTAATCTGCGGTTTCTGAATTATGCTGAGGTCGTAGTGATTGATCTGATACCGTATTAAGGACAGCAAAAATTGCTTGTGCAATTGCCTGAATTCACGTATAATAAGAAACGGTGCGAATATCACGGCGGAGAGTGAGAGTATGGGAATACCAGTAAAATTAGAAGTGTTTGAAGGACCGCTGGACCTTCTGCTTCATCTGATAGATAAGAATAAGATTGACATTTATGATATACCGATCGTAGAAATCACGAATCAATATATGGATTATATCCGAGGCATGCAGCAGGAGGATCTGAATATCATGAGCGAGTTCCTTGTGATGGCGGCCACCCTGCTGGATATTAAATGCAGGATGCTCCTTCCAAAGGAAATCAATGAGGACGGAGAAGAGGAAGACCCGCGTAAGGAATTGGTAGAACAGCTCCTTCAATATAAGATGTACAAATATATGGCATATGAATTAAAGGACCGACAGATCGATGCAGATCAGGTGCTGTACAAGTCCCCCACGATTCCCGATGAGGTTCAGGGATATGTAACACCTGTTGATATTGATCTTTTGTTAGACGGCCTGACCCTCACGAAGCTGAATAAAGTTTTCAAAGATGTCATGAGGCGGCAGGACGACAAGATCGATCCGGTCAGAAGTAAGTTCGGGAAGATTGAGAAGGAAGAGGTGCCTCTTCCTGTAAAGCTCACCTATGTAGAGGATTATGCCAGAGCGCATAAGCGGTTCAGCTTTCGACAACTTTTAGAGCAGCAGAAGACGAGAATGCATATTGTCGTCACATTTTTGGCGATTTTGGAATTAATGAAAATGGGGACCATTCGGGTAGAACAGGAGGAAATATGCGGGGATATTATGATTGACTCGCTGATTTGAAAGGAATGGAAGAGGATATGGAGATAGAAAAACTGCAGGGCGTCATTGAGGCGATACTCTTTACCATGGGGGATTCTGTGGAACTGAGTAAGATTGCAGCGGCTATAGAACATGATGAGAAAACGACAAAAAAAATCATACATAATATGATGGACCGCTATGAGGCGGAAAACAGAGGAATCCGCATCATAGAATTGGAAGATTCTTTTCAGATGTGCACCAAAAAGGAGACCTATGAATATCTGATCCGTGTTGCAAAGCAGCCGAAAAAGTATGTACTGACAGATGTTCTGCTGGAGACCTTGTCCATTATTGCGTATAAGCAGCCGGTCACGAAGCTGGAGATTGAAAAGATCCGGGGAGTGAAGTCAGACCACGCAGTCAATAAGCTTGTAGAATTCGGACTTGCGGAGGAAGTGGGCAGAATGGATGCACCGGGAAGACCACTTCTTTTTGGAACAACAGAGGAGTTCCTTCGCAGATTCAGCGTACAGTCTCTGGATGAACTGCCTACCATCAATCCAGAACAGGTAGAACATTTCAAGGAAGAGGCGGAAGATGAGGCTCAGCTAAAATTGGACATTTAAATAGAAAAGTGAAAACGATAAAAGATTCTATGTCAGGTTCTAACAAGATGTTTTTGCTCATAAATACTAATAACATAGTATGATGTGGAGTGCGTTAATGTGAGAAAGGGACTGACGGGAAAACAAAAGGGGAGATTTGCTCCTCATAGAATAAGGAAGAAGGCCACGGCGCTTCTCCTGCTTCTTGGCATTACATTTGCAGGACTAAATGGCATGGTACAGCCGGCAGTAAATGCATATGCGAAGGAAGGAGAACCCGGGAATTTATACGCCCAGTCGGCAGTTTTAATGGATGCGGACAGCGGGCGTATTTTATTTTCCAAAAATGGACAGACAGAACGTGCCAATGCAAGCACTACCAAGATCATGACCTGTATCCTGGCTTTGGAATATGGAAGTCTGGATGATGTGGTGACGGCCAGTGAAAAGGCATCTTCTCAACCCAAGGTACATCTGGGAGTAACATCAGGAGAAACATTTTATCTGAGGGATCTTCTGTATTCCCTGATGCTGGAATCCCATAATGATGCGGCGGTCATCATAGCGGAGAGCGTTGGGAAGAGCGTAGAGGGGTTCGCAGATATGATGAATGCGAAGGCCAAAGAAATTGGATGCAGGAATACATATTTTATTACGCCAAATGGATTGGATGCTGCGGATGATCAGGGGATTCATCATACAACAGCAGAGGATCTGGCACGGATCATGAAGTACTGCATTATGGATTCACCCAAAAAGGAGATGTTCCTGGAGATTACCAGGACTCCAAATTACCAATTCACGGACTGCTCAGGAAAAAGAACATATTCCTGTAACAACCACAATGCATTTCTTCAAATGATGGAAGGGGCCTTGTCAGGCAAAACAGGATTTACGGCGGATGCAGGATATTGTTATGTGGGGGCGCTTAAGAAGGATGACAGGACATTTATTGTCGCCCTTCTCGCCTGTGGCTGGCCGAATAATAAAACTTATAAATGGGCTGACACAAAAGTTTTGATGAATTATGGACTTGAAAACTATACGTATCGGAATATTTGGCAGGAGGCGGATGTGGGTGAGATAACAGTGCATCATGGCATCGATAGAAAGCATCCTTTTAACACAACAACAAAAATCAAGCTAACAGTTGCAGAAGAAGATAAGGACTGGCAGATGCTTTTGAAGGACGAGGAACAGGTACAGATGGTGTGGGAGGCAGAAAAAGATGTGGAGGCTCCTGTTGCGAAAGGGCAGAAGTGCGGGCGTATTGAGTATCTCTTAGATGGTGATTTGTTAAGAAGCTATGATATCGTGACAGTGGATGCGGTAAAGATGAAGGATACAAAATGGTATATTGGAACTATTTTTGGACGGTATTTTCTGCAGAATCCGTAATAGATTAAAATACATCAATATAAATGATTAAAAACGTCACTAGATAATAGGGGATTCTTATGTTACTATAGGTAAAGATAAAAAAAGACAATCAATTTGATAAAATATAAGGAGATGTCATTATGAAAAATTACCAGAAGTATGAAAGAACGTATTTTATGCCGCCGGAGGAGTGCTATGACTGGGCGAGAAAGGATCACATCGACGCACCGCCTGCATGGTGCAGCGTGGATTTAAGAGACGGCAACCAGGCATTGATCGAGCCGATGAGCCTGGATGAAAAAATTGAGTTTTTTCAGCTTCTGCTTGATGTCGGCTTTAAAGAGATTGAGGTTGGTTTCCCGGCTGCATCTGAAACGGAATATCAATTTCTGCGCACACTGATCGAACAGAACATGATTCCTGATGATGTGACGATTCAGGTGCTGACACAGGCGAGAGAACATATTATTAGAAGAACCTTTGAGGCTGTAAAAGGAGCACCGCATGCAGTAATACATGTATACAATTCAACATCGGTCGCACAGCGTGAACAGGTATTTAAGAAAAACAAAGAAGAAATCAAGAAAATTGCAGTCGATGGTGCAAAATTATTGAAGAAGCTCGCCAAAGAGACGGAAGGAAACTTTACTTTCCAATACAGCCCGGAGAGTTTTCAGGGGACCGAGGTCGACTATGCATTAGAGGTATGTAATGCCGTGCTCGAGGTATGGAAGCCGACCAAGGAAAACAAAGCGATCATTAACCTTCCAACTACTGTAGAGAATGCGATGCCTCATGTTTTTGCAAGCCAGGTAGAATATTTTGATCGCCATCTGTATAATCGCGAGAATGTTATTCTTTCCCTTCATCCGCACAATGACCGTGGTTCTGGCGTCAGCGATGCAGAGCTGGGAATTCTTGCAGGCGCAGATCGAATTGAGGGAACTTTATTTGGGAATGGAGAGCGTACCGGGAATGTAGATATCATTACACTGGCTATGAACATGTTCTCCCAGGGCGTTGATCCTAAATTAGATTTCTCAAATATGAGTGATATTTGCGAGACTTATGAGAGATTGACAAGGATGAAGGTCTCCCCTCGCCAGCCATATGCAGGAGAACTTGTATTCACAGCATTTTCTGGTTCTCATCAGGATGCGATTGCAAAAGGAATGTCTTGGAGAGAAGAGAAGGAATGTGATATCTGGACAGTCCCATATCTGCCGATCGATCCGAAGGATGTAGGAAGACGATACGATTCCGATGTTATCCGAATTAACAGCCAGTCAGGAAAGGGCGGCGTAAACTACATACTGAAACAGAGCTTTGGCATCAGCCTTCCAGAAAAGATGAAGGAAGAGGTAGGCTATCTGGTCAAAGATGTCTCAGATAAGGCACATAAGGAATTAGATCCAGATTGGGTATACCATATTTTTGAGGACCATTACATCAATCCGAAGTCTGTCTTTACTGTGGATGAATGTCATTATAAGCAGGAAGACGGAATTGTGGCAGAGGCGACGATTCATCATGCAGGAAGCAGCCGTACCATTACTGGAGTGGGAAATGGACGCTTGGATGCGGTCAGCAATGCAATCAAGCATTACTTTGATATCAGTTATGAGCTCGCATTCTATGAGGAACATTCCTTGACAAAAGGCTCCTCATCTAAGGCAGTTGCATATGTCGGTGTGATCTGCAATAAGAAGAAATACTGGGGTGTTGGAATCGATGCTGATATTATTAAAGCATCTGTAGAAGCACTTGTTGTAGCGGTGAATAAGATAGAAGAAATTAAGAATTCGGATACATGTAAAGATGAGAGGCTGTTAGAGATTACAAACTACATTTATGCAAACTATAAGGATGTAACACTGGATGATCTCTCCGAGAAGTTTTTCCTCTCCAAGCCTTATCTTTCAAAGTATATCAAAGAAAAGTCAGGTATGACATTCGGAGATATCTTGAAGACGGTTCGGATGAAAAAGGCAAGGGCAATGCTCAAGAGCAGTAATACAACGGTAGAGAGTATTGCAGAATCAGTTGGATATCAGAATGTAGAACATTTTAATCGGATCTTCAAGAAGATGTACAATATGACACCGGTACAGTTCAGAAATAAAAAGTAACGATCGGATAAAATGGTGATGGGAACAAAGCGGATTGCTAAATAAAGTAGAATAAAAAAGAGTATTGAGAATTTTCTCAATACTCTTTTTATGTAATTCTTTTGATTATTTCTCAGAAGCCAGGTGATCCAGGTTCTTACTTGCAATCCAAAGGATAACACCTAATACGATTACAATAACACCAAGTCCGCCGTAGCCCATCCAGAAAGTAGTTGTCTTTAACCATGCATATAAGTATGGGTATGTCAGGTTTGCAATAAATACAGCGATTGGCCAGAAACCTAACAGAAGACCAAGTACCTTTGCAGGTGCGATCATTGTGATAAATGAGTTACCAAGTGGTGAGAAGATCATTTCACCAACTGACATCAACAGTGATACAAGAACGATCCAGATTAAGGATGCCTGTCCGTCACCTCTGATTAAGTCAGCAGCAACCATAGCTACGAATGAAAGACCAACTAACATCATACCAATAGCAGTCTTCTTGAACATACTCATATCACCCTGAGGACGTTTTGCCATCTTAGCCCAAACTACAGCGAGTACAGGTCCTAAGATGATACATGTCAGAGCATTGATTGAGTCGAACCAAGATGTCGGAACTGTAAAGCTTCCGATTACCCAGTTAGCGTGGTTCAGGAACGCATCTCCATCACCATGTCCGAAGTAGTAGTATACAGGCATGTAAGCCAGGTACCATACGAACCAGAATACAGCTGAGAACAGAGTTACTAAAACGATAGCGAAGATACGCTTCTTGTCTCCACTTGAAAGTGGCTGGCTTTCTTCAGCTTTCTTCTTCTCTTTGTCAATGAACTGTCTCTGATCATGCTTGAATGGTTTCTTACCAGCTTCTCCCAAAGATCTCTGGTTAACTGCGAACCAGATAGCATCTACAAACAGGAAGATTGCGCAAAGCAGGAATACGAAGTTGAATCCTTTCGGTCCGATAAGAAGTACAACAAATGTTGTTCCGATGAATGAACCAATATTAACAAATGAATACTGAATGGAGAATGCACTGTTCAATTCATCTTTGTCTTCAAATAACAGACCGTTAACGCCTGAAAGGTTACCCTTGAACAAACCTGTTCCTACAGAAACGAGGATGATCATAACCCAAACAAGTGTCATGGAATGAGCCTGCCATGTACATAAGTAACCAAGACCCATCAAGATCATACCTGCGATAACACAGATTCTTGGGCTTAACCAGTAGTCAGCGATGTATCCACCAAACATAGGTGTGATGTATGTAGCTGCTACGAAGAATGCAGAAATCTCTGCTGCGTAAGTATCAGTTAATCCTAATCCGCCGCCTGCTGCGTTTGTTGCGATCCAGATTGCAAGCATGTACTTAACAACATAGAATGCGCAACGCTCAAATGTGAAACCTAAGGCACAGACATAAAAGCCAAAAGGTCTCTTCTTTTTTGCTGTTTCCATAATAAAAACCCTCCAATTAGTTTTTTGATGTGTTGCACTTACCCGTGCCCGGGATGAGAATGTAATATGTATTCTCGTTTACCTTTAGAAAAACCTCCTCCTTTGTGAAAATTTTCTCCATGAAGAGATTGTACCATAGTTTATACAAAAGGACAAATAAAACTTTATATTTTATTAATAAATTTTTACAGGGATTTTATAACTATTTTATTCTGTTATCTCAATATAATAGGAAAATACAAAAAATTCCCAAAACCGTATAGAAATTAGTTGACAAAAAGTGGAAATTATGACACTATAATAATAGGAATTATTACTGATAATACACGAAAGAGAGGAATTTCTATGCATCAATTTACTGAAATCAGAATCCCGATCGAGCCTGACAATCCTTCTATAAGAAGACAGGAGGAATTGTGCATTAAGTGTGGGCAGTGCAGAAGGGTCTGCGAGGAAGAGATTGGGGTCGGCAGGCTTTATTCTTTGAAGAGCACAAAAGACAAAGCAATCTGTATCCACTGCGGGCAGTGCGCGAATGTCTGCCCGGCTGGTTCTATCACAGAAGTATATGAATACCAGAAAGTGAGAGAGGCAATTCAGGATCCGGACAAGATTGTTATTTTCAGCACATCTCCTTCTGTAAGAGTCGGACTTGGAGAAGAATTTGGAATGCCGGCCGGCAGCTTTGTGGAGGGAGAGATGGTCGCAGCATTGAGAAAGCTGGGGGCGGACTATGTGCTGGATACGAATTTCGCAGCAGATTTGACAATTATGGAAGAAGCCTCTGAACTGGTCGAACGAATTACAAAAGGGTCTAAGCCGCTCCCGCAGTTTACGAGCTGCTGTCCTGGCTGGGTCAAGTTCGTGGAAACATTCTACCCGGAAGTGCTCCCTCATATTTCCAGCGCGAAAAGTCCAATTGGAATGCAGGGACCGACCATTAAGACATATTTTGCAAAGAATAAAGGGATTGCACCGGAGAAAATCGTCAATGTCGCTGTCACCCCATGTACAGCAAAGAAGTTTGAAATCCGAAGAGATGAGATGAAGGATTCCGCAGACTATTGGGAGATGGAAGAGCTAAGGGACATGGACCATGTGATCACCACCAGAGAGCTGGCCCGTTGGATGCGTGAAGAAGGATTAGAATTGGACAAAATAGGTACCAGCGGATATGATGAGCTGATGGGAAAAGCATCTGGTGCTGGAGTGATTTTCGGCAATACAGGAGGTGTTATGGAGGCAGCGGCACGTACAGCATATTACCTCGTAACAGGAAACAATCCGCCTGAGGATTTCCTGAATCTGACACCAGTTCGCGGGATGGATGGAATCAAGGAAGCAGAAGTCCAGATCGCAGATGTAAAGCTTCGGCTGGCAGTAATTCACGGTGCCGAGAATGCAAGGGCGTTCTTAGACAGATGGGAATCAGGGGAAACACCCTATGATTTCATAGAAGTTATGGCCTGCCGCGGAGGCTGTATTGGCGGAGGAGGTCAACCAAAAACGGAGGTACCAATGACCGATGAAATCCGTAAAGCAAGGATTGCATCCTTGTATACAAAGGATTCTAAGATGCAGTTGCGTTACAGTCATGAGAACCCAGAAATCCAAAAGCTTTACCATGATTTCTATGAAGCACCACTGAGCGGCCTGGCAGAGCAGATGCTCCACACATCATACAGGGATAGATTCTTGGATCTTGGCCCGGATGGAAAAAGGGCTGCTATTAATATAGTAGAGACTCAAAAACAAAACATTATAAAGGAAGAGGAGACAAAAAATATGAAAAAATGGAAGTGTACGGTATGTGGTTACATTCATGAAGGAGCAACTCCACCGGAACAGTGTCCGATTTGTAAGGTACCGGCCGAGAAATTTGTAGAACTGTCCGAGGAAGCACCTGCAGCACCGTCCGAGCCGTCAAACGAGACTACAAGGCCAGAAGGAGCACCTACACCGGGGTCCAAGACAGAGAAGAATCTTATGGATGCATTCGCGGGAGAATCTATGGCACGGAACAAATATACATATTGGGCAGATGTGGCGAAAGAAAACGGGCTGGAACAGATGGCAGCTATTTTCCTGGAGACAGCAGAACAGGAACGAGAACATGCGAAAATGTGGTTCAGAGCGTTCCACGGAATCAATGGTGTGGAACAGAACCTGATTGATGCTGCTGCGGGTGAAAATGAGGAATGGACACAGATGTACAAACGTATGGCAGAGGAGGCACGCGAAGAAGGATATGATGCGATTGCAGCCAAGTTTGAATTGGTTGCAAAAGTGGAGGCACAGCATGAAAAGAGATACTTGCGTCTTCTCGAGCATTATAAAGAGAACAAGACTTTTGCGGGAGAAGCTCCACTGGGATGGAAGTGCCGTAACTGTGGATACATCCATGAAGGACCAGAAGCACCAGAAGTGTGCCCTGTATGCATGTATACAAAAGCATATTTTGAACGTCAGGTGCATAATTATTAAAATAATTTTTATGCCGTTAATTTAGGAAGAAAGGGCCAGTGAGAGAAGTCACTGGCCCTTTCTTTTGGTCTGACGAACTCCTGTGAAAAAAATGTCAAAATGTTTATTTATTTAATTGAAATTTCAGTCTGAGTGGTATATACTAAAATAGGCAGAAATTTTGGTTTATTTTAAACAAATTTTATAATATGGAGGGCTAGATTATGAGCTACAATGCTACAGAAAACTCAGCAAGCAGACGAATTGCCATGCTGCTTGATGAGGGAAGCTTTGTTGAGATCGGCGGCGCTGTTACAGCGAGAAGTACAGATTTCAACCTGCAGACAAAAGATACTCCGGCTGATGGTGTCATCACAGGTTACGGAGTAATTGACGGCAATCTTGTTTATGTGTACAGCCAGGATGCTACAGTATTAAAAGGGTCCATCGGCGAGATGCATGCAAAGAAAATTGCGAACATTTATGATATGGCAATGAAGATGGGAGCACCAGTGATCGGACTGGTCGACTGTGCAGGACTGAGACTTCAGGAAGCAACAGACGCTCTGGAAGCTTTTGGAAGCTTATATTTCAAGCAGTCAATGGCATCCGGTGTGATCCCACAGATCACAGCAATCTTCGGAATGTGCGGCGGTGGTCTGGCAGTCGTTCCAGGACTGACTGATTTTACATTCATGGAGAGCAAAGAAGGTAAGTTATTCGTGAACTCTCCGAATGCCCTGGAAGGCAATATCGTTTCAAAATGTGATACTTCATCTGCTGAGTATCAGAGCCAGACAGCAGGACTGGTAGATGGAATCGGTGAAGAGGCTGATATCCTCGGACAGATCCGTGTACTGATCAGCATGATCCCGGCTAACAATGAAGATGACATGTCTTATTCAGAGTGCATGGATGATCTGAACCGTGTATGCGCTGATATCGCTAATGCATCTGAGGACACAGGAATCGCACTTGCTACTATTTCAGATAACAACATTTTCTTTGAGACAAAGAAAGACTATGCCAAGGATATGGTAACAGGTTTCATCCGTCTCAATGGCATGACAGTCGGCGCTGTAGCGAACCGCTCTAAAGTATATGATGCAGAAGGCAATGTAGCAGCAGAGTTTGACAAGACTCTTTCTGTTGATGGCTGCAAGAAGGCAATTGATTTTGTGAACTTCTGTGATGCATTCTCTATCCCGGTTCTGACACTGACGAACGTAACAGGATTTACAGCTACGATCGAATCTGAAAAGAATATGGCAAGAGCCGTAGCAAGACTTACTTATACATTTGCAAATGCGACAGTACCGAAGGTGAACGTAATTGTTGGAAAAGCTTTCGGAAGCGCATATGTTGCAATGAACAGCAAATCTATCGGAGCAGACATGGTATATGCATGGCCGACAGCTGAGATCGGTATGATGGACGCTTCTCTGGCAGCTAAGATCATGTATGCGGACGCTGACGCAGATACTCTGAAGGAAAAAGCAGCAGAGTACAAAGAACTGCAGTCCAGTCCGGTTTCCGCAGCAAGAAGAGGATACGTGGATGCGATCATCGATCCTGCGGAGACAAGAAAGTATGTGATCGGAGCATTCGAGATGCTGTTCACAAAGAGAGAGGACCGTCCGGACAAAAAACACGGTACGGTTTAGTGAGGTGAGGCGAAGTGAAGAAAAAAATCAGTATATTATGTCTTGTCTTTCTCCTCATCTTTAGTTTTACAGGATGCGGCAGCAAAGGAAAAGACACAGTAGATTATGACCAGGCTACGATGCAGAGCTACGCTGACATGATCGTTCAGAGCTTCAATAATATGGGCGATGCCGATTTCCAGAGATTTGAGGACATGTCAGATCTTGCACTGAATATGACATTGCTGCAGTCCGGTCTTCCAATCGAGGGAGACAACTTTGTGACAATGATCGAAGCTTGGAAAGCAGGAATCAAGGAATGTGGAGAGCTCACTGAGGTCGGTGACTATGAGCTTACAACTTCAAACTCAGGCGCTACATTGACAGCAGAGGCTGTGTTTGAGAACAGAACAGGTGAACTTTCATTTACATTTGATGAGAAGATGAATATGGAAAGCCTGACAGTAAATGCTCATTACTCAACAGGTGAGATTCTCAAAAAAGCAGGACTTAACACAGTACTTGGAATGGGAACTGTATTTGTTGTATTGATTTTCATTTCATTTATTATTTCTTTATTTAAGTTCATACCTGCAATTGAAAAGAAATTCAGCAAGAAGGCAAAAGCTGCAAATCCTGCACCAGCACCTGCAGCAGCGCCAAAGGCAGCACCTGCAGCACCAGTGGTGACACAGGCAGCTGATCAAGACGGAGAGCTTGCAGCAGTAATCGCGGCAGCAATTGCAGCAGCTGAAGGCACTTCAACAGATGGATTTATTGTCCGCTCTATTAAGAGAAGAAAGTCAAATAGATGGAGTTAACTAGGAGGAGATAAGAGATGAAAAATTATACAATTACAGTGAATGGCAATGTATATGATGTAACAGTAGAGGAAAAGGGAGCAGGCGCAGCACCTGCAGCCGCGGCAGCACCAGTTGCAGCACCGAAAGCAGCTCCAGCGCCAGCAGCAGCACCTAAGGCAGCAGCAGGTGGAATTGAAGTAAAAGCAGGTGCAGCCGGAAAAGTATTTAAGATCGAAGCAAATGTAGGACAGAGCGTTCAGGCAGGAGATACCGTTGTAATCATCGAAGCTATGAAGATGGAAATCCCTGTAGTAGCCCCAGAGGCAGGAACAGTTGCTAGTATTGATGTAGCAGTAGGCGATGCCATTGAATCAGGAGCAGTCTTAGCTACATTAAACTAGTTCACCAGGAGGTTTGACAAATGGAATATATTTCAAATACGTTAGGAAACCTCGTGCAGCAGACCGCATTCATGAACCTGACCGTTGGGAACCTGGTCATGATCGGTGTTGCATGTTTGTTCCTATATTTAGCAATCAGACACGGCTTTGAGCCGCTGCTGCTTGTTCCAATTGCCTTCGGTATGCTGCTTGTTAATATCTATCCGGATATTATGCTGCATGCAGAGGACGCTGCAAATGGAACGGGCGGACTTCTCTATTATTTTTATAAGCTTGATGAATGGGCAATTCTCCCATCTCTGATTTTCCTTGGAGTTGGAGCTATGACCGATTTCGGTCCACTGATTGCCAATCCAAAGAGTTTCCTTCTTGGTGCAGCAGCACAGTTCGGTATTTTTGCTGCTTACCTTGGCGCTATGGCGATGGGATTCTCAGATAAGGCAGCCGCAGCTATTTCCATCATCGGTGGAGCTGACGGACCGACTTCTATCTTCCTTGCAGGTAAACTGCAGCAGACGGCAATTTTAGGACCGATCGCGGTTGCGGCATATTCTTATATGTCACTTGTACCGATCATCCAGCCGCCAATTATGAAGCTTTTGACAACGGAAAAAGAACGTAAGATCAAGATGGAGCAGTTAAGACCTGTATCTAAGCTTGAGAGAATTCTTTTCCCAATTATCGTTACAATCGTAGTATGCGTGATTCTGCCTACCACAGCACCGCTTGTTGGTATGCTGATGCTTGGTAACCTGTTCAAAGAATCAGGCGTCGTAAGACAGCTGACAGAGACCGCATCCAATGCACTGATGTACATCGTCGTTATCCTGCTTGGTACTTCTGTAGGTGCAACTACAAGTGCAGAAGCATTCCTGAACTGGGATACAATTAAAATCGTAATCCTTGGTTTGATTGCATTTGCATTCGGTACAGCAGCCGGCGTATTATTTGGTAAGTTGATGTGTCTGGTAACAGGCGGCAAGGTGAACCCACTGATCGGTTCCGCAGGTGTATCTGCCGTTCCTATGGCAGCCAGAGTTTCACAGAAAGTCGGAGCAGAGGCAGATCCTACAAACTTCCTGCTGATGCACGCGATGGGACCGAACGTAGCAGGTGTTATCGGTACTGCAGTAGCAGCCGGAACATTTATGGCTATCTTCGGCGTTAAATAATAATGGAGGACAATGAAATGGCAGAGATCGAAAAGAAACCAGTTAAAATAACAGAAACCATTCTGCGAGATGCTCATCAGTCTCTGATTGCCACAAGAATGACAACAGAGCAGATGCTGCCGATCGTAGATAAGATGGATAAAGTCGGATACCATGCAGTAGAGTGCTGGGGAGGTGCAACATTTGATGCTTCCTTACGTTTCCTGCACGAAGATCCATGGGACAGACTTCGTAAGTTCCGTGATGGATTCAAGAATACCAAGCTGCAGATGTTATTCCGTGGACAGAATATCCTGGGATACCGTCCATATGCAGATGATGTGGTAGAATACTTTGTACAGAAGTCAGCAGCGAACGGAATCGATATCATCCGTATCTTCGACTGTATGAATGATATCCGTAACCTGCAGACAGCAGTTACAGCAGCGAATAAAGAAAAAGCACATGCTCAGGTAGCAATGTCCTATACTCTTGGTGATGCATATACATTAGAGTACTGGATGGACCTTGCTAAGAGAATCGAAGACATGGGTGCGAATTCTATCTGCGTAAAGGATATGGCAGGACTTCTTGTTCCATATCAGGCAACAGAGCTTGTGACAGCATTAAAAGAGGCTGTCAGCATCCCGATCGAGATGCATACACACTATACATCTGGTGTGGGCGGAATGACTTACCTCAAGTCTGTAGAGGCAGGGGCAGATATCATTGATACTGCAATGTCACCATTTGCAATGGGAACCTCACAGCCAGCAACAGAGGTTATGGTCGAGACCTTCAAGGGCACACCATACGACACAGGCCTGGATCAGAATCTGCTTGCAGAGATCGCTGATTACTTCAGACCGATCAGAGACGAAGCTCTTGAGAGCGGTCTTCTGAATCCGAAGAACATGGGCGTTAACATCAAGACACTTCTGTACCAGGTACCAGGAGGAATGCTCTCCAACCTGACAAACCAGTTAAAAGAGCAGGGAGCAGAAGACAAGTTCTACGAAGTGCTTGAAGAAGTACCGCGTGTACGTAAAGACCTTGGTGAGCCGCCGCTCGTTACTCCGTCATCCCAGATCGTTGGAACACAGGCTGTATTCAATGTCCTGATGGGCGAGCGCTACAAGATGGCAACAAAGGAGACAAAGGACGTACTGTCAGGAAAATACGGCGCAACAGCAAAACCGTTCAATCCAGAAGTACAGAAGAAAGTAATCGGAGAAAATGCAGAAGTTATCACATGCCGTCCTGCAGATCTGATTCCGAACGAATTAGATACTCTGCGTAAGGAATGTGAGCAGTGGATCCAGCAGGATGAAGATGTCCTGACTTATGCACTGTTCCCACAGGTAGCAACAGATTACTTCAAATACAGACAGGCTCAGCAGACAAAAGTAGATGCAAAAGTAGCAGATACTGAGGATGGAGCTTATCCGGTATAATAACATAAGAAGTTAGCTTATGAATGGATGAAACGGACGCATTTTGAAAGAAGGAGAAGAGCATCTTGGATTCTGTAGATGCGTTCTGATCATTCCGAATTAAAAGACAGAGAAAATGAGAGACGCAATGTCCACATTTCCTCTGTCTTTTTTTGAAGAAATGTGAAACTCCACCTTTTGCCGCCTTACGGGCATCTCTAAAAATCCATTAAAATTTTCTCACTCTCTTCCTTATTTTGTGCTATAATATCCCTATGAATGTAAAGGAGGTTTTTTCATGAAAGTTACAGAGAGAGTTGAAAGACTCCGTCAGTTGATGGAGGAAAAGGGCATTGACGTATATGTTGTGCCGACCGCTGACTACCACCAGAGTGAATACGTTGGGGAACACTTTAAGGTGAGAGCGTTTATGACAGGATTTACCGGATCGGCAGGAACTGCAGTGTTCACGAAGGATGAAGCTGGAATGTGGACAGATGGAAGATACTTTATCCAGGCTGCTCAGGAGATGGATGGAACTGGTGTGACACTCCGCAAGATGGGTGAGCCAGGAGTTCCTACAGTTGAAGAGTATTTAAAAGAAGCTCTTCCTGAGAACGGTGTGATCGGATTTGATGGTCGTACGGTCGGTGTTGATGAGGGACAGGCTTATGCTGATATCGCCGCTGTGAAGGGCGGAAGCGTTGTTTATGATTGTGACCTTGTAGATGCTATTTGGGAAGACAGACCGCCGCTGTCAGAGAAGCCGGCATTTTTGCTGGATGTGAAGTACGCAGGTGAGACAGTTGCTTCTAAGCTGGAGCGTGTCAGAGCCGCTATGAAGGAGGCAGGTGCGAATGTACATGTCATCACAAGCCTTGATGATACAGGCTGGCTTCTGAATGTAAGAGGAGATGACGTAGAGTACTTCCCGTTATTACTTTCTTATACGATCGTGAAGATGGATTCTGTAGAGCTTTATGCAGATGAACGGAAGTTCAATGATGAAATTAAAGCAGAATTCGAGAAAAACAATGTTCGTATACATGCATACAATGATGTTTATGAGGCTGTGAAAGCATTTGGTGAAGATGACGTTGTCATGATCGACCCAAGAAGATTGAATTATGCATTGTATAACAACATTCCTGAGAGCGTAAAGACTGTGAAGCAGGAGAATCCAACAGTTCTTATGAAGGCAATCAAGAATGATGTTGAAGTTGAGAACATCAAAAAAGCACATATCAAAGATGGTGTTGCACATACGAAGTTCATGTACTGGTTGAAGAAGAATGTAGGTAAGATGGAGATCACAGAGTTGAGCGCATCTGATAAGCTGGAAGAGCTCCGTGCAGAGCAGGAGAATTTCCTGTGGCCAAGCTTTGAGCCAATCTGCGCATTCAAAGAGCATGGCGCGATTGTTCATTATACCTCTTCACCAGAGACTAATGTAGAATTAAAAGAAGGTTCCTTATTCCTGACAGATACAGGAGCACATTTCTATGAAGGTTCTACAGATATTACTCGTACTGTAGCATTTGGTGAAGTCAGCCAGATCGAAAAAGATCATTTCACGGCAGTTGCTGTCAGCATGCTGAACCTTGCAGATGTGAAGTTCATGTACGGCTGTACAGGAATGAACCTGGACTATGTTGCTAGAGAGCCATTCTGGAGACAGAATCTTAACTTTAACCATGGAACAGGACATGGCGTAGGCTACCTTGGAAATATCCACGAGCCGCCGACAGGTTTCCGCTGGCAGTTCCGCCCGAATGAAGTACATCCATTTGAGGCGAATATGGTCATCACAGATGAGCCGGGCATTTATATAGAAGGTTCCCATGGTATCCGTACAGAGAATGAGCTGCTGGTATGCAAGGGAGAAAAGAATGAATATGGTCAGTTCATGTACTTTGAACCGATCACATTTGTACCGATCGACCTGGATGCCATCAATCCTGATTTGATGACAGAGAAAGAGAAGAAGCTTCTGAATGATTACCATAAGAAGGTCTATGAGCTCATTGCACCACATCTGAACGAAGAAGAGCAGGAGTGGCTGAAAGAGTACACAAGAGAGATTTAAAAGCGAACAGATTTCCATGATAGATGAGGGCCGGATTTTACGGGATATCAACCGTAAAATCCGGCCTTGTCTTATTTCTTATTTATGAATTTTGAAGTTTTAGCATTCATAGGCTGCATATTCTGACTTGAAATCGAAAAGCCGGTATTGTATAATCCCGTCTTTGACACATGTGGGAACATATAAGTGCCACAACCCCTTGAAAATACTGGGGCTGTGGCACTTCGTGTCTCATATGTGAAATATAGTAATGTTTTAT
>NZ_JABACJ020000034.1 GCF_012524165.2 Faecalicatena faecalis
GGCATGTGCAGCGATCAGGGAAGGAAAG
Organism: Faecalicatena faecalis; assembly: GCF_012524165.2. Classification (GTDB taxonomy): domain Bacteria; phylum Bacillota; class Clostridia; order Lachnospirales; family Lachnospiraceae; genus Faecalicatena_A; species Faecalicatena_A faecalis. The sequence continues at coordinate 29 of NZ_JABACJ020000034.1, forward strand.
TTCAAGGATGAGATCCTTCCGGTAGAGCTAAAGGACAGAAAAGGGAATGTGACTGTGTTTGATACAGATGAAGGCCCGAGAGATGGACAGACCATTGAGAAGCTCGCAAAGTTGCGCCCATGCTTCGTAAAGGACGGAACAGTCACAGCAGGCAACTCCTCCAGTCTGAATGACGGTGCAGCAGCGGTTGTCGTGATGGCAAGAGAAAAGGCAGAAGAGCTCGGAGTGGTTCCGAAGATGAAGATCGAGGGCTATGCAGTGGCAGGATTTGATGCAGAGCTGATGGGATATTCTCCGAAATTCTCCAGTGAGAAGCTGGCAGCCAAGTTAGGATTGGACTTAAAAGAGATCGATATGTTCGAGATCAATGAGGCCTTTGCGAGCCAGGCATATGCAGTCAGCAGGGATCTGGGCTTAGACCCGGAGAAGGTCAACATCTACGGCGGCGGAATCTCCATCGGACATCCGATCGGTGCGACCGGTGCAATCCTGACTGTAAAGGTAATGTACGAGCTGATGCGTACCGACAAGAAGGATGCCATGATCAGCATGTGCATCGGTGGAGGACAGGGAATCTCCATGTACTTTACAAAGTGTTGATTTGCAAAGCTTTTTTACAGACATTAAATGATTTTAACTCCTTCTTTTAAAAAAGGATCTCCCCAGGCAGGCTGTTTAAGCCACTGGGGAGATTTTTTATGAACTCTTTTCAAAGTGTTTCAGGCTGATGAAGTAGCAGACCAAGACAATTAGGATATTAACAAAAATACCGAGCAAGAACAGCAATACTCTGTTTGTTGAAATGAGCTGATTCAAAAAGTCGTAGCTTTTGTCAGAAAACAGAAACAAAAGGTATCCGCCCACCAGTCCAATTGCAGAAATCATATAAAAGATCATAGTTGCATTGAGGCCTGAAAGGAAGCTGGCAAGCAGGTTCACTGCGGTCAGAAGAATACCGATCAACCACCCGCCTAGAAAAAGAAGAAAATAGATTTCTAGGGAAAATGCTTTCCAAATCAGGTAATGACATATTGTAAATAACAGCATTTCTGCCAGACTAAAGATATGGTAGGAAAAAGCAGAATAAAAGCGCCCTTTTACAAGGTCCTTTTTACTGTACGGTAAAAGTCTTGCAGTCATCATTCCTTTGTAACTGGTATCCATTTCTTTTAATGTAGCAGGAAGACCTGACATATCGATGGGAGTGCATAACAGAAGATATGTAAGAGGTCCATATTTGTTTTTCATAATAAAAAGGAAGAATAAGAAATATACAGCTTCAAAAACATAGAGTATTTTGGGATTTTTTCGGAAGTATAAAAGTAAATCCCGTTGTATCAATCCTGACATGTGATTACCCCCTTAATATAAAATAGCATGATGTCTTCAATCGAAGCACGCTCAATAACAAGATCCTGAAAATGTTCGAGTAGTTCCTGCTTGTGGCTGACTAAGACTTTGATGGAAAAGTCCTCCTGTATATAAGCGCAATAGTCATCAGGAGAAAGTGCCTCAAAGAAATCCTTTCTGCACTGTAGCACACCATAATGATTCTCGATCTCTTCCTTGGATCTCATAAATTGGATCTTGCCCTCATGCATAAAAACGATGTAGTCCGCGACTTTATCTAAATCACTCGTAATATGGGTGGATAACAGGACGGAGTGCTTTTCATCCATAATAAAATCCTGCAGCAGCTTTAGAATCTCATCCCGCATTACAGGATCAAGTCCTGATGTGGCCTCATCCAGTATCAAAAATTCAGCTTGATGAGAGAGCGCAATTGCAAAGTTCAGCTTTACATTCATTCCTTTGGAAAGCTCCTTGATTTTTTTCTCTTTAGGAAGCTGAAACTTTTCTAAATATTGAAAAAATAGTTCGCTGTCCCAGTCTTGATATATTTTTTTCATGATTGTATCGATATCCTTGCAGTATAGATGAGGGACCTGATTGACTTCATCCAGTACGATACCAAGCTTTTGCTTAATCTCACGCTCACTTTCCACGTGATCCATTCCTAAGACTTGAATATTCCCGCTGTCGGGCGTAACCATATTTAAAAGAGCGGAAATAGTGGTCGTCTTTCCAGCTCCGTTTTCCCCAATTAGTCCACAGATGACGCCGCGCGGAATCTGGAAGGAAATATCATCCAGAGTAAAATCCTTATATTTTTTACAGAGATGACTGATACTTAAGATGTTGTCCATGGTTTAGACCTCCTTATAAAGTAAAGTTAAAATATTGACCAACTGTGACAACGGAATCCCGTTTCGCTTTGCGATATCCGCCGCTTCTGAAAGCTTCTCCTCAGCGATACGAAGTTCTTCCTCCCGTATAAAATCCCGGTTCTGTGCGGCAACAAAGGTTCCCTTTCCCGCAATTGTCTCGATAAAACCGTCCCGTTGGAGGTCTTCGTAGGCATGTTGAGCAGTAATGACACTGATATGGAGGCTCTTTGCTAGGCCCCGCATGGAGGGGAGGGCATCGCCGGTTTTTAGCTCATTACGCATGATCATACCCTTCATCTGCGAGGTGATCTGTTCATAGATTGGTTTGTTGCTGCTGTTGCTTAGTATAATTTCCAAAATCTCACCGCCTTTCTATCTTGAGCACAGAGTGTTGATAAAAATATATTTAAGTGTACTTATTGTACTTATACTGTACTTGTTTGATAAGTACAGTATAGCAAAGATTTTAGATTTGTCAATAGTAGGAATGCAAGGAATGGATTAAGAGTACGCCGTAATTGGTGCACTTGAGGGATAGGGCATGGTAAACTGCAAAATCATGTATATTTTGGTAAAACTTAGAGATAATAACCATTAAAATTCGGGAAGCAATCGGAATTGTTTATACAGACAAGCGACACGAATCAGAATAGTAACAGTAAGAGTAATAGAAATCATTGAAATGAGGGAATAAGATGAATCAAGTAAAGGGCAGTCAGAGCATCAGCTTTGGAGAATCTCCTTATCTTATCAGCAGCGGTTCCGTCGTAGGGAGCAAAGAGGCAGAAGGACCACTTGCAAAATTATTTGACATGACGAATCAAGACGACCTGTTTGGGGCAAAGACCTGGGAAGAGGCCGAAAGTAATATGCAAAAGGAGGCCTGTGTGCTGGCTCTTGGCAAGGCTCACGTGACACCGGAAAATGTCCGGTATCTTTTTGGGGGCGACCTTTTGCGCCAGGGAATCGCAACCTCTATGGGCGTTGAAGAGCTTCAGATTCCGATTTTCGGACTTTATGGGGCATGCTCCACCTCCGGCGAGGCATTGGCTCTGAGTGCAATGAGCGTAGCCGCAGGGTATGGGGATTATATGCTGGCAGTGACCTCCAGTCATTTCGGAAGTGCAGAGAAGGAATTCCGTTTTCCACTAGGCTATGCGAGTCAGCGGCCATTGTCAGCACACTGGACCGTGACAGGGAGCGGTGCCTTTTTAGTCGGTACACAAAAGAGCCACATTCGAATCAGCGGTGTGACAGTAGGAAAAATCGTAGATTACGGCTTGAAGGATTCACAGAATATGGGGGCATGTATGGCTCCGGCAGCGGCAGATACGATTATTAGGAACCTGTTGGATTTCGAGAGAAAAGTGGAAGACTATGACAGAATCGTAACGGGCGATCTGGGCTATGTAGGGCAGGATATTTTGTTTGACCTGATGCAGGGAAAGGGCTACGATATCAAAACAAAACACATGGACTGCGGAATGACGATCTTCGACCAGAAAGGCCAGGACACCCACGCAGGTGGGAGCGGCTGCGGCTGCGCGGCCGTGACTCTGGCAGCGTATATTCTGCCGAAAATTAAAAAGGGTGAGTGGAAACGCGTGTTGTTTGTGCCTACGGGAGCATTGATGTCGACGGTCAGCTTTAATGAAGGCGCAAGTGTACCGGGAATCGCCCATGCGATCGTATTAGAGCACTGCTGATAAAGGAGGATTATTTATGGATTATGTAAATGCATTCTGGATAGGAGGAGCGATCTGCGCAATCGTGCAGATTCTCCTGGACCGTACAAAATTAATGCCCGGACGGATCATGGTGCTTCTTGTCTGTTCCGGTGCAGTGCTAGGATTCTGTAATATTTATGAGCCATTTATGAAGTTTGCAGGGGCCGGAGCAAGTGTTCCGTTGCTTGGATTTGGCAACCTTTTATGGCAGGGAGTGAAAAAGGCTGTGAACGAAAATGGATTTCTCGGAATCTTTATGGGCGGATTTACAGCGAGTGCTGTGGGAATCTCGGCGGCGTTGATCTTTGGCTACCTTGCTTCCTTCATATTTGAGCCAAGGATGAAAAAATAAGGGATAAAAGTGGATTACTGAGCTGTTCAGGACAGGGAATGTGGATAAATTCGTTGTTCTGAACAGTTTCCTATGTATAGAACCAGTAAAATATGAGCAAAAATTCTGTTGTTTTTTGCGAATGTAAATGTTATCGTAATAGTACGGGATTTTTTATCCCAAAATAGAAATGAGCCCACTTAAAAAGGGGTGGAGAGCAGAACGCAGGCGTTTTTGAGCGGAGGAGATTACATAAGCCGAAAATGACCTGGAATTGTTGTATATTATAGGAGGAGGCGTATGAATTACGTAAGCATTATTATCCCTTTTGTCGGGGGTCTTGGTATGTTCATATATGGCATGCAGATCATGGCCCAGGGACTGGAGAACGCAGCCGGCAGCAAGATGAAGACATTATTGGAGGCATTGACAAAGAATAAGTTTTTCGGAGTCCTGCTTGGAGCCTTTATCACGGCCGTTATTCAGAGTTCATCAGCGACGACAGTCATGGTCGTTGGTTTTGTGAATGCAGGGATCATGAATCTGACCCAGGCGATGGGAGTCATCATGGGCGCCAATATCGGTACTACCGTTACCGGCTGGCTCGTATCCAGTGTGGAATGGGCAAAGTTTTTAAGTCCGGGCAACCTGGCTCCAATCGCGATCATGCTCGGTGTTATCGTTATGCTGACAGGGACAAGACGTTCTACAAAGGACGTATCTAGTATCATCATCGGATTTGGTCTTTTGTTTGTTGGTATCACAACGATGTCATCCGCAGTAGCACCACTTCAGGAATCAGAAGGATTCCGCAACATATTCGTAATGCTGGGACATAATCCGTTCCTGGGAATCGTAGCGGGTGCTGTTGTAACAGCTATTATTCAGAGCTCATCCGCGTCGGTCGGTATCCTGCAGAGTTTGGCAGCAGCAGGACTGGTACCATTTAATGCAGCAGTATATATTATCATGGGACAGAATATCGGTACTTGTGTGACCGCGATTATGTCCAGTATCGGTGCGAAGAAGACAGCAAAGACAGCAGCGGTAATGCACCTCTTATTTAACATTATAGGTACGATTCTATTCAGTATCGTAGCCATTGTATTTTTCAAGGTGATTTATCCGAATGCAGGCGGCGGAGTGATTACACAGACAGAGATCAGTACCGTGCATACGATATTCAATATCGGAACGACGGTTCTTCTCTTCCCAGTATCTGACTTGATCATCAAGCTGGCTAAGAAGCTGGAGAAGGAAGATGTCAAAGAAGTGGACGAAAGCAAAGTACTTCTGGACGACAGAATGCTGGAGACACCGAGTATCGCACTGCAGTCAACAGTTAGTGAAGTCGTTCGTATGGGCAACATTGTAAAAGCAACTCTTGAGAAGTCCAGAAGAGTCATGTTTACAAAGGATTATCAGGAGATTTTGGATATCAAGGAAGAAGAAAGCACTGTGGACAGGCTGTGCAGCGGAATCACGGATTATGTGATTAAGATCAGTTCCCTTTCTATCAATGAGAAGGAACATCAGCATGTGGCAAGCCTTCTGCAGATTATTTCAGATATCGAGCGTATCAGTGATTACTGTGAAAATATTTCTGAATTCGCAGAGACACTGCAGGAGCGTAAGGCATCCTTCTCCGAGACGGGAACTCTTGAGATGAAGGAGATGATCGATGTCTGCGCAGACAGCTTCATTTATGCAATTGAAGCTTTCCAGGAGAACAGTAAGGAAAAGGCGATGAAGGTCATCGAGAAGGAGAGCCAGGCCGACGATCTGGAGATTAGGCTTCGTGCAGAGCATATGAGAAGACTGGCAAGCAATCAGTGCAATACCGATGCCGGAATCGTGTATCTGGATGCTCTGGTATGTCTGGAGCGTATTTCTGACCATTCACGTAATATCGCGGAGGAAGTGCTGACGGTAGCGAATTAGGGAAAAATATCAGATTAACTAAATAAAATGTGGCATCAATGAAGGCCCCGGAATCCTGTATGTGGTTCCGGGGCTTATTTTATGAAATATGAATGGAACAATGTAAAATCTACAGCATTGCAAAATACTGCAGCAGGTAGTGACTGTTTATATTTGTTTCGTCTTTATCCAGTTCTCTTTTCCCAAATAGCTTAAAGTTGTTATTTTCATAAAATTGTATCAGCTTAGGCTGGTCTTCACATTCAAGATATACAAAACGTCCACCAACTTCATGTTGAACATATTTGATTTTTTGTATTGCAAGTTGAAGTAAATCAGAGCCGGAGATGAGCGAATTATTTCCGTTCGTATAGTTTTTCCCTAATTGTCCGATTAAGGGGGCTGATACAGTATATTCATTTGTTTTTTCATTATAGATTCCGTGTTCTCGTAACTTTCTTGCTTCCTTGCTATTTATGGCACTTCTCTGTATTGTAATAAATTTAGAAGCTATGGTGTAATAACCCACGAATTCTTTTCTTTTTCATCAGATGTTTCCCAGTAGACGAGATGGGTCTTAGAAAAACCACGTTTAGAAAATTCAATCGCTTTAGTTTTTAAGAAATTTTCTACATCTAAATTTAAAGGGCATGAAAAAGAGGAGAGGATACGTTTGATTTCATCCTCTCCTAATGTATTTACAATATCGCTTAAATTAAATTGTACAAAGTGCGTGGGTGGGACAATATTTGAAAGATTCACTATTTTCCAAAAAACTCCTTAATTTTATCATCTGTAAGTTCTCGACATTCCCGTGAAAGTTTTGGCGGATCATATTTCGTCTTTTCAGCTTCGCTTAAAGCATCTATGAATGTACGGGCGAGCCGCTTATCTTTAATATTTACATTTTTTAGTATGCTTTTTGTAGCCATGCTCGTCACCTCCTGAATATCTGAAAAGCAATAATGTACTTTTATTATTTCTATTATACCCGATTCTATTTTTTTAGGAAAGAGTTTCATCAAATGTTCATAATTATTTTATTTTACACAGATTTAACATTCGCCTTATCCCACATTTTACATTCCCCCTTTATGATAGCAACTGTGAAGAAAATAAAGTAGTCAATTGAACAGTAAGGGCCAGCATCGCCCGCCCAATATCCAGAAGTAAAGGAGATTTGTAAAATGAGAATGAAAAAGTTTATCGCAGTTTTATCGATGGTCAGTATGTTCACAATCGCAGCGACAGGCTGCACAGGCAATGCATCCGAGGACAAGAGCGCAGATGCTACAGCTGATACAAAGGCAGAACAGACAGAGGAGAACGTATCCTCCGATTGGGACAGCTCCAATGACATCACGATCGTATCCCGCGAGGATGGTTCCGGCACAAGAGGTGCATTCATCGAACTGTTCGGCATCGAAGAGAAGAATGGCGACGAGAAGATCGATATGACAACACAGGAGGCACAGATCACCAACAGTACATCCGTTATGATGACAACAGTTGCAGGTGATGAGTATGCAATCGGATATATTTCCCTTGGCTCTCTCGACGATAGTGTCAAGGCTCTTAAAATCGATGGTGCTAAGGCAACTGCTGAAAATGTAAAATCCGGTGATTACAAGGTATCCAGACCATTCAACATTGCAACAAAGGAAGAGATGGACAATGAAGCAGCACAGGATTTTGTAAACTTCATCATGAGTGAGGAAGGACAGAAGGTAATAGAAGATAACCACTATATAGCTGTCGATGATGTGAAGCCATTTGAAGGAACTAATCCATCAGGAAAGGTAGTCGTGGGCGGTTCTTCCTCGATCTCACCGGTTATGGAAAAGCTGATCGAAGCATACAAGGCAATAAATCCGAAGGTGGAAATCGAACTCCAGGCAACAGATTCCACAACAGGAATGACTTCTACGATAGACGGCAGCTATGACATCGGTATGGCTTCCAGGGAGCTGAAAGATACAGAGCTGTCAGAGGGGCTTAAGGCTACTGTGATTGCAACAGATGGAATCGCAGTCATTGTAAACAAAAACAGTACCGTAGATGAATTAAGCAGCGAGCAGATAAAATCGATCTATACCGGTGAAGCGCTCGCCTGGGATGAGGTAATTGAATAAATGAAAACGAAAGCATATGATTTCAGCAGTCCTGCAAAACAGGTCTCAAAAGTGGAAACTCTGCAAAAGAGGCATGTAAAAGGATGGAGTGAGAAAATTATGCAGGGAGTGTTCTTCATTGCCGCCTGTGCATCTGTACTGGCGGTAGCTCTCATTTGTATTTTCCTGTTTGCAAATGGAATCCCTGCGATGAAAGAGATTGGATTTGTAAAATTTTTATCTGGCGAAATGTGGAGGCCGAATAATGATATCTATGGAATCCTCCCCATGATCGTTGGAAGTATCTATGTGACCGCAGGGGCAATTATTGTAGGCGTGCCGGTCGGTATCCTGACTTCCGTATTCATGGCAATGTACTGCCCGAAAAAAATCTACAGGCCTCTAAAGGGTGCCACAGAGCTTCTGGCCGGAATTCCTTCGGTAGTATATGGTTTCTTCGGGCTGGTTGTCCTTGTCCCCTGGATCAGAGAACTGGGCAGGGCACTCAAAGCAATGGGATGGGTAAGAAGCAGTGGAAATGGAAACAGTATCCTGACAGCATCCCTTTTACTGGGAATGATGATCCTGCCGACGATTATCGGTGTGACAGAGTCTGCGATCCGTTCGGTACCTTCTTCCTATTATGAGGGGGCACTGGCACTGGGGGCGACACGTGAGCGGAGTATTTTCAGGGTCATTATCCCTGCCGCCAAATCAGGAGTGATCGCAGGGATTGTTCTGGGAATCGGGCGTGCAATCGGTGAAACAATGGCCGTGATCATGGTAGCGGGAAACCAGGCCCGGATGCCTGCGGGACTGCTCAAAGGAGTCAGGACTCTGACCGCCAATATTGTAATTGAGATGGGATATGCGGCAGAACTTCACAGAGAGGCGCTGATTGCCACGGGAGTTGTTCTGTTTGTGTTTATCCTGGTCATCAACTTCTGTGTGGCACTATTAAATGGGAGGACAAATCGTGAATAATCAAACAACATTTGGTCAAACAATGAAAAACTATCTCAGACACCCTGGCTCTCTTCTTATGATGCTGCTGGTTTTGATCGGAACGGTCCTTACTTTTACGGTCCTGCTTTTTCTGATCGTCTACATACTGGTGCATGGCGTTCCTTACATTCGTCCGTCCCTGTTTGCGTTTACTTACACCTCGGATAATGCATCCCTGATGCCTGCGCTCATCAATACGATTTCGATGACACTGTTATCTCTTATCATTGCAGTTCCTCTGGGGATATTTGCAGCAATCTTTCTGGTGGAATATGCAAAGCGCGGCAATAAATTCATGGGAGTCATCCGTTTGACAACAGAGACCCTTTCCGGGATTCCTTCTATTGTATATGGACTTTTTGGACTGCTCTTTTTCGTCAATACCCTGGGCTGGGGATTTTCGTTACTGGCTGGGGCATTTACACTTGCAATTATGATTCTTCCTCTGATTATGCGAACTACAGAGGAGGCATTAAAGGCGGTCCCGGATTCTTTCAGGGAAGGAAGTTTTGGACTGGGGGCAGGGAAACTTAGGACTGTGTTTCGGATCGTCCTTCCGTCAGCAGTGCCGGGAATCCTTGCTGGAGTCATACTGGCGGTGGGGCGTATTGTCGGTGAGACCGCGGCATTGATCTATACCGCAGGAACCGTAGCGAATATCCCCGACAGCGTGATGGGGTCAGGAAGAACTCTTGCTGTACATATGTATAATCTGGCAAGCGAAGGTCTGTATATGGATCAGGCCTATGCTACGGCCGTAATCCTGCTTTTATTGGTCGTGGGAATCAATACGCTGTCTGGTGTCATCGCAAAAAGGCTGGCTAAGGCATGAGCGGCTTGAAATGTATCAAATTGAAAGAGACATGTTGAGAGGCATACGAAAAATGACAGTACAGTGCACACTTCTGAATCTATAGAAAGGAATCATAAGATGGGAAAGATAAGTATTCAGAATCTGAATTTATACTACGATGATTTTAAAGCTCTGAAAGAAATAAATCTGGAAATAGAACCAAATAAAATAACGGCCTTCATTGGCCCCAGCGGCTGTGGAAAATCTACGCTGCTCAAATCCATTAACCGTATGAACGATTTAGTGGAGGGATGCCGGATCGAAGGAGAAATTCTTCTGGACGGCGAAAATATATTTAAAGGAATGGATGTGAACCTGCTGCGCAAGCGTGTAGGCATGGTCTTCCAAAAACCGAATCCATTTCCTATGAGTATTTATGATAACATCGCGTTTGGACCACGGACGCACGGAATACGCTCCAAATCTAAGTTAGATGATATTGTGGAGAGGTCGCTTCGCAGTGCAGCAATCTGGGAGGAGTGCAAAGACAGGCTGAAAAAGAGCGCTCTGGGAATGTCCGGGGGACAGCAGCAGCGTCTTTGTATTGCGCGGGCACTTGCGGTAGAACCAGAGGTTCTTTTAATGGATGAACCGACTTCTGCCCTGGATCCCATCTCCACCTCGAAAATAGAAGACCTTGCGATGGAATTGAAAAAAGATTATACTATTGTCATGGTGACGCATAACATGCAGCAGGCCGTGCGGATATCTGACAATACTGCATTTTTCCTCCTGGGTGAGGTCGTAGAATACAATGATACGGAAAAGTTATTTTCCATTCCGGCTGATAAGCGGACGGAGGATTATATTACGGGGAGGTTTGGCTAGATTATGCGGAATCGTTTTGATATGCAGTTACAGGAATTGGACAGGCAGCTTACCCATATGGGAGAGCTGTGTGAAATCGCGATTGCAAAAGCAACACAAGCGTTAAAAGAAGGGAATCCTGATCAGGCCAGGGCAGTCATGTCGGCAGATGAAGAGATTGACCAGATGGAGAAGGACATCGAGAGAATGTGCTTAAAGCTTCTGCTCCAGCAGCAGCCGGTCGCAAAGGACCTGCGCAGGATCTCGGCAGCGCTTAAGATGATTACAGATATGGAACGCATCGGAGATCAGACCGCAGATATCGCGGAGATCGTCATTTCATCAGGGAACCAGACCCCCGTGGATATCAAAGAAATCGGTACTATGGCTGCTTCTGTCAGTAAAATGGTGCGTGACAGCGTGAATGCCTATGTGGCAAAAAATTTGGAACTGGCAAAGAATGTGATGGATGCGGACGATGCGGTAGATCACTTATTTGATACGATCCGTGATGAGCTGATTGCTTATATCCGTGCGGAAAAGGGCGAGAATGGAAAGCGTATCTTCGACCTGATTATGGTGACGAAGTATCTGGAGAGAATAGGGGATCATGCCACGAATATCGCGGAGTGGGTCGAATTTTCCATCACCGGCGTCCATAAGAATGGCTCACAGATTTGACTGCCGGGGAAGAAAGCTATGAATAGTAAGACAGGAAAAGAGGGAATCACATGATATTTTGTGTGGAGGATGATGATAACATCCGGGAGCTTGTAATATATACACTGGAGACAACAGGATTAAAGGCACGGGGATTTGCGGAAGGCAGTGCTTTTATGGAGGCTTTGGCGTTTGATACGCCAGAGCTTATTTTGCTTGACATCATGTTGCCAGGAGAAGATGGTCTGGCAATTTTAAAACGTCTGAAGAGTTCTGCAAAGACAAAAGACATCCCGGTCATTATGGTGACTGCAAAGGGAGCGGAGTATGATAAGGTCATCGGACTGGACTCCGGTGCAGACGATTATGTCACAAAGCCATTCGGGATGATGGAACTGATATCCAGGATCAGGGCTGTCCTAAGACGGGCAGGGAAGCCGCAGGACAAGGAGGATATGCATGCTTCCGGGGTCTGCGTCAATGTAAAAAAACATGAGGTGACGGTAGATGGAATGCCTGTCACTCTGACCTTGAAGGAATTTGAACTATTAGAACGGCTGATGAGGAACCGAAATATTGTTCTTACCAGAGATCAGCTTTTAGAGGATATTTGGGGATATGATTTTGACGGAGAGACAAGAACTGTGGATGTCCATGTCAGGACACTGCGCCAGAAGCTTGGGGAAAAGGGGGATATAATTGAGACTGTCAGGGGAGTCGGTTACCGGATAGGAGGGAAGGATGAGAACTAAGATTCAGAAGAGCATGGTGTTCGTGCTTTCCATAACCCTGCTGATTTCTTATGTGCTTATGACAGTAGTCGTTTATAATCAGAACCTGAACCTTTTAAAGAGAGAGGTCAGACAGGAAGCTCGTTATATCAGGACTGCGGTCAATATTTCCGGACCGGCTTATTTAGAACAGATGGACGAGGTAGATGTCAGGACCCGTGTGACCAGAATCGATATAGATGGTACAGTCCTGTACGATTCCGGTGGGGATGAGGTCGTGCTGGATAACCATGGAGCGAGGGAAGAGGTAAAGGAAGCCTTGGTAAATGGATATGGAGAAGATATCCGTATGTCCGGTACTATGGGGAAGGAAATGTATTATTATGCGCTGCTTCTGGAGGATGGGAGCATTCTGCGTGTTGCCAAGACCCGGGATAATCTGGTCAGGACCGCCTTAAATGTCCTCCCGCTGATGGCCGGACTCACAGCGGCGATGCTGCTTCTTGCCTGGCTCATGGCAAAATGGCAGACGGCGCGGCTGATCAAGCCAATCAATGAATTGGACCTGGAGCATCCATTAGACAGTGATGTCTACCCGGAGCTGACCCCTCTTTTACAGGCGATGGATGAGCAGAACAAGGCAAAGGATGCAGTCGCCAACATGAGAAAGGAATTCTCAGCGAACGTTTCCCATGAGTTGAAGACTCCCTTGACCTCGATTTCAGGCTATGCAGAGATCATGAAAAATGGATTGGTCAGACAGGAAGATATCCCAAAGTTTTCAGAGCGCATCTATAAAGAAGCAAAGCGTTTGATCACGCTGATCGAGGATATCATCAAGCTGTCCCGCTTGGACGAGGAATCCGTTGAATTGGAAAAGGAAGAGGTAGACCTATATGCTCTGGGCCGGGAAATCGTGAGCAGACTTTCCATGCAGGCAGATTCCAGGGATGTACAGATTACAATTGAAGGAGAGCCGGTCATCTACCGGGGGATTCGTCAGATTTTGGACGAGATGATCTACAACGTATGTGAGAATGCGGTGAAATATAATATCCCGGGCGGAAGTGTTTCTGTGTGGGTGGGAAATACTCTGGATGGGCCAAAGGTGAGTGTATCAGATACAGGAATCGGAATTCCAAAGGAACATCACGAGAGGATTTTTGAGCGTTTTTACCGTGTGGACAAAAGCCATTCCAAGGAGCATGGAGGCACAGGTCTTGGCCTGTCTATTGTCAAACATGGGGCACTTCTGCACGGGGCAAAGGTGTCGGTGGAAAGTGAACCGGGAAAAGGGACCCGCATTGAAATGAAGTTCTAATATATTAAAATTTTATTGTAAATATTAAAAAAGTATAAAATTTATCATTGTAAAACCACTTTTTTTGGAATATACTAAGAAAAGTGGTTTTTTATTATAGTCACGCGGTAAAGTGATACAAAATAAAAGGAGAGAACCAAAATGACAGCAGAGGAATTACTGGAAAAACTGTTGGAATCTTATCAATCGGCATTTGACATTACCCGTCCTTATGAAATTGGAAGACATAAATATGATGCATATGCAGCGTTTTGTGTGACAAGCGCCAAATATGTGCTTGTAAAGAAGGCAGAACTGTGGCGGGCGAATTGTTTTGAGCATACATTTTTTTCATGCAGGGATACATTAAGACTAGAAGATCTAAAGGACTTTCAGGCAGATATCACAGATAACATTGAGCCGCGGCTGGTAAGAGGCGGAGAGAGCTGCACACCTGAAAATCACATGTATACATATATTACCGGAATTTTTATATGCAGAGAGGGAATCTCAAAGGAAGTAAGAAGGGCAGTAGAGAGTTTCCGGTATTTTAAGAATTACAGATTGGGAATTCGGGGGTATGCACAAGCCAGATTGCTCGTTTTTGATGGAGCGAATCAAGAAATATTCGGTAATAAAGCAGCAAAGGATCTGGTCAAGGGATATAAGAAGGCATATCAGCCTTATTATATACAATAACTACTACTAACTTACAAAAAGGAGTGAATTCAATGAATGCAGTAGTAATTTTATTAGCAGGTATCCTGATTTTGGTCGTTGCCTATGTTACATATGGTAAATGGCTGGCAGGACAGTGGGGAGTGGATCCGTCGAGGAAGACTCCGGCGCATGAACTGGAGGACGGAATGGACTATTGTCCGGCAAAAGCGCCTGTTTTGATGGGACATCATTTTTCATCCATCGCAGGGGCAGGCCCGATCAACGGACCGATTCAGGCAGCAGTATTCGGCTGGGTTCCGGTATTATTGTGGGTATTGATCGGAGGTATTTTCTTTGGTGCCGTCCATGATTTCGGAGCATTATTTGCATCGATCCGTCACAAAGGACAGTCGATCGGTGAGGTCATCGCGGATACGATGGGAACAAAGTCAAAGAAGATTTTCATCATCTTCTCTTATCTGACACTGCTTCTCGTTGTGGCAGCTTTTGCCTCTATTGTTGCAAATACATTTATGGCTACATATACAGAAAGCGGTGCGGTCGATTACGCGGCATCAGCAGCCAATGCATCAACAGCGATGATTTCTATCTTATTTATTGTTATCTCTGTGGTATTTGGGTTCCTGGTATACAGAAAGAATGCGTCACTGGGAGTCTCTACTGTAGTTGGTGTCATTGCAATTATAATCTGTATGGTAATCGGACTAAATTGGCATCCATTATATCTGGATAATAAGACCTGGATGCTAATTGTAGGAGTCTACATTCTTGTCGCATCCGTAACACCGGTATGGATTCTGCTGCAGCCAAGGGATTACTTGAGCTCATTCCTACTTTACTTTATGATGGCTGTTGCTATTGTGGGAGTCATCGGCGCAGGAATCACAGGAAATGCAAGCCTTGACATTCCGGCATTTACAGGTTTTAAAGATACTCTGATGCCGACGGGAACTTCATTAGGATATATGTTCCCAGCATTGTTCATCACGATTGCCTGCGGTGCTATCTCAGGTTTCCATTCTCTGGTAGGTTCCGGTACAACAGCAAAACAGTTGAACAGTGAAAAAGATGCACGCCCAATCGCTTACGGCGGTATGCTGATCGAGTGTGCACTGGCGATTATCTCCTTATGTGCGGTTGGTTATGTTTGGAAAAACTATTCTGCAGGAGAGCTGGTCGTACCGACCAATGTTTTTGCAACGGGTATTTCCAAGATGACCTCTACGATTCCGCTCTTGAAAGGGGCAGAAAGCGTGATCTTCTCGATGCTGGTACTTGCGGTTTCTGCATTTTGTCTGACATCATTGGATACAGCGACCCGTCTTGCACGTTATATGTTCCAGGAATTTTGGCTGGAGCCGGGAGAAGAGATCAAGACAGTGACAGGATACAAAAAAGTCCTGACGAACCCGTATGTTGCAACAATTATTACAGTGGTACTTGGAATTGCACTTGGAATGACTGGTTATGCAAATGTATGGCCGCTGTTCGGTGCTGCGAACCAGCTTCTTGCTGCACTTGGACTGCTGGCTGTTGCCACCTGGCTCGGTAAGGTCGGAAAGAACAACAAGATGTTCCTGCTTCCAATGGCGTTCATGTTGATTGTGACCATTACATCACTCTGTCTGACAATCAAGTCTAACTTTGCTGCGATCATGGCAGGAGGAGCAGCAGGTGTGGCATGGTGCTACATCCGTCTCGTGATCAGCATCTTGCTGATCGTGCTTGCAGTCGTGCTTGCAGTGGATGGTGTGAAGACATTGAAAGGTCAGAAGAAGACTGCTTAAGAATAAAAAATATAGAAATCAATTTTTCTTCCTGTTAAATAAATAACTTATGTTCAGGAAGATGACATTTCCCCCAAAAACATGCTACAATAAGTTGCTTAAATGCAGTATCGGCAAGCTTAAGAACGGTATGTTTTGGGGGTTTTGTATGTTAATGGAACAACAGATAGATGAAAAGAGCGATCAGAAGGTAGATCAGAAGGTAGATCAAAAGACGGAAAAGACACAGATGCGAGAGGTCCTGGATCTGGCCATGAATATGGGCCGCGTCTTACTAAAAAATGGCGCGGAGATCTTTCGTGTGGAAGAGACAATTGACCATGTATGCAGACGGTATCAGATTGAAGATGTGGAATCCTTTGTGATGAGCAATGGAATATTTATCACAGCTAGGGATGAAGAGGAGGACATATATGCGAAGGTAAAGCATATTCCTCTCTCGGGATTCCATCTGGGAATCGTGACAGAGGTCAATGACCTGTCGCGTGAGATTTCAGCGGGCAGGATTGGATTGGAGGAAGCAAGGGCAAGGCTCAAGGAGATCGAAGCCATGCCGCCGAAGCGGGGCAGGTTCCGTATTTTTGCGGCAGGTATCGGGAGCGGATGCTTCTGTTATCTTCTGCAGGGGAATATTTGGGAGAGCCTGATGGCGGTATTGATTGGGTGTTTTCTGTATGTATTTGTTATTTTTGCAGAGAAACATAAGCTGACAAAGATTTTGACGAATATTGTGGGCGGAGGGATGATTACTATTCTGGCCCTTTTGGCGATTCAGTTTCCCTGGCCTTTTCCAGTCAGAATCGACAAAATTATTATCGGCTCCATTATGCCGTTAGTACCGGGAGTCGCATTTGTCAATGCAATCCGCGATATTGCCAACAGTGATTTTATCGCTGGTATCGTAAGGATTCTGGATGCACTGCTGGTGTTCGTCTACATTGCAATCGGTGTCGGCTTTGTGCTTGGAAGCTTTCATAAACTGGTGGGAGGTGCGTGGCTGTGATAGGATATGTGCTTGCAAATATGTTCTGTTCCTTTTTAGGGACGATTGCTTTTTCTGTGCTGTTCAATGTGCCTCGCAGATTCTACTTAAGCTGCGGGCTGACAGGGATGGCAGGATGGCTCTGCTATCTGGTCAGTATCAATGTAGCATCTGTCTCCACATCTGCATTTCTTGGAACGGTGCTGGTCGTACTGATGTCCAGAATTCTGGCAGTGTGGAAAAAATGTCCGATTACGGTGTTTCTTGTGTCCGGGATCTTTCCGTTGATTCCTGGTGCATCCGTTTACTATACCGTTTACAACATGGTGCAGGGCAATTTGGCGGAGGCTGCAGACCGGGGAATCGGGGCAGTCAAGGTCGCATTTGCGATTGTGCTTGGAATTATTTTTGTAGTCTCCATTCCCAAACAATGGTTCAAGGCAGACTATTGGCGCAGCAGATTCCGGGGAGCTTCCGAAAATTCTGACTTATAAGCCCGGGAGAATGTGGAATAGTCGTGGAATCCGCTGGCAAAACAGGCTTGAGTGATCGGCATCCCATCAAAGATCAGATTCCGAGCATGTAATAGACGGCGGTAAGTGATATAATTCCCGATCGTGTAACCTGTCTCTGCTTTGAAGAGACGCATCATATAGTATTTGCTGATATAAAAGGTCCCAGCCAGAGAGTCGATATCTAGATTCTCAGTCAGATGTGCATTGATATACTGCATGATATCCACGACCTTGGTATTATATAATTCGGTGTCCAAAAATTCCACGTGGTTCTTAATTGCCGCGCGGTTCAGTTGAATCATAAATTCTAAAAAGAGAATCTGCCGGTAAAGACTGCTGGCATATTCGTTATCATGAAAGGAATGCTCCAGGCGGTTCGTAATCTTGAAGAGTGAACTCTTTTCAAGGGAATGAATACGCAGTACATTGGAGTGTTCCTTTTTTGCCTTCTCAAAGCAGTAATTCAGATCATATTCCGAAGTCTTATAATCCTCCATAAATCCTGGAGAAATATAGACGATGATTCGCTCATAGGGTTTTGAGCTGTCGACTTGAACCCGGTGGATATCATTACGATTCACCAGAACAATATCGTAGGGCTCCAGCTCATAGGATTTTCCTTCTATGATATACTGCACATTCCCCTTAATGAAAATAGTAATCTTATGAAAGTCATGGTAATGGAAATCAAATTCTTTGGAAACAGTATCTTTTATATGGAAGATACGGAAGTCGCTGTTCAAATATCCACGTTTGTTATATTGCTCCATTTATTTATGTGCTCCTTTTTAGAATATGATGATCTTGTTTTATTATAGAGCATTATTTGCAATATGAAAAGCATTTACTTCGTATTATATGAAAAAAATGCCTGATATAATGATAGAAACAGGAGGTGCGTGAATATGAAAATCACATTGGAACGTTATCATGGACTTGGAAATGATTATCTGGTATATGACCCGAACAAAAATGAACTGGAATTGAATAAAGAAAACGTAGCGATGCTGTGTAATAGAAATATGGGACTCGGTTCTGACGGAATCCTGGAAGGACCGTTTATTGGGGAAAAGCATATGTCCTTAAAAATCTGGAATCCGGATGGAAGTATAGCAGAGAAGAGTGGAAACGGTGTCCGTATTTTTGCTAAATATTTAAAAGATGCAGGATATGTGCAGAAGAAGAATTACCACCTTGTTACAGATGGCGGTATGGTAGAGATTACTTATCTGAATGAGGATGGAAGCAGACTCCGTATTTCTATGGGGAAGATTTCTTTCTGGAGTGATGAGGTACCAGTGACAGGAGAACGCCGTGAAGTAATCAATGAAGACATGGTATTTGGCAGAACACTGTATCCAGTGACCTGTGTGTCAGTAGGGAATCCGCACTGTGTCATTCCGATGCGTGAGATTTCTAAACCGCTCGTATGCAAGATCGGTAATTATTCAGAAGTAGCCAGATACTTCCCGGAGCGTATCAATACGGAGATCATGAAAGTGATTGACAACAATAATATTGCGATTGAAACGTTCGAGAGAGGTGCCGGATATACGATGGCGAATGGTACAGGTGCCTGCGCTGCAGCCGGAGTTGCCTATAAATTGGGCCTGACTGCAAATAAAGTAATCGTGCATATGCCGGGTGGTGAATTACAGGTCGAGATTGATGAGAACTGGGATGTGTATATGACCGGGGAAGTATTCTATGTCGCAAAAATCTGCCTGAGCAGCGAATTCGCAGAGAAGCTGCGTGCAATTACGCACTAATTTGAAACACTTGTTTTTCAGTAAATTAAGAAAGCAGAGGAGTGGATTTTGGATTCCCGCTTTTAAAAACTAGAGAAGAATAGTAGTCCCATCATTCCGATAAAAAGGAGTGGTGGGATTGTTTCTTTTGAAAGACTTTTCTTTCTAAAATAAATAGCATACTATGAAAAATGGAAAATTACTACACGATTTTTTGCTTTCTAGATAGAAGTTCATACATGGATATAGATATTGAAATAGACACGTTAAATACACGAATATAATTATAGCATACTATATATTTGCGAGTCGAAAATAGGACGGGAGCTCATGAATATCTATCATGATTTCCTGCCCTATTTTTATGCTGACAGTCATTTTTGTCTTTTATGATCTATCTGTAATGGATGCCGCTCCAATATACATTTTCGTTTACAATTGTCTCTGGCAGAAGTTCTACTCCGTCGAGTGCCCATTTTTTAAATTCGGTGAATCCGACCCGGTCAATGATATAACCTACATGCTCTTTTCCGCCCGGAGCGCTGCGGTCGATATATTTTTCTACAAATTTATAGGTGTTTAAGATGACCTTGATGATGGTATCCTCGTCTACCCATACGAGGAAGTCTTCTCCGAGGCGTGGATTACGCTTACCAGTACGTCCCATAATCGTCAGACGGTAATATTTCTGCTGGCTTCTTGTGAATGCACGCGTTGGACATTTTGTTACACAGACACCACACCCTACACATTTCTCCTCGTTTCTTACGACCTTATCATTCACTTTGGAGAGTGCTTTTACAGAGAGTTTATCGCATCCCTTCACACAGGCCCCACAAGTAACGCATCTGCTTGGATCATATTGCGGCATCGTCATTCCGATGATGCCAAAGTCGTGCATTCTGGCTTTGATACAGTCGTTGGCACATCCGGTCAGAGCAATCTTGAAGTGCAGATCGTTCGGAAAAATGGCATTTTCGATGCGTTTTGCAAACTCTGCGGTATTGTAGTTTCCGAAAGGACAGACACGGTTTCCGATGCAGGCGGAGACGTTTCTGGTTCCAGATGCCGGATATCCAGTATTTGGATTGGTCTGGTTGATTCCCAATTCTTCAATGACTGGCTGAAGCATTTCATTTACCTTATCCATATCGTTCAGGGAAATCCCTTCGATTTCGAAACCCTGGCGTGTAGTCAGGTGTACATTTCCATTTCCATAGGTCTCGGCGATCTCTTTGATAATGCCCAGGACCTTAGCATTACATTTGCCGCCCGGGACACGTACTCTGGATGCAGTGAGCCCACGCTCCTTGGAGATACGGAAGGCATTTTTTTTCACCTTTTTTGTATTGATATCCATTCTGTAAGCCTCCTTAATCGAATAATTTTTTGCCCTTGGTATAGTTGAATACCGGGCCGTCCAGACAAATGTAGGTATCATCCATTTTGCAGTGACCGCATTTCCCGAGGCCGCAGCACATCTTGCGCTCCTGCGAAATCCAGATCTGTTCTTCCTTGATGCCTCGTTTCATGAGTTCGGCAACAGTGAATTTCATCATGATCGGAGGACCTACAACGATTGCAGCGACATGATCCAGGTCAGAAATATTCAGGTCAGGGATGTAGGCGGTAACCATTCCTTCGCGATATCCTTTTTCTTCTGCCTTATCTACGGTGACAATCAGGTCCATCTGTGTTTCCCAGCGTTTGATACTATCCTTAAATAAGATGTCTTTTGGAGACTTAAAACCTGCAATTACTGTCATGCCTGCGGTTTCCTCTCGATGTTCTCCAAAATAATCGATGACGCCCTTCACAGGAGAAACTCCGGTTCCGCCGGCAATGATAATCAGCTCTTTTCCCTTGTAAAGGTCCACATCGAAGCCATTTCCATAAGGTCCGCGCATGAAAAGAGTCTGTCCGACCTGATTCTCAAAAATTTCGTTAGTAACTTTTCCGACTCTTCGGATGGTCAGATCCACATAGTCTTCGCCGATACCGCTCACAGAGATGGGAGCCTCACCGAATTTAGGAATAGAGACCTCAAAAAACTGTCCCGGCTTTACATCTCCTACATAAGCCATGCGGAATGTGTATTCAATATCTGTATGTTTGATCACATCTTTGATCTCTGATAAAAAAGGGATATACTCATTACTCATCTGCGTTTCCTCCATCCTTTATTTCTCCTAACTTATGGATACATGCGAGATAGGAAATATATTCTGGACAGACATCCTCGCATCTGCCGCAGCCTACGCACATATGATAGCCGAAACGTTTTTTGTAGTCATATACTTTATGTAATACTTTGAAACGCATTCTTGCTCCCTGATCCTTGCGGAAACTGATATTTCCAGCCATATCTGTAAAACCGTCTACCTGACAAGAACTCCATACTCTTCTCCGCTCTCCGGCCTTTTGATTATCCTGATAAAAGACATCCTGCATCGTAAAACAGGTACAGGTCGGACAGACAAAGTTACATCTGCCGCAGCCGACACATCTTCCGGCATATTCTTCCCAGAGAGGAAAGTCCTGTATGCCTTCCGGTAAAGTTTCAGGAATCGTTACTTTTTCTATATTATCTGTTACATAATCAATCTCGAAAGAAGCTTCTTCACTTTCTGTGCCTTCCAACAAGGTTTTTAGTTCTTCATCTTTCGGCTCCAGATAGACACTCTCTTTATCCATCTTGATATAAGCGTCATAATTGTCGGCCTGATTGGTTCCCATACTGACACAGAAACAGGAGTCAAAGGATTTCTTACAGCCCATCAGGATCAATTTTGTGTTTTCTCGTGCTCTTTTATAATAGAAATCCTCGGCGCCATTTGTTAAATAAATTTCATCCAGACGCTTTAAGGCGTGCAGATCACAGCTTCTTAAGAAGATGATCCGTTTCTTTTCAGACGGATCAGGAACCTTCATCTCTTTTTCTGTAAAGTAAAGAATGGTATCAGAAATCGGAAGGAGGACCTCCTTAAAGCTGTAATCCGATTTTTTATCCCATACAATATCATCAAAGGAGGTGATCTTACCGTAGCGGATGCTGTCCGTATCGGAAAAACATCCTTCTCCTTTGAAAACCATGGGGGCGTAAATGTCATAGACATCAGACAGTTTATTAAGAAGCAGAACAGCTTCTTCTTTCTTAAAAAGATTTCCCATTGTCAAATTTCCTTTCTAGGTTATGCTTTATAAAATTCAGCCAGTTCATCCGGCATTGGCAGGATAAAACGCCGATTCCGATAAATCAGCAGATTACGGCTGCTTAAATTCTTACAGGCGCGGGAGACATTTTCCCGCGGTGCTCCTAAAAGATCTGCAAGAAGATTCATCGTCAGATCGATGTCGATCTCCACGCCGTCCTCCTTTTTAACGCCAAAGTCCCGGCCCAGTTTCCACAGTTTTGCTGCAATCTTACGTTCCAGGTACATGTTCCCTGTTGTGTTCTTGAGCTGATGGCTCATCCTCCAGAGATGACGCTCATAGGAGTTCATGACTGCATGCATCAATGCCGTGTCCTGGTCCATCCATTTCAGAAAGTTGCTCTTTGGAATCTGTAACAGCGTGGCAGGACAGACCGCTTCGCAGAAGACGGAAACAGGCTTTGAATTGATGATATTATGATTGATCAGATTGCCTTTCCCCAATATGAAAATGATCTTGCGGTTTCCGTGTTTGGTAATGTTATAAATAGAAACCTTTCCGTTTATAACGATATAAATAAAGTTCACCATGTCTTTGGCGTGAAAGACAATCGCCCCTTTTTGATAAGAAACTGCATGGGACTGGTTCAGAATTGTCTGAATCAGGCTGCTTGGCACTTCACGGAAAAATTCAAGCTTTTTCATTTCCTCTATGGATATCTTTTTCATATGGGTACTCCTTATCTACAACTTATTTTTGCTTTTGTTTTGCGATGATGCAGTAAGGAACGGCTACGAACAGGATTCCGCCGATCATATTGCCCAGGGTGACAACAAGAAGGTTGTATACAAAGCCTCCGATTGTGACCGCATAGGTGGATGGCTCTAAAAGTCCAACTGTCAAAAGTGTCATATTGGCAATGCTGTGTTCAAATCCTGCTGTAATAAATACGAACAGGCACCAGAAAATCATAATCAACTTGCCAGCCTCGGATTTGCATTTGAAACCGCACCATACTGCTACACATACCAATATATTACACAAAATGCCTCTTGACAGCAACGGAAGAAATCCTGCGGCCATCTTTGCTTCTGCTGTTTTTGCCATGAATTCTGCTACTGGTCCTGCTGACACGCCTGCAAGGTGGTATAAAACACCCAGGATGACAGAACCGATCAGATTGCCGACCCAGCAGACTACCCATAAAAGAGCGGTATCCTTTAGTGTGACCTCCTTGTGGATCAGTCCGGTTGCCATAACAAAGTTATTGCCGGTGAATAATTCTGCGCCTGCGATGACCACAAGGCTGAGCGCAACCCCAAATGCCGCTCCCATTACGATTTTAGTTGCCGGGGAGCCTGCTGCATTTAACAATCCTCCCGCTGTGAAGATCAGCAGTATACCGAAACCGATATACATCCCTCCAAATAATGAGGCGAGGAAATACCCCAATGGATTTGTTTTCAACAGGTTAACCTTCGCCTTTGATGCATTGCATACAAGTCCTACTTCTTCTCGAAACATAATTTTTTCACTCTTCCCTTCTTATATATGTAAATCTTTTTTGTATTATATCGGAGGAAAAGAGGGAGAGTCGGTGATGAATATCACACTTTGATAAAAAATAATCAAACTTTTTATGGGGATAGAGTTATAGAATCTGGGGTTGCGAAATTGGGACTATGTGTGCTAACATGTGTATAACAATAAAGGCAGGTGAGGATATGCTGATTGAGATTGATTTTAACAGTGATGAGGCGATTTACATTCAATTGCGCAACCAGATCATTATGGGGATTGCCACTTCCATAATCCATGAAGGGGATTCTCTCCCGTCTGTGAGGCAGCTTGCTGACACGGTCGGAGTGAATATGCATACGGTAAATAAAGCCTACAGTGTCTTGAAGCAGGAGGGATTCATCCAGCTTGACAGAAGGCGTGGGGCAGTGATTGCTTTGGATATTGATAAGATGAAGGCAATCGAGGAGATGCGTAAGCAGCTTACGATTCTTTTGGCAAAGGGCTGCTGTAAGAATATTTCCAGGGAAGAAGTGCATAATCTGGTGGATGAGATTTTTGATGTGTACGAATAGAGTTTAATAGAACAAGACAGATTGACAGGAGGAGACTATGCTGAATCATTATACAAAACAGGCCGAGCGTGCAATTAAGTATGCGGGAACGATGGCGAAGAAGCTGAAGCATCCATACATCGGGACCGAGCATTTGCTGCTCGGATTAAGGAAAGAATATACAGGGGTCGCCGGACAGATACTGGCGATGAATGATGTGGACGAGGAGAAAATCCTGCATTTGATGGATGAGCTGATCGTTCCAGCTTCAGAAGAGCTGGCTAAGGAGCATCCGATGGAAAGCCCGCGCCTGTTATATTTACTGGAGAATAGTGCGGTTGAGGCGCAGCATCTTCATACGAAGAGTATCGGGACAGAACATCTTCTGCTTGCTATGATTCATGATGTGGATTGTGTGGCAACGCGTGTTCTGATTACCTTGAATATCAGCCTGCAGAAAATCTTGCAGGAAATTTTGAGTGCAGTGGGGATGGACCCGAAGGAGTATCAGGAGGAGTCACAGGATGATTCCCGGGGAAAGGGAGGTGCCGTAGAGCAGTTCTGTACGGATCTGACAGCAGAGGCAATAGAAGGGCGTCTCGATCCGGTGATCGGCCGCGAAGATGAGATTTACCGTCTGATGCAGGTGTTGAGCAGACGTACGAAAAATAATCCCTGTCTGGTAGGCGAGCCGGGAGTAGGTAAGACTGCGATTATTGAGGGGCTTGCAGCCAGGATTGCAACAGGTGTCGTGCCGGAAAATATGAAGGGGAAGAAGATATATACCCTGGATCTGCCTGGTCTGATTGCGGGATCTAAGTACCGCGGTGAGTTTGAGGAACGAATGAAGGGCCTGATTTCAGAAGTGAAAGCCAATGGGAATATCATTCTTTTCTTGGATGAGCTGCACACAATTATCGGGGCTGGTGGTGCCGAGGGGGCAATCGATGCTTCCAGCATTTTGAAGCCATCTCTTGCCCGGGGAGAATTGCAGTTAATCGGTGCGACGACTATTGCAGAGTACCGTAAATATATTGAAAAAGACGCTGCACTGGAGAGGCGTTTCCAGCCGATTACGGTGGAGGAGCCGTCTAAGGAACAGTGTATGGAGATCCTTAAGGGACTTGCAGATAAGTATGAAGCCCATCATAAGGTTACGATTCGGGAGAATGCCCTGGATGCGTCAGTGCATTTATCAGAGCGTTATATTACAGACCGGAATCTGCCGGATAAGGCAATCGATGTCTTGGATGAGGCGTGCTCTAAAGTCAGTATGCGGGGTTATAAGGTGCCGGAGAACCTCAAGATTTTGGAGAAGACCTTGAAAGATTTGGCAAAGCAGAAGGAAGAGAGTATTCAGGCAGGGAATTTTGAGGAAGCTTCTATTTTGAATCGTGAACAGAAAGAAGTGGAGAAGAAACTGGACAGCTTGCGGAAGCGTTTTCAGAAAAAGTCTGCTTCACATCATCCAGAAGTAGGAGCAGATGATATAGCAGAAGTAGTTTCTGCATGGACAAAGGTGCCGGTGCAGAAGTTGGCAGAGAGTGATACGGACCGGTTAAAGAAGCTGGAACAGGTGCTTCATAAAAGGGTGGTCGGACAGGAGGAGGCCGTCAGTGCAGTTGCACGTGCAGTTAAGAGAGGGCGTGTGGGATTAAAAGACCCGAAGCGTCCAATCGGCTCATTTTTGTTCCTGGGGCCAACGGGTGTAGGAAAGACCGAATTATCGAAGGCGCTGGCAGAGGCATTATTTGGAAACGAGGAATCTATGATACGTGTAGATATGTCCGAGTATATGGAGAAGCATTCTGTCTCTAAGATGATTGGTTCCCCTCCGGGATATGTTGGACATGAGGAGGGCGGACAGCTCAGCGACCAGGTGCGGACACATCCGTATTCTGTAATCTTATTTGACGAGGTAGAAAAGGCCCATCCTGATGTGTTCAACATCCTTCTTCAGGTGCTGGATGATGGGCATATCACGGATTCACAAGGACGCAAGGTGGATTTTTGCAATACGGTAATTATTATGACATCCAACGCCGGAGCGAAGGCAATTGTGGAGCCGAAAAAGCTTGGATTTGCGGCAAAGGAGAATCCTGCCGATGATTATAAGCGTATGAAGCAAAATGTAATGGATGAGGTGAAGACGATTTTCCGTCCTGAATTCCTGAACAGGATTGACGAGATCATTGTTTTCCATGCACTCAATGAAAGCCATATGAAACAGATCGTGACCCTGATGTGCAGAGAGTTTACGAAGCGTGTGAAGACTCAGATGAATATCAGTCTGACCCTGAGGGATTCTGCGAAGAAGTATATTGTAGAGAAAGGGACAGATGCCAAATATGGAGCTCGTCCGTTGAGAAGGGCGATGCAGACTGAGCTGGAAGATAAACTGGCCGAAGCAATCTTGAATGGAGAGGTAAAAGAAGGAGACGAGGTGGAAGCCGGAGTATCTAAAAAAGAAATTAAATTTTACCCAAAGTCCATAAATCAGTAGAAAATAGAACCGAAGTATTATATAATAAAAAGCGAAGCGAGAAAGCTTGTTTGTGAGTGCGATACACTGTCATGCCCCACATTCATGCGGGGATACAAACAGGATGACCAACAATCTGAAATACCTAGGAGGACAATGAAAAATGGCAACAGTAAAAGAATTATTACGCGCGGAAGAGGACGGAACACTCAGCTTTGGAGATTACACACTTGCATCTAAGACAAAACTGGAAAATTTCGAATTTGAAGGCGATATCTATAAAGTAAAGACATTTAAGGAGATCACGAAGCTTGAGAAGAACGGCATGTTCGTATACGAATCTGTGCCGGGCAGTACCGTAGAGAACTTCAGTGCAACCGATACAGAGGTGGCATTTAAAGTGACTGCGCCGGAAGATGTACAGTTTACCCTGGAGCTGGAGCCGGAGAGTGAATATGAAGTATTTATTGACGAGGTGTCCGCAGGTAAGATGATGACTAACTTAAGCGGCAAGCTGAGCGTCAGTGTGGAACTGAGTTCAGATGACGGTGTTGTGGTAGAAGTTGTGAAGTGCTAATATCGGTCTTTTCAGTCAGGTCAGTTAAAATCAGATGAAGCCGGATTGATTCAGAAGCATAAAAGTAAAGAGAAGAGGCAGGAGAGCTTGAATACCTGCCTCTTTATTTTTGAGATAGGAAGAAAGGAATGTTATGGCAAAAGGAAAGAAGAGTGTGTTTTTTTGTCAGAATTGTGGGCATGAAGAGTCGAAGTGGCTTGGACAGTGTCCTGCGTGTAAGGAATGGAATACATTTGTGGAAGAAAAGGTGAGCGGTGTTACGAAGGGGTCGACCGTAAAGACGGCCAGAGAGTCACAGGTAGTGTCTCTGTCTGAGGTCAGTGCGGATGACCACACAAGGATGACTACGGGAATTCGGGAATTGGATCGTGTGCTGGGCGGTGGAATCGTACCTGGATCTCTTGTGTTAGTCGGCGGTGATCCGGGAATCGGTAAGTCGACCCTTCTGCTCCAGGTATGCCAGAATCTTTCACGCGAGAAGAAGCTTCTATATATATCAGGAGAGGAATCTTTGGCGCAGATTAAGCTGCGTGCGAACCGAATGGGAGAGTTCCATGAGAATTTAAAGCTCCTTTGTGAGACGAATCTGGAAACAATTCGAACAGTCATTGAAAATCAACATCCTGAGCTGGTCATTATTGACTCGATTCAGACAATGTACAGTGAAGAGGTCTCTTCTGCTCCGGGAAGCGTTTCCCAGGTTAGAGAGTCTACCAATGTATTCATGCAGCTAGCAAAAGGGTTGGGGATTTCTATTTTTATCGTGGGACATGTTACGAAAGAGGGAACAGTGGCAGGGCCGAGGGTCCTGGAACATATGGTAGACACGGTGCTTTATTTTGAGGGGGACAGACATGCGTCCTACCGAATCCTTCGTGGTGTGAAAAATAGATTTGGGTCCACCAATGAGATCGGCGTTTTTGAGATGCGACAGAACGGACTTGTGGAGGTCGAGAATCCATCGGAGTATATGTTGAGCGGTAAGCCGGAGAATGCATCGGGTTCAGTGGTAGCGTGTTCGATGGAGGGGACCAGACCGATTTTGATTGAGATACAGGCGTTAGTCTGTCAGAGCAACTTCGGTCTGCCAAGGCGCACAGCAGCAGGAACTGACTATAACAGGGTGAATCTCTTGATGGCTGTCCTGGAAAAGAGGATAGGCCTGCCCTTGTCCAATTATGATGCATATGTTAATATTGCGGGCGGAATCAAGATGAACGAACCGGCGATCGATCTGGGAATTATAATGGCACTGGTATCCAGCTATAAAAATCGTCCGATTGATGAAAAGATGATTGTGTTTGGAGAAGTCGGCCTAAGCGGAGAGGTGCGTGCGGTCAATATGCCGGAGCAGAGGGTCGCAGAGGCTAAGAAGTTAGGGTTTGAAACCTGTATTATTCCAGAAGTATCAAAGGATATGGTGAAAGGTATCAAAGGCATTAAGGTGATAGGTGTCAAGACGATCAATGATGCAATGAATCTGTTATAGCAGCCAAAGAATCATAGAAGCTGATACAAAGTTGGGGAGAACAGACAGGTAGAATGTAAAGAAATAGGATGCATACTGTGGATAAATAAAACAGCTCTCATCGTCATGTGTGGAAAACTATCCATAGATTTGGCATTCAGGTGGAAAAGTCCGCAGCAATCTTGTTTGTGTTGCTGCGGGCTTTTGGGTCTGAGTATCACTTATTTATAAATTTTCTGGCTGGAAAAACCTCTTCCCTTTACTTCGTTGACATGGCTGATGATGATAAATGCTTTTGGGTCAATATCCATGACCAGCTTATTCAGCTTTACAAGTTCTCGGTTGGATATCACAGACAGAATGATTGGTTGGTTAACATTCAGATACCCGGTTTCGGCCTGGAGAAAAGTTGTTCCTCGGTCAAGCTGCTTTTGGATGGCCTGGTTGATTAGTTCATATTGGGTACTGATGATCTTGACCTGTGTCTGGGAGGTTCCCATCATCAAGAACTTGTCTAATATGACGGAATATATCATAACAAGTACGATGCCATAAATGGTCTGTTCTGCATTAGAAAATGTCATTTGCAGAATCAGAATTGTACAGTCGAACACATATAGCATAGCTGAGACAGAGAGACCTAGTTTCTTATTCAGTACCAGCGGAGGAATATCCATCCCTCCTGTAGAGGCTCCGGCGTGGATGACCAGTCCAATAGAAAACCCGATCATGATTCCGCCGCATATGGTGCAGAGCATCCTGTCATTCGTGATCTGAGACAGTGCAGGGATTTTCTGAAAAATGCCGAGAATAATAGGATAGTAAAATGTACTGATCAATGTTGTGAGTGCAAAACGTTTCCCGAGAACAGCAGCTCCCAGGATAAACATCAATAGGTTAAAACCAAAGACAAATAGTGAGATTGGCACTTGAAAATAGTGGTTAAATGTAAGTGCCAGACCAGTTGTCCCTCCTGTGATGATACCGCTTGGGAGAATGAACATTGTGATACCCAAAGCATAAATTGTATTTCCGAGAAATACGAAAAAAATGTTTTTGAAATTAGAAACAGACATAGACTGTACCTCCTTTGTGTTTTCTGGCAGTGAGTTAGCAATTTACAAGGATAAAGTGAAAAAAGCAGACAACCGAAGTTGTCTGCTTTTGGTTCTTTCTTCTATAATAATTGATCAAAATCCTGTCCAGGCTCTGACAGGTAAAATCTTTCGTCATCTGATATGTATCCATTGCTCTGCCACCTTTATGTAAAATAGGGTAGCATAATTTGGCAGGAAAGTAAAGCAGAGAGGAAGGAGCGCTGTGATTATAAATTGTCTTAATTACACGAATAAAATAAAAAATAAGAAAATTATTGACAATTATGTCGGAGCGTGCTATTATAACATTCGTCGCTGACAGAGACCTGCGGCAGATTAAACAAGGGATGCGGAAGCAGTCGCCTGTGAACCTGTTAAAGGAAAAGCTCAACAAGAGAGCTGAAAAATATGTCGAAAAATGTGTTGACAAACACAAGAGCGATGTGGTAACATATTAAAGCTGTCGCTTGAGGAAACGGTATCGACCGGGACTCAGCGGAAAAGAAAATGAAAAAAGTTCTTGACAAACAGCGAACGATATGATAATCTATAAAAGTTGCTGCTGACGACAATAACCGACAGCGGAGAACGACAAAAGGACCTTGATAATTAAACAATAGACAACAAACCCTTGAAAATTTCTTATAGAGAAAATTTTTAAGAACAGCATCATTTATGATGCGCCCATCACCAAGAGAGATCTTGATGATAAGAACAGTAAAAGGGATAGAATTAGCTAGTAGCGATTCTTGACTGGATACAAACACTTTTAACGAGAGTTTGATCCTGGCTCAGGATGAACGCTGGCGGCGTGCTTAACACATGCAAGTCGAGCGAAGCACTT
>NZ_JABACJ020000035.1 GCF_012524165.2 Faecalicatena faecalis
GAATATTTAGTACCTTTTGACATATCCATTCTCCTCCTTGTCTTATGACTATCATATAGTATTTATCGAAAATGGTCATGTTTATTTTGTACTATTTATATTCTAGCACCATCCTTATTATAATCTAAATCAATGGAAATGCTGGCTGATTTTTTGGAAAAAAGGGACAGAGGCCAGGAAAAAGCGTTCTGCTTTTTTAGGATATTCTTTAGCTGGTCATTCTCTTTATAGACTAGCGAAATATCGCTTCCTTTCATTATATCTGTCTGATTATTCTTTCCCAGAATAGTAAGTTCATATTCCTGAACCTGTTTTTTAAGAACCTTTTCTGCATGAGCTGCTGTTTTTGCAGAGAAATTCTGAGAGTTTATCTCTGTGTTGAACAGAAAGTGTTTCATGAAGAACACAGAGATACCGATGTAGGACAGTATGAGCAGGCAAAGGATGCCGCCGATGATAAAATAAATTTTCCTGGTATTTTTCTTTTGTTCTGCCATTCGGGAGCCTCCTATTTTAAGAATTTAGATTGAGCGGGACATGCACCTGGAAGTTCCAGCTTCCTCCCTGTCCATTATTAGGCATGATTTCAAAGCGAGTGGGCCCGACTTTTTGGTTTGCGTATTCCCACAGGGCAAATGGCCAGTCGTAGATCGTATGGATATCCCAACTAAATCCAAATTCCTTGGGAATAGCACCGCTTTGGGCACGAAGCTTGGAAGGCAGACTGCTCAAAGGGATGTGGATATCTCCAATATAAGTATGGTCATCGATAAAGTTTCCCTCTGTATAGGGAGAAACATCGATTGGCTGATCGTAGAAATCAAACTGGACTTTAGATAAAAGCTCCAACTTGCCACATTCAGATTCATCAGAAGCAGATAGCATTTCCTTTGGGAAACCATGTTTGTTATCTATCTTTACAGCCATATATATTGTGTTATAGTCATGATATATGTCAGAAATCTTGATCCTCACACCATTTGATTCCCGAATATATTCTTGGACAGGCCTATTTCCTTCTTTTTGTACCATCTGGGTGATCCCTGCCAGCAGCGGGATGCTCTCAGCCGCATCTGGATTACTTACACTGAAAAAAACGATACTGATAAAAATAGCGGCTGCCGTACCGATGGAGATACAGGTCTTTTGAATCCGTTTTCTTTTTACTGTGCGTTGTTCTTGTCTCAATTGCTCCAGACAATGATCGACCACACAATCCAGTTTATCGGAAACGGGGATTTGTTCAAATCTTTTATCCATTCAAATATCCCTCCTTCAGGCTTCTTCGAAGCTCCTTACGCGCCCGTGTCAGATAAGCGGCAACAGTACCACGCGGAATGTTCATGATTCCGGCGATTTCGTCTTGTTTCAGGTCATCAAAATATTTTAGTACGATGACCAGTCTGTATTTTTCTGGAAGCTGTCGGATGGCTTCATACAGATCTAGTCTCTCTTCTATGGAAATGCCAAGACTCCTCGTTTCAGGCAGATTTTCATCGATCTGTATAGATGGAACGCTCTTACGGTGGAAGTCAATGGATATATGGATGAGGATTCTGGTGATCCATGACCGGAATAACTCTGGGTTCCGAAGCGTTTTTATAGAATGAAAACCTTTTAAAATAGTTTCCTGCACGATTTCCAGCGCAGCATCCTCAGTGCCGGAATGGAGATATGCCATCCGGTAAAGATAATTCTTATGTATTTCGATCAGCTCTCCATAGGCATCAACACTGCCCCGAATTGCCTTTTTCACCAGTCTGATATCTGTGGATGTGTCTAAAATTTCCACATTGTTCCCCCTTAGTAAAACATCAATTTGTAAAATGTGCCTATAATTATTAGACGATATTTCAAACAAAAATGCTACAAAAAATTTGAAAAAGATAAATAGAGTTATAAACTGGCCTGCCTGCTTTTAGAATAACTGGCTGTTTTCACAGCTCCACTATCGTAGTAATATAGACTTCATCTAAGGGAGAAAGGAAGTTATTGCTATGGAAAGGAAAAACCAGACGATTTTGAAGTTAGCGCAGACCGCCATTCTTGCAGCTCTTTGCTATGTGACGTTCACGTATCTTCAGATTAAGATTCCGATGCCGGGAGGAGATGCTACATCCATTCATATTGGAAATGCATTCTGTGTATTAGGTGCTCTTTTGCTGGGCGGCTGGTATGGAGGTCTGGCAGGGGCTATCGGTATGACCTTTGCGGATATCATGGACCCGATCTATATTACAGGAGCTCCGAAGACCTTTGTTTTAAAGCTATGTATCGGCCTGATCGTAGGTCTGGTTGCGCATAAAGCGGCAAAGATCAATGAAAGTACGGATAAGAAATATGTATTCAAATGGAGCGTAATCGCTTCGATCGCAGGCTTGGGGTTCAATGTAATAGCGGATCCTCTTGTTGGATATTTTTATAAACAGTATATTCTTGGGCAGCCGCAGCAGATGGCGGAGGTGCTTGCAAAATGGAGCACCGCTACCACATTTGTAAATGCCGTAGTTTCAACGATATTGGTCGCATTTTTGTATAATGCAGTAAGGCCTGTGCTGTTACGTTCGGGTCTATTGGTGAAATCTGAAAAAATGGTTTAGAAGGAATCAGGCCGGCATGAAGCAGAGCTTGAGAATGAGACAGGATATGTCCCGTAGTTTAACGGGCATGACCTGTCTTTTTTTAGTCGTAGTTTTATTAGATAAAACCGTAATATTTTTTTGCGTTTTTATTTAATCGTAAAAAAGTATGGCTGATACCAAAAAAAGTCCTCACGTAAATCTGACAGAAGTATTAAACTTTCAAATATGAGAAAGATGAATATAGGAAAGGAGAAGACCTTACAGGGAACTTGAAGTGGAAACAGGGGCAAAAGAGGAGCGAACTATGAATCTGGAAAATTTTGAAAAGAAGAAAGAGTTTTTGATCTGCGTGGATTCAGATGGATGTGCCATGGATACAATGGATTTAAAACATATCCGCTGTTTTGGACCATGCCTTACAGAAGAATGGGGACTTGAAGAGTGGAAAGAGCCTATTTTAAAGAGATGGAACGAAATTAACCTGTACAGTATGACAAGAGGTATCAACCGTTTTAAAGGGCTTGCAAAGATGCTCCGGGAGATTCAGGAAAAGTATACGGATATTGAAGACCTGGACTCTCTGGAGAAATGGGTGGAGGAAAGCCCGGAGCTGTCAAATGCCGCCCTGGCACAGGCAATCAGAAATGGAGGAGGCATCAGCCTTCAAAAGGCGCTTTCCTGGTCAGTGAGAGTGAATCAAAAGATTGATAATCTCCCGTTCAATGTCAAGAGGCCGTTTGAAGGAGTGAAGGAAGCGCTGGAATACGCACATGAAAAGGCGGATATAGCAGTTGTTTCATCGGCGAATCTGCAGGCCGTGAAAGAAGAGTGGGATATATATGGATTGACGAAGCACGTGGACATCCTTCTTTCGCAGGAAGCGGGAAGCAAGGCGTTCTGCATTGGAGAATTGATAAAAAAGGGCTACGACAAATCCAAAATACTTATGACAGGTGACGCTCCGGGAGATTATGAGGCCGCCATGAAGAATGGAGTGCTTTTTTACCCGATTTATGTGCGGCGTGAAAAGAAATCCTGGGAGGAATTCTCGCGCGATGGGGTATTGAGGCTGTTGGATGGAAGCTATGAGGGCGCATATCAGGAAGAAAAGGTTGCAGAATTCTGGGAGAACCTTAAGGATTCTTAAATATAAAATAGATGATAACAGGAGAGGAGAAGAACATGGTAGATTTAAAAGCGAATCCGTATTTTTTATCAGAGGATGACATCAAATGGGTGGAAGAGACAATCAAAGGGATGAGTGATGAGGAAAAGGTAGGTCAGCTATTTTTTCAATTAACAGCATCCCATGACGAAGCATATTTAAGGGAGTTAATGGAGAAATACCATCTGGGCGGCTGCCGTTACAATCCGGCGCCAGGAAAGGCAATCCAGGAGCAGAACAGAAAATTACAGAAATATGCCAAAATTCCGTTGTTCATCGCTTGTAACACAGAAGCAGGTGGAGATGGTGCCTGTGCAGATGGAACGATGATCGGTTCAGGAGTGAAAGTTGCAGCCACTGACAAGGATGAGTATGCATTTGCACTCGGAAAAATGTCAAATGAGGAGGCCGCAGCGATCGGCTGTAACATGGCATTTGCCCCGGTCAGTGATATCCTTTATAACTGGGAGAATACAGAGGTCGTATCCCGTGCGTTCGGTGGCGACCCACAGCGTGTAGCACGCATGAGTGCAGCATATCTGGAGGGAGCACATACGATCGGAGGATTTGCATGTGCAGCCAAACATTTCCCGGGAAATGGACAGGATTTCAGAGATGCACATCTCTCTAACAATGTGAACTATTTTGATGTAGAGGAGTGGGACAACACTTATGGTATGGTCTATAGGACACTGATCGAGCATGGTCTTGACGCGATCATGGGAGGACATATCATGCTTCCGAAATATGCGAAAGCCATCAATCCAGAATTGAAGGATGAAGATATGATGCCGGCGACGTTGAGTCCCGAAATCATGACAGTCTTGCTGCGCGATAAGCTGGGCTTCAATGGCATGGTTGTAACAGATGCTTCCCATATGGTAGCGATGACAGACCGTATGACACGAAAGGAAATGCTTCCTCGTTCCATCAATGCAGGCTGTGATATGTTCCTGTTTTTCAATGATCCAGATGAAGACTTTGCAACGATGTTGGAGGCTTATCAAAATGGTATCATTGGCGAAGAGCGTATGACAGAAGCACTGACACGCATTCTGGGTCTGAAAGCACATCTCGGTCTCCATAAAAAAGCAAAAGAGGAGCTGGTACCACAGCCGGAGATTTTGGAGGAAATTTTAGGTGCACAAGCACATAAAGAGATGCAGAAATCAATCAGCCAGGACTGCATCACTCTCGTAAAATACAAAGACAAAGAAGTTCTTCCGCTTACACCACAGCGCTATCAGAGAATCATGATCGTGCATGTAAAGGGCGCGGAGAGCGGCATGTCAGCGCTTATGAAGCTGATGGGCATGGGCGGCGGAAATCCAGCAGAGCTTTTAAAACAGAAGCTGTGCGACAAAGGATTTGATGCATTTGTTTATGAAAGCCCGCTGGATCGGATGAAGAAACAGATAGAGGCTGGGGAAAAACCGGATGTAAACCTGTATTTTGCAGGAAAAAATGCAATTGCAGATTTCGTAAAGGATATGGATCTTGTCATAACGCTCTGTGATGTATCTGGTGGAAGACCAAGCTTTGGTCTTTCTAAAGGCGGCGGAGAGATTCCATGGTATGTCTTTGAGGTGCCGGTAATTGCTGTTGGCTGTGGACAGCCGACGATGCTCGCCGATATTCCGCAGGTCCGTACCTATATTAACACCTACGATTCTAAAGACAGTACGTTTGATGCGTTGGTAGAAAACCTGATGGAAGGGGAAAGTGCATTTAAGGGCACTGATCCGATCGACAGCTTCTGTGGGCTGTTCGATGCTCGTCTGTAAGGCGCTGTCTGGAGGAAATATCTGACAGAACAGGAAGGGGTTAATAGAAGGAAGTCCCATTGACTTTGTAGATTATCTGTGATGTAATGGATAACATATACTTTTCAAATATGATCCATAAAAATCTCAGGTAAGCGAAAATGAAGAATAAGAAAAACAGAGAGCATAAAAACACAATCGAAAAAAGAATGGCCGCAGCCTGTATTTTACTGGTATTCAGTGCAGTACTGACTCTTATGGCAGGAAAAATTCCGGGAATGGCAGAATGGTATGCCACACATATCTACCCAGTGATCGTATCTACGCTGGGGCGTATTTCCGGGATTTTTTCCTTTTCACTCTCAGAATTGTGCCTGTATGTGGGGATTGTCCTGCTGCTGGGAACACTGATTCATGCTATTGTTTTGGCTGCCAGGACAAAGGCAGGCGGTGCGGTCATGCTCAAATGGGCATCCGGTGTGTTTTTAACGGCATCGGTCCTTTTGTTTTTGTATGTCACCAACTGCGGTATCAATTACCGGAGGATCTCGTTTTCGGAAAAATCCGGGATACAGACCAGCCAGTATACAGCAGAGGATTTAAAGCGGGTGTGCCTGCGCCTGACAGAGGAAGTGAATGCAAGGGCCGGGAAGGTCGAGCGCGATGATTCCGGGGTGATGAAGCTGTCAGGACCAGAGAAAGAGGCTGCTGTGAATACGATGAATCAGCTTGGCACCCGTTATCCTGCTATGGCGGGATACTATCCACAGCCCAAAGGGCTGCTGCTTTCCCAGATTCTGTCCTATCAATCCTTGACGGGAATTTATTTGCCATTCACAGTAGAAGCGAACTATAATAAAGACATGACGGATTATAATATTCCGTTTACGGCCTGCCATGAGCTGTCTCATCTGCGGGGATTCATGCAGGAAGAGGAAGCGAATTTTATTGCATTTCTGGCATGTAAGGATGCACAGAGAGAGGATTTTCAGTACAGCGGCTATCTGATGGGTTGGATCTACAGCATGAATGCTTTATATAAAGTAGATTATGAAGCATGGAAGGAGGTTCGGCCTCTGCTTGCAGAGAGGGTGGAAGCGGATCTTGAGAGCAACAGTCAATTTTGGGCCAAATACGAGGGAACGCTGTCAGAAGTATCAAATAAGGTGAATGATACATATCTCAAGGTAAATGGACAGTCAGATGGAGTCCAGAGCTATGACCGAATGGTAGACCTGATTGTAGCCTATTATCAGGGAAACTAAAAACTTGTAACTATTCAGCCATGCGGAAAGGTGTGTACAAAAACTTGGTAAAACTTAAAAAAAGGGCTTGCAATTTCTACAAGGTTATGATAATATTAAAAACGGTCACTGCGAAAGCAGTAACAATTAAATAGTGTGTGGCTCCGTGGTCAAGCGGTTAAGACATCGCCCTTTCACGGCGGTAACACGGGTTCGATTCCCGTCGGAGTCACTATGGCGCAGTAGCCAAGCGGTAAGGCGTGGGTCTGCAACACCCTGATCACCAGTTCGAATCTGGTCTGTGCCTCTAGAAAGAAGCCTGGAAATGATATATTTCCGAGGCTTTTTTCGTTATGAGAAAGGTCAATACATTTAGTGAGGCTTCGTGACAAAGAAAAATACCAGTGGATTTATTTCCCGATATGCATTATAATGAAGGACAGAAACGCGAAGTTTGTAAGTTCATTGGGAGGAAGAAAGAATGCTGAAGAATATCGTGCTGGCTGTGGCACTGGTCTGTTCCTGTATCTACTTGGTATTGTTTTTTGTGAATAATCCAAAGCTGAATGTAATCTCGAATAAGATTCAGAAACCGTTCATGGCTGTCAGCTTTTTATTATTGGTCGTATACATGATACTGTGATGTAAGAGAATCATTGTATATAAGTTCAGACAACAGGCAGCAGATGGGGATGCTGCCATAAGAGGCCCCGGGAATCGTTGGATTTCCGGGGCCTCATTGTTGTTAGTTTTTACTTGAGTGCGCTCCCCTGTATTGCCCTGGCGTCATCCCATACTCTTTTTTGAATATCTTCATAAAGCTTTCGGGATTATGGTACCCCAGCCTCACGCTGATTTCATGGATACTGATATTTGTAGAGGTCAGCAGAGATTCCGCCTTTTTCAAGCGTATCTGTCTTAGAAGCTGGGAAAAGGTCATTCCGGTCTGTTTTTTGATATAATAAGAACAATACGGTACAGTATAGTTCAAATGTCCCGCCAGCTCGGTCAGCGTAATAGTATTATAGTGTGCCGCCAGATAGGAAAAGAGTGCTTCGTCCTCAGCTACGGGGGCATAGGAAAATTCGCTGTGCGCCTGATGCCTTCTTATGAGTTTGGTAAAAAAGATGGGCAGCATACAGCTAAGGATGCGATTGGCATATTCGTCGTGATCCATCTGCTCCTCATACATTTCCAGGAGCAGTTTGGAAAGTTCACTGTCGCTGCCTGTGTGGAACAGCAGACATGAAGCATAGTTCTTTTGGTAGAGACTTCCCAGAAAAAAGGAAGCGATGAGTGTCTTATCCTTCAGGACATTGAAAAAAATGTCTTCCACCATATCTCTGCGGATCAGGATGTTGAGTATGATACTGTCATCATCCATTACCGACAATGAGTGACGCAGCGCAGGAGGAAGCAGGCACAAATCGCCGCTTTTCATTGGCATTGTACGGTGTGCGACCGTATGGGTACATTGACCGCACAGAACATAGATGATCTCGAAAAAGATATGGCTGTGTTCGAATGCCGGAGTATAGCGGTTGTGTTTGCGTATATAAATATTGTCAAAAAGCTGGTCCTCAAAGTAATCTTCGTCTGACAAGGCGTCTGGTATATTCTCCGGCATCAGCTCTTTTACAAAAAGTCTTCTTTTCTTTAGGACTTCCGGGTCCTGTTCTGAAAGAAATGTTTTCAGGGATTTAGGATTTTTCTGTGCCTGATAATATCGGCGGTAAAATTCTTCATCCTGATTCATTTGCAGCAGATGTGTTGTTGCTATCTTGGTATCCATGGAAAATTCCTCTAATGTGTATCTTTTTTCTTTTCTTTTATCATACATCAAAATCTTAAAAATGGACATGAAAACTGCTTAAATTTAACAATTGTAGTGGAAAACTGTGGTCTTTATAATGAAGGAAGCTTGCATTTAAGGGACTTGAGTAATAGAGATTCACAAAAGACGCAGAACGGTCAAAAGGAGATCATAATATGGCAGAGAAGAGTGCAAAATGGATTTGGTATCCAGGGGATTTTGAAATTTATCATGGGATGCTGCAGAATTTTCAGAGGGAAGAACGAGGCTATGGCTGGCCGGCATACTGGAAGATGGATGACTGGCGAAAGAATGTAAAGTTTACCAGAGAATATGAATTAGAAGAAGCAGAGGAATTCAGCGTTCACGGGGCCGGGCAGGGATATGTCGAGGTCAATGGGAAAAAATATGCCTTGGGCGAAACGATTTCTTGTGCGCCGGGGCATACAAAGATTGTAGTCTGCCTGGGGAATATGACAGGACTGCCATGCATTTATATAGAGGGAAGTGTGATTCGTTCCGATGAAGGCTGGATGGCAGATGATTTTGAGGAAAAACTGCCTGCCGGGACTTCTAAGCTTTATACAGAAAAGGAGCAGGACCCGAATCATGTTTATTATGAGAAACAGGTGGTATATCCGGTAAGTAAAAAGCAGATAAAGGGCGGTGTGCTGTTTGATTTCGCAAGAATGGTGAATGGGACAGTCAAAGTGAAGACGAAGAAAGAACAGGTCACGATCTGCTACGGGGAATCGGACCGGGAGGCGCTGGATATTCAGTGGTGCTATTATAAACAGGAAAATGTAACAGAGGACAGTGCGATACGTAAACGGGCATTTCGGTATCTTTTTGTCCCAGATTGTAAGGAGGAAGAAATAGAATGCAGTGCGGTACATGAGCATTTTCCAATAGAAGTCAAAGCGAAGTTCTCCTCTGATGATGAGCAGCTCAACCAGATCTGGAGCGTGGCAAAGGAGACATACCAGCTCTGCAGCGGACTGTTTTTTATAGACGGAATCAAGCGAGACCGCTGGATCTGGTCAGGAGATGCATATCAGAGCTACTTTGTAAATCCATACCTGTTCTTTGATGAGGATATCAATAAGCGGACGATTCTTGCTCTGCGCGGAAATCGGGAGATCAGGCAGCATATCAATACAATTGTAGATTATTCTCTTTTATGGTTGATTTCTGTTGCGGATCATTATCAGATGACCAGCGATACCGCATTTTTGAGTGAAGTCTTTGATAAGATGCAGGCATTGATAGATTTGTGTGAATCCCAGACAGATGAGAATGGTTTCCTTTATGGAAGAGAGCAGGACTGGATCTTTATTGACTGGTGCGACATGGATAAAACAGGTGTCATCGCTGCGGAACAGATGCTGCTCTTAAAATGTTATGAGACCATGGCGGAGAGTATGGAGCTGCTTGGCAGGACGGGGAATAAATATGTGGAAAAAGCTGCAGAGCTGAAGAAAAATATCATGAAATTCTTCTGGGATGAGGAAAAAGGTGCATTTATTGATAGTTTTGAGTCAGGAAAACGAAATGTGACACGCCATGCGAATATATTTGCAATCCTGTTTGATATTGCAGATGAGAAACAGACCCAGTCCATTGTTGAGCATGTATTATTTAATGAAGATATTACAGAGATCAGCACACCTTATTTTAAATTTTATGAAATGGATGTGCTTGCAAAGCTAGGTTATCTGGATGAAGTGCTGGAGCGTGTAAAACAATATTGGGGAGGAATGCTGAAAAAGGGAGCAGTCACTTTCTGGGAAGAATATCAACCGAATCAGTCCGAGGATGAGCAGTATGGAATGTACGGTGATCCCTTTGGGAAGAGTCTGTGTCATGCATGGGGAGCCAGTCCCATTTATCTGCTTGGCAGATATTATCTGGGAGTACGTCCGACTAAGCCGGGGTATGAGACATTTGAAGTAAGCCCGCAGCCCCGATTTTTTAAAGAACTTTGCTGTACTGTTCCGATCAAAAACGGGAAGGTAGATATTTCTTATCAGGAAGGAGTCCTCTCGGTGACGGCTGATAGAGATGGCGGAGTCCTGAAAATGGATGGCAGAGAATGGAGATTGAATCAGGGAGAATGCGTAAAAGTAAAATATAGTTTGTGAAGTTCATTTGCATGCATGTAAAGGAGTTCCTCTGCAGATACTATACCGGATGAATGGCTGCAGGCCAGGATTCGAAATCCGAGATTGTATTTTGCAGGGGGACTTTTTTATGTGGATCATAAATGGAAAAATAATTACAATGGCCGGGCCTGTCATCGAAAAAGGATATGTGAGGATACAGGATGGATTGATTATGGAGACCGGCCCAATGGAAAGCAATTCTACATTAAAGGATCAATGTGGGCAGGGAGAGGTAATTCTGGATGTAAAGGGAGCCTGGGTCATGCCGGGTTTGATTGAGGCACATGCCCATATTGGTCTGACAGAGGAAAAAAGCGGGGCAATCGGGGATGACTGCAATGAGCAGACGAATCCCATTCTGCCTGCATTACGCGGGATAGATGCGGTAAATCCTCTTGATCCGGCATTCCATGATGCAATCCAGGCAGGGATCACATCGGTCATGACAGGACCGGGGAGTGCCAATGTGGTGGGCGGACAGTTCGTGTTCATGAAAACGCATGGGCGATGTGTGGATCAGATGGTCGTGAAAGCACCGGCCGCGATGAAAATTGCATTCGGAGAAAATCCAAAGACTGTTTATGGAGATCAGAATACCTGCCCTGCGACCCGTATGGGGACTGCATATATGCTGCGCAGGGAACTGTTCAGGGCAAAACAGTACTTAGAAAAAAGGGGATCAGGTGAACTTGTGGATAAAGATTTTGATTTGGAGCCATGGATTCCGGTACTGAAAAAAGAGATTCCTATGAAAGCACATGCTCACCGTGCGGATGATATTTTTACGGCAATCCGTATTGCAAAAGAATTTGATGTGGATATCACACTGGATCATTGTACGGAAGGGCATCTCATCACAGA
Organism: Faecalicatena faecalis; assembly: GCF_012524165.2. Taxonomy (GTDB): domain Bacteria; phylum Bacillota; class Clostridia; order Lachnospirales; family Lachnospiraceae; genus Faecalicatena_A; species Faecalicatena_A faecalis. Next base: position 11,591 of record NZ_JABACJ020000035.1, read on the forward strand.
TGAGATTGCAGAGTCTGGTTTTCCAGTCATTGCGGGGACGGACCTGACATCCCGTTCTAAGGTCGAGGTCGAGTATATGAGTTTCAAGACAGCGGGAATTCTTGCAGATGCTGGTATCAAGGTCGCTGTGACGACAGATCACCCGGTCGCGCTGATCCAGTATCTTCCAATCTGTGCCGGCTATGCGGTAAAATGCGGGCTCTCGATGGAAGAGGGGCTAAAAGCACTGACGATCAATCCAGCCCAGATCTGCCGGGTGGACGACCGGGTAGGCAGTCTGGAACCCGGAAAGGATGCAGATATTGCCGTGTTTGACGGGAATCCCATGGAGGTATTCACCCATACACTTTATACTATCGTGGATGGGCAGATTGTTTATAAACAGGGTGATGAAGAGTAGGCAGATATATTTGATGCAGTTGTGACAGGTCGTCAGTTCTTCATATTCAGCCGCCCATCCATGACGGACTTTACAATATCGATATAATCCTGGACATATCCGGGGAGATACTGTCCGGGTCTGTAGGCTGCTATCATGGTGGTGTAGATCTGCTGATCGCCGGTGGAAAGGCATACCACCTCCCTGGAGTTTGGCCCCATGTGTTCCACATATCCTTCGGCGGCGAGTGTGATGCCGGCATTTTTCTGGGCCATGCTGATTGCGACCTCACTGCTGCGGGTCCTCATCCAGACGTTGGGGTTCATTCCTATGGTGTCGAACAGCTCCTGTATGACTTTTCCTGTTGTCTGCTGTTCGTATAAAAGGACAAAGTTCTCTCCTTCCAAATCGCGGATATCAATCCAGGGGTGGCGGTATCCCTTCTTTTTTACTGCTTTTGTGATGGCGGGATGGTCCTGGTGCATAACAAGAACGATTTCAGAACGCCCGATAATCTGGTATTCCAGATGCTTCGGAAATGTGCTGACGTTGTATACGGCAAGATCCAGATTGCTTTCCTCTAAAAGCATCTGTTCTACGGAATGTGCAGCCTCATATACATTCACATCTACATTTGGATATTTTTGATGGAATTCGGCTACTGAGTCTGGAATCAGACAGTTGCTGCGGACAATGGGGATCGCAATATTGAGCTGGCCCTTTTTGACATTCATGATATCTCTGTATTCGGCATTCCACTCATTTTCAAGTTCTACCATCTTTTTGGCATAATGGAGGTATCTCATTCCCATGTAGGTAGGAACATATTCATTATGTATGTGGCTGAAAAGCTTTGTATTCATGCGGAACTCCAGGTTCTGCAGATACCTGCTCAGCGAGGGCTGTGAGATATACAGCGCCTTCGCTGCTTTATTGATACTCTTATATTTGGCAATTGCCAGGATATACTTTGCTTCTTTTACTTCCATCCCATCCACCTCTTGTGAAATCCTGCCAGGTTATACGCTGCTGATTTAGACCGCTTTTGGATAACGTAAATCCTGATTGTTTACTGTACCTATGGAAAATCTGTATTTGATTATAGCCTGGATGCATAAAAACTATAGATTATATATATTTGAATTATATATAATTTCCACGTAAAATAAAAGCAGAATAAAACATTTTCCATGAAAGGAGTTACAAATGAAAGCCTGGATCGAAAAACAATTTCAATTGAAGGAATACCACACAAGTATTAAAACAGAATTGATGGCAGGATTTGCAACTTTTATTACAATGGCGTATGTACTCGCCACCGTTCCGAATATGCTGGGGAGCGCAGGATTGGACCGCAACGTAGTCCTTACAATTATGATTCTGCTGATCATCGCGACCACACTTGGAATGGCACTTTATACCAACCGCCCATTTGCACTTGCACCGGGGCTTGGAAGCGTCAGTATTGTCGCTGGAATGATTGCCAATGAGAATATTTCACCAGAGATTGCTGCGGGAGTCATTTTTTGGAGCGGTATTTTGTTCTGCTTCATCTCCTTCTTTGGATTGAGAGAGGCTGTTGTAAAGGTTATTCCTCCCAGCTTAAAGCAGGCAGTCAGTGCAGGTGTGGGACTTTTTATTGCCTTGATTGGGGCAAAGGGCTGTGGTCTGATCGTTGCAAATGAGGCAAAAAACAGTCTTGGATTTGGGGACCTGACTTCCCCGACAGTCCTTCTGGCTCTGATTGGTTTTGTGCTGATTATGCTGGCTAAGGTCAGAAATATCCCGGGAGGAATGATTATCGCGATTTTTGTAACAACCCTGATTGGGATTCCGATGGGAATCACGAAGATGCCGGAGCATATTTTCTCCCTCCCTGTCAGTCCGGGACCTCAGTTTATGAGGATTGATTTCCTGGGAGCTCTGAATTTTGCATATATTCCGTTTTTGATTGCTCTGTTTGTGCCGGATTTCTTTTCAACCTTCGGTACAGTGCTCGGTGTGGGTGCGAAGGCTGGTTATCTGGACGAGGACGGCAACCTTCCGGGGATTGATAAATGCTTTAAGGTGGATGCACTTTCCACTGTAGTCGGCGGATTGTTCGGAATTCCGAGCATGACGACCTACCTGGAGTCTTCCGTAGGAGTTGAGGCTGGTGGAAAGACAGGGCTTACAGCGGTGGGGACCTGTATCGCATTTGCGCTTACACTTTTATTTACTCCTTTGGCGCTGATGATTCCTTCTGCTGCTACAGCACCTGCGTTGATGGTGATTGGAATTGGAATGCTCAGCTCTATGAAAAATATTCACTATGAAGATCTGACGGAAGCGTTCCCGGCTTTTATCTGTATTACTTTTACCATCTTCGGAAATAATATTGCGAACGGAATCTGTCTTGCGATTCCTGTTTATCTGTTGATGAAGCTGATGGCAGGAAAACGAAAAGAAATCAACTATGTGCTGTACATTCTTACTGCTGTATGTGTACTGTATTTTTACACTCTGATTCGTTAGAGGGGATGGCTGGACTTGGTTTTTAGATTGAATTTATAGCGTGCAGACGGAGGCATTTATATGGAAAAGGGACATACAGAACTTCTTAGCAAAGATAGGCAAAAGGAAAAGAGCAGGGTAGAAAAAATGAATGCGGCGGACCTCGTGGTCAGAGATGTGTCTGTCTACAATACGGTTTTTCGGCGTTTTTATCCTGCGGATGTGTATATCCTGGAAGGCAGGATTTACAGTATTGATCTGAAGAAAGAGCGTAAGATGAAGGCTGATCAGATTCTGGACGGCAGCGGGAAGCTCATGGTTCCCGGGTTGATTGATATTCATATGCATATTGAGAGCTCCATGATGACTCCGAATTCGATGGCAGAACGGCTGGCCCAGTGCGGGGTGACGACCGTAGTGTCTGAACCTCATGAGATGGCGAACGTGAATGGGCTGGATGGGATTCTGGATATGATGGAGGCGGGAAAAGAATCTCCGATCGATATTTATTATGGAATTCCGAGCTGTGTTCCGTCCACCTCTTCTGAACTTGAGACAACTGGGGGCGTGATTGGATTTGAGGCTATGAAAGAGCTTTTGAAAAATCCGCTGGTGGCCTGCATGGGAGAGGTCATGAATTACCGGCAGATCATCCGGGAGAACCAGCTTGAAATCAGTAAGATGCTTGATTATCTGTCAGAAGAGAGGCCAGATATTGTTGTAGAAGGTCACTGTCCGTCGCTGTTGGATCTGGATCTGGATAAATTTATTTATCTTGGAATCGATAGTGATCATACGGAACATAACATGGAAGAGCTGAAACAGAGGTTCTTCAACGGGATGTTTATTGAAATCCAGGAAAAAATGCTGCGGGAAGAGGTCCTGGCTTTTATTGAGGAGCATCATCTTTATGGATATTTTGGATTTGTGACGGACGATGTTATGGCAGATACATTGATGGAGCAGGGACATTTGGATGCGGTTGTCAGGAAGGCCATTAGACTTGGCATGTCCCCAGAGTGTGCAATTTATCATGCCACATTTACCAATGCCATGCGGATGAAATTTACCGACCGGACCATGCTCACACCAGGAAAGCTTGCGGATTTTGTGCTGCTGGATGAATTGGAGACGTTTCGTATTGCTGCTACCTTTAAGCGTGGCAGATGTGTCTACCAAAGACAGGACTCTAAGTCGGATGTGTGTATATCCAGGAATCGCACAGGGGGAAGCGAATTCCCGGAGAGCTATCGGCATACCGTTCATCTTCCTAAGGCAGCAGAAGACTTATTTTCTGTGTACGTACCGACGGAATCTTCCAATAAGGTACTTGTCGAGGTGATGGTCGTATCTGACGGCTCGACCAAGACTGGCAGGAAACAAGTCTGGCTTCCTGTGAAGAATGGGGAAATACAGTGGGAAGACTCACCTTATCTGCTTGCCGTAGTTTTCGAACGTTATGGAAAGACACAGAAGTCCGGGAGGAAAGGCTTTGGAAATATCGGCTATGGATTTGTCACAGGAGACCTCATCAAGCACGGTGCAGCAGCTACGACTTATGCACATGACCACCATAACCTGCTTGCAGCAGGCAGCAATAAAAAAAGCCTTCAATTGGCAGTGAACACGGTAATAGAAAACCAAGGCGGAATTGCAGTTACAGACGGAGAAGAAGTAAAAGCAAGCTTAAAGCTGGAAATCGGAGGCATCCTTTCAGATGCACCTGCAGAGCAGATCGGAGCCGATTTAAGACGAGTAAGAGAGGCATTGTGCAGACAAGGATATCAGCATTATAACCCGATCATGTCCTTTTGCACCCTATCACTACTCGCAAGTCCGGCACTGAAGATCTCAGATAAAGGAATCATCGATGTGGCGGCTGGGAAGGCCATCCCGCTTGTATGTGGTAAAGAGAAAAAATAGATTTGAGAATATTCTAAAAAACGGAGAGCATGGAGGGGCAGGCCCTTTTCAAAGGGGCCCGCCCCCTATGCTCTCCGTTTTCTTCATTTTCCCATTTATTTAAATTATTGGTACAGGTCTCCAGTATTATTGTGATTAAAGTTGGAATTTGTTATACTATAAAAAGAGATGAAAGCAGCAGCAATTTGCTGATTTATCAGATTTATTAACAGGAATTGACAGGACAGGGGTGAAATCTATGGAATTTAGCCATGAGTTGATTGTACCGAACGAAGACTTACCTTTTAAGATGTTTATTTTTGAGGGGCGTGACGGAAATTATTTCCGCGGCAAGCACTGGCATCGGTCAATCGAGATTTTTGCCGTGTTTGAGGGAACGCTTACGTTCTATATCAATGAGGAGAAATATCCCCTTTTACCAGGAGAGTTTATGCTGGTGAACTCTAATGAAATTCATTCTGTTGATTCACCACAGCCGAATATGACGGTCGTTGTGCAGATTCCGCTCAAGACGTTTGAAAAGTATTTTACGGGGGAGCAGTTTATCAGCTTTACCCATGACCCCAAGGCACAGGACGAAAGAGTGATGGGGGTGATTTCTGATATTTACCGTGCTTACACGGAGAAAAAATGCGGGTATGATCTCAAGGTGCAGGGGCTTTTTTATGAACTTTTGTATCTGATGGTGACAAAATACAGGGAGACGGAAGTCAGCGAGGAGATGGTCAAGAAGAATCGAAAGCTGAGCAGATTGTCTGTCATTACTTCTTATATAAAGGAGCACTATTCGGAGGAGCTTTCTCTGGAACGGCTGGCAGAAATATTCGGATATTCGCCCACTTATTTATCCAGGATGTTCCAGAAATATGCGGGAATTAATTATAAATCATATCTGCAAAGCATCCGGGTGGAATATGCCTACCAGGAGCTTGCCAATTCGGAAAGAACGTTAAGTGAGATCGCTCTGGAAAATGGATTCCCGAACAGTAAGGCACTGGCAAAGGCATTTTCTAAAAAGTATGGAATGCTGCCCAGTGAATATCGTAAAAAGGCAAGAAAGTGACATTGATTAGATAAGTATTTGGTCGAAGAAAAGATGGTAAATTGATAAAATGACCTCATAAGACATGTAAGATTCTTAGGAGGGAACATCATGGAAATTCAGAAAGTAACGGATGCTTCATTTGGCAAGTATGGCAAAGTTCTGGAAGGATATTCAATCAGCAGGATTCTGAAAGAAATGGAACACACGCCGCTTCCGGCGGAAGTCATCTACGTACCGTCTGTGGAAGAGATGGAGGCGCTTCCAGAAGCAGAAGCGTTTAAAAGCAGGGCATATGGAGGACTGCCGATTCAGATTGGATATTGTAACGGCGACAACCATAAACTCAATGCATTGGAATATCATCGTTCTTCCGAAATCAACATTGCTGTGACGGATCTAATTCTATTAATCGGTGCACAGCAGGACATTCAGGCAGACTATACATATGATACCTCGAAGGTAGAGGCATTTTTGGTGCCGGCAGGTACTGTGATTGAGGTTTATGCAACGACACTGCATTATGCACCGTGCACAGCGGTAAAGGGCGGATTCAGATGTGTTGTCATTCTGCCAAGGGAAACGAATACGGAGCTTACCTTTGAGGCCGGAGCAGAAGGAGAAGACCGACTGATCACAGCGAAGAATAAGTGGCTCCTGGCCCACGAGGAGGCAGGGATTGAAGGTGCATTCTGCGGATTAAAGGGAGAGAATATCACGCTGGAATCAGTGCAATAGCAGCCAAAGGATGATGAGCGGACAATAGACCGGATTACGGAGATTTGTTTTTAACAAGGTAACAATTAAATTTCTATATCAAGTTTTTGTTTTAAGAAAGGAAGGTACATAGAATGAACAATATGCCAGAATTAAAAATCGGAGTAGTTGCAGTCAGCAGAGATTGTTTTCCAGAAAGTCTTTCTGTAACAAGAAGAGAAGCACTGATGAAGGCTTATAAGGAAAAATACGGAGAAGAGGGAATCTATGAATGTCCAATCTGTATCGTAGAGAGTGAAATTCATATGGTACAGGCTCTGGAAAATGTAAAAAAAGCAGGATGCAATGCATTGGTTGTTTATCTTGGAAACTTCGGCCCAGAGATTGCAGAGACATTACTTGCAAAGCATTTTGACGGACCGAAAATGTTCATCGCAGCAGCAGAGGAGACAGGCAGCAACCTGACACAGGGACGCGGGGATGCGTACTGTGGAATGCTCAATGCAAGCTACAACTTAAAGCTGCGTAATGTGAGAGCATATATTCCGGAATATCCGGTGGGAACAGCAGAGGAATGTGCAGACATGATCCATGAGTTCGAGCCGATCGCAAGAGCCGTTGTGGCACTCAGTGAACTCAAGATCATCAGCTTTGGACCGCGTCCGCTGAACTTCCTTGCATGTAACGCTCCGATTCAGCAGCTTTATAACCTTGGAGTAGAGATTGAAGAGAACTCCGAGCTGGATTTATTTGAAGCATACAACAAACATGCAGGAGACGAGAGGATTCCTGCAATTGTAAAAGAAATGGAAGAAGAGCTCGGCACAGGCAACAAGAAGCCAGAAATTCTTGCAAGACTGGCTCAGTATGAGATTACTTTGAAGGATTGGATAGAGGAGCACAAGGGCTACAGAAAATACGTAGCCATCGCTGGAAAATGCTGGCCTGCATTCCAGACACAGTTCGGATTCGTGCCATGTTATGTGAACAGCCGCCTGACTGCTCGGGGAATCCCGGTTTCATGTGAAGTAGATATTTATGGTGCATTAAGTGAGTTCATCGGAACGGTAGTCAGCCAGGATGCAGTGACACTGCTTGACATCAATAACACTGTTCCGGCCGACATGTTCAAAGAAGATATCGAAGGAAAATACAACTATACACAGAAAGATACATTTATGGGATTCCACTGTGGGAACACAGCATCCAGCAAGCTTTCCTTCTGTGAGATGAAATACCAGATGATCATGGCAAGAGCATTGCCGGAAGAAGTAACACAGGGAACACTCGAAGGAGATATTATCCCTGGAGATATCACATTCTTCAGACTTCAGAGCACAGCAGACTGCAAATTGCGCGCATATATCGCACAGGGAGAAGTGCTTCCGGTAGCAACCAGATCCTTTGGATCAATCGGTGTATTTGCAATTCCAGAGATGGGAAGATTCTACCGCCACGTACTCATTGAAGGCAACTACCCGCACCACGGTGCTGTTGCATTTGGAAATCACGGAAAAGCATTGTTCGAGGTATTCAAGTACATCGGTGTTCCAGTAGAAGAGATTGGATACAACCAGCCAGCAGGAGTAAGATATCCTACAGAAAATCCTTGGAAATAGATTTAATATTCAGAAAACAAAGGGCAAAGGGGTCAGGCCCCTTTGCTCTTTATTTTCCAAATCGTTTACAAACATTGGGTATGGAGGTAACAGATGTTATATATAGGTGTAGATTTAGGAACTTCAGCGGTAAAATTGTTGTTAATGGATGAAAATGGAAAAATCCAAAATATTGTATCAAAGGAATATCCCCTGTATTTCCCTCATCCAGGATGGTCACAGCAGAGTCCGCAGGATTGGTATGACCAAACTGTGCAGGGAATCAAGGAGTTGACAGCCAAGTGCGACAAATCACAGGTTGCAGGTATCAGCTTCGGCGGACAGATGCATGGTCTGGTCGTATTAGATGAAAATGATGAAGTCATCCGTCCGGCAATCCTTTGGAATGATGGACGTACGGGAAAAGAGACGGACTATTTGAACAACGTAATCGGAAAAGATAAGCTGTCAAAATATACTGCAAACATTGCATTTGCAGGATTTACAGCACCGAAGATCCTCTGGATGAAGGAGAACGAGCCGGAGAATTTTGCTAGGATCAAAAAAATCATGCTGCCCAAGGATTTTCTTGCGTATAAATTGAGCGGTGTATTCTGCACAGATTACTCGGATGCTTCTGGAATGCTTCTTTTGGATGTGGAGCACAAACGCTGGTCCAAAGAAATGATGGAGATATGTGGTGTTACAGAGGAACAGCTTCCAAAACTGTATGAGAGTTATGATATCGTGGGTAGCCTGAAACCAGAATTGTCAGAGGCATTTGGTTTTACAGGAAATGTAAAGGTTGCTGCGGGAGCGGGGGATAACGCGGCTGCAGCAGTTGGAACGGGGACAGTTGGTGATGGAATGTGTAATATTTCACTTGGAACGTCCGGCACGATTTTTATTTCCAGTAAATCCTTCGGTGTTGACGAAAATAATGCACTCCATTCTTTTGCACATGCAGACGGATGCTTTCATCTGATGGGCTGTATGTTGAGTGCCGCTTCCTGTAACAAATGGTGGATGGACGAGATCTTGAAGACGAAAGAATATGCAGCAGAACAGGAGCACATTATAAAATTGGGTGAAAATCAGGTGTTTTATCTGCCGTACCTGATGGGAGAACGTTCTCCCCACAATGATCCAAAAGCGCGTGCGACCTTTATTGGAATGACCATGGACACGACGCGGGAAGAAATGACGCAGGCGGTATTAGAAGGTGTCGCATTTGGATTAAGAGATTCTCTGGAAGTAGCAAGAAGTCTTGGAATCAAGATTGAGCGCACAAAAATTTGTGGAGGGGGAGCAAAGAGTCCACTTTGGAAGAAAATCATTGCAAATGTGATGAATCTCAAAGTCGATGTGATTGAAAGCGAAGAAGGTCCCGGATACGGAGGAGCAATTCTGGCCGCAGTAGGCTGTGGAGAATATGCATCAGTAGAAGCGGCAGCGGATAAGCTCGTAAAAGTCGTGGAGACAGTAGAACCGGAGGCAGAACTGGTTGCGAAATATGAAGAGCGCTATCAGAAATTCAGAAAAATATATCCAACAGTAAAAGGACTCTTCCAGGAGCTGGCAGAGTAAGATTACAGAATATTCTCAATGTGAGAACAAAAGGGGCAGGTACCTCTGCAGGCCCACTGCATGAGATCCTGCCCTTTCTCTTTGCTCCCCTCCTGTCAAATCCTATAAATCCGTTAAGGTATAGATTTTTTCCTTTATTGAGTTTATAATGGATACAAACAAAATTAATATGACAATTGGGAATACAAGGAGGATAAAGATGGAAGAGAATCGTAAAAAACGCAACCAGTTCCTTGCGGAGCACATTATAAAGAACTTGAATACAAGAAGTATAGCCGGGTATTATGCAGATAGCAAAGCAGAAGCTCTAAAAATTGCCCTTGATTTGATTCCAGAGGGGAGTACAGTCGGTTGGGGTGGTTCCGCATCAATTAGTGAGATTGGCTTAAAACAGGCTATTTGTGAGGGTGATTACCAGGTTATTAACCGAGATATTTGTAAAACGCCAGAAGAAAAACGCGAGGCAGAATTAAAGTGCTTTGACAGTGATTTCTTCCTTGCAAGTTCCAATGCAGTTACACAGGATGGAATCCTGGTAAATGTGGACAAGTTTGCGAACCGGATTGCTGCAATTGCATTCGGACCGAGAAATGTAATCCTGGTTATTGGTATGAATAAAGTTGTAAAAACCGTAGAAGAAGCTGTGTCCCGCGCGCAGAATGAGGCGGGCTCTATTAATGCAGTTCGTCTGAATACGCAGACGCCATGCCGCAATACAGGACTTTGCTATGACTGTAAAGGGGCCAAGTCAAATTGCTGTCAGATTCTTGTGACGCGCAGTTCTGGAGTGGAGGGAAGAATCAAGGTCATACTGGTAAATGAGGACCTGGGATTTTAGATATATTTCTGTCATTCCAGATCCTGCGAATCACCATTTTTTATAGGGGCTCTTCATCGGCATATACTTTACAATGACAATAAAAAAGGCTCCAAATGCCTATTTAAAGGCATTTAGAGCACTTCGTGAAAGAGGCACAGACCGGATTTGAACCGGTGATCAGGGTGTTGCAGACCCACGCCTTACCGCTTGGCTACTGCGCCATAATGAGAATGGATTGCTATATATCATATCCTACTCACATAACGCTTAAATTATACCAGAAATTTCTGGAATCGTCAAGAAATTATTATTGCCAGAAATTATGATAGAGGTTTGTGCGTTATTGCTCACTCGCAAGCTTGACACTTGCTGTCAAGCTATGCGCCATAGTTGACAGTAGGATGGATTTCAGCCCCATGCATCGAAGATGCATTTAAAATGGGCTGAAAACGTAACTGTTCACAGGTACCCTGTGCACAGTTACGTTTGTGCCGCTATTCTATTGAGCGGCGGCTTCTTTTATCCGATTATTAATTTGATCTGCTTCTTCCTGGGTCAGATATTTCTGCCGGACCATACTCCAAACGACCTTCTGTTGACGTTGGTGGGCAAGCTCAAGGCTGACATCCGGGGAATAGGCAGAAGGTGCATTGGGGATTCCTGCGAGCATAGTGCTCTCATAAGAATCCATATCCTTGGGCTCTTTCCCAAAATATCCCTGGCATGCATCTGCAACACAATAGTAGGTGTCACCAAAATAAATATTATTGACGTATAATTCTAAAATCTCTTTTTTACTATAATTTCGTTCCAGCTTAAATGCCATGAAGACCTCAGCGACTTTCCGTGTGATGCTGCGCTCCTGATCAAAATACATATTCTTAGCAAGCTGTTGGGTGATGGTACTTCCGCCCTCGATCAACTGTCCAGCTTCGATATCATTCTTTATGGCCCGTGCGATAGAAATAACATCAATCCCAGGATGTTTATAAAAACGTTTATCTTCTACCGCTACGACAGCATCCAGATAAACTTGGGGCAAATCGGTGACAGGGGTATAGGAAGGCTTACTTTGAATTTCGGCCACCTTCTCCTCCAGACTCACCTTTGCAAGCGCATCCTGGTATCGCTCATATCCACGGTATCCCACAAAGGCACCCGTGCAGAGAAGGCAGAGCAGAAGAAAGGTAAGAAATCTTCGGATAAATTTCATGGAATCTCTCTCTTTCGTATATTTAAGATCAGCCAATTATGGAAGCACTGCCCGTATTAGAAGACGGGCAGCGTTCCAGGCAGAGGATTATAACAACTGTTTCTATAGAGAATATAACACAACAATCTTGCATTAACATGATATTAATCTTACAAATTTCTTAATTTTTATTAAAATGACTGCCGGGCGTTGTTTATTCGCTTTTAAGGTTCCGTTTAAATTCTACATAGGTCGCGACAAAATAAATCAAATATATCCCCCCGAATAAAAGCAGGGAAAGCCCAAAGTATGACCAGGAAGGTGCATTTACATCAGAGAACTTCGTAAATTGATTGCTGTCATATAAGACCAGACCACCGCTGATCAGGACGGCAACAAAAAATGGACAGATATAATATAGGAATAATTGCTTCAATATGGTTTTGTTCAATTCCTTCTCTTTCAGTCCCAGCTTTTTCAGGAGTGCATAACGGTACTTATATTTATTTGAATCACTCAACTGTTGAACTGCAAGAACGGTCAATGCTACACATAGAAAGACCAGTCCGATATAGAACAGCGGGAAAATCAAGACAGATAACAGCGATTTCATTTCCTTTGTCTCCGTATCACGTATAAATACATCGCTTTGTTTTACATACATGATATCAGTTCCATAACCTCTATCCACATTTTCGCTATAGCTGTCAAAACTCATTTCTTCTATAGTATGAATGTCATTTGTTTCCTTTTTTAATTCCCGTTCCAGACTCTTTGATACACTCCCTTTTACTTGTGCCATAAGAAGGGCGTAATAGGGCTCCATAGAAGCCGCTGCTTCGTCGGGAACAATCAGAAGGTAATCGGCACCGTTGTGTCCATTCTGCTCAAAGCCTTCAGTCTGGACTCCTGCACACTGAAAGGCTTCTCCGTTTAGTTCCAGTGATTTTTTGGAAAAACCATCAGCAGCAGCTTCCAGCCTGCCTTTTATGTGAATCAGGTACTGATCTCTTTCTAAAGCCACTTTTTTATAGCCCAGCATTTCTCTGAGATGATTGTAGTCAGTCAGTTTCATATAAGGGTCATAGTTGAAATAGGCATCGCTGCCTGCAACAGAATTTCCCAGAATATCACTGAAGTAGAACTCCATATATTTCGAGAAATCATCGGTTTTATTTTCATATATTTGATATGCATATTCTGATTCCAGTTTTGTTCGGTCCTTTAGAAGTTCGATTTCTTTTGAAAAGTCGTAATTAGGGTCTTCCTTATAAATGGCAATATCGAAAGGCCATTTTTCGTCCGACTGCGTGCTCTGGAACTGATTTAGCATGAACGCATGTGAGGAGCCTAAAAGTGCGATCATAAAGAGCAGAGTCAGTGTGCCGAGTGTAAACTGCATAGTTCTGACCTTGGAGGAAAGCTGTCGGAGTACGAAGACGTTTGCCTCCTTCCAGACTCCGGGGCGTCCTTTATGGATATAATTGACCAGATAAGCGGAAAGACCGATATAGAGCAGGTACACAGAGGCGATGAGCATAGCGATCAAAGGATAAATGTTTGTATCGGTCATATGCCCTCCTACCATCATCCAGCCAAAGAAAATCATGAATAGCAGAGAAACAATAAAAAGCCACTGTCTGCCGGTCTTATTCCCATTCTTTAATTCCTCGTTCTGTTGTTCCAGATACATCATGTCGCGGATGTTCATCTTCCTAAAACGCCGATTGTTCCTAAAGAGTGCCAGCAGATATGCGGCGCAGAAGATAGCGGCAGTCATCAGAAGAGTCTGTGGTTTTACATCCAGGTGTATCTGATACTTTGCATCTACGATTGCGTAGATCAGTGTGATCATGACCTGCTGCAGGAAAATTCCAGGAATCAGGCCGATAAGAAATGCCGCGGTCCCGAGCAACACAGTTTCTTTGAAAAAGAGCCTTGCAATCTGCTTTTTATGAAAACCGAGGAGCAGGTAGGTGGCAAATTCGCGTCCTCTTTTTTCTGCCATGAACTTCATCATATAATGGACCAGCCAGATGATAATGAGGACAATAAAAAATGTAGCGAGCCCTATCATAGCGGCAAGCATTCCGGCCTCGGTACAGACCTGTTGAATATCCTTAGAGAAGAGCATGGAGTTGAATGCAAACATCAATGAGGTGATAAGAATCATTGTCATCAGATAGATAAAATAGTCCCGAAAAGAGCGCTTCGCATTGCGCAGTGCGAGCTTATTCAACATATCCGTCACCTCCCGTCAGGGAAAGAACGTCCAGAATTTCATCGAGAAACTGTTTGCGCGTTTTATCTCCTTTATAAAGTTCATGGAAAATCTGTCCATCCTTTAGAAATAGGATTCGGCTGCAGTAGCTTGCGGAAAATGCATCATGTGTGACCATCAGGATGGTCGCTTCCATTTCCTGGTTCATATACGTGAAGGTGTTGAGCAGCATTCGGGCTGATTTGGAGTCCAGGGCTCCGGTCGGTTCATCCGCGAAAATAATCTTCGGATGGTTGATTAATGCTCTGGCACAAGCGCAGCGCTGTTTTTGTCCCCCGGATACCTGGTAAGGGAACTGATCTCTAAGAGGCCAGATTTCCAGACGTTCCATAATATCATGGGTGCGCTTCTCAATCTCAGATCTGCTCTTTTTGGTCAGTGCCATGGCAAGGGAAATATTTTCTTTGATTGTCAGTGTATCTAACAGGTTATAGTCCTGGAAAACAAAGCCTAAATTATTTTTGCGGAAATCAGACATTTGATCTTCCGTCATCCTGGTGATATCCTCCTGACCATACCAAATATGACCAGAGGTGACTGTATCCACGGTGGCCATCAGATTCAGAAGCGTTGTTTTGCCGCTTCCGCTGGCCCCCATGATTCCTGTAAATTCGCCCTGGTTTATGGTAAAGGAAATTCGATTAATTGCTTTGGTAATATTATTCTTGCTTCCATAATACTTTTCTACATCATCAATATGGAGTAATTCTTTCATAAGTGGTTCCTCCCTTTTCTTTTTTACTCTATACTCATGGTAATAGAAAATGTGTTGTTATGGTATGGAGGTAGGTTGCAGTAATCTTACGATTTTGAAAGATTTCCTTTGGAAAAGTGAGAGCTGCCGTCTGGAAAGATGAGAAGAATCCGTGTATATACTTCTGGTTCAGATTCTGCTTCAAGAGTGATGCCGAGCTTTCGACTCAGTTTTTTGCACAAATACAGTCCGATTCCGGTGGATTGACGTTGTTCCCTGCCGTCCTTACGCCCATTATTTCCGGTAAATCCCTTTTCAAAGATACGGCCCAGATCTTCTGGACGTATACCGATTCCGTTATCTTCGATAGAAAGGATGGTTTTTTGGGGCTCCTGTTTTGAGCGTATCTGAATATGACAGCCCTCGTCTTTCTTGTATTTGACAGAATTCAGGAGAATCTGGTTCAGAATAAAGCCCAGCCATTTGCCATCGCAGTAGACAGAGGTTTCCTTTAAATCGGAGGAAAGTTCAAGCTGTACATGATTTTGAATCAGGTAAGGCTTCAAATGGCGAATCACATCCACAATGACTTCATGCAGAGAAATCCTGCGTATCATATAATCCTGGTAGACAGTATCAGAACGGGCATAATAGAGCGCCTTATCAATATCATTTTCTAATTCGCTCAAAGATGCCTTCAGCCGTCGGATGTCTTTTGAGGTCCAGGAAACATTTTCACTGCGGTTGTCACACATGAGATTCATGGAGGTGAGGGGGAGTTTTACTTCATGAATCCAATTTTCAATGAAATCCTTGTATTCCATACGCTCCGTTTCAAGGTGATGGATTTCGTCAATCACAGACTTATTCGAACGTTTTAACAGATCCTGGTACAGCTTATCTTCCAGACGCCAGGAATAAGGGGCTGTCTCCGCCAGAAGATAAGGTTTGTCTAAGCCATCCAGGATTTGATAAAGCTCTTTAAAATAACGGCTTCGTTTATACCATGTGGTAAGCAGATAACCGAGCAGCATGATGGCCCATGCCATATAAAAAAGAAAGAGCTGTTCCAGCTTCAAGCCACATGCGGATAAATAGAAAGCACTTCCCAGCATGCACAAAAGGTGCAGGAGAAGTAGCATGATTTTGTCTTTTAGAAATTTCCAAAATGTCATATCAGATACCCTTGTCCTCTCCTGGTCTGGATGAGATGCTCCATGCCGATCTCTTTTAGTTTACTTCGGATTCGTGTGATATGGACACTCAATGTATTATCATCTATGAAAATCTGGTTATCCCATAAATCATCAATCAGATCTTCCCGGGAGACAATCTGTCCGGCCCGGGAAAAGAGATTATAACAGATCCGCAATTCGTTTTTGGTAAGTTCCGTAGAAAGTTTACCATGCTTTAAGGTACCATCCAGCAGATTCAGTTCGCACCCTTTCCACACGAATTGATAGGAATCATCTACCTCGTTCTTGTGTCCGGTGCGTTTCAGGACGGCTGCAATGCGGGCCAGCAGAAGAGGAGCGTGGTACGGTTTCGTAATATAATCGTCGCCGCCCATCATCATTCCATTCAGTTCATCCATCGGATTGCTCAAGCCTGTAACAAAAATAATAGGGACCTCGGAGGTCCTGCGGATTTCCTGACAGAGGTTCAGGCCGCTGTTTCCCGGCAGTTGGATGTCTAAAAGAATCAGGTCAGGGGAAGCGTTTTGTATCTGTGGAATCACCTTGGTAAAATCTATTATAGTATCTACTTGGTAAAGGGCATTTTCCAAAAGCAGTTTTAGTTCGGCCCGAATGTCTGGGTCATCTTCGATAATCAGGATACGGTACAATACAACGGCCTCCTTTATACAGGGTTAAAGAGCACAATCCCAGTCTTTTCCGACATTGATCCATTTTACTGCGCGGGAACATCTTTCCAGTTCTTCCAGTGATAATTCAATTGCACTGTTGCCGCTTCCGGCAGCAGGATAGACGGTCGCGAAACGTTTTAAGGACTCATCAAGATAGACGGTCACGCCCTCATTGACGGCAAATGGACAGACCCCGCCAGGTGCATGTCCTATTAAAGCCTCCACTTCCTCTGGACGTATCATTTTGGCTTTTTCATGGAATTCTTCTTTATATTTCTTATTATCTGTACGAGCATCTCCGGCTAGAACAATCAGAATGGGTCCATCAGATGTCATAAATGACATGGTCTTGGCAATCCTTGCAGGCTCACATCCCACTGCCATGGCTGCCTCTTCCACCGTCGCGCTGGATGCTTCCGGCTCCAGAATTCGGTCATCGACTCCATATGGTTTCAAATACTCTCTTACTTTTTCAACAGACATGATATAGAACCTCCTTGATACTTTTGTCATTTCTTATCAGACTAGATATTATAAAATATAGAGTATAATTAAATCGTAGAAATGTCAAATATGCACAGGTGGAATTTCAAAAGAGACAGAGCGCCCTTCAAAGGGGCAGGCCCCGTTGAAAAAGCCAATAAATTTATTGAATAAGGATAGCTTTTTGACATCTGCATGTCTATAATAGACATAGTGAATGAAGGATGAAAAATGAGAATAGGGTACAGGAGAGAAAAACATGGGTGTAATAGGAACGTTACTGCTGACAACGGCAGTTGCCGGCGTCGGCGGAACAGGTCTGGGAGGACTGATCGGAGCTTTATTTAAGCGGGAATCCAATAAGGTGGTCAGCCTTTTGTTGAGTTTTGCGGCAGGGGTGATGACGAGTATCGTCTGTTTTGATCTGGTTCTACAGGCGATTGAGACAAAGACGAATATTGTGATTGTGGTTCTGGCTATCTTGGGTGGTGTCGTCATGGTGTTCTTCCTCAATTATCTGATTGATGAGAGAGCGAACCGGGAGGTTCCTCACGTGAAGACAGCTGCGCATCCTAAAACAGCGGATAATCTTGATGAATTGATTCATAGTGACCACTATGTGGAGCATCAGAAAAACAAAGATAAAGGCTGGTCTCTATTTGTTGCCGGTGTTGTTATGGCGTGTGCAATTGCGCTCCACAACATGCCGGAGGGAATGACCATAGGCGCATCCTATGCAAGTAATGAGGGTGTCATGGGAAGTGCAGCCCTAATCTTGGCGGTCTTAATCGGCCTGCATAATATTCCAGAGGGTATGGCGGTTTCGGTTCCGCTGATCAGCGGTGGAATGGCGAGAGGGAAGGCGGTCTTAATTACAGCGTTGAGCGGTGCACCGACCATTCTGGGCGCCTTTTTCGGTTATCTTCTGGGAGATATCGGTCCGCTTGGTCTGGCGTTGAGCCTTGGGTTTGCCAGTGGAGCAATGCTCTATGTTGTTTTTGGCGAGATTCTTCCACAGTCTATCTTGATGTATCGCAGTAAAAAACCGACCTTCACGGTGATACTGGGAATGATGGTCGGTCTGTTGTTGATTTATTTATAGAAGACTAAGGTGATAAAATGGGAACTATGGTTCTTGTTCTGATGTGTCCTGCCTTAGTATCTGTTCATAACGATATTGGCAGGCAATCAGACGGATCTCGAAGTCCTGCCTGTCCTGCTGTACAATGGAGGACAAGAGCATTCCGGCAAAGAGTGAGATGATTGCGGCCATATATACGAAACCGCATACGATCAATGTCGGAAAGTTAGGAACCAGTCCAGTACGTGCATAAGTGATGACAACAGGAATCAGGAAAATCGTGCTGATTACTGTTAACAAAAATGCAAATCCAGAGAAGAATCCAAGGGGCTTATAATTTCGGTATAGGCGTGCGATTGTACGCAGGACCTTTAAGCCGTCACTATAGGTATTCAGCTTAGATTCGCTGCCCTCCGGGCGGTCCCTGTATTCGATCACAACATTTTCCACCTGCATATTCTTGTCTACAGCGTGTATGCTCATCTCGGTTTCAATCTCAAATCCTTTGGAAAGAACAGGAAATGTTTTCACAAAGTTATAACTGAATGCCCGATATCCGGTCATAATATCTTTGATATCATTTTTAAATAATTTATTGATTGTCTTACGGACTAAAGAATTACCCAGATTATGGAACGGACGCTTATTTTCCTGGAAATAAGTGGAGGAAAGCCGGTCACCAACTACCATATCTGCATGGCGGTGAAGCACTCTGTCTACCATTTCTCTTCCGAATTCAGCCGGATATGTATCATCTCCGTCCACCATCAGATAAGCTTTTGCATCGATCTCGCGGAACATGCGCCGAATCACATTCCCTTTTCCCTGTAGATATTCCTGCCTGACAACGGCACCTGCCTGTCTGGCAAGTATAGCAGTCTGGTCTGATGAATTATTATCATAGACATAGATCACTGCCTCTGGAAGTGCTTTTTTCCAATCGCTGACTACTTTGGTGATTGTCTTACTCTCATTATAGCATGGAATTAGAACAGCTATTTCATCCATTGAACTACCCTCTCATTCGTAAATCACTGATTTTATACTACACTATACGAGCTGCTTATGCAA
>NZ_JABACJ020000036.1 GCF_012524165.2 Faecalicatena faecalis
GCTGATCTGCGATCGGCATGTGCCGAAACGCGGATTGTATCAAATGAGCTGATGCGCGGTCTAACTGCGCTAAACTGCGGCCTAGGTGGGCCGCAGGCCCGGAATAATCAATAACATCTGAATATGTCATGGGGATTCTCCTAAATGGTCTAAAAACTACTCAAAGTATAGAATCAAACAAAAATAAATGTTAATGGTATACCGTTAAGAATCGTATATATTAATGTTCTGCGGTTATTATTCATCCTCAAAAGCAGTCTCATTCATTTCTGGGAAGTCAAGTAGTTCAGATACTGTCATATCCAATCCCACAGCTAATTTATGAAGTGTTTTTAATTTAGGGTTCTTTGTCTTGCCTTTCATCAGATTGTCTACGGTAGACTGTGTGATACCAGACAGTGTGGCAAGTCGGTTTATTGTGATTTCTCTTTCTGAACATAATTCCGTCAATCGTTTGATAATAGCATCTGAATATGTCATAGTAGTCCATCTCCTTAACTTTGTACGGTTAAGACGAGTATAGGAGCTTTCAAACTGAAAGGTTAATGGTACACGGTTGACAAGGGAAATAAACTGTGATAAATTAACGGTGTAACATTAATGAGAGGGGGATGTAATGGATTTCACAAAAGAAATATTCAAGCGTGCAACTATAAGAGGGGTAGCAGACTATTTATTATATGGTCTTAGTCCAGAGGAAGATAACAGAAGCTATGAAGAAAGACTGGATGACACTTATCTTGAATATGAAAAACTGGCATTACAGTGTGATAAAGATAAACAGTTTGAGTTACTTAATCTCGCAAATGCTATGGCAAGTGAGAGCGCAAGTGTTTATGCGGAAATAGGCATACAGGCAGGTATCCTGCTTATGAAAGACATGATTCAGAATATAACTGGTAAGCAAAGAGACCATAAAGCAAATCAAGAAATAGAACAGAGGGAGAAACAAATGAGCAGAATTACAGATTTATTGAAACTGGCAGCAGACAGCATGAAAAATCGCACATTAACGGAATTGCTGGAAAAGGACACCGAATATCTGAAAAGGCTGGAAGAAGAGAAACAGGCACTGAAAGCAGTAGATGAGCTAGAACTGACGGATGAACAGAGGAGCGTCGTGGATACACTTATTGCCAGAAAAGAGGAACGAGAATATGATTATCACATAAATTCTTATATGGCAGGTATGTTAGATGCCTATGAGGTTTTAAAGGAGTTTAATTTAACGAACGAGTAGTATGTAGTGTAGGTCTGCAAATACCTTTGCAGTCTTTCACCTTATCCTCTTGATTATTCTTCACGGGAAAGGGAAAAGCCTTGTCAAGAACTAGCCGCGTAAGCGGTGCGGAGCATTCTTGACAAGGCTTTTTGCTTTCCTGTACCTTTCGGGAGGAGGATAAGGGAAATTAGTCAAAATCGTCTGGATAGTCCAATTCAGAAGAAATCTTTCCTTCTTCATCCGTAGTCATCGTCTTGATGATTTCTTTTGCATAAGGATTCACATGCTTATGACCTTCAATCGTTTCACCAAAAATATCAAAACAAAGGTAATCGTCATATCTGTCCAAAAGCTTTTGAAATTTCTGGTACTGAATGAGTTTTTTCAAGGGATAAAGGTCTGCGGCACTTCGTTTCTCTGAATGAACATAATCGGAAATATATTCCTGTAGTTTTTGTAATTCATATTCAAGCCATTCCTCTTCATCCAGTGGATTGTCATATTGACCGTGGGCAAGTTCTACGTTCAGCCGCTCTTCACGATCCAGAAAATCCAGAATGTCAGATTCTATATGGGCAGTGCTTTTTAGTTCCCCGGCAAGAAGTTCATTTGGGGTAACACCTAATGCTTCTGTCAATTTTTCCAATGTTTCAAAAGTGGGATAGTTGATTCCACGCTCAATTTTGGACAGACTTTGCAGATTGATTCCAATCTGGTCGGAAAGTTCCTGCTGTGTTAATCCTTTTAACTTTCTGATTAGTTGAATGTTATGTCCTAACAGTCGATAATTCATAAGAACTCCTTTCAGTCTATTAGACTTAATAAATATAAAAAAACCATAAATAATATTGACAAATAAGCGCAGTAGCGTTAATATCAAGTAGAAATGATTGATTAAGCGTAACGGCGTTAATTATCTGCTTACATAAGCATTATAACATGAGA
Organism: Faecalicatena faecalis; assembly: GCF_012524165.2. Classification (GTDB taxonomy): domain Bacteria; phylum Bacillota; class Clostridia; order Lachnospirales; family Lachnospiraceae; genus Faecalicatena_A; species Faecalicatena_A faecalis. The sequence goes on from NZ_JABACJ020000036.1 coordinate 2,168, forward strand.
GTTTTAATTCTAAAAGCATTATTTAATCCTTTTGGAGTGGGAAACTAAGGTTCCTGCCATTCTCCGCTGTGCCGAAGGCGGAAAGCGGAAAATGGGCAGGAAGGAACGCCGCAGGCGTTCCGGCAGGGCGTAGAAGTAACACCGCCCTGCATATACAGGATTGATAATTCAGAAACAGCCAGAAATCAACGTTTGTAGATGTTTGAAAGGTGTACTAACCAGCACACCGGAAAGGAGAGGATAGGCAATCGCAAAACGTGACAATGTGAGTATCAAGATTGATTACATCAGCATTGTATTTGATTCTGCCAGGGCAGAAGAGGTCATTCGGAAGGTGCTGGAACTCCCGATAGATATTTTTACGAAGTATCCAGCAAAGGTCAAACATAAGTCATATCAGAGCTTATATCAGGCAGGAAGCATTAAAGTGTTCGGGGATTCCAAACAGACAGAAGATAATCCAGATGGGACAGGGTGTTATCTTGTATTAAGCGGTATGGGATGTGACGAAATTTTCCGCATATTAGATATGCACGGTTATTCTTTTGGGGATTTATTCCGGCATTGTGAAAGGTTATATGGCAGTGAGTTCCGGTTTACAAGACTGGATATAGCAATAGATGACAGGAACGAAACGCCATTTTTTACACCAGAGCAGATAAAGCGGAAATGTGAAAGGGAAGAGTTTATTGGAAACAGCAACAGTTATCGGTTTGTTGAGAGCAGTTATACGGAGAAGGATACCGCTAAAACAGTGTATATCGGGGCGGGGAAATCCAATCTGTCTTATCGCTTCTATGATAAGGATAAGGAAGTCAGTATGAAGTATCAGAAGCCATATGAAGAGATAGGGAGCTGGAAACGGACGGAGATACAGTTGCGTGAAGATAAGGCGCATACCTTTGCTATGCTTTTTAAAGATAATCCTTTGGAATTGGGAAAACTGGCATTTGACCTCTTGGCAGGAAATTTAAGATTCATTGTACCAGACAAGAAACAGAGTAACAGAAGCCGCTGGAAAACGTGCCAGTTTTGGAATCGTTTTCTGGGGGCAGTCGAACCTTTACAATTACATACGGAAACTCCCCGGAGTACCCTTCTGGAAACCCAGAGGTGGCTTAAAGAAGGCGGCGTATTGTCTGCGGTAAAGGGATTCTGTTTTCTGGAAGAACACGAAGCATTAGGTGGTCTGGAACGGATAGAGGATATGCTGAGACATGCAAAATACAGCCCGGCACTTGGAAATAAGATGATTGGGCATTTAAGCAGGATTAATAGAGAAGATTTAATACCATACATACAGGACGATATGAAGAAAGGGGGAGTTTCTTGAAACCAGAGACTCACAGAAAATATAAGACATACACCACCGAAAATGGTGTGGAAATAAATATACCGGCAGGGAATGAAGCCGATATGGAACAACAGCAGAGTTATCAGAGGTTTATCAATGTGCTGTCTAATATTGTAACAAAATATGTGGCAGAAGAGAAGTGCTATAAGAAATAGAATCTACAACGGTCAGTTCCCCATAAGGGCTGACCGTTTTTAAAACATGAAAGGAGTACAGGAAAATGTATCAGACAAGAACAGGAAAGACATGTGTTATCTATATCCGGGTAAGCAGTGAACGACAGGTGAAAGGATATAGTCTTGATGGACAGAAACGGTATCTGACCGAATGTGCGGAGCGGCAGGGAATGAAAGTGCTGGCAGTTTATGTGGAAGAGGGAAAAAGCGGAAAGAGCATAGAGGGAAGGACAGCATTTCAGACAATGCTTGACAAGATTAAACGGGGGGCTTTGCAGACAGATTATGTACTTGTGTATAAACTATCAAGGTTTGGGAGGAACGCAAGGGATGTTTTGAATTCGCTTGAGTTTATTATGCAGTATGGCGTACATCTGATGTGCGTAGAGGATGGACTGGATTCTTCTACATCAATGGGAAAGATGATGATAACCATACTTGGGGCAGTAGCAGAATTGGAGCGGGAAAATATCATAGCGCAAAGCCTGTTAGGAAGAGAAGAAAAGGCAAAATCCGGGGGATGGAATGGAGGATTTGCGCCTTATGGCTATGATTTGAAAGAGGGGAAATTAGTGCCACAAGAAGGTGAATCAGAGGTTGTGAAGATGATTTTCGACCTGTTTTTGAATAAAGGGATGGGATATTCTACAATAGCTCGGTTTCTGAATCAGAATGGTTATACAAGAGAACCAGCTCCTAATGCGGTCAATCCCAAATTCAATGACTGGAAAGCAGACCAGATAAAGCGGATTCTGGATAACCCACTGTATACTGGCAGGATCGCATGGGGCAGGAGAAGGACGGAGAAGGTACAAGGTTCAAACAACGAACAGCGTCTTGTAAAACAGGAAGAATTTGTAATGAGTGAGAAGAAAAGCCACGAAGCATTAGTGTCAGAAGAGGATTTTCAGAAAGTACAGGAAATTCGGAAAGTGATGAAAGAAAAATCATGGGGAAACCATAACATCAGCCAGAGCAGAGCGCATTTGTTGTCCGGGATTGCACGCTGTCCGCAATGCGGTTCTGCAATGAACGTGGATTGTAACCAGTGGACTAATAAAGACGGTACGTTCCGGGAAACATTTACCTATGTATGCAGTCATTATAAACGGGCTTTAGGAACAAAACAGTGCCGGAGAAATGGAATATCAGCGGAAAGGCTGGAACGGGAGGTGCTGGAATATACGAAGAAACTTCTGCGGAATCCTAAATTTGCCCGTGACATTAAGGCGAAAATAGGCGTTGCTGTAGATGTGACGAAGATACAGGAAGAGATAAAGAACTATGAGAAGGAGTTAAAGCGTCTGGCTAGAAGCAGGATGAATTTAGAACAGGATATAGATAATCTGCCAGATGATAAGTATGTGGAAAGAAAACGGAATGAGTTCAATCGCAGGCTGGATAAGATATACAATCAGATTTATGAAACAGAAGATAGGATAGAAGGGTGCAGAAGAAGGAGTGTTATAGCAGAGCAGGAGTCTTTGAATGTGGAGATGATTTATAAGATTCTGCTGTCCTTTGATGAAATCTATGATAAAATGGATGACAGGGAGAAACGGGAATTGATTAAATGCATGATAAAGGAAATCAAGCTGTATATGCCGGAAGAACAGAAGGAGCAGGGGCATGCAGTGAAGAGTATTGTGTATTCATTCCCAATTGAAGAAGATGTGATTCAGTCTTTACGGGTGAAAGAAACACATGTCGAAACCGTCTGCCTTCTGTCCAAGAAAGCCCAGTAAATCAAAGGGTTTCAGCGGTTTGGTTCAGATATGAGGTTGTGTTTTTTTGTTTGGATGGACTGAAATTTGTTTGGTGTTACTGAGGTGGGGTAAGAAAAATGAACGTTTTAGCAAAAGATATTTGATTAAAGGAGACGGGTATGGCATATGGCAAATCAATAGAACTTTTCCTGGTTAACGGAACGGCAGACAGTCTTGTAACAGCAGAACTGTCCAACTGGAACGGGAAGGCAATTAAGATTCCAAGAATCGAAGTTCAGACAACTCAGAGGGAGGAACTTCTTGGGCCAGGTGTATATTTTTTGTTTTGCAAAGAAGAAGACGGAACAGATTCCGTTTATATAGGAGAAGCTGAAAAGGTTCAGGAAAGATTAATACAGCATTTACGTGATTATCAGGCTGAAAAGGAAAAGTACTACTGGACGACCGCCGTAATTTTTGTGGGACGTGATTTGAATAAAGCCCACATACGTTATTTGGAAAATCGGTTTTTCGAGTTGGCAAAAGAATGTAAAAGGTATCATATACTGACAAAAAATACATATAAGAATACGGTATTAAAAGAATCGCAGATTGCGGTTATGGAAGAATTTATCGCACATGTGAGAGTGCTTATCAATGCTCTTGGTTATAAGGTATTTGAACCTGTTCTCCAACATAAGAAAGCGGAAGATGAGAAAGATGTTCTGTATATTCATACTGGCTCAGTGAAAGCCAAAGGTCTGGTAACAACAGAAGGTTTTGTTGTATTGGCAGGGAGCGGTGTGAATGAAAAGGTATCTGAGAAATCTTTGTCTCCGGGAGCAGTGAAATTGAGAGAAAAATTATTTCGTGAGGGAAAGGTTGAGAATCTGAAAACCACAGAAGATATTTTATTTTCTAGTTCTTCGGCCGCCGCGGATTTTCTTCTTGGATATAGTGTTAGCGGACCCAGGACATGGAAAAACAACCAAGGAGTATCCTTAAAGGAATTAGATAATAAATAATAGATAGGTTGAAGTTGCAGTCAGGCTAGGTGTAGGAAAGTAACGCCTGTAAGAATGATAATCTGTTAGCTGCCCGTTACATGTAGAAGGAGGAATGTAGATATGGATATTCGTGTATTGTCATATTTTCTTATGGCTGCAAGGGAAGAGAATATAACCAAAGCCGCCCAGCTTTTGCATGTCACCCAGCCAACGCTGTCACGGCAGCTCATGCAGCTGGAGGAAGAACTGGGAGTAAAGCTGTTCCAAAGGAGCAACCATAGTGTATATCTGACGGATGAAGGGATGGTTTTCCGCCGCAGGGCGCAGGAACTGGTTAATCTTGCGGAGAAGGCCCAAGAGGAACTGACTCAGAAGGAAGAGACTTTATCCGGTATCATTGCAATCGGATGCGGGGAGATGCGTGGTGTGCAGGAGGTGGCGAAGCTGATTACCGGGTTCCAGGAGCGGTATCCCCTTGTGAAATTTGAATTGTACAGCGGAAATAACGAGGACATCAAAGAGCGGATGGAGCAGGGAACTTTGGATATGGGGCTTCTTTTGGAGCCTGTGAGTATTGTGAAATACGATTTTATCCGTATGAAAACAAAAGAGCAGTGGGGCGTTTTGATTCATAAAGATGCGCCGCTTGCATCCCAGGATGTGATACGTCCCGGTGACCTTGTAGGGACGCAGGTGGTAACGGTGCATCTGAATACCCCGGTGCATCATGAGCTGGCAGGCTGGTCAGGAGATTTTGCAAGGCAGATGGAATCCTGCGTGAATTATAACCTGCTTTATAATGCGGTAATTGCAGCAAGGGAAAGGAAGGGTGCAGCCATCTGCGTAAAGCTGGACTGTCACTATGATGATATGAAGTTTCTTCCGTTGGAGCCGAAACTGGAATTAAGTTCGGTGCTTGCATGGAAAGATCAACAATCCTATTCAAAGGCAACAACTGCTTTTATAAAGTATGTCAAGGACGTATACCGATAGAAAGCAGTTAGGTAATGAAAGGTAATATAAGGTCATGATGAAATACAAAAACTGTATTTCTGATTATGTAATATAAGCATTAGACATAGTGAAAAAATAGATTTAGAATATGGGTGTAGCAAAGAGAGAAATAAAAATCTTTGCTGCACCTATTGTTTTTGAGGAGGTGAGGCTTTTGACTGCCGATGAGATCAGTGAGAGGTATCAGATTCCACTAAAAGTCCTAAAGAAATATGAGGAATGGGGATTGTGCCGTGCTGTAAAGATGACCATGGATGAGTGGCGGTATGACAATCAGGATTTAGAACACCTTAGTCTGATTATGGCGCTTCATGACATGGGTTTCACCAGTCTGGAAGTGGAAGTTTATATGAAACTGCTGCTTGCCGGGGATTCTACAAAATGGGAACGGATGAAGATGTTGAATGAAAAGCGCAGCCAGGCTCTGGATGAAATCCATCTGAAAGAACGGCAACTGGAAAGAATGGACTATTTAAGAAATGAAATACGGAATAACAAATAAAAAGGAGATGCAGAATGATGGAATATGTAACATTAAGTAATGGCGTAAAAATGCCTGTACTTGGATACGGTACATTTACAATCAGCAATGAAGAAACTGAGCGTTGTGTGACTGATGCAATCCATGTGGGGTATCGCAGTATTGATACAGCTCAGGCATACTACAACGAAGAAGGTGTAGGAAATGCCGTTCACAAAGCGATTGAAGCAGGAACAGTAAAAAGAGAAGAGCTGTTCCTTACAACAAAAATCTGGGTTGCCAATGCCGGATATGAAAAAGCAAAAGCATCTATTGAGGAATCCTTACAGAAATTGCAGACCGATTATATTGACCTTCTGTTTGTCCATCAGCCATACAATGATTATTATGGTACATGGAGGGCAATGGAGGAAGCATATAAAGAAGGTAAGGCAAAAGCGATCGGTGTAAGTAATTTTTATGCAGACAGATACCTTGATCTTGCATCCTTTGCAGAAATTAAGCCTATGGTAAATCAGCTTGAAACGCATGTGTTCCAGCAGCAGAAAACAATCAGACCGTACCTTGATAAGTTTGGAACACAGATTGAGGCATGGGCACCGTTTGCCAAAGGCGAGAAGAACCTGTTTTCTCATCCGGTACTTACGGAGATTGGTGCTAAGTATGGCAAGAATGCAGGACAGACAGCGCTTCGCTTTATGATTCAGAGCGGCATTGTGGTGATTCCAAAATCTACCCATAAAGAGCGTATGGCAGAGAACTTAAATGTGTTCGATTTTGTGCTTACAGAAGATGAAATGAAACAGATCGAAGGGATGGATGAGGGCAGCAATATTTTCATGGACCATGAGAATCCCGCCCACATCGAGAACTTCTTCTCCAGATTTGGGATTATGTAAAAACTAAGATTCAGGAGGAAAAAGCGAATGAAGATTTTGGTACTTGAGGGAAGCCCTCACAAAAAAGGTTCTTCCAATACCCTTGCAGAGCAATTTATCAAAGGCGCGGAAGAAGCCGGGCATAATGTAAAGGTGTTGGATGTGGCACATATGAATATTCATCCGTGTCAGGGGTGTGATGCCTGTGGTATGCGTGGGAGCTGTGTACAGAATGATGATATGCAGATTGTTGAGCAGGAAATGAGAAGTGCAGATATGGTGGCTTTTGTTTCACCTATTTATTACTTTGGGATGTCAGCACAGCTGAAACTGGTAATTGACCGTTTTTACAGTTTCAACAGCAGTATTTCAGGAAAAGGTCTGAAAACAGTCCTTATTGCAGCAGCATGGGACAGCAATCCTAAGACATTGGGTTATTTAAAAGACCACTATCTGGGAATTTGCAATTATCTTGGCTTTGAGGATTGCGGCATGATTCTCGGTACCGGATGCGGAACCGCATCTATGACTCGTGGAACGGCACATATGGATGCGGCCTATAAACTTGGAAAATCTATTTGATTGGAGGTCTGTAAATGAAACATTTTTCATTATTTTTGGCAGCTATGCTAATGGTTTTAACGCTTGCAGGATGTGGAAATGCAGGAAATAGCACAGAGTCTGAGAATGTGGATACAACAGAAAAGGTAAATACAGAGGCAGAGTCAGAAGAACAAAACACAGAGCCTGCAGAAGGTGCTGACGGTACAGAGAAATCTGAAACGAAGATACTGGTTGCTTATTTTTCAGCGACAGGTACTACAAAACAGATTGCGGAACAGATTGCAGAAGTTACGGGAGCAGACCTGTTTGAAATCATGCCGGTGGATGCTTACAGCAGTGAGGATTTAGATTACGGTAATGATGATTGCAGGGCAAATCGGGAACAGAATGACAGCACATCCAGGCCGGAGATTTCCAATACTATTGAAAATATAGAGAATTATGATACGGTCTTTATTGGACATCCGATTTGGTGGGGCGAAGAACCTCGCATTATAGATACATTTCTTGAAAGCTATGATTTTTCCGGTAAGACAATGATTGATTTTTGTACATCTGGAGGAAGCGGTATCAGTACAAGTGAAGGCAATTTAAAGGAACTGTGTTCCTCTGATGTGAATTGGCTTGCTGCTAACAGGTTTTCAAGTGATACGGATGTTGATACTGTCCGAGATTGGGTTCAAAGCCTTGGAATAGAAACTAAAAATAACGAATGGAGGAAAAGATGATGGAGTTTTTTGAAGTAGTTAAAAATCGTTATGCGTGTAAAAAATTTGATGGACGCCCAGTGGCAAAGGAGCAGCTTGATGCAATCCTTGAAGCAGGGAGACTGGCGCCCACAGCGAAGAACCTGCAGGAGCAGCGTATCTATGTTGTACAGTCAGAAGAAGGTCTTGCCCAAATTGACAAGGTAACTCCCTGCAGATATGGTGCGGCAACGGTGGTCGTTGTAGCGTTTGATACAACAAATGTATTTACATATCCGGGAGAAAAGCGTGATTCAGGTGTTGAGGATGCAACAATTGTAGCAACTCATATGATGCTGGCTGCAAAAGCGGAAGGCGCTGATAGCTGTTGGGTTAACTTCTTCGATCCGGAAGTGGCAGCGAAAGAGCTTGGACTGCCTGAAAATGAGGAAGTCCTGATGATTCTTGACCTCGGCTATCCGGTAGAGGGAACAACACCACTCGCTATGCATACGCAGAGAAAAGAACTTTCAGAAACAGTTACCTATATGTAAGAAACGGAGGAATTCATGATGAGTAAGAAGTTAGTAGCATATTTTTCAGCAAGTGGTGTGACTGCAAAGGTAGCAAAGACACTGGCATCTGCCATTGATGCAGATTTACATGAGATTTTGCCCGTTCAGAAATATACATCAGCAGATCTGGATTGGACAAACAAAAAGAGCCGCAGCAGTGTGGAAATGAATAATAAATCTTTCCGGCCGGCGATTGCAAATCAGGTTGAAAATATGGAGCAGTATGATGTGATATATGTAGGATTCCCCATCTGGTGGTATGTGGCTCCCACAATTATCAACGCTTTTTTGGAATCTTATAATCTGGAAGGAAAAGTAATTGTACCTTTTGCCACATCCGGCAGCAGCGGAATGGGAGGAACAAATGCAGACTTAAAAGATTCCTGCAAGGGTGCAGAGTTGAAGGAAGGCAGGCGTTTTTCTTCCAATGCCAGAGCAGAGGAACTGAAAGCCTGGGCAGAAAAAATTTAATGAAAAGACGGAGGAAAAATACATGGTCAGACATATTTTTATAGCCACAATCAAAGATGGTGTTTCAGAGGAAATCGTAAATCAGAAAATGGAAGAAATGAGAGCCATGAAGGAGAGCGTTTCGGAAATTGAGAGCATTATGGTAGGCAGAAGCCTCGGATGGGTGGGTGCCGCGGTCTGTTTCACCGGATGGAACCTATACACTGACACTGCAGGCAATCGGGGAACCCGACTGGCCTTTTGGATCAGCAAGAGGACGGCTGGTTCTTGAGAAAGATAAGAAGAAAATATCCCAGGAAGATTTTGAATTAAAGAACGATGGCGGTCCGGTAAATAGCAGTTGTTGGAAAATCACCTGGTATGAGGAGTATGCAGAAATTATTTTGTCGGGAGAAGAGCAGCCCGATAAACAGATTCGCCTTTTTTTTGATAGCACAAAGGAGATAATGGACATGGAATAAGAAATCAAGTAAATACGAGTTTTACTCGTTGGAACTGATATAGTATAATGAAATCTGGTTATATGCTCACGGTTAGCTAAGATTTCTCGGTGATTTCATACTGGCTCCACATAAAAATGCTACACTGAGATATAAGAGGTGATAAGATTTTATGGCAAGATTGTTGATTGTAGAAGACGATAAAAGGACAAATGAATGTATCTGTGAATATTTAAGGCCTGCTGGACACGAGGTGATTCCGGCATATGATGGCACGGAGGCCATGGACATTTTCCGCCAGGGGAATCTTGATCTGATTGTTCTGGACATCATGCTTCCTCATATCACGGGATTGTCCGTACTGCACGAGATTCGCAAGACAAGTTCCATACCCGTTCTGATGCTCACCGCAATGGAAGACGAAGGGACTCAGGTGGTAAGTTTTGATGAACAGGCTGACGATTATATGACAAAGCCCTTTTCCATGGTTCTTCTGGGAAAACGGATTACAGCGCTTCTGCGCCGGAGCGGACAGACGAAGCCGCTGGAGGTGATGACCTTTGGTGAGATTACGGTCAATTTCTCCGGCTATACGGCAAGCGGACCAGAGGGGAAAATCGACATTACCCCAAAGGAAATGGACCTGCTCCGGCTTTTGGTTGAGCATAAAGGGCTGGTTCTCACACGTTTCCAGATTCTGGACGATTTGTGGGGAGACGAGAATCCAATCATAGACCGTACCATAGACACCTATATCAAAAATCTGAGAAAGAAGCTCCATCTTGACTGCATTGTCACTGTCAAGGGTGTGGGGTACAAGTATGAGGTATGAAGATGAGAAGATTAAAGCTGTTTCCTAAGTTTTTTCTTTATACACTGGGTATTATGCTGTTGCTCATCGTACTCATACATGGTTTCCTTTATCTGCTTGCCCCCAGGATGCAGGTTGATTTCACACCTGCCACAGAAGCGGCAGGGAACATTACAGTCAGCATTGCAAGAGAGAGGATTGTAACGGAGGCGGTACAGAAGGCACTTCCCATCTCCTTGTGCTGTTCGCTGCTGATTTCCGTTGTCTGTTCACTCCTGCTGACCAAAGGAATTACAAAACCCATTCAGGAAATCTCTGCTTCTACAGACCCGATGAAGAAACTGGACAAAACAGCAGGATGTACCATCCACTCTAAGGACGAGATTGGATTGCTGGCGGAGAACATCAATGGGCTTTATTTTAACCTGCTGTCCACCATTGAGCATTTGGAAGGCGAAAAGAACCATGTCCGGGAGCTGGAACGGTCAAAGGTGGATTTCCTGCGGGCAGCATCCCATGAGCTGAAAACTCCGGTGACTGCCTTAAATGCGACTCTGGAAAACATGATACTTGGCGTGGGGAAATACCAGGACTGCGAGGCTTATCTGCCGGAATGCAAGGAGATGGTGGAACAGCTTGCCGTTATGATTCATGATATTTTAGAAACCTCCCGGTTAAATATGGCAGTATCGCAGGAGGAACCGGTTGAGACAAATTTACCGGATTTGATGGAAGAACTTTGTGAACCGTATCAGTTGATTGCAGCGGCCCACCAGATCTCATTTTCTTTCAAAATGCCAGCGGCTTTTCCAGTCAGAATTCCGGTAAAGGAGTTTGGCAGGGCTGTCTCTAATATCCTTGCAAATGCAGTTGCCTATACGGAGTCAGGGAAGTCTGTTTCTGTATATATGGTGGAACATACCTTATTCATTGAAAATGAGTGTACCCCAATCCACAAAGAGGAAATTTCCCGTCTGTTTCAGCCGTTCTACCGGCCTGACTTTTCCAGGAGCCGGGACAGCGGCGGGAATGGCCTGGGGTTGTATATTGTGGATACAATCTTTCAAACTTTACACATTCCTTATTCCTTTGCTCCCATGGATGAACCGGAAGGGATGCGCTTCACCATTCAGCTTATTGATGTGCCCCCAAAAAGTTAGACTTTTATTGCGTAACGGATTTTTACATCTGTTACGCATTTTTTATGCCCTGTTTCTATGCTGATTTCATACTGGTTCCATATGGAGATGCTATTCTGATCATACGTTCAGAACAACAAAATTAATACAGGAGGTATCAGAAGCTATGAGTTTTATGAAACGGGCGTTCCTATACGTCACACGAAAAAAGGGGAAAACAGTTCTCCTATTTGCAATTCTTCTTATTATGGCAACTTTTGTACTGACCGGGATTTCCATCTGGGGAGCGTCAGAGAGTGCACAGCTTGGACTGCGGCAAAGCCTGGGAGCCAGTTTTGAGGTGGCAGTGGACTGGTCGGATGAAAACCCCTATCTGGTCAGGGAGCCGGTAAACGGGCCGGAGAATGACGGTGGGAAGCAGGCCACGAATTTTCTGATGTATTCCACCAAACAGCTAAACCCTGAACAGGTAAAGGAAATCAGGCAGATGGAGGGTGTCAAATACTGTGATGCATCTGTAGAAAATCTGGCGGCTTTTGAGCAATTATCGCTATTTGCCGGAAAGATTCCGATAGATGAAGACTTCCGGAAACTGACGAAGGTGCTGGGCGTCTGGGGAACAGAGGAGAACGAACTGTTTGCTTCCGGTACACTTTCTTTAGTGGAAGGAAGGCACCTCACCCAGGAGGATACTGGCAAAGCTGTAATCTGTCTTGACCTGGCAGAAAAAAGCGGGGTGGGCGTGGGAGACTATCTGACAACCCAAAGTACGAAGGGAAAAGAGATAAAGGTTCAGATTGTAGGATTATTTGCTCCGGCGAAAGTCGAAGGGGTGGAAGAGATGGTCACCAGCTATGATAAGATTCAAAACCGGATTTTCACGGATCTGGATACGGCGGTCAAAATTGAGGACAGTCCCGCAATCAAGGGTTTTTCTGTAATCCATGTTACTGTGGAGGATCCCCAGGATATGGAACGGATCGTGTCTGAGGTGCAAAAATTGTCTTCCATAGACTGGGATGCCTTTACGGTTACGGTGGATAATGAGGCTTATGAGAAAGCAGCCCAGCCTCTTAAAGCACTGGGCAGTCTGATTGTGACGCTTTTGACCGTGATTGTGATAGTCAGTGTCATCATACTGGCCTTAATCCTGACACTCTGGACGAAAACCCGTATCCATGAAATCGGTGTTTTTCTGTCTGTGGGAATGAAGAAATCTGACATTATCGGACAGTTTCTGGTCGAGGTGATGATGATTGCCGTACTTGCCTTTGGGTTATCCTTTTTCACCAGTAGCGCCATTGCAGGACAGATTGGCAATCAGCTTTTAGAACAAAGCAGGCAGAATGGGGCGGAAAACCAGCAACAGGGGGCGGTTGCGTCGGATCCGGGCGGCTCGGCAGTAGTCGGAGGCAATGATTCTCTTATCAATTCTGATACAAGCATCGAAGAGATTCAGGTATCGGTAGGACTTGTGAACCTTGCAGAACTCTATTTGATTGGCTTTGCAGTAATCATTGCGGCAGTGGGCGTTTCGTCTGTGACGGTCATGCGGCTGAAGCCACGGGAAATCTTGTCTAAAATGAGTTAAGTGTCAGAAATAAGTTGAGGAGGAAGACAGATGTCAACATTAGAATTTAAAAATATATGTTATGCTTACGAAAAAGAGAAATGGATTTTATCCGAAGTTAGTGCGGTTTTGGAAACAGGAAAGATTTATGCGGTTCTTGGCCCATCGGGTTCAGGCAAGTCAACCCTGCTTTCTCTTTTAGGAGGTTTGGATACACCGACGAAAGGCAACATCCTGTTTAACGGGGAGGATATATTGGAAAAAGGGCTGGAGTACCATAGGCGGAACCGGGTTTCCCTGATTTTTCAGAATTATAACCTGATTGACTACATGACGCCCCTTGAAAATACTGCTTTAATAGCGAAACAGGACGGCATGCCGATTCTTAAGCGTCTGGGGCTTACTAAGGAAGAAGCACGGCGGAACATCCTCAAGCTTTCCGGCGGCCAGCAGCAGAGGGTGGCTGTTGCCAGGGCTCTTATCAGCGCCGCTTCGGTCATCCTGGCGGATGAGCCTACGGGCAATCTGGACGAGAACACTGCTTCGGAACTCACAGACATCTTAAGGGAAAGTGCCCACCAGTTCGGAAAATGTGTGGTTGTGGTGACACACTCCCAGGCAGTGGCAGAAAAGGCTGACGTTGTTTTAGAATTAAAACACAAAAAATTGAAAGAGAGGGAGATACTATGAAAAAGCGTATTACTCTATGGATTTGTATGTGCCTCTGTCTAATCTTGATTTTTTCATTGTTTGCCTGTATGGCTAACCAGGAGAAGCAGACCGCTTCACCGTCTCAATCGGAACATGTGACCAAAGATTCCATCTCTGGAGAGGATTCCTCCTCCGAACAGGATTTGACAGAATCACCGGAGGATAAGAGCAGTAATCCAGACGGTTCTGATATGGAAAAACCCAAAGATACTGGCGACACCACTGTGCGGTTTAAAAACCCTGGTGACAGTAATAACATAGAACTTGTCCCAAAGAAATAACAAATAGTTCCTTTTTTGAACAAATTTACAAAAATAATTTCTGTTTGAAAAATATAATACGTCGGGCTGAACTGGCCCGACGTATTAGAATGATTCGATTTACCAATTTGCATTGGACAATGCTTCTGCCTTTGTAAGGTATTTTTCTGCCTGTTCTTCTGTGATAGTCTCAATCGCAGTAATCTGCCCGGCCGAATTTCTTACAACGGATAAGTTGATCATACCTGCTTCATCCGATCAAAAAGTTACAAAACTACCATCAGAAAGTTGGTCAATGAAAAGCTTTACGCGCTGGCCTCTGTGATACAAAACTTCGCCATCTGCGGATAGCGTGATGCCAAATCCTGAATACTGCTCAAACTTGTTATTTCTGTTTACCGTTCACCTTTCTGCTTTGGATATGATTGACAACAATAGAGCATATTATTTGCAACCTGTCTATTGTTATTATTCGTAAGTCCGTATATAATGTGATTTAAGAAAGGGCGTAGATAATATGACAGGGTACATTACAGCTTCCGAGGCAGCAAAAAATTGGGGTATTTCAGAAAGGCGGGTACAGAAGCTATGTGAGGAAAACCGTATACCTGGTGTTTCTAAACTTAGTTATATGTGGCTTATACCAAAGGACGCAAAAAAGCCTGTTGACGGCAGGAGAAAAAGAAAAGGCGGTGTAGTCAATGAATAGCAAAATATTGTTAGTAGATGATGAAAAAGACATTGCTGATTTAATAGAAGAAGTATTACGTCAAGATAGTTTTGAAAACATTAAGAAAGTGTACACAGGTATGGACGCTGTTCAGATATGCCGGGAATATCAGCCGGACGTGATTGTTTTGGATATTATGCTGCCGGATATTGATGGTATCGAGGTATGCAAGCAAATACGGGAGTTCTCTTTTTGCTCTATTCTGTTTCTTTCCTCAAAAAATGATGATATTGACAAGATACTTGGGCTGTCCTGCGGTGGCGACGATTATATCACAAAACCCTTTAGCCCACGGGAGATTGTCTATCGTATCAAAGCGCAGCTCCGCCGCCAGCAATACCAGTCTGTCATACGAACAGACGTAAAAGGGCTGCTGACTGTCGGAGGACTTGCGCTTGATAAGGAAAGCAGCCGGATTTATAAAAATGGAAAGGAAATTGACTTGACCGGGAGGGAATTTCTGCTATTGTCTTATCTTATGGAAAATGCAGATAAGATTATTAGCAAGGAACGGCTATATGAACAGGTGTGGGGTGAATACAGCAGCATTTGTGATAACACAATCATGGTACATATTCGCCATATTCGGGAAAAGATTGAAGATACCCCGTCAACCCCGAAACAACTGATTACGATAAAAGGCTTGGGCTATAAGCTAAAGAAAAGGACTGATTAAATGAAACAATCCGGCTACCGTACCACTTTTCACATATATTCAATATTCTTCTTGTCGCTGTTAGGGACGCTCCTTGTGGCGTGCTGCCTTTTTGCCATGCTTATTACCGCACCAGACCCGAACGGCAAAAATGTCCGCAGTGATTGGGCTAAAAATTTTACTTTGGATTTTTCGGACTGCATTATTTTTGTGGATGGTAGCCCCACAGTAAAACAGACAGGCATAGAACGATTGCAGGATAACCATATCGGACTGCAAATTTTGGACACCGCCGGAAATGAAGTATATGCGTACCAAAAGCTGGACAATGCACAGGACACTTACTCTAACGCTGACCTTTTGCAGCTTAATCAAACTGGAAACCTTGATACAGAGAATAGGACTTCCTTTGTAGGTATCGTAACAGAGCGCGGAAAGGACTATGTCTATATTCTCCATTTCCCTATGAACATTCAAAAAGTAACCATGTATTTAAACGGGGAACGATTTACAGGCGGGAAAAAAATTGTTTTCTCAACGATTGGCATTTTATTAGCAGTTATCATTTTTTTAGGGTTGGTTTATGGTTTTCTTATGACAAAAACTATCCGTAAATTAGTAACGTCCATACAGGATATTTCTGGACGATGTTATCTTCCTGTTAAGGCAAAGGGTGCATTTGGCGATCTATACAATAGTCTGAATGAATTGGACGCGGGCGTAAAGGCAAGCGATAAGCTGCGGGAGGAAACGGAAACTATACGCCGGGAATGGATTGCTAACATTACACACGACTTAAAGACCCCACTATCCCCGATTAAAGGCTATGCGGAAATTTTATATGATGACACAGAAAAAGCAGCAGTTGAGTACAGGCGATATGCGGGTATTATTCTAAAAAACGCGGCATATATGGAAACTCTGATTGAAGATTTAAAATTAACATGGCAATTAGAAAACGGTACATTTCCAGTAAATAGGCAGGAACAGAATATTGTCCGCTTCTTGCGCGAATTGTCCATTGATATATTGAACTGCCCCGAATACGAAAACCGCATGATTTTGTTCGAGTGTAGCAATAATATTACAGACGAAACAGCACTCTTATCTTTTGACACAAAACTTTTCACAAGGGCGTTTCAAAATCTGATTATCAATGCGTTTGTGCATGGAACTAAAGACACGGAAGTAACCCTAAAAATTGGGGCTTCTGAAAGTGAGTTGACTATAAACGTATCAGACAATGGCTACGGCATGAGCAATGTGGAGGCAGAACGATTATTTGAGCGATATTACAGAGGGACAAATACGGAGAGCAAAACCGAGGGTACAGGCTTAGGGCTTGCAATCGCAAAGAACATTATAGAGCTTCATGGTGGTACAATTTCTGTTTACAGTAACCCCGGCGTTGGGACTTCTTTTCTTATCCGTTTTCCCGGCAATTAAGGTTAATTAAGGTAGAATAAAAATTAGATTAAGGTTGACCGTTTACTATGTTAAGTGTAGTGACGGTCAACCTTTTTTCTATTTATAGACGAGGAGGTGGAACATGAAAAAGAAAAAGGTGATTTCATTGTTAGTAACGATACTGATTACCACCCTTGTGTGCTTTGCCGCCTTTGCATTACTGTTGCGTCCGCAGACATTAGAGATTGGGACGGTGGACTTAAACACAGTTACAGATGGCGAATATATCGGCGTTTATCAAAACAAGATTTTAATAGCCGTTGTCAAAGTTTGCGTAAAAAACCATGAAATAGCGGATATTGAGATATTGGAGCATAAGGCTTCTTACATGGAGCAGGCTGAAACAATCGCCGGGAAAGTATGTGCCGAACAAACATTACAGGTTGACGCTGTATCGGGCGCGACGCTTACCAGTGATACCGTTCTGAAAGCAATCGAAAATGCGTTGAAATAACGCATGGAAAGTAGGTGTGAATTTGAAAATCATTCTAAAGTATATCTTAACAAACGTAAAAGAGCGTAAAGCAAGAACTTTCATTATGCTTCTTTCAATCCTGCTGTCTGCTATGCTGCTGTTCGTTTCCTTTTCTATCGGCGTTTCCTATGAAAGTGCACAGCGGAAAATGGCACGCGGCATGGCGGGGAGTGCGACTGTTTCTGTTCAGAGTGTGGAGGGCGGTATTCATGCAGACGATATTCCCGCCCTGCCAGACATACAGACAAAAGCAGGAATTGTAGAGGGAACTTCCCTTTACCATGAAAACGGATACTATGAAACAGTTGACCTCTTAGCGGCTGATATGGAAGCATTAAAGCAAATCAATAAACCACGACTAATTGGGGGCGGCGAAGTTACCGCATTTTCCGGCAATCAGATTATCTTGCCGGACAGGTTTACATCAAAATATGGCATAAAAAAAGGCGATACTGTTACCTTACAAATAAATGGCTCACCAGTGGATTTTGAAGTAGCGGAAATTGCCGCTTATGACACAGTTTTCCTGCGTCACACAAGGGGCGCAACAGCACTTCTGCCTTTGGAAACCATAAAAGAAGTTTTGGGGTGGGAGGACGGTTACAGCGAAATTCTGATTGAACCCGTCAAAAAAGGTACAACAGGCAATCTTGTCTCTGAACTGCAAAATGCTCTTGATAATGGAAAGTACCGGGTATCGGAAATTGTCAATGAAGCGCAGATAGCCGCCGACGCAAGGCAGAAATCCATGCCTTTTTTTCTAATCAGTTTCTTTTCATTAACTATGAGTATTTTTATCATTTACAGCAGCTATAAAGTCATTACCTTAGACCGTTTACCGATCATTGGCACATTCCGCAGTATCGGCGCGACGGAAAAGACCGTAACCCGTATTCTGCTTTTGGAAAGCCTGTTTTACGGCTGCACAGGTGGGTTGATTGGTATTCCTATTGGTATGATTGTATTAAAAGGCATTTTGCAGGGAATGGGCAAATCATTATCACAGGGAATTGAAATCCCCGCTGTTATCTCTATTCCCGGTGTTATTCTTTCTTTTGCAGTTGCCGTGATCGTGTCTTTGTTTTCGGCATGGCTGCCTGTCCACAGGGCAAGCCGGCTACCGATAAAAGATATCGTCTTAGGTACGGTGGAGGAAAAGCATATCCCGCGTCCTCTGATTGTCGGAACAGGAATTGTGCTGTTTATCGTGTCCGCTTTATTACCGCACTTTGCGTCCGGCACTATGCTTTATCTTGCAGGTGGTTTTTCTCTGTTAGGTCTGATTGCCGCTACTATACTTGTGATACCGATTTTCACAAATATAGCAAGCGCAGGCTTGGAACACTTCTATGGTGCATTAGCGGGAAATGAGGGCAGGATTGCCGCCCGTAACATGAAAGATAATAAGAATGTCACGCAGAATATTACGCTGCTGTTCATCAGCATATCAGCGATTATTGCAATCAATGTTGTGGGGAATTTTGTAACAACTTATATCGGCGACGTATTTCATGGCGCAGAGCTTCAAGGTTTTGCCGACGGACACATGAAGCCGGAATTTGTGGAACAGGTAAAAGATATGGACGGAGTAGAAAAGGTATTACCTCTTTATGTGTTTAAGAACAATGTGCAGGGGAATAGTGAACCCATTTCCCGTTTAGAAGGAACGGATAATTTGGAATGGTATAATTCTATGTTTGCACTTAATTACACGGATAGTCCCATGAGCGAACAGGCTGCACTCTCTTTTGCTTCTGGTGAACGGGCAGTAATTATAAACGAAGATTGCATGAAGCGGGGCGGTTTTTCCATAGGCGATACGATTACACTATCAAATGGAACAAGCGGAAATTCCTATGTAGTGGTAGGTAGTTTCAAATCAAGGGCAACTGATGTGGAAGCAGTTATTCCCTCTAGGTACGCCGTATCTGACTTTGGCGCGTCTGACTATGACTTTTTAGCTTATACCGCCACAGACCCCGACGCAATTATGGTACAGATACGGGCTTTATTCGGGGAAACCTCAAATTGGAGCCGTACCGTGGAGGAATTTAACAACGACGCGCTCGCAACTGTTGGCGCATTTTTAGAACCAATGCACAGCATGACCTATTTTATCCTGCTGCTTGCGACTGTCGGCGTTATCAATAACCTTTTAATCAACTATATACAAAAGCGGCGCACCATTGCCATGTATAAATCCATTGGGCTAAGTAACCGTCAAAACAGGAAGATGACACTGATAGAGGGCTTTTCTTCCGGGCTTATCGGTGCTGTCATTGCTATTGTCGTTTCTTACATGGAAATACAGACCATTTTCCTTGTTGCGGGACCAAAAATTTCGATGACACCGGAACTGGACGTTTGGACATTTCTCGTTGCGGGGACATTAGGAATTATCGTTACCCTACTTGGCTCCATAGTACCAATTTTTAAAAGTCAAAAAATGAAACTGGTGGAAGAAATCAAATTTGAGTAAGGAGAGCTTGACAAATGAACATAATAACAGAGAAAGTTGCCATTGAGGGCAAGAATATAATTAAGGACTTTCAGCTTGGCGATACCAAAACAAGAGTGCTTAAAAACATATCACTGAAAGTGAAACAAGGTGAATTTGTTTCTATCATGGGACAGTCCGGCTCTGGAAAAAGTACGCTGCTTTATATTCTTGGTGGGCTTGATGTACCTACAAGCGGTTCTGTCTTTATGAACGGCATGGACATTTCAAAATTCAATGATGAAAAAATGAGCCGGATCAGACGGCAGAACATAGGATTTGTTTTCCAGTTTTACAACCTTATCCCTAATTTGAATGTGGCAGAAAATATCATGCTTCCACTTTTGTTGGACGGAAAGAAAATGCGGGACTACAAAAAACCGCTGAAAGATATTTTAGAGGTAGTCGGCTTATCTGACAAACGAGGGCATACGCCCCGCGAATTGTCCGGGGGACAACAGCAACGCGTCGCAATCGCCCGCGCGCTAATTGGAAATCCCGAAATCCTGTTTGCAGACGAACCGACGGGAAACCTTGATAGTCATACAGGAGCAGAGATAATGGATTTATTGCAGCGTATCAACAAGGAACGTGGACAGACAATTATCATGGTTACTCATTCACCGGAAGCGGCAAAAAGCAGCAACCGTGTTGTCACCGTAAGTGACGGACTACTTGAATAACCACACCATTTAACCGAATAGAAATGTAATCTGCCGGACGACGGCAAAGAAAAAAAGCCGTCGAAAAGCAGCAGACGGGTGAACAGTGTAAAAGATGGAGTGATAATCTAAATACTCGGTGATATGTAAAACACCGTCAGTGCCTGTATACAAAACGGTGTCCTGTCATTTGATAGGAATAAAAATTTTAACTTCATTATCTGGATCATCAAATGATAAAATTTCATGCTCATAAACTTCAAAATCTTCCCTGTCATCCAGTTCTTCCCTGGTGGTCTGCAGCCATGTTCCGAAGATATACTGATATGTTTTATATAAGTTTCCAAGTGTGCCCCGATGGGTGAAAACAGCGTATCTTCCTGCACGCAGCGTCTTTTTTGCCAGTTCCAGCGGCAGACAATCAAAATCCTTCACCGGACCGCCGATCATGACGGAATATAACACGTCGCCGTCTTTTGTATAAGCCGTCTTTTGCGTTTCACAAATGCCATATCCCGCAGATGTGGTGAAAAAATCTTTGTTAAGACCATGGAACTGTTCCCATAGTCCGGGCAGCTGATTGTCAGACAGGGAAGTAGTCCCACGAAGCCCGGCTACTTTTGTCTCACCTAACAGGATGATTTTGGGAGCGTGTGAAATATGATTGGCAATATGGCACACATCTTCCGGCACCAGTTCTTTTTTTGCTTTTATCACCAAATCAAGTCCGGCTTTCCGGTAATCTACAGGACTGTATCCAAAAACAGCTTTAAAGGCCCTGCTGAACGCCTCTGACGATTCAAAACCACAGTCAAGTGCAATATCAATGACCTTCTGGTCGGAATGAATCAGTTTTTCGGACGCATTGTAAAGCCTCCGACGGTTGATATAGTGTCCCACGGATTCACCTAAAACAGAAGAAAACAGTCGGGTCATGTGGTAGTAGGAGTAGCCGGTTTCTCTTGATACTTCATTCAGACCGATATTTTCATTTAAATGTGCTTCGATATAGGTAATGGCCCTTTCTAAAGGGGGATATCGTTTCAAACAGGCACCTCCATCCGTTTTTTACTATTATAGCAAATATTGTGGGCATGGCAACGGAAATATCTGGTGTTTTGGTATGCAAAACAGTATTTTAGCAGCAGAAATTTCCAGACATAACTATAGACGTTCTAAGAGACAGAAAAACAATAACTTTGAATTTTTGTATTTGTTAAAAGCGCAAAAAATATCATGCACAATACTTCTATGACACGTAAAATAGAAACAGGTTATGACTTTAAATGTAAGGGAGGATGTTTGTGAGACAAGAACAAATCAATCCGATGGAGGGGAATCATGCAGTATAGAATCTGTAAAAAAAGCACAATCCGGATAGTCGGCGTAAAAATCCCACTTGTGGAAGAACACGAGGTAAATATGCTCCTTATCCTAAGATTTTGGCAGCAGACCATTGGGACAGGACAGATTCAGCAGATCAGTAAAATGGCGGAGCTGGAACCTTATGGAGTCCTTGGTATCAGCGCTTATTTTGACCCGCAGCATATCTACTATTATATAGCAGCGGCCACAAACCGGCCTGTACCCCCAGGAATGGAAGAGTTTCGGATACCTGAAGCCACCTGGTGCATGGTAACAGCAGATCCATGCTGCCATGTGACTTCCGATGACATGTTCCGGTATCTGCATTTAGAAGTTCTGCCATCATCAGGCCTTTTTTATGCAGAGCTGCCGGATATCGAGGTATATCCTATAGAAGGCAGGGGCATGGAGACGCCGATTCAGGAGGCATGGTTTGCCGTCAGGCCTTCGGATGAAGAAAAACCGCAAAAAGTATCATGAATGGGTTGCGCTCCTTTGATATACTAATCCAGCGTAAATGATGAAAAAAATCAAAGGAGAAAAAGAAATGGACAAAACTATTAAAACAGTGAGGGAAAACCCTCTTGCAGCCGAACCTCTCGGCAGGCTGCTCATAAAATTTGCAATCCCATCTGTCTTATCCATGCTGGTGGATGCACTTTACAACATCGTAGACCAGATATTCATTGGGCGTGGGGTGGGATATCTTGGCATTGCTGCAACCACGGTTACTTTTCCTTTCGTCACGATTCTTTTATCCATCGCCACCCTGCTGGGGATTGGCGGCAGTGTCTATACGTCCATGAACTTAGGGGCAGGAAAAGAAGCAGAAGCCGAAAAAACCCTTGGAACGGTATTTATCCTGTCTGTTGCCACAGGTATTCTGTTTACCGTTATATGCCTTACTTTCCTGAAACCGCTGGCACTAGCTTTTGGGGCTACAAAGGGGGTACAGGGCTCACTGTCCTATGTACTGGATTATGCCCCGATCATTTTACTTGGCGCACCCTTTAGTATGGCAGCTATTGCTCTGTCCAGTATGGCCAGAGCGGATGGCAGCCCCATCCTGGCTATGGGATGCTTCCTGGTCGGAGCGGTAATCAACCTGATTTTGGATCCAATCTATATATTTGTTTTTAACTGGGGAGTGAAGGGTGCAGCAATCGCTACCGTAACCTCGCAGATCATGTCCGAGGTCATACTGTTGGTTTACTTTTTAAAGAAGGGGCATATCCGGTTAAGAAGAAAAAATATCTGCCCGACATTACCCATCTGCGGTCAGATATTTGCGTTCGGGCTTCCAGCCTGCATGATTCAGGTGGCGGCAGCAATTCTGCAGATTGAACTGAACAAAGCGGTGGTGGGCTGTAAAATGGCAGGCGTTGGCAGCGAAGCGGCACTTAGCAGTCTTGGGATTGTGCTTCGAATCAGTTCTGTAGTGGTTTCTATTTGTGTGGGGATTGCACTTGGGATGCAGCCGATTATCGGATTTAACAAAGGCGCTGGTTTCGAACACCGGGTCAAAGAAACCTATAAAAAGGCGGTTGGCGCAGCTACGGTGGTTTCTGTGATTGGCTGGCTTATTTGTGAGTTATTCCCGGCGGAGATTCTGCAGATTTTTGGGATGAATGAGCCGGCATCTATGGCATTTGGTATCAAGTGTATGCGCATTTTCCTGTTCGGACTGGTGTTTGCTGGATTTCAGGTGGTGTCAGCCCAGTATTATCTGGCAGCCGGACAGGCAGTGAAAGCGATGCTGCTTTCCATCCTCCGGCCACTTCTGCTGATGGTACCGCTCATCTATATTTTTTCGGGTATCTGGAGAATGGACGGGATTCTGTACGCAGGTCCCACAGCAGACATCCTTACGGCTCTGATTGCAGCAGGTTTGGTTGGATATGACAGCAGGAAAAAGAGAAAAGGAGTGTAATCAAATGGCAGATATTATGGTACATGGGCTTACCCAAAATAACTTGAAACACGTCACATTCAGAATCCCGAAGGAAAGGATTACGGTATTTACCGGGGTGTCCGGGTCAGGGAAATCCAGTATTGTCTTTGACACGATTGCAGCGGAATCCCAGCGGCAGATGAACTTAACCTACCCGGCATTTGTACGGTCCAGGCTTCCCAAATACCCCAAACCGGCAGTGGAGCGCATTGACAATCTGACACCGTCCGTTGTGGTGGACCAGTCCTCCTTAGGGGGAAATGCACGCTCCACAGTAGGGACCATCAGCGGACTGTATGCCAGCCTGCGGCTGTTGTTTTCCAGGATTGGGCAGCCCTTTGTGGGAACTGCGTCCTATTTCTCTTTTAATGACCCCAACGGGATGTGCAAGACCTGTTCCGGTCTCGGAAAAGTTACAAAAGTGGATATGGAAGCAGTCCTGGATCGGAATAAATCCTGGAACCAGGGCTGTGTGAAGGATTCCCTGTACCGTCCAGGATCCTGGTATTGGAAGCAGTATGCTGAGTCAGGGCTGTTCGACCTTGATAAACCCATCCGGGATTACACAAAAGAGGAATACAACCTTCTTCTCTATGGTGCCCGTGATGGTAAGGGAGAGCCGGAGAACCCGAAAGTAACTGGATTGTACCATAAGTATACGAAAACCCTCTTAAACCGGGATATCAGCAGCAAAAGCAGACACACCAAAGAAAAGTCAAAAAACCTGATCACGGAAATAGAATGTAGTGACTGTCATGGAAAAAGGCTGAATGAGGCGGCTTTGAACTGTAGAATAAACGGGTATTCTATTGCAGACATGTGCGAGATGGAGCTGACTCTCCTGCGTGAAGTCCTGACACAGATCACGGACCAGACAGTGGGTCTGCTGGTTCATACCATTCTGGAGGGATTGGACCGGATGATCGAGATTGGACTCCCTTATCTGCATCTGAACCGGGAAACACCCTCCCTGTCCGGCGGGGAGGCACAACGGCTGAAGCTGGTCCGGTATATGGGAAGCAGTCTGACCGGGATGACCTATATCTTTGACGAACCCAGTGCCGGGATGCATCCACGGGATGTCTACCGTATGAATCATCTTCTCAAGAAGCTTCGGGATAAAGGAAATACAGTCCTTGTGGTGGAACATGATAAAGACGTAATCTCCATTGCAGACCATGTCATTGACGTGGGGCCTGCGGCAGGACAAAACGGCGGTGAAATCGTGTTTGAGGGAAGCTATCCGGAACTACTTAGGGCAGATACCCCGACGGGAAAAGCCATGCAAAAGTCGTTCCCCATAAAACAGATGCCACGTAAAGCCACCGGCAGCCTGCCGGTAAGGGATGCCTGCCTTCATAACTTAAAGCATGTGGATGTGGACATCCCTCTGGGAATCATGACGGTGGTGACTGGTGTGGCCGGTTCGGGAAAGAGTACCCTCATTTCCCAGGTATTTGCGAGAGCATATGAGAATGAAGTGGTGATGGTGGACCAGGGGCCGATTACAGCCACCAGCCGCTCTACACCAGCTTCCTACCTGGGCTTCTTTGATGAGATACGAAAACTTCTGGCACGGGAGAACAGTAAGCCGGAAAGCCTGTTCAGTTTTAATTCCGCCGGCGCCTGCCCGGTCTGCGGCGGTAAAGGCGTTCTCGTTACGGAACTTGCCTTTATGGATCCGATTGTCACTGAATGCGAAGCCTGCGGCGGTGTGCGGTATAACAAAGAAGCGCTTGCCTGTACCTACAAGGGCAGGAATATTGTGGAACTGCTGGGGCTGACCGCTTCCCAGGCGATGGAACTATTTGAGGATGCCAGGATCAGGAAACGCCTGAGCGTAATGCAGCAGGTGGGATTATCCTATCTGACGCTGGGGCAGCCCCTTAGTACCCTGTCCGGGGGAGAGCGGCAGCGGATCAAGCTGGCAAAGAACCTGGGGAAGAAGGGCAGTATCATTGTCATGGATGAGCCGACCACAGGCCTTCACAGGTCTGACATAGAAAATCTGTTGAAACTGTTTGATGGGATTGTGTCCGGCGGAAATACGCTGGTGGTGATTGAACATAACCTGGACGTGATGAAGCAGGCGGACTGGATCATCGACATCGGCCCTGATGGAGGGAAGAACGGGGGAGAGGTGGTATTTGCAGGGACACCGGAGGAGATGCTTCAAAATGCAAAGACACTGACAGCGGACTGTCTGCGTGCATCCAGTATTTCATAGACGAATTCCTGTTTTCCCTGCTTCTGATTAGAAAATTAATGAGAAGAGAAAGAACAGAGCTTGACAAAACTCATGCTCTATGGCTGGCGGCATATGGAAGAAAGGATGTTGGAGGCTGCAGTGGGGGTCAGTAGATACGATGCATGGGAGGCAATCTGCAGGGCATTTTATGATTATACGACAGAAAATCCAGGTGTTTTTAGCGCTATGCTCTGGTATAACAAATACCAGAATAATGAAGCAGAGAAGGTTACAAAAAGGCTATTTGCTATCTGCTCGAAAATTACTTCTTCGCTACATATTTCTGAGGAAAACTGTAATCATCTGATTCGTACATTCCGCGCGTTTTTGGAGAACTTTCACTGCTGGTTAATAACGATGCATTTGGCCATTCGCTGCCGATGGAGGACAACATTGAGTTTTCTCTAAAGGTATTGATTGCCGGGATGAAAGAACTGGGAGAAAAAAGCGATAGAAATTAAATTTGATGACTGCGTTATTACCGCATACCATGTGGAGGAATAAATCCGATTTATCATATAGTATCTTCAATTGTCAGAAAATCGTATGATTTTCGTCAATAAGAATTCATACACCACGAAGATAAAACGAAAATACAATCCCTCTTTTCCTGATATAATCAAAAATAAGGCATCAGAAATGTATGGCAGGATTTGATGAAATGTCGTTTTTTTTCAAGACAAAGGAGTTTGCTTATGATAAAGTAATTGATTACATAGAAATGATTGAAGCATGCCATCAGATTCTTCAAGATAAGACATCACTTCGCTAGGAACGGGCATGCTTTATTGTACCGATATGGAGGAAGCGAAAACTTGGCTGGTCAGTGATTCTGTAATTTCATAGGGTTTGTGGAGGGAGGTCAACCGTGGTTGCATTAAATTGGTAAGTAATATCATAATTAAGTTTTAATAAAAGAAAAATGGAGGTGCATGATGCAGGAATACACAAGTAAAGAGGATTTGGTTGAAGAAATAAAAAAAAACAGCAGCTAAATTTATAGGAGAATTTGATAACATAGTAGAAGATGACAGCGATTTAAGGTTGGAGGGTGTGGATAGAACGCCCCGTGAAATGCTTGCCTATCAGCTTGGCTGGATGGGGCTCATTCGCGGATGGGATAGTGATGAACTGGCAGGGAAAGAAGTGATTACTCCAGCGCCGGGATATAAATGGAACCAAATGAGTGCGATTTATGAAGGGTTTTATGCCACCTATAATGCACAGAGCCTGTCAGAGCTAAAACAAATGTATAAACAGGCAGTTGCTGACTTACTAAACTGGCTGCAAGACTTTTCAGATGACGAGCTTTTCCAACCGGGAGGTCGAAAATGGGCACAATCCACCCCCTCTAATTGGCCAATTTGGAAATGGATTCATATTAATACAGCCGCACCCTTTAAGACATTTCGGAGTAAAATTCGTAAGTGGAAGAAGGTGCGTGCAGAGATTTGCCATTGATTTATATCGATATACTTCAAGTACAGAATAGGTAGATAGGAGAAAGAATGGACAGAATTACTCGATTTTTTGATATTATACGCAAGGACATGAGTGTAGTGCTTGCTACGGCATCAGGTGAAAGCGTTACTATGCGGCAGGTTAGTCCGGTTGGTTATAGAGGAAATATTTTAATTTTCACGGATCCCGGTTCACTGAAATATCAGCAGCTAAAAGCAAATCCTAACTGCTGCATTGCTGCCGGCCCTTTTTTTGCAGAAGCAAAAGCCGTATTTTTAGGTGCAACGATGATGGATTCTAATGAAGAATTACGCCAGGTCTACTGTGAAAAATTTCCGGGGGCTTTTGACGAAGGTGTTGCCCTGGGAGGCAGAGATGCGGAATTCATTTTATTTGAGCCATTGAAGTTAAAAGGATGGGCATTTGAAGATGATATTCCGACTTCGGATGGGGTGCCTACCATTCCATTTGAAATCGATATTTGAATATCCGTTCTAAGCAGGAGGTGTATTTGCGAGAAAGAATATCAATACGCATATGACTATTATGTTGGCAGGAGCAGTAGTTGCTATTATTCGCAGAAATCACCGGAAGAAACACTAACTATTGTTTGTAGGGCTGTTCTAGTACATTTTCTTGGGTAAAGGAGCCAATAGGTGGAAAGCACACACTTGGCGATAAAGGCGTACTCGATAAATCTTGCTAATGTTTGTCAACCCTTTTTTTGATTTTTTCAGAAGAAAAAAGAGTAACCTTAATAAATCTACCATATTGTAGATTTGAAAAAAGAAGTATAGAATTAAGATGATTTACTTATAAAGCTCCATCGCACGAGCATAGTAAATTCGGAGAAACTTATTAACGCCAGCCATTTTTGCAACGTTGTAAGGTTTTCCTTCCTGTTCCTTTTTGAGAATGAAAAGGTAAACAGGATCATCTTGAGGTTTTGTCAGTTTGAGAGCCTGCATGACCTCAAAACAAGCTTTTCTGAGAGCAGAACTGCCACGCTTGGATATGTGGCGGTTCCTGCTTTCAAATTGCCCTGACTGATATGGGGGAGCATCGTTTCCAGCATAGGAGTTGAGAGCCTTTGCGCTGTGGAAACGGCGGATATCTCCGATTTCAGCCAGAATAATGGGACCTAACCTGTCTCCAACGCCGTTCATTGCACGTAAAATCCTGTATTCAGGTATTGTTCCTGCAATGTTTTGCATTTGAGCGATTTCTTCATCAGCAGCGTTTTGTACAGCAGCCAATAAATCAACTAACTGATTTTGAGCGGCAATTATGTAGTCATTGTCTCCACGAGTTGTTATACTGTCACAGGCTAATTCATAGATAGATAAGCTTTTTTGTGGAGCATATCTATCATGGCTCTTTTTCATAAGTGTGGCATAGGAAGATAGGAATCTTGATTTGCCCATTGCCTTAACCCGATCGAAAGAACCGTATTTCTTAATAAAAAGTAACAAGGCACACTCATCGGGTTTGCGACTTTTCAGCTTTAACAAAGACGTTATTCCTGGCATGGTTTCATCAAGAAGATTTGTCAGCTGTGTCTTTGTATAGGTTACCGTTGAAATACGTTGGTTGTACTGACGGGAAAGAAACTTCAGGTCTTCATATTTTTGTTCCAAAGAAGTGTATGGCGTAAGCATATATGACTTTTCCAAGGCGTATTTTGCGATTCTCAAGGCGTCCTTTTTATCAGTTTTCGCCTTATGGATTTCAACATCTCCATATTTTTTCATTTGATATGGATTTACGAGACATACAGGGAATCCTTCTTCTTGAAGTTTTTTTAATACTGGATAATGATAATGCCCAGTGTATTCCAAGAGGATAATAAAAGTATCATCAAGGCTATTTAAATAGTTTACCATAGCATCCATATCCGAAAGGGTATGATGCATAATAAATGGTTTGGCACGTATGCTACCATCTGAGTTAAGAACAGCAACGGTGCTTTTCGCTTTTGAAACATCAATTCCAACAGCAATCATAGTGATACCTCCTAATAAAGATTTGACTGGTTCCAACGCTTCAGGGTCCATTCATATTCGTTAGTGAAACGGGAGCAGATAAACTGTCACAACTTGCTGAATCGAATGCAGGAACATGAAGGCTGGCTAACACATTTGTCTCCGGGCGTG
This sequence comes from Faecalicatena faecalis, assembly GCF_012524165.2. Classification (GTDB taxonomy): domain Bacteria; phylum Bacillota; class Clostridia; order Lachnospirales; family Lachnospiraceae; genus Faecalicatena_A; species Faecalicatena_A faecalis. The sequence goes on from NZ_JABACJ020000036.1 coordinate 31,675, forward strand.
GTATCCCAATTGGAAATTCCGTTAGCCAATCACCTTCAGTATAAAAGAAAAGTGAAGGCTGTTAAAACCCTCACTTATATATTACGAATTGGAATTTGGAGGGACAATGTATGGTTGATTTTATAGCAGGCATTATTGAGTTAATAACAAAACCTTGGGTAGATAAAATGAATAAGAAATAGAGAACCAGAAAAAAGTAACTTCCAGCTTGTCGGGCAGAAAATTAGAAGTTATGGAGGTAGGTATGAAAAAATTATATAGTATATTAAAAACCATATTATGGTGCTTCATTGGTGTATTTATAGGCAGCAGTATCTATCAATACTATGACTACAAAGTTCACCCTGGGTTATACGAAATGCAATCTGCTCCTTGGTATTTATCAATTGAGATTCGGGGAATTTTTACTGCTGTTATTGTTGTAATAATCCTTGTAGCCATGTGGATAATCCGAAAGAAAATGAATTGAGTAAATCCCAGTTTGTGAGATAAGAATAAAGGCTAAGGTTAACAAAAAAATACGAAAATCCTTGACCCTAACGTATCGTGATAAATAGAGAGTTCACTATCACAACCAATTGCAAGAGATGCAATTAAAAGGTATGGAGATGTAGAAAAATTTATGGACGAAATGATTCCAAACTTTAGCCACCTATCAGAAATCGTTGACGAACTAATGCGTTCTGGCAAAGAATAACTTAACAGATAAATAGATTAGCATAAAATTCAGTTTGCCGGAAGACGGCAAAATAACAAACTTGTGGAGGTAAAGTGACATGAAACGAAGATCTAAGCTAAGCATTGCAGTCGCTGCCGGACTTGCTGCCATAGCGCTTTGTGGGTGCGCTGTGACGAGGGCCAGTGCGGATATGCCGCCAACCAGTGCTTTAGCGGCGGAGTCTCTTTATCAGGACAATCCTGCCATGTCCACGATGGTAAGCGCATCCACTGGGAAACTCGCGTTTAAATCGGACGGCGGTTATTATAAGCACTCCGGCAGCGATCTCTGGGCCACCCTGCGCTCGGCCAGCACTCCCAACACGGTGACGGCCATCAAGACCATCCCCAATCAAAATATCGCGACCCTTCGGGTGAATGCCGATCTCTGCGGTGTAGCGGTGGAGCCCTCTGAGAGCGGGAGCTTTGAGTTTAGCTACATAGGAGTCAAGGAAGCCGGGGACATCGCCGTAGAAACGGCGATAAAGGATGGTGTGCTCACTGTGACCTGTACCGGCGCCATGCCCACGGAGGGCTACGTGAACACCGACCCGGACTTCCGGGTGAACACGGTGCTCGTGGGTGTACCCACCGGGGTTTTACAGGAGATCCGCCTGGACTGCGGCGTAGGCAGCCTGCTGGTAAACGGCGTGGATGTGCCGGTCCGCGGTATAGGGAACAGCGGCCTAATCCGGGTGACTGGGAATACGATTTCCGCTTCCGTGGAACTTCAATGCGACCGCGGCGTTTTGGCCGTCCAGGGTACCACGGTGTCCGCGCCCGTGATCCTGAACGCCAGAAACGGCAGTGTGGCGCTCACCGCTGCAACCGTTACCGGCAAAGCGGACCTCTCCACCAAGAACGGCAGTATGGACATAAAGGTGGATCAGCTGGACAATGCCAGACTGGAATCCAGAAACGGCTCGATTACGGCCGAGATCGACGCTGTGGGAGAAAATGTGTTCGCCGGCGTGGAAAACGGTATGCTAAAGTTTCATTTGACTAAGGAGCCTCAAAATCTGGTCTTCCATCTGTCCGGCGGCTGGGACGGACGCTGGGGAGCGGAACTGCTCAAGGGCTGGCATGACGGCTATACGGTTGGCACTGGAAAGCCGGTGCTGGAACTCTCTGCCTCGCCCAATGGCATATTGAGCTTTACAGTAAACTGAAATTTTTAAGGGGTAAGACGTGATGAGCAGATATGATGCTCTGTGGAAATATGTACAAGATAGTGTAAGCCCGTGGGGTCAACGCGTCATTAGATTTTATGATTTAGACGGATATATCATAGAGGTTGGTGAAGATATGAAAACGGTGATAAATCGTTTTCTTGCTTCCGGTATGACAATAGAAGAGGTGTATGTGAAAATGGATATTTCTATTGCGTCCTGGTTACCAAAAAAGAAAGCCATAACTGTATGGTGTAATAAATTTGCATTTGTGCCAAGATGGGAATAGGGAAAAAGGAAATGTATATTAACGAACAGAAAAAAATTATGATAAATGGCGTGCAGCAATTTGTTTCCATACGCGCAGAAGTTAAGGATACCCCTTTGCTTCTTTATCTTCACGGAGGGCCAGGGGATGCGGCTCTTCCACTGGTTATGAAGTATAACAAGGAATTAGAAAAGTATTTTACGGTTGTTATCTGGGAACAGCGTGGAGCAGGAAAGTCTTATTATAAATTTGATGGTGAGATAACCATAAATATTTTCCTGCAAGACCTTCATACCCTCATAAAATATCTGCTGGCACGATTTTGTCAAAACGCTTTATTCCTGGCAGGTCATTCATGGGGAAGTGTCCTGGGACTTTCTTTTATTCAATCTCACCCTGAACTGGTGCGCACTTATATCGGCTGCGGGCAGGTTGTGAATATGAAGAAATCTTCTAAAACTGCCTACGATTATGCACTTATGCATGCTGACAAAAAAGATTTGAAACGGTTAGAAAAAATTGACTTTTCCTATTCTTCTGAAAAATGGTTAGACGATTTGCTTTTCGTCACAAGACAGGTTGTGAAGCACAAGGGTTCTCTCTATGGACGAACGAATTATAATAATTTGGTTAAGCCCTTTCTGCTTTCAAAATACTATACGATTCCTGATCTGCTCAGGAGGCAGAAGGGCAGTTTACAGGCAATCCAATACTTATGGCAGGAGTTGATGGAAATCAATTTTGAAAGCCAGACGAAGTATGAAGTTCCTATCATATTTGTTGAAGGACGGTATGACAGCCATGTATCATCCGCCCTTGTAAAAAGTTATTTTGACCAGTTAGAAACAGAAAAAAAATTCTTTTGGTTTGAAAAATCCTGTCATTTTCCACAATGGAGTGAGAGTGAGCGGTTTAACAAACTCATGGCCGAGTTGCTTTTATAGCATCACCAGAAATGGCTCAGTAAGTATATACGGAAATTTTAGAGGAGAACGCTATTATGTATGAAAGAATGCTGAATAAACAAGAGGTGCCCACACCCGCAGATATGGCTTCATACTGCGGCGAAACAGCAGAGCTGTTTACACAGCTTAATGAGTGGTTAAGCGAAAACTTCGAAACAGCACAGAAAATCACTTTTCCCTACGGTAATCAGTATGGCTGGGGAGTTGCTCATAGGAGAAAGAAGAGCCTGGTTTGCAATATTTTTGCAGAGAAAAACGCTTTTACGGTGATGATGAGGTTATCCAATGCTCAGTTTGAATTAGAATATGACAATGTAAAAAAATACGCACAAGAATATATCAATCATAAATATCCCTGCAGTGATGGCGGCTGGATCCATTATCGTGTGACATGCAAAGAGCATTTGGATGATATAAGGAGATTATTATCAGTTAAATGCTCCACTTAATCCAGAACCCAGCGTCTGGCATACGCAAAGATGTTTTTTTTACAGGTTTGTGGAGAAATGTGTACTTTTCGTTCGCTTTTCTTAGATTTGATTACAATATGAAACAATAATCAAGGGGAGTGGGGGATTTGACAAAACCAAATCATATGAGGAATAATAAAAAGTTGCAGCTGACAATACAGATATAGGTACAGTTTTCCAAACTGGTGTTTATGGAGGAGTGGGGAGAATAGAAATTAAATTGCTGATTATCACAAGTGGGAAACAATTTAATATAGACTCTCTGGACTGGATAGACAAATCGGTTACAATTTATTATGCCACCGGTTTACAGGATGCGTTGTTTCATCTCACTATAATTTCCTACCATCTGATTATTATAGAAAAGGGACAAGATGAGGAAATTACGCGCAGTATAATTGAAACCATCAGAACATTGAAGAAAACTCCAATTTTGGTTTTTATGGCAGGAACGATTGATGAAAAAAGAGTCTATATTGAAACAGGAGCTGATGCAATAATAGAGTATTCTACTGCTGGTGAAGAGATTAGGTTAATGATTTATGCTCTTGTCAGAAGGTATGTATGTTGGCATGAAAATATGATTGCAGAAAAGGAAATCATAGTGGAGAAACCATTGATTATCAACCAGGTTAGACGAAAGGTTTTCTGGAATGAGAAAGAAATCAGGCTTACCAGACATGAGTTTGATTTTTTGTATCTTCTGGCTGCTACACCAGGGAGGGTATATACGTTTAGTCAGATTTATCAGATTGTTTGGAAAGAGCATTATTATGAAGAGAGTAATAACATCCTCTGGTGTTTACGCCACCGTATTCGGGATAAACTAAAAGTTATAGAGCCAAAAGCAGCGGATATTATCAAGAATGTTCGTGGGATAGGGTATTACTTGGAATTACATAAGGAAGATTTTAGCTGAAACAGATTCTTAAAAAGGTCTGTTTCTTTTTTTGTCGAAACTTGCGAAAACTGACAGTAAATTGACAGTTAGTAAACAGGTTTCTGACAGTTGGGTTTAGTATACTGCGATATTGCCAAAAAATGGGATAGTTCACCATCCCATCATGCAAAGGAGCAGTATATTTGCAGGAAAGTCGTACAAAAGAGGCATTCTTTTGGAAAAATCAATATGGTGTCATAATCCAGCAATGGATTGTGACACTTTTTTCCGCGACAAATCCCGTCAAGAATTTACAAAATACTACTTCAAATAAAAGAATCCGGTCACCTCCGCACTTCGATTTGATTTCTCAAAAATATCAAATCGGAGGTAGGAAAGGATGGCCTATAACAAAGCAAGAGAAGAAAAGAAATGGAGACATTGGAAGGAAAATGAAGAAAAGCAATTGCGGGAACTGGGAATGGACGAAAGTGCAATCCAAGAACTGCGGAGTATGGATTGGGAAGAGTTTAAGTCTGAGCGGCGGTATCGGGAGCATCAAGTTGTTTTCCCGGAGGAATCAGGCCTTTGGACCTCTGAACTGGAAGAACCGGATATCACAGGAATTCAGCCTCTATTAGATGCTATCGGTGATGAAAGGCTCTTACATATCCTGTTGGACGCAGACAGGAAGACGCTGCAGATTATCTTATTGAAGATGATGGGATTTACTGTAAAAGAGATTTCCAATAAGACAGGAATGCCGGAACAGACCATTTATACAAAAATCGGCCGCCTGAGAAAAAATTTTCTCAAACTTGAATAAAAAACATATATTTCAGCGGCTATAGGGTAGAGGGGGAAATCTGCCCCCTCTTGCTCTTTGACAATCCAATATCAGCATTACAGGTACGTTCCCGCAAGTAGTAGCGTGACAGAGTAAGCGCCAGGACAAATGGGACCGGCAGTCAGAAAAAGGAAACATAAGTATCAGAAACTTTGTTTTCCCCAGTCTGCGCTGTCTGGTTTTGTTTCGAGCGATTCCTTATATTTGAAATAAAGCCGTGGCTGGCTTTCCGCCATGATTACAAGCGGGGGATAATGATACGTTTACCTGCCAAAGAGCAGAGGATGGACATTGGGTTGTAATCAGCAAGACCCTTTGGAAATTTGCGAATGACATCTGGCCGGATGTCTGCCTGTAATGTTCCCGCCACAAGATTGTGGAAGGTTTCCGGGGGAGCGGGGTCAAATACGGAGCCAGAATCATTTTAAATTTAGAAATCAATGAAAGTGTGTGGTTGATATCAGATACATGCGGCTGTGAAGAGCATGGCCGCATTGATGTGGTATCAACTTCATGCGGACAGAGAAGGATGAGAGTATGTTTTATCGAAAAGAATACGAAAAGAAAGCCCACGGGGAGATAGAAAAAGTTTTCAGGGACATTCTCCCAAAGCATGGCTTATGTGTCCGGGAGGCACAGATACAGCTAAGCCACCAAATGCTGGACACCCTGCTGGGAAATAAGATCGCACTGTGTGATGCCGGGGGAGGGATTGGCAAGACTTATGCTTATCTGACGGCCAGCATCATCTGGAGGAAGTATGCATCTGCCCTCGGTCATTTTTCGGTCTGCGACCACAGGCCAGTGACCATATCCACATCCAGCATTGCTCTACAAAAGGACATTATGCAAGAGTACCTGCCCTTTTTATCTAAGGTAATGCAGGAGTCAGGGATGATACAGCAGCCGATCCAGGCAGTGCTGCGAAAGGGAAAAGAGCATTTCGTGTGTGACAGAAGGCTGGAATCCCGGCTGCAGGCGATCGGGCATAAGCAGAAGAATGCACTTCAAAAACAGGCAGTCCTAAAATTAAAGGATATCTGCGACATGGATGCTGTCCATGGACTGAGCGGATTTGACCGCAGGCAGGTATGCGTCCCCAAATTCTGCCCGTCAGACTGTCCGGGACGGAACGGATGCCGTTATCAACAATATTTGAAAAGAGCCAAGAGCAGGGATGTCTTTTTCCAGATCTGCAACCATAATTATCTTCTCGCAGACGCCCTGCACAGAGCAAAGGACTATAAGGCGCTGCTTGCGGATTACCGGGCATTAGTTGTGGATGAGGCGCACCAGTTCAGAGGCCGCAAGACAGATGTATGGGAAGACATTGGGTGTTGAGGATATTGAGGAGATCGGAAGGTTTCTCGAAAAAGAATTCCGGAGAAAACAGGCAAAGAGATTGCGGGAGGCTTATCATGCTTTTTTGGAAGTTTTCCGAAACCAAGCGGAAACAACAGAACCGGATGGACATAGCGCATCACTTTCCGTACAGCAGAGAGAGGCGCTTAAAAACTGCCTTTCACAAATCCGGCAGATCCAGCAGGAACTAACGGGAGGCACTTCCCGGTGGCTTATAAACCGGCTGGGAGAAGCAGAAAAGGTACTGACTGCCTTCGCCAATCAGGATTCCCACTACATTTTATACTGGAAGGAAGGCAGAAACCAGTTTCCCGTCTTTTGTGCCATCAGCCGCAGGATTCCCAAGCGCTTACAGGAGACACTGTGGAGCCAGAGGCTTCCGTCTATATTAACCAGCGGGACTTTAAAGGCCGGAAATGGATTTGAGAGGACCCGGCAGGTGACAGGGTTGACGGGGGAATCTAAAGTAAAAGAGTATGTGGCGGAGTCCCCGTTTCATTATAAAGAAAACTGTCTGTTATATCTGCCCCAGACATTAAAACCAGTGAGAAAGGGAAGCCTGGGGGAGGTACATATGATAGCAGACCATATCCAAAGGCTGATCGGCGCTACCTATGGGCATACGCTGGTGCTGTTTACTTCCTATTCCTTGATGGGAAGCGTGTGCCAGCAGCTTCGGGGCAGCCTGCCGTTCCCGCTCATAGAGGTCTGGAGGCATTCACAGGAAGAAATCCGTCGGTTTAAATCATTAGAGAACGCGGTTCTGTTCTCAGCCGGCTCCTGCTGGGAGGGTGTGGATTTTCCGGGAGACATGGTGTCCTCCCTGATTATGGTAAAACTGCCCTTTGCTGTTCCGGACCCGGTAAGGGAAGCGGAGAAAGAACAGTATGAGCATTTGGAGGAATATATTCAGGAGAACATCGTGCCGGATATGCAGAAGAAACTGCGGCAGGGATTTGGAAGGGCCATTCGGACAGAGCAGGATACCTGCGTGGTGTCGATTTTGGATACCCGTGCAGTGGCAGGAGGCAGGTACCATAAGGATGTCCTAAGCGCACTGCCGGAATGCAGGATGGCAGAATCCATAGAGGATGTAGAACAGTTTATCCGCAGTAGGAAAGGGACTGAATATTATATGTAAAACCGGCGCATGGGGACTGTTGGTTCTGCTGTAAAGCAGGACAAAACAGAGGAAAATGTTTGGTGGTATTTCAGAGGGGATTTTGCCCGGATTGTTGGTATTTGTGAATAGATATGTTGGCATGAGTTGGGTATACTGTGTATGACGTTAGAGGAAAGGAAGGGAAGTGGATATGCCATATGAAGTAGTGACGGTAAAAGAAGCAGCAACAAAGTATTTCTACATCCGTGATACGGAAAGATTGGATATTGTGACGCTTCCGTCCAAATATCTAATGCATAAGACAAGGGTCAGAAGGTCGCCTAATACCATCCGGCGTTCTGCATTTGCCATTTTATATTATCTGGAATATCTGGAAGAAAAAAACATGCAGATAACAGAGATATACGGAATGCCATATGACGAGCAGACGGAACACTTTGTCAACTTCTTATACTGGATCAAAGCTGGAAATCATACAAAACAAGAGAGTTCTCCTAAAAATGGAACCTGTAACGCATATTTGAAAGATGTGTTCAGGTTCTATCTTTTTATAGAACGTGAATATGAGCAGTATGGAACCCTCAAGGTGCTGTCATATAATCAGATTGTGGCAGTCAACGATGTGGGAGTGAAAAGAGTCCTTAGAAACAATGCCTTCCACGGTTACCTGAAAGCAGAAAAGAGCAAAGGGAAATCTGCAAGACAGAATGAGATTGTTACTGTCCTGCAGGCCTGTACAAACTGCAGGGACCAACTCCTGCTTTTACTACTGGCAGAGACAGGATACCGGATTGGTGAGATATTGGGAATTGACTATGTGAAAGATATTGATTACAGGAATCACGTCATCCGGGTCTATTTCCGCGAGGATAATGAGAATGATGCCAGAGCAAAAAATGCAGAGTACAGAAAAGCAAAGATCAGTGACGATACCTTTGAATTTCTAATGCATTATCTATCAAAATATGGAAAAATACTGCAGCACCAGAATTACTTATTTGTAAATATTATGGGCAGCACCAAAGGGAAACCTTTAAAGGTGGACAGTGTTTATGACATGTTTGATCGTATGGAAAAAAAGACAGGAATTAAACTCACCCCTCATATGTTGCGCCATTACTTTGCAAATATGAGGAAAAAAGCAGGATGGCGGCTGGAATTGATTAGTCAGGCCCTTGGACACAAACACTTGGATACAACAATAAAATATCTGGACTGGATAGATGAAGAACTGGTAGCGGCCAGCAACGAATTTTACGAAAAGCATGCATCTATCTTCGGGGCAGAAAAATTGTTGGAATAGGGAGGTGGGTGCATGCCTGTTTTTATGCTACAGCAGGCAGAAGTTCAGACTGAAACAAAGGAAGCAAACGAAAAACGACAGCAGCTTTTAGTAGAAGAAATAAATGCTAGTGGGATTGCAGATGCGGTGGCGCTGAACAGGCTGAAAGAATTCCTGAGAGCGGAGGCGGTATGGCGTATCTCGGATATGGATTATCCTATGAGGGTGCGGTATGAAAAGTATTTGAATAGACTTAACTATGCAAAAGTCTCAGTAAGAAGATACATTAAAGTTTTTGATCTGGTAAAACAGCATGAAATCGCACAGCAGATGAAAACGCTGGCAGGAAAACAAAGATATCAGTGGAAGTATCAAAATACGATTTTATTTCTTCCATACCATCCAGACGGAGATATTGTGAAACAGTTTGCTGTAACAAGGCAGATGGCGGTTCTGGTATGGGATTTTAAAAAGGAATGTCCGGAACTGTTAAAAAGACAGGTTTTTGACACGCTTAACAAAGTGATCGATACTTACAAAAACCGGAATATGAAACGAAACAAGCTGCTTGCACTACAAAACTTTTATACATTTTGTACCCAGCACCAAATAGAGGATGTTGGCATGCTGGAGCAGTCACAGATTGACCTGTTTGAAAGCTGGCTGAGGGACGCTGGAGTCTCAGCAACAGATAAACACCTTTCAATCATCGGTTTCTGCCGAAGGATATCCTTTGAAAATGCCGAGAGAATTCCATGGGATGCAACGGTCTGGTATTTAGAACGGTTTCATCTAAAAATGGATCGAATGAATGAGAGCAATCCAGTAGGAAGCATCTCCTTTATGGAAATCCAGCATCCGGATAACCGAAAAATCGCGCAGGCATATATGAAATATGAGCTAGGCATTACCGGGCAGGCCATCAGTACCATAACAAGAAGATATCTCTGTATCAGAAACTTTTTAGAATTTCTGGAACAGGAAGGATTGACAGCCACCGAATGTACAGCCCTGCACATTAAGCGATATGCAAAACTGCTTCTGGAAAAACAGATTGAACCGAAAGGATACAATGAGCGGTTATCCGGCATTGGACATTTTTATAAGTTTATGGAAGTGCGGCAGTACATCAAACGTGTACCGTTCCGGCTGGAATATCACATGCAGAAAGTGCATCCTGTCCATCATGACAGGAGCGTAGAATATGAAGTCTACATGGAGATACTGCAGAAGTTATATAAATTCCCGGAGCATTTACGATGCATGTTTTTGCATCTCTGGTGTGTGGGACTAAGGGCAAGCGAGGTATGTACACTCAAAGGGAATGCTTACTACAGACAGGGAGATGACTGCTGGATACAGGTATATCAGGTAAAAATGAAATCATATAAGAGAGTTCCGATACCGGAGGGACTTTACCAGATTATGGAGGTTTATCTGAAAAGGCATGGGATACAGGCGGACAGTTACATTTTTCAAAATGCAAAAGGTGGAGCCTTTTTGTATCAGACCTTCCGCAATCAAATGTTAAAAGCATGTGAAGAAAACAGAATCATAAATGGAGAGTATCTCTTCAACTCTCATGATTACCGCCATACAGTAGCCACAATGTTTTATGACAATCAGGTATCCCTCCAAAGTATCCGGGATTATCTGGGACATACCTATGACGAAATGACAAGGCAGTACATCGATTACATGCCCCGGAAGCTTGCAGAAGCCAATGAAGAATTTTTCAGCCATAAAGAAAACAATCTGGCAGCGTGTCTGAAGAAAGGAGATACGAATGCAGAATGACAGGATATATTATAGGGAACTGCAGTGTTATAAGGCGGCAGACAGGAAGAATACCGGGCCAAAAGAAAGCAGTGGGTGTTACGATCTGTCGCTGTTACCAGAAGGCCAAATCAGAGAAGAGATGAAAAGTTTTATTTTTCAAAGAGGGAGAGAGGTATCTTATACCACTATTCTCAGTGATAAAACATATTTCAATCAGCTCGCACTGTTTATGAAAGAAAAGGATTTGAAGAATATAAGGAGCTTTCTGGATAAAACGCCGGACCAATGGATACGGCTTCTAAAAGGCTGGATGATTCAGAAAGGAATCAAGCTGACCTATGAGAAAAAGAACATTTATGGTACAAGCAGTGTCATAGACGCAAGGCTGATCCAATATTTAAAGAAAATCTTGCACCATGTAGAGCCGCCGGATGAACGGGATGAGGTGGAAAAGGATATATGGAAGCTGGATGCATTAGGAATCGAAATACGTCACAATCCGATTTATAATGTGGAGACTGTGAATTTTCAAAATATCATCCAGCCGGATATCCGGTCAGAAGTAAAAAAGATTGTCTATCTGAACCTTCAATATGAGGCAGCGGGAACCGTACTGAGGGAATTGACAGCCATGAGGAAATTTTCAGCTTATCTGCATAAAGAATGGCCCAGTATACAATCCTGCTGTGAAATTGACCGGGATATACTGGAAGGGTATCTCATAAGCCAGATGACGGATGATAGCTCCCACCGGAGCAACAGTGATAATGTATTAAAGCTCCGAAATCTGCTGGAGGGAATTGGAAAGTTATATCAATATTCGAATTTGGAGACCTTGTTCCTGAATACGGATATACCACCTGAGATCAAGGCAGAATTTAAAGTATATTCCGACAAGGAAATGCAGCAGTTAAATGCACATATAGCAAAGCTGGATGAACAGATTGCAAGATGGCTGATCATCCATCAGATGCTGGGAACACGGGTATCGGATACCTCCACACTCCGGTGCGACTGCCTGTATCAGGAAAATGGCCAGGATATGATACAGATCCATCAGGTGAAAACAAGAGTATTCCAAAAACCAGTCAGCAGGGAATTAGCAAGTCTGATACAGAAAGCATTGGAATATACAAGAGAAAAATACGGCGAGACAAAATACATATTTGTGGATGAAAAGAATCCCAAGCGGCCACTGCAATACACAACCATAAAGCATAAGGTCATGGGAATGATTTTAAAAGAGGATTTAAAAGATGACAATGGTGAACTATTTCATTTTGGTACGCATCTTTTCCGGCATTACTACGGTGTAAAACTTACCGAAATGCATCTGGATGACTGGACGATAGCAAGGCTGCTGGGACATAAGAGGCTAGGGAGCGTACAGCACTACCGGAAAATGAGCAACCAGCGGATGGCGGATGAAACAAGAGAAGTGAGAAATATAATGACAGATGTTATTTACCAGATTCTGGACGGATGGGGAGAAGAGTATGAGCAAATACGACCGAATGATTGAAGAAAATAAGAAGAAAAGCAAAGAAAAGATCGACCTTGCAAAGAGGGCAATATATGAGCTGATGGAAGAGAAAGAGAGGATAACGGTACCGAAGCTGATGCGTATCACCGGGCTGTCCAGAGGGTTCTTTTACAAAAACGAGGTTATTCGGCAGGAGATGGATAAGGCGGTGGAACAGCAGGCCGGGCTGATAGATCCCCGGCGTGAAATCTTAAACATGGCGATGGAGAAGCAGATAGCAATGCTCCAGCAGCAGATCATCGGCCTGAAGAAAGAAAATGCTGATTTGAAAAAAGAGAATGAGAAGCTGCGGAAGGCGTTGAATAAGAAAAATTTGAATATCATTAAAAATCTATAAGAAAGAGAAGAGTTATTTAGATTTCTGGTGATAATATCGAAATTCAGCATTGCAGATTCTAAAGAACCTGCGGAGGGGAAGGAAAAGAATATTAAATAAGAACCACAGGGCATATGGTATGTGATTGAACCTTGTGGTTCTTGTTCAAGGCAAAGCCTATGATAAAAGTTAGGATGTAGAGTTTAACAGAATTGTTTTAAGGGAAGAGCAGGAGTATAATGGACAAATAAGGTGATGCATTTGATAACATTACAGCCGTAGCACCATTTCTAAACTCTTGGAGGAATAAGTTTGTGGAAGATCAAGTAAATAAAATAGAAAATGATATAGATAGATGGCTATACGATAATTTGGATGAAAATATTCCAAGGAATAAATATATATACCATTGCAATTTAGCTTATACGGACATAATGGTTGATCAACATATGTTATTTACACCATTTGAACGTCACTATCTTTTTTCCTTAAACTACAATACATATATAGCGTATAAAAAATTGAAAGAAGAAGATAAATTTGATTATAAATTTGATTATGACCTATATCCGATAGCCTTTCAAATGGTTTTGCTGGGTATGCAATATTCTATGTTATGCGATGTTTTTCCATTGCTCCATTCAGGAAAAGCGACTATGAATAAGAAGGGGGACGAAATCTTTTTTAATATTGAAAATCTACCTAAGAAAAATTACAAATTTATTAGTGACTTTAGTATGAGAAAATGTCTGAGTTATACATTGCAAATGGCAAATGGAAAGTTTCAAAAAAATAATACAGATGATGAAGATATCGCTATGAAACTAGCAGATTTGTACATGCACTTTTGGAGCGAGAATTTGCAATATGATGATTATGAACCTTATACAAGAATGGATTGGGGTGGTATTAGTTTTTTCTTCATTGTTGCAGCAATGCGTAGATTTAATAAATTGTATAAAAAAGACTTTGATATAGTTACTGTGGATTCACAGAAAATGATGATTTTATTATCGCCTGAAGGTGTTGCGAGAATGCAGACATTCGTACCCACAAAGGATAGTGAATTATATCGACAGGCTTTAGAAGATCATATTTATAAACCAAAGGGAGAGGCACTCTATCCAAAATCAAATATAATGGATGCACCTTTGATTAGGACTAAGGATGGTTTTATTTTCGCAAATTCACTGGTAATATTGTTTAATGATTCATCAGAAACTCAATTCTTGAATTATCTTCGACGCTGTGATAAGGAAAGGTATCTACGAATAAAAGATAAAATTAAAGAGCGAGAAATTCCTTTAATACGGGAAATGATCAAATATAAATTTCCAAAAACAAAATCGGTTGCCAACTTTTATGTGAAAATACCGACACAAAAGCATGGGAAAAGGGAATGCGATTTATTATTAGTGGACGAAACTGGAATTGCAGTTTATATAGAAATAAAGCATTTCTATAATCCGCAATCATATTGCGAAGAAAAAGTGCTTGATAGGGAACTGATGAAGGCCTTAAAGAAAATGCCGGAGCAATTAAATGCTATTACTGAGGACTGGAGTAAATTAAAAGAGCAATATGATTTGCAGTGTGACTTGAAAAAAATATATGGTGTTATTGTTTCACATAGGTATTTGGGGGTAGATGTTGAAATCAGACCGGACACGCCAATAGTAAGCACGTCAAATCTATTTGAAAGTATAGCTGAAGCCCAAAATTTAGAAGAAATTTATAAGGGGTGTCGAGAAATAGATGAACTTTATCCTAAGATTGATTTTATTAAAAGAGAATTACCTGTAAATTATGCAGGATATATATTTCATTTGTATGGGGAAGCTTTAAATCCAATGTGTGAAATTATAGTTCGAGAATCATATAAGAAGCAGGTAATTAAAAATTTATCATCTTCAGCGCCTACTTCTTATAGTAATATTGATGATTTAGCACATGCATATATTGATTTAATGAAAGTATGAAAGCAGTTAGAATATTTTAGGAAACCTTATATTGAACAACAGTTAGAAATTAGATAGAGGTTAATTATAATGGTTTCATAAATTAAGACACTTTTAGGACGGCTTTTAATGAATTTGATATACTAAAATCGGTAAAAAGAAAGCATTGCCATGTTTAGATAAAGAAGAAATTTTAGTACCAAGTTTAAATCAGACCTGTTGTGATAAAAGGGGTATTATTGGGAAATAAGTATATTGAATTAAAAGTGTGTAATACATTCAAAGGAGACCAGCTATGAGAAAATATGTTCAGGAAGCAACGGATATAAATATATGGAAATCTATTCAAAACAATACTTTTGACAGAAATAAAGATATAAAGAGTTTTATAGAAGGATTGAATCTTATTGAGGGGAGCGCATGTATTAGTTTAGACGCAAAGTGGGGAGATGGTAAGACGTTTTTTGTTCGTCAGATAGAGGAAGTCTTAAAATATGCGAGATTGAAACAATGGAAAGACGAAGAAAATCCAGTTGATCAATTACCATCCTATGAGTATCTAAGAAATAATCAGATGGCAAATTCTATAAACCTAAGTAAATCATATTTGCCGATATATTATAATGCATGGGCGTATGATAATCACAGTGATCCGCTGATGTCTCTTTTATTGATAATGACTAAAATTTGCAAAGGAGTTTATAATACCAAAATAAATTCTGAAAAGACAAGTGAAAAAATATTAGGAACACTATCCGCATTACCAGGCTCAATAGAAGTATTGCAAGGATTAAATCTGGCAAGCATGGTTGAAAAAATAAAAGGTAAAAGTACAGATATTTTATCGATTGTACAAACAGAAGAAGAAATTCGAGAGAGGGTAAAAGATGTTTTTGATAATATTATTGTGGAAAGAACACAGAAATTAATTATTTTTATTGATGAATTAGATCGCTGTAAACCGACATTTGCCATAGAAATGTTAGAAAGGATAAAACATTACTTTGAAGATGACCGCATTATATTTGTAGTATCTGTAAATAAAGAACAATTGATACATACCATATCCAATTATTATGGTAGTGGATTTGATGCTACTAGATATTTGAATAAATTTTTTGATGAAAATATAAATTTACCAGAAATGAGTAATTATTCAAGGCGTACTGTTGAATGCTATAACAATAATACTGAAGAAACATTTTGGTTAACAAAAATTGCGGACGGATTAGGGATGCATTACCATTTATCGCTTAGAGATAAACTTATTTATAGAAGCAGAATAGAAGTAGTTCCAAAACAGGCGGTTAATTGTCTCCGAGGAGAAAGTTTTTTGATCGCATTATTTGTGCCTTGCATGATTTTATTAGATATAGTTGATGCCAAAGAGAAGAAAAAATTTATAGAAGGTAAAAGCGATTTTGTAGAAAAAACTTTGCCTCAGATTGAAATTTATAAGCAATTTGTTCTTAGGGTTATAGGTGATGGAAGCAGAGACGGACAAGAGGAAAAATTTAAAATTGGTTGTGAAGAAGTCGTAAATATATATAAATATATATTTGACTTTGAAGGTGACGAATACTATGAACGATTCGATTTAGATCGCGACACAAAGTCAAAATGTATTGCAGCGTATAATGGATATACATATTACTAAAATTAAAGAAACAAGTATGAGGCTATGAAAAAAAACTCAGTTTGCTTTTTATGTACACAGAAATAATACACAGTACACAATTGTGTTTTCTGTTAAAGCCAGTAAATTCAAGACATAAGAGGGATAGGCTACATTTTAACATCCGATTTGGTGGGGCGAAGAACCTCGCATTATAGATACATTTCTTGAAAGCTATGATTTTTCCGGTAAGACAATGATTGATTTTTGTACATCCGGAGGAAGCGGTATCAGTACAAGTGAAGGCAATTTAAAGGAACTGTGTTCCTCTGATGTGAATTGGCTTGCTGCTAACAAGTTTTCAAGTGATACGGATGTTGATACTGTCCGGGATTGGGTTCAAAGCCTTGGAATAGAAACGAAAAATAACGAATGGAGGAAAAGATGATGGAGTTTTTTGAAGTAGTTAAAAATCGTTATGCGTGTAAGAAATTTGATGGACGCCCAGTAGCAAAGGAGCATCTTGATGCAATCCTCGAAGCAGGGAGACTGGCGCCGACAGCGAAGAACCTGCAGGAGCAGCGTATCTATGTTGTACAGTCAGAAGAAGGTCTTGCCAAAATTGACAAGGTAACTCCCTGCAGATATGGTGCCGCAACGGTTGTCGTTGTAGCGTTTGATACGACAAATGTATTTACATATCCGGGAGAAAAGCGTGATTCAGGTGTTGAGGATGCAACAATTGTAGCAACTCATATGATGCTGGCTACAAAAGCGGAAGGTGTTGATAGCTGTTGGATTAACTTCTTCGATCCGGAAGTGGCAGCGAAAGAGCTTGGACTGCCTGAAAATGAGGAAGTCCTGATGATTCTTGACCTCGGCTATCCGGTAGAGGGAACAACACCACTCGCTATGCATACGCAGAGAAAAGAACTTTCAGAAACAGTTACCTATATGTAAGAAACGGAGGAATTCATGATGAGTAAGAAATTAGTAGCATATTTTTCAGCAAGTGGTGTGACCGCAAAGGTAGCAAAGACACTGGCATCTGCCATCGGTGCAGATTTACATGAGATTTTGCCTGTGCAGAAATATACATCAGCAGATTTGGATTGGACAAACACAAAGAGCCGCAGCAGTGTGGAAATGAATGACAAATCTTTCCGGCCGGCGATTGCAAATCAGGTTGAAAACATGGAGCAGTATGATGTGATATATGTAGGATTCCCGATCTGGTGGTATGTGGCTCCCACAATCATCAACACTTTTTTGGAATCTTATAATCTGGAAGGAAAAGTAATTGTACCTTTTGCCACATCCGGAAGCAGCGGAATGGGGGGAACAAATGCAGACTTGAAAGATTCCTGCAAGGGTGCAGAGTTGAAGGAAGGCAGGCGTTTTTCTTCCAATGCCAGAGCAGAGGAACTGAAAGCATGGGCAGAAAAAATTTAATGAAAAGACGGAGGAAAAATAAATGGTCAGACATATTTTTATAGCTACAATCAAAGAGGGTGTTTCAGATGAAATCGTAAATCAGAAAATGGAAGAAATGAAAGCGATGAAGGACAGTGTTCCAGAAATTGAGAGCATTATGGTAAACAGAAGCCTCGGATGGGTGGGTGCCGCGAATACTGTAACAATGGTAATTGACCTGAAAGACAGAAATGCTTTCGATACACTTATGGCAAGTCCGGCTCATATAGAAGTTGGAAACAAGGCGGCAGAGGCGTTTGAAACGGATAACTTTGTGATTTCTCAGATTGAATATTAAGAAATCTACATTTTTAAATTTGATATTAAAATCTACGAAGAAGCAGTTGAAATGAAAACAACTGTTTCTTTTTTGAATGAAAGAAATAAAAAAGCATATTTTTCATTAAAATTTGAGACGAGAATACGACATTCTGATAATTGATGAATGTAGTACTATAAGTAATCAAAATATGAGAAAATTGCTTGAACTTGCAAAATTTAATCTACTTGTTTTGGTTGGGGACACTTATCAGATAGAAGCTATTGAATTTGGTAATTGGTTTGATGCTGTTCGTAGCTTTTTACCCAAATCAGCAGTTTATGAATTGGCTAAACCATATAGAAGTAACAGTAAGCAGTTGCTTGCGTTATGGGATAATGTACGCAAAATGGAAGATGATGTTCTTGATAGATTGCAAGGCGGTGAATTTTCAGCTAACCTTGATCCGGCTATTTTTACAATAGCTGAAGATGAGGAAATAATTCTTTGTTTGAATTATGGGAGACTATACGGAATTAATAATATTAACCATTTTATGCAAGAAAATAATAACCGCAAAGAGATGTGGAGAGGGATACAACGGTATAAAGTCGGCGATCCAATTCTGTTTAATGATTCTGCTGATAAATTTTTTACTCGGAATAAAGAACAAGTGCCAATTATTCATAATAATATGAAAGCCCGAATTGTAGATTTTATAACTTGGGATAAAGACAGGCCAACCGAGCGTA
This sequence comes from Faecalicatena faecalis, assembly GCF_012524165.2. Taxonomy (GTDB): domain Bacteria; phylum Bacillota; class Clostridia; order Lachnospirales; family Lachnospiraceae; genus Faecalicatena_A; species Faecalicatena_A faecalis. The sequence goes on from NZ_JABACJ020000036.1 coordinate 50,453, forward strand.
TACAATTTGATATAGAAATTGATAGGCCGCTTATCGAGTTAAATGTGGATGATTATGATTTTGATATTATTGGAAATGCTGAGAACGGACATTCGATTATCCGTTTTGCAGTTAATAAAAACAAAAGTACAGATGAAGATGATGATGGTGCTACAAAAACCATTGTTCCGTTTCAAATAGCATATGCGGTATCAATCCACAAAGCACAAGGACTGGAATATGATTCTGTGAAAATTATTATAACGGATGAGATTGATGAATTGATAACTCACAGTATTTTTTATACTGCTATTACTCGTGCAAGAAAGAAATTAAAAATTTATTGGACACAAGCTGTGGAAAAGAATGTTCTTGATAGAATAGAACCGAAGAATAATAGCCATGATGTAGCTTTGCTTAAGAGTGAAATAAATTGAAATGAAATATAGCATTTGGGGGTATAGCCTAATTATCACACGTGGAGACGGTAGCTTTGCCCGCACGAGTAAAATAACAGTTTTGCAAAAGAGTAGAAATAAGGTATAATATAGAGTAACTCTGCTGCCTTGATGGGGTGTGCAGAGACCTTTGATTATTCCGGGCCTGCGGCCCACCTAGGCCGCAGTTTAGCGCAGTTAGACCGCGCATCAGCTCATTTGATACAATCCGCGTTTCGGCACATGCCGATCGCAGATCAGC
>NZ_JABACJ020000037.1 GCF_012524165.2 Faecalicatena faecalis
TTGTGTACAGGTTTCTTTTCTCTTGCCATAATAAAAGGCCTCCTATGATTTTTATTTTATCATAGAAGACCTTATAAATCTTTAATTACAGAAAAACTTTCACAGACTCTCCCCCAGCAGCCCCTACCGTTTTAATGCTAAAATTACATTATGCGCTTACCCCATCTACTGTGATTCTTGGCATCCATAAAAATTTAGCCAATCCCAAAGTAATGGTATCCTTATAATTCAAACCTCTTACAGGCAGATACACATCTCCCTTCTCGCTTGAAACTCGTTTATAACCCTTCCCTTCCAATTTTTCTCCCTTATCAGCAAACCTTGCCAATATCTCCATAAAGGAGCCGCCTCATGTGTTGCACATCTCCGCATACAATACGATATCCTTCTGCTCCTTTTCATCCATGTATTCTTTCAGTTTATCATCTAAAATAATCTTCATATCTGATATCCTCCTTTATCTTTATCTGGTATTATCATAAACAATTCCCCTTGGTTGTTCCGTGATTAAGTCACAATCATATTACCTATTTTTACTTTTCTGTACAATATTTCTCTATCCCTTGTACAATTCCATCCGCCATTGTTTTTTGAAATGTATCTTCTGCCATCAGCGTATCTTCTCTTTCATTTGTCATAAATCCCATCTCTAAAATCACTACCGGAATCTGACTCCAATTGATTCCCGTCATAGTATCATTTACCTGGACTCCCCTGTTTTCAAAACCTGTTTCCTCACAATAGCATTCTAAAATATCAGATGCTAATTTAAAACTTTTATCATATAAGTTCCCGGCTGTTGGATTTTCCTGCGAAGGGATTAAACATAATGCTCCATAACTTTCGGGATCCTCGCTGCCATTAGCGTGGATTCTAACACAGAACAAAGCTCCCGACTCGTTAGCCTGAATTGCTCTCTCCCGATTACTGACTGCGGTATCATTGTTTTCTCGACTCATCACTACCTCATATCCACGCTGAACCAATTGCGCTTTTACTTGCAGAGCGATATCAAGATTCAATTGATATTCTGGAATCCCGCTATATCGTCCTGTTGTACCAGAATTATTTCTCTGCTTCATAATTCCAGAACCCGGAGCATTTTCCTCCATGCCGCTCATATCGATTCCTGGTCCCTGATGTCCTGGGTCCAACGCTATGATCGTTTTTTGCGTACCCAAAACTTTCTGCTTCTTTTGTTTTCCTCGTTGTTCTATATTGTTCGACTTTTTAGAATTGTCCAGTTGCGTCTTTGAAGTATCCTGATCTGCCAGCTTTTCCTGATGAACTACTTGCGTCTTTGATTCCATCAGCTCACTGCTTGACTCTACTGCTTTTAGTTCCCGCATCAACTGTTTTTTTCCATAAAAACTCACTCCAGCCAATGATGTTAGTAAAAAAGCTGCCGCCCCCAATATGACCAGCCATTTTTTCTTTTTCATACTCGTTCACCTTTCTCGAATGCTTGTCCTGCCCCTTCATCTCTCACAAAACCATGCGTTTTCAGAAATTCCACGTCTTTTAATTCATAAGGGTATCCGCCATTTTGTGGCGTTACTTTTAGTATATGCCAGGAGTCGTATAGAATATGAATCATTTGATAACATCAAAAATATAGATTATTATCAAACAATTCAATCCTATCAAGGAAGTTGTGGAGCCGGCTCGAATAACCTTTTTCATGAAAAAAAGCATCCATACACCAGGTCTCTTCCCAGTGATATGAATGCTTTTTTTCAATATAAACAGAGTATGGTGAGCAAAAGAGGCTGCCCCCTTTGCAAATCTCCCTACATAAAATCAAACAAATTCATCTGTTTACCGCTTTCTGTATTTTTTCTTTTATCTGCTTTCTCCCTGATTACTACATCCATAGGCAGCTCCTTTAAAAATTCAGATTCTTCCCCGGACGTTGTCAGTATCAATTCTTCCTGAGCACGTGTCATTCCTACATAGAACAGACGTCTCTCCTCTTCTAAATCGGCTTTCCCGTCTTTTTCAAAAGGAAGCATTCCTTTTCTAAGCCCGTAAATAAAAGCTACTGGAAACTCAAGTCCTTTTGCACCGTGGAGAGTCATCAATGTTACCGCCTCACCTGTATATTTCTTGGAGCCACAGCGTTTTAAATCGCTCTCTACTCCCAGGCTCAATGCCTCTGCAAATTCACTCATGGTCTTATAGAATACCGTCATGCCGGCAAGTCTTTTCATAGAAGTATTCTCTTCGAATTCCATTTCTTTCATCCATGTGTCTATAAATTTCTGTGGTCTGTTTTTTCTATACAAAGGACTGAATTTCTGGTACATAGTATCAAACACACTTTCAGCTACCACGTTTTTGTCCAATTTCCAAAGAAGCTTTAAACTTACTTTCTTTGAAAATTCATCTTTGGGATTGGCTAGACACTTGAAAAATGCAATACTTCCCCGCACTTCGTCTTCCATTAAAAAATCTTCACGTCCTGCAATGACATAAGGAATCCCTTCTGTCCGCAGGCATTTCTCCAGAAGCTCTGCCTGCCTATGAGTACGGTACAGAATCGCGATATCTGAAAATCCACGATTTTGACTCCTTTCAACACCGAGCTCCTGCGCATCCAACATTCCAATTCCGCCTGTCAATCTATTGATTTCTTTTGCAATAAAAATCGCTTCTCCCATCTCCGTTCCCGCACTCGCCAGACGTACTGGAGCTCCCTCGTCCTTCTGTGCAGTCAGCAGTCTTAGACCTCCTGGATTGTGTGAAATAACAGCCGTAGCGGCATCTATAATAGAAGGAGTACTGCGGTAATTCTCGACCAGACGAATTTCATTCAGCTCTGGGTCATCCTCAGCAAGTCTCGCAAAGCATGCAGCATCCGATCCACGAAAACCATAGATGGACTGGTCTGGATCACCAATCACAAAAAGTTCTCTTCCGTTCTGATTCCACACCCGAATCAGCCGATATTGAACTGGGCTGATATCTTGGAATTCATCTACAAGAAGATAGGAAAAACTTTTCTCCCATCCAAGAGCTGCCTTCTTCTGTTCAATAATACGCAGTGTTTCAAGAAGCAGATCATCAAAATCCATCATATCCTGTTCTTGCAAAATATTCTGGTAAAATTGAACCGCGGCTTTCCAATCCTTTTCCTCTCCCACCTGTAAATCAAATTCCTCGCGATTTACATCTATCCCGGACTTCTCCAGTGAGACCAATCTTAAAAACTGTTTTGGGGTCATTCGCAGATCCATCTGCTCCAACACAATCCCGGCCGCCTCTAAGGTACTCATATCATCAGCCAGTGAAAATTCAACGCCCTGCGCTTTTAAAAAGTTCAGGCAAACCGAATGAAATGTCCCTATCTGCAATTGGCTCACATTCCTTGCACGCCCCAACTGCTTCTTCACTCTTTCACGCATCTCTCCTGCCGCCTGATTCGTGAATGTAACCGCTGTAATTTCCGATGGTTTTACTTTTCGGACCTCCAATAAATACAGGAGATGGGAAATCAGTGTTTTCGTTTTTCCAGTTCCGTGACCTGCTATCACAGCAATGGTCCTTTCAACAGACCGCACTGCCTGCTCCTGCCTCTCATTCAAATTTTCGGCAGGCTTTATACCTGAATCTTCTGCCGGTCTCGGTATTTCAAAGTTCTTGACACCTATATGAGCGGGCCTTGATTTTTTTTGACTGCTATGTGTTGAAGCCTTCTCATTCTCAATATGCAATGCACCAAAAAAATTCATCTGCCCATCCAGGCTGTCCAGATCTTCCTGTGTAAAAAACTTGATAGTACCATATTCCCCATCGAATCCGGGAAGTCTTTCCACCTCTCCCTTTCGCAGCCTGCGGATTCCCTCTGCAACAAGATGCCCGGAGACCTTTTGTATCTCTTCCGGTGGAATCGTCCTCAAGATTTCAAACTCTGGCCCAAGCTTTTGCAGCATCTTCTGATATTCCTTCTGAACCTTTGCACTTGCAGAGGTCGCCCCGACCGATGCACCAATTACTTCTGGCAGAGGTACCAGGCTCTCAAAAGTTTTCCCCTGATTCAGGACAAAGCCTTCCTCTCTGTCAGCCAGTTGTTCAATTCTGTGCGACACTCCTATCGTCAGCTTTCTGCCACAGACAGGACAGATTCCGCCATACTTTTTCGTTTCCACAGGGTTTAGACAGATTCCACATTTCCTATGCCCATCAAAATGATATTTTCCTTCTTCCGGAAAAAATTCTATCGTCCCATACAGTCCTCGTCCATCTTGAATCGCTCCACGCAATCCCTCAAACGATAAATCTATATCCAAAAGATTTGCCTCCCGCCCTAATTTAGCAGGAGAATGCGCATCTGAGTTCGAGATTAAATTGTATTTGTCTAATGCAGATACCCTCCAGATCATTGGCGGATCAGAAGACAATCCCGTCTCCATCGCATGAATATAGCCCGAGAGATCACCAAAGCATTCCTCAACACTGTCAAATCCCGAAAACGCCCCAAATAAAGAAAAATGAGGTGTCCATATATGGGCCGGAACATAAATCGCACCCGGGCATATTTCCAACATAATCTCTAATAAATCATGACAATCTATTCCCAGTATTGGGCGTCCATCAGAATGAATGTTGCCGATTGCCTCCAGTTTTTTTGCCAATAACTCAGCATCCTCCAGACTGGGCAGAAGCAGCAGGCTGTGGACTTTGCGCACCCGGTCATATTTTTTATAAATAGAACTAATTTCTCCTGTAATTATAAAACGCGGCAGCATAACATCTGCCACGGAATCATCGTGTATCCTATATTCCTCTTTTAGAACGTAAAGCCCTTCCTCTGCGGGCTGCAGCTTTTCCTTCATCTCTTCCCGCCATGCAGGATGTGTAAAATCCCCGCTGCCGATCATTTGAATTCCCTTACGTCTTGCCCATAAATCCAGATTCTCCAGATTACAATCCCTGCTTGTCGCGCGGGAATAATGGGAATGGATGTGTAAATCTGCAATGTACATGTTAACACCTTCTTCTCCAAATGATTCTTTTAAAATTTATCTTGATTTCATAACCATATTTCTATCGTACAACAATATTTTCCCTAAATGTAGACTCCTCTGATTTTCTGATTATATTTTACAATATCTGCTGATAACCAATCAATTGCGTCCTGCCATGTATAAAATATCGCACTTCCCTTTCTTCTCATAAGTTGAGAAAAATATGTGCTGACTACAGAGGCACCGCCTCGTGTCCCTTTCACAGTCATTTCGGGCTGCACATGATATATGGAAATCATTTCTAAGTAGTTCTTCTTCTGATAAATTGCGTTGCGGCTGCTGAGAAGAGAAATTTTCTTAGAGATTTGGGGCATTGTCCCCTTCTGGAAGTCCGCAGAAAATGGTGTATTCCTTGTGTTATCATTCGAACCTTGCGCAGCAATGGGATATATCCGAAAAAAGATATCCAACGCTTTTGCAACCAATTCCGGGGACCGGTACACACCGAACGAACAGGACTCGACGCTCCTCGTATCCCGATTAAGAAGGACACATAAATAGATTTCTCTATCCTGTTCTGTGTGATATTGACCAATTCCGACGCAAAGTCTCTCTGGAACAGAGGTCTGATTCAGACCCTCTAAAGTCGCAGCACTTCCTCCCCAGCCCGGCGCGGGCCGCAGCTCCTCATCTTCTTTCCATCGGTATATTTCATCTGGAATTTTTTCATATTCTTCTAAATATAAAATTGGATTATATTCCTGAAGCTTCATTTTTATTTCCCCTGTATTAAGTTCAGTATACCCATTTCAGATAGTTTTACAACCTGTCATGTTCTAAAATATACTGAAGCAGTCCCTCACAGCCTTCCACGATGTCCTGATACGTCTTATCAAAATCCCCCGTGTACCACGGATCCGCAATATCCCTTGGATGACTGCTAAAATCCAAAAGCTTGTGTACCTTGTGATCAGAATCTGAACCTAAAATCCGCTCAATATTGCGGATATTTCGGTATTCCATACCGATTATATAATCGTATATCTGGTAATCCGACTTCTTTAACTGCACGGCATATTTCCCTTTTGTGCTGATGCCGACTTCCTTTAATTTCTGGACCGTTCCGTGATGGACCGGATTACCTAACTCCTCACAACTGGTCGCAGCGGAAGCAGCCAAGAAGAGGTCCTCCATGCCACGCTTCTGAACCATATCGCGGAACACAAACTCTGCCATGGGAGAACGGCAGATATTGCCGTGGCAAACAAATAAAATCTTGATTTTTCTCATATTTCCAGTATTTTCGGGCTTTTCAAGCCTTTTTACCTTTCTTCATTTTTCACTTATTCTGGCATATTTTGGCATATCTTTGCATATTTTTGTCATCAATTTTGGTAAAAACTTTGGTAAATTTCAAGTCTGTACCAAAGGCAAATCTGCCATTGGGAATCGACAGGTAAGAAATTGGGGATTAAGATAAATACTGGCATTCAGCCATTTTTCTCTCATTTTCATCAGGTCATTATGAATTAATTGCTTTTTGAAAATCTTCCTGTGCATCCTGAAATTTAACATGAGTATAGGTATTCATCGTAACACTGATATCCGAGTGTCCCATAATATACTGAAGCATCTTCGGATTCATTCCCGACTTAGCCATATTAGAACAAAATGTATGGCGACACACATGTGGTGTAATCGGCGGCATCTGAACCTTATATATGCTATTGTACTTTTCCCGAATATGTTGGAAATACTTTTCCCAATGTAATGCCACCATAGGCATATCATTCTTATCAAGGAATAAAAATCCTGTCATTCCATCAACCATCGGTTCAACTTTGGGATTGACCCTGTCCTTAAGTATTCTCTTGAAACAAGCCACCACCTCATCAGACATTGGAACATATCTCTCGCCACTTTCTGTCTTAGGCTTTTCAATGATATACTGCATCTGACTTGTTCTCTGTAATTGATGATTTACCCGTATTCTTTTGTTTTTAAAATCCAAATCTGATTTTGTAAGCCCACAGAACTCTGATATACGAAGTCCTGTGTTAAAGAGAATAAATATTGCATCATAGTACTTGCAAAAATGCGCATCTTCTTTTATGAATCTTAGAAATTCCCGCTCCTGCTTTCTTGTGACAGCTTCTCTTCTCACACTATCATTCACAATAACATTGACCAGTTCAAAGCCAAATGGATTTTTGCGAATCAAGTCATCTTCTTCCGCCATCTGAAATGCCGGTCTTAATACTCCCCGGATAGTATGAATTGAACTATAACCTTTTCCATCTACCCTCTGAAGCTTGATCAACCAGGCTTTCGCATCCGATAATTTCACTTTGTCGATTCTTTTTTTGCCAAAATCATCTTTTTTCAGCAGATTAATTACCGTCTTATAACCAGCATAAGTACTCTGTCTGACCCCTATTTTAAGACTTACATATTTCTCCACTAATTCAAGAACTGTAAGTCCTCCACCTCCTGGAACAAGTCCGTTAAACATATCCTGTTCCAGCTGTTTTTCCTTTTCTCTTAAAGAAAGCTCCATTTTCTTTCCTTTAGGTATAGGATCATTATGGTCCAAACGCCAACTATATAAATTCCCTTCATTTCCATGAATATCTACATATCTAAAACGATAACGTCCATCTGCTCTCTGGTACTCTCCTTCGTGAAGAATTCTATTGCGATTATCTCGTCTTTTCTCACTCATAGCTTTGTCTCCTTTCAAAAAAGAGAGCCCTAGCATGGTTATTGTACCACATTTGTGCCCCCTTTTCTACTACTTTACATATTAAATTGCAGTTGACTCTGCCAGAAATTGCTCAAATTTCTCTTTCTTAAACAAAACTTTGTTTCCTACTAACAGATAAAACTCCCCATTTGGATGGATATCTACAATTTGTCTAAGTCTCTTTTCACCAATGTGATAAAACTGTGCCGCTTCAGTTACAGAAAGCAAATATCGCTTCCATATAGGAATATCTATACTCTGATTCTCTAATTCATTTTCATCATCCATCATATTCTCCAATCTGCAGCTGTCTGACTAACATCGCATCAACCTTTTTTATTGCATCTGTGCTGACAATCATCCCGGCAGTCTGTATTATCTGTTCCTCATTTATTGTGACAAGCTGCTCCGGTAAAAACATTGTTGTATGTCTTAAAAATCCTCTAATTTCTGAAGGCTCAATATTGAAATGTACTGGAATATAATCCTTTTTCAACTTAGTTGTCCCCGGAACAACTGTGTATACAGGTGATTTTCCGTTTGCTTTGTCGCAGCTTATTACAATACATGGTCTCCTTCCAGCTTGTATATGCCTGAGTCCACTTTTTAATTCAGCCCACACAATCATATTTCTCTTTATCTTCACTGCAGATCACCTCTCTTTGGTGGAATATACAAGTCAACCTTGGGTTCCTTCTCATCTACACTGAATAATCTATACCCAGCTTCCCTTACTGCTCCTATTTTTAAATAAGAATCTGCTATTCCGTCTGAAATAGCATCGAGATTTGTTACGATAAGCGCATCTGCCTTTCCTGCTCTCATATATCTTATTGCCTTATAAAACACTTCATCCCTTAATCGTCGTCCAAAAATTCCTCTTCGGAATACTTTCATAGGAATAAGATTGTTATTGTCAGCAAATTCCATGATTCGTTTCAACTGCTTATTTTCCTTTTTCTCTGCTGCAATACAGTCATTCTCCTCATCAGAAGACAACATCACAACACACTTTATCGGCTGTATGGTCAGTGGCTTTTTCTTTCTTCCTGCTCTTCTCATTTCAAACCACTTCCTTTCTTGCCTCTAAGCCTTCAATAAAAATCAAACATGTAGACATTGCATATTCTCTATCATTTGGTTTAAGCATCTGCAATTTATCTTCCAATACAGACAAATCTTTATTCTCATGTTTTTCCCTGCTTTCAATTCCAAACAATGTATTAGGATCTACTCCATACTTTGTTACAATCTTCAGCATAAGTTCCAGACTCATCCGATGTCTTCCCTGCTCAATTTGCGAATAATGAATATAACTTACATCAAGGCTCTCCGCCATATCATTCTGTGTATATCCATATTTATTTCTAATACTTCTCAAAGTATTACCAACTGCATAAATATCATATATCATCCTGAATAACCTCACTCTCTAACCGATTCATGATGTATTCCACTGCCTCAGCCTCTGTTGGGCATTTGATGACTGGCTTCCCATAGTCATCAAATACCACTGTTTCAGAAGCAAATACAATGTAGGAATACCTGCCTGAATTCCTAACACTCAATCGCATAATTGTTGTACCTCGCACTCATAGTACCAAGGTCAAATATTGTCACACCCAAATCATTTATGCGATCCATCATTGACTTTAAATCTTCCGGATTTCTTGTAATCTCATAAATATCTTCTACGACAAGTACCTTGTAATCTGAAATCTCAAGAATTTCCATCAGCTGACGCATCTGAGGTCTGTCAACCGATGTAGATGCTCCATCATCTACAACAGTCTGATCACACTCAATTCCCACACTTAAAGCATATGTCTGATCAAGTTCTTTCTGTCGGTTCACATTATTCATACTCATCATTGACTTTATAAACAAAAGTCCTTTGTAAAGTTCTTTTCCGTTATACTTTTTCATGGCTATTACCTTCCTTAATTGAAATATTAAAGAAAGCATTGTGCACGCCGCTTTCAAACTCTGTGCTGTATCTCAAGCACAAGTATATTGTAATCTGCCACACCTTAATTGCCGACCGTGTACAGGCGACAATTATGTCGTGTAAACACGACAATCACTTTTCAACTGACACGCTTTTCATTGCTTTCATCATTGCAAGACACTGTCTTATCTGCAATTCATCCATATCTGAAAGAACATCCATTGCCTCAGATAATAGTTCTGAATTTTCTTCATTCTTTCCATACATTATGAAATCAACAGATACACCAAGTACGATTGCCAGATTATCTAATGTCTGTGTCTTAAAATCTCCACCATTTTCAATCGCAGATAATGCTTGTCTGCCTATACCTACTCTATGAGCTAACTCATCCTGTGATAATCCTATCGCCTTTCTCCTGTCAGCAATTCGTATTCCTCTCTCATAATCCTTTTCTCTTGTCTGTGCTTTACTGCTCATAAATCCTCCTTGCCGCCCTTGGAAACGAACAAGTCGGATTACCCTTTACATCACAAAAAAGACGCACGAGGAAACCAGTATCATAAATACTGTTCGTTTCCCCTGCGTCTCTGGTGCTTCCATCTTTCGATGTGCCCTTATCAGGTGGGCTGTAATTTAATTTTCAATCATTATATTCTGAAAGTCCCATTCTCAGAATGTTCCTTCATCATTCCCTCGGAATACTTCTTAAGTATCATCACTCGCTTGCATCTGTCACACTTAATTCCAATATTCTGAAGTGCCACAGCGAAATCATCACCGCATACAAAGTATTCCATCATTAACTTGTTGCATTTTTTACATCTAATTTCTATAACATTTCCTTTGTTCAATTCAGTTCGCTCCTTATTCATACAAAATCATCAATCTACAATTCTGTACTCGTAAAGGAAAGGGAAATCACCTTTGCAAGCCTTTTGCCGGGAGTTCCGATGAATGTCTGCACATTCCCCGGCTTTGCTGATCTAAAGCCAACTGATATGAATTGTGCTGTCAGCACACAATCACATCAGGCTCCGGCTCTTTCCATAAACCACATATTGTTATCTTCATAGAAAAGGAATATTTCCTTTCCATCTACCACACAGGTATAACGCTCTCCAACGCCGCCAGCCCTTGTACTGGCTGCTCTGCGCTTGTCTTTTACTCGTGTAATCTCATACTTTCTGCCATCTTCCCACGTTATCTCTTTGGGAATGAGCAGTCCGTCCTTTGAAAATTCTGCAAGTACATCAACATATACCTTATTGCTCAATGTAATCACCTTCCTTACAAGATTGCTATTGCTCTGGAAGCATCCATCTTCCTTGCTATATAGCCTTTTTCTTCTAATATTTTCAGATGTGCATAAACACTTGAAGTCGATGCCACCCCTACCATCTTGCATATCTCCCTGATAGTAGGAGCATAACCATTAACTCTCTGATATTGCATAATGCTTTCATACACATTCTGCTGCTTCTCCGTCAATGGTGCTCTGTCTACCAGATCAATTCTTTCTGCTTCGCTCATGTTCCGCCTCCCTCTTCTTTAACTCTATCGCTACTCGTAGTGCAGCTCAATTCCGCTTCGCTTCATTTCGCTCACGGCAGTCGCCGTATCAGATAACCAAGTCCCATATGTTTATGTACAAGCACAACACATCTGCGCCTTGATTATCTGGCACTTCTCGTTGCTAACCTGAGAAGTACCCATGTGGATGTACTGTGTGTTCTTCTTTTGCATTGACTGCCGACAGAATCCTGTCCCGGTACATGAGTCCCCTCTGGATACTGTAAAATCCAAATCTTCTGCGTATCTCATCAACCGCTGAATCCATCTTCATCTGCTTTTCACGCTTCTCCACACTTGAGAACAAATCAATCTGTTCCCAATAATTATCTGTTACTAAGTCTGCACCTCGGACACCAATACTGCGTATTGGTTTGCTCCAGTTATAGTTTTCCTTAAATATCTGATAAGCGTATGCAACTATCTCTCCGGTGATATTCGTTGCGTGGTCAATCTTTTTCTGACGGGTAAAAGAGAATAGCTCATTATCCCTGACACTTATCTCAACCACTCTGCACCGGAATCCATTCTCACGAAGTCTTGCTGCAACACTCTCAGCCAGAATATAAAGAACAATCTTTACATCCTCATCGCATACTAAATCCTTTGGTGTCGTTGTGCTGTTTCCCACCGATTTGATTGGAGCGTGGGTATTCTCCAGTTTGACAGGTGATTCATCATAGCCATTAGCAAATGACCATAAGATGCTGCCCATCTTTCCAAGGTGGCTGTTAAGCATCCCTTCATCTGCCCTTGCAAGATCACCTATGGTTCTGATACCGAATTTTGCAAGCTTCTGATTCGTGCTCCTTCCGACATATAGCAGATCACTTACCGGAAGTGCCCATGCCTTCTGCTTAAACTCACTCTTATACATAGTTGTGATTGCATCCGGCTTCTTATAATCTGAACCAAGCTTTGCAAATATCTTATTGAAAGAAACACCAACACTCACTGTGATGCCAAGCTCTGACTTCATTCTCTTGCTGATTTCCTGTGCAATGAGCAATCCATCCCCTTTAAGGGAGCTGCTCCCTGTCACATCAAGCCAGCACTCATCAATTCCATATGGCTCCTGCTTGTCCGTATATTCTGCATATATCTCATGCGCCATCCTTGAGAACCGAAGATATAAGTCCATTCTTGGTGAAACAAATGTTATGTCCGGACAGACCTGCTTTGCCTGCCAGAGCGCCATTCCTGTTTTCACACCGTACTTCTTGGCAATATAGTCAGCAGTTAAGACAATCCCATGTCTTGCCTCCGGGTCACCGCCTACTGCCAGTGGCTTTCCTGCAAGCTCCGGATGATGCAGATGCTCAATCGAAGCATAACAACAGTTGATATCTGAATGAAGTATTACCCTGTCTCCCATCTGCATAACCTCCTGCATTTAATCTATCACTACCATAACCTTTAGTCCAAGTATATGAGTAATGTTCCTTACAGGGCATAGTATAACCCCAAGAATAATCGACTGTCAACGGACACATGTGTCTGTTTTCTCATTATATTGGATTTTTAACTTGAATAATTGGTACTATTGCTATATACTATGGAGTGAAAAGAGACATTAGAAATCAACTAATTGGAAAGAAAAGAGGCGTATGTATGTACTCAATCGGAGAAATCATTTCAACATATAGAAAAAAGAAAGGCTTGCTCCAGCAGGATCTCGCTGATGAACTGGCAAAAGAAGGCATCAAGATTTCCTATAAAGCCATATCCAACTGGGAGAGAAATCTTGCTGAACCAAGCGTTACCATATTTTACAAAGTGTGTAGAATCCTTGGTATCACTAATATGTATGAAGCATATTTTGGAGTAAATCCTGCTGATCCTTTTTCATCACTTACTGATGAAGGCAGGGAAAAGGCTATGGATTATATCAATCTGCTCCACGCATCCGGAATGTATGAAAAGCAAACTGCTAAGATAATTCCATTCAGAAGCATTGATATTTTTGAAAATGCAGTATCAGCCGGAACCGGTAACTTTCTCGTAGACGGACCTAAAGAGACTGTACGCATAGATGAATCTATTCTGCCGGAAGATACAACTTTCGGTGTACGCATTAGTGGTGACAGTATGGAACCTGAATTCCACGATGGTCAGATTGCATGGGTATTGCAACAGGAATCTGTTGCTAATGGAGAAATCGGCATCTTCGCTCTGAACGGAGAAGCCTATATCAAGAAGTTAAAGGACGACAAAGACGGAATTTTCCTTATCTCACTCAACGAAAAGTATGCACCTATCAAGGTTGGAGAAAATGACCGCTTAGACATATTTGGAAAAGTTCTTGGAAAATCTGATGCTTCTGCTCTTACCGATCATTGCCGATAAAAACGCAAGTCCTTTTTATTGGACACATTTTTTTGCATAATTGACAATAAGAAAATATCTATAGAACTGAAAGAAGGGATTTTTTATGGTGGTCACAAATAATATCAGAGAAATCCGTGAACAGCGTGGCATTTACCAGAATGACCTTGCCGCTGCTATCGGATTCAGCACCAAAACTGTCAGCAGGGTAGAACGTGGGGACGGCGCCCCATCTGCCGAATTTATGCTACGAGTATCTAAGTACTTTAATATGCTGGTGGAAGATGTATTTCATGTAGAGGAATAACGTGGAGCGAGTGAGCTCAATATTCAGCTCGCTCCGCTATCTTTCTTAAACTGAAAATCTTCTTTTATCTATTCCATATTCACACCAAATATGTTCTATCATACCATCTCCTCGTCCCAAAAAATCAACTTGTTCGCGCCATGCATTAATACCAGCTTCATCAAGCAACTTTTCAAATTCAACATATTCATCACTATTCAAATTTTTCCTCATAAGATTTTTTAATAATGTATCCTCCTCAGATTGAACATAATCTACACTTATTGGTTCGTCTTTTATTAATTCTTTTATAGCACAGTATGTATTAAATATCGAATCGTTCTTTTTAAGTGTTTTCTCAAGGACTTGCTGAACCAATTGCTTCTCATAATATTTTACATACACTTTAGGTCAGTTTACAAGGAACTACACGCAGACCGTGAAACGGGCTGCTGACAACAAACGGCGCTATGCTCCCGGCTGGGTGCATAGCACCTGTTTGTTGCGGGGGTTTCCAAAGGGGGCAGCGCCCCATTTGGCACACGACTTTGCGGAGCAAAGTGTAGTGTGTTATACGCTCTGTCGGCGTTGCCCTGAAAATACCGTTGCCGCCGGGGAGGGCAAGGGCATTTGACGCGGCAGGAAAGCAGGGCTTTGTTTGGGGCTGGTAAGCCGGAAACAAAGGGCTGATTTCAGCAGCAGACAGGGCGTATTATGAAAGCCCCCGTCCCTCGTCCTCCGCCCCCGGCCTATGGGACAAAAAGTCCCAAAGCTCTGGACACCGTGACCAGATGTGTGGCCACACTCCGGGAAAAGTAGCAGGACGGCAGGAAACCGTCAAGGCTGAAATGAATGGGCTGACGCCCGGCCTTGACCGTTCCCCGCCGCCCCGCTGGATGGGTGGACAAGGTGACCAATCCCTAAAAGTGTTTGGCCGCACTCGTTCATTTTGGGGCCTTTCTTCTCCCAAAATTGAAATGGGCGGGAAAGCCCTAAAATGGCTTTCCCGCCTTGATTACCCATTAGCAAAGACGGGCGAGACTGTCAACGGCGGCGCTGAAAGCGCCGTTCATCTTGACCGTTGACTGGCTCGCCTGGCTTTGCTACTGCCCGTAAGAGATGGAAAAACAAGATGGAAAACAAGGTTAAAAATGGTTGACAAGTCTATCGGATGTGTGTTATACTGTGCGACAGTTTGAGATTGGAAGGAGGCTTACGTGTGTTAATTTGTGTACGCTAATAAGCAATAAAAAGTAGAAGTACCTTTCCACATGATGGTGGGCTTTTTTTGCGTGCGTATGCAAAGGAACACGTAGGTTTGACACGAGCAGTCTTTGAACTGTATCGTGGTGTTTTTTCGTGCTTTGTTGTTATGCAGGCGTCTGCCCTCTCTGTGGGACAACGCCTGCTTTTTATTGCAGAAACAAAGGAACAATGCAATAAAAAAGGAGGTTCGCATTATGACCCAAAACAACAATTCATGGAGAAAAACTTATTTTACACTTCTTGCCGGACAAGCAATATCCTTTATTAGCAGCGGTATTTTGCAAATGGCCATTATCTTTTATTTGGTTGCGAAAACTAATTCTGCAATCATATTGACGGCGGCAACACTGATTGGATTTTTGCCGCAAGCCTGTTTAGGCCCGTTTGCAGGTGCTTTTGTTGACCGGCACAGCCGTAAAAGCGTAATGATTGGTGCGGATTTGATAATTGCCGCCGCTGGCGGTATTCTGGCGCTGGTGGCGTTTTACATGGAATTGCCCGTATGGTCTATTATGGTTGTCCTGTTAATCCGAAGTGCGGGAACTGCTTTTCATTCTCCAGCATTCAGCGCAGCAACACCTATGATTGTGCCAAAAGAGGAACTTACAAAATGCGCTGGTTACACGCAGACCATGCAAGCAGTAAGTGCGATTATCAGTCCAGCTGCCGCAGCGTTTTTATATGCTGTTTGGCCTCTTAATGCAATTATATTGTTAGATATTGTGGGTGCAATCCTTGCCTGTGTGACTGTTGCGATTTCGTCCATACCAACGCCTGAACTATGTCCAGAAACGAAAAGACAACAGTTTTTACAGGATATGAAAGAGGGGTATGTGGTATTAAAGCAAAACAGGGGCCTCTTTGCTCTGCTCTGGATTGGTGTAATTTATATGTTCTTTTATATGCCAATCAGTACGCTTTTTCCTCTCATCTGTATGTCATACTTCAAAGGAACACCGGCCCATGCCTCTGCCGCTGAAATTGCTTTTGCGGTTGGTATGCTGCTTGGCGGAGTCATTCTGAGCATTTGGGGCGGTTTTAAGAAACGGCGGTACACCATCGGTCTTTCCGTTCTCCTGATGGGCGTTAGCATTATGCTCTCCGGGCTTTTGCCGCCAGACGCATTTCTTGTCTTTGTTGTGTGCTGTACTGTTATGGGAATTTCCGCTCCATTTTACGGTGTGCAAAATGCGATTTTTCAAGAAACGGTCAAACCAGAATATCTGGGGAGAGTTTTTTCTCTACTGACAAGCGCCGCTTCCCTCGCCATGCCGTTTGGCCTTGTCATTTCCGGGCCTCTGGCGGAGCGGCTGGGAGTTGAGAAATGGTTTGTCATTTGCGGAATTGGCATTATCATCGTTGCGCTTGCCGTATTTTTACTACCCGGTTTGAGAGAGATTGACAATACGCAATAATCAACTGCACCTTTTTCTATTACTAAACAAAATGCCTGGATGGTGGTTCTGAAAAACCAGAACCGCCGTTCAGGCATTTTTTATCTTCGTCCTCTCTGCGGTTTTGGATTCTTCAGCAAGTCGGATTTTTCCGCAATCTTTTTCAGCCACTTCCGTTCTTCTACTGACAGCTTCCTAAAATTCAGCTTGAGCCGTTTGCAGATAAACTGTGCCGAGAGCCATGCTGCGGCTCCCGATCAGCAGCACCGCAAAAATCATGTACGCCCGTATGCTGGACGATGTTCTGGCAAATGGCATAGAGGACATGAACGGGATTTTATTTATCTGTTTCCCGATTGTGGAATTGTCGGCGGCGCTCTCCCGCAGCACCATGACCGTGAAGCGTTCCTTAAACGAGCTGGAAGCTGCCGGACTGATTGTGCGGGTGCGTCAAGGCTTTGGGGAGCCGAACAAGATATATGTACTCATTCCCAGAACGGAGGGCTGACGCTATGAGTGAAAAGCTGGAAAAACTCAATCAGGAAATAGAGAAAACCGAAGCAAAGTTGCGGAGGGCGCAGCATGAGGAAAAGATTCTGGAACACCAGATAAAGACGCTGACCCGAAAAGAGCGGACGCACCGGCTCTGTACCAGAGGGGCGGAGTTGGAAAGATACCTGCCCCACCCGGAGCTTTTGCCGGAGGAACAGGTCAAACTGTTCTTGAAGCTGCTCTTTCATCGGGACAGCACCCGGCAGCTCATAGAACAGATATTTGCCGGAACCGGCACAGAAAAGGAGGACACGGAATGAATGTGAAATTTTCAAAGGACGAGCTGGCTATGGTTTACCAGTACGCCGCCGCCACGAAACAGGAAACTCTTGCCGGACTTCGGGAAATCGTGCCGGTCATTCGTGACAGGCAGGCGAGGGAGATTGTGGAAAGCACAATCCGAAAGCTGGACGCTATCCCGGAGCCGGAGTGCCGCCGCTTTATCGCTGACACCAGACAGCGGTTTATCCAGAAGCGGGACAATTCAATCCGGCGCAGGCTGGCGGAAGCAAAGGCGCAGACGAGGGAGAAAACGCCCCATTCCAAGAGAAAAGAGCCAGACCGGGAACGGTCATAATAGCTTCCAGAGCGGTAAGCGTGGCTTCCCCCTCTGAAAGAGGGCGCAATTATACACCACTTCGGGAAGTGGTGCATTGCGCCCTGCCGGAGGCGTCCTGCGGACAGCAGATGATTTCCGTAGATTTTCAATCTGCTCCAATCATCACAGGGGAAGTTACCCTTCCCCTGCGCTGGCTTACGCCAGCTACCCCTTTGTGGACTTGCCGCCCGGAATTATCTTGCGTTGCAAGTTGTTTCCATCTGACAAGTTTGCTGAAATTCGGCTATACTTTTTTTATGAGATAGCGTATAATGGAGCCGGTGACAAATCGGAGTTTGGAGGTGAGAATATGACAGCGCATATGAGATTAAGATAACACCGCGGGTTATGTTGCGGTGAATCCGTATTGCATAGCTCGCTTATTGGGCAAGTAATATAATAACGGAGGGAATAATGAATAAAATACTTAGATTTAGTGACAGTGAAAAAGTTTTTCAATGTCCTATATGTAAAACAGATTTAAAATTGAAACAAAAAAGTTTATTTTGTTCTAATCATCATTGTTTCGATATTTCAAAAACGGGTTATGTGAACTTTGCTGTAGGAACAAAATCTTCAAAACATTATAGCAGAGAGACTTTTCAAATTAGGCGGGAGGTTTTAGAAAAAGGCTATTATTCACATATCCTGAATGAAGTGGTGCAGCTTATAAAAAGCTTTAGCAGCATTGATACAATACTTGATATTGGCTGCGGTGAAGGATATTATTCAAAGCAGATAAAAGAAGTATCAGGTGATAAAGAAATTATTGCATTTGATATTTCTAAAGATGCTGTTCAGCTTGCAGCAAAAAGTGATTTCAGTAATTCTATCAAATGGTTTGTGGGAAATTTGGAAGAAATGCCCATAAAAGACAAAAGGATAGATTGCATATTAGATATTTTTACTCCTGCTAACTATTCCGAATTTAACAGAGTTTTGAAAGAAGGCGGTTATGTAATTAAGGTAATTCCGGGAAATGCTCATCTTAAGGAGCTTCGAGAGACGGCAAAAGAACAATTGAAAAGCAATCAATATTCTAATGCGGCTGTCGTAGATTATTTCCAAAAGAAGTATTCCGTTGTTTATCACAAGAAAGTTTCAGCAACGTATACAATGACATCCGAGGAAATAAAAACCTTTGCGGATATGACTCCACTACTGTTTTGTGTAAATAAAGATGGAATAGATTTAAAAAAAACAAAAGAAATCACTATTGATGCAGAGATATTTGCAGGGAAATTATAAATTCAATTTCAATTGTGCAAACCCATAATTTAAGGGTTTCATTACCTGTTATAATTTATTATTAAATTCTTGGAAAACCCTTATAAACACTAACTTTTCTGTATGTGTGATTTCCCTTATGTGTTCCCTTGTGTTATATCGTTCCACAAGGATTTACGAACTCTCATAAGGGCAAAAACAAGGGAAGCAAAATCACATAACACATTATAATACAATATGAATGGACTGTGTGAACTGATTGAAATGCTTTTAGATTTTACAGAAAAGAGGGTTGATTGAATGAATATCATATACGCAGATTACAACATTTACCACAACAGCATTGATATATGCACTTATGCCGGATATATTTTACGGATTGACTGTGCAAAAGCAGAGGAAGGATTGAAGACCACACCTAATTCAGAGTGTGCTTTGAATGCCCTTGCAATAGATAATCCACTTGAATATGCAAGACTTTATCTTGACGGAACTATGCAAATTTGGATAGATGCAGAGGACAGTTTAGAGGTGTGGTAACTATACAGGCGGATTGCTAAGAATGGGCAGTCCGCCTTAAATAATCGCCTTAAATAATCAAGAAAAATATAAGTGGAATATTAGGGATATTTGTGGTACAATAGAGAGCGAAAATTTGAAGTTTCTGTTATGACTTTAAGTAGATGAAGAATCCAATATTGATAAAATATATAAAAATAGTGGTATGTATAAAGGAGACTTAAATGGTTGATTTGGACACTGAGATATATAGGCTCTTGAATAAACAGATAAAGATAAATGAGTTCCGTTATTTGTCATCTGGTGATGATAGTGATACTTTTTTGTGTAATGAACAATATGTTGTGAAAGTTCCAAAACGAGATTCTGTTAGAATTGCTCAGAAACGAGAGTTTGAATTGTATCGGTTTTTAGAAAACTGTAATTTATCTTATCAGACCCCTGCGGTAGTGTATCAAAGTGACCAATTTAATATTATGAAATATATTAAAGGGGAACGTATTGCTTATGAGCAGTATCACAGGCTGAGTGAAAAAGAAAAAGATGCCCTTGCAAGTGACGAAGCAACATTTTTGAAAGAGTTACATTCCATAGCGATTGATTGTTCAGCTGACTTGTTTTCAGATGTTCAGGAGAATAAGCAGGATAAGTATTTGAAAGATAAAGAATTGCTTATCGGCATTTTACAAAAGGAGCAGTTATTGACTGCTGATATTCAGGAATATATCGAGTTAATATACTCAAACATATTGAACAATACCGTCTTGTTTGAATATACCCCGTGCCTGGTACATAATGATTTTAGTGCTAGTAACATGATTTTTAGAAATAATAGACTATTGGGAGTTATTGATTTTGGTGATTTTATAGTTAGTGACCCAGATAATGATTTTTTGTGTTTGTTGGATTGTAGTACGGATGATTTTGGAAAAGACTTTGGCAGAAGAGTTTTGAGGTACTATCAGCACAAAAATCCTGAGTTGGCAGAAAGAAAAGCCGAGTTTAATGATGTGTATTGGGCTATAGACCAAATTATTTATGGTTATGAACGAAGTGATAGGAAAATGTTAATTAAGGGTGTTTCGGAATTACTACAGACACAAGCAGGAATGTTTACATTTTAGCAGGAAGAAATGTTATGAGATTATATTATTATAGAGGTGAATTATGTCAGGAGTAAAGCGAGTTTCCTTTCGTTCGATGAACAAGGATGATTTAGTTCTTATGTTAAAATGGCTGACAGACGACCGTGTTCTTGAATTTTACGGCGGTAGAGATAAGAAATATACACTGAAAACGATTTGTGAGCATTATACTGAACAATGGGCGGATGAACTGTATCGGGTCATCATTGAATACGATGAAATTCCCATTGGTTACGCACAAATATATAGGGTTCAAGACGAACTTTTTGATGAATATAATTACCATAAGACTGATGAAAAGATTTATGCGATGGACCAATTCATCGGTGAGCCAAAATATTGGAATATGGGAATCGGTGCAGAATATTGCAGAGTAGTATGCCAATATCTACGAACGGAAATGGATGCCTATGGGGTGATTCTTGACCCACGGAAAAACAATCCGCGAGCAATACGAGCATATCAGAAGGCAGGATTTCAAATTATTAAAGAGCTTCCTGAACATGAGCTACATGAAGGAAAGAAGGAAGATTGCGTGTTGATGGAATGGAGAGCGTAATGCTAATGAATTACAATTTCACAGGATGCAAACTTTCAGTTCTACGCACAGTATGTATTTAAAAATAGCCTTATCCATTGTGTGTATGGATAGGGCTATTTTGTGGTTAAGGGGCGATTATCTCGCCCCTTTATCTCTGCTTCGGTAAGGTTGGTTGGCGTTTAGCCTGTCAGCCTTTTCCTGATACCGCTTTATCTTGTTGTGCATAGTCTCGGCTTTTGGAGTTGCTTTCTCTCCGTAGGCTTCTTCCCGCTTGGCACATTCTTTCAGATATGCGTCGATGGCACGCTGTGCGGTATAGAATGCGGTGTAGAAATCCTGTACCGTTGCAAATCCATGCTGTCTGACGATACCGGACAATCCGGCTTTGAGGGTTCGGATTTCCTCGTTTTTGGTGGCAATTCTGCTTTCAAGCTCCTTTTTCTTGGTAAGCCTTGCAAGTCCCTTTAAATCGCTTAATTCAATCTCCAGTTGACTTCGTTCACGCTCTGCTTCAAAGATAAGATGATTTTGCTTATCAAGCGTAATCTTGATTTTTTGAAGCATTGGGAAGGCGGCTGCTTTCGGTGGCATAACCGGTCTTGGAGGTATCTGTGGCTTGGGCGGTTCTGTAGCCTCTGTTTCAAGTACAGTTTCGGTAATTGTGGTCACTGGTGGCTCAGGCTCGGTCAATTCTTCCGCAGCCGGAGCGGTAACAACACTTGCTTTGTCCTCTGCTTTTGTAACAGCCTTGCTACCATATTCTTTTTCAAGAGCTTCGTAGAACAGCTTGTTTTTCAGTTCCCTTGCGGCGGTAAGTATATCGTGAATCAGAAGTGCCAGTCGGTTGGTTGCCCCTCGTATGATATTGGCAAGCAGTTCCGGACAGTTGCCCCATGCTTTGATGGAGCTACGGATACGGTCTGTGATAAAATCCTTTTTTATCTGCCGTATCTCATCCTCCGGCACTTGGCTGACTAAGGCTCGATCTACTTCGTGATTCCATTGCATACGCACCTCATTATCTGCCTTTATCTGTTCTGCTTTGGGATTATTCTTACCGATTTTCTTGGTGGCAAGGTATA
Source organism: Faecalicatena faecalis (assembly GCF_012524165.2). Lineage (GTDB taxonomy): Bacteria > Bacillota > Clostridia > Lachnospirales > Lachnospiraceae > Faecalicatena_A > Faecalicatena_A faecalis. The sequence continues at coordinate 22,166 of NZ_JABACJ020000037.1, forward strand.
ATCCGTTTTTATCAAATACATGGAGTTTATTCTTATCGTCCTCTATCAGAAGATTGATAAGGTCGGTATAGAAGCGTTTTGCTTCGTCCAGATAATGCTCCTGCTTGAACAGCTTGTTCTTGGCGGTAAATAAGGTTCTCTCATAAACTTCGCCTTTTTTGATTATCTTACAGCCCTTGCGGACATTTCCACTATCGTCCAGTATCTCTTTCTTGTTGCGTACATGCTTTTTCTGTTCGTTGTAGAACATAGTGCGTGTTGCAATCTTTTCTATGGGCTCCGGTAACAGCTCCCTTTCGGAAAAGATAAGATGGATATGATAGTTGGTCTTGCGTTTGTTATGGTGCAGGGCTGATACACATTCCACACCATATTTTTCTTTAAAGCGGTTGGTAAACATCTGTAACAGCCTGTCGGGATCATAGAGGTCGGGAAAGGATTCCGGCAGGGCTATAATCAGTTCCCTTGCTTCGATACATTTCCCCTCTGTACCGCTTTTTAGAAATTCCTGCTGATTAAATCTGGCAAGCTCCGTCCAGTAATGGCGGTCTGTGGTTTCATAGACCGCATATAGGTTTTCCTGCTTGGCGTGACTGGATATATAAGTAATCCTGCCACGGACATTGTGGAGCTTGCTTATCTGAATAAATGAATTTCGTTCGATAGTGCTTCCTCCTCTCGTAAATGTTACTTAGGGAAAGAGGTGGAAGGATTATATAAGTGAGTGGACACTTAGGTGTCCGGTTACGAACACATCTGCCTTTCGGCAGTAGAAGCTCCCTGCAAGGGCGAAATACCCAGAGTACAAATCGAAGATTTGTGCGAAGGGTGTATTTCGCTCTCAAACGCCGAGGGCTTGCTAAGAAATAATTCTTAAAGAAGAAAACCACTCACTTATTCATAAATTTTCAACTCCTTTCCCTAAAATTTCCGGTTGATACCAGAGGAAGCACATGATATAATCTATTTGCGTGTAGGTATATCATGACTTCGGTCTGATACATACCAAAGGGTGGTTTCGTAGGAAGCCACCCTTTTAAGTTACAGCAGTTTTTCGACTAACTGCTTTGACAGTATTCTTATCCCTCAAGTCCCTGCCTTCGTTGGCTTCCATGAACTGCTCCAGTATATCAGTCTTTATCAGAACCTTTCGTCCTACCTGAAGTACCGGGAGCTTCTTCCACTTTACCAAATCTCGGAGTGTGTTTCTACCGATACCTGTGTAGTCTGCGGCTTCCTCAATGGATAAGGCAATTTTCATTTCTGTCATTGAATCACCTCCTTGCGAATTGCATTATGCAATTTTTGACTAAGCCTACTATAAACCTTTTATATCCTTTTGTCAAGCGTTACGAAATTTTAAAAATAATTATTGAATTGCACATTGCAATTATAAAAGATATATGTTATAGTAGTACCATACCGAAAAAGGAGGCGTATCAAGATGAAAGATAAAGAATTACGCAAGCTAATCGGTAGCAGGGCAAAACAGCGAAGATTGGAATTAGGATTGAAACAGCCTTATGTTGCTGAAAAGATGGGAGTGACAGCTTCCACTATTCAGAGATATGAAGCCGGAACAATCGACAACACCAAGAAACTGGTGCTGGATGGACTTTCAGAAGCACTTCATGTATCTGTGGAATGGCTCAAAGGAGAGGCAGAGGAATACGAAACAGACATTACGGATAAAAGGGAATTACAGATTCGTGATGCAATGAGCAGTATCCTAAACCGCTTACCCTTTGACCTAAATAATGAGGAAGCTGACTTCTCGAAAGACCTACTGCTACTGATGTTACAGGAGTATGAGTTGTTTATGGATTCGTTCCAGTTTGCCTGCAAGAACTTTAAGGGCAACACGGAGAATGCAGACATAGCAGCCACCATAGGTTTTGAATCGAATAAGGAATACAACGAAATCATGTTTCTTAGGGAAATTACTCACAGTATCAATGCCTTTAATGACATGGCAGATGTGATAAGGCTCTATTCCAAGAAACCGGAGACAGCCACACAGAGGCTTGCAAATCTTTTATCGGAAGATTCCGAATCGGTATAGTTAGACAACCGGAGTTATGATATACTTACACGCAAGAAGCATTTCATCAGTTCCGATTGTCCAATATCGAAAGGAGTAATAACGATTATGGCAAAAGGTTCTGTAAGAAAAAAAGGAAAGAAATGGTACTACCGCTTCTATGTGGAGGACGCCAGCGGAAATCTGGTACAAAAGGAATTTGCGGGTACGGAAAGCAAAAGTGAAACGGAAAAGCTATTAAGACAGGCTATGGATGATTACGAAAGCAAGAAATTCATTGCAAAGGCTGACAATATCACACTTGGAGAACTGCTCGACATCTGGGCAGAGGAAGAATTGAAGGTCGGCACATTAAGCAATGGAACGGTTGGTAATTATCTTCAGGCGGTCAACCGAATTAAGCAACACCCTATCGGCAACCGCAAGCTGAAAACAGTCACTTCGGAGCATTTACAGCAGTTTATGGATTTGCTTACCTTTGGGGGAACAGCCGGAAACTTCGTTTCCAAAGGTTACACAAAGGATTATGTGCATTCCTACTCGGCTGTGTTACAGCAGGCATTCCGGTTTGCAGTATTTCCCAAACAGTTTATAACCTTCAATCCCATGCAGTATGTGGTATTGAAAAGAAAAACGGATGATGTGGATTTATTTGCAGAGGATGACCTGCCGGACGCAAATGCAATGGTGCTTACGCACGAAATGTATCAGAAACTGTTGGAGGAACTTTCCAAAAGAAGCAGGGACGCAATCCTTCCGGTGCAGATAGCCTACTATACAGGGCTTCGACTGGGAGAGGTTGCAGGACTGACATGGCAGGACATTAACCTTGAGGAACAGTATCTGACTGTAAGGCGAAGTGTCCGCTACAACGGAACAAGACACAAAACGGAGATTGGTCCCACAAAGCGTAAAAAGGTGCGTGTGGTGGACTTTGGCGATACACTCGCTGAAATTCTCAGAACTGCTAAAAGGGAACAACACAAGCAACGCTTTCAGTACGGACAACTGTACCACAAAAACTATTACAAAGAGGTTCGGGAAAAGAACCGTGTGCATTATGAGTATTATAGTCTTGATGGCACACAGGATGTACCGCAGGATTATACGGAAATCTCCTTTGTATGTTTGAGGTCGGACGGGCGTTTGGAGCTTCCAAGCACAGTAGAAAATGCTTGCAGGAGTGCCAGCCGGAGGATTCCAGAGTTGGAAGGCTTCCACTTCCACACTTTAAGACACACCTACACCACCAATCTTCTGACAAGTGGTGCACAGCCAAAGGATGTGCAGGAGTTGTTGGGTCATTCCGATGTGCGTACCACAATGAATGTTTACGCTCACGCCACAAGGGAAGCAAAGCGGACTTCCGCAAGGCTCTTGGATAAGGTTGTGGGGCAATAAGAAAAAATTTCCCTTGTAAGTTGCCCATAAGGGCAAAAACAAGGGAAAATACATACAGTTTCATAGTTTGAGGCTCTGAAAGCCTTGTGAAATAAGGAAAGTTAGGTAGGGAATTAAATAAATTTCAATTTGTCGAATTGACAAACTATTAAAAAATTAAATAACCCGCCGCCCATCAACGGCACACCCAAGCAGGAAATCTGAAAAGGTATCCTGCTATTTTTTTGCCCCGAATCCGGGAGAAAGGAGGACGTACTCTTGCCATGCCCGCATTGTAAAATCACCATCATCAAGCGGATCAACAATGAATCCGCTGTTTCTGCCGCCGCCTACCAGAGCGGCGAGAAGCTGTTCTCTGAATATGACCAGGAACAGAAATACTATCCCTACAAGAACGAAGTCACCCACAAAGAAATCATGCTCCCGCCCCATGTGCCGCCGGAGTTTGCAGACCGCAATACTTTATGGAACTCAGCCGAAGCGCAGGAAAAACAATGGAACTCCCAGCTTGCCCGGAGATTCGTGCTTGCCATCCCAAGGGAAATCCCGCCGGGACAGTACGCCGACCTTATCCGTGACTACTGCCGGGAGTTTTTTGTTTCCAAAGGCATGATTGCCGACTTTGCCATCCATGACAAGGGGGACGGCAACCCACACGCCCATATCCTGCTCACCATGCGGGCGATGGACGAAAAAGGCAAATGGCTCCCCAAGAGCCGTAAAGTGTACGACCTTGACAAGAACGGGGAGCGCATCCGGCTTGCGTCCGGCAGATGGAAAAGCCATAAGGAGAACACAGTAGACTGGAACAACCGGAAGTACGCCGAAATCTGGCGGCAGGGATGGGCGGACACGGCCAACCGCTATCTGGAAGCCAATGACCGCCCGGAACGGCTTGACCTGCGCTCCTATGCCCGACAGGGGATTGACCAAATCCCTACCGTCCACATGGGAGCGGCCGCCTGCCAGATGGAGAAGAAAGGAATCCAGACCAACATCGGCAATCTGAACCGGGACATCAAAACCGCCAACCGGCTCATGCGAAGCTGCACGACATTGACCTCAACGCGCCAAAGGACGAGCAACCCCGCGTTGACCGCCGCACCCGCGAAGTCGAAGCGGAAAGCGTCGCCTATACCGTCTGCCAACATTACGGGCTTGACACGTCGGACTATTCTTTCGGCTATGTCGCCGGGTGGAGCAGCGGGCGGGAGCTGTCCGAGCTGAAAAGCTCCCTTGAAACGATACGCAGCGCAGCCGCCGAGATTATCAATTCCATAGACGCGAATTTTGCGGAGCTGCAAAAGGCACAGGACAAGGAGCAGACCGCCGGACAGGAGCAGCCCACCAGAGAGGGACAAGAAGCCGCGCCACAGCCGGAAGCCCCGAAAAAAGCAGATACAGCCGGGAAAGAAAAGCCGGAAGCAGCCCCGAAAGAAGCCTTTACCCCGGAAACGATTTACAGAGTGCGCCGGAACCCTTACAGCGACAGCCGGGAAAACAGCCACCTCTTGCAAGCCTATGTGACACAGGAGAACGGGCGGGCGAAAATGGGCGACGTGCTTTATACGGGAACGCCGGAGAAATGCCGCGAGCTTATGGGGCAGCTCAAAAGCGGCGAGCTGACCGAGGGCGACGTAAAGCAGCTTTACGCAAAGGCACAGGAAACGGCGCAGACCACCGGACAGGACAAGGACACCTTTTCCATTTACCAGATAAAGGGCGGGGACGAAACAAGGGACTTCCGCTTTGAGCCTTACGACCGCCTGCAGGCGGCGGGAAATGTGGTTGATAAAGCGAACTATGAGCTTGTCTATTCCGCGCCCCTTGCGCCGGAAACTTCCCTTGAAGATATTTATACCCGCTTCAATATCGACCACCCAAAAGATTTTAAGGGACACAGCCTTTCCGTTTCGGACGTGGTAGTGCTTCATCAGAACGGACAGGACACCGCGCATTACGTTGACAGCGTAGGCTTCCGGCAAGTGCCGGAGTTTTTACAGGAGCAGAAGCAGCTTACCCCGGACGAGCTGACAACGGGCGAAACAATCCAGACACCGAGGGGGACTTTCCATGTGACCGCCATGAGCCGGGAGCAGATAGAAGCCGCCGGATATGGCTTTCACCACCAGTCGGACGACGGAAAGTATCTGATTATGGGGAACGGGACGCGGGCGTTTGCTGTTGCCGCAGAGCAGCCGGAAAAGGCAAACCCCTTGAAGCATATCGAGGACACCGTAGAGCAGAACGACAACAACTTTGACGGTATCATCAACAACACCCCTACCGTTGACGAACTGGAAGCAAAGGTTAAGGCGGGAGAAACAATTTCCCTTGTTGACCTGGCTAACGCGGTCAAAGCCGACAAAGAGCGCGGCAAGGAAGCGAAGCCGGAAAAGAAGCCCTCTATCCGGGCGCAGCTTAGGGCTGACAAGGAAAAGGCGCAGAAGAAAAACGCAAAGCAGAAATTACAGGATTTGGAAAGGAGCTGACCCATGCCGAAACAGAGTAAATTTGAGAACGTGGATTTGTTCGCTTCCCTCAATGCGGTTATGAAGCAGAACACAGGCTTTTACCAGAGCGACTTGGAGATTGACAAGGAGATTATCGCAAAGGCGGCGGCAAGCCCCCGCAAGGAGGACAAGACCCTTTTGTGGTTCTGCCGCCCGTCCGGGACGCATTGCTTCCGGGAGCGCGACGTTTTCCTCAAAGACACCGCGCCCCACAACACATGGCGTTTCTACATGGAGCAGACGAGCGACCGCGTCCTTGCCTATGCAATCGAGCTAACGGGGACGGAGCGCGGGAAAATCAAGGGCAATCTGTACGAACTGGACTACGCTAAACATTATGAGCGCGTCAAGGAAAAGGAGCTGCCCGCCGATACGGTGAAGCTGATTTATGAGCATGGGGAACGGGAGATACCCGCCGGACAGTTTTTCAACGGCAATCCCGATTATGAGCTTGGAAAGTTTGAACGCTTTGAAGCCGTACCCAACGACCCGGACGCGCTGCAATCGCTCTTACAGGAAGAACGGCGCAGCCGGGAGCAGCTTCCGCCGGGGGATTTCAAGGCGCATATCGCCGCATTGCGGGACGGGCTGATTGAAACGGAAGCGCGGCGCATTGTACGGGAAATGAAGTGGCACGACACGCCGAACAGCCCCAACAAGACCCATTTCATGGTAGAGCTTTCCCCGGCGTTCATGCAGCTTGCAGCCACAAAGGACACTGACCGCCTTTTCTCCATGCTGCCCTACAAGACCCTTGCCTTTTCCAAAATCGAGGGCAGACATGGGACGTATGCGCTGATTGACAAGGGGGAGAACCGGGACAGGAAGATAAGGAAGCCCCGCCCCTCTATCCGGGCGCAGCTTAAAGCAGACAAGGCAAAGACCGCCCCGAAAAAGGCGGCGGCAAAAACAAAAAATCACGATATGGAGGTATGAG
>NZ_JABACJ020000038.1 GCF_012524165.2 Faecalicatena faecalis
TTGTGTACAGGTTTCTTTTCTCTTGCCATAATAAAAGGCCTCCTATGATTTTTATTTTATCATAGAAGACCTTATAAATCTTTAATTACAGAAAAACTTTCACAGACTCGCAATAAGAGCAGAGGGATTTTTGGAGTTCGATTCTCTCATCCCCTGTTTTTAGACGTTCATAATTGGACGTCTTTTTTCATTATATACCAAATCTTGATCATTTCTTATGAAATTACTTATATATCCATTTGTTTTATTGATAGTATCGTAATAAAATCAAAACCGACGGTCAAACTTGCCGACCGCCGGTTTTGATAATTCTTATTTCTGACTATCTTTAATTAAAGTCTGTTGACATAGTCAATGCTTCCAAAGCCTTGAAATCCTCCTGTGGAATCTCATATTTGTTATCACTGTTCTTCTCCACATGCATCGTGACCGTCTCTGCATCACCATACTTGACTCCAGAATCCAGGGATTCACGCAGGACATTGTAATATAATTCGATTTCATCATTCAGAATCTCTTCTTCCGTCGGAATCTTTGCACCATTCTCCACATCTTCCATCAGTTTTTGCGTATACTCTTCATACCGCTCTACGTATACATCCACAGCATCCGTCAGGTTCATGATCGGCTCCACAGTGACATCCACTGTAAAATTGCCATCCTTATCTTCTTTTGCCTCACCTACTGTGTACTTCACGTTCTTATTCAGATCCGCAAGAAATCCTCTGAACTTCTCCATAAGCTCATCGGAAAGCTCCCACTCAGAAAGCTCTTCTACCATCTGATCCAGATTTTGTGTGTACTGCTCCTCTGCCTTTTCCTTTGTGGTCTGAGTGAGCTTTACATACTGTTCAGTCTCCCCCTTATAGTAGAGATCCAGGATCGACTTGGTATAACCGCTTGCATCAAATTTCTTTGTACATCCTGCCAGCAATGCCAGCACCATCACAGATACTAAAATTGCAGCAATTCCTTTTCTCTTGTTCATAACGCTTTCCTCCTCATGATAATTGACAGATTCTGTCAGAAAATCTGTCCTTTAAACAAATTATATCATCGATTTATAGAGAAAGATAGCTTGAACAGAGCTTTTCTTTCATCCTTTTAAGACCTTTTATTGAAGGACTTCACGGGACAGCATCTTATCATCCAGTGCCGTCATATCTTCCTTGGGAATCTCATAAATATCACCTTCTCCTTTATTGATATGGACCGTCACCTTCTCCGCTTTCCCATAAGAGAGTCCCTGCTCCAGGACCTCATTGAGAATATGATAATAAATGTCATAGATATGATTCTGCATTTCTTCTTCTGACGGCATCTCTGCCCCATTCATCACATCATTGCTGACTTGTGTTGCATACTCCTTGGCCTTTTCCTGAAATTGGCTGTATGTATCATCAAAAATAGTAATCGGTTCCACGGACACATCTACGGTAAAATTCCCGTTGTCATCCTCTTTTGCCTCCGACACCGTATACCTTACACTCTTCATCAGATCCCCAAATAACTGTCTGTAGTTCTTCTCCAGTTCGTCCGGCAGATTTAACTTCTCATAATCCTCCATGGTGGCATCCAGACTTTTGGTGAAAATTTCGTCTGCTGCCTCTTGTGTCGAGCCAGTCAATTCGATATACTGCTCTGTTTCATTCTTATACGTGACATCCAGAAGTGCCTTGGTATATCCTGCCGCATTGAACTTATTGACACATCCTCCCAATACTGCCAGTAAGACTGCCGCCACGACCACCGCTGTTATCCTCTTTTTCCTGTACATATCCTCTTCCTCCTTATGGGCTTGTCAGGTTTGTCTGATTCCCTGCCAGAAGGATTATAGCACTGGCCCATTGTTGAAAAAGAAAGAAGCATGTCAGTTATTTTCGCTATTATTTTACAAAGAAAGACTCTTTTTTATGTTTTGAAACTTTCTTTATGTTCTTCTCTTTTATGACGCTGTCATGCGAAGTAGAAATCCTTCGATGAACTTCTTAGAGCTGATCCGTCCCGGCTCTGCCTCCGGGTCTTTGAGATGCCTCATCTCGGATCTCACCTGACCAAAATCAAACAGCAGATTGGCATAATCCGCGAAGACCGGATCATAATAATCCTCCGCCCCCATCTGTGCAATATTGGAAAGTGCCTTGAGCATGATCCTCCTTACCCGCTGTTCCAATGCCTTCTTATTAGAAGCAAGCTGTTCTGTACCGTATAACTCTCCGGCTACTTTTTCATAAATTTCCTTCATCTGATAGGACTTCTCCACCTTCTGATATTCCAGAATGGTAAAAATAATCTTTCGAAGCTCATCAATCCCCTTCATCCCCCAGATTCCAATATCGGAACATATTTTACGGAAACGCTCTGCCAGCACATTCTGATTCACAGACGGAGCTGCCTGAATTCCCAGCAAAGCTCCCTGGATCGTATCCATTGATTTTTGAAGATGGACCAGCTTTGCCACATTGGAGATGACACTCACCACCTCAATCGCATTCAGTGGCTTATTAATATAGAACATAATCCCTCTCTCATATGCTTTTTCCATCATCTGCGCATCATCCACCTGCGAGATCATGATGACCTTTCCCTGGAATCCTCCCTGCATGATCTCTTCCAGGACGTGGATTCCATCCTTTCCTGGCAGCAGCAAATCCAGCAGAACGATATCCGGCTGCACGAACAAGATTTCCTCCGCCGCATCTGCACCGGAATCCTGAATCCCAGCGATCGTCCCCAGATTTTCCTTCCTTATGAAAAATTCCAGCATCTTCTGTATGTTTTTATCATCATCTACTATAAATATAGAAGGTTTCATGTCTTTCCCTCCTGTTTCTATTTCTTCTATCTACAACGCTTCTGCCGGCAACATGATCTGAAACTCACTGCCTTTCCCTGGCTGGCTTTTCAGTTCCACCATCCCGCCCAGATATTGAACCACGTTCGCAACATGGCACAGTCCGATTCCCGTAGACATCTGTCCGGTCTCCTTGTCATATTTGGTAGAAAATCCCGCCCCCCAGATATACTCCTGCATGTCAGGATCAATTCCACAGCCGTCATCTGTCACGGTCAATACAAGCATCCTATCTTGTTTCTCTGCCGAGAGCCCGATATGCCCTCCTGCCTCACAAGCATCCATGCTGTTGACAAGCAAATTATTCAATATGGTAAACAAATCGTAATAATGCTGAATCTGCATCTCGGTATTTAACCGCACCTGAAAGGTAAGCAGCTTCCCACGCTGTGCCATCTGCCGCTTTGTGTTGTCCTCAATAATCTGAAGGACCGCCGAAAGTTTCATGCTCTTCTCCTCATGTTCATGAATCAGAGCGGAAAAGCCTTCTGCGACCCGCTGATAATCCTTCCTGATCTCATGAGCCTCCCTGGCTATTTCTAGAGCCTGCTGACCGTCCTGTCCCCGGCTTTCTAAGTCCTCATAGAGCTGGTGGCTTTTTCGAGTCAATTCATTCAGATCCTCCATAGACTTTTTCAGATAGAAGGATTCTGCATAAATATCCGTCACGATCTGGTTGAGCTGCGCATAATGACTCTGATGCTCCTTCTTCCTGAGGTATAGATGTTCCCACTCATACATACAGTACAAAAGCCAGACGAAGGCCCCTCGAATCACCGAAATCAATACCGAATAGATGACTGCCTTCCCCTCTGGATGTCCCATCAGCGCAAGCTGCACCGCATTGGCCGCACAGTCGCAGACAATCATTCCCATCATCAGGTGGAACTTCCGTGCATGATTGAAAATACGGAATAAAATACTGACTAAAATACTATATATCCCATAATAAAAAAGCGCCGGAAGGAACATCGACATAAATCCTGTATTCCCCACGGCTCCAACGGTCCCTCTCAGCAAACATGCCACCGCGGACATGATTGACAAAAGCGGCAGCACGGGCAGTTCCGGCTGAAATAGAAGAAGGGCATTCACTGCCGGAGTCCCCAGTGATACCACATAACTCGTATACGCAAAGGGTGAGATGTAGACCTGGCACAACAGACCAAGCAAAAGTCCGTAACATACAATTCGGACCCACCGATTTTTAAACAGATCTCTCGTCTTATTCCTCATCCACTCACCTCTTTTATACTAATTCACATTCCATCCTCCGAACACATATAACGTCCGTGTTCACAATCATTGATGACACGTCCGTTCTCCAATGTCACCACTCGTTTTCCAAGAGCATTCACAATCTCACGGTTGTGGGTCGCTACGACCACTGTAGTCCCGGTCTGATTAATCCGCTCCATGATTTTTATGATTTCAATCGCATTGAGCCGATCCAGATTTCTTGTCGGTTCATCTGCCAGCAGGAGGTATGGTTTGTTGATGATAGCACGGGCGATCGCCACCCTCTGCATCTCCCCGCCGGATAATTGATCCGGGTGGCTCTTTGCCTTTTTTTCCAAGCCTACCATAGACAGGACATCCTTTACATGCTTTGAAATACTATGTGAAGTCACGCCCAATACACGCTGCGCAAATGCCACATTCTCATAGACCGTCCACTCTGGAATCAGCCGGAAGTCCTGGAAGACCACCCCAAGAATCCTGCGGTACCGATAAAGATAATGTGGGGTCACCTTCCCAAGATCGACACCGTTCACAACGATTCGTCCCTGATCCGGCTCCATGTCCTTGAGCAGGAGATTGATCAGAGTCGTCTTCCCCGCACCGCTCTGCCCTGTCAGAAAAACGAACTCCCCCTTCTTTATATGAAGACTGATTCCATCCAGTGCCATCTCATCTGCATACCTTTTCTCTACATTTTCCAGAATAACCATACGAACTCCCGTCTGCTGTTTCCCACCGTCTTCTCGGACGGTCCTCCCAATCATCCCAAACACAGCTATTTGGATGCGTGCTTCTTCTTTCTCATATTATAAACCACAGCAAGGATTGCTGCAACCGCCTGATAGAACTGTGCCGGAATCTCCATATCGACATCTACCGCCTCAAAAAGTCCTCTGGCGAGCGGCTTATCCTCGGTAATATAGATTCCATGCTCTTCCCCGATCTCCACGATCCGAAGCGCCACCCTGTCTGCCCCCTTGGCAAGAACGACAGGCGCCCTGTTTTTCTCTGAGTCATACTTAATAGCGATGGCATAGTGGGTCGGATTACGGATGATCACATCCGCCTCCGGGACCTTCTGCATCATACGCATAGAAGCCATCTGACGCTGTTTTTCTTTGATTTTCCCTTTGACCTGCGGGTCTCCTTCTGACTGCTTATATTCTTCCTTGATCTCCTGCTTGCTCATCCGCAGATTTTTCTCATAATCCCACCACTGATACAGATAGTCGAACACGCCCATCACAAGGAACATAATTCCCACCGTATTGACCAAGGATACCAGACTGTCACCTGCAAAGCTCAGTGCCCCTACCACACTTCCGTCCATCAGGCGTGGATATTCATAGATCCGGTTCTTGATATTCAGGTAGATGACCACACCGAGCACACTGATCTTCGCGATCGCTTTGAGAAGCTCAATCGTGGAGCGCAAAGAAAACAGACGCTTGAATCCTTTGAGCGGGTTGATGCGGCTGCCCTTGAATTTGAGTGCATCTGCAGAGAATAACATCTTCGTCTGGAAGGCAGTAAAAATAACAGCCCCAGCCATACTGACCAGCAGTAATGGAAGCGCCGCCATCATAAAAAGCAGAATTGCCTTCACCAAAATATCTCCTATGTTCCCATCCGTTACCGGATACATCGTAGCCGCAAGGGAAAAGAAGAGCTGTACCGCCTGCTGGATATACTTATAAATGTAGGGAGCCAGCAGCCTTAGTGCATTAAAAATAAGCAAAAGCGACAACACGGAAGTCAAATCATGGCTCTGGAAGATATTTCCCTTCTTCCGTTCATCCCGGCGCCGCTTGGGAGTGGCTTTTTCAGTTTTTTCATCAGCTGCCATAACCCCTCAACTCCTTTTTCTTATACCGCAACCGTCAACAATTTCTGCATATTATCCAGTATCACACCGATATAGTTATCGATAAAATTTCCCAAAGGCTGTGCAAACATCAGGACCAGCAGAAGCCCCGCAATAATCTTGCACTGCATGTTGATCACGAACACATGAATCTGTGGAATCAACTTCATCAGGATTCCCATGGCAGCCTCCACAATAAATTCCGCGATAATAAACGGAAGGCTCATCTTAAGCATCAGAAGAAACGCAGAATTGAACAATGTTAGTAGAAAACGACTGATTTCTTCAACCAAAAGGGTATAAGCTCCCAGCGGTATCATATCGAAAGAATATGCAAATATCTTAATCATGACCAGATGGCTTCCCGTCGCAAAGAAATACAGGACGAATACAATTTGAAGCAGTTGTCCCATGACCGACACCTGTGTGCCGCTGACCGGATCGAACACCTTTGCCATGGACAGGCCGAACACCGTATCCATAACATCTCCTGCCACGAATATCATATAATAAAAAATCTGGAACACCAGTCCGAAGCAGACCCCCAGAGCCGCCTCTTTGAATAAGGCCATCATCATCTCCACACCGTTAAACAAAGCGGCCGCTTGTGCATCCAGGTTGGGCGCAAGAAGGAGGCTGAGTCCCAATACAAGCCCGACACGCACCCGCATCGGAACATTTTTCCTGCTAAGGAGCGGATTCGCCAGAATCATTCCTCCCATCCTGGCGAACACAAGCAAAAATACATCAAAATAGCCCATGAGTCCGTCCATCATCTATCCCTCCACATCATAGGCCTGCCATAATCGAAAACAGCTTGTGGATAAAGTCATTGAAAATATTGAACATCCAGGGACCAAGAAGGACCAGAACAATCGCGATCACAATCAGCTTAGGCACAAAAGTCAGAGTCTGCTCATGAATCTGCGTTGCTGCCTGGAAGATTGCAATAATCAGCCCGACTACGATACTCACAATCAGAAGCGGACCTGCCAGCTCAAAGGCAACAAACATCGCTTCTTTCATCACTTCTAAAACTTCTCCTGTACTCATCCCATATCTCCTGTCACTTGAATCCCCTAACTAATGTCTCAATCACCAAATCCCAGCCGCCTACCAGCACGAACAGCATAATCTTAAAAGGCAGTGCAATCATCGTGGGCGGCAGCATGACCATCCCCATCGACATCAGCGTGCTCGCCACCACCATATCAATAATTAGAAATGGGATAAATATCAAAAATCCCATCGTAAATGCCTTGTTCAGCTCACTTAGAACAAATGCGGGAGTCAGGACCGTAATACTTAGAGGCATATATTTCTCGATCCCTTTTGCCTCCTTGGAGGCCTCAGGCATCTTCGTCTTAGAGATGGACATCATCAGCTCCAGACTCTTCTTCTCCGTCTGCTTGAGCATGAACTCCTTCACCGGAATCTCGGCCTCCTTTAAAGCTTCCTCTCTGGTCATTGTACCTTCCTTATATGGTTCATAAGCCTTCGTATTCACCTTCGAGATCACCGGACTCATAATGAACACGGTAAGCACCAGGGCCAGACCTACAAGAATCTGGTTCGGAGGTGACTGCTGTGTTCCGAGCGCATTTCTTAGAAAGGATAAGACAATGATAATCCTCGTAAAACTGGTCATCATCACCACAAGTGAGGGCACAACAGCTAAAAAAAGGAACAGTAAAAGAACGTCCAGTGTATCCGAACCATTCCCATCTGTTCCACTTCCCAGGCTGATATTCAGATTGGCAGCCTGTGCTACACGTCCCCATGTGAAAAATAGGACAGCGACTGCCACAAGTGATATCAAAAAAATAACGCCATATTTGATTAGGTCTTTTCGTGTGTATAACCTTTCCTTCATTCCCTGTCCCCTCTGTTTTTGTTTCTGCCTGACTTACTGCCGAAATTTTTCTGAATCTGCTTTGCCAAGACCCGGCCAAAATCCTCCGGTGCCTTCTGGCTGCTTTCTATGTACTCATCCAATTCCTCCAGCTTCTGTATCCCGCCCGGGGTCACTCCCAGTAGAACGATACGTTCCTGAACACGCGCGATCAGTAGATAGCTTTCTTTCCCAAGCGTCACCTTTTCCAGAACCTGGATATTCGCTGATGACTGTCTCGGCCCTGCCGTCCCCGCGATCAGCTTTGTCGTATAATATGCAAGTACCAGTACTCCTATCAACACTGCAAAATACAGCAGCAGTTTCAAAACGATCATAATCTTTTTACTACCCTTTCCTGTTCACAATTTCGGTAATGCGGGTCGCGAACTGTTCTCCCATAACTACAATGTCGCCTTTGGCGATCAGTTCCCCGTTCACAACGATATCCGCCGGAGAGCCTGCCTGCTTATCCAGCATCAGCACACGCCCTTCCTCCAGATTCAGAATATCCTGCACTGTACATTCCATGCTCCCGATCTGTACTGACACACCAAGTGTAATCTCCTGAATTTTCTCTCGCCGTTCATCGATGTCATCCACAGTCTCTTCCATATCTTCTGCCTTAAACTCAGGGAATCCTGCCTCTTTTACCTTGACCATCCTTCCTGGTCTGTCATAAGTCCTGCTGTCTCTTTGCACAGGCTCTGCTTTATTGTTCTCCAATTCCCGATTAGAACCTATCCCCAGGACCTTGAGAATCTGTTCGGATAATACACAGTAAATCCGTCCAGCTACCGTATCCTGAATCTCCATCTCCCAAGAAACAAGCAAAAGCTCCTGCATACCTGCCTCACGGCACCAGCTCTCCAATTGTGCTTCTGACTCCATCCTCTTTAGTCCAAGCAGGTCCTCCTGCACTTCATATCCCAGAAACTCCGTGACTGCTTCTTTCGCGGACTCCAGACTCTGTGCCGTGATCTCCTTAAGAGTGCTCAATACGATATCATCGATCAACTGAGCTTTGTTGCTGCCCATGACCAGTCCCGCAGCATATCCTGCAAGAACTTCCTCGACCAGAAAAATCTCTCTGCTCTCTGTCTCGCCCCTGTACATTCTGATTCCGGCCGCCACACAGGACTCCGGCAGGATCGTCTTAAGCTCTTCAAAAGTCACCCTCTGAATCTCTGGTTCAGACATCACTGCCTTTCTTCCAAAAAGCATTGTCATCGTACTGCCGGCCGGCACAAGGGCCAGCTTTAACAGTTCTATCAATGATTCAAAATCCAATCTGCCCATTCTCTTCTCCCCCCGGCCTATAACACTTTCTCAATCTGAATCGCCTTACGAAGCTTCGTATGTCCTGGCTTTGCCGTAAAACTAGATACATCCTCCACCATCACTTCAATATCACTGTCTATTCTTTTATTCAGCGGCACAACATCTCCGACCTGAAGCTTCATGACCTCCTGTGCATCCAATTCAAATCGATGCAGGATTGCCCTCAGCTCAACGTCTGTCTCCAATAAGTTCGAGACCAGGTTCTCCCTCCGTGCTGCCCCATTATCTCTGCGCTTCGTCTTCTGGACATATTTGAAGCCGAATTTAGAGGTCAGCTCCTCCACATTCGCGGCAGGCATAGCCAGATAGAACTTCGTCGAAAGCTCCTTCACCCGCACTTCCATCTCCACTACCAGAATGACATCCTCCGGTGCGCTCATCTGTAAAAGATGGGAATTCGTCTCCATTCCTGTCAGCGCAGCCCGGATATCCATGTAACCGTTCCATGCATCCTGTACATACTCGGTAATTTTCTTTAGGAGATGCTCTATGATCGCCATCTCAATATCGGTAAATTCCCGGTCCAATTCATATTCCGTTCCCTGCCCGCCCAAAAGACGTTCAATCATAAAGAAACACAACGCAGGCTCCATCTCAAAGACGATTGGAGATTCGTTGTATTCCTTATTCTCAGGAATCAGGTTCATCAGGGCGAACATGGAAATATCCTCGCCTTCACTAATGTACTCCTGATACCTGCATTCTTCTATTTTCGTCACACTGACCTCGCAGTAGACCTGTAAAAGGCCAGTCAGCCATGTCGCAAGAGAACGTGAAAAACCTTCATAAAGGTTCTCCACGATACTCATGCGCTCTTTTGTAAACTTTTTCGGAGATTTAAAATCGTATGTCTTAATCAATGTTATGTCCTTCCTATGCCGCTACTTTGACTGTGCACCCGGTACATCGATCGGTGTCAGCGGATCGAACTTCTGTGCACTTCCGCTTCCGTCCCCCTCAAGCTGGGACCATTCAAAGTCCTTTCCCAGAATGATGATATCAACCCGGCGGTTCTGGTCCCGGCCTTCCTTTGTACTGTTATCTGCAATCGGATAGTTCTTGCCATATCCTCTGGAAATCAATTTCTTTGGTTCTATCCCCTTTTGTTCCTCCAGATAGATTGCAACATTATCTGCCCGTTGTGAAGAAAGTATCCTATCATTCCACGCCGAATCCGGCGCATCCGCCGTATGTCCATTGATATAGACTGCCAATATCTCCGGCTCCTTCGCTTTTAATACATCTCCTACATAATCCAGATAACGGATGTTCTCCTGCCGGATATCCGGGCTGTCTGGTGCAAACAGCATCTCGTTCTTAAACCGGATATATAACACATCGTCCTCCTGGGTCACTTCCGCCGCTGCATTGTTCGCCTGCATATAGGACTCGATCTTCTCCTTGGCCTCATTCAATGCGGCCTCTGAAGCAGTCAATTCTTCCTTTGTATCTCCCACCTGTGGATACTTCATGTTCTGAGGCAGATCCTTTAGTTCCAGCTTTGACTCTATGCCAAGCTTCTTCTGCATAGCCTCTGCCACTTTCTCCAGCTTTACCATATTGATATTCGATATACTATACAATAAAACGAAGAAGGTCAGAACCAATGTAATCATATCTGCATATGTATTCAACCATTCCTGACCGTCTCCGCTATTCCTCTGCTTCCGTTTCATCGGGAACACCGCCTTCTTCCCTAACTATTTCACGTATCTACTTCCCGATTTCAAGAGCCTTCATCGCCATTGATTTCGTAATATTCAAAGCCGTAATATTGGCCTCATAAGCCCTGCTCGCCGCCATCAGATCTACCATCTCTTCGGCATTGTTGACATTGGGCATCTGTACATATCCATTTTCATCCGCATCTGGGTTCGTCGGATCATAGACCGGTACAAAAGCCTCCTGGCTCTCTACCACTTCCTCCGCAATCACACCGCCCTCTGTTCTGCCGCGCCTGCCAACAGATACGCTGCCAGTCTTCATAGCATTCCCCAGTTGCTCCTGAAAAGTGAGGGGCTGTTCCCGGAAGACGACCTGCTTCCTCCGGTAAGGACCTCCCTCCTCTGTCCTTGTCGTATTTTGATTGGCAAGATTCTGGAGGATGATATCTGACCGAAACCGCTCCGCCGTTAAGGCCGATCCTGTAATGTCCAGTGAATTTAAAAATGACATCTCTTATCCCCCCTACTTCGCCGTATTATTAATTACATATCGCAAAGAAGAAAGCTTTCCTGCCAGCCGCTGTGACAACGCAGAGTACTGCGCATACGCCTGCCACATCTCAAGCTCCTCTTTATCAACATTCACATTATTGCCATCCGGTCTGGAGGACGTAGAGTCATCCGTTGTGACCACAGCCTTCTGTTCCCAGGATGCCCTCTTTCCTTCCTCTGCTTTGGAAAGAATCTCTTTAAACTCGACATTCTTGGTCTTAAATCCCGGCGTCTCACTATTCGCAATATTATTGCTATGTACCTTCTGCTTCATCCAGGCTGAATCCAGTCCGTTGACCAGTGATTGATATGACTTGTCTTCAAATAGTGACATAACGTAACTCCTTTACTTATGAAACCTGGCTCCTCATGATTCTTGCCTGCTTATCAGCCTGCTGGAACGACTCTTGTAGTTCTCCGATCAAAGGTAAAATCTCCTCCACCGGCTGTGGATCTTTCTTCATATTCGCCTGTACGATCTTGTAATTAAAAAACTCGTACAACGCGGATAAATTCTTTGATATCTCATACTTATCATCAAGCGTTACATCCAGATGGGTAAAGATGCTCTGTGCCTTCTGAAAAGCGATATTGCTGCCTTCAAAATCCTTCTGTTCCAGAAACTTCAGCCCTTCATTCAAACGCTTTACTGCCGTCTCGAATAATAAATTTATCATATCGCCGCCCGTCATCGTCATCACGGACTGCTCTTTATACTTTTCATATGGATTCTGCATAACTATCTGCTCCTTAATTCGAACTTGAGAACTGCTGTGAAACCCAGGAACTCTGTGTATTCAACTGTGACAGTGCCTGTTCCATCGCTGAGAACTGCTGCCAGTAACGGGCTCTTTCTGCCTCATACTTTGTATTTAGTTCCTTGATCCGGTCGCCGATCTCTGCGAGTTCTTTGCTCAATGTATTCTGTGTGTCCAGTGCTGTCTTGGCACCCGCGTACTCAACAAGAGTTCCGGGTGAACCGCTGCTTACATATGCGGCGTCTTTTAAAATATCACCCAAGGCCTGTCCCACACCATCCGTCTTGCTGGAAAACAACTGCTGTACCTTATCCAAATTCGTAGAAAGTGCTGCACGAAGCTTCTCCTCATCCAGAACCAGCTTGCCGTTATCCTTATAATCTGAGGAGGTATCGAGCCCGATATCATACAATGCCATTCCCGTACTTTCCACTGTCTTATACATCACAGTCCGCATGTTGCTAAGGAGGGATTCGATCGTACCGTCATTGCGGAGCAGTCCCTGCTTAGCCTTCACTTCCCAGCGTTCGATATCCTTTTCTGACATCTCCTTCTTCTGGGCATCTGTCAGAGGTGCATAGGAGCGGTAATTTGACTTTTCTGTCAGATATCCGTTCAATTCGTCGACTATTGAATTATAATCTTCGACAAATTCTTTAATTCCACTTACTATTTTATCGGTATCCCGCTCAGTTGTCAAGCTAATTGGCCCTGTTGATTCCTCCATTAATTGGATATTAACGCCGTTGAGCGAAAACTCATTCGTGTTCCTTTCTATGGGGGTTCCGTCTACAGTGAGCTTTGCGTTCTGTCCCGTCTTAATCTCAAGAGGATCACCTGATGTGTTGAAAGTAAGAGAGTTCTGTCCAAACAGCGACTGCAACGCATCTGCGCCGTCTGTATCCCCTGTGACGGTTACATTTTCATCCGTCATATTTGACATCGATAAGGATTTTGTAACCGGATCAAAAGCAAGTGTTCCAATATTCATATCATTAAATTTCTGTGTGAGTTCTTCCACTGTCCAGGAAGAATCCAGCACTAATGTCTGTGTGACAGCAGCACCTGAGCTGTCTGTTCCCCGGATTGTCCAACTTCCGCTAAGTCCGATTCCTCCAAGAGTACTATCCTTTGTCACCTCCTGGCTGACAACTGCCTCTGTAGTCTCATTCCCTGCACTGAACCCCAGGGCATCGTTCACATTATGCTGCAGATCCTGCTCATCGAAGCTTAACATATACCCATCAGCGGATTCAATCTGAATATGGTCCTCACCGTTTACAGAAACCACTGACAGCTCTATGTTCCCAGCACCGAAGCCCGTAGCCAACTGATCATTGATGGCCTGGATAAAAGTATTTTTATCATAATCAGGATCGTCATCTGCCAGCCCAGGAATACCGACCTCAAATGCCCGGCCGTTCACATGAAGCTTAAAGCTCTGCCCGCCTGCGCGCGCGGCAGACATAATGCTGTCCAATAGCTGACCGGGAGCATCGTCCATTTTATCGAAACCAGTCAACGTATTCGTAGAACGCATCCTGGCCATACTTCCTGTGATTCCACTGCCCTGTCCTAACCCGAACATAGCTGACAACAGGTTCCCCTGTGTCTGCTCCATTTCAATATCTGCGATATCTCCGGTCGTCTTCGATTCCATCGTGAATTTATCCGTAATCGCATTATAAGTCACCCTGACTCCTGCATCACTATTATTGATTCGGTTCAGCACATCCCCGACCGTATCACTGCCTTTTGCCTGAATGACAGTCCCATTGATAGAAAATTCAAACGAATTTCCCTGAAGTGCAGCAGCGAAAGGTGATTCACTTAGCAATGCATTGTAATTCAGCTTATTGGAAGCACCTTCCATAAACCCTAACTTTTTAAGAGAATCCCCTTGTACTGTGTCCGTCAGTATAATCGTATGGCTGCCGCCGCTCCCATCAATCTTCAATCCTCCATTTGATGCCGTTGCCGTAACGGTATTTCCAAACACGCTGCTCAGACTCTCGTTCAGATTTGCCACCAAATCAGCAGTATTATCAGCGCCCTGAAAACGGATTGTCTTCTTCACCCCATCCAAGCTGACGTCGATGGAAAGCTCCTGACCTGAAAAACTGGCCAGATCAGCGGCATCTATCGCATCGCCCTGCAGTTCCTTTGATACCTTCCAGGCACTATTCGTAGAGACCTGATAGGACGTCGCAAGCTGATCAATGCTGTCAATCTTAATCTTAGAAGCTGCCTGTGAGCTGGAAGAAATCACTTTAACAGCCCCGGAACTGCTTGTAGTATTCATTACATTAAAAAAAGCATTACTCAATAAATTCGTATCGCTTGGGCTGCTGAACGTAAAGAACTTTGTCCTGAAATTATCCAGCTTTGTAATAATATCTCTGTAAATCTCCTGTTTCCACTCGATCTGCTGTTTCTTGGCATACTGTTTGTCAATCTTTGACTGTGTGCCCGAAAGCATCTTCTCGACCATACTCTCCGTATCCAGACCGGATACAAGTCCCGGCATCATATTGCCTATCGTGACACTCCCTGTCGGGTCAATTGATGACATATGGGTACCTCCTATCTCTTCTCGTTATATAAAAATCCCTTTTTCACGTCTTCCCCGTAATCCATGCTTTTCAGATATCCAGAAAACTTCGAGACCTTCTGATTCTGCCGGATATCCTTCTGAAACCGGTTCTTCACATGTTCCATACTAGCTGCGGCAAGACGGTCCTCATTCTGTATCCGGGCAATGATCTGAAACACCTGTTGTCCTGCCTGATATACTTCCTGATAAGAAGGTGTCAGACTTTGGTATTCACACCGATTCCTGGACGCATCCAAAAGCAGCGCGCCATCCTCTGTATCCTCACATAGCTTGCGAATCTTTGCATCGATTCCATCAATAATACCGATCAGCTCCTGACGTTCTGCCAATGCAGTTGTAATCTGCTCTACAGCATCTTCTCCATTTGCAGTCAATTTTTTTGTTTCTTCTTCGTACCTAAGGAAATTTTCTTTTTTCTTTTGCAATAATTTTATTACTTCCTCATCTGTTCTCATCTGATTCTCCCCTGCCTTTTTCTCCATCTGTACCATGCAGGTTCCTGGATAACTGGAAAATCTTTAGAAGCTCCACTTTATCAGATGCCTCTTTATTATTCTCAACAGTCAGATAGAATTCTGTACGGGTAATCTTCTTATCCGGCGGTGCAGATATTCCGAGACGCACCTTGTCTCCTTTGATGTCAGATACAAAGATCTCAATATCATCACCGATCTTGATGGACTCTCCTTTTTTCCTCGATAGTACAAGCATCTGTTATCCCTCACTCTCCCCGTCGAATATTCTCTTGCGTATTGGGTAATCCTGCTCCAGAATAATCTGCATTGCAAAATTCATCTTATGGTTCACGATGATCGGGCTTTTTAGATTCACAGTGGAATCCTGGAATGTCTTTCCGATCACTGTGATCACCCAACAGTCCAGATCATCCTCTGGAGCCGCCTGCAGGGTAAACAGAACATCCTGCATCACGACCGGTGCATAATCTTTGCATACTTCAAGGGGATTCATCAGGATAAAACAGACATCCTTTTCCTCAATGGACTGGAGCCAGCAGATGCCGCTGCCCATATTAGAATCAGATACCAGTACATACTGGGTGTATTCCTCAAATCCGAAAATCGGCTGTTTAAATGTAATGACGTTTTTCTCTTCTATATCTATGATTCCGAAATCTCTTGTCTCTATCTGCACTTTTATGTCCTCCCAAGCTGTGACTGCTTATTATTCCTCATAATTCGGATTCGCCCGCGGCGGTACATACAGCGGGTCCGCCACATATTCGATCTCTACCTTCGGGAACTGCTCCACATTGACTTCTAATTTTCCCGGCACGTAATTCCCGGCAGAGAAATCGACCTTTGGTTCGAACTCCACCTTTCCAGGAGTATAATCAATATCCAGATCTGGTGCCTCCCAACTGATATCCGGCCCTTGTGATGGGATGAACTTGATGCCCGTAGTGACTGGCCCAGGTATGGTAAACTGCTTCATCACATCCGCCGGAGTCACACCATTTTGAATCTGTGCAAGCTGGTTCCCCATCTTTGCATACTGTGCCGTGGCATCCCCGGCCGCCTGTGTTCCGGCCTGTGCCGAATCCTTCATGATTCCCAGACCTGTCCGGTATCCCATGCTCTGCCTTGCATCAAATGTATCAATGTTCACTTTAATATTCTCTGATCTTATCTCAAGTCTGCCCGGCTGATTGATGATTCCTGCCTCCGGGTCCGGGATCTTCGATTCCAGCCTTGCCCTCTGCGAAGACATGGAAAGCTGAATCGGAGTCGTAGAAATTCTCAAAACATCCATAACAATGCCCTCCCGCTTGTTTTACCTCATGAAATCAAATATGGATGGAGGTATGATACTGGACCCGAGCTGCAGCGTCACCATCCATGCCATCTCATAAGTCTTATTATTCACAGATTCTGATTCCAGGGAGACCAGCTCCAAATCCTTTTGGCGGGACTGAAGATTGATTGTCTCTGCATCCAGCCTGTCCTTTGCACGATCCAGGATGCTCTGCCTGGTTCCCATCTCTGAGATACAGGCCGACAGCTTCTCCTCTGACTTTTTCAGATGAGTCATACTGTTAGCAGCGCCCTCTTTGTCCCCTGCCTTCAACTGTGCCTCGATCTTAGAAATCAAGCTATAGATATTATTCGGTTCTCCCTCGGCATCTTTTCCATATCCTAATGCATCCACACCAGAAGTAGAGATCTTAATTCCGGTCTGACTATTGATTCCACCTGGTGCCGAAGTCATCCCGAATCCGATATCCAAATAGACTACTTTATTCTCATGGAAATCGGTGCCTGCCACAGCATCATCTACTGCCACACCATTGAAAAATAATTTTCCTGCTTCATCTACTGTAAAAGGCTGCTCCCCATTGCTTGACCCGGAAAATAAGAACTTGTCCCCGTACTTGGAATTCATCGTCTGCAGTATCTCATTATTCAGCCCGTGAAGCTGCTCTGCAATGGCATCCAGATCTTCCTGGGACTTGCTTCCCCCATTTGCCTTCGAAACATTCTCATAAACAGTCTTTAGGATGGAACTAACTGTCATAATACTATCATCCGCTGTATCTAATTCCCCGATGGAACTCTCCACCGTATTTACATACTCCTGGTTCTTCTGAATCTGATCCCGGACTGCAAATGCCCTTGCTGCACTTCCTGTATCCTCAGATACATGATTAAAATTCCTGCCAGAGGACAGCTTCAAGTTAGAGGAAGACAAATCCGACATATTCCTCTGTAGATTTTTCAAATAAGTCTGACTCAAAGCACTTTCTGTAATTCTCATTCTATCTTCCCCCTTTATCTTCCGACCAGCCCGGTCTTATTGATCAAGACATCCAATTGTTCATCCATGGTCGTCATCATACGTGCCAGCGCCTGATATGCTTTATTATAGGTCATCATCTCAATTCCCTCTTCATTCAGGGATACTCCCGATACAGATGTCCGACTCTCATCCACGGACTCTGCCGTAGTAACAGATGCTTCCAGTCTTGACCCATTTAAAGTCATATCACTTCCAAGTGCAGTCGTGATATAAGTAACAAATTCACTGAATGTCCCTGTGAATTCTCCGTTAAATGTAAAATCCTGGTCTAAAAGGTTCTTCATATTCAATACATTCGTGTTATCCATCTCACCGTCTGGATTCTGCTGAATCACATAATTAGCATCCGCAAGCCAGTCGGCACTGATGGAGAGATTCGCCGCAGTGATGGTTCCATCCTCACCGCCCTCTAATAATACCTTATGCCCCGCATCTCCATTATCATTGGGAATCACCTGATTAAAGGCTGCCGCGAGATTCACTGCCAGATCATTCAGCTTATCCTGATAGTAAGGAATCCCTTTGTCTAGCTGGCTCGCACCATTGAGCACATCTACATACCCTTTCAGTACCCCCGTCGGCAGCTTTAGCTGTTCCTGGTCACTTTGCCACATCAGGCTCGTCTTATCCTCTCCGATCTGGATGGAGTCCGCTGTATATTGGTTTCCCGTTCCATCGACCACGACCTTGCCATTGAACTTCACCTGCATTCCCCCGTCATCCTTCGGGAAAACCTGCACTTCCCCATATCTGGAAAGCGCATCCAGAATCAAGTTCCTCTGGTCTAATAATTCATTCGGTCCATATGCTGTCCCATCATAATCCGCATTCGTGAACACCTCATCCACGATCGTCTTGTTCAAATCGGCAAGCTGCTCCAGCTTTGCATTCACATCCTCCACGGATATCGCAAGGTCGGATTGCTGCTGTTCCCGGATCGTATTCAGCTTCTGTGCATACTGGTTCAATGTCTGTGCCACACCAGTAAATGCAGAACGTACAATGTTCGCCTGTGTCTCCTGATAAGGATTCTCACTGAACTTCGTCAAGGCTGTTAACAGAGTAGAAAGAGAATCCTTGATTCCGGTCCCTTCCACCTCCGGGTCACTGATCGCCGCCTCGATCTCGCTCAACATGGCCTGGCGCTGGTCATAGAATCCAACATCTCCATACTCTTCCCTGAACTTGCTGTCCAGGAATGCATTCCTGATCTGTCCTACACCGACTGCCTCTACCCCCTGCCCCGCAAGCGGAATCGAAGTCGTTGGAAGATGTGTGGTGCCACCGTTCTGCACAGATACCATATCCAGGCGCTGTCTTGTATATCCCTTGGTCTTCACATTGCTGATGTTGTTCCCAACAATATCCAAAGCCTTCTGATTCACCATGATACCGCGCTTTGTTGTCTCTAATCCCATGAATGTCGGTCTCAAAATTACCCACCCTCTTCCTTATATTTTTGTCTGTAAAATCGAACCGCTGTAACTCTTCCTCTGCTGGTATCCTGATGTGCCATCTGTCTGCTCCTGTGGGATGATTCCCATTCCAGCGAGCGCCGCCTTAGCCAGCTTGATGCACTTCTGGTTCAAGAACTTGATATTCCCGATACTTGCATCCAGCCTGTTGTAGAGGGCTTCCAATTCTGCCTTCTGTTCTCCCCGTGCATCCTCTGTCACCTCACGCAGGCTCTTTGTTCCACAGCCTTCCCGCTCAAACAGCTCCATGCGCCTACGTTCTATATTCTCTATCTGCTTATCCAAGGCCTGCTGCATCAAGATTGTCTCTTCAATCCCGGCCAGCTCCCCTCTTGTAAGAATCTCCAGCTTTTCCTGCTGTCTTCTCTCTACCTCCTCAAAGAAGGCGGCGTACTCTTTTAAAAATTCAATCAAATGTTCCATTATTCTTTTCCTTTTCTTTATCTGTCCATCCTGATGTTCCTTTACGTCCCATGCGTCTTTTCATGCCCCGGTCATTCTATAAGAGCATCCTTCCGGCCAGCACCTCGGAAGAAATCCGGTATGTTCCATCCTGTACCTGCTGCTTTAGCTCTGCGATCCGCTCTGACTTAGCGTCCTGTCCCATGGTCTGATAAAGGCTCTGTGCCGCCTGGGCCGCTTCCTGCTTCTTAATTCCGTCACCGCTGATCACGATCTCATCCTGATGCCTCTCTCCTGATATTCTTTTATCTGAATCATCGGATACGTGGACCGGTCTGTTCCCTTTTATGCTGTTCATCATGTTCTTATAAACGGCCTGGCCGCCTGTAATCTTCACTTCCATCCTCAACATCCTTTCTTTTCGATCAAAACTCCATAAGAACTCTAATAATATTATCGGACACATTTATCAAAACTTTATACCTTTCTAGCATTTTATTTTCTGACCTTCCTTGTAAATGCATACCAAAGTTGGTATAATTACTGCATAATATGTCGAAAACAAGAGGATTTACAACATGGGAAAGATTATCAGCATTTCCAACCAAAAAGGCGGGGTTGGAAAGACCACAACAGCCAATGCTCTGGCTGTCAATTTAAAAGAAAAGGGGTACAAAGTACTTGCCGTCGATTTAGATCCACAGGGGAACTTAAGTTTTAGTGCTGGCGCTGACACCGATATGAGCGCCACCATCTATGACGTGCTCAAAGGTGAGCTTAAGACCCAGTACGCGGTCCAAAGAGGAACCGTTGTCGACATCATCCCGGCTAATATCCTTTTGAGCAGTATCGAGCTGGAGTTCACTGGCGCCCAGCGTGAATTCCTTCTTCGAAATGCACTTAAGCCTCTAATACCGCTGTATGATTACATATTGATAGACACACCGCCTGCACTCGGTGTCCTGACAGTCAATGCTTTCACGGCATCCGACTACGTATTAGTCCCTATGCTGTCCGATATTTTTAGTCTGCAGGGAATCACACAGTTAGAGGAGACCATTGACCGCGTCCGCACTCAGTGTAATCCCGATATTCAGATCCTTGGCCTGCTCCTGACCCGCCATAATCCAAGGACCAGATTCAGCAGGGAGATCACCGGGACCGTCCATATGATATCCTCTGACCTGAATATCCCGGTATTCGAGACTTTTATCCGTGAGAGTGTCGCTCTCAGGGAAGCTCAGTCGCTGCAGAAGTCGATTCTGGATTATGCTCCAGCCTGCAACGCTGTCATCGATTATAAGACATTCACCGAAGAATTACTTGAAAAGGGGCTTACACCATGCCAAAAAGCAAGAATGAGTTAGATAAAGAGATTATGTACCGTAAGATCATGCCTACAGCAAGACATACTGTGAACCAGGCAGTCCATGAACCATCTGTCCAGATCAAAGCAGATGAGACCGGAGAGAACGCATCCTCCTTTGTAGTACCCGGGAACCCAGAGGCCTTTTCCTTTACTCCCGCCGCTTCCGGACTCTCTGCCTTACACGGACAGCGTCCCCCCAGTGTGAACCGCACTACTGCGGCAAGCAGACAGATCCAGGAATCCCGAGATATGATTCTGGTCAATGTGATGGAGGACTTAGTCCTGTCCAAGCTGGACAGCACCCTTGCCAGATTCAACTGCTGTAAATGCAACAAATGCAAGAAAGATATTGCTGCCCTGGCACTCAATAAGCTGACGCCTCGTTACATGGTCATGAATGAACATGATGAGGAAAAACGTAGGATCACAGAAGAGGAATACGGTTCCGCAGTCACAAGTGCATTGATCCAGGCAATACTGACCGTCAAAAAATCACCCAGACATTAAAAGAACCTGATGCAGCCAGATCGGCTGCGCCAGGTTCTCGTTTTTATATGATATTACTTGATAAAGCTTACATGCTTACAGATCTCTTCAATGGCCTTCTCTTTTCTTTCATTAAAAATCACCTTATTTTCTTCAAACAGATTCCGTCCGTCTGTATCAATCGATACGATCAATGGCCCGAATTCCTTCACCCGGCAGTGCCAAAGTGTCTCCGGCATCCCCAGGTCACGCCACTGTGCCTCTATGATTTCCTCTACCTCTGTAGCTGCTACTACTGCATTTCCTGCCGGGAATACACAATGAATCGCTTTATAATTCTTGCAGGCATATTCTGTATTTGGACCCATCCCGCCTTTTCCGATGATGACCTTCACGCCTGTCTGTTCCACAAATTCCTTTTCGAACTTTTCCATACGCATACTTGTCGTAGGCCCTACAGATACCATCTCAAATTGATCGTCTTCCAAAGGACGGATGATCGGACCTGCATGGAAAATCGCCGCATCCCTGACATCGACCGGGAGCTCACGGCCTCCTTCCACCAGACGTCTGTGCGCCACGTCTCTGCAGGTAGTCATACTTCCGTTCAGATAAATGATATCTCCTATATGAATATCAGCCAGATCTTCTGCTGATATTGGTGTCGTCAAAATCTTCTTTCCATCTTTCATTTCCAGCATTATAAAGTCACCCCCGAATGTGTTGTAATCGTGTAATTGAGATCCTTATCAAATATGATGTGTCCACGTCTATGAGACCAGCATCCAACGTTTACGGCAACGCCGATCGTAGATGGATGTCTTGCTGTATTTTCAATGTGAACTCCCATCACAGAATATTTTCCACCCATTCCCTGTGGTCCAAGGCCGATGGCATTGATCCCGTCCTCCAACAGCTTTTCCATCGATGCTGCACGTTCATTTTCATTGTGGCTTCCAAGAGGGCGCATCAGGGCCTTCTTAGAAAGCAGGGCTGCCGTCTCTACTGAGGTCGCCACGCCCACTCCCACAAGAAGCGGCGGACAGGCATTTAATCCATAGGATGTCATCACATCCATCACAAACTTAGTCACGCCTTCATATCCCGCACCCGGCATCAGAACCATGGCTTTTCCCGGAAGAGTACAGCCGCCGCCTGCCATATATGTATAAATCTCGCACTGATCACTATCAGGCACAATATCCCAGAACACTGTCGGTGTTCCTTTTCCTACGTTCTTTCCTGTATTATACTCGTCAAATGTCTCCACACTGTTGTGACGGAGCGGTGCATCCACAGTCGCACGAATGACTGCCTCTTTTAATAAAGCCTCCAGTTCCCCCATCAGCGGGAAGTTCACGCCGCACTTCACCCAAAATTGGAGTACGCCGGTATCCTGACAGCTTGGTCTGTTCAGTTCCTTTGCAAGCACCTGGTTCTTTTTCATTGTTTCATAAATGACCTTAGAGAGCGGAGCATCTTCTTTCTCTGCGAGCTCATCTAATTTTGCAATAATATCATCTGGCAGAACTTTCCCAATATAGGCCACGAACTCTGCCATATATCCGGTTAACTTCTCTACTTGTTCTTTCTTATCCATTTCTATGCCTCCTGTTGATTTTTTTACAATAGTTCTCAATATTTATGGCCGATTTTCTAAGGGAAGAATGGAAATGCAATCGGAAGGATAATCATACTCACAATAGTCGCAATGACAATCAGCGGCAACCCTGCCTTTACATAGTCCATAAATTTGTATCCTCCGACTCCGACGACCATTGTATTCGCCGGCATACCGATCGGTGTTGCATATGCACAGGAACCTCCGATCACACAAGCCATCAATACTGCTCTTGGATCTGCCCCCATCCCCTGGGCGATCGAAAGACAGATTGGGACCATCAGCGCCGTGGTCGCCGTATTTGACATGAAGTTCGTCAACGCACAGCACAGAAGGAATACGACCAGAGTCAGAATGTATGGGGACGGATGAGCCCCCAGCGCGCCGATCACTTTGTTGGCGATCACTTCTCCGGCACCTGTTTCCTGTAAGGCCGAAGCTAATGAAAGTGTTCCGCCGAATAAAAAGATCGTCTTTAAATCGATGGATTTTAAAGCATCCTTCTCTGAAATAACACCAGTCAAAATCAATAATAAGGCTCCAATCCCTCCTGAAATACATAGCTTAATCCCTATTTTATCCTCGAAAATCATGGCCAGCAGTGTTAAAACTAAAATAATAAGTGACAGCCATTGTTTCCATGCCGGGACCTGGCTGAAATCCTTTTCTGTGTCAAATGCCCCATCATCTCCCGCCTCATGATTCGGAAGCAGCTTATAACCGATTGTGGCGTAGAATATGATACCTGCAATAAGAATCGGCATACCAACAATTGCATATTCGAAAAATCCAAATTTCAGACCCATTTCCTGAAGAGCACTCTGTGCAATCAGATTTCCTGGTGCACCGATCAGGGAAAGATTTCCTCCCATCGCCGCTGCAAATACAAGGGGCAGTAGAAGTCTTGATCTTTTATATCCTGATTTTGCAGCAATTCCGATTACCACCGGAATTAGTACGGCTGCGGTTCCTGTATTCGACAGAATCCCACTCATCAGACCAACGATCACCATAATCGCAACAATCAGCATACGCTCTGTCTTGGCAAATCTGGTGACGATACCACCAATCTTATTTGCCATACCTGTTTCAAATAATGCCCCCCCGACAATGAACATTGCCACGAATAAAATAACATTGCTGTCAATAAATCCTGCGAAGGCTGTCTTGACATCCAGCACTCCTGTGACCACCAGGCCAATACAGATAATCATAGAAGTAACTCCAAGCGGTATCTTTTCTAAAACAAACATGACTACCCCAAATAGGAGTAATAATAAAGTTATTGTAGACGGACTCATCTGTTTTCCTCCAATCCTTTTTCTAAAATGAAAGTAATAAGCCGGCCGATTTATTACCAATTGCTATGGCCTTATTATATCGACTGGATTTTTATTTGTACATTTACAAAAAATGATACCCCTATAAAAAAAGATTAATATAGATTTCATTTTTGAACATTTTTAACAGAAGTATGTTATAATTCAAAGCAATAGCAGCCGCTTTTTCAGTAATATTGTCCAGAATCGCTATTTTTTAAAAAGGAAAAAAGGATTGTAAAGAAGGGAACTATCATGAAGATCATTCAGTTGGAATACTTTTGTGCTGTCAGCCGCTATCACAGTATTACACAGGCCGCCCAAAAGCTTTATGTAACACAGCCTGCAATCTCATCTGCAATACGTGAGTTAGAAAAAGAATTCTCTATCAGCCTGTTTACCCGTTCCAAGAATCATATGACCTTAACAAAAGAGGGAGAGATTTTTTATCAGAAGGCGAATGAATTGCTCAACACCATCAAACAGACCTCTTCTGAGTTCTACGATCTCGGGAGGAAGGTCACGCCTATCCGTATAGGTATTCCGCCACTTTTAAGTACCATATTCTTTCCAGAGATGTTGATTGCATTTCAAAAGGAATACCCTGACATTCCCGTGGAACTGATTGAATACGCTTCCATCCGCGCAGCAAATCTGGTACAGGAGGATATCCTGGACCTGGCTTTAGTCAATATGAATTTTTATGAGATAGACAAATTGAATTCCTGTCAGATTCTTTCCGACCAGATTGTATTCTGCGTCTCCCCTGAACACCCTTTGGCAAAAGAAGATGCAGTGACCATAGAAATGTTAAAAGATGAACCTTTGATTATGTACAATACTGACTCTGTGCAGAATGCCACCTTAGACTCCCTGTTCGAAAGTATCAAAGTGAAGCCACACGTCCTGATGCGTGCCAGCCAGCTTTATACTATTCAGAATTTTGTGAAGAACAACCTCGGAGGGGCATTCCTCTACTCCTCCCTCCTGAAAAATATGACGGGACTTATCGGTATCCCCATCGTCCCAACTATCAACCAGGAAATCGGGCTCGTATGGAAGAAAGGGAAATATATCAATAGCAGTGTAGAAAAATATATCTCTTTTACAGGGAAATACGCGGAAACAATTGTACGGAACTGATATTCACCTATCAGCTTTCCAATGATAAAGAAAAAGACGGCCGCACTGTCCTGATATATTATCAGTCAGTGATGCCGTCGATATCCTTCAGGGAATTCACAAATTACCCTCGCTTATTCATGCCTGCTTCGATTCTGTGATTTGCTCATAATATAGTTCCGCCTCTTCCCTGCTCAGGGAAAAACGCTTGATTAACTTGACGATAATCTCTTCTTTTGTCTTTCCATCTTCAAGATAATCCTGTATGAAGGCACATATTCCAGTAAATAGACCTTTCTCTATCCCTTTTTCTATTCCTTTCTCGATTCCTTCTTTAAAAGCCTCTTCTCTATTCGCCGCCAGTGTTTTTTCCTCATCATATTCTGTCAGTAATGAATTCATTACTTCATCCCTCCTTGATTTCAGAAATTCTGCCATCCTGCCTTCTCGGATGCACTCATCCATTGCCTGCAGGATTGCTTCTTTTAACTCCATCTGTCCCATATAGTTCTTCACCTGACCCACGAAATATGCATAGTCTGCAAGCGTCCTGCATTTTTCCATCAGATCCTGGTTCATGCCATACTTAATATTGATTACTTTGACCTTTTATTCCATCCCCGACTGCTCATTACCATGCACGAAGGCATCAGACAGCTTCATCTCTTCATAGTCTCCCATCTCACGCTCTCCATTATAAAAAACAAGGTATATCGGAGTCGGGAGCGGAATCAGACGCGTTCCGTAAATATTCTCTCCCTGTACCAGATGCTTATACAATTCTGCGAAATAGAACAGCCCTCGCAGCGGCATATTCGGATTCCAGGAACTCTGATGCTCATATAAGTTCAGTCGCCCATCAATCAACATGGAAACAGTCGGCTAGGTCGGAGGGATTACTCCCTCTTTCCCGCCTAAGAACTGTACGTGTCACTTTCATGACATACAGCTCAAGCATACTTGTTCTCCGAAAGTCTGATTAGATTCT
>NZ_JABACJ020000039.1 GCF_012524165.2 Faecalicatena faecalis
CCCCTCCACGGGGCGCATACCGCCTTTTCTTGTTATCCAGCCCTCCGGCTGTATCGGTTGAGCAAAAGTCCGCGTGGGATTGATGTGGTATCTTTAACTTTGGGAAACTCCCTTCTCCCACTTGTTCACAGCCGGAGCCGATACCCCAAGATATTTTGCCAGCTCATCCTGGGTCATGCCCCGCTCCTTCCTGCTGCTTCTAATAATTTCGTGAATCTTCATAAATACCTCCTAAAGCGGTCATATGTTGCTAAGATTCTTCGTTTACATCCCGCTTTTCCATTGTGATCTCATCAAGAAAGCAGAGAAACAGATTCCGAAAATCCGCCTTGACTTACCTCTTCCTTCTTGTTTTCAGGATAGCAGACATCCTATGAGTTAACAATAGAATAGTCGTTAAATTCTGTTAACAAAATTAACCAGCAGTTAAAAAGCCAGAATTCCGCACATCCTATCCATTGCGAAATTCTGGCTTTCTTAATTTCCTGATTCGTCTTTTTATTCATCAAATTTTATTTCAATATGATAAATCGAATTTTCTTTCATAAATTCTTCCACATCATTTCCTTTAGCAACTCGTTCCTGAAGTTGTACATACTTCTCCACATCCGGCTCCTGGAAATAATAGATTGTTATTTTAGATACATTATGGTCCTGCACTGGTATCATGCCCAGCTTATCCACCATATACTTTCCATCTGCATCTAATACGAATCTGATGTCTCCTTCCTTTGTTGCATCAGCTTCGTTTAATATAATCTCATATGGCGTCTTAGTTACGGATATAATCCCTTGTCCTGTTGGTGCAAAATCATTACTCTCTTTTGTAATCGTTTGTTCTGTATCCATCGTTACTTTTGCCGATAAGTCCCAGCCGGCATCCGAGAATGTCTCAATTTTGCCAGTTTCATTACCAACTTCTATTCGATTGATATGCATATCCCATTGAAACGAATCTGGTATTTCTACGGCAGAAAGATCTCCTATATTAAAATTAATTCGAAATGCTCCTGCAAATGTATGATCATCCAGAAATTCTCCGACCACCCACATATATTCATACCCTTGGGTTACCTCATCCTTCATAAAATCGAACTTATGACTGACATCCATGAATATCTGTTGTTTCATTTCTCCCTGTTCTTCATATCCTTCCTGTGCATATTGGGGGAATGCCTCGTTCGATTCAACTAGTACAGACACATTCAACGCCTCTGTATTGCAGTACAATTCCGATAAAGTCACCTTAATGCCCGCTGTCTCACTGACATTTGCCCCTTTCACTGGCTGCACATTTTTGCTGTAGTCCCCGGAATACTGCTGTTTATCCTGCACCTTATTAAATAGACGGCCAATGAGCGGAATCTGGCTTGCCATCACCGGATTTGAAATGCAGATTCCAAACCCAGCCGCCAGTAATACGGCCACTGCTGCACAGACAGAGATCAGCTTCATTCTCTGTTTCTTCTTATATAATATATGAACCTTATCTAAATTTTGATTTATTACATCATTCAGTTCTTTTTCTGGTATTTCTATTTCCTTAAATATGGTCTGCATACATATAATCCTCCTTCAAATATTTTTTTAATAAATCCCGCGCCCGGCTTAAATACGCTTTTACCGTTCCCTCCGGCGAATCCAGTACAAACGCAATTTCATTCACGGACATACCACTGAAATATTTCAGTATAATAACCGTGCGGTACTTATCTGGAAGCTGCTCAATTGCTTCATGAAGATCATACTGTTCTTCCAGTGACACCCCTTTATGTCTCTCAGAAATTTGTACTTCATTTATATCACTGTAATATACGATTTTTTTCTGCGCATCATTAGCAGCATTCATCAGAATTCTTGTGATCCACGTTTTAAAATGCTCCGCATTCTTCAGTGACCTGATATTCTGATATCCTTTGAGTACCGTTGTCCCGACTACATCCAGCGCATCCTCCTGATTTCGCATATAAAGAAATGCCATTTTATACAGATATGCCTGATATTCCTGGATCAACTGCCCATAAGCATCCGCATTTCCCCGGATCGCCTTTTTCACCAGCCTTTGGTGCTTTTCATCCTTATTCATCTGTTTTTGTTCCTTTCCGGTAAAATAAGTTTTTTGATACTTTGTATCACCGCGGCAGCAGTTTCCACACCTAAAGGTCTCATTCTTCGAATTTTCCTTTTGGTACCTGCTTTTATTTTACACTTATTAGACTTCACGCCCCCAGATTCGGTTACAAAATTTTGCCACATTATTTTTATGCATAACCATTGTATATTTTCAGTTTATCCCTGTATATTTATTTGCATTTTCTGTATAAAATGAATTTTTTTGCATTTTCTATTGCATAATTATAAAATATAGTGTATAGTATGTGTTAGCTCGTTGAACAATCACAGTTCAATATGAACGTCTTATTCAGGGCTTATGCTCAATGAGATACATTATTATACAAGTGAAATGCATTAGGAGGCAAATAAAATGAGTAAAGAAAAAGTTATTTTAGCGTATTCAGGCGGACTCGATACTACCGCAATTATCCCATGGTTAAAGGAAAATTTTGATTATGAAGTCATCTGCTGCTGCATCGACTGCGGACAGGGAGAAGAACTGGACGGATTGGAAGAGAGAGCCAAATTATCAGGTGCTTCTAAACTGTACATAGAAAATATTATCGACGAATTCTGTGACGATGTCATTGTTCCATGCGTACAGGCAAGCGCTGTTTATGAGAACAAATACTTACTTGGAACCTCTATGGCACGTCCGATCATCGCAAAGAAGCTGGTCGAGATTGCCCGCAAGGAAGGCGCTACTGCAATCTGTCACGGTGCAACCGGAAAAGGTAATGACCAGATTCGTTTCGAACTGGGAATCAAAGCACTGGCTCCTGATATCAAGATCATCGCTCCATGGCGTATGACAGACGTATGGACCATGCAGTCCCGTGAAGATGAGATTGAATACTGCCACCAGCATGGAATCGATCTTCCATTTGATGCAAAGCACAGCTACAGCCGTGACCGTAACCTGTGGCACATCAGCCATGAAGGACTGGAACTGGAAGATCCGGCAAATGAACCGAATTACGACGATTTGTTAGTTCTGGGAGTTACTCCTGAGAAAGCACCGGATGAAGGCGAATATGTAACCATGACATTCGAGGCTGGCGTACCGAAGAGCCTGAATGGAAAAGAGATGAAGGTCTCTGAGATTATAGCTGAATTAAATGCACTCGGCGGTAAACATGGAATCGGTATCGTAGACATTGTGGAGAACCGTGTCGTAGGTATGAAATCCCGTGGTGTATATGAGACTCCTGGCGGAACCATCCTTATGGAAGCACACGATCAGTTAGAAGAGCTTGTTCTTGACCGTGCTACCTATGAAGTAAAGAAAGATATGGGTAATAAGCTTGCACAGATCGTATATGAAGGAAAATGGTTCACACCACTGCGTGAGGCTGTTCAGGCATTTATCGAAGTAACACAGAAATATGTGACTGGAGAAGTGAAGTTTAAACTTTATAAGGGCAATATCATCAAGGCTGGAACGACTTCACCGTACTCACTGTACAGCGAATCACTGGCAAGCTTCACGACTGGCGAACTGTATGACCATCATGATGCAGAAGGCTTCATCAACCTGTTTGGACTGCCGCTGAAGGTACGCGCAATGAAGATGCAGGAGCTTGAGAAGTAAGGAATCAAGACTAGAGTTGGATAGAAAGAATTTTGTTGAGCAGCAACTAAATCTGTTAAAGGGGGATACCAAGTTTACCTAATGAAAACTTGGTATCCCCCTTCATACTCTCTCAAATATATCTCTGTTTTGTCGACGCTTTTATAGGCTCTCTCAACGAACAGTCTCTTATTCTTCTTCCCGATCGTTGGTCAGTTTCAGCTTGTCCAACACGAAGAACATCAGTCCCATCAGCATTCCAACTACGCATGCAAGCACCATTCCTGAAAGCTGGATTGTTCCGAACTGAACGGAAATTCCTGAAAGTCCGGTTACGAAGATTACGGATGTCATTGCCATATTTCTTGATTTTCCGTAATCTACCTGCGCCTCCACAAGGATGCGGATACCGGACGCACCGATCATACCATAAAGTAGGAAAGAAATACCTCCAATGACCGGACCCGGGATTGTGCTAATCAGTGTTGTCATCTTTCCGATAAAGGAACAGATGATAGACAGTACCGCCGCACCGCCAATTACATACACACTGTAGACCTTTGTCATTGCCATGACCCCGATGTTTTCCCCGTAAGTTGTCGTAGGCACAGAGCCAATAAAGCCTGAGACCATAGTAGAAAAATTATCCGCAAATAAGGAACGATGCAGGCCCGGATCTTTCAGCAGGTCTCTTCCTACCACCTTGCTGGTCACGATCTGATGCCCGATATGTTCGGATGCAATCACTAAAAGCACCGGAAGGATAATCACAATGGCCTCCCATTTGAATTTCGGTGTGGCAAAGTTCGGCAGGGAAAACCAAGCTGCCTGTCCAACCTCTCCAAAATCCACGATTCCGCACAATAACGCCGCAATGTAACCCGCTATAATTGCGATCAAGATTGGAATGACAGATAAAAATTTGCGAAACACCACAGAACCGATCACGGCTGTAAGAAGTGTTACCAGGAACACAATCACATTTTTAGAATCAACTACCTCCTCCTTTAATCCTGCATTGGATGCGGCTGTCCCAGCAAGCTCCAGCCCGATCAGCGCAACGACCGGTCCCATTGCTGCCGGCGGGAGCACGACATCGATCCAGTCTGAGCCGAATTTATAAATGATCAGCGCAAGTATACACCCACAAAAACCAACCACTACAAATCCACCCAGAGCATAATTATAGCCCCATTTGCTGATAACGATTCCTGCCGGTGCCAGGAATGCAAAACTGGAGCCAAGATAAGCCGGTGCTTTTCCCTTCGTGATTAAAATAAATAACAATGTACCAATTCCATTCATAAATAGTACAATGGCTGGATTGATTCCGAATACAAACGGAACCAGTACTGATGCCCCGAACATGGCGAACATGTGCTGAATGCTCAGCGGTACAAGCATCTTAAATGGAACTTTTTCTTCTACCTGAATGATTCTTCGATTTTCCATATAGCCCTCCAATTCTCTCCGTAAAATAGACACTCGCAATCCACTTTGCTGATTGCTCATGAATGCAGGCCGCACTGCTGCTTTGTCTGCATTCACTTTATCGTTCTCTATTGTACCACAAAGAAACAAATTAGAAAATTTATTTTATATGGAAATTTCCTCAAATTTTCAGTTTTACACTTACTTCATCACTGCTTTTATGACTCGAAGTGCATTTTGTGATTTGATCTTATCTATCTGCCGCGGGGTAATGCCTCTTCTGTACATTGCCTCCCATACAAGCTCCATATCAGACACATCATTGACCCACGATTCACGCGGCTCATTGTCGAATCCATCAAAGTCGGTTCCAATGGCAACAACATCCTCCCCACCGACCTGAATCATATGTAAAGCATGGCGCGCGATGTCATCCACCGCCGCATTTCCATTCTCGCAGAGAAATGCAGGATAAAAATTGAGACCTGCCACTCCCCCATTCTCTCCTAGTGCCTTCAGCATTTCATCGGTCAGATTCCGTGGATGAGAACAAAGAGCACGCGCATTCGAATGAGAGGCACAGATCGGCTGCCTGCTGATCTGGATGCAGTCCCAAAAACCGCCATCGGATAAATGAGAGACATCTACCAGCATCCCCAACTCATTCATCCGCTCCACGGTCTGCGCCCCGAACGCAGTCAGTCCCTGTTCCATGACAGAACTGTCTCTGCTGTTCGGATATCCAAGACAGTTCTCATAATTCCATGTCAATGTCATCAATCTGATTCCAGCCTCATACAGCGTACCCAGCCTTGACAGACTGCCATTTAAAACGCCCCCCTCTT
The DNA here is from genome assembly GCF_012524165.2 of Faecalicatena faecalis. Taxonomy (GTDB): domain Bacteria; phylum Bacillota; class Clostridia; order Lachnospirales; family Lachnospiraceae; genus Faecalicatena_A; species Faecalicatena_A faecalis. The sequence continues at coordinate 5,962 of NZ_JABACJ020000039.1, forward strand.
CCACTGTCTTAATCGCAGTGATCCTCCCCTGTTCCTGATTTTTCAAAATATCCTCATAGGAGCATGCCACGTTGATTTTCTCATTCTGCTCCTGATCTATCCTTGCTGCCATATCCAATACGGCCTGCCAGGCTCTATCCCAGGCAGCGGCAGTGATTGCTCGGTCTTTCATCCCCTGATTCCAAGCATTTCCTTTGTCTGTCTCATAAGATACCGCATGAACAAAACAGGCAAAAAACTGTACCAACGTCCCCACCTTTTCCATCTTATCAAGACGGATGCAAAGCTTATTATTGACCAGACTCTCCTGTGCCGGACACTGCATCAGACGGCTGATGGTATCACAATGCATATCTACTAAATTCATCATCATTTCTCTCCTTTTCATTTCTCCCCCTCCGAAAGTCCTGCCATATCAGTGCCTTCGGCAGACAGGTCACTAAAACGATCCTTCAAATAGTACCCAAAGGTATATTTTCCCATCCTTTTACATACCCTATACTCAATATATTAGTGTACGGTTCTTCCGCTGTCAAACTATCTTATGCCAGAAAAGGAGTGCTTATGAAACCCAAAATCGGAGTTGTTGTCTGTGGACTTGCAGGCGACAGACAGTTTGTTACCAATACTTATATCCAGTCTATCCGCTATTCCGGGGGACTGCCTTTTATCCTGCCCTTGATTCGATCTGACTCTGCCATCCAGGAATATATCTCATTCTGTGATGGTTTTCTCTTCTGCGGCGGAAATGATATCACGCCTCTTCTATTTGGAGAGGAGCCTAAAAATGGTATAGGAAAAACAAATATCACCCTGGACCTCTTTCAGATTCGTCTGATGAAAGCTGTCCTCCCCACCAAAAAACCAGTATTTTCCATCTGCCGGGGAATGCAGGTCTATAATGTTGCGTGCGGCGGAACTATTTATCAAGACCTCTCTCTCCAGCCAGGCAGACCGCTGAACCATATGCAGCAGTCCTATTCCCGTTCTGAGGTCAGTCACAAGATTCATGTGGAAAAAAATTCACAATTGTATCAATATGTCGGTTCCAGACTGGATGTGAATAGTTTCCACCATCAAAGTGTCGGAATGCTGGGAAAAAATCTGACCGCCTGCGCACATGCAGCAGACAAGACCATTGAGGCCATCGAGATGCCGGGACATCCATTTGCGATTGGCGTGCAGTGGCACCCAGAATGCATGTACCGTACCTCACCTGAAATGCGGGAACTATTCTCTGAGTTTGTTCTGCATGCACGGCTTCGCCCACCTGTAGGAGCAGACAAGGATCTTCCCGGTAAGGATGCTTTTATAAAAACAGACTCTATCAAAGATAGCACTGCAAAAAACGATTCATCTGCGTCAGACCCTGGGGAAGAAAACTCCATAAAAATGAATACTGACAAATCCGGTTCTACAAAAAAAGAAATTTCTACCAGTACTAAAATATTTAATTATGAATAGAAACAGATGATGTATTTTTTCCATTCATTCAAATTATAAGCAGAAAAGACAACTGACAGAAATGGTCACTTTTACATGAATAATTCGATAATATTTTTCCCAGCCCCGGGCATAATAAAACTCGTAATCATTAATTTTTAAGGAGGTTTTAATATGTCTGAAATTTCTATGCTTGATTTACAGAACCTGCGTCATTTAATTGGCGGCTATGACACAACACATTGCAAAATGACTGATTATGCATCCCAGGCTGAAGATCCTGAGGTCAAGAAGCTGTTCCAGGATGCGGCTGATTCTGCAATGAAAAACAAACAAGATCTGATGAAATTCTTATAAGAGGTGACGCATATGAATGAAAAAACAATGGTTTCCGACGCTTTAGTCGGAGTAAATGGAGAATTAAAAATGTTTGGTGGTATGATTCCACAGACAGAAAACAAAGAGTTAAAGCAATGCTTAAAGCAGATCCGTAATGAATGTGAAATGTCCCAGGAAAAGCTTTATCAGGTAGCAAGAGAAAAAAGTTATTATGTTCCTGCGGCAAAGGCAACACAGGAAGAGATTGATCATGTAAAGAACATTCTGACACAGCCTAAGACATTTTAATCTCACCTAAGAATTCAAACTTCTGCTGATAAACAGCAATAGCTGCTATCGGGTTATGAAAAGGTAAACAAAAAAACGGAATACAATATACTAAATTGCAGGCACTTGCCTCATAAAGTATATTGCATTCCGTTTTTTATCCTTTTATTTTTCTGACTTCGTGTTCTATTTTTCTTCCTTTCGTTTTGATAACACCTGTGTCTTGAGGACAACGACTGCCCCAAACAGGAACGGCAATATATAGGTGGAGAATCGATAAATCAACATTCCTGATGCAGCCTTTGTCCTCCCTACAAGCGGGGTGAAAAGAAGTACAAAAACAAATTCGACTGCTCCCACGCCACCCGGTGCAGGAATCACACCAGATAACGCTGTCATCATAGCTGCTACGGACATCAGCATTGAAAGCTTCGGGGAATTCAACATTTGAAAGACCACTGCCGGTATAAAATACCACATACTGAGTTTTAAAAAATTAAGCATTATAACGTTCAATAGAAGTTTCCTATTTTTCAAGACCCTGTAAGCCTCTGTCCGAACAAGAACAGCCTTCTCTTCCCATTCATCTATTTTTTCTCTCTGCGTATCCTTCTGGGCTGCCCGACGTGCCAATGCAAGTGTTTTTTTATGCAATGGTCTATAGGTACAAAAAATTATAAGTACAGCTACTGTCACGACCGCCAACACACTCCCCAAAATCATTTCCTTCTGATACCCACCGTACTGATGGTTCATTTCCCCATAGTTACTCAGAAAGCCGAAAATAAAATACAAACAGATCGCAGCGCGTTGTACAGTATAATTAAGAGTAAAGATTCCCAAGCTGGCTGAAACAGGAATTCCTTTCTTGTTGACATAGTACATGCCTGCGGCAGCAGTCCCGCTTCCGAAAGTAACCACTCGGAAAAAGCTATAATAAAAAGAACATAAGATTCCATCCTGCCATGCAAATCCGGGAGCATAATTTCTCACAAGCTTTGCGACCGCTATCCCATCAAAGCAATTGTACAGGATGCTCAGTGAAAAGACACCCGCAATAATTTTCCAGGATGTATGATTCAATTCGCTCCAGATTTCTTCCCAGGAATCTTTTAATGTTAACCAGATCACTATGATTACAATTACCAGGAAAACCAGTTTCCAAACACTCTTTTTCAAAACAGATCCAACCCCGGTTTTCCCTTCTTCCTTTTTCAACGATGCTCACCTTACTTTTTCCAGAGCTCGTCTGCTTTTTCCTGCCATTCCTTTGCGTACTCAAAGCATTTTCCACACAAATGCTCTACTGATTCAGGTGACTGCATGTCTGTGGACTTTGCCCCTGTCCTATGTACCATTTCCATTAATTTCTCTGGATTCTCAAGCATCGGGCAAGGACGCAGATGATTCTCGTTGAATGGCTGACCTTCCCTGTATGCCATGAACAGCGGCTGTTTCAGTGCCTCAAGCAGACTGACCTCCTTGATGTTCGCACTGGAGTAGTGAATAAAGACACACGGCTCCACATCCCCATTTGGATTGATATGACAGTAGTTTCTGCCGCCGGCAATACATCCACCGACATATTCCCCGTCATTCTGGAAATCAAATGTAAAAATTGGTTTTCCACCTTCCATAGCCCGTATTTCACGAATCCTATGATACATATATTCCCTTTGTTCCTTTGTCGGCATAAGTTCTACAGCCGCATCATTTCCAACCGGCATATAATGGAAATACCATGCATAACGACATCCCTTTTCAATAATCATATCCAAGAATTGGTCTGAGGTCACCGTATCGATATTAGCTCTGGTATAACAAATTGAGGTCCCGAAAATCTGACCGTGTTTTTTTAAGGTATCCATGGCCTTCATGACTTGATCAAATACACCAGATCCGCGACGTCCATCATTGACCTCCTCATATCCTTCCAAACTGATCGATAAGGACAGATTACCCACCCGGTCCATTTCTTCACAAAAAGCATCGTCCACCAAGGTTCCATTCGTAAAAGCGTGGAATGCGCAGTCGTTATGTTTTTCACACAATTTGATGATATCTGCCTTCCTCACAAGCGGCTCTCCGCCTGTATACATATAGAAATAAATTCCCAGTTCTTTTCCCTGGGTGATGATACTGTCCAGTTCCTCGTATGTTAATGATAAGGTATGCCCATATTCTGCTGCCCAGCAGCCCGTACATTTCAGATTACATGCACTGGTCGGGTCCAAAAGTATCAGCCATGGAATATTGCACTGATATTTTTCCCGGCTCTCATGCATAATTTTCGTCCCACTCAACATGGCCTCAAAGCCAAGATTCATCGCAGTCGTACGAATGACATTAGGACTGACTTCATCCAAGATCCGGTCTACATAAGTCATCCATTTGCCTTCCGGGTCCTGAATCATCCTCCTTGCAGCCTCATAACTCTCGGGGCGGAATCTATCCTTTGCAAAATTTTCTGTCAGATCTACAATTTTCAAAAAACTTTTTTCACGGTCCTTGTTTATATGCCTCATAGCTGAATCAACCACTTTTCCAAAAGCAGCTCTTTCTGCCTGATGTCTTATTTTTCCCATAACCCTTTCCTCCATTTTCTAAAAAACTTCTCCAAAGCGGATATTCGGAATCTCCTTCGCTTCTTCCTGATGAGATGATATCGTACCTCTCAATTCTTTTCGTATGTTCCACCAATTATTGTCTTCATAAATACGGTCGTTTCAGCTAATTCCGCGAATCAAAAGTTCGATTCCCCCAATTAGAAGAATGCAGCCTCCCAAAGTAACGATTTTATTCTTAGATTGGCACCCCATCCAATATCCGGCATAAATCCCCACAATCACACTCAATGCTGTGACGATTCCCACACTGACCGTTGTAAAGAAAAAATCAGTCTGAAAAAAACCGAATCCGATTCCTGCAAGAAATGCATCTATGCTTGTAATGCATGCCCATATGGCAATCTGCCTTACCCCTACCGTGCCATCCTTCCTTTCAATGATCACTGTCTGTTTCCCGGCTTTTACTATCATGTACAGCCCCAGTCCCACAAATATAATGACGGATAGAATCCTCCAATGTACTGCCGCACGTCCCGCGGATGTCTTAATCATTGAAATATTGGTAATCATATTTCCAAGAAGCAGGCTTGCCATCTGCCATACCGTAAAAATCGTACAGATTTTAATGAGTGGACCTTTTCTAATTTCCGGCATCATCGCACCTTTATACAAAGCATACGCAAACACATCCAGGGATAATCCGACTGAAATCATAAGGATTTCAAATGCTGCCATTTTCCTCCTCTCCTTCCCTTCCATTTGCTTGATTTTATTCTAGCACCCGGACAATACTGACAGAATATGCAGCTTTTTCACATTGTATCTCAATCAGCACAATCCATCCTATCTGCCTTCTTTCCGGCTACAATTCCCAAAATCTGTCGCCCCGACAGACACGAGATATTCCACAAGCTTAGTAATTATGGTATAATGCTCGCACTTAGCGAGGTCTTTTCGAGCTTAGTAAGACATATACCTAATTACTTTGCGAGGTATTTTACGAGCCTAGTTATTATGGTATAATGCCCGCACTTAGCGAGGCGTTTTCGAGCTTAGTAAGACATATACCTAATTACTTTGCGAGGTATTTCACAAGCTTAGTAATTATGGTATAATTTGTGGAAAGGAGCGATTTTATGGAAGATAAGAAGGAATTAACAAAGGATTTACTCACGATGTCATTCAAAGAGCTGGTCATGCAGACCCCCTTTGATAAGATTACAATTAAGATGATTACCGACGGTGCCGGCGTCATACGTCCCACTTTTTATAAGCATTTTCAGGATAAATATGAAGTCATTGAATGGATTTTAGAAAAAGAGATTGCTGATAAGATTCAGGTTCTTGTCGATAATAATATGGAGGAGGGCGTTTTCCGCCTTCTGTGCAGTTGTCTCGAAAAAGACCGCGAATTATATAAAAGATTATACACAATAGAAGGCCCAAATTCCTTTGAAAATCTTTTGTATCAGTATGTCTTCAATCTGCTGCTCTCATTGCTTAATAAGTACCCCCTGCGGTCCCCAGACAAAATTGCGATGCTGTCCAAGGACGCGCTGGCCAGGTTCTATACATTTGGGCTGACAGATTCCTTAAAATACTGGATCACTCACGATACCCCCTATTCTTCTGATCAGGTATGGGAGGCTTATAATTATATCATCCGTAATTCCATCTTAGATGTCATTGAATTTCCCAGATAGAAATCAACCTCATGTGGGACGGGGCTATAAAAGCTGCACATTGCTGTTCAGTCTGACAGCAGCTTCATGGGCACAGCTTCGGAAGATGCCTTTGTAGTCTTCTTTCATAATGTTCCTTTCCAGGACGTCATAGAGAACTTCCAGCTTTCGCTCCAACTGCTTCATTGAATTTTCTTTTGAATTACTCATTTGTCTCACAGTTGGTTCCGTCATAAAATACTCTTTTGCTGCAACAACATCTTCTTCCTCAAGTTTTAATTTATACACCACCGTCTCCGCAGCCAGACAGGCCGCGCCACGCAGAAGTACGGGTTCACAGATATTATCCAGATAAAGTTCCCTGTAATCCATGCATCGCTGTTCCAGCAGCCTCATGACTCCTCTCCTGCTAAAATATTTCAAAAATTTCTGTTCATATGCTGTCTTTTCCAAATATTCCAGTATAAGGTCGATCCCCTTTTTCTCCAAATTCAGATTCAGTACAGGGTAATCCAATGTAAGTATCTGGTTCTGCGGCTCAAATCTGACATCGTATTTTGTAAAAAATACAGGCATCCCTTTGATGATTGTTTCTCTATAATTCCGGCATCCAAAATCATCAAAACCGACCGCAATCTGATGATATAATTCCTTGGCTGTAAGCACCTTGTTAAGTGCAATCCGATATCCCTCTTCGTAGGCAGTCATACATCCAATCTGTGCTCCTTCGAGTAAACTATCCCGCTTCTCCCCCTCACATTCACGAATGCAATACCAAACGGCCTCCATCAACTGCTGTGCCGTATCATAGGAGATGGATGTACTTTCTTTGGATGTGTACTTATCTGCCAAGCGGGCAACCACAGGCATTAGTTCCTCTACCTTATAATTCATAACAGTTCCTCCAGATTTTTATTACCAAAACAATTCCTTTACGACCTCCATATACAATTCACTGTCCCAGCGTTTTTCTTCGTCAAACTTCTCATAATCCCCGCTGCCCATACTATCTATGAACCCATCATACCCATTCCTGATTGCATCAGTATAAATAGTAAGACAGGTATCCTCCAAATAATCCAGGCTTCCTGCGCAGATTCCTTCGAACTGTTCTCTCATAAAGGTCAGAATCTCATCATCTGACATACGGTCTAAAGAGGCATTCTTGAATTTATAAAAAATGTCTTGGAGACGTTCCAAACTTTTAAGATAATTCTGCTGATCCAAATACTGCGAATCGCAGAAAACAAAAATCAGCTTTTCCAAAATCCCTGCGCCCCATTCGAAACGACGGTGTAATTTCAAACTTTCCTGATGCGTTTTGACTAATTCTTTTACATCATCCTCCTTTAACACCAGACCAAATTGCTGTGTCTTCTGATTCATCCCCAATACGACAGACAACTCCTCCTGCCTTCGCGCCGCCTGCATTAATTCAAAAACCTGCTCCTCCATGACATTGCCCCTTTCTTCCATAAACGAACCGCAAATCTTAGTTGGTATGTTATTCTACATCCGTTCCGATATCTTTACAAGTCTTGAAAAAAAGACCATTTTGTAGTATAGTAAAAATGGAGATGAGGTAGAAAATGAAATTCTGCCTCGTTTTTTATTCTCAAATTTTAAATACTTAATCCAGTCTAATCAATCAGGAGGATATTTATGCACGAACAGAAAAGAAGTTCAAAAGGTCTGATTATAGGTCTAATTATTTTAGTTGCTGCATGTATCGCCGGGCTGTTCCTTTACCAAACATGGATGCCGAAAGGGGCAAAGGGCACGAAAACTGTTATGGTAAAAGTATCTCACAGTGATCAAAGCACGAATGAATTTAAATATCAGACAGAGGAAGCTTATCTGGGAGAGGTCCTCAAAAACGAAGGACTTGTGGAGGGAGAAGACGGACCATATGGACTGTTTATCACTTCTGTTGACAATGAAAAGGCTGACGACTCCAAGCAGCAATGGTGGTGCCTCACCAAAGGCGGTGAACAGGTCAACACTTCCGCAGATCAGACGCCCATCGAGGATGGCGATGTATTCGAACTGACATTGACAGAAGGATACTAAATACAGAAGGATACTAATTGTGGGCAAGAAAGAAGGAGCATTATGAAAACAAAAGATCTGGTGATCATGGCTATGTTAACCGGGGTCATTTTTGCGGCCCAAGTCGCTATGGCCTCGCTGCCGAATATAGAAGCAGTCACTCTTCTGGTCATTCTATATACACAACTGTATCGAAAAAAAGTGTTTTTTATTCTTTATTCGTTTATCGTATTGGAAGGTCTTTTCTATGGATTTGGCCTATGGTGGTTCAATTACCTTTATATCTGGCCCCTGCTTGCACTACTTGTTCTGTTACTGGTCAAGACCTCACATTCCCCTGTATTCTGGTCCATCGTTGCCGGTGCTTACGGGCTTTGTTTCGGGATGCTCTGTGCCATCCCTTACTTTATTACCGGAGGAATGGGAGGCGGACTCGCCTACTGGATCAGCGGGATACCTTATGACATTCTGCACTGCGCAGGAAATACCGTACTCTGCCTGTTGCTATATAGACCGCTGTATCGGGTGATGACACAGATGCTTAAGGCAGGTATTGTAAGAACATAATTTTTCATAATAAAAAAAGCACAGGGGACATCTAAAATTCCTCCGTGCTTTCGATTTTATTCCACCTTTTCTTCCCAGAACAGCTCATCCAGCGTCTTCCCCAGGGTATGGCAGATAGCAAGACAAAGTTTAATTGTCGGGTTATAATCCCCTTTTTCTATGGCATTGATCGTCTGTCTGGAAACACCGACTGCCTCAGCAAGCTGCTGCTGTGACATATCATACGCGGCACGGGCAGACTTTAATCTAAGATTCTTCATTGTCCTTATTCATCCCCTTCGCGTTTATCCTTCTGAAACTTTAGTACTATAGTAACTAATACAATGAATAATGTAACTGCCAGAAATAGATTAATATATGCATAGTCCATATCTCTTTTTCCATGGAAGAAAATAGGAACTGCGGCCATTATGTTTATTGCAAATGCTGCTGCAAAAGTGATGACATACTGCCTGGGATTCTCCCATAATGAAAAATAAGCATCATTCCATATGCTGATCACTGCAAATACTGCTATGGATATACAGATTCCAAGTGATACTCCTACCATACCCTTTCCCCAATAGACTCCTGTCATATCCTGGATAATGCCATACAAGACAAGATAAGCAATCAGGGAAAAGAATCCATACTTAAAGGCTTTTCCTCGTGCGGCCGTCTGGCGCTCATCATATTCGCATTTCTTGCCCCCATTTTTTATGCGTTTTGATATCGCAACTACAATGATCCCTACCATGATTCCTGCTAAAATTCCTAAATAATAATAACTGCTGTGACCCATTTTTCTTCCTCCTCTTCCATAAAGAATCCTTTTTAACGCGTATCCATTCTCTACTTACGTTGTCTTTCATCCTATAAGCATTTTTACTTCTCTTCTATAATTCACATTATAGCTTTCGTTTTACTTTATGTCAACTATATTTTACATATTTTCAATTAAATCATTCTTTATGTAACCCAAACCGTGTAAGGGGGTAAATAGTAACCCGAGAATCCCGTTTGTAATCCAAGGGTCCCGATTTGTAAATGAAACTCCAGTTTTGTAATCGAGATTCCCTGTTTGTAAACGAAACTCCCATTTTGTAAGTAAGATTCCCGGATTTTCATTCTTATTTCTATATGGTATAATACATTCAGTAATAAATTTGCGTACAACAACCAGAGATCAATTCCCTCTCGAAATTTTTGTATTCGGAGAATCCATCCCTGTTTTGATTGGATAGAATTGTTCTATTCTGGCGGCACTCTGCAAATTTATCTGTTACTTTTTGAGAAGTTTCGGTTTTAGGATAATGTTCTCGGCGGCAACCGGTGAACATCCCAGTTTCTTAAGCACATCTTCTCCATAATAAAAGCTGAACGCTTCGTATGGGCTACGGTTGTTCAGCTTTTTTCTTTTATAAGAATTGATATGGTTCATCATTAGAACGATATCTTTCTGGGTTAAATCGTCAAAACTGCTCCCTTTGGGCAGAATACGACGAATCAATTCGTGGTTCACTTCACAGGCTCCCTTTTGATATGGAGCGCTTGGATCACAATAAAATACATTCGTTAGATTACATGGAACTGTATTGCGCTGTTCAATTTCTTTTGGATTTGAAAACTCACTTCCGTTATCTGTCAGAATAACCGGAAACAAACGACGGAATGTTTCGATCCCAAGTACTTTATCCAGCAGGTTCATAATCTCTATTATAGAAGCGGATGTATTCGCCTCCCTTAAAAAGGCTAACATCAAACTGGTTTCTACAAAGTGTATCGTATAGTGTGCATTTGGGCAGCTGACTGCAGCCATTACACACATAAGGAGGTTTATTTTTGACAGAACAGACATCCTCTACAAAATCCGGGCAGTGGAATATGCATTCAGAACACAAACTGCATTTATATGTGGATGGATGCGTACAACCAGCTCCACACAGCTTTTTCGCTTTACATATAGTACGGAACCGGCATGGATTATAAGGATATCCAGGACGACCACTTTTCTTGTCATAGGAATACCTTTTAATTTCCTTAGTAATCGTTGTGCGGTCTTTTCCCAACTCTTTTCCGATCGCACCAAAAGAGGCATTCTCCTGAAGGCGTTGTGCAATAATCATTCGATCTTCATATGATAAAAACTTTGACATGGTGACTCCTTTCCAGCCGCCAGAAATCAAAGCATAACAGAAAAAAGACCAACTATCCAGTCAGTCTCATTTCATTTGTAAAAGAAAATCCATACCTTTCTTTTACCTCAATACCTATTAACTTATTACACTCATCTGAGATAGCAGGTATGGAATCTCTGATTACAATTGAGGAACCGTGTAAGGAAGGTAAATAGTAACCCGAGAAAACCGTGTAAGGGAGATCACCTGTGGAAAACCGTATGTGTGCTAAGTCAAGTAAGACATTTATAATTTTCACCGAATATTATTCGGATAACTTCTTGACTTTCTAATCTCGTTGTCTTACTCTTAACTTAATAGACAATCGGGAATCTACCGGTGTTTCTTCTATCGGATCATTCACGAAATATCTAACTACAATTATAAAAAGGAGAGGTTATTATGGCTCAACAATTATTGGAAGAAGCCCAGAGCATGCGTGAAGAATTGATATCCTGGCGTCGTACACTGCATCAAATTCCAGAAACAGGACTGTCTCTGCCTGAAACAGTGGCGTTTATCAAGGAAAAATTAGAGGAAATGGCTATTCCCTATCAGATTTATGAGGAATGCTCCTGCATTACGGCGGTGATTGGACACGGCGGCAAGTGCTTTCTGCTTCGAAGTGACATGGATGCGCTCCCCATCGAGGAAGAATCCGGCGAATCCTTTGCTTCTACAAATGGAAAGATGCATGCCTGCGGACATGATATGCACGCCGCCATCTTGCTTGGGGCTGCAAAAATTCTAAAGTCACATGAAGAAGAGCTCAAAGGAACTGTAAAACTCTTTTTCCAGTCCGGAGAAGAGACTTTTTCTGGTGCTCAGGCAGCCATCCATGCTGGAATACTGGAAAATCCCAAGGTTGATGCTGCATTTGCTATGCATGTAGCTGCTGCCCTTCCGAACAATGTCCTCATATATGGTGATTACCCTATGGCTGCTGTCTACGGCTTTCGCATCACTTTGACCGGGAAAGGGGCACACGGCTCCATGCCGCAGATGGGTGTGGATCCAATTAACACAGGCGTACATATCTATCTGGCCCTTCAAGAGCTCCTGTCCCGTGAGGTTTCTGCCACAGATGAAGCCGCATTGACAGTTGGTCGATTTGATGCCGGAAGTGCAGCAAATATTATTCCAGAACGGGCCATTCTCGAAGGAACCTTAAGAACATTCAAGCCTGAGATCACCCAATATCTGATTAAGAGAATTAAGGAAGTCACTGATTCCATTGCCTCTGCCTACCGCACCACTGCAGAAATCGAGGTACTCAGCAACGTTCCGTCCGTGGGCTGCAATCAGGAACTAACAAAGGGAATTCTCCAAAGTATTCAGGAGATGGATTCTAATGTAAAGGCCCTTCCGCTCTATCATGTGATGGGTTCCGAAGACTTTGCATTCATTACAGAAAAAATACCAGCCACCTACTTCGGTATCGGAGCTGGCGTCACAGATCAGTCAAAATGGGTGGGACAGCACAATCCTAAAATCCTTTTCAATGAAGACTGTCTTCCCTATGGTGCCGCTATCTATGCAAAAGCTGCGATGGACTGGCTTTCCTCCCATGAAGGATAAACGTGATACCAGGAACAAAATATCTTTTGCCCCAACATCATGTCATAAGAATAAGGGACGGATATCATGTCCCGTCCCTTACTCTCTATGGCCCTGAAACAGAGTGCGCAGCATTTAAGTGTAAATGGAAAAATCCAGATAATGTTGCTTACATTCTGCGTTCATAAACTAAATCTACGATTCCATTGTATCTCTTTGTATTCACCAGTCTCAATTTTATTTCACTGCTTTTCCCTTCAAAGAGACGAATCCCATCACCCAGTATTGTTGGAATCACTGAAATGTAATACTGATCGATCAGATCTGCTTCTATCAATGGCCTGATCACCGCTGCCCCACCGCAGATCCAGATATCTTTTGAAGAGATTTCTTTCAAATCCCGTACTAATTTGCACACATCTTCATCCACAAATACAATCTCTTCTGTTGAAGGAAGTCTCCTGTGAGTCAGCACATAACTTTTCAGCCCACTGTAAAACCACTTTCCAGGCGATAATTCCGTTATAATTTGATGATACGTATTCCATCCTATCACAACTGTACTGATTTCTTTGATAAATTCATCATAGCTTACCATATCATCCTGCTGTGGCTCCTGTCCCATCAGCCAGTCCACATTTCCCTCACAATCTGCAATATATCCGTCAAGGCTCATAGCAATAAATAATACCACTCGTTTCATAGCAGCTCCTTTCACCTCGGAGTCCTCCATTCATTCCCTTACTTTTAAAACCCCTGCTATAGACTCCATCGTTTTATTATTGACCACATTTTAGAATCTATTAATCTTTGTGGTGCAAATCGTACATTTTCAAAGCAGATATTCGTAATCCGCTTCGCTGCTTCCTTGATGTGGTTAATTTTACAATCGACAATTGGACCAAAAAAGGATATGCTTAATATAACCAAATATAGAATAGATATATCCACAAAATATATAAGGAGGTTCTTGTATGTCCCAAAATCAAATGTTTCAAAATAAAGTTGCCGTTATAACAGGTGGTGCGAAAGGCATCGGTAAGACCATCGCCAGAGAATTCCAGAAAGCTGGCGCAACTGTCTGCATAATCGACAAAGATGTGAACGACTACTTTACCGGAGACTTGGCGGATAAAGATACTTTAGTCCGTTTTACCCAAAAAGTCATTGCTGATTATGGACATATCGACTATTTGATCAACAATGCACTTCCCCTCATGAAGGGAATTCCAGACTGTACCTATGAGGAGTTCCAGTATGCACTCCAGGTCGGCGTTACTGCACCCTTTTATTTATCCAAACTGTTCCTGCCCCACTTTGCGCCCGGTGCCTCTATCATCAACATCTCTTCCTCCCGGGATCGCATGAGCCAGCCGAATACAGAAAGCTACACCGCAGCAAAGGGTGGAATCGCTGCCTTGACCCATGCGCTGGCCGTCAGCCTGGCAGGTCGGGTAAGAGTCAACTCCATCTCTCCCGGATGGATCGATACGGATTTTGCCCAGTATCAAGGGGCCGATGCCCTGCAACAGCCTGTCCACCGTGTAGGCAATCCTCTTGATATCGCCAATATGGTGCTCTTTCTCTGCTCGGATAAAGCTGGATTCATCACGGGAGAGAATATCTGTATTGACGGCGGCATGACCAAACAAATGATCTATCACGACGACTTCGGCTGGACTCTGGAACCCTGACGTATGTACGAGTTTACAAATCTAACAACTGTTTCTTTTTTGCATCATATTCTTCCTGTGTGATGGCACCCATATCGAGAAGCTGCTTGAATTTCAATATCTCATCTGCAACAGATAAAGAAACTGTTTCCACTGCGGCTTCTGGTGCCTCCCCGTGTTGTTGGGAGGCTGACTGGACAGATCCCATCTGACTAGAAGGCGCTCGATTAGAAATTTCAGATTCCTCCTTTATCACTTTCACTCTTTTTCTGATAAACTCATATAGCACCTTTGCTTCATTCTTAATATCCTCGTCCGAAGAAAAGAAAAACAAAATATCCTCTTCTGAGTCCTCTTCATATTCACTTTTCTGAAGCCTGATAAATCCATACGCTTCTTTTCCGACCGGTTCCACGAATTTCACAATCTGATATTCACCATAATCAACCAAACGTTCGCCCCATTGTACACCACGCATAGCCTTGGTTCCTCCGCTTAGCTGTTCTGAAATTGCTTTCAATGCAAAACTTTTCCCGGTTTTCACAATTTGTCGTTTCAAAGACCCTTTCACTGGCAGTATATCTCCAACAACATCTCCAATAATGTCTACCGCCTTCTGTGTGGTCTTAAGGCCATCCAGCATATCCACCGAAGGCTTCTGCCCTCTTTCCTCTGGTATCATCAACTTTAGATACGCTTTTTCTATTTCTTTATAATCAAATTTGCCTGTCGTATTGATGATACAGTACGAATCACATACTGCCATCTTCTGACCACTGTGTCCATCGAAATTCTTTACTAGCCCTTCCACTTTTTTACTTGTAAAAAAATCTGCTAGATCATTGATTACCTTCGTAGGAAATCCATTCTCCGCTGCATTTTTCATTACTATTTCCTTTTGTTTTTCAATTTCCTCATTTGTTGAATATTCTTTATTTTTCCATGTCGGTGAAAGAATTTTCATCGAACATATTTTACATAAACAACTATTTCCGTACTCTTCCGGCATAAGACTTTTTTTGCCGCATACACTACAAAACTCCATACTCTTCTCCCGCTTTAGAAATTAAGTATTGTAATTTTATCATTACTTCCAATCCCAATTATTTATATCTCCTAGTTATCCTTATAAATTTATTGTTCTTTATAACTTACCGATTATCACGGATTTTTCTTCCCTGTAGAAAATCATAGCATTTCTTTTCCTCCAAATTTTTGTCATTCCCTTTTCATTATTTTCGAATATTAGTATAACATGAAACGATATGAATTGCTAAGATTATAAGTGGTGTCGGCTGAAGATTACGCATATCATATTCCAAATAAATTGTTCCTTACGATGACTTTTATCTTTTCTTTACTATTTTTCAAACACGATCGACAGTTGTCATGTTAAATATGATATACTGTATTTGTCAATATACCAGGATGAAATATTTCTCATGGCATCAGAAATAATCCGCCAGGAATGTTATGTTATAAAATACATAACAACAATACTATAAAAAGGATGAAAAGATATGAAATACACATGGATTGATGAATATCTAATGGAAAAACCAAGTGTTACAAAGGATTTGAAAAAGGAATGGAACTGGATTCGTTATATGATCGGTGGAAAAATGTTTGCTGCTATCTGTCTCGACCAGGATGATAAGCCCTATTATATCACGCTAAAGTTGGAACCTTTAGAGGGTGATTTTCTTCGACAGCAGTATGAAGATATTATCCCGGGGTATTACTGCAATAAAGTACATTGGAATTCTATAAAACCAGATGGCTGTGTACCGGATGATCTGCTGCGGGATATGTTGGATAAATCCTATAAGCTGGTGCTGAAAGGTTTCAGTAAGAAAAAGCAGCAGGAAATTTTATCCACCACCAACTGTTAAAGGCTACCTTTGATTATATTGGAGCTGGGTGTTGTCTTGGTGCTTCTCCTGACAGAATCATGTACTTTTATTATGATTCAGAACAGTATTTTAAGTATATCAGACCAGTGTGCAGGATGTAGGGTTACTTGGAAGATGAGATTTTACAAATGAATGGAGGAAGAATAAAAATGACGAAATCTATATGTGGAGTTGATTGTACCAAATGTGAATTGAGTAATACCTGTAACGGATGTACGGAAACAAAAGGACGTCCCTTTGGCTCCGAGTGCATAGTTGCATTATGTTTAAAAGATGGCGAGAATGCTTTATGCGAATTCAAGAAAAATTTGATTGCAGCATTTAACGAGCTTAATATACAGGATATGGAATTGGTCACAAACCTTAATGCTCTTAAAGGTTCATTCATCAACATTAAATATCCATTGCCAAATGGACAACTTGTTAAGTTTTGGGACGATAACAAAATATATTTTGGAAATCAATTACACAAAAAAGACAGTGACAGGTGTTATGGAATTGTAGCTGACGAAAAATATCTCCTGGTCGCTGAGTATGGCGAATATGGCTCCAATGCTGAGGTGATTGTATTTAAGCGTTGGAGATAAACATTTATACCACATTTATACTACCCAACAACTAGGAAGAGAGTAATTCCGAGATAAACATTTATACTACCCAGCAACTAGGAAGAGAGTAATTACAGCGGTAATGAGTGTGTGAAGAAATCTCTGTAAAAGCAGATCTTCTATGATAATGGTAGGGCTGAAGGCTTCTTTATGAGCATTCAGCCCTTGGTTTATATATAACGCATATATTTGCGT
>NZ_JABACJ020000004.1 GCF_012524165.2 Faecalicatena faecalis
GTCTGTGTGCATATGCACAGATTTATCCATGTTCGATTCTTTTGCGACAATCGACGCAGTTGTTGTCTTTCCTGTTCCCGGCGAACCTGTAATCACAATAATTCTTCCTTGATTCATCTACATTCTCCCTCGCAATTCAGATTTACCGCTCTCTTTCTGGTTTTGGAGCGTTTCTTCTCTCAAGATTGAAATGGGCGGGAAGCCATTTTAGGGCTTTCCCGCCTTGATTGCCCATCAGCAAAGACGGGCGGGACTGTCAACGGCGGCGCATTTATGCGCCGTTCATCTTGACCGTTGATTGGCCCCGCTAACTTTGCTACTCTGTTCTAAGTAATTCCTCAATTTGTTTTTTCATATATTCTACAAGTGCCATCGCTTCCTTTTCTACTGTCTCCCATTCATCAGACAAATTTCCCAAATAAGCTTCCTTTGCCGTTGTTAGCAGGGGGGGGAATCTCTCCGGCAATTTTAAAATTACCCATTTTGCGGCAACATCTTTTGTCGTGATTTCTTCTGTTACTAAAGTAAACCACATTCGTGATAAGGTTAATAACACATTTCTTTCATCACCCTTAAAGCTGGAAATCAAACCAGGTAAAGAAAACCGAATTGCTTTTTTAATTTCGTGAAATGGGATAGCGGGAATAAGCTCTTTGCTTTCCGCCCCCTTCAAAGTTATGCTATTTTTTCTTGCTTGCCATAATAAAATCATTATATCTGGGTCATTGCAGGCTTGCGGATATTCTCCTGCTTCCATCTCTCCCCTTAGCCATTCACCATACATATACTGACATTTTGGCGGAAATTGCAACGGAACAATATCAGATTGATTGATAATAGTTACCTCTAAAGGTCTTTTTTCAATACAGCCTACGGAGCCAGAAATTTTCAATAATTGCTTTGTTAGATCTGCTCTGATTGAATTACTCAATTCTTGTTTAGTAATTATCAGTATATCTATATCACTATCTGGACGCAGCCCATTCATTGTTGCTGAACCATATAAATATATCCCCAATATTTGACCTTGTAATATGGTTTCTGCTATTGAAATAACTTGATTTACTTGTTGTGGAAATTCATTTATATTCATTGTAACTCCTATATGTATTTATTTTTACTCCTCAACAACTGATAAAACAGCGTCTAAGGCTAATTCTAAGGCTATGGATATACTTGTTTTTCCCCATTCTCTTTCTTGGTATTTATGAGGGTCTGCAAGAGTATCGGCTGAAAAAAGCAGCATAGCCCATGTAACTTTTCTAAATTTTGCACACGCCGCCAATGCGGAACATTCCATTTCTACTACTTGACATCCCTCTTCTTTCCGATACTGAACCATTTCTACTGTTTCTCGATAAAAACCGTCTGTTGTCCATGTTTTAACTTCCCAATATGGTATATTCTTTTGGCTTAAAGCAGATTCAATCGCATTTATACCAGCCTTTGAAATCTCTACTTCTCGGGAGGGAGGAAGATAATGGTAAGATGTTCCCTCATCTCTCAATGCAGAAACAGGTATCAAAAATCTATTTTCCGGGATGTCTTCCAATACGCCGCAGGAGCCGACGGAAATAATCTTTGTTACACCCCCTGCAATTAAATATTCTAAAACTTGGACGGCAGCAGCACTTCCCACAGGAGCCGGACATAGACATATTTTCTCCTGATTATAAAGACATTCATAAATAGGATATCGTCTTGTTGCACTTTCAAATTCATCTATCTGTATTCCATCATGGGTATGTGCATAATTTTCAACCTCGTCTCCTAAAAAAGCAAACACTGCTTTTGCAGGAAAACATTTTTTCCCATTTCCCGGCTGAAAAACAGCTTTTGATGCGGTATCGTACTCTAAAACAGGGTAGTCATGCTTTACTAATGGCATATTATTATCTCGAATAACAGGCTATTATTCTATTCCTTTCATCATCTTTTTTGCCAACTGCTTGAACAGGTCGGCAGTTTCTTCATCCATCGGCGTAAGCTGTCCGATCTGTCCGGCAACCATCGCCGCTACATCGTCAATGGAAAGTGGTTTTTGTTTCTGTTCCGCCAGTGCGTCCCGCATGGCTTGGAACATAGCGGCGGTCACAGCTTCTCCCGGCTGTTCCCCGTTGTCAATGTCTTTCTTAATGTCCCGCAGGATAGCCAGGAACACATTTTTGATTTTTTCAATCTCCGCTTCATGTTCCCCTATCTTTTGGGCGTTCAAAAGCTGTAAATCCTGCTTCGCTTCTGCCCGGTGTTCCGGGTGTTCTTTCATCAGGTCGGACAGGGAAGCCGTTGCCATCTCGATAAGCTGGTTTCTTGCTGTTATGCCCTTTGCCGCCGTATCCTGAAAATAAATCCGTATCAAATCTATCAGCTTAGGAAAATTCCTGTGTTCCAACAGGCGGTTGAGGATTTGCACATCAACAGCACCCGTCACAAGCCCCCTCACGGCTCCCTCGGACAAGCCTAATTCAGAAATATCGTAGCTTTTACGAACGCTCACGGTAGACAAGCCCAGTATGTAGTCTGTCGATACCTTAAATTCCTTTGCCACACCTATGAGAATATCACTGCTGACCGTTCTTGTTTCGCCGCTGACAATGCGGCTCAACTGGGAAGCGGAAACGCCTATCTTCTCCGCAAGTTCCTTTTGTGTGATGTGGTTCCCGTTGCATAAATCGGAAATCCGCTGTCCGGGCGTTCCGGGTAAAGCCATAGATACGCACCTCCTCCGCATACTTCCATTATACAGAATGATTGCAAAAATGCAATGTCCAAAGTGTAAACTTCATCAAAATGCAATTCTCGCAATATTCCGGGAATTGCATTTTTTTCGTGTAGACTTAGGGTAGTTCATCGATGGACGGCACCTTGAAAACAGAATGACCGTCCGAAAAGGAATACCCCGGCTGGGGAAGCACCGCAAGGAGTCGGACTTCGGGACAAAATGTCCCGAAGTTGCGAGGAGCGTGCCAACGCCGGAACACGCCGCAGGAATGGGGCAGGAAACCTTTTCGGGGAGAACGGCAACGGAAAGCAAAATGGAGGGAACGCATGAGAGATAACCCCTATAAAGACTTGCCGCCGCTGGAACGCAGGCCGGACGGTTCCCTTTACCGCATGACCCCGGCGCAGAGAAAACAGGCGGCCAGCCTGATACGCCGGGAGTGCTGTTGCTGTGAGGACGGCAACTGCATTGTCCTTGACGATGGGGACACCTGCACCTGTCCGCAGACGATTTCTTTCTCGGTCTGCTGTAAGTGGTTCCGCTGGGCGGTCTTGCCGCTGGACGGGACGCTGGAAGCGGAGATTTTCCGGGATAAGGACTTGAAACGCTGTGAGGTCTGCGGCGGTGTGTTCGTCCCCAAATCCAACCGGGCAAAATACTGCCCCGGCTGTGCCGCCAGAGTTCACAGGCGGCAGAAAACAGAAAGTGAACGGAAAAGGAGGTCTGCTGTGGACAGTTAGGAGCGAAAAAAGCCTTGATTTATCAGGCTTCGCAAGCCCCAAACCGGGGCTGGTGGTATAAAGTATCGCCCGCCCCGGAAAACGGGCTTCTAACCGTCCACAAAACGCACTATGACAAATACCATCTATATCCATCAGCCGGAAAAGGCGTTCAGCTTCACCCGGCTCCCGAATTTCCTCTTTGAAGCCCCCACATTCAAGCCCTTGTCCAACGAGGCAAAGGTTCTGTACGCCTTTATCCTGCGCCGGACAGAGTTATCCCGCAAGAATGGGTGGGCGGATGATTGCGGACGGATTTATCTGTACTATCCCATCTGCGAGGTGGTTGACCTGCTCCACTGTGGGCGGCAGAAAGCGGTAAACACCCTGCGGGAACTGCAATACGCCGGGCTGGTGGAGATCCAGAAGCAGGGCTGTGGAAAACCCAACCGCATTTTCCCAAAATCCTATGAAGCGGTTCCAAACACCGACTTCAAGAAATCCGGTTCTGGTACGCCGGAGGGCTGAAAACCGTACTTATGAAGTGAGGAAATCACTCCCCGGAAGTACGAAAACCGGACGGTATATAGAAATACAAAGATTAAAAAGATTTATTTATATTCTATCCATTCCAATCCTATCCGAGCTAATTTCTGCGGGATTTTCCCTGTGGAAAACCCCGGATAGGAAAGGAATGGGGAAAGGAGCAGAATGGCACAACACGCAATTTTGCGGTTTGAGAAGCACAAGGGCAACCCGGCAAGGCCGCTGGAAGCCCATCACGAAAGACAGAAAGAACAATACGCCAGCAACCCCGACATTGACACAAGCCGGAGCAAGTACAACTTTCATATCGTCAAGCCAGAGGGCAGGTACTATCATTTCATTCAAAACCGCATTGAACAGGCCGGGTGCCGAACCCGCAAGGACAGCACACGGTTTGTCGATACGCTGGTAACTGCCAGCCCGGAGTTTTTCAAGGGGAAATCCCCAAAGGAGATACAGGCGTTTTTCCAGAGGGCGGCGGACTTCCTCATTGGCCGGGTAGGACGGGAAAATATCGTGTCGGCGGTGGTACACATGGACGAGAAAACGCCCCACCTGCATTTGACCTTTGTTCCGCTGACAAAGGACAACCGCCTGTGTGCAAAGGAGATTATCGGCAACCGGGCAAACCTGACGAAGTGGCAGGACGATTTTCACGCCTATATGGTGGAGAAATATCCTGACTTGGAGCGTGGGGAGAGCGCCAGCAGGACAGGCCGGAAGCATATCCCCACCCGGCTTTTCAAACAGGCGGTTTCCCTCTCCCGGCAGGCAAGAGCCATTGAAGCCACACTGGACGGCATTAACCCGCTGAACGCCGGAAAGAAAAAAGAGGAAGCCCTCTCCATGCTGAAAAAGTGGTTCCCGCAGATGGAGAATTTCTCCGGGCAGTTGAAAAAGTACAAGGTCACAATCAATGACCTGCTGGCGGAGAATGAGAAGTTGGAAGCAAGGGCAAAGGCCAGCGAAAAAGGAAAGATGAAAGATACGATGGAACGGGCAAAGCTGAAAAGCGAACTGGACAATTTACAGCGGCTGGTTGACCGTATCCCGCCGGATATACTGGCGGAACTGAAACGTCAGCAGCGGCACACGGTAAAGGAAAGGTGATAGATATAAGCAGAAATTTTCGCCGCCTCTGTGCGGCATTGTACCTTGAAAACTGAATATGGAGGACACTGGATGGCAAAAAGTGAAAGCGATATTTTTACACCCCGAACAGGGCAGGTTATACAAGCAGAGAACGGCACGCAGTATTTTGTATGTGGGAACAACCGTATAAAAATCTCCGAACACTTCGCCGCAGGCGGGAAGCCCCTCGGTGATCTGATTGTAGATGTGGTGCGGCATACCGCAGAAAAAGCCGCTTCAACCTGATAGCCCATCATTGATAACACGCCCACGCTTATGATATAATTGCCATAGAGCAAAAGTATTGTAAGCGTGGGTTGTTTCTTTAGAAGGAGGATTTTTACGGTGAAACAACCTTACAATACTACGATTTACAACACGGCGCTTTATATGAGATTGAGCCGGGACGATGAACTGCAAGGAGAAAGCGGGAGTATTCAGACACAACGCATGATGCTCCGGCAATATGCCGCCGAGCATGGCCTGAATGTCATAGATGAATATATCGACGATGGATGGTCTGGAACGAACTTTGACAGGCCGGATTTTCAGAGAATGATTGATGACATTGAGGACGGGAAAATCAACTGCGTTGTTACGAAGGATTTATCCCGCTTAGGCAGAAACTACATTCTGACCGGCCAGTACACGGAAATCTACTTTCCCAGCAAAGGCGTCCGCTATATCGCTGTCAATGACAATGTGGACACCATCAACGGAGAGAATGAGCTTGCCCCATTCCTCAACATTCTGAATGAAATGCACGCCCGCCAGACCAGCAAAAAGGTAAAGGCGGCCATGCGGACACGGTTCGCAAATGGCGCACACTATGGAGCCTATGCTCCGCTTGGCTATGTCAAAGACCCAGATAAGAAAGGCCATCTTCTGATTGACCCGGAAACAAGGTGGATTATCGAAAAGATTTTTGACCTTGCCGTTCATGGCCGGGGAGCCGCCAGCATTACACGGATTTTGGTCGAAGAAAAAGTACCTACTCCCGGCTGGCTGAATTTCCAGAGATACGGCACTTTCGCAAATATCTATGCCGGAGCGCCGGAGGAAAAAGCCTATGCGTGGACGATAGCGCAGGTGAAAAGTATTCTGAAAGAGGAAACCTATATCGGACACAGCGTCCACAATAAGCAGACCAACATTTCATTCAAAAACAAGAAGAAAGTACGCAAGCCAAAAGAGGAATGGTATCGTGTGGAGAACACCCACGAAGCGATTATTTCCGAAGATGTGTTCCGTCAAGTACAGGAGCAGATTTGCAACAGGCGCAGACGGCAGAAGAACGGCACAACACAGATATTTTCCGGGCTGGTAAAATGTGCGGACTGCGGCTGGTCGCTGGCCTATGGTATGAACAGCCAGAACAAAAATCCCTATGCCCACTACCATTGTAGCAAGTACGGGCAAGGATTGCACCAGTGTTCCATGCACTATATCCGCTATGATGTGCTTTACGCCTATGTCCTTTCCCGTCTGCAATACTGGTCTGTGCTGGCACAGCAGGATGGGGACAAACTTCTGAAACGGCTACTTAACGCCAGCGACAAGGAACGCAATACTGCAAGGAAGCGGCAGACAGCCGAACTGAAAAAGGCGGAAAAGCGCAAAGCAGAAGTAGACACCCTGTTTGCAAAAATGTATGAGGACTGGTCTGCCGGACGCATTACAGAATACAATTTCAATATGCTGTCCGAAAAGTATCAGGGCGAACAGCGAGAATTGGACGTAAAAATTGAACGGCTTCACGAAGCGATGGAGACCGCCGCCCAGACAGCGGTTGACGCTGAAAAGTGGATAGGTCTGATGAAACAGTATGTCAATCCCACAGAATTGACGGCTGAACTTCTGAATACGCTGATTGAAAAAATCCTTGTCCATGAAGCGGTCAAAAGTGAGGACGGAAGCCGGGAACAGGAAGTGGAAATCTTCTACCGCTTTATCGGCAAAATCGAATGACACATCTTGAGATACCCAACAATATCTTTAACTAAGGGAAACGGGATTGAGTTATCCAGATATTACACTGCTGCCGATACTGGCGGCATACTTTAATCTTTCCGTGGATGAACTGTTAGGATATGAGCCGCAGATGATGAAGGAAGATATTAGAAAGTTGTATCACGAGCTTGCCAGGAGATTTAGCAGTGAACCTTATGAGACGGTAAAGGCAGAATGCGATGAGTATATTAAGAAGTACCATGCCTGTTTTCCGCTCCTTTTACAGATGGCAGTGCTGCTTCTCAATCATTTCCAGTTGGCACCTAACCCACAAGAGGTCTTAGAGGAAGTGACTCAATTACTGGATTGTGTGATTGAAAATGGGAATGATATCCGCCTAATAAAAGAGGCTATGATGCTGAAAGGAAACTGCTGTCTGATGATGCACAAGCCAGAGGAAATATTGGATATGCTGGGGGAACAGGTACAGGCGATTCCACAGGACCAGGAGCTTCAGGCGATGGCCTATCAGATGAAGGGAAATGAGGAGGAGGCAAAGGCCACACTTCAGGTCGCCATGTATCAGCATCTCTTGAGTTTGATCGGGGATACAGCGGTGTATGTATCGTGGGAAGAGGAGGCTTCAGAAAAAACGGAGGAAATCATCAGGCGGACGCTGGATCTGATGGAATTATTTCAGGTGGAACAATTGCACTTTAATGTGGCAGCTCAGATTTATCTGACATTTGCCCGATATGACTGCATTGCACAAAAGCCAGAGGAGGCTGTCAGACTTATAGAACGGTATGTGGAGTGTGCGGTAACAGAAGAGCTGCCGCTTAAGCTGCATGGCGACCATTATTTTGACAAGGTAGATGATTGGCTGGCAGAACTGGCATTGGGCAAGGAAGCACCGAGAAGTGAGGAGAGCGTGAAGCAGAGTATTTTACAGTCTGTTGTAGGAAATCCGGCCTTTGAGTGTCTCAAAGAGTATCCGCATTTCCACCATCTTGTGAAACGTTTGGAGGAACATTGTGGGAAATAAGCATTTTAGAAAATAGAGTATAATGAAGGATTTATGGGAGGTTTGGATTATGCATAATGTAGATTTGTTTTTGAAATATTTACCGGTATTTATTCCAGTATTGATTATTGAATTGGTTCTGATGCTGACGGCTCTGATTCATGTTCTTCGGCATCCAAATTACAGATTCGGCAATAAGGTCGTCTGGATTCTGGTCGTCGTATTTATCCAGATCATCGGGCCGGTTGTTTACTTTGTATTTGGAAGAGGGGAAGAGGAATGAACATACTTGAAATAGAAGGCTTGAAGAAAAAATTTGGCTCCCATCAGGTTCTGGACGGTCTGACTATCCATGTGCCTGAGCATTCCGTTTTTGGTTTCCTTGGAAAAAATGGTGCAGGAAAAACGACTACCATGAAGATCGTATTAGGGCTTCTTAAGGCAGATGCTGGTGAAATACGGGTTTGTGGTGAAAGGGCGGTGTATGGTCAGACAAAGACCAACCGCTTTATCGGTTATCTGCCGGATGTGCCTGAATTTTACAGCTATATGAGTGCAGTAGAATACCTCCGGCTGTGCGGTCGTATTACAGGAATGAGCGAAAAAGAGATACGGAGAATGAGCGGAGAACTGCTGGAATTGGTCGGCCTAAAGGGCGTTAAAAAGCGGATAGGTGGTTATTCCAGAGGTATGAAGCAGCGTCTGGGAATCGCACAGGCATTGTTCCACGAGCCAAAGCTTTTGATCTGTGATGAACCGACTTCTGCACTCGACCCGGTGGGGCGCCGGGAAGTGCTGGAGATCATGGAACAGGTCAGGGAGAAGACAACTGTAATTTTTTCCACGCATGTGCTGTCCGATGTAGAACGTATCTGCGAC
Organism: Faecalicatena faecalis; assembly: GCF_012524165.2. Taxonomy (GTDB): domain Bacteria; phylum Bacillota; class Clostridia; order Lachnospirales; family Lachnospiraceae; genus Faecalicatena_A; species Faecalicatena_A faecalis. Next base: position 8,972 of record NZ_JABACJ020000004.1, read on the forward strand.
CGGGTGGCGGTCCTGAATGACGGTAAGTCGGTCATGGAAGGAACATTGGAAGAGATGAAGGAGAAACATAAGAAAGATAGTCTTCTGCTGGAGTTTCCAAGAAAGGAACTCTTAAAACAATTCGTAGAAGAACCAATCTTTCAAAACTTATTGTCCCGGGCCAAACTAGAGGGATGTCAGGTCATCATCCATGCGAAGGACATCGAGCAGGCAGAGGCCGAATTGATCCGCGGGCTGAACGAGACAAGACTGATGCCGTCCCGTCTGGAAATACTGGAACCATCCCTGGAAGGATTATTTATGGAGGCAATACAATGAGAGCATATACAGCATATACAGCAAAGGAATTGACGGAATTTACAAGGACATATAAGCTGCTGATCATCGGATTGGTATTTCTCTTGTTTGGAATCATGAGCCCGCTTGCAGCAAAGTTCATGCCGGAACTCTTGACCAGCTTCATGCCGGAAGGAATGCAGATTACAATCGCTGATCCAACAGCGTTAGATTCCTGGATGCAGTTTGAAAAGAACATTTCACAGATCGGTCTGTTTGTAATTGTTATTGTGATGAGTGGGATGATGGCAGGGGAGTATTCAAGAGGCACGCTGGTCAATATTCTGACCAAAGGCCTGCCGAGACGGACTGTGATACTTTCCAAGTTCACAGCGGCAGTCCTTTTATGGACAGGGGCATATCTGGTATGCTTTGGTACTGCATATGCATATACCTGGTTTTATTGGAGGAAAACCGTCAATACACCTGGACTTACAGAGGCGGCCTTTGCATTATGGTTTTTTGGAGTTTTTCTAGTAGCCGTCACGATTCTAGGGGGAGTACTTGTTCGAACCTCCTATGGCACGCTGCTCTTTACAGGATTAGCAGTCGTAGCACAGTTCCTTTTGAATATGATACCAAAGGTGGAGAAGTATAATCCCATCCAATTGGCAGCAGGAGGAACACCTTTACTGCAGGGACAGTTGGAGGCAGGGAGCCTGGTGAAACCGATGATTGTAGCAGGAGCCTGTACGGTGGGATGTGTGGTCGCGGCTTGTGCAGTTTTTCATAAAAAGAAATTGTAGAGAAAATTAATAAAATGAGGATATTCTAAAAACGGAGCGTAAAGGGGCCAGCCCCCTTTGCGCTCCGTTTTTAAAAGTGATGGAAAACTTCTTTTATCAGTAGTATAATCAGATTACGACTATGACATCAGGAGGAAAACGAAGATGATTTATTTTAATTGCGATTATAATGAGGGTGCTCACGAGAAGGTCATGGAACGGCTGTGCATGACAAATATGGACCAGACGATCGGCTATGGGGAAGATGAATATTGTGAGCAGGCCAGGAATGTGATTCGGGGGCTCTGCAGGGATGACAGTTTGATGGTGCAGTTTCTGGTAGGAGGTACCCAGGCAAATATGACGGTGATCGCTGCGGCTTTAAAGTCTTATCAGGGAGTTCTGTCAGCGGATACGGGTCATATCAATGTACATGAGACTGGTGCGGTGGAATCTACCGGGCATAAGGTAATCGCACTGCCGGCTGTGGATGGAAAGATTTCGGCTGAACAGGTGGAACACGCTTATCTAAGTCATATTGAGAATGACAGCTTCGAGCATGAAGTCCAGCCGAAGATGGTGTATATCTCCAATCCGACTGAATTGGGAACCATCTACAGCAAAGCAGAGCTGGAGGCGCTTTCACAGGTGTGCAGAACGAGGGGACTGTATCTGTTTATGGATGGCGCAAGGCTTGGTTATGGACTGACTTCCAGGGAAAACGATCTGGATCTGGAGGCAATCGCAAAGCTGTGTGATGTGTTTTATATTGGAGGAACGAAGGTCGGTGCATTGTTCGGTGAGGCAGTCGTGATTTCCCATCCGGCACTCAAGGAGGATTTCCGATACATGATTAAGCAAAAAGGCGGCATGCTTGCGAAAGGACGTCTTTTGGGAGTACAGTTTCAGGCGCTTCTGGAGGATGGGCTTTACTTTGAAATTTCAAGGCATGCTAATGAGCTGGCTGAAGATATCCGCAGTGCCTGCAGGAAGGCCGGATACCCATTTTTAGTGGAAAGCCCGACCAACCAGATTTTTGTGATCTTGCCCGATGACAAGCTGGAAGAACTACAGAAAGAGTACAGCTTCTGTTATCAGGAACGTGTGGATGAGACACACAGTGCCGTCCGCATCTGTACAAGCTGGGCTACGAGCAGAGAGAATGTGCAGAAACTTGTCGATGATATTTTAGGATAGAGGATGATATGAAAAAAGAGGAGACAACCAGCCATGTGTGGCGTGAGCTGTCAGATTGGCTGAAGATTATAATTGTTGCAGCAGCGGTCGGCATATTTATCAGTAAGACCTTAGTCGTAAATGCACAGGTGACTTCCGGGTCTATGGAAGATACGGTCATGACCGGAAGCAGAGTATTGGTGAGCCGGCAGGCTTATCTGTTCCATGAGCCGGAACGCGGGGATATTGTGACCTTTTATTGTCCAGATGAGCCGAAGACGGAATATATGAAGCGAATCCTCGCCCTACCGGGAGAGACCATTGAGGGTGAGGATGGAGTGATTTATATCGATGGAAAGCCATTGGAAGAACCATATATCAAAATCAAATTCAAGCAGGATTTTGGACCTTATAAGGTGCCGAGGAATTCCTACTTCATGATGGGAGATAATCGGAATAATTCCTGGGATTCCCGGTTCTGGGTAAATAAATACGTAGAAAAGGATGAAATCATCGGGAAAGCAGAATTCGAATATTTCCCGGAGATAAAAGGATTCTTTTAAATTGCGTACTAATATGATGCCATGAGATGAGAACACAAAGTATCATCGCGTTTGTGCACCAGAATAGTGAGGAAGAGATGCAGGTATATTTTGACAGTTCCCTATGGGGATGCGGGGAGGGACAACCTTGTGATACCATTCAGATGGTTCATGCAAGATTTATGGCGGGCGGAAAAGAACGCGTGATACCAGCTATTTATCATTTTGAAGAAGGAATCGTGTTCGATCTCTTAACGATTATGGATGAGATCCAGATAAAAGCATACTATGATAAGTACCGGGATTGGGAAAAAACGGTGTCCGAATTATCAGAGGTGCAGATACAGAAGGTGGAGCAGGAGAATCCATACCAAAATGTGGATATTGCAGACATTAGACTGAATGGTACAAAAGAGATCAAACAGATCTGTACAAGCGGCAGGTGGCATATCCCTGGGTATCAAAATGTGATGGAGGAGCATCAACTTTGTGAGCTTACAGAGGCTTATCCAGAATATCTAAAAGAAGGTCTTTCCTTTGGCTGTCAGAGAATTCAGGTAAACACCCCAAAAGCCTGGGGAAAGAAAACATTGCATGCGATGCAGATCAGGACAAGGAAGCAGTGCAGGACAGAGGTCCTTAATCTGGAGGCAGAGGTAAATCCGGGCGAAGAAGCCTGCCTGTCCTTCGTTCATCCAGTCACGGGAGAACGTCATCAGGTCTTCCTATATGATACAGAGGTTTGGAATCATACAATTTCAGGCATGGAGCTTTCTTATGTGATAGGGACAGCAGAGCTTGTGCCGGGACTGCCTCCAGGAGACCGGTTAATGTTTGACAGTTCGATTTCTTTTACAAAGCGTGACAAAGGCCGGAGAACGGGTGTGGGTACGGCGGCAGTCATAGGCGGCCAGGCAGGACCTACGGCTATTTTTTGGGCTGGCTGTAAAGAGGACAAAAAACCACGACATGGTGGTGTGCTGACCTCTTGTTTTTCGAGGCCGTTTTTGAGCGGAGAAGATGCAAAAGGTGTGTTTTGTATGACCGGATTGGAATATATGGTACGAGAAGAAGAGATAATACAGATCCCCATATCATAGAAGAGATAGGAGGCAGTTATGAAGATATTAGTGGTAGTTGATATGCAGACAGATTTTATTGACGGAGCATTAGGAACAAAGGAAGCACAAGCGATTGTGCCAAGAGTCATAGAGAAAATAAAAAGTTTTAACGGCAGGGTTCTGTCAACCAGGGATACTCATGAAGAGAATTATATGGAGACACAGGAAGGGAAGAAGCTTCCTGTTGTCCACTGTGTCAGAAAAACGTCAGGCTGGCAGATTCATCCAGAGATCTCACCCTGGCTCAAAGAGGGCCCCATCGATAAGCCGACTTTTGGAAGCCTGGGACTGGGACAGGTCCTAAAAGCATATCACACATATGAGGAACCGATTGAAAGTATCACTTTGATCGGTGTCTGTACGGACATCTGTGTGATTTCCAATGCCCTGCTGCTGAAAGCTTACCTGCCTGAAGTACCGATTATTGTGGATGCATCCTGCTGTGCCGGGGTGACCCCAGAGACACATAAACAGGCTTTGGAAGCAATGAAGGTATGCCAGATTGAGATTATAAACGAATAATCAGGCTGCAGGAAATGAGACTGGCCGAACAGATAGAAAATGCCAGAAGGCATTATGATATGATTATGAATAGATAGTGAAAAGGAGGATTTCAGATGAATCAATTTCAGTATTATACACCGACCAAGGTGATTTTTGGAAAGGGAACAGAAGAAGAGGCTGGGGAGCTGGTTAAGGAGTATGGCTGTAAAAAGGTGCTGGTCCATTATGGAAGTGGAAGCGTAAAGAAAAGCGGCCTGCTTGACCGAATCTTCCGGTCGTTAGAAACGGCGGGGATTGCTTATATTTCCTTGGGCGGTGTTGTTCCGAATCCACGTTTGTCTCTTGTGTATGAGGGGATTGAGCTTTGTAAGAAGGAAGAGGTAGACTTTATCCTTGCGGTAGGCGGGGGCAGTGTAATCGATTCTGCTAAGGCTATCGGATATGGTGTGACGAATGAAGGGGATGTGTGGGATTTTTATGAGAAGAAAAGGACGGCACAGGCATGTCTGCCCATTGGTGTCATCCTTACGATTGCGGCGGCTGGTTCTGAGATGAGTGACTCCTCTGTTATTACAAAGGAGGAGGGCTGGATCAAGAGGGGGTACAGCAGTAATTACTGCCGTCCAAAGTTCGCGGTGATGAATCCAGAGCTGACCATGACACTGCCGGAGTATCAGACGATGAGCGGCTGTGTGGATATCATGATGCATACCATGGAGCGCTATCTGAACCATACGGAGAATATGGAGCTGACCGATGGAATCAGTGAGCACTTGATTCGTACGGTGATGAAGAATGCCAAAATACTGCTTGCCGACCCTGAAAATTATGAGGCCAGGGCAGAGGTGATGTGGGCAGGAAGTCTCTCCCATAACGGGTTGACAGGCTGTGGTACAGATGGTGGAGACTGGGCGACCCATCAACTGGAGCATGAACTGGGCGGTATGTTTGATGTGGCTCATGGTGCAGGACTGGCGGCAGTGTGGGGGAGCTGGGCGAGATACGTCGTGGAAGCACGCCCGGAGCGTTTTGCACAGTTTGCTGTCCATGTGATGGGTGTAGAGGAAAGCGAAGATGTGATGCAGACAGCGCAAAAAGGAATTGAGGCTATGGAAGTGTTCTTCCAGTCCGTAAAGATGCCGATTACGATGAAGGAACTTGGGATTTCACCGAGTGATGAACAGATTGCAGAGTTGGCAGAAAAATGCAGCTTTTTCGGAAAACGCACGATTGGATGCGTCAAGATGCTGGATAGGGAGGATATGCGCAGAATTTATATGGATGCAAGATAAAGGAAGAGGAAGATATGATTTATGAAAGAAAATAAATATGATGATTCTGTATTTTTTGAAAAATACAGTCAGATGAGCCGTTCCAAGGAAGGCCTGGACGGTGCAGGGGAATGGCATGAGATGCAGAAACTGATGCCTGATTTTGAAGGAAAAAAAGTGCTGGATCTTGGCTGTGGGTATGGCTGGCATTGCTTTTATGCAGCAGAGCATGGGGCAGCGTATGTACTGGGAACCGATATTTCTGAAAAAATGCTGGATACTGCACGGGAAAAAAATGAGTTCCCTAATATCGAGTTTAAGAAAGCCGCGATGGAAGACATAGAGTGTGCAGAGGGAAGCTTTGATGTGGTCCTAAGCTCACTTGCACTTCATTATGTGAAGGATTATAAAGAGCTGGCTTTCAATATCAGTCGATGGCTAAAGCCGGGCGGAAGATTTGTATTCTCCGTGGAGCACCCGGTATTTACTGCTTATGGAACACAGGACTGGTATTATAATGAAGCAGGAGAAATCTTGCATTTCCCGGTTGACAATTACTATTATGAAGGGGAACGTGAGGCAGTTTTCCTTGGGGAAAAGGTGACCAAATACCATAGGACACTGACGACCTATTTGAATACCCTGTTGAACTGCGGTCTTCAGATTGAGCAGATTGTAGAACCGATGCCGCCGGAACATATGATGGATATTCCGGGGATGAAAGATGAAATGCGCAGACCGATGATGCTTCTTGTGTCAGCGGTAAAACCGGAATAATATACTTGAATAGAGAGGCATAAATGATGTTAGAAGAAGAGATAAGACTCGCGTTGCTGGATGAGATGCCAATTGAATCCAGAGAGTTCAGGGATGAAGTGATAACGGGCAGTATGGCACATAAGGTAGAGTTCGTGTCGGTCAGATTCGAGCGATGCCGATTTGTGGATTGCGATTTTACAGGTGCAGGTTTCTATCAGACACAGTTGGAGAAATGTGATTTTTCCAACTGTAGTTTTAGTGGTAGTTATTGGAAAAATTGCAGGATTACAGAATGCAAGGGAAATGGCAGCAGGTTTGATAAGGCAGTATTTAAAAATATGGTCTTGTCAGAGAGCCAGCTTGATCTTGCAAATTTTGGAGGAAGTCTTTTTGAGGGAAGCAAAGCAGAGATGTGCAGCTTTCGGGAAGCATTCTTTTCAGAGGTAAGGCTTAAGAAGACGAAATTTGAAAAGTCAGATTTCACGAAAGTGGATTTTTTCAGAACTTCTTTAAGGGGAATGGATTTTACAGACAGTGTGATCGAAAGTATCATGGTATCAGATACATATCGTGAAGTGGCCGGTATGAAAATCAACATGTTCCAGGCGGCGGAGATTGCAAAACTGCTCGGTGTGACGATTGTGTAGGAATGTGCTGGATGCTCATATTTTGCGGCCTGAATATGAATGAGACTCCGTTGTGCAGGAAGTTAGGAATCTGATATGCTCATTATGGAACATGAAATGCACGAAATAAGTGAAGAATAGAGGCGATATGATAGTCTCAGCACGCTTGTTTCGAACAGAAAAGGAGGATGCATCATGCGGATTCATGAAATTATCAGAGAAAAGAGAAAGTCATTGGAGCTGACGCAGGAGCAGGCGGCAGTGCGTCTTGGGGTTACAGCTTCTGCATTCAATAAATGGGAGCGTGGAATCAGTTGTCCAGACATTACGATCCTGCCTGCACTGGCAAGGCTGCTAGAGACAGATTTGAATACTCTTTTGTCTTTTCAGGAAGAGCTTACGAATGAGGAAATCGCTTTGTGGTGCAGCCAGATTTCAGAGATCTTAATGAAAGATGGGTTTGAGAAGGCATATGAGATGGGAATGGAGAAGGTCCGTGAGTATCCAGGCAGTGGAGCACTTTTGTTTAACGTGGCAGGAACTCTGGAGGGGGGACTCCAGATATTTGCAGAGGGGATAGACGAGGAGAAGAAACAGAAGTATTTGGAAGAACTGGAAGTATTATATGAGCGGGCGGCTAAGAGCAAGGAGGAGTCCGTACGCATACAGGCCAATGCACTGCTGGCAGCGAAGTGCATGAACCGGGAAGACTACGATGGGGCACAGGAGCGGATCGAGCTTCTGCCGGACCCATCCTGGAAGAATAAAAGGCAGATGCAGGCTCAGTTATATGTTCGGACGGGGCGCTATGATGAGGCAGTACGTCTCAAGGAAACGGAAATCCTGGAATCTGTCAACGATATTTATTCCAATCTGTTGAGTTTGATGGAGATTGCAGTCAAGGAAAAGCGGATAGAGGATGCCGGATATTTTACTGAAAAAGCAGTTCAGACCATTCAGTTATATGAAATGTGGGAATATTCTGCCGGGGTGGCCCAGTTCCAACTGGCTGTCTCAAAGCGGGACAAGCATGGGACGATTGGAGCCTTAAAGAAAATGCTGCCTTCCTTGGAAAAAGGATGGCAGCCGGGTGAATCCAGGCTGTATGAACATATTGGCGAGAAAAAGGAAAGCATAGGGCGTGGAGAGTATTGGCAGGCCTTTACCCAGAAGATCGTGGAAGGGTTAAAGACAGATGAGGACATGGAATTCTTAAGAGAGGATGAGGAATTCCTAAGAATTGTAAAGAGATATGAAAGCAGTATTCATTAGGTGAGCACAGAGGGCTGTAAAGTAGTCTGTGTTTGCAAGTGAGCAGCAAAGTGGACTGAGAATGTCCGCGGGACAAGGAGGACAGTCAGATGAAGATTGATCGTTTAATAGGAATTCTATCGATATTGCTTCAGCAGGAAAAGGTGACTGCACCTTATCTGGCCGAAAAGTTTGAGGTGTCGAGAAGGACGATCAACCGGGATATCGAGGTGCTGTGTAAGGCAGGAATCCCTTTAGTGACGACCCAGGGGGCAGGAGGCGGAATCTCGATTATGGATGGTTACCGGATGGATAAGACCTTGCTGACATCCGCGGATATGCGGGCAATCCTGGCAGGTCTTCGGAGCTTGGACAGTGTTTCAGGCAGCAACCGTTATCAGCAGCTTATGGATAAGCTCTCCTTGGAGAATTCTTCAGTGCTGACGTCCAATCAACATATCGTAATCGATCTGTCCTCCTGGTACAAAAATTCATTAGCGCCTAAGATCGAACTGATTCAGAGAGCAATTGACAGAAACGAATTGCTTTCTTTTTCTTATTATGCACCAGGTGGTGAGAGTATAAGGACCCTGGAGCCGTATCTTCTTGTTTTCCAATGGGCGTCTTGGTACGTATGGGGATACTGCCTGTCCAGACAGGACTACCGGATGTTCAAGCTGAACAGGATGCCCGAGATAAAGGGGACAGGGGAGATATTTACGCCCCGGCAGCTGCCCGAGTTCAGGATTCAAAATGAGGAGATTTTTCCGGCTATGATTGATGTAAAAGCGCTCTTTGAGCCAGAAATGAAATGGAGGCTGATTGAGGAGTACGGGATTGATAGTTTTCAGAAGATGGAGGATGGGAAGCTTCTTTTTCAGTTTGGATTCATGGATAAGGAGAGTGTATTTGGCTGGATGTTGAGTTTCGGAGATCATGCAGAGCTGTTGGAGCCATCTGATCTGAGAAAAGAGTTGGAACAGATGTTAAAGCGGATGCAGAAAAAATACAAATCATGACATATAGATGTCGTGTTTCGTGTGGTAACCTTGATTTATCACAAGAAGGGAAGGTTATATCACATGGAATACGAATTAGTAAAGTTACAGGAAAAGAAGGCTGCGGGCTTGCGTGCAAGGACCAATAATTTTTCACCGGATATGGGCATGGTGATCGGGGGATTGTGGCAGCGTTTTTATCAGGAGGATATCTACGGTCAGATCCCTGGGAAAGTGACTGGTAAGGCTCTTGGTGTATATTCTGGATATGCGGGCGATGAAAAAGCGGATTATGACATCTCTGTTGCCTGTGAAATCGATGGGACAGGAGATATGCCCCAGGACGTGACGCTTTTTACAATACCAGAGGGAAATTATGCAAAATTTATTGTGAAAGGGAATGTACAGACAGCCGTTTCAGAATTTTGGCAGGAGCTCTGGAAGATGGATCTTGAACGTACCTTTGTATGTGATTTCGAAGAGTATCAAGATAGTGAGATGGATGAGGCAGAGATCCATTTGTATATTGGCGTGAAGTAAGAAAAAGTGAAATGAAAATCTGAAGCTTTTAAGAAATAAAGAATTTTATCGTATATATTGAAAATAGCGTAATTACAGCAATAGACTCGAGTTCAATTAGACTGTCGTCTAGTTTTTGCGGACTGAAAAAATGACGGAAATTGCTTGACAAATCATAAAATGTGGGTAAAATAAAAGCAACTAATGGAAACCAGATGACCACACGAATGAATGGAGTTGCAGTGATGGAAGTGAAATTTTACAGTTTTGACATCATGAATCAGTTTGATCAGACTCTGCCGTTTGCTGACAGTGTTGTTTTTATGCCGTGCGTTCCCAGTCCCTTTGGGGTATGCGCAGAGTATAAAAATGAATATTGGCAGTAAAGAGGATATCGTTGTGCTGAATGTCTTGTATGGATAAAATACAAAGGATGGAAGTGTAGCAATATGCTTCTATCCTTTTTGCTTTTCTGGATTCTGTGATGGCTGCAGAGGTCGGGGAAGGCGGCATAAAAGAAGAGGCGGAATCATATCCGGCTCTTTTTTTCTTTCAAAAGCGAAAGGACATGGCACAGAGAATAGAAAGGGATGGCAGAGAATGATGGATAGAAAAGAAATTTTAGGAAGTAAGAAAAGAATTGTAATTAAAGTAGGTACCACGACAATCACTTATGATGAAACTGGAAATATCAACTTAGATAAGCTGGAAAAGTTTGTAAGAATTCTGATTAATCTTCGCAATAAGGGCAGAGAAGTCATTGTTGTGTCCTCCGGGGCGGTCGGAATCGGAAGAAATGTCCTGGGTCTTGCTGAAAGGCCGGAGACAGAAGCGGCAAAGCAGGCATGTGCAGCAGTCGGTCAGGGGCGTCTGATGATGATTTATGAAAAATTATTTAATGAATACAGCCAATTGACGGCACAGGTGCTTCTGACCAAGGAATCGATTACCAATGAAGAGTGCAGGAAGAATGCCAGACAGACATTTGATGAACTGTTCCGCATGAATGTGGTTCCGATCGTGAATGAAAATGATGCCATATCTGTAGATGAACTTTCCTACGGTAATTTTGGTGACAACGACACTCTGGCCGCTTATGTGGCAAACCTTGTAAATGCGGACCTTTTGATTCTGATGTCGGATATCGAAGGGCTGTATACGGACGACCCAAAGAAGAATCCGAACGCGAGATTTATCCATACCGTTGTCGAAATTGATGAAAACTTGGAACAGATGGCAAAAGGAGCTTCCAATGATTTGGGGACAGGTGGTATGTCGACCAAGATTGAAGCGGCTAAAATCGCTACAGCGTGCGGTGCGGATATGATTATTGCGAACGGCAACAATATTTATTCCATCAACGACATTATGGCAGGAAAGAAGGTAGGAACTCTCTTTTTGTCCAGAGAGCACGGGGAAGCGTTGGAGAATGAACTCGCACCTCAGCGTGCCATGTACCGGAGACAGGCGAAGAGGCAGAAGAAGGGAGAAAACAGTCAAATTAAGAATCAGGAAATGAATCATATGGAACTCGCAATTGATATGATAGGAGGGCATTATGGGCAGTTATATGGAAATATTGGGCAGTAGGGCAAAGGAGGCATCAAGGTTCGCAGGAAAGCTTGCAACAAATGAGAAGAATCGGGTGCTTCTGTCAGTGGCAGATGAATTATGCCAGAAGACGGAGTCGATTCTTAACGAAAACGAAAAGGATCTTACAGCCGCAAAAGAGCATGGAATGAAAGCGTCACTGATTGACCGTCTGCGTCTGAGTGAGCAGCGAATCCTTGATATGGCAGAAGGGCTGCGCCAGATTGCAGCCCTGGACGACCCGATCGGAGAGGTCTTATCTATGAAAACGAGGCCGAACGGACTGCGAATCGGGAAAAAAAGAGTTCCATTGGGGGTGGTGGGAATCATCTATGAATCCAGGCCCAATGTGACTGCAGATGCGTTCGGACTTTGCTTCAAGACGGGGAATGCAGTGATTTTAAGAGGCGGGAGCGATGCGATCTATTCCAATAAGGCGATTGTCCATGCCATAAAAGAAGGGCTGCGCAAGGAAAAGCTTCCGCAGGACTTGATTCTGTATGTGGAGGACACAAGCAGAGAAGCAGTGAATGAGATGATGAAGCTGCATGGTTACATTGATGTGCTAATACCAAGAGGTGGCGCAGGGCTGATTTCCAGTGTTGTTCAGAACAGTACTGTGCCAGTGATTGAGACAGGAACTGGAAATTGCCACATTTATGTAGATGAATATGCTGATCTGAGCATGGCGGTGGATATCATCGAAAATGCGAAAACGCAGAGGATGGGCGTATGCAATGCCTGTGAATCGCTGGTAATCCATGTAAGCGTGGCAGAGCAGGCCCTCCCTATGATTGTCAGCCGTCTGAAAAAGCATGGGGTGGAAATTCGGGGAGATGAGACAGCCTGTGAATATTGTGAAGAAATCATCCCTGCATCAGAGGAAGACTGGGGAATGGAATATCTGGATGCGGTCATTTCGGTGAAGGTGGTGAATTCACTAAATGAAGCAATCCGCCATATCAATACCTATAATACCGGACATTCCGAATCCATTATTACTGAGCATTACAGGAATGCTATGCAGTTTCAGGATGAAGTCGACGCGGCGGCCGTATATGTCAACGCCTCGACTCGGTTTACAGATGGGTTCGAATTCGGGTTCGGAGCAGAGATCGGAATTAGTACTCAGAAGCTTCATGCCAGAGGTCCTATGGGGCTGGAAGCATTGACGACCACGAAATACATCATATTCGGGGACGGGCAGATTCGTTGAATGTGTAACTGTTCACAGTTGGATAGAAGAATTATGAAAAAGGAATTATAAAAAAGTTTTGAATAACACTTGCATAATATACAATACAGATGTATAATTATGCAAGTGTTATTTATGTTTATTCAAAGTCCTATGACATTCACTTTACTTCATGTGAAAAGAGGTTTATGATAATAAATTAGAAAAAGAAAGGAAGTTTTACGTATGATTAAGGTAGGAATTATTGGATCAACAGGCTATGCAGGCGGCGAGCTTGTGAGAATTCTGACAGGGCATAAAGAGGCAGAGATCGTCTGGTATGGTTCCAGAAGTTATATAGATAAGAAGTACGCACAGGTCTACCAGAACATGTTCCAGATTGTAGATGCGGTCTGTATGGATGATAATATGGAGGAGCTGGCAGGACAGGTGGATGTCATTTTTACGGCAACGCCCCAGGGACTTTGTGCATCACTTGTGAATGAGGAGATCTTATCGAAGGTTAAGATTATAGATCTGAGTGCAGATTTCAGAATAAAAGATGTATCTGTGTATGAAAAATGGTACGGCATTGAGCATAAGAGCCCGGAATTTATTAAGGAAGCTGTCTACGGCCTCTGTGAGATCAACCGGGAGGACGTAAAGAAGGCAAGACTGGTGGCGAATCCGGGATGCTATACGACCTGTTCGATTCTGACAGCGTACCCACTGGCAAAGGAAGGGCTGATCGATATGAGCACACTGATCATCGATGCGAAGTCTGGTACATCGGGTGCAGGAAGGGGAGCTAAGCTTGCGAACCTTTACTGTGAGGTGAATGAAAATATCAAGGCATACGGTGTGGCAACACACAGACATACCCCTGAGATCGAGGAGCAGTTAGGATATGCTGCGGGAGAAAAGGTCCTTTTGAATTTTACGCCCCATCTGGTGCCGATGAACAGAGGAATCCTTGCCACAGAATATGCAAAGCTGACCAAAGAGGTTACATATGAAGAAGTGAAAGCCATCTATGATAAATATTATGCAGATGAAAAGTTTGTCCGTGTACTGGATAAGGATGTGTGCCCAGAGACGAAATGGGTGGAAGGCAGCAATTATGTGGATATCAACTTTAAAATTGATGAGCGAACCGGACGTATTATCATGATGGGAGCAATGGATAATCTGGTAAAGGGGGCAGCAGGGCAGGCAGTTCAGAATATGAACCTGATGTTCGGATTGAAAGAAACAGAAGGTCTTGAGCTTGTACCGATGTTCCCGTAAGAAAAGGCAGAAGAGTGAACTGGAAATGTGAGGAGAAATATGGTACGTATAATGACAATAGAAGACTATGACGGAGTATATGCATTGTGGATGAAGATTAAAGGTTTTGGCATCCGCAGTATCGATGATTCCAGGGAAGGAGTGAGACGGTTCCTCAAAAGAAATCCCACGACAAGTGTTGTTGCAGTGGAGGATGGGAAGATCGTCGGCAGTATCCTCTGCGGGCATGATGGAAGACGAGGATGTCTGTATCATGTGTGCGTCGATGAAGCATACCGAAGAAGAGGTATTGGAAAAGCCATGGTAGTCATGGCGATGGAGGCTTTAAGAAAAGAAGAGATCAGTAAGGTGTCCCTGATTGCATTTACGAAGAATGATGTGGGAAATGCATTCTGGAATACAATTGGATGGACAGAGAGACTTGACCTGAATTATTACGATTTCGTATTGAACAAAGAAAACATAACCGCTTTCGTTGAAGGATAAGACCTTGCGGGAATAAAAGCAGATAACAGAGAAAAGCAGAGTAAGAAAGGATGGAACAAAATGAAGATCATCAAAGGCGGAGTGACCGCAGCAAAAGGATTTGAAGCAGCATCAACAGCAGCAGGAATCAAGTATAAAGACCGCACGGACATGGCTCTTATATATAGTAAGAAACCGTGTAAGACAGCAGGAACATTTACTGCGAATGTTGTAAAGGCAGCGCCGGTAAAATGGGATAGAAATGTTGTGGAGAGCGGTGTGAAATCCCAGGCAGTCATTGTAAATTCAGGAATTGCCAATGCATGTACCGGTGAGGAAGGATATGGATATTGTAAAGAAACAGCAGAGGCGGCGGCAAAGGCCCTTGGCATTGATGCAGAAGGGGTTCTGGTCGGTTCTACGGGTGTCATTGGAATGCAGATGCCGATCGAGAAGCTGAAAAATGGAATTGTGAAGCTGGCAGAAGGGAAGAGCAAAGACATAGAAAGCGGAACTCTGGCAGCTAAGGCAATCATGACGACGGATACCTATGAAAAGGAAATCGCCGTGACGATCGAGGTGGGAGATAGAACAGTGACCATCGGAGGAATGGCAAAGGGGTCTGGTATGATTCATCCGAATATGTGTACTATGCTTTCCTTTATTACGACGGATGCTGCCATCTCTAAGAAGGCTCTTCAGGCAGCACTGAGCGAGGATGTCAACGATACATATAATATGATTTCCGTAGACGGAGATACCTCTACCAATGATACGGTACTGCTTTTAGCGAACGGTATGGCAAAGAATGAGAAGATTAAATATGATACAGAAGATTATAAGAAGTTTGCCGAGGCTCTTCATGTAGTGAATGAATACCTTGCAAAGAAAATCGCAGGGGATGGGGAAGGTGCGACCGCACTCTTCGAGGTTCAAGTCATGGGAGCATCTACGAAGGAACAGGCAAAGATCATTGCAAAATCAATCGTCTGCTCCAATTTGACGAAGACTGCTATTGCAGGACACGATGCCAACTGGGGACGTATTCTGTGCGCCATGGGATATTCAGGGGCAGAGTTCGACCCGGAGAAAGTAGATTTATTCTTTGAAAGTAAAGCCGGGAAAATTCAAATCTGTGAAAATGGTACAGCAGTAGCTTATAGTGAGGAAAAGGCGACAGAGATCCTTTCACAGCCGGAAGTAAAGGCGGTCGCAGATATCAAGGAAGGATCTGAAAAAGCAACTGCATGGGGCTGTGATCTGACACACGGATACATCGATATCAATGCGGATTACCGTAGTTAAATAATGAGGGCATAGGAATAGATAGTATTCGTTTGCAGGACTGGAAAGAGAGTCAGGAGGGAGAATCTTATGAACGACAATATGCAGCAATATCTGGATAAGGCACAGGTCTTGATTGAAGCACTTCCATATATCCAGCGTTTTAACCGCAAGATCATCGTAGTAAAATACGGTGGAAGTGCTATGATCGATGAGGAATTAAAGAAGCAGGTGATCGAGGATGTCACACTGCTCAAGCTGGTCGGCTTCAAACCGATCATTGTACATGGAGGCGGGAAGGAAATCAGCCGATGGGTAAACAAGGTAGGGATGGAACCACATTTCATCAACGGCCTGCGTGTCACAGATGCGGATACAATGGAGGTCGCAGAGATGGTGCTGGGCAAGGTAAATAAGAGCCTGGTACAGCTCGTAGAGGAGCTGGGTGTACGTGCAATTGGAATCAGCGGCAAGGATGGCGGACTCTTAAAGGTTGACAAAAAGTATTCGAATGGGGAAGACATCGGATTTGTAGGAGAAGTCAAAGAAGTCAATGCTGATATCTTATATGATCTTCTGGAAAAGGACTTTCTTCCAATCGTGTGTCCGGTCGGAATGGATGATGAATTCAATACATACAATATCAATGCAGATGATGCTGCCTGTGCGATTGCACGTGCCGTAAAAGCGGAAAAGCTGGCATTCTTGACAGATATTGAAGGCGTATATAAGGACCCGGATGATCCTAAGACACTGATTTCTGAACTCTGGGTAGAAGAAGCACAGAAGCTGATGAAGGAAGGGTATATTGGCGGTGGAATGCTGCCGAAGCTGCAGAATTGCATCGATGCTATTGAAAGTGGTGTTTCAAGGGTGCATATACTGGATGGAAGGATTCCGCATTGTCTATTGTTGGAGATCTTTACGAATAAAGGAATCGGGACCGCAATTTTGAATGGGGAGGAAAGCAGGTATTATCATGGTGAATAGTAAGATAAAGGCAGCAGAAGAGAACCTGCTGCATGTATACAACCGTTTTCCGATTGCGATAGAGCGCGGGGAAGGCATGTATGTATATGATACGGAAGGAAAAAAATATCTGGACTTTGCTGCAGGTATCGGAGTGACCGGACTGGGGTATCATAATCAGGAGTTAAATGATGCTTTAAAAGAGCAGATCGATAAAATCTGCCATATTTCCAATCTTTATTATCACGAGAACTGCGGAGAGGCAGCCAAAGAATTGAACCGAATCTGCGGGATGGACCGTATCTTCTTTACAAATAGTGGAAGCGAAGCGAATGAAGGAGCTCTAAAGGCGGCCAGAAGATATGCTTATACAAAGCAGAATGGGCGCTATGAGTATATTGCTATGGAGAATTCGTTCCACGGCAGAAGCTTTGGCTCTGTGTCTGTGACCGGACATGATTCCTACAGAGAACCCTTTGAGCCGGTCGTGCCGGGAGTGCACTTTGCGAAGTTCAATGATCTGGACAGCGTGAAGGCTCTTGTGAGCGATAAGACCTGCGCGATCATTCTGGAACCTCTTCAGGGAGAGGGCGGAATCAATCTGGCTTCCCAGGATTTTATGGAAGGAATTCGAAAAATCTGCGATGAAAATGATATTCTGATGATCTGTGATGAGGTTCAGTGCGGGATGGGACGTACCGGAAATTATTTTGCATGGCAGGGGTTTGGTGTGAAGCCGGATATCATCACAATGGCAAAGGCGATTGGGAATGGGATTCCTGTTGGTGCATTTGCAATGACAGAGGAAGTGGCACGATATTCCCTGCGGGCAGGTGATCATGGTGCGACCTATGGTGGAAATCCGCTGTCCTGTACCGCGGTCAAGAAGGTAATCGAGATTTTTGAGCATGACCATATCGTAGACCATGTGAACCAGGTGGCTCCATATCTGGAACAGCGGCTGGAAGAGCTTGTAAAGGAACTGGACTGTGCTGTAAGGAGAAAAGGAACAGGCCTGATGCAGGGAGTGGAATTCAACATTCCTGTGGGTGAGATCATCCAAAAGGCAATTGCGGAAGGTCTGTTGGTCATCCAGGCTCAGGGAAATGTCATTCGGCTTTTGCCCCCGCTCATCATGGAAGAGAAACATGTGGATGAGATGATTAAGCGTCTGAAACACGCCCTGGCAAAATAAAAATACTTATAAAAACCAGTCATTGGGACATACTACTAGAAACACGCAGAATGAAAACTGCAGGAGGTATGGGAAAGATGATTGGTTTTTTTATTGCACTGCTCTCAGGAGCATTGATGAGTGTACAGGGAGTATTTAACACGCAGGTCACAAAGACCACGGGAATGTGGGTCGGAAATGTATGGGTACAGCTTTCTGCATTTGTGGTCTGTGCGATTGCTTGGTTCGTGACTGGCAGGGACAGCATTTCAACGATCGCCAAGGTGGAACCGAAATATATGCTTTTGGGAGGCGTGATTGGTGCGGGAATCACCTGGACCGTGATCAAGAGCATGTCTGCATTAGGCCCTGCGAAGGCGGCACTGTTGATTGTTATTGCCCAGCTGATCGTGGCATATGTCATTGAATTGATGGGAATTTTTGGCGTGGATAAGGCGCCGCTCGACTGGAGAAAAGTAGGCGGTCTGGCGTTGGCCTTGATTGGGATTGCAATCTTTCAGTGGGAATAGAGGATCTATGCATAAAAAAGGTACTGCGATGTGATTTTTATGCGGCTTGTAATAATCACGTAACAAAATCGTAAAAATATGTATTGTAATTTAATCTGGAATTCGTTACAATATTAATGTCCGGCAAGAGGGGATTTCCAAGCGTATGGTTCAAAACGGGAGGAAATTATGAAGGACAGAAGAGTAAAAGGAATCTGTAATATTTTGTGTATCCTGCTTATTGCAGCGTTCATATCAGGATGTGCGAAGGAAAAAGCAGAGGATTTGACCGAGTTGGAGTTAGGGGTGTCTGGTACAGATACAGCAGAGACAAAGACGCAGGCAGAAGATTCAGGGAAGGAAAAAGCTGCCCAAGGGAAACGTACTGCAGAGGGAAAAGCGGCCGAAGAGGACAAAAGAGCCGGCAGTACCGTGTTTGTCTATGTATGTGGTGCCGTGAAGACTCCGGGAGTATATGAATTAGCCAGCGATGCAAGGGTATATGAAGCGATTTCATCGGCGGGCGGTGTGAGGGATGACGCCGCGGCAGAGGCCTTGAACCAGGCCAGGATGGTAACGGATGGGGAGCGCATTTGTATTCCTACCAAGGAAGAGCTGGAACAAGGGATTGTAGATAGCGGTGAATTGCCGCAGGTGACAGGAACGGATGCAAAAGACGAGGGAAAGATAAATATTAATACGGCTGATAAAGAGGCGTTAAAGACCCTGCCCGGTATAGGAGATGCAAAGGCGGACAGCATCATTTCCTACCGGGAATCCAATGGTCCTTTTGGGACCATTGAAGATTTGATGAACGTAGAGGGCATCAAAGAGGGAGTATTTCATAAGATAGAAGACAAGATAACAGCGACATCATAAAGTAAAAGTTAAGGGAAAGAGGAGTATGGGCAAGAAGAAAATCTTAGTAGTTGACGACGAAAAATTAATAGTAAAAGGGATTCGTTTTAGTCTGGAGCAGGACGGCATGGAGGTTGACTGTGCCTATGACGGCGAGGAAGCTTTAGAATATGCGAAGAACTGTGAGTATGACCTGGTCCTTCTTGACGTCATGCTGCCGAAACTGGATGGATTTCAGGTCTGCCAGCAGATTCGGGAATTTTCTGATATGCCGATCGTTATGCTGACAGCCAAGAGTGAGGACATGGATAAGATTCTGGGGCTGGAGTATGGTGCGGATGATTACATCACGAAGCCATTTAATATCCTGGAGGTAAAGGCCCGTATCAAGGCTATCATGAGAAGGACAGCGAAGCGTGAGGAACCTGTAAGCAGCACGATGATCGTAAAAGGAAATATGCGGATCGACTGTGAGAGCCGCAGAGTGTTCATCGGTGAGCGGGAGATCAACCTGACGGCCAAGGAATTCGATGTGCTGGAGCTTCTGGCCATGAATCCGAATAAAGTATATAGCAGGGAGAACCTGCTGAATCTCATCTGGGGTTATGATTATCCAGGAGATGCGAGAACAGTGGATGTACATATCAGACGTCTTCGTGAGAAGATCGAGATTAATCCGAGCGAGCCAAAATATGTACATACAAAGTGGGGAGTTGGTTATTATTTCCAAGGGTAATTTTCATTTCAGATTTAACGGAAAGTTCTTAAAGAGTCTGCGGTTCTGTATCATTCTGCTGCTGCTTTTAGTGTCCATTATACCGTGCTTTGCCGCATATAATGGAATTATCAAAGCATATGAATCAAGAGCAGTGTCAGTGAGGACCGCAGAGATACAGAATCAGTGTACTATTCTAAGTAATCAGCTCAACAGTTATAATTATCTGTCGGATATGTCTTCCGAAGTGATCAATGCAAGTTTAACTCAGTTAACGAATATATATAACGGCAGGGTCATGATTATCGACAAGAACCTGCAGGTAGTGAAGGATACGTATTCTTTGGATGAAGGTAAGACCATCGTATCAGAGGATGTTGTACGCTGTATGCAGGGCAAAAGTACGAATTATTATGACAAGCAGAACCGCTACATAGCAGTGACCTCACCGATCATGGAGGGGGAGACTGGAAGGATAGCGGGCGTCATGCTTGCCAGTGTGTCTACAGATTCTATTGTGGATAATATCAATATTCTTAAGACAAAGGGCGGAATGATCGTTGGAATCGTCATCATTCTGATGCTTGTCATCAGCTTTTTTATCGCGGATCGTATCGTCAAGCCGTTGAAAAAGATTACGGAATCGATTGAAGATGTCTCAGAAGGATATGATGATGAAGTACTGCATGTCAATACATTTACAGAGACAAGACTGCTTTCCGAGGCATTCAATAAGATGCTTGGACGCCTCAAACAGTTGGACAAATCTAGGGAAGAGTTCGTATCGAATGTCTCACATGAATTGAAGACACCGCTCACCTCTATGAAGGTGCTTGCGGATTCCCTGCTGGCTCAGGATAATGTACCGATTGAACTGTATCAGGAGTTCATGGGGGATATTGCAAAAGAGATTGACCGGGAAAATGATATTATTACGGACCTCTTATCGCTGGTCAAGATGGATAAGACAGCAAAGGATCTAAATATTAAGACGATAAATATCAATGAACTGCTGGAACTGATTTTAAAACGGTTAAAGCCGATCGCAGAGATGAAAAATGTAGAGGTGGTCCTGGAGAGTTTTAGGCCCGTAAGTGCGGAGATCGATGAAGTAAAGCTGACACTTGCATTTTCTAATCTGGTTGAAAATGCAATTAAATACAATCACAAGGATGGATGGGTGCATGTGTCATTAAATGCAGATCATAAATATTTCTATGTGAAGGTGGCGGATTCTGGAATCGGTATTCCAGAGGAAGATCAGGCCAATATCTTTGAGCGTTTTTACCGGGTGGACAAGTCTCACTCCCGCGAAATGGGTGGTACAGGACTGGGCCTTGCAATTGCCAGAAATGCGGTGATCGTACATCGCGGGTCTATCAAGGTGTACAGCAGCGAGGGGGAAGGTACGACCTTTACAGTCAGAATTCCTCTGACTTATGTAGCTTAAAAGGAGGTCTGAAAAGATGAGGAAAAGTAAAAGGGTCATCTCCATGGTGATCTGCCTGTCAGTTTTTGCCCTGCTCCTTTCTGCCTGTGCAAAACGGACGGATGTGAAGCGGGGAGACTCCTATATTTACTGTCTGAATTCGGACAGGACCGGTCTGGTAAAGATTTCTTATGAGTTCGAGGAAAAGGACCCGCTAAAGCAGGCCCTTGCAATAATCAAAGAATTAAAGAAGCCGGCGGAGGACATCGAGTATACGCCTCCTATTCCAAAGGATGTAAAGGTGCAGGCGAGCAGGTTAGAGGGAGCGGTTCTGTATCTTGATTTTAATGAGGCATACAGCGAGATACCTCCTCTGGAAGAGAAGCTTGTCAGAGCCGCAATCGTGCAGTCTGTCGTGAAGGTGGAGGGAATCAGTGCCCTGTGGCTGACGGTGGACGGGGAGGATCTGCATGATGAGAATGGAAAGCTGGTCGGTTTTTTAAATGAAGATGATTTTGTACAGAATACGGATTCTGCGCTGAGCTCCTATCAGACGGGAACCCTGATGCTTTATTTTGCAAATGAAACAGGGGATAAACTGGTCGGACAGGAGATGAATGTCCGCTACAGCAGCAATATGTCAAAGGAAAAGCTGATTGTAGAAAAGCTGATGAGGGGGCCGAGAAAAGATACGGCGAAAGCGACTCAGAACCCGAAAGTGAGTATCCTGGGCGTCACCATCAAGGATGGTATCTGCTATGTGAACTTTGACAGCGAGTTCTTGACTGGTGGTGTGGATGTCAGGCCGGAGATCACGATCTATTCTCTGGTCAATTCCCTGATAGAAGGGACGACAGCAAGCAAAGTCCAGATATCGATCAATGGAGAGACAAATGTAACTTATATGGAAACAGTCGATTTGACAAAGCCGCTCCAGCGTGATATGGAGTGGGTGGAAAATGCGGAGGAAGAATGATAAAAAGGCCGTTATGTACGGCGGCTGTCCTCTACCTTTGTATCCAGGCGATTCTGACTGCTGGATTTCATATCGCACCCGATTTGAGACCCGGCAGTCTGGAAATAGCACTGGAGCAGGCTTCGGATGAGAAGAAAGGGCCGGCAGCAGGGAAGGAATCAGGACAAAAGGCGGGAAAGAGCAGCCAGGTGACGCTTGCTGGCACTGTCTATCGGAGAGAGGAAAAGCCGGATTATAAAGTTTTATATCTCAAGGACAATCAAGTCCTTCTGAACAATCGGATCTATCAGGAATCTAAAATTCTTGTTTATGTCGAAACAGAAAATCAAGTAAAAGTAAAAAATCAAGTAAAAATAAAAAATAACATAGCATCAGAGAATACGGATGTAATAGAAATAGGAAATAAGATCAAGATATCAGGTGAGGCAAAGACCTTTCAGGGGGCCAGAAATCCAGGAAATTTTGACCAGAAGTTCTATTATCAGAAACAGGGAATACACGCCTCTGTATGGGCAGATCAGGTGGAAATAAAAGAGGACCGGGTATATCATCTGCGGGAAAATCTGGCGGTACTGCGCGCAGGCTGGAAAGAGATGCTGATCTCAAGCTTAGGAACTTATTATGGGAACAGTATGAGTGCAATTCTCCTGGGGGAGAAAAGTGAACTAGACAGTGAATTAAAGGATTTATATCAAAAAAGCGGAATCGGCCATATTTTGGCCATATCGGGATTACATATGTCTTTTTTAGGGATTGGATTATATCAGATTCTGCGGAAAATAGGGCTCAGCTTTGGAGCGGCCGGCGGCATGGGAATCTGTTTTTTGTTAGCTTATACCCTGATGATTGGCTGTGGGGTCTCGAGTATCCGGGCATTTGTCATGTTTTTCGTCAGAATGGGAGCGGATATTACAGGCAGAGATTATGATGTGCCAACCAGTCTTGCCTTGGCAGCAGGAGTGCTTGCGGCGTGGCAGCCGCTTTATTTGATGGATGCGGGCTTTCTGTTGTCCTTTGGGGCACTGCTGGGAATCGTGGGGGTGAATCCTTGTCTGCAGTATTGGTTTCTTCAAGGAGGAAAACGGGAAGTGGAGCAGGTAGGAAGGACAGAAGAAAAGAGAGGGCACAAAAAGGGGCTAAAGAGAAAGAATAAGCAGGACAAAGTACAAAGTGAGAAAAGGAAGGCCTGGATGGAAAGTATCTGCGCCAGTTTGGCAGTGAACCTAACTTTACTGCCGATTATGCTTTATTTCTATTTCGAATTTCCGCTGTATTCTATCCTGCTGAATCTACTGGTCATTCCGCTTATGTCATTGCTGCTTGGAGCTGGCGCAGCAGGTTCCTTGTTCATGATTTTTATTCCTGGTCTTGGAGGGATGGTACTTAAAGTGTGTAAGTGGATTCTGGTCCTGTATGAAAAAGCCTGCCAGATGAGCATGTCTCTGCCCATGAGCAGGATCGTGACAGGACAGCCGGGAAAAGGATGGATCATCTGTTATTATCTTGTACTGGTGGGATTCTGTGCAATCAGTTTACGCATGAGAGAGAGGGAAGAAATAGCAGAAGAAAAAGGCATGATGTTGAAGGCAGGTCTTAAACGAGTCTTGGGAAGTTGTACCATGTCAAGTCTCTGCCTGTTCCTGGGGATTTCATGTTTTTTGCGTTATCAGTGTCCGGGAAAACTTACTATAACTATGCTGGATGTGGGGCAGGGGGACGGATTCTATCTGAGAGGTTCTAATGGAACAAATTATTTTATTGATGGTGGGAGCAGCGATGTATCATCGGTGGGAAAATATCGGATAGAACCCTATCTGAAATCCCAGGGGGTAAGATCTTTGAATTATGTTTTTATTTCCCATGGTGATGCTGACCATATGAATGGGATAGAAGAAATGCTAGAGAATCAGCAGTTCGGAATCCGAATCCATAATCTGGTTCTTCCGCCGGTAACAGTGCAGGATGATACACTAAAGGGCCTGGCTAAGAAGGCGGTACAATGTGGGACCAAGGTTCTGGTGATGGGCGAGGGGGACAAATTAGGAGAGGAAGAGTTTCACATGATGTGTAAAGGTCCATTTGCAGCTTATCAGGGAGAACCGGGAAACGCTGCTTCCATGGTACTTGAAGTTTCCTTTCACAAATTTCAGATGCTTTTTACAGGAGATGTGGAGGGCGAGGGAGAGTCGCTGCTTGTAAAAAGCGGGGAACTGAAACTGTATGACGTGCTAAAAGTTGCACATCACGGTTCGAAAAACTCTAACTCAGAGGAATTTCTAAGTCAGACTGTGCCGAAATGTGCCTGGATATCCTCAGGAATCGGCAATCGGTATGGACATCCGCATGAAGAAACCATTCAAAAATTGAACGAAATTGGAAGTGAGATTTATGGGACGCAGGAGCGGGGAGCAGTAACGCTGGTAACGGATGGAGAAGAGGCTGAGATCAAGAGCTATATGGATAAGAAATATAAATAGAATGCAACTAAATAGCGGTTGCAATTAACGGAAAAATGATTTAAGATAAAGGAGAACAAATGAGTAAAAAGGATAAGTTGATAAAGCGTTTATATGCAATTCCCAGCGATTTTACATATGAAGAGATGAAGCAGCTTTTAGAATATTATGGATTTGAGGAGGTGAAGTCAGGTAAAACGAGTGGTTCATCAGTTAAGTTCTATAATAAGGTTTCAGGAATGCGGATGTATTTTCATAGACCCCATCCGGGAAATATTGTAAAGAAATATATTTTAAGGGAACTAATAGAAATACTAGACAAGGAGGAATTGAAATGAGTAATTGCATGAAATATAAGGATTATTATGGTACTGTGGAGTATTCAGATGAGGACGAATGTTTTCATGGAAAGGTACTTGGAATTAATGGGCTTGTGACATTTGAAGGGAATAGTGTCCAGGAATTAAAGGCATCCTTTCAGGAAATGGTGGAGGAATATCTGGCAGACTGTGAAGCAAGACATATTACACCGGAAAAAAATTATAAAGGAAGCTTTAACATTCGTATTACACCGGAACTTCATAAAAAGGCAGCTTTATGCGCAGCTAATGAAGGGCTCTCGTTGAATGCATTAGTAGAAAAAGCAATTTCATTTTATACCGGAAAATATTTTGCAAAATAGAGAAGTTTCTTATATAATAGTCATATTATGAAAAGTTTGAATGAAGATTTAAAAACAGGACAATTTAAGCAGATTTATCTTCTCTTTGGTGAAGAAAATTATTTGAAGAAGCAGTATAAGAACCGATTTATCAAAGCGATGCTTCCGGACGGGGATACAATGAACTATGCCTATTATGAAGGGAAAGGCGTAGATGTCCGGGAGGTCATCGATCTTGCGGAGACGCTGCCGTTTTTTGCAGAGCGGCGTCTGATCGTATTTGAGAATACCGGGTTCTTTAAAAGTGCCGGAGCAGATTTGGCTGATTATATCAAAGAAATGCCAGATACCACATATTTTATTTTTATAGAGAATGAGGTGGATAAGCGCAGCAAGCTCTATAAGGCAGTAAAGGCAAAGGGACATATCGTGGAACTTCCATTTCAGGACGAAACAACATTAAAGAAATGGATACTCGGTCAGGTACGCAAAGAGAATAAACAGATTTCAGAGTCTACAGTCACATACCTTTTAAATAAGGTGGGCACGGATATGGAGAATATACAAAAGGAGCTGGAAAAGCTGTTCTGTTATACGCTGGAAAAGGACAGTATCATGCCGCAGGATGTCGATGCGGTCTGTGTTACCCAGATTTCCAATCATATCTTTGACATGGTCAATGCGGTAGCTGATAAGAGGCAGGAGAGGGCTCTGGATCTGTACTACGAGCTTTTAGCATTAAAAGAACCGCCTATGCGTATTCTATACCTTATGACCAGGCAGTACAGAATCCTCCATCAAGTAAAGGATCTGATAAAAAAGGGCTACGGCAGGAAAGAGGTTGCATCCAAGGCAGGACTTCATCCATTTGCAGCCGGGAAGTATATGGACCAGGCAAAGCAGTTCAAAAGCAGTGAACTTTTGGCAATTATGGAGGACAGCGCAGAGATAGAGGAGCGGGTGAAGACTGGGCGGTTGACAGATACACTTGCAGTCGAGCTTTTTATCGTAAAATATTCATCCAAATCTGAGCGTTAAATACTCAAAGAGAATACAGCAAAGGTACTTTTTTCCGCCTTTTTTCAAGAAAGAGTTGCCAAGCGGGGAATTGGCGTGATAGGATAACAATG
Source organism: Faecalicatena faecalis (assembly GCF_012524165.2). Classification (GTDB taxonomy): domain Bacteria; phylum Bacillota; class Clostridia; order Lachnospirales; family Lachnospiraceae; genus Faecalicatena_A; species Faecalicatena_A faecalis. The sequence continues at coordinate 35,477 of NZ_JABACJ020000004.1, forward strand.
TTCATTTAGATAGGAATATATTGGAGGAATGTAAATTGTCAGGAATAGATCAGAGTAAAATACGAAATTTTTGTATCATTGCGCATATCGACCACGGCAAATCTACTCTGGCAGACCGTATCATCGAGATGACCGGACTTCTCACGAGCAGAGAGATGCAGTCGCAGGTCCTGGATAATATGGAACTGGAGCGGGAACGTGGTATCACCATTAAGGCGCAGACGGTCCGCACTGTATACAAAGCAAAGAACGGGGAGGAGTATATCTTCAACCTGATTGATACACCAGGACACGTGGATTTTAACTATGAGGTATCCAGAAGTCTTGCAGCATGTGATGGAGCTATTCTGGTCGTAGATGCGGCACAAGGCGTGGAGGCACAGACGCTGGCGAATGTTTATCTGGCATTGGATCATGACCTGGATGTCATGCCGGTCATCAACAAAATAGATCTGCCGAGTGCAGAACCAGAGAGAGTAAAAGAAGAGATTGAGGATGTGATCGGAGTCGATGCAGAGGATGCACCATTGATTTCCGCGAAGACAGGCCTGAATGTCGAGGAGGTCCTGGAGCAGATTGTGGAAAAGATACCGGCTCCCGGCGGGGATGCCTCCGCACCGCTGCAGGCTTTGATTTTCGATTCTGTCTATGATTCTTATAAAGGTGTCATCGTTTTCTGCCGGATCAAGGAGGGGACAGTGAAAAAGGGAACCCCTATCCGTATGATGGCGACGAAAGCGACGGCTGATGTCGTAGAAGTCGGATATTTTGGGGCCGGACAGTTCATCCCATGCGAGGAGTTAAGTGCTGGTATGGTAGGTTATATCACCGCCAGCCTAAAAAATGTAAAAGATACCCGTGTGGGTGATACTGTGACGAATGCGGAGAATCCATGTGCAGAACCCCTTCCTGGGTATAAGAAGGTTAATCCGATGGTCTACTGCGGTATGTATCCGGCGGATGGCGCGAAATATCCTGACCTGCGGGACGCATTGGAAAAGCTGCAGCTCAATGACGCTGCGCTCCAGTTCGAGGCAGAGACCTCTGTTGCATTAGGTTTTGGATTCCGGTGCGGTTTTCTGGGACTTCTTCATCTGGAAATCATTCAGGAGCGTCTGGAAAGAGAATATAATTTGGATCTGGTAACTACGGCGCCCAGTGTTATCTATAAGGTACACAAAACGAACGGAGATGTAATTGAGCTGACGAACCCGACGAATCTGCCTGACCCTGCAGAAATTGAATACATGGAAGAACCGGTTGTAAAAGCGGAGATCATGGTGACCTCCGAGTTTATCGGAGCGATCATGGATCTGTGCCAGGAGCGCCGTGGAGAATATCAGGGAATGGAATATATAGAAGCAACACGTGCTGTGCTGCATTATCATCTGCCATTGAATGAGATTATTTATGATTTCTTTGATGCATTGAAATCACGTTCCAGAGGATATGCCTCCTTTGATTATGAGATGCTGGGATATGTGCGTTCTGATCTTGTGAAACTGGACATCCTGATCAATAAAGAGGAGGTCGATGCACTTTCCTTTATCGTCCACAGTGGTACGGCATATGAGCGTGGAAGAAAGATGTGTGAAAAGCTGAAAGAAGAGATTCCGCGTCAGCTCTTTGAAATTCCGATTCAGGCGGCTGTCGGAAGTAAGATCATAGCGCGTGAGACTGTGAAAGCGATGCGAAAGGACGTGCTCGCAAAATGCTATGGCGGTGATATTTCCCGTAAGAGAAAGCTTCTGGAAAAGCAAAAGGAAGGAAAGAAGCGTATGCGCCAGGTCGGCAACGTAGAGATTCCACAGAAGGCCTTTATGAGCGTGCTGAAACTGGATGATAAGTAGAAGTGAGATGATGAAAGAAGAACTGGAATTATACCTGCATATCCCATTTTGCGTCAGGAAATGTGCATACTGTGATTTCCTGTCAGCTCCGGCAGATCAAAGGACACGTCAGGAGTACGTGTATACAATCATAAAGGAGATACAGGGTTATAAAGAGGCTTTTTATGATCGATATCAGATATCTACAATTTTTCTCGGCGGAGGGACTCCTTCTATATTAGAGGGAAATCAAATCGAGGCGATCCTTACTGCGCTGAGACAAAGCTTTGTGATTTCAGAACACGCTGAAATAACGATAGAAGTCAATCCCGGAACTGTTACCGGGAATAAGCTGCAGGCCTGGAAAAGGGCAGGAATCAATCGTTTGAGCATCGGCCTGCAGTCAGCAAATGACGAGGAATTGAGAATGCTCGGCAGGATTCACACCTGGAATCAGTTCCTTGAGACATATTATATGGCTCGAAAAGAGGGCTTTGATAATATAAATATTGATTTGATTTCAGCGATTCCGGGACAGACTGTGGCAAGTTGGACAGAGACACTTCGTAAAACAGCAGAGCTGAACCCGGAGCATCTATCCGCATATAGCCTGATTTTAGAAGAAGGAACCCCTTTTTATGAGCGGTATGTAAGGGGAGTGGTATCCCAGCCGCAGCTTCCTGATGAAGATACGGAGAGGGAGATTTATGAACTGACTGCGAAACTGCTGGCTCAATATGGCTATCAAAGATATGAAATTTCTAATTATGCAAAAGCAGGTTATGCCTGCCGTCATAATCTCGGATACTGGGAGCGAAAGAATTATCTCGGCATTGGACTAGGAGCCTCTTCTTTGCTTGGCAGAAAAAGGTTCCATAATACTGCGGATTACAGGACCTATATAGAAAAGATAGAAAAAGGTGAAGATCTCAGAGAAGATATGGAAGAGCTGACCATAGCAAATGAGGCAGAAGAGTTCATGTTTCTTGGGTTAAGAGAGACAAGTGGTGTATCCTCTCAAAGGTTCAGGGAGATTTTTGGAAGGCCTGTCTTGGATGTCTATGGAAAACAGATAGAAAAGTTGTGCCGGGAGGGGCTGCTCGAGATCGAGGGAGACAGAATCCGATTAACAGAACATGGTATTGATGTGAGCAATGCTGTTTTTGTAGATTTTTTAGATCCAGATTTATAAGAGAAATAGAAAAATATAAGGGGGAAGTCCGATGATAGAACGGGATTTCTCCCTTATGTTTTTTACAAAATGCCCTCATTGAGGAAGACGCGGAGCGGCCACTAAATATCCCCTGTGTCTGGGAACCCCAAAATGTGCTATAACTGAAAGAAGATTCCCGATGCAGCTCCGACTATGATCCAAATGATTGGATGGATTTTTTTCAGTGGTTTTATCTGCGTTAAGATAAATATAATAAGTCCTATGATAACGGCCGAATAGTGCAGGGTAATCGTCCCATTAGAGGTATCTGCAAAAGTAATCCCTACGATCTGCCAGACTGCGAACCCTATCAATGCTGCAATCATAGGCCGAATTCCATAGAAGGCGGACTTTACATATTTATTATCACTGAAATTAGCCATGAATTTTGCAATTATAATTATAATGACAAGGGCAGGGCTGACCAGTGCAAAAGTAGCAGTCAAGGCTCCAGGGATACCTGCTGTATGGAACCCGGCAAAGGTTGCCATATTAATTCCAATCGGTCCAGGCGTACTCTCACTGATCGCGATCATATTTGCCAGTTCTTCTGTAGAAAACCAGGTATATTTTGTTGTCAATTCCATGAGGAAAGGAACCGTGGCCATTCCGCCTCCGATGGAAAAAAGACCGATTTTAAAAAATTCTATAAATAAAGTCAGATAAATCATTTTCTGTTCTTCTCCCTTCGGACATTTACAAAAATCCCGACCCCAGCGGCACATATCACTAAGATAATTGTAGGAATAGGTGAGAAAGTAGCCAGCAGAAATCCGGCAAGAAACAAAATAAGACCTAGCTTGTCCTTAATGCCAGCTCTAGCCAGCGTTATAACCGTTCCAAGCATCAAAGCACAGACAGCAACCCGAATTCCGGCTAAGGCATGAAGTACAGTTGGTTCTCCCATGAACTGATTTAAAATACTGGCAATTAGACAGATAATGATGACAGAGGGACTCACCATCCCCAGAGTCCCGCAGACCGCACCGCCAATTCCTGCCTGTTGATACCCAATATAAGTAGAAGTATTCACCGCGATAATCCCCGGTGTACACTGTCCAATCGCATAAATATCCAAGACCTCCTCGTCCGTGACCCATTTCTTCTTAATAACGACCTCCCGTTTCAGCATAGGCAGCATAGCCATCCCACCCCCAAACGTAAGTCCTCCAATTCGAAAAAAAGTAGAATACAATTCCCAAAGCTTCTTCATAAAATCCTCCCGATTCTAGTTTGAAAAATTTTGATATCAATTTATCCTTATTATATTATAATGCATTTTTCAACACATTTATATAAAGATATATAAAGCAATAATCGACACACCTTTCCCAGTCATGCTCCTGACTTCTGCTAAGCGTTCGATCTATTCGCTTTACAAGTTCGCTTATTAAAAATTTAAAGTATAAAAAATATATAAAGAGTGTTGACAAAAGGATTTCCCAGTGCTATCTTAATATACGTAAGGTGTTAGCACTCAAAACTAAGGAGTGCTAATAAGCAGAAAATAACTACTCTGCGAGGGAAAGGAGGAGCCTATGGCAGGAATCACAGAACTGAGTGAGAGAAAGATGGTTATTCTTAAAGCTATCATTCAGAATTATCTGGAGACGGGAGAGCCGGTTGGTTCACGAACACTTTCCAAATACACGGACTTGAATTTAAGTTCAGCAACGATCCGTAATGAGATGGCAGACCTGGAGGATTTGGGTTACATTTTTCAGCCGCATACATCTGCCGGACGTATTCCTTCTGATAAAGGATATCGGCTCTACGTCGATATGCTGATGGAAGAGAAGGAGCAGGAAATCATAGAACTCCGCAATACGATGCTTGAGAAGACGGACGAGGTCGACAAGGTTCTAAAGCAGGCAGCCAGAGTACTGGCAGCGAATACGAACTACGCGACGATGATTTCCGCGCCGGTCAACAGCAGGAATCGGTTAAAGTTCATCCAGCTTTCCCAGGTAGATGAGGAACAGATCGTAGCAGTGATCGTGATGAATGGTAACGTCATCAAGAATAAGATTATTGAAGTCAGTGAAGCCTTAAGTAATGAACATTTATTTAAATTGAATATGCTTCTCAACACGACATTGAATGGAATGTCAATCGAAGAGATCAACCTGGGGCTGATCGCAAAATTGAAAGAGCAGGCAGGCATTCACAGCCAGGTGATCAGTGATGTTCTGGATGCGGTGGCCGAGATCATACATGTGAATGATGACATGGAGATCTATACAAGCGGTACCACTAATATTTTTAAATATCCAGAGCTGAGTGATAAGGAAAGCGCTCAGGAGATCATCAGTGCATTCGAAGAGAAGCAGCAACTGGCGGAGCTCGTCACAGAGACACTTGCCAGTGAAGATAATCATGGAATTCAGGTTTACATCGGAGACGAAGCACCAGTGAAGACCATGAAAGACTGCAGCGTTGTGACAGCAACCTACGAATTGGGCGAGGGCATGAAGGGTACGATCGGTATCATAGGTCCCAAGCGTATGGATTACGAACATGTCATGAAGTCGCTGAAGACTCTGCAGAACGAGTTGGATGCAATTTATTACAAAGACCCAAAAGAATAGGAAGGTGGATAGCTGGTGGAAGAGAATATGAGCAAAGAAGATATGGTAAAAGAAGCCGTAGAAGAGGCTAAGGCAAAGGCGGCGAAGGAAGCAGAAGAAGCGCTTAAGAACGCTGAGGATGCCAAGGAACAGACAGAAGATGCCGATGAAGCTAAGGAGACTTTAGAAGAATCTGCAGAGGAAGCAGAAGAAGAGACAACTGAGGATGCTGCGGAAGAGGTTGAGGCAGCAGAGGATGTAAAGTCGGGAAAAGAAAAAAAGCTGTTTGGCAGAAAGAATAAGAAAGACAAAAAGGACGAGAAGATTGAAGAGCTGACTGACCGGCTCACTCGTCAGATGGCAGAGTTTGATAACTTTCGCAAGCGTACAGAAAAGGAGAAATCCCAGATGTACGAGGTTGGAGCGAAAGATATCATAGAAAAGATTCTTCCGGTCGTTGATAATTTTGAACGCGGCCTGGCAGCTGTGCCAGAGGAAGATCAGTCCAATCCTTTCGCGGAAGGAATGGAGAAGATTTATAAACAGCTTATGACTACACTGGAAGAGATTGGCGTCAAGCCAATCGAGGCAGTTGGCAATGAGTTTAATCCGGATTTCCATAATGCAGTGATGCATATCGAAGATGAAGCATTCGGAGAGAACATCGTAGCTGAGGAGTTCCAGAAGGGCTACACATACCGCGACAGTGTAGTAAGACATAGTATGGTAAAAGTTGCAAATTAATTTTAGAGAATAATTCAGGAGGAAAAGATCATGGGCAAAATTATTGGTATTGACTTAGGTACAACAAATAGCTGCGTAGCAGTTATGGAAGGTGGACAGCCAGCAGTTATCGCGAATACAGAAGGCGCGAGAACAACTCCGTCAGTTGTAGCATTTACAAAGACAGGCGAGCGTCTGGTAGGTGAGCCTGCAAAGCGTCAGGCAGTAACAAACGCAGACAAGACAATCTCTTCTATTAAAAGAGAGATGGGATCTGATTATAAAGTAACAATCGACGACAAGAAGTATTCTCCGCAGGAGATTTCAGCAATGATTCTTCAGAAGCTGAAAGCTGATGCAGAAGGATACCTTGGAGAAAAAGTTACAGAAGCAGTTATCACAGTTCCTGCATACTTCAACGATGCTCAGCGTCAGGCTACAAAAGATGCTGGTAAGATCGCAGGCCTGGATGTAAAACGTATCATCAACGAGCCTACAGCAGCAGCTCTGGCTTATGGACTGGATAACGAAAAAGAGCAGAAGATCATGGTTTACGACTTAGGTGGTGGTACATTCGACGTATCTATCATCGAAATCGGTGACGGAGTTATCGAAGTATTATCAACAGCAGGTAACAACAGACTTGGTGGAGATGACTTCGACCAGAAGATCACAGACTACATGTTAGCAGACTTCAAGGCAAAAGAAGGCGTTGATCTGTCTACAGACAAGATGGCTCTTCAGAGATTAAAAGAAGCAGCTGAAAAAGCGAAAAAAGAGCTTTCTTCTGCAACAACAACAAACATCAACCTTCCGTTCATCACAGCAACAGCTGAGGGACCGAAGCATTTTGATATGAACCTGACAAGAGCTAAATTTGACGAATTAACTCATGATCTGGTTGAAAAGACAGCAGAACCAGTTAGACGTGCACTTTCTGACGCAGGAATCTCTGCATCTGAATTAGGCCAGGTACTGTTAGTAGGTGGATCTACACGTATCCCGGCTGTTCAGGAAGAAGTAAAACGCCTGACAGGAAAAGAACCAAGTAAATCCCTGAACCCAGACGAGTGTGTAGCACTTGGTGCTTCCGTACAGGGTGGTAAATTAGCAGGAGATGCAGGCGCAGGCGACATCCTTCTTCTGGATGTTACTCCGCTGTCACTGTCTATCGAGACAATGGGCGGTGTTGCTACAAGACTGATCGAGAGAAATACAACAATCCCGACCAAGAAGAGCCAGATCTTCTCAACAGCAGCAGACAATCAGACAGCCGTTGATATCAACGTTGTACAGGGTGAGAGACAATTCGCAAGAGACAACAAGTCCCTCGGACAGTTCAGACTGGATGGAATTCCGCCGGCTCCACGTGGAATCCCACAGATTGAAGTAACATTCGATATTGATGCGAACGGTATCGTTAATGTTTCCGCAAAAGACCTTGGAACAGGAAAAGAGCAGCACATCACAATTACAGCAGGTTCCAACATGTCTGATGACGACATCAACAAGGCTGTAAAAGAAGCTGCTGAATTCGAGGCTCAGGACAAGAAACGTAAAGAAGCAATCGATACAAGAAATGAAGCAGACGCTATGGTATTCCAGACAGAGAAGGCAATCAAAGAGGTTGGCGACAAGTTGGATGCTACAGATAAAGCAGCAGTAGAGGCTGACTGCCAGGCATTGAAAGATATCCTTGCAAAATCAGCTCCGGAAGAGACTACAGAAGCTCAGGTCGCTGAGATCAAAGCAGCAAAAGATAAACTGATGGAAAGCGCTCAGAAGCTCTTTACAAAGATGTATGAGCAGGCTGGTGCGGCTGGAGCAGGCCCGCAGGCAGGACCAACACCTGAGGCAGGTCCGGCACCGGAAGGTTTCACAGGTGATGACGTAGTAGACGGAGATTACAAAGAAGTCTAAGATGTCCGTCAGGATGTGCCAGTAAACATAAGCGGTGCATTCATAAAAAAGGATTCTACGAGGCCGCGAAAAGCGGTTTCGTAGAATTTCTTTGTACCAAATCATAAGCAGACAGATGAAAGGGTAGAGTGTTATGGCAGAGTCAAAAAGAGATTATTACGAGGTGCTTGGCGTAGGCAGGGATGCTGACGATGCAGCAATCAAAAAAGCATACCGTGCATTGGCGAAAAAGTACCATCCGGATATGAATCCGGGCGATGCCGAGGCTGAGAAGAAGTTCAAAGAGGCATCAGAAGCGTATGCAGTACTTAGCGACCCTGAAAAACGCCGCCAGTATGACCAGTTTGGACACGCAGCATTTGAAGGTGGGGCCGGTGGAGCAGGTGGCTTCGGCGGGTTTGACTTCAGCGGTGCTGATTTCAGTGATATATTTGGAGATATTTTCGGAGATTTATTCGGCGGAGGCGGAAGAAGAGGCGGCCGTGCGAATAATGGTCCGATGAAGGGCGCGAATATACGCAAGAGTATTAGAATTACATTCGAAGAGGCAGTCTTTGGATGCGAAAAAGAGATGGAGGTCGTTTTAAAAGACCCATGTACCGCATGTAACGGAACAGGAGCAAAGCCGGGAACATCCCCGGAGACCTGTCCGAAGTGTGGTGGTAAAGGACAGGTGGTTTATACCTCACAGTCCTTCTTCGGAACCGTACAGAATGTTCAGACTTGTCCGAACTGCGGCGGCTCAGGAAAAGTTATCAAAGAGAAATGTCCATCCTGCTCCGGTACAGGATATACTTCAAGCAAGAAGCGAATCCAGGTATCTATCCCGGCAGGTATCGACAATGGCCAGAGTGTAAGAATCCGCGAAAAGGGCGAGCCGGGAGTGAACGGCGGACCAAGAGGAGACTTACTGGTAGAAGTAAATGTATCCAGACATCCTATTTTTCAGAGACAGGATATGCATATCTTCTCAACTGTACCGATTACGTTTGCACAGGCGGCACTGGGCGGTGATGTGAGAATTCCGACTGTGGATGGAGATGTCATCTATACTGTGAAAGCAGGAACAAAGACAGATACAAAAGTGCGCCTGAAAGGAAAAGGTGTGCCGTCCCTTAGAAATTCCCAGGTACGCGGGGACCACTATGTAACACTGGTGATCCAGACACCGGAGAAGTTAAGCCCGGAGGCAAAAGAAGCATTGCGTGAGTTCGACAGACTGGCTGGGAACTCATTGAATCAGGATGTAAGTGCAAACAGCGGCGGAGGGAAAGCCGGAAAAGGGAAGAAAAAAGGGTTCATGGATAAAATGAAAGAAGCCTTTGACGAGTAGATGAGTTTAGAAAAATGAAGAATAGTTATGGAGGAAGGAACGCTATGGATGAGCGTTCCTTTTTCTGTTTTTGGGGATGATTAAAAAAGAAACTTACGGAATAAGGTTATTTGTGAATGTTTTTTTGCTTAACAGTATAATTTGATTCAGGTTTTTAGAAGTAAATTATTCTTTTTATTTGTCCTGTGCATGTGATATGATTGGTATAATAAAAAATATTGGATGGTAAAAAGCTATGATAAAATATGTTGTATTTGATGTAGATGGTACCTTGAACCAGACAGATCTCTATGCAGTAGAGGCATATCAGAAGGCATTAGAAAAGCGCGGAAGAAAAGTGACAAGAGAGGAAATAATTTCCTGTATTGGAATGAGTCCGATGTCTATTGTTGAACGGCTATTCGGAAGTCTGGAACAGGAAGAGTTGGAAGAATGGAGAACAGATATTAGAGAATACGAATTTGCACTGATGAAAGAAAAGTCAGGGACCTTTGAAGGAATCAAAACGGTATTGGAAAAACTAAAAGAAGAAGGATTTAATTTGGCAATCTGCTCGAATGCTTTTAAAGAGCACATTTGGATGGTCTTGAACGCTATAGGTGTCTGGGAATATTTCGATGAGTTTGGTTCTCTTGAAATGGGGAATGATAAAAGCGAAATTCTGGGTAGTCTTATTCAGAAACTGAAACCAGACTGCATTTGTATGGTGGGAGACCGCATGTATGATATAAAAGCTGCGAGGAAAAATCAAATACCAGTTATAGGATGTGCTTATGGATATGCACCAGAGGAAATAAAAGAGGCGGACATTATTGTAAAAACACCACATGAGATTTTAAGTGCAGTTCATAAGCTGTTGTAAGATAAATGAGGTGAAGAGATGAACCAAAGAACGATTTCTATAATACAGGAATTATGTAAATCAGAGAAGGGTGTTACAATAAGTCATTTAGCTGAGGAGTTTCAGGTCTCTCATAGAACAATACGGAATGATTTGAATACAGTAAATGAGATGTTGCAAGAACACGAATTGCCGGAACTTGTACTGGAAAAAGGCGGAGAGATCGTAAGAGAAGATTCATTTAAGGAACTTCTTCCTTTTATCGCAGAAAAGAGTTTTTATGAATATAAGTTGTCAAAGGAAGAACGAAAAAGGATTGCGGCAGCATTATTAGTCAGTTCATCAGAGTTCATTACACTTTCTTCAATTGCAGAAAATCTCTTTGTCAGCAGAGCGACTATTATTAATGACCTGGATGCAATCAAAGCATTTGTGAAACAAGGGAATCTGGAAGTTGTGTCGCATCCGAACAAAGGACTGCGTGTGGATGGAAAGGAAAGTGATAAAAGACTGTTTTTGATGAGGCTGTCGAGTTTTTCAGCAGATCAGTCTCATCAGGACATGGTTTCCAGACACATTAGTGTTCAAGCTGGAAACCGGATTATCATACAGAAGATTTTATCCGAGCAGGAGCATTTCCACAAAAGCTTTCTGACAGATGATTCTTTTGCAAAAGTATTACTTTATCTGGGGATTATGACCAACCGTAATCGACAGGGAGAATATATTGAGGTCAGAAAGAAGAGTGAAAATAGCAAGTATTCGATGGCCAGGGATATTCTTAAATATATATCCCAGTATTGTCAGATTAATTCAACAGAAGACGAAGTTCAGTTTTTAAGTGAAATACTGGCTATGGCAAAATACATCAAACAAAAATCATTTAACAAAAATGCCATAAAAATTCAGATGATTACGAGACAATTTATTGAGCATATTTCTGAGGAATTAGGAATCAACTTAAATAGTGATTATGACTTTTTTGAGAATCTTTCGAACCATTTGGAATCCGTTTTTACACTTAATCCGCCTACATACCCGGAAAATCCTGTTATTGACGAAGTATTAGAAGAAAATCATGAGATTGTAGCTGCTGTACATAAGATGATTTATATTATCCGGCAATATGTAAACAGGGAAATTCAGGAGATAGAAATTGGATATATTGCAGTTCATGTATGTGCAGCTATTGAACGGAAGAAAAATAAAGAAGTTGCCTTTCATGTGATCGTTGCCTGCCATGGAGGGATTGGGACATCCAGGCTGCTGTTGGAACGGTTAAAGAAGCACTTTAATTTTCAAATCGTGGATATCATATCTTCTCATGAGGCTGCAAATCTACCTGCGCAGGCAGCGGATTTTATTATATCAACAGTTCCTCTGAAAGAGTGTAAATTAGATTATGTGACTGTATCACCATTGCTTAGCGATGAAGATTATATCCGAGTTGGAAATAAAATTGATGCACTGAGGAATAGCAGGAATCTTCCGTCACGAATAGAAAATAAAGAGATAACAGCAAAAGGTCTGATTGAAAAAATAGCTCCGGTTATTTATAATACCGTACCGGAAAATGCGGATGGACTGATGAAGAAATTGAAAAAGGTTGTGAGAGAATACTTTAGGCAGCCTATTGAAACAGAAGCAGAAATATTTGCACCGTATTTGCACCATTTGCTCCCGGCATCACATATTCAGTTAGATATAGAGTGTGAGGATTGGCGGCAGGCGGTCAGCAAGTCAGCAGAGAAACTGCTGCAGTGTGGATATATCGAAGAACGGTATATAGATGCAATGATAGCAAATATTGAAGAAAACGGACCGTATATTGTGATTTCCAAAGGTTTTGCAGTTCCACACGAAGGGTTGGAACAGGGAAGCATTAAGGTTGGAATGAATTTGATCCGCCTGAAGAATCCGGTAACATTTGGAGACGAGGAACTTGATCCAGTAGAGTTCGTATGCTGTTTGAGCGCTGTCGATCATAAGACACATCTGAAAGCTTTTTTTAATCTGGTCAATATGCTTAAGACAGAGGCTTTCAAGAAACAGCTCCATGAGTGTAAAACGTCCGAAGAAGCAGCTCTTCTAATTGAACGATTCGAATATGAAGTCGTGGAGTAAAAGGAATGGTTGATTTTTTTTCGTAAATCAGGAAAGAGAATCAACCGTTCTATTTTTTTGCAAAAAATGGGAAATACCTTTGACTGTTTTTCAAGGTAATCTCATGTTAGGATATAGTTAAAGAAAGAGAAATCAGCTGAATATCAATCTTAATAGTTACGAGGAGGAAATAGACATGATATGGGAAGAACTTAAAAATTCGCTTATTATGACGGAAGTAGAAGCAGAATCCTATGAAGATGTCATGCGGATGATAGGTGGAGCTTTGGTGAAAGATGGTTATGCAAAAGAATCCTATGTGGGGGCTTTGATAGCCAGAGAAAAGGAGTTCCCCACAGGATTGGATGTGGACGGCATTGGAGTTGCAATTCCTCATACGGATGTGAGTCATGTAAAGAAAGCGGGAATTGCCATCGGAGTTTTGAAAAAGCCAGTAACATTTGTTCAAATGGGAACAGATGATGAGACGGTGGAGGTAAAGCTGGTATTTATGTTGTCAGTTGTAAATCCGAATGCTCATATTGACCAGCTTCAGAGAATCATATCTATCATTCAGGATACAAATGTATTAAATCAAATATTAGAAGTAAAAGATGCAGAACAAATCATTGAAATTATAAGGGAAAAGGAGAAATCATTATGAAAAAGAAAGTAATTGTAGCATGTGGCGGAGCAGTAGCAACTTCAACAATCGCAGCAAATAAGGTGGTAGAACTTTGTAAGAAAAATGGTATTGACGTGGAAATATGTCAAATTAGAATTTCAGAGATTGAATCAAATCTTCCAGGAACATCACTGATTGTTACTACATCAAAAGTGAAAAGGGATTACGGAGTGCCGCTTATCACAGGAATGCCATTTATTTCTGGAGTTGGGGTGGAAAAGACAGAGGCAGCTATTTTGAAGGTTCTGCAGGAAGCATAAAATACAAAGGGGGATGTGAAGATGTTAAAGGTATTTTCAGATGCAATACAGTATGTGATTGATATGGGAGCCTCTGTTATGCTTCCTATTGTGATAGCGATCATCAGTATCTGTATTGGGGTTAAAGCAGGGAAAGCGATCCGTTCCGGTTTGATGATTGGAGTAGGTTTTGTTGGATTAAGCCTGATAGTGGATATGATGAATGCAGAATTGGGACCGGCAGCGTCCGCAATGTCGGAGAAGTTCGGTTTATCCTTAAGTGTTGTAGATATCGGCTGGCCGGGAGCGTCTCCTATGACCTGGGCCTCGAATATTGCTACGGTAGCAATACCGGTAGCCATTCTGGTAAATATTGTCATGCTCTTACTAAAACTGACAAAGACAGTGAATATTGATATCTGGAACATCTGGCATATGACTTTTACAGGAGCGATTGCCTATGCGGTAACAGGAAACTTCTGGATTGGAATCTTAGGTGTTGTAGTTCATGCAGCAATTGCATATAAGCTGGGAGATTTATGGGCGCCTCTGATGAGTGATTATTTTGAACTTGACGGACTTACAGTACCGCATGGCACAGCAGCTTATATGGGCCCGATTGCCTGCGTGATCGATGCAGTGATCGACAAGATACCAGGCCTTAGAAAAGTGGATATTACAGCAGACTCTCTTCAGGAAAAGGTTGGTGTATTGGGGGAACCTATCGTCATTGGCGGTCTTTTAGGAGCAGTGATTGGATTTCTTGCAGGGTATGGTCCACAGGAAGCACTTCCTTTGGGTGTAAAGATGTCTGCGGTCATGGTATTGATGCCAAAGATTGTGAAATGTATTATGGAAGGACTTATGCCTCTGTCAGAGAGGGCAAAAGAAATTTTGACAAAACGGTTTGGAAATTCACAGTTTTATATTGGGCTGGACCCGGCGATTTTGTTAGGCGATCCACAGGTAGTAACTACCGGGCTGATTTTTATTCCACTGACTCTTCTGATTGCAGTATTAGTTCCGGGAAATAAGATTCTGCCTTTCGGAGATCTCGCAACAATTGGATTCTTTATTGCCATTGCGGTATCCGTACATAAGGGAAATATTTTCCGTACACTTTTTTCAGGCAGTGCCATTATGTTCATGACAATCTGGATTGCTAATCAGACAATTCCATGGATGACAGCATTGGCAAAAACGACAGGCAGTACAGATGGAAGCAGCCTGGTTGCAGCATTGGATCAGGGAGGATGCCCGATCACATATGTATTCACACAGCTGTTTACCAGAGATAATATCGTTGGAATGGTTGTAATTGCAGCTATTTATGTAGTATGTCTGTTGTTTGCAGTCCGTTGTTCCAGAAATAGAGCAAAAGAACAGGAAGCAGGAGAAGAATAAACGGTCTTTGGAGAAAAGAAAGGATGATATAGATGAAAGCAGGAGTTGTTCATGCAAGAGAAGATATTCGATTTGAGGAAATCGAAAAACCTGTCCCAAAGAAGGGACAGGTGCTCATCAAGGTAAAATATACAGGAATATGTGGTTCCGATGTACCAAGGGTAAATGGAGATGCCTGCCACTTTTTCCCAAATGTTTTAGGACATGAATTTTCAGGAACAGTAGAGGAAACAGGAGAAGGGGTTACCAGAGTAAAAAAGGGCGACCGGGTGGCTGGAGTTCCGCTTGTTCCATGTATGGAGTGCGAAGACTGTCAGAGAGGGGATTACTCTCTTTGTAAGCATTACAGTTTTATCGGTTCAAGGGAATTTGGCAGTTTTGCAGAATACGTAGTAGTACCTGAGAGAAATGCAGTTCCTTTCGAGGATACGGTCTCATTTGAACAGGGTGCCTTTTTTGAACCGGCAACAGTAGCGCTTCATGGTCTGAACAGAGTTCCCTATGAAGGTGGTAAAAGCGTAGCCATTCTGGGCGGCGGGACGATCGGTATGTTTGTCATGCAATGGGCAAAGATCTTTGGGGCAAAAGAAGCAGTAGTTTTTGATATTGCCGAGGAACGTCTTGAACTTGGAAAACGTCTGGGAGCAACGGCTGGAATCAATACGTTACAGGATGATTATATGGTGCAGGCAATGAAGGTGACAGGAGGACGAGGTTTTGACTATGTATTTGAGACAGCCGGAAATACTGTTACTATGAAAATGGCATTCGAGCTGGCAGCTAATAAAGCTCATGTATGCTTTGTCGGGACACCAACAAAGGAGCTGAGTTTCTCTGTAAAAGAGTGGGAAAATATGAATCGTAAGGAATTTAATCTGACAGGCTCCTGGATGTCTTACAGTGCTCCGTTCCCTGGAAAGGAATGGGAACTGGTAGCACACTACTTTAAGACTGGTGATCTTAAGTTCGATGAATCTTTTATTTTCCGAAAGATGCCGCTGAGCAGTATTGCAGATGCTTTTGAATTATATAAGACTCCGGGAACAGTCAAAGGGAAAATATTGATTGACAGTGAGCAGTAAAGGAGCGGTTTATGATTACAACAGTTACATTAAATGCGTCCATTGATAAAGCTTATGAAATGAAGGGAAGCATTCAGAATGGCACAGTAATGCGGGTTTCAGTCTGCCGCAATACGGCAGGAGGCAAGGGACTCAATGTGGCAAGAATTATAAAGCTGTGTGGCAGAGAGGTAGTGGCTACAGGACTGGCAGGAGGCTTTAACGGTGCATATCTGGAAGAACTTTTGCGACAGGATGGGATACAGAACCAGTTTGCACATATTAAAGGAGAGACAAGGAGCTGCATCAATATTTTAGATGAGGTTTATGGTTCTACAGAATATCTGGAACCTGGCTGTGAAGTCTCTGCAGAAGAATGCGCAGACTTTTTGGAACAGGTCTTCCCAAAAGTGATTGCAGATAGTGAAGTGGTTACCATTTCCGGTAGTGTGCCAAAGGGAATTGAGACAGACATTTATAAAAAAATGGTTCATATTGTGAAAGAAGAGGGAAAACAGGTGATTTTGGATACCAGTGGAGCATTATTGAAACACGGTATGGAGGCTGCTCCGACGATGGTAAAACCAAATCAGGAAGAACTGGAGACGATTTTTAACAGTAAGATTAAAGACATTGATGATGTAGTTGGATTTGCAAAACAAATCTATGAGATGGGTATTCCATATGTGGTTGTGTCCCTGGGAAAAGACGGCGCATTAATGGTATACAGGGATGGAGTGTTCCAGGCAGTACCACCGGTTATGGAAGTAGTAAATACGGTAGGCTGTGGTGACTCTATGGTAGGTGCTTTTGCGGTAGCACTGGAGTGTAAGTTTCCGGCAGAAACGGCGATCAAATATGCGGTTGCTGTGGCTACAGCTAATGCGCTTTCACCTAAAACAGGAGATTTTGATCCAAATACAAGCCAGGAATTACTGGAGCAGATAGAATTAAGAAAATTATAGAAAGAGGTAGAAAATATGGCATTAGTAACAACCAGACAGTTATTATTAGATGCACAGGCAGGCGGCTATGCAGTAGGTGCATTTAATGTGGAAAATATGGAAATGGTTCAGGCAGTAGTCACAGCAGCGGAGAAATTGAAATCCCCGGTTATTATGCAGACAACTCCTTCCACTGTAAAATATGCAGATCTCGCATATTTTTACGCAAATGTCAAGACGGCGGCAGAAATGGCCAGTGTTCCGGTGGTGATGCACCTGGATCATGGCAACAGCTTTGAACTGGCTATGCGGGCTTTAAGGACCGGCTATACCTCTATTATGATTGATGGTTCACATGAATCCTTTGAAGATAATATTGCAGTCACAAGGGCAGTCGTAGATGCTTGTCATCCATCAGAAATTCCGGTTGAGGCAGAGCTTGGAAAAGTAGGGGGTAAAGAAGATGATCTGGAAGGCGGAGAAGGAAATCCGTATACTGACCCGGAAGAAGCAAGACAGTTTGTGGAAGCAACGGGGATAGACTCTCTGGCTGTTGCAATTGGTACTGCACATGGAGTCTACAAAGGTACACCAAAGCTGGATATGGAAAGAATCAGCGAGATCAGAAAGGTTGTTTCCATTCCCTTAGTGCTTCATGGGACCTCTGGGGTGCCGGATGATGCTGTGCGTGAGTGTATTAGAAGGGGGATGTGTAAAGTAAATTACGCTACAGATCTGAGAATTGCCTATTCAAAGGGAATCAATAAAGTATTGAGCGAGCATCCCGATACGATTGATCCGAAAAAATATAATGCACAGGGCAGGGAAGAAGTAATGCAGTATGTGATGAGCAAGATCAAAGTCTGTGGAAGTGAAGGAAAAGCAAGATAGGAGCTATGTTATGGAATATATTTTAGAAAACAAAGTCCTAAAGTTAAAGTTCCAATCACTGGGAGGCGCACTTTCCTCTATTCAGGATACAGACGGATTAGAATATTTATGGCAGGGAGATAAAGCATACTGGGGCGGCCAAGCCCCGGTGCTTTTCCCTATCTGCGGCAGTCTCAGAGGTGACAGGGCTCAAATTGGTAACAGGAAAATAACGGAAATGCCAAGGCATGGAATTGTACGCAAACGGGATTTTGTCTGTGTAAAGCAGACGGAAAAAGAAATTGTATTTCAAATAGAAAATGACGCCAAGATGTTTCTCCAATATCCATATTCGTTTATTTTGGAAATAAAGTATGAGCTGGAGGGGAATAGAATACGTACACAATATAAGGTTACAAATTTATCTGATGAGGATATGCCGTTTTTTATAGGCGGACATCCGGGATTTAACTGTCCGTTCTATGATGAAGAAAGTTATGAGGATTACAGACTGGAATTCTCAATGGCGGAAAGCTGTAGTGTACCGATGCCTGTAACGGAAACTGGATTAATAGATATTGAGAATCGAAGCCCATTTTTGGAGAATCAGAGCGAACTTTATTTGAGTCATGCAATGTTTGAGAAGGATGCAGTAATTTTGGATGAGATAAAGTCAAGAAGTGTAAAGCTCTTGTCTCGAAACCATAAAAAAGGTATACAACTGGATTTTAAGGATTTTCCTTACTTGATTTTGTGGTCTAGTACAAATCATGGACCGTTTATCGCACTGGAACCATGGCTTGGTCTGTCTACATGCAGTGATGAAGGAGATATTTTTGAAGAAAAGAGAAATGTCCAGATTGTAAAAAGTAAGATGAGCAGAGAATACTATTTTGATATTATTGTTTTAGGAAAGGAAGATGCTAAATGAAAGAATTTACATATACAATAAAGGATGAACTGGGAATTCATGCGAGACCGGCAGGGCTATTGGTAAAATGCGCAAAAAACTGTAAAAGCCGGATACAGATTAGTAAAGGTGAGAAAACAGCGGATGCCTTGCGGCTTATGGCAGTTATGGGAATGGCTGTAAAACAGGGAGACACGGTGAAAGTTAGTATAGAAGGAGATACAGAAGACGCAGATATGGAGACAATCCGGCATTTCTTCGAATCAAATTTATAATAGCAGCAGGAAGAATGCGGTTTTGATCTGCGACAACTTTGGGAATGGTAGAAGAAGGAGCTACCGCAATATTTAAGATTAGTAGTTAAAATCCAGGAGAGTAGAGCCTGGATTTTTTTTGTTAAAAAGTGCTGAAAAAATTTTCTATCTTTGCTGGAAAGTATTTTTGCTGGAAAGTATTTGCTGTTTACAGCGTAACACTCTAGCCATCGTGTCGGTGATTTGGTACAATACAACTAATGGAGATTTAGACAATTTCCAATTGGTTGAACTTGAAAATTTAGCAGCCTCGGGCTAATAACAGATGCTGCGAAAAATAGAAGAATTGATTAGGTGGGAGGACTTATGAATCAAGATCCGTTTAAAGAATATAAGAAACAAACTAAGCCGGACCAAAGAGAAAAAAGTTATGCATGGCATACTGTAATAGGTCTGCAGGATGTTGATGGCTTGACTCCTCCCAGGTATCTGATAGACACGGCTATTAAAAATATTGAAGGTAAAATTACATTTGATGAAGCACAGACGCTTTTGGATACCTAAGAATATCTGGAGCTTTTTCTAAGAAATTTGCTGTTAGATGAAAAAACCGGACATTGAGGCGGAAAAACCAGACATTGAAATAGAAAAACCAGACATTGAGGCGAAAAAACCAGACATTGAGATGGAAAAACCGTATATTGAGACCGGAAAATCAAATATTGTTACCGAAAGTTTATACATTAATGATGCACGGACAGTGTATGCGGATAGTTTGCCATGTGAATTTACAAAACGAACGATTTCCCATATTAAAAAGATGTATGATACCTTCGGTGTGGAAAATATATTTGGAAGGTCTGATGTTGAAGCAGTGTTGGGACTCAAGTCAGCAAGGGTATCAGAATTACTGAAAAAACTACTTGGATTTCATGTGATTCAGCCTGTATCAGGACATGGTAAGGGAAAATATCGATTTGCTAAGATAGGAATTAAAATTGACTGAGCAGAGAGCGGGGGGGGGGTTCTTGACTGATAAAGAGGAAGATGCTTTGGAAATGTTAAGAAATAAATAGAGAGGCATTCGTATTATGAATTTTTATGAACAGCAATATATAGAGTTAAAAGAAGAATATGAGCGGACAGACGGCAATGCCGCGAGTGTTCAGGCACTTTATGAGTATAAGGATTTTTTGGAGGAGCAGGCTGCACCGGAAGCTAAGTGGGTTTTGGTCGATGTATGTGAGACACTTGAGTTGTGGAAGACTGCTTATAAAACACTACTTCCATTGGTTACGCGGGATAATAAAAAAGCGCAAAAACGGTTGAGTAAGTTGCAAAGCCTTAAGGAGCAGGGAGACAAATTTGCTCTGCGACGTCCCAAAGGCGGCAAAGATCAGGATAGGCAGTTGGCGTTGTTGACCAAACTGCCATTCTTTCGGTATCATCCTAACCCTTTGGCTACGGAGGCTTTTCAATTGTTAGATTCTTCTGTGACCTGCGATTGCTGTGGAAAGTCTACGCATATTTCCTATGACGGTCCCTTTTATGCGGTGAAGAACATCGCTCACCTCTGCCCTGAGTGTATTGCCAGTGGAGAGGCAGCCAGAAAATATGATGGCGTGTTTCAAGACGAGTGTACGTTGGACAGCGGTGTAGAAAGCCCGGACAAATTGGACGAGCTGATCCACCGCACGCCTGGCTATCAGGGCTGGCAGCAGGAACATTGGCGCGCCCATTGTGGAGATTATTGTGCTTTTATCGGCTATGTGGGGTACCGGGAATTGAAGCAGATGGGAATCGTGGAGGAAATTTTAGAAGATTCTGTGTGTGACGAGTGGGGCACGGCGGCAGAACAGCTTTTGATGGATGTGGTCAATGGGGGAAGCGTGCAAGGCTACCTGTTCCAATGCCTGCACTGTGGGAAACATCTCCTTTGGATAGATTGCGACTAATATGATATGGCTATCCTAATAATACGTCCAATCTCAAAAAATATATTTATTTCTGGAGGACAATATGATACTGGAAACTGAACGACTATATTTACGGGAGATGAATCAGGGTGATTTCGACTCCTTGTGCAAAATATTGCAGGATGAAGATACAATGTATGCGTATGAGGGAGCTTTTAGTGATGAAGAAGTACAGGAGTGGCTTGACAGACAGATTTCTCGTTATCAGAAGTGGAACTTTGGGCTGTGGGCAGTGATTTTAAAAGAAACCGATGAAATGATAGGTCAGTGTGGACTTACCATGCAATCATGGAAAGAAACAGAAGTTCTCGAAATTGGTTATCTTTTCAATAGGTCCTATTGGCATAAAGGTTATGCAATAGAATCTGCAAAGGCCTGTAAAAAGTATGCTTTTGAGAAATTAAAGGCAGATGAAGTTTGTTCCATCATTAGAGATACAAATACTGCCTCACAAAACGTAGCTGTTCGAAACGGTATGAGAATTGTGGATACTTGGACAAAGCACTATCGTGGTATAGATATGCCACATTATCGATATGTCATACAGCGTTAGAAATATTATACCAATAGGGGCATTAAAATAGTCACCGGGAGATGATGGATAATGAAAGTACGAGCAGATTATACGTGCCCTTTAGAGTTGGTGCACGATATGATAAAAGGAAAATGGAAACCTATTATTCTGTGGCGGCTCCGTTTGGGGGCAACTTCTCTTGCAAAATTAGAGCAGGATATCGAAGGGATTACTCAAAAAATGCTTTTGGAGCATTTAAAGGAACTTATAGAATATGGATTTGTTGACAAAAGGACTTATCTAGGATATCCACTCCATGTAGAATATTTTTTAACTGAAAACATGGGAAAACAGATTTTAGAGGCGCTGCGGATCATGCAGCATATCGGAATTGAATACCTGAAAAAGAGCGGAAAAGAACAGGAGTTGATAGCCAAAAATGTTATTCCTGACTAATACCCACGAAAAAGTGGGCAATTTACTCTTCTTTATATCCTTGGTATGATGCAAGTGAAAAAGCTGTAGAACAAGGAGGTACAATTATGTTAATTTCAAGTACAGGAATAGTCAATGGCATCATTCAGAAAAAGTATGGTGATCAGGGTGACCAGTTTGATTCTAATCATATTTCCAGCTGTTCACTGCCATTTAAAATTGAGAATGAACCGGAAAAGACGGCTTCCTTTGCATTCATATTGGAAGATAAGGATGCATATCCAGTGACCGGATTTGTATGGGTGCATTGGATAGGGGCTAATCTGATTAGGAAAGAGCTGAATGAAAATGAGAGCCGGACCGCAACAGATTTTGTGCAGGGGGCAAATAGCTGGATCAGTATACAGGGGAACCAGCTGCCAAGGGAACAGGCGAGTTATTATGGCGGGATGGCACCGCCGGATAAAGCGCATACGTATGAACTTCATGTGTTTGCCCTGGATAAAACGCTGGAATTAGAGAAAGGATTTTATCTCAATGAACTGTATCGGGAAATGGAGGGACATATCCTTGACGAAGCGGTGTTAAAGGGAATTTATGAAAAATAATAGGTGAATAAATAGGTAAGGCACTCCCCGGGGAATATTTCCTCCGGGAGTGTCTTATTTTCGGGTTTAAGAGTCTAATTCCAAGGAAGCGACCCAGGTTTCAATTGCTTCTGCCAAAATCAATTGCTGGCGCAAAACGGCCATTCCTGTTTCAGGGATATCTGGCACATTTTCTTTGAGCCGGAGATTTTCTTCCAAATAGGATTTTAGAGTTTTAACATTTTCCTGAATATCCGTAATACATGCTTTTTGCTTTTCGGGTGGGAGACTGTCAAGATTGACGATCACCGCATTGAAATCCAAAAAGATATGAATAGGCATGTCAGAGATTTCCTGCATGAGCCGTTCAAATTCTTTCGCTCCTGCATCAGTCAGGGAATATACGGCTTTTTCTGGCATTTTCCCTTCTTTCACAATATCGCTCTTGACAAATCCTTTCGATTCCAATTGAATTACTTTTTTATAAATAGAAGGAGTACTGATTTTTACCCATTTGGATATATTACGGTATTCCACTAACTTCTGTATATCGTAAGCGCTCATAGGACTTTTCTTTAATATTCCCAGGACAATTAGATCGATTGTTGCCATATAATTCCGCCTCTCTTTTTATTTTATAGTAAGCAAAATGTTACAGATGACGCTATAAATTATAGTAATTTGTTTTATATCTTTTGTCAATGGACAGTGAATTATTTTGTTGCTAACAGATGTTTAGTAACAGATACCCGATGCCGGATATCTGATACCCGATATCCGATACATCGGGTATCAGATGCCACGGGTATCAGAAACCTCTTGACAAATACTATAATTTATAGTAGTATTCCTTGTGACATAATAGTATAAAATATATTACTATAAAATATTATATTAAGAAAAGGAGACTACATATGAATGAAGCAAACAAAAAAATGGAACTTTTGGGGAGTGCGCCTGTTCCCAAGGCACTCATGGCACTGGGGATTCCGATTATGATCGGTATGCTGATCAACGCCCTTTATAATCTGGTGGACGCCTATTTTGTGAGTGGACTGGGAGAAAGGCAGATGGGGGCAATCTCCATTGTGTTTCCGCTGGGGCAGGTGGTAGTAGGTCTGGGATTAATGTTCGGTAACGGAGCCGCATCTTATCTTTCCAGACTATTAGGACAGGGAGCGAAAAACACCGCGAATAAGGTGGCAAGTACCGCACTGTACAGCAGTGTATTGATCGGGGCAGCCATGATACTTTTAGCTTCAATTTTTCTGAAACCGATTTTGAATCAGCTTGGAGCAACGGATACGATTATGCCCTATGCACTGACGTATGCGAGGATTTATGTGATTTCATCCATTTTTAATGTGTTCAATGTAACGATGAATAACATTGTGGCAAGCGAGGGAGCCGCGAAAACAACCATGTGCGCTCTGCTTCTGGGCGCTGTGTTGAATATTGGTCTGGACCCGCTTTTCATCTATGTGTTTGAAATGGGTGTCGCGGGGGCGGCAATCGCGACAGCGATTTCACAGGGGGTATCGTTCCTGGTCTATCTGTTCTATGTGCTGCGAAAGCAGAGTGTTTTCACGTTCAGTATCAGGGCGTTTGCCCCAACCAGACGGATGATGGCAGAGATTTTAAAAATCGGTGTCCCCACGCTGATGTTTCAGATTCTTACCAGCCTTTCCATTATGTTGATTAACAGAGGGGCGAGAGGGTATGGAGATGCGGTGATTGCCGGGATGGGTGCAGTTACGAGGATCACTTCTATGGGAACGCTCGTGGTATTCGGATTCCTGAAAGGTTTTCAGCCGGTTGCCGGATTTAGTTATGGGGCAAAAAAGTTTGACCGCCTGCGGGAAGCAATCAGGACCTCGATTTTGTGGTCCACCGTTTTCTGCGTGGTTGTGGGACTGCTGATGGCTGCCCTGTCTACACAGATCATCTCACAATTCACGGATGGGAATGCAGAGCTGATATCAGTCGGGGCAAAATCCCTTATGGCAAATGGTTTCTCGTTTATTCTCTTTGGGTTTTATACCGTGTACTCGTCCCTGTTTCTTGCGATTGGAAAGGGGATGGCTGGATTTATTCTCGGAGCATGCAGGCAGGGAATCTGCTTTGTTCCGGTCATTCTGCTTCTCCCTAAGGTGTGGGGAATGAATGGAATTCTTTATGCACAGCCGATTGCGGATGTACTTTCGGCTGTTGTTACTGTGTTTATGGCAGTGCATCTGCATAAAGAACTTGGTAGGAAAGAGTAGAGAATATATTACTTGTGCCTGAATGCTTATACCTGAATTGTCAGCGGGGGCTTTCATGAGTTTTGCTTTCATGGTAGAATGAATGTGGCAATTTTACATAAAAAGATTTAAAGATAAGGAAACCAGAACACACAGGGAGACGATTATGACAGTCGCAATTATTGAGGATGACAGACTATTAAACCAGGCGTTAGACATTGCCCTTAGAAAAGAGGGCTATTCCACGTTATGCATTTATTCCAAGTCTGAGGCGCACCACGCAGTCAGTGACCGTGCAGACATCCTTCTCATCGATATCGGGCTTCCTGACGGGGACGGCATCAGTCTGTACCGCGAGTTAAGGCAGAAGTGGAAGATACCTGCCATATTTCTGACTGCAAGGGATGAAGAAGCGGATATGCTGGCCGCCTTTGACGAGGGGGCCGAGGACTATGTCGTAAAGCCGTTTTCCATGAAGGTTCTGCTCAAGCGGATTGAGACCGTATTAAAAAGAAGCAGTGAAGACCGAAAGATTACTTACCGGGATCTCACATTATTTATTGACAGAAAGCAGGCATTGGTAAGTGGACAGCCGATTGTGCTGACAGCCAGGGAATACCAGCTGCTTAAGTATCTGATGATGAATCAGGGCCGGGTGCTGACCAAAGAAAATATCCTGGAAAACATATGGGGACTGGACGGGCAGTTTGTGGTGGACAATGCGGTGAGTGTGACGATCAACCGTCTGAGAAAGAAGATTGAACCAGGTGCAGGAAAGCCGGAATACATCAAAAATGTGTTTGGATTGGGATACCGGATGGGAGAGTAAATACATGAATTTAGAGATTGTGGCAGCCATTCTGCTTGGTCTGTCTGCCGGGGCAGGAATGATGTTCTGGTTCCAGAGAACTCGCCGGATGAAGGAACTAAAACAATTGGAAAAGCTGACATACGACATTTTGAATGAGCGGGAAATCCAGGCGGGAGCAATGGGTGAAGAGACGTTGTATGGGAAAATTGAGTATGAGCTGGTGCGGGTACAGGAAATACTGGACGGAAGAAAGGAAGAGGCGGAAAAGAGCCGTGACGAGATACAGAAGCTGATTTCAGAGATTGCCCATCAGATGAGAACACCGCTTACCAACATGGAGACCTATCTGGGATTTATGAAAGACACGCCGGGGGAGATGGCGCCGGAATATGTGGCAGCACTCGAAAAAAGTGAGGAGAAGTTACACTTCCTGGTGGAAAGTTTTATCAAAATGTCCCGTCTGGAGCAGCACATCATTCAGATTAAAAAAGAGGAAAAAGATATTCTGCAGACTGTGCTCAATGTGCTGGGGCAGATACAGTGCTATGCAGAGGCAAAAGAGATTCAATTTGACATCACATTTCCGGAAAAAGCGGTCTGTGCCCATGATGCAAACTGGCTTGGGGAGGCGCTCTACAACATTTTAGAGAATGCAGTCAAGTATAGTGACAATGGCGGGAAAATAGAGGTGACAGTCTCAGAGAATGAGATGTTTATGAAAATCCGGGTGAGAGACTATGGACTCGGGATCAGTGAGGGAGAGGAACACAAAATTTTCCAGAGATTCTACCGGGGAAAACTTGTGACCACACAGGCAGGGTTTGGGATCGGGCTGTATCTTGCAAGGGAAATCGTGAACCTTCACGGGGGATTTCTGATAGCAAAGAGAATGAGCCCCGGGGTATCGCTGGAAGTCAGAATTCCTGTTTGTTAGAAGTTTGTTAGATTTCTGTCTTATACTGAAGTGTGTTTGAAAATGGATTTCCGGTAAGCTGTGCCTCACAGTTTGCCAGGATGAATTTTCAGACACACTTTCAATGTATCAACGGAAAACAGGAGGAGAATGCACTTTATGGAGATGTTAAGGGCAGCAGGTCTGAAAAAATATTATATCACGGACACCTACGAGGTTCATGCGCTGGACGGGGTGTCTTTTTCAATTGAAGCGAGGGAATTTGTGGCGGTTATCGGAACTTCAGGCAGTGGAAAAACGACTTTGCTGAATATGCTGGGGGGTCTGGATACCCCTACGGAAGGGGGCGTATGGATCCGCGGAAATAGTCTGAGAGATATGGAACCAGAGGAGCGGACGGTTTTCCGAAGGCGCAACATTGGTTTTGTATTCCAGCAGTATAATCTGGTTCCGGTAATCAATGTTTACGAAAATCTTGTTCTGCCCCTGAGGCTGGACGGGGCTGAAATTGATGAAACACTGCTGGAGGAAATCACGGGGCTTCTTGGAATCCGTGAAGAGCTGGGGCGTTTACCGGACACTTTATCAGGAGGGCAGCAGCAGAGGGTGGCAATCGCCAGGGCACTTTTGACAAAACCGGCAATTCTTTTGGCAGACGAACCGACGGGAAGCCTTGACTCCGCAACCAGCATGGACGTTGTGGGGCTTCTAAAGTCCTGCGCCGCAAGGTTCCACCAGACTGTGATCGTGGTCACTCATCAGGAAGAGGTGGCACAGATGGCAGACCGTATCATCCGGCTGGAAGACGGGCGGATCGCCGGACAGGAGGGGTAAACTATGGCAGGAAAAGGATTTACTCCAAACAATAATAACTTTGTCATCAAAATGCTTTCCAAAGAATTTGGGAAAAGCAATCGGGGCAGGAACCGGATCCTTTTGGGAGCAGTAATTTTATGTACGGTCACGCTGACCATGGTATTTGGCATTTCTTATGGAAAGGTCCGGGCCGAGTGTACAAAGGCAGCGCGGGCGGCGGGGACAACCGCTTCGGTATGTATTCGGGATGCGGATGAGTCCCAGTATGCGATCGTCAATGGGCTTGGTTATGTAAAACAGGCGGGAAGGCGTGTGAGTGTGGGTGAGGCGGCATCGGGAGGAGAGGCTGTCTGTCAGGTACAGTGGCTGGATGAGAATGCCTGGGAAAAGATGATGAAGCCAGCCTATACCGGAATCCACGGGGAATATCCCGAAAAACCGCAGGAAATCATGCTATCTAAGAGAACACTTAAGAATTTGGACATTGACAATCCTGAAAAAGGAATGTTAATCAGTCTTGAAGTATCGATGGGGCTTTTTGAAACCAGGCAGGAGGAGTTTCAGTTAAGCGGGTGGTTTACCGATTATACGGATGGGGCGTCTCATGCAGCACCGGCTTATGCAGCGGAGGCAAAGTTAGAGGACTGGGGCTATGATCCGGATGAAAAAGCGGATATACTAATCTGTCAGTCAGACAATATCAACTGGCAGGAGGCGGAAGAAAAATTGTACACGGATGTACCGATGAAGAGTTCGGGACAGGCAGTTTCAGCTTCCAACACTTTTGCATATGATGCGGTCAGTCAGCTTGCAGGAAGCTATGGGATGGCGGCCCTTGGGGCAGTTGTGATCTTAAGCGGCATGTTCTTCCTGCTCTACAATGTGATGCAGATTTCCATGGCAGGGGATGTGCGGCAGCTGGGGCTTTTGAACACGATCGGGACAACGAGAAAACAGATTCGGAAGATATATTATGGACAGATTTTAAGAATACTGGTCCCGGGAGTATGCATAGGTGCGTTTCTATCCGCCGGAATACTGCTCGCTGTTCTTCCCCGGATTTTGGGAAAACAATATCTGAATGAATATGGCGGAGCAAAAGAGCTTGTGATTTTCCGCCCGGAGATTCTGGCGGCTTCTGCGATATTTGTCATCCTGCTGACCATGAGCGTGGCGGCAGGAGTGGTCCATCGCGTGGTCAATGCATCCTGCGTAGAAACGATGCATTATACAGGCTTGAAGATCAGGAAAAGGGCTGGAAAAAAGGCGGATAAGGGGACAGGAAAGGACAGAAAGACAAAGCGAGAAAAGAGAAGCGTAAGGTTGGAACTGTGGTATATGGCATGGCAGAATCTGAACAGATACCGGGGACGTTTTCTGGTGACCGTACTTTCCCTGTTTCTTGGAGTGGAGGCATTTCTCGGAGTGGCGGTGGTCACTTCCGGAAGCGATTATGCACATGTGATAGAAAAACGTCCTGATTTTCTGATTGCAGGTCAGTTCAGCAGTTGGGGACAGGAGATGGGATACGGCAGTGAGTATCAGTCACGGGATGCCGGGGAGGACCCTATGAAGACAGAAGGGGACGCATTTACACTCTTGTATGGAAATGACTATGATGAATTTTCACCGATCTCCCCGGACGTGAAAACAAAGCTGCTGAATCTGGATGGCGTGGATCAGGAGCGGTCTTATATCATGGAAGGGGCGTATATGATCTCTACGATTTCCAGAAAAGGCATCCGGCCCATGCAGAGTGAGACGGCGGAATCTCAGGGTGAGGATGCGGGGGCCGGGGAAAAAGAGGGCGTAGGCTACGGCTATGACTCCGGGTTTGAAATGATCGAGGGATTTAATCAAGATGTGATTCAGATTTTGAGCAGAGAAGAAATGGCGGATTTGAAACGTTATGTTACCGAACGAAAACTCCCGGTGGATATAAAGAGTCTGGAGCAGGGAAGGGGCGTTATGATTCTTCATGACCATCAGCTGACGCCAGCGCAGGAAAAGCTGGCACAGGAGAGTGTGGGGGAGCCTGTATTTTTTACCGGTCTGTTATCAAAAGAGGAGAGAATACGCTGGAACCAGATGACACCGAAGGAAAGGGATGCAGCGGTGGACAAAGGAGAAGGAAACGGAAAACAATCGGAAACCTTTCGTATCAGCGGCTATCTGGATAACCAGGCAGAGGGATTCCCACATATCCGGCAGACGTGGCACGGATCAGAGGGAAACATTTACTATCTGATCAGCGAGGAGGGATTTGAGAAGCTGCCGATACAAAAGAAGACCCTGTATATGGAACTGAATGTGGAGAAAGAAAAGGAGCCTCAGATCAAACGTGATATCCAGAAGATCGTCTCACTGGAAAATATGAGCCGGGCGCAGGCAGTTGGGACGGATGTGGATGGTGGAATTGGAGAGGCAGGGATTTTCTATATCAGTAAATCAGATCTGCTCTCGGAGGCAGCGGCCTATATACGCGGCACCCGGCTGATCCTGGGAAGCATCAGCGCAGTGCTTCTGTTTGCGGGCCTTACCAATTACTTTAATGTTGTGATTACCGGGATTTTGACGCGGAAAAAGGAACTGGAAGTGATGTATAATATTGGGATGACAGAAAAGCAGATGCGAAAAATGTTTTTAATAGAGGGCGGATATTACTGCGGGCTGGTAGGAATCCTGACGTTGACGGCAGGGAACGGGATTCTGAGGTGGATCTCGCTTTATATGGAGACAAAGCTTTCCTACTTTGATTTCCAGTATCCGATTGGGTGGGAGCTTGCGCTTCTATTAGGGTTTGCGGTGATCTGCCTGGTGGTGACAGAAGCGGCGGTGCGTGGTTTAAAGAGAAGTAAGTGATGGATATGGCTGCCACAAAATTAGTCACGCAACTGTAACTTTATCCTGCTATAATAGATACAAAAAGACAGGACGGAAAATTGAGATGATTGATTTATATTATGCCGAAGATGATCCCAATATTGCAACGATTGTGAAAGAATATCTGGAACAGAAAAATTTTAAAGTAACGATATATGATACGCTTGCAGGAGTGAAACAAGCCCTGGAAATTCATGTGCCGGCCATGATTCTTCTGGACTGGAATATGCCGGACGGCCATGGGGATCATTTATGCAGTTGGATCCGCAGGAACTGGATGGAGCTTCCGATTATCTTTCTCACAGTTCGCGGCGACTCCCCTGACATTGTATCGGGTTTTCAAAATGGCGCGGACGATTATGTGGTAAAGCCTTTTGAACTGGAAGTATTGTATTCGCGTATACTGGCATTACTGCGCAGGACACGTAATGCGGCTGAACAGTATCTTTCCTGTGATGGGATTATCATCGACCAGAACCGCAGAACAGTTACTTTGCATTTGGAGGAAGTGAATCTGAGTCTGGCTGAATATGAACTGCTCTTGTACCTGATGCAGAATAAGGGAAAAACTGTTACCAGAGAGAGAATTTTAGAGCAGGTATGGGATGTGAAGGGAAACTATGTGAATAACAACACTCTGACAGTTACAATGAAGCGTCTGAGGGATAAATTAAACCAGCCATCCTGTCTAAAGACAGTCAGAAGTGTAGGATACCGTATGGAGGATACGATATGAGTGGGCGAAAAAACATCCTGGTCACGGTTGGACTTGTGTTATCTGTCAGTTTCATATGTTCTGCATTTGCTGTCATGCTGACCGCTCATTATGACAGCCGGATGCAGTTTGATCTGCTGAATTCGGTCTGTGGGGAAGTGCTGGAGCAGGATCCGGGAGCAGAAAAAATTATTTCCGCCGCATTGAAGGAATATACGGGTGGAAATGCGGACGGGACGGCGAAGGGGGATGTGTTATCCGCATTGGGATACCGTATTTCTGATTTTTCGAAATTGCAGCACAGAGGGAATTATTTATTTGTGGCAGCAGGAGCATTGGCAGGATTTCTTCTTCTGACCGTTACCCTTTTGTATCGTAATAAAAAAGAAGCTGTGCGTATTCAGGCTCTGGCAGAATATCTGGAACAGGCGAATACAGGAAAAGCCGTCATCCTTTCAACAACCGGAGAGGATGACTTTTCTAAATTGGAAGATGAAATTTATAAGACAGTTACGTTTCTCTATCAGACAAAGGAGGAGGCGGTACAGGCAAGAAATGGTTTTGCAGAAAATCTGTCCAATATTGCACATCAGATCAAGACCCCGATTACTGCAATCTCTTTGTCTTTGCAGACCATGCAGAAAGATAATAGTAAAAATAAGTCAGAGCAGATACAAAAGCAGCTTCTCAGGCTCAGTCATCTGGAGGAAGCACTGCTTGTGTTATCACGTCTTGATGCGGGCACACTGATTTTCCAAAAGGAAGAGGTCGACGTTTTTACCATACTTGTTCTGGCATCAGACAACCTGCAGGAATTATTAACAGAGACAGGGACTTATGTGGATATTCCAGAACTGGGCGGGATGGCGGTAAGCGTCGATCTGGACTGGACAATGGAGGCAGTTATGAATCTGATGAAAAACTGTATGGAGCATCATCCGGGTGGAACCATTCACTGCATTTATGAACAGAATCCGCTCTATACGGAAATCAAGATTTGGGATGAGGGAGAGGGATTTTTGAAAGAGGATATCCCCTATCTTTTTGAACGTTTCTATCGTGGACATAATGCCCATGAAGGAGGCATCGGAATCGGGCTTGCGCTGGCGAAAGAAATCATTGAGCGTCAGAATGGAACCATACGGGCCAGTAATAAAAAGGGTGCCGGAGCCTGTTTTGAAATTCGGTTCTACAGTCACTAAGTTGTAATTTTCATTTGCTATAATGAAGCTGATAAGAAGTTTTTAAAACATGATAGCAGGAGGTAAGATGCGAATGAACATTCTAACTTGCGAAGGGGTCCGTAAGGTGTACGGTTCCGGCAACAATCAGGTGACTGCACTGGACGGAATCAATCTGACAGTCAACAAAGGCGAATTTGTAGCGATTATCGGAGCGTCCGGCTCCGGAAAATCCACGCTTCTGCATATTCTGGGCAGTGTAGACAGACCTACCAGTGGGACGGTAACCATAGATGGGACAGACCTTTCTAAACTAAATCCTACACAGGCCGCAATATTCCGGCGGAGAAAAGTAGGGCTTGTGTATCAGTTTTATAATCTGATTCCTACACTTACCGTGCAAAAAAACATTCTGATGCCCCTTACACTGGATAAAAAGAAACCAAATAAGGAATATTTTGAAAAGGTTGTCAGATCTCTTGGCATTTCTGATAAACTGGAGGCTCTGCCGAGCCAGTTGTCGGGCGGGCAGCAGCAGAGGGTTGCGATTGCACGTTCCCTCATTTACCGGCCTGCCTTACTTCTGGCAGACGAACCGACTGGAAATCTGGATCAGAAAAATTCAAAAGAGATCATCGATATGCTGAAATTATCCAACCGGAATCTGGACCAGACCATTCTGCTGATCACCCATGATGAAAAGGTGGCTCTGGAGGCAGAGCGCATTATCACGATCGAGGATGGGCATATCATCAGTGATGAATGGCGGAGGTAAGAGATATGTGGAAAGATTACTCATCCGGATATATAAAAAATAATCGTTCCTCGGGCATCGCTGTCATGATAGCGGCATTTATTTCGGCTCTTCTGTTATCCTTGCTTTGTGGTCTGTTTTATAATGCATGGAAATATGAAGTGGAGAGGATTCAGCTGGAAGAAGGTGGATGGCAGAGCCGTATTGCAGGAGATATAGATCCCGGGGATATAGAAGCCATTAAAAACTTTGCACGTGTCAAAGATGCAGTCGTCAACGAGAAGGCAGCACAGGGACATGAAACAGTTCTGGATCTCTATTTTGATGATATGGACGCGGTATTGGAAGATACGCCCCGAATTGCCGAAATAGCCGGAATTTCCCCGGAAACAGCGATTTATAATTATGAACTTCTGGCAATGTATCTGATCCGCAGCCCGCAGGATACAGCGCCGAGACTACTGTTCCCGATGTTTCTCATCATAATGGGAATGGCATCTCTTTCCCTGATTGTGATTATCCACAATTCCTTTGCAGTATCCATGAATGCAAGAATTCACCAGTTTGGCATTTTCTCTAGTATTGGAGCCACTCCGAAACAGATCCGGGTATGTCTGCTGCAGGAAGCGGCGGCACTCTGCGCCATACCGGTTATAGCAGGGAATCTGCTGGGAATCGGGATTAGTATGGTGCTGATACAGATGGTCAATACTCTGTTGGGAAGCAGTGTGTCAGGCAGACACCAGGCGGTTTTTGGATATCATCCGCTTGTCCTTGTCCTGACGCTTCTTGTAACCGTGTTCACGATATGGATTTCTGCATGGCTGCCGGCAAGAAAGTTAAGCAGGCTTACGCCACTGGAAGCGATTAAAAATACAGGGGAGCTTATGCTCAAACGGAAAAAAAAATCACCTGTACTTACGTTTATATTTGGCATGGAAGGAGAACTGGCAGGAAATGCCTTAAAAGCACAGCGAAAAGCCCTGCGGACAGCATCCCTGTCCCTGATATTCTCATTCATGGCGTTTACGCTTATGCAGTGCTTCTTTACACTTTCAGGAATCAGTACAAGAGAGACATATTTTGAAAAATATCAGGATGTCTGGGACATCATGGTTACGGTAAAGGATACGGAAGCAGATTCTTTTGCAGAAACGAAAGAAATACAAACACTTCCCGGTGTGAGAAGTGCTATCGTATATCAAAAAGCAGCGGCAGAAACAATCATCACAGAGGAAGAAATAAGTGATGAGATGAAATCCTTTGGAGGCTTTTCTCATGCTTCGGGTAATGATGCTGTGCAGACGGAAGCGGGCTGGAGCGTCAATGCCCCTATCATGATACTGGATGATGCCAGTTTTCAGGATTACTGTGAGGAGATTGGCATTACACCACGTCTCGATGGGGCTGTCATACGAAATCAGATCCGCGATGTGACGAACCCGGATTTCAGGCACCCACGTTATATGCCCTATGTAAAAGGCAGCAATACGGTCAGTATTTTGAGAAAATCCGGCGAAGAAGGAACCGGGGTAGAAATCCCTGTTCTGTCCTACACAGAGCACGTCCCTGCTTTGAGAGAAGAATATGCAACTGTAGATTATTACGAACTGGTACATTTTATTCCCATGTCCCTGTGGAAGGAAATCAAAGGGCAGATTGCGGATGCCGGGGAGGATTCTTACATCTGTGTTCTGGGAAACGAAAATGCAGATCTGGAGGAATTGAATACACTGCAGGCAGAAATCAATCGGATTGTTGCAGGAGCTTATGTCACGGAAAGTGAAAACAGAATTCTGAAAAAAGAGTCGAATGACAGGCAGGTTCAGGGCATGATGGCCATTTTCGGCGGTTTTTGTGTACTGCTTGCAATCATTGGGACTGGCAGTGTATTTTCAAACACACTGGGCTTTGTCCGCCAGAGAAAAAGAGAGTTTGCCAGATATATGTCTGTGGGACTGACACCGGAAGAGATTAGAAAAATGTTCTGTATCGAAGCTCTGGTCATTGCAGGGCGTCCGATTATAATTACCATTCCGCTGGCAGTAATTACAGTTGGTTATCTGTTGAAGGCAAGCTATCTTGAAGTTGAAATCTTTCTAGCCGAGGCTCCGTTTGTTCCGATTGCTGTTTTCATGCTGGGCATAGTGGGAACGGTGGCGCTTGCTTATTATCTTGGCTGGCGGAATGTGCGTAAAATCAATCTGGCAGAAGCATTGCGGGATGATACGATGATGTAGAAGGGATAAACATGTAGAAGGGATAAACTTGACACTGGAAGATAACCGTGGTAGCATAGATACATATAAATGTATGTAAGGCGGTGAAAGAACAAAATGGCAAGAAATAAGTACCCCGAAATAACGGAACAGCGTATTTTAGATTCCGCATATAAGCTCTTTGTAGAAAAGGGGTGGGATAACACAACGATACAAGATATTATTGATGATTTAGGTGACCTGACAAGGGGAGCGTTCTACCATCACTTTAAATCTAAAGAAGACATTATTGATGCTGTTACAGACCGAATGTTCACAAACGAAAATCCTTTTGAAAAAGTAAAAAATGATGGGGATTTGAGCGGTCTTGAGATGTTGAGAAAGGTATTACTTTTATTTTTGACTAATGAGGACAGTATCAGATTAGTGAAGCAGATCCCTGATTCCGTCAGGGAAAGCCCGCAGCTTATAGCAAAGCAGATCAAGGATTGTAAGACAGTTATTATTCCCTATATAAAGGAGCTGATTGAGATAGGAAATGCAGATGGTTCACTGCAGGTATCCTGTCCCACACAGGCTGCTGAGATGGTCAGCTATTTAGTGACCATGTGGGTTTCTCCACAATATTCTCAATCTGGTGATGAAGTGGAGTTTAAAAATGTAATAGATACCTTTTCGACGGCTCTGGTCAGTGTCGGACTGCCGATTCTGGATCAGGATACAAAGGGTTTAATCATGGCAATATTTAAAAAGGTACATGAAAATGAATGAATTAACTGCCTTAAATGGCAGTTAATTTTAGCACATATACATACATTTATATGTATGAAAAGGAGGGCTTTATGAAAAAGTATGTTTCACAGAACAAAAAGAGTCTGGCGGCGGCAATCTTTACGGGTACGATATTCTCAGTTATGTCTGCCTTTTTTGCAATTATGGTTCAACAATTAATTGATATTGCAGTGAAAAAGGATATATCTGCTTTTATCCGGATGGTTATTTTTACTTCAGTCTATATCGTGATGTGCGGATTGATCCATTTCTGCTATGCTGCCTTGTGTAAGAGAATTATCTGCCGGGTTACGCAGGCATTAAGGTTTGATGTATTCCAGGGAATATTGAAAAGGAATATTTCTGATTTCCGGTCAGTGAATTCCGCGGATTATATATCTGCTTTAACAAATGACATTAAGCTCATTGAGGATCATTACTGCACGCCTCTCCTGCAGGGATTGCTGGGAGCAGTGGAACTGGCTGCTTCTGCTGTTATACTCATTTATTTCAGTCCCATTATTTTTGCAACGCTTATAGCACTGCTCATCCTGCTTACTGTAATTCCGGGTTTATTTAATAAAGTCCTGGAAGAAAGGCAGTGCAATCTTTCAAAGAGGATGGCAGAGTTAACCATTGCAGTCAAGGATTTCATGTCAGGTTTTGAGATTATAAAATCCTTTCGAATGATTGACTGCTTTGAGCAATCATTCAACAGCAAAAATGAGATTACCACAAAGTCAAAATACGGCGTAGATAAAATTACTGCCGCGGTAGAGTCCGTTTCCGTTGTGTTGAGCTCTGCTGTTTTAATCGTGGTTTTTTGTGTAGCGGTTTATCTCATTATCAAAGGGAATATTACAGTTGGTGTGCTGGTGGGGGTATTGCAGGTTTCGGGGCAGATTGTGAACCCCATACAAATCTTATCCCAGAGCATACCCAAAATCCAGGGGACAAAGTCGGTTATCAGACGGCTCAGAGAGTTGAGTGAATACCAGTGTGTTACGATGACCGGAGAAAAAGAGCCGACATTTGATAACAAGATTACAGTAAAGGACGTTTCGTTCAAATACCAGAATCGAAATGACATATTGAATGGAGCGGACTGCAGTTTTGAAAGAGGAAAAAAATACGCTGTTATCGGAAAAAGCGGCTGCGGCAAGACAACGCTGATTAATCTGTTAAATGGGTATTTCGCTCATTACAGGGGTGAGATTTTGTATGACGGGGTAGAACTGCATGAACTTGATATAGAAAAGCTCAATGAGATGATTGCCGTGATTCATCAGAATGTTTATATGTTTGATTCTTCCATACGGAATAATATATGCCTGTATAGAAATATTCCGGATGAAAGAATGAAATGGGCCTTGGAGGTGAGCGGCGTAGAGAACTTTCTTGATGCGGACAGGACTATTGACACGAATGTAGGAGAAAATGGTGCCAGTTTATCCGGCGGGCAGCGGCAGCGTATCGCAGTTGCGAGGGCGTTGGTTCAGGATAAGCCCATTTTAATTCTGGATGAAGGCACTTCGGCAATTGATCTGCAGACGGCATTTGATATTGAAAGCAGGCTGCTTGCGATAAAGGAACTTACAGTTCTTACAATTACTCATTCTTTTCACCCTGATCTGCTCCAGGCTTACGATAAAATCATCTTTATGGAAAAGGGAAAATGTACCATGGGAACTTTTGATGAATTATTAGAGAATAACGAGACATTCGTACATTTCTTTATGCTTAATAAAGAGAAGGGATGATAATTCATACAAAAAGAATGAGATTTGTACAGCATTTATGATATGATACACGAAACAGGAAAAATCCCCGATTTAAGGATTTTTTCATAATTCCCGGGTTATAATCCTCTCAGAAAACAGGAAAGGGAAGGATAGTCAGATGCTTTACAGAATATTAAAGAAAGATTTGCTCAGAAGAAAAGGGGTTAATGTGATATTGTTTCTGTTCATCACAATCGCCACGATCTTTCTGTCCAGCAGTGTGAACAATATCCTGGTGGTGAGTTCGGCAATCGGTTATTATATGGAGTTTTCCAGGGTCCCGGATGTGAACATTTTTGTGAAGGGAGATTCGGAGAAAGAGAAAGTCAAAGAGTGGCTGGACGATGGGGCGGAGGATGTGAAGGAATACGGAGACATCCGTATGATCGCGCTCAGTGACCAGAATGTAAAGTCCATAAAAAACGGAAAGAAAAAGAAATACGACACGGCAGGCACCAGCATATATTTAGCCGCTGCAGGTATGGATTACTGCAAAGTTTTTGACATGGAGGGGAAACCATTTTCCCTGAAAAAAGGGGAAGCTGCCATGACCAGGGATGCCATGGAGAGAAACCATTTGGGGGCAGGGGATAAGATCTCCATCTCAGTGGGGAAGACCGAAATGGACCTGACGGTTTCCCGGCAGATGAAGGACGCGGCGTTCGGGAGTGACATGTCCGGAATGAACCGGATCATTGTCAGCGAAGAGGATTATGAAACATTCCGGAAGGATGAGAAGGCAGAGAATATCCGTATGTTCTGCGTCATGACTGACAAGGAGACAGAATTTGTAAAAGAACTGAACAGCCAGGATTTTAGCACTGTTTTAAACACAATCTCAAAGAGTGCGTATAAGATGATTTATTCTTTTGATATGATTATGGCAGCGCTTTTGATCCTGATTGGAATCTGCCTGATTCTCATTGCTCTGCTGGTACTACGCTTTACGCTGGTGTTCACCATGGAGGAGGAATACCGGGAAATCGGAATCATGAAGGCAGTGGGATTCCGGAATTTTGCTGTGAAAAAGGTATACCTCTTAAAATACCTGGTTCTTGTGTCGGCAGGCACTGTGGCGGGCTTCGCGGCCAGTATTCCGGTCAGCAGGGCCATGGTGGACAGTGTCAGCAGAAATATGATCATGGAGGACAGTAGCTCAAACCTGTGGGTCAATTTTATATGTTCCGGATGCATTGTTTTGCTGGTAATGCTTTTCTGCTATACCAGTACCGGAAAGCTGGATAAGATATCAGCCATCTCTGCCATCAGAAGCGGAAAGACAGGGGAAAGATTCGGAAGAAGAACTGGAATCAGACTGAACAGGAGAGGGAAAATGTCTGTTCCCATGTTTCTGGGGCTGAACGATATACTCACTCATATGAGGCGGTATCTGGTGCTTATGATCACCTTCTGCATCAGTTTTGTGCTGATCACCATACCGCTGAATACCATCAATACCATGAGGAGCCGGGAGATGGTTGTCAAGTTTGCCCTGGATCCTGACAGCGCCGTGTATGTGAGAAGAATCGGGAATGCAGGTGAGGGAAATTACAGATACAAAGATGACCTTTTGAAGGGAATGCAGCGTGTAAAGCAGGAGATGAAGGAGAAGGGATATGATGCAGAGCTTACTGGCATTCCGTTTTATTTTCTGAAAGTCTCCAAAAATGGTACTGTTTCAGACCAGAAGCTTTTGTTGTTACAAAACCTGGGACAGAACAATGATTATCTGCTCTATGACAAAGGAAAAGCCCCCAGACTGGAAAATGAAATCGCCCTCTCCGAGGCGGTGTTAAAGCAGAATAAATGGAACATTGGAGACTGGGTAGATGTGAATATCGGCGGCAAAGCAGAAAAATTTATTATAACAGGGACGTACACGGACTATATGCAGATGGGACAGTCCGGCAGGCTGAACCCTGTGATCGATATGAAGGAAGAGATGATGGCGGATTACTGGAATATCCTTGTGGATATGAAGACGGATAAGACACAAAAGGAGCTGGCCCATGACCTGAAAAAGGATTTTCCTTCTTATGAGTGGAATGACGCCCAGTCCCTTGTTGACCAGAACGTGGGCGGGATACAGGATTCCCTGGCAAAGCTTCTGATGCCTATGACCGGCCTTCTTTGCGCGATCATCATGCTGATTACCGCTCTCATGGAGAAGCTGTTTATTGTAAGGGAGAAGGGGGAGATCGCCATGATGAAAAGTGTGGGATTTGGCAACTGGAGTATCCGCAGGTGGCAGATCCTGCGTATGGTCTGGGTAGTTCTGTTATCTATGATAGCGGCAGTTCCTATGTCTCTTCTGAGCAACCGGTTTATGCTTAGACCCATCTTTGCCATCATGGGAGCGAATGTAAAGATCCAGGTCGTGCCCTGGCAGGTGTACGGTGTCTATCCGGGAATTCTTATGGTAGGAATTATTGCCGCCACCATATTTGCAACCGGAAAAGTGAAACAGATCCATATACGTGAAATGAATAATATAGAGTAAAAATTCAGGTGGAGGAAGAGAAAAATGGAGTCTTTGAAAGTTTCAAATCTGTGTAAAACATATATCATAGAAAAGCGTCAGAATAATGTTCTAAGGAATGTCAGTCTGGAGATAAAACAAGGGGAGATGGTGGCTGTTATGGGACCTTCCGGTTCCGGTAAAACGACCCTTCTCTACACCGTCAGCGGTATGGATGATGCCACTGCAGGAAAGGTGGATTTCTTTGGAAAAGAGATGACAGGGCTTACTGCAAATGAGATCAGTGATATGCGGCTGGAAGAAATGGGATTTGTGTTTCAGCAGATGTATATGCTGAAAAATCTTTCTATTTATGATAACATTATTATGCCGGCCTACCAGACATCTGGAGGAAAGACAAAGAAAGGCAGGGCGGCTGTTAATGAGAGGGCAAAGATACTGATGCAGAAGCTGGGAATCAGTGAGGTGGCGGACAATGATATCAACGAGGTATCCGGCGGGCAGCTTCAAAGGGCCTGCATCTGCCGGAGCCTGATCAATGAGCCCAAGATCATTTTCGCGGATGAGCCCACCGGGGCGCTGAATAAACAAAATTCGATAGAGGTTATGGATGAGTTGAACCGCATCAACCTGGACGGGACCAGTATCCTTCTGGTCACACATGATATGAAGGTGGCGGCGCGCTGTGAGCGGGTGCTTTATATAGAGGACGGTGATATCCGGGAGGACATCACGCTTGGGAAATGGCAGAAAGACCAGGATATGAGGGTAAGAGAGCGTACACTGAATGACTGGCTGGTCAAGCTGGGCTGGTAAAGAAAGGATTTGTATGAAAGATATTTTGCTGGTGGAAGACAACAGGGAGCTGGCAGAGCTTCTGCAGACATTTTTGGAAAAAGACGGATTAACTGTCTATCCTGTACCTACCGGGGAGGAGGCACAGGCATATCTGAAAGAGAACAGTGTGAAGATCATGCTCCTCGATATCATGCTTCCTGGCATGGACGGTTTTGCCGTCTGCCGGGCAGTGCGTGAGAAGGGGGATATCCCCATATTGATCATGAGTGCCAGAGCAGAAAAGGATGATAAGTTGAACGGATTCGGCCTGGGAGCGGATGACTATATGGAAAAGCCTGTGGACCCGGACCTGCTGACCGCTAAGGTGCGGGCGCTTCTGCAGAGAACTTACGGGACCAGAAGCGAGACGGACTATCTGGTATCAGGCGGCCTTACCATAGACAGGAATGCAAGGAAGGTTTACCGGGATCATCAGGCAGTGGAGCTGAATGTAAAAGAGTACGAACTGCTGTTGTTACTGGCCGAAAATCCGGGGAGAACACTTCACAAGGAGTATCTCTTTGACCGGATCTGGGGGATGGACAGCTTCAGTGAGAATCAGACGCTGACGGTGCATATCAGAATGCTGCGAAACAAAATAGAGGAAGACCCCAGGGCGCCCAGGCGCATTCAGACTGTCTGGGGTGTGGGGTACCGGTATGAGGAAATATAACAGGATTCTGGCGGCAGCGGTATGTCTCTATCTGCTGCTGGCTCTGGGAACAGGTCAGATCCTTTTCCGGATGCAGGAGCACAGAGACAGAGAATTCAGGGTGGAGATCAACCGTCTGTACCATACCATATCAGCGGGGACACACCCGGAAAAAGTAAATCTGAGTGGGTTTCGGGATGTATACAGAATTGACAGTCTGTCCCTTGCAGACGTGGCAGACCGGGAGAAGTCAGAGGCATTTTACAGTGATGTAAGTAACGGAAACAGTGTGATAAAACCCTGGTATACGGACGGCAGCCTGAAAGGATATCTGCGGTTTTCATACAGGGAAGAAAATATGAGCCTGGGTGGTGTGATGGTGACCACGCAGGCTGCTCTTGCTATTATGGCGGTGTTTGTGCTGGGGATTTTACTGTATCTGAAATACCGGGTCATCCGCCCGTTCAACCGGGTAAGAGAGCTGCCTTATGAGCTGGCAAAAGGCCATCTGAAAGGTGAGGTAAAGCAGGAGAAAAACAGGTATTTCAGAGACTTTCTCTGGGGAATCGCCCAGTTAAAGGATACGCTAGAAGTAACGAAAAAGCGGAGGCTTGAGCTGGAAAGGGAAAAGAAAAAAATGCTGCTGTCCCTGTCCCATGATATGAAGACACCTCTTGGGACCATCAGGCTTTACGGGAAAGCCCTGGAGCAGGGGCTCTACGATACAGAGGAGAAGAAGCTCCATGCTGCCCGGCAGATCAGCGCAAAAGCAGAAGAAATTGAGGGATATGTGGCCGAGATCATAAGAAGTTCAAAGGAAGATATTTTAGATATCCAGGTGGAGATGGGAGAATTTTATCTGGAGGAACTGGTAAAGCGCCTGGCAGATACCTACGTGGAAATGTGTGCTGTACGAATGGTGGAGCTGCAGATCGGCAGATATGAGAACCGACTGGTGCGCGGGGATCTTGACCGCATACTGGAAGTGTTTGACAATGTGATGGAAAATGCCTTTAAATACGGAGATGGCAGAAGAATCGAGATCAGTTTTTATGAGGAAGATTTCTGCCAGCTCATCCGCATTTTTAATACGGGGGAGGCTGTGTCGGAGAATGATTTTAATCATATTTTCGAGAGCTTTTTCAGAGGAACCAACAGTCTTGGGCAGCAGGGCAGCGGGCTGGGACTCTATATCTGCCGGGAGATCATGCGGAAGATGGATGGGGAAGTATTTGCTGAGAGGGAGAAGGACGGGATGGGAATTGTGCTGGTATTTCGGTGAAGCCTTGTCATAATTTTGATGGGAGCAAAAACTAAAAAGGTAGAATGAAAAAGACGATTTAGAAATGAGGTTAAATTCTGTGTATAAAATAATGCTTGTTGAAGATGATGTAGAAATAAATGGGCTGCTGTCCGGGTTCTTAAAGGAGAACGGATACGAGGTGTTTTGCTTATATGATGGGCTTCATGTTTTGGACTGCCTTAACGAGAACAAGATCGATCTGATATTACTTGATATTATGCTGCCATATTGCAGTGGAGATATAGTTCTTGCTAAGATACGCAGGCAGTCTACGATTCCGGTTATTATTATTTCTGCAAAAGAAATGACACAAAATAAGATTGATCTGTTGAGGCTTGGTGCAGATGATTATATTACCAAACCGTTCGATATGGAGGAAGTGCTTGCCAGAATAGAAAGCAATCTACGCCGGGTGCAGTTTCAGTGTGGTTTACAGGGCTGTTTGCAGTATGATGGCTTAGAACTGGATTTGGAAAGAAATACGGCCATTCTACAGGGGATTGAATTATCTTTGACGGCAAAGGAATTTTCCATTTTAGAATTGTTGATGAAATTCCCTGAAAAAGTTTTTTCTAAAGCAAACCTGTTCCAAAGTGTCTGGAATATGGAATATATTAGCGAGGACAACACATTAAATGTCCATATCAGCAATTTACGGAATAAACTAAAAGCGGTCTGCCCAGACAGGGAATATATAGATACTGTATGGGGGATCGGTTATCGTCTGCATAAGGCTAAGGGGTAAGCTCTTAGCTTTATGTATTTTTAAGGATTTTCAGACAGCATTTAAGAAATTCTTTATGATTGCCTTTTATAGTGAAAACATAAAGGAGGTTTTGCAGATGAATTCAATTATCTTGGAAACGCATGGTCTGACAAAAAAATACAAACAGACTGCAGCTTTGGACCAGATTGACCTGCAGATTGAAAAGGGGAAAATCTATGGTTTTATCGGTCAGAATGGTGCTGGAAAGACGACATTATTAAGGATCGTAACAGGGCTCTCTTTTCCGACAGACGGAACGATCACTTTATGGGGGGAATCTGGAACGGCCGGGCTTCAGGCGCAGCGGAAACGGATTGGATGTATGATTGAAACGCCCGCACTGTTTCCTACTATGACGGCATACCAAAACATGGAGGTACAGCGGATTCAACGTGGAATTCCTGACCGGGCAGTCATTGAAAAAACGTTACACATGGTCGGTTTAAAAGAGACAGGGAAAAAGAGGGTCCGCAATTTTTCTCTGGGAATGCGGCAGCGCCTGGGCATTGCAATTGCACTCTTAAACACACCGGAATTTCTTATTCTGGATGAGCCCGTCAATGGCCTTGATCCGGCTGGAATTGTGGAAATTAGAAATCTATTAAAATCTTTGAACAAGGAATATGGCATGACAATTCTGGTATCCAGCCATATTCTGGAGGAACTGTACCAAACTGCTTCCAGATTCATTTTTATAGACAAGGGAAAGATTATAGAAGAGCTATCTGATTATGAGCTGAATGAGAGGTGCAAACGCCATATTGTACTCAGAACAACAGATCCGCAGAACGCATTGCTGGTTCTGGAAGAAAAGCTGCATACAGAAAACTTTAAGTTAATGCCAGATGGAGTGATTCGCTTATACGATTATCTGGACGATATCGAAACAGTTGCATCCGTTTTTTCCGATGCCCATATTCTTGTTACAGGGCTTTCGGTGTCCGGCGATACACTGGAAAATTATTTTCTGAATAAAATAGGGGGGAATGAAAGTGTCAAATCTCCTGAAAAGTGAATTTTATAAATTGGTCCATAGCTGGTACTTTTGGGGCATTGCAGGATTCAATTTTCTGCTGAGCAGCGTGCTGCTCCTGGACAGTACGGAAAATGCCTCGAGTTTGTTTTTGGCGTCCCTGTTTAATATCCCTTTGCTCTATTTTTTGACGATTGTTTTTGCTGCTTTATTTGTTGGAAATGATTTTGGACAAAGAACATTACAAACCTATATGAATGCAGGACATAGCCGTGGACAGGTATTATTTGCAAAAATGCTGGCATACCAGGTGGCTTGTTTAGGAATATTGCTTTT
The DNA here is from genome assembly GCF_012524165.2 of Faecalicatena faecalis. Lineage (GTDB taxonomy): Bacteria > Bacillota > Clostridia > Lachnospirales > Lachnospiraceae > Faecalicatena_A > Faecalicatena_A faecalis. Next base: position 80,318 of record NZ_JABACJ020000004.1, read on the forward strand.
TCCGCTGCTTATTCATGGAATTCTTGGGTCTGTCTGCCGAAACCAGCATCTGCAAACGGCAGATGGCAATTTTTTCACCATTTTGACTATCGTTTTTTCTGTGATGGCTATGTGTATGCTGCCCTTTTTCTTAGGCTTCCTCTTTGGTGATATGGGGAAAACACTGGCGGTTCCGATGGTTCTGTTTTTTTTGACGATATTTATATTGAACGGAGATCAGTCACAGGTGATTTCACGGGCATTGCCGATGGGGCAGCTTCGGCTCATCTCATTGCAACAGGCGTCAACCCGAACTGACAACATTCTTTTCATAGATTGTTTGTGGATTACCGTTTTGTATATAGGGGCGTATTTAAAATTCCGACGTTCTGATTTGAAGTAGGAGGGGGTTTACATGGGAAATTTATTGAAAATGGAACGATATCAGCTAACGCATAATTTGTTTTACTGGTGTGGTATCGCTGGGATTTTCTTCCTGGGTTTTTTGACTGCTGATACCTATGCTATGGAAGTGATGGGACCAACCGGGGGAGCGGCGGCTACACTTGCCGATTTTTTTAATGGGATGGTTTATGACTCTACTTTTCTTCTTATTATTGTTTCCAGCATTCTTTCTCTCATTTTGGGACAGGAGTTTTCCTGCCGGACAGTGGATTTGGAAGTAAGTGCTGGTCATTCCAGAAAAACAATTTTCATCAGTAAAGTAGCTGCGTATCTGACTGCCTTTAATTTTATGGCGCTGGTTTATCCTGTTGCCGGTTGTATCAGAGAATTTACACGCTTTGGGATTGCTGATTTTGGAGAGATCCTTTATCAAATAGTAAAAGCAGCTTTCTATTCAGTTCTGCTGAACAGTGCGGTTTTTCTCATGGCAGTCTTAATCTGCATTTGTCTGCGAAGTTCTGTGAAGGCGGTATCAGTGACTGCTATGATCACTTTTTTACTGAGTCTGTACCTAGGGTATGGAATGATGTTGAAACTGCCGGTTTCCTTTTTAGTTCTCTATCAGATCAGGGAGGCTGTCAGCACAACCATGTTTCTCCAGCCACTGCCAATTGCTATCGGTGTGATTTGGATAAGTATATTGACTTTTCTTTCCTGGATATGCTTTAGCAGATGTGAATTAAAGTAAATGAAAGGGGGTGTCTGATATAGAGGCATTATTTTTAATAACGGGCGGGCTGTTCTTCCTGTTATTGTTCCGGCATATACGGCTCAAAAAGCAAATTCGCAGTCTTACGGAACAAGTGAATGAACTGTCGGAGAAAAGAACAGAAAAAATGTTAGACATCTCCTTGATCGATCAGGATTTAGAACAATTAGCCGGGACACTGAACAGATATAATGAAAGGCAGAGACAGGCAGTTGCAAGTGCCTTAGGGCATGAAGAATACCTCAAAGAGTCGATTGCAAACATATCCCATGATCTGCGCACGCCCCTGACGGTCATACTAGGACACATGCAGCTCCTGAAAAAAGAAAATTTAGAGGATGGGCAGGCACAGCGGGTAGAAATTGTCTTAGGGAAAGCCGAAAGAATGAAAGAACTATTGGAGAACTTTTATGACCTTTCAGTGCTTGATGCAGAGCAGATTGTTCTACACATGGAAACTTTTAATCTCTCCAATTTACTCATCAATTTGATTACGGAAAATGCACCCGCTCTGGAAACTAAAAATCTTTCTCCACAAGTTGACCTGCCAGATTATTCTATATATATTAACTCGGATAAAGGCACGGTGGAGCGAATGATTCAAAATCTGCTCACCAATGCGATACGGTACTCTTCTGGAATCATAAGAATCACTCTCTTTCAAAAAGAAAATGGAAAAGTCGTGTTTCGGATTGAAAATTCGGTTCATAACTTTTCAGAATTAAATCCTAACCGGCTTTTTGAGCGATTCTATACAGGGGATAAATCCAGACACAATGGGGGGACAGGACTGGGCCTTAACATTGTGAAAATACTGACGGATAAGCTGGGAGGAACGGTTTATGCTGATTTGAAAGCAGATATATTATCAATTACGCTGGAATTATGATGGAGGTCAAATTGCCTTATTGCACCTGCTGATGATAGACTGGCAATACTATGGTTTTGACCTTGCTTTTGCGACGGTTACAGAGTTCGACCGCAGGTGTCCATTTATTGTGGTAAAGCAGTTTTCGGTTGGATTTTAGTATATTGCCAAAGGAAAGTTAAGATTTACAATAGAACACAATGTCTGGAAGGGAGGAATAAGAATGGGTAATATATGGGTATATATTTTAATCATTGTGCTTCTTTTAGGCGGAGGATGTTCATTGGCTGGTACTTGGTGGAGTAAAAAAAAGAAAGATAAGAAAGAAGAAAAATAATTGGGTATTGTACATGTGTATGAAAGTAGTCCCAGGGGAGTAATCTCCTGGGATTTTTTTATTGAGTCACAAATATTTGAGGGAGTGAACTATGACGGACTTACATAGGCAAAGCTCTGCAGAAAGAGTTTTCGAGAAATATGGTGAATTGCTCTACAGAATTTATTCTGAATGTCTGAACGTATTACTTTGTAAGTAGATATGCGATGCTTGAAATTCTCTAGTAAATACAATAAACTTTTGGTTAGATAAAAATAGAAAAATTTTCTGATAAAATATTGTAACGTTTTTGGAACTTAATAGTTAATAGAGTGAGAGGGGGTGAGAGGCGTGGACTTTGAACAAATCTATAAATCTTATTTTCGAGATGTTTTTTTATATTTATGTAGCCTATCAGCGAATGAAGATATTGCCGAAGAAATGACGCAAGAAACTTTTACAAAGGCACTAAAATCTATAGATACATTTGATGGAGCAAAGGATATTCGGGCGTGGTTATTTTCGATTGCAAGAAATACATATTATACATTCTGTAAACGGCAAAAAATTTATGCAGATGAAGAGATCTCCGAAAATGTTGCAGATGTGCAAATTGATTTTGCAGAGCAGTTTGTAGAGGAAGAAAACGCTTTTCTCATTCACCAGTTTCTTCATGACATGAACGAGCCATATAAAGAAGTGTTTAGTTTACGGGTATTTGGAGAATTGCCATTTGAGAAAATTGGAATATTGTTTGGGAAAAGCCCCAGTTGGGCAAGAGTAACTTTTTATAGAGCTAAAAAACAAATATTAGAATATATGGAGGCGATAGAGCATGAAAAAAATTAGTTGTGATATTATTAAAGATGTGCTTCCTCTTTACTTAGATGGTGTTGTGAGTAATGATACGAAAGAAATGGTAGAGGAACATTTAAGTTATTGTGGTTCTTGTAGAAATGAGGCGAAAATCTTGAAACAAGATATTATTTTACCGTCAAATAGAAATATCCAGCTTTCAGAAGCAAGGGTATTCAAAAAACTGAAATCGCATTTGCGGAAAAAGAATACAATTATTTTGATAAGTACTATAATTGCTACCATTCTTATAGCTGTTGGTTTACATTCTTATGCGATTTTAACGAAAACCTGTATTCCATATGGTAATGATATAATCAGTATTGATGAAGTAGACGGAAAACTTTATGCTACCTATCAAGATGAAAATTTAGCAGGGACAGTATCTCTTGCCCCGTCCAAAACAAAAATAAATGGAAGCGAAAAAAACATAACAGTATTCTATTATTATGAAACACCGTGGTCAAAATACATTCAACCAATTCTTAAAAAAGATGATTATAAAAATACCTTTTGTTTAGGGGACAAAGAAGAGATTGATCAGATATATTATGGTGAGTTTGAGTTGGAAGGCTTGGCGGACTATGCAGCTATTGTTGAAAATTCGGAGTTGATTTGGGGTGATTGATATAAGTTATCCAGTGCTTTATCCGCAGTTTGAGTAAAAAGTGGGAGCCGGATCTGCGGCATCCGAAGTACATCCATACAGTCCGAGATGTCGGATACAAATTTGAAGCAATCCCAGGGGAATAATCTCCTGGGATTTTTTATAAGAGAGGGAATGTCGAGAATTTTTCAATTTTTGCTTTATTTTCTTTCATTCAACATCTTTGTAAAGAAAACTTGGTAATAGTATTGATAAGAAAACTTGGTAATGATATACTATGAGTGACAAGAAAACTTTGCACAAAGGGGAAAATACTATTAATGAAAAAAGAAGAAATTTTAGCTAGAAGTAAAAAAGAGAATATTTATGGGGATGAACGGGAAAAGGTGATTCGCACGAAACGAGATGCCTTCTCTCTATGGGGGCTTATTGTTTTAGGTCTGATTATAATGGTTATTAAACTATTTCGTGCAGAGTCTCCTGCAGATATAATATCTATCTTATTTTGTACAGCAGGCCTTGCATTTACTTATGAGGGGCTTAAACTAAAAAAGAAATTGACTGCAATTAGCGGTATTGTGTTTTTATTATTAGCAGGTTACTATTTTTATAGGTTTTGTGGGAGATTGTTCTAATGAATGATAAATTGATCTTAAAAAATAATTTAAAAGAAGCTAGAACAGAAAATAAACTTTCACAGTCAGCATTAGCAGAAATGGTCGGAGTATCTCGTAATACGATTAGTTCCATTGAAACTGGGCAATTTAGTCCTACGGCTAAATTGGCATTGATTTTATGCATAGCACTTGATAAAAAATTTGAAGAGCTATTTTATTTTGATGAATGATTTCACAAAGACACTATAAATTCCGGTTTGACGAACTGGAAAATATGAATTTGAAGAATGGGAAAGGAACACAAAATGATAGTTTTAATTACTGGTGCTTCTCACACAGGCAAGACAGTTCTTGCTCAGAAGCTTCTTGAAAGATATAAATATCCCTATTTATCAATAGACCATTTGAAAATGGGCTTAATTCGTAGCGGCTATACCAAACTTACACCTGAAGATGATAATAAGCTCACAGAGTATCTGTGGCCTGTTGTTCGTGAAATAATTAAAACTGCCATAGAGAATAAGCAAAATCTTATTATTGAAGGGTGTTATATCCCTTTTGATTGGGAAAAAGACTTTGCAAAAGAATACCGTGATAACATTAGATATTTTTGTCTTGTAATGAGTGAAAATTATATTAAAAATCATTTCGACAATATCAAGAAGTATGCAAATGCTGTAGAAAATCGCTTAGACGATGAATGGTGTACTATGGAAAGCGTTTTAGAAGATAATGCACAGTTTTTGGAACTTGCAAAAAGGTTCAATGTTAATTATATTTTTATTGATGGTAAGTACGATGTAGAGATTGATTTGTAGTGAAAAATTCCAGTTGTTGGGGCTCAAAGATTTGAGATTGTAATTGAGGTGACGATATGCTTAGGATAGCAATCTGTGATGATGAACAGGAAATGACCACACAGGTTAAAAGACTGACAGCACTATACTTCCGGACCCATTGCAAAGAGACCGATATAGTCTGCTATCAGTTGAGTGAAAATCTGCTATATGATTTAACGGATGGGATATTTTTCGATTTGCTCTTGCTTGATATTGAAATGCCCGGAGTGAATGGAATGGATTTGGCTGAAACCATTCAAAACAAGATACCAGGGGCAAAGATTATATTCATAACCTCTCATTTGGAATATGCCATAACTGCCTATGAATTTTCAGTTTTCAGATATATTCCTAAAAGTATGATGGAAGAAAAATTGCCGTTAGCGTTAGAGGACTATTTTAAATTGTACAGCCTGGAGCGGAACGATTACTATACTGTAAAGGTGAAAAATTACGTGAGGCAGATTCCATACAGAGACATCTTGTATATTCTGAAGGATGGGAAATATGCAGTTCTATATCTGGCAAATGACGAAACCATAGCGGTACGCAGGTCTTTGAATCAGATATATGATGAGATGAAAAAAGAATATCTCTATTTTGCCGACAGGGGCTGTATTATAAATCTGGCCAATGTAGTCGGAATGGATGATACGGGTATTCTGTTTCAGAATAACAGATCTGTTTGTATCAGCAAAGCGGGGAGCAGTGGGTTTAAAAACGCAATGCTTGAATTTTGGGAGGGACTGTTATGACAGCGGTTCAGATTCTGTGCGAATGGCTTGCGACCATGATTGAAACCATGCTGTATTTTTGCATCGTACATGCGGCCGCGCAGCCAAGATATCAACGTAAGAAACAGGTGGGATTGACACTGCTTGTCTGCCTGGCGATTGTAACAGGAGTCCTTTTGCTGAACATGGTCAGTATTACATTGAGCCTTCCGACGATTGTGTATGCAGTTTTTTCCCTTTCCTGTGGGGGCGCCATTTTATTTAAGGGGAAGTTTCGGGAATTTGTATTTATTTCCATCTGTTTTACTACAGGGCTGAATATTCTGGAGGGAACCATCCTGTTTGTCCTTAAGAATATAGGATTTCAGGATGCGGTGTATAAAATGCTGCATGGATTCAGCGATACAAGAATCTGTATCATAGCTGGAATGAAAGCAGCAGAAATTCTAGTTACTGTTGGGGGATGCCGCCTGTTGAAAACGGTAAAGCTGCGTTTGAAAGTATCTTATGCAGCCCTGCTCAGTTCCTCTTTCCTTTTCTTTATAGTCCTTTACTGGGCAAACCAGATGGTTTTTCCGTTAGGATTAAAGTCTTATCAGGCAATTTTAGGGGTGTGCTGTGCTTTTATAGTCTGTTCCGGATATTTTTATATGAGGATGCGTGACATAAGGAAAGAGAAGGATGATACAGTTCTTCAAAATCAGATTTTGGAAAAAAACTACCGGACAGCGGAGGAAGCGTATGAAACAAATGCACAATTATACCATGATATGCGCAACCATTTCTCTTTGCTGCAGGGGTATCTGGCAGAGGGCAAGGTTGCAGAGGCACAGGATTATCTGAGAAAAATCAACAATGCCAGTACAGCCTATGTTCAGAAACGGTGGACAGGCATAGATACGGTAGATTATATATTGGGGCAGAAAATTGCAGCTGCCCAAAAAGAAGGGATTCATACAGAGATACATGCGGAATATCCGAAAGACTGCAGCATTGATCCCGTGGATTTATGTACCATTCTTACCAATCTTATGGATAATGCGATAGAATCCTGTATGAAGCAGCCCCAGGGGGCCAAACGGGAGCTGAAGGTTACGATACGGCGGATTAACCAGTTTATTATCATCAAAATTACAAATACCAGCAGCCATGAGCCGGTTATAAAAGATGGTATGCTTGTGACGTCAAAAAAAGACAGCAAGTATCATGGATGGGGAATGAAAAGCGTCAAAGCAGCGGCAGAAAAATATCATGGAACCATGAAGTATGAATATCAGAATTCCTGTTTCAGCGTGGGAGTCATGCTTTTTTATCAACAACTCAGGGACAGTTTTCCAGTGTTTTAAGGACAGTTTGGAGGGCTGTTCTTTTTTTTGTTAGAATCAGGAAGTGGAAAGGGGGAACGCAAGGCTGTGGAAATTAATCATTCCAATCCTGATTTTGATATTGCTGGCGGTTGCGGCAGTTATTATCTATATAAAGGACAAGTAGGAGGAAATGACGAAATGAATCAGGAAGTGTTATTAGATATCAGACATTTACAGAAAGGTTATAAAAATTTCCCAGTTCTGAAAGATGTGACATTTCAATGCAGAAAGGGCAGAATCCTGGGGCTAATTGGAAAAAACGGAGCAGGAAAGACTACGCTGATGAAATCTGTTCTGGGATTGAATACCAATTACCAGGGGACGATCCTGTTTGACGGAAAAAAGTTGAACCCTTCGGATGGAAATATGAAAGCGAGAATGGGTTCTTTAGTGGATGTGGTTTTTTATGAGGATATGACAGCCTGGCAGAATATGAAAGTGGCTGTGATGCTGACCGATTCTGTTCCATTATCAGAACAAAAAAGCCGGATTGAGGAGCTGCTGTCTTTCGTAGGACTTACGGAGGCAAAGAATAAATGTGTGAGGAATTTTTCCTTTGGCATGAAGCAAAGGCTGGCTCTTGCACAGTCGCTGCTCACCAGGCCGGAGATATTGATTTTGGATGAACCGTTTGTAGGCCTGGACCCGATTGGCATCGAAGAGGTCAAGGATTTACTGCGCAGTCTGTGCAGGGAAAATCAGACTGCAATTATCTTTTCCAGTCATCAGCTTACCGAGGTCTGTGACCTGGCAGATGATATTGCGGTATTGAACGATGGGGTAATCAAGTATGCTGACACCTATATGAACCTGAAAAAAAGCGGTGCATCATTGATAGAGTTAATGCGATAGGAGGAGAAATGGAATGGGATTAAAACAGGTGATCAAGACCGAACTATATAAAAACACACATAGAAAGAGCAGCCTCATTTTATTGATACCTATGATACTGGCTGTACTGATTTCCTTTGGTTACGCGAAAGGATTTATAAAATTAAATCTGACTGTAGGTGCAGGTGGAAGGTATTCCTGTATGGATTTTGTATTCATTATATGGAACGTACTGTCAGGCCTTGGAATCATGGGGATACTTCTTATTCTTTTTGCTGCATTTCAGTTTTCGGGAGAAATTGAACATGGGCAGATTAAGATGGAGCTTTTAAGGATCGGGAAAAGGCATACAGTGGTGGCAGGAAAATATGTGGCGGTTATGATTGTGGCTGCAGTGGCTATAGCAGGGACCATTCTTGCCTGCATGGTCTCCTATTATCTGTTTGTTTCAAATTCTCCGCTGGGAGCAGGTACGTTTGCCTCTACCATAGATGGCCTTTCTACATGGGAAATCATAGCATCCATGATGCTCCAGGCGGTGGTATACTTTGCTTTGACTGCCATCTGTTTCCTGATAGGAATCAAAACAGGGCCGTTTGTCACCTTCATTCTCACTATGGTTATCATGTATGCTGTGAATTATATGGCCGGAGCCGAAAATGTGATTGCAAGACTCATGCCGCCATATTGGAGTAATCAGTTAATGATGAAAGGGGATGTGCCATGGATGCAGACGGCTTTGTCTGTGGTATTTTTGCTGTTGTTTTCTGCAATGCTGATCTGTTTTATGAGTTATAGTTTTTCTAAAAAGGATATTAAGTAAATAAGGAAGCAGGGGGCAGATTCACAGTGGATGAATTACATTTATACCATCTGGAATGGTGGAAAGAGACTTGAGTTAATTACAGAGGAATAGAATCAGAGTGATGGTGTGTCCTAAGAAGCTCCATAAAATTTTCTTTTGTAGCTTTTACTACAGAACTATTATTGTAAAAGTATTAAATTTGTCTCAAGTGTCAGCAAAGCAGCTGGCAAAAACAGAATATCAGGAGGCAATTAAAAATGAGGAATACTTATGGAGAGTTATTAAAACCAGCAAAGATTGGTAATATGCAGTTGAAGAACCGTATCTGCATGGCACCAATGGACTTTAAATACTTTTCGGGAAATGAAGAAGATTCCAGCATGAGCTACAGACAGGTAAAGACCTTTGAAGCCCGCGCGAAAGGTGGCTGTGGATTAATTTTTACTTGTGCAACACAGGCGGAAAGAGAAATTATGCCTTATCCAAGATTGATGCAGTTTCCGGTAATTGACTGTGATGAGAGAGTGAAGGAATTTGCAGAAGCGGCTGATGCAGTTCATGTTTATGGAGCAAAAATAGCATGTGAATTAACAATGGGAAGTGGAAGGTATGCGGATAAGGTGGAGGATAAATATCCACCATTGGCACCATCTGACTGCGATACACAGTATGACCCCTCTATTAAAGCAAGAACGATGACAAAGGCAGAAATCAGGCATATGATCCGTACGTATGCAGAAGCGGCAGGGAGATTAAAAACTGCGGGCTTTGATGCTCTTTTAGTAATGGGCGGAGGTGGATATTTAATCAATCAGTTTCTATCACCAGCCTGGAATCAAAGAACAGATGAATATGGTGGAAGTTTAGAGAAGAGAATGACATTTCTTATTGAAACATTACAGGAAGTCAAAAAAGTTGTAGGAGAAGAATATCCACTGATTGTCAGCCTGAATATGGACGACCTTTTACCAGAAGGCGTATCTGTCCAGAGAGGAATGATTGTGGAAGAAACAATTGCAGTCGCACAGACTCTGGAAAGAATGAATCTTGCAGATGCGTTCCATCTTAGAATTGGTAATTACTATGATCAGGAATACATTGTACCTAGTGCCTATGTAACAAATGATATTTATATGGAAAATTTCCGTAAATTCAAGCAGGCTGTAACAAAACCGGTTATATTCGAAAATAAATTATCAGATCCAGCAGAAATGCAGAATCTCTTGGAGAATCATGTACTTGATTTTGTCAGTGTGGGAAGAAAATGGATTGCAGATCCAGAATGGGTGAATAAAGCATTACATAATAAGCCTGTAAAACCATGTCTTAGATGTAATTATTGTCTTCATACCTTATGGATGGGGAAATGCACATCATGCGCGATTAACCCAGAACACGGAAAGGAATTTGAGGGTGAAATACAGCCAGCTGCAAAGAAGAAAAATGTTGTCGTTGTAGGAGCTGGACCAGGAGGAATTCAGGCAGCTTTAACAGCAGAAAAAAGAGGACATCGTGTAACACTGTTTGAAAAGACAAATAAAATAGGTGGGAAACTGGATATTGTAGCGGCGCCATCTTATAAAAAGGAACAGTATGAAGAGTATTTACAGTATCTGAGATCATGTCTGAATGAGTCAAATGTTATGGTATGTCTGGAAACAGAAGCAACAGAAGATGTCATCCAGGAATGTCAGGCAGATGCAGTCATTATTGCAGCCGGAGCTGAACCAATCATACCTCCAATAAGAGGAATTGAAAAGACAGTCACAGCGGATGAAGTCCTTCGAAAAGAAAAGAGCGTTGCAGGAACTGTTGCGATCATTGGCGGCGGCTTAGTTGGATGTGAGACGGCACATGTGTTGTCGGCGCAGGGATGCAAAGTACATATTGTAGAAATGCAGGATGATGTGTTAAAAGATGCTTCTTATGTAACACGGCATTCCCAGTTAAAAGTATTGAAAGAAACAGGTGCGGCCGTACATAAAAATACGAAGCTGATAGAAGTAAAAGACCAGGAGATCATTGTAGAAGTGAATGGTAAAAATGAAACCATTTCTGTAGATGATACAATCCTGGCAGTTGGTTATAGAAACAGTTCTTCCTTATATGATGGACTTCAAAATTGTGTGGAAGAAGTATATCAGATTGGTGATTTCAGACAGACAAGGAAAATTGCAGATGCAGTCACAGAAGGGTATCGAATCGCAAGAAATCTGTAAAAATGCATGGCATATAAAATGCAGATATGCCATGCCAAAGAAGAAAAATTATATATCAAGTGTTTCGTGTGAACAATAGTCACGTAAACGTTCCAGGTCAGAAATCTCAATCCACTTTCGGTGAGATATGATAATTCCCTCATCTCTCAGGCGGGACAGACTCTTAGCAACATTGACACGATTTAAGGTTAAAATATCAGCGATATTTTCCTGAGTCAGATCAATGTGGTTAGAACTCCCGCTGGGAGAATTCTGTGAAAATAAATATAATAAGTTACATAGCTTAATAAATGAATTGTTGTATTCCTGATGTGCAGTCTCGTAAATGAGCAAATTGATATATTTTGCGTACGATTCAAAAGCAATTGCACTTAGCTTTTGATTTTCCTGAAACATGCGATAAAAATCATCCCGCGAAAATTCTAAAGTATCCATGTCAGAAAGAGCGGTTGTAGTCAGAGACTTTTCAATTTTAAAATTGGATTGATGAAAACCAGGAAAAACGGAACCCACACTATGAAAATATAAAATTTTCTGATAGCCATCTTCATGAGTGGCGGAAGTGACACAAATTCCTGATAAGATAAAATACGTTTTTTGAATGTATTCGTCTGGTTTCCATATGTAATCTCCCTTGTGAAAGGTGCGGACGGAATGCGGCTGTGATAGAAAATAATCATAGAGTTGGGTATATTCACCAGAAAAGTAGTAGCGCGGTATTAACATTTGCAATTGCTCCTTTCATTTTCCTTCAATAGGATGATGATCAATCCTTCAAATACGTGATTATCATAGCATAAAAAGCAGAAAATAAATATTGTTTTATCATTTGTTCCGCTATAAAATAAAGAGAAAATAAAATGTTTTTTATCAAAGGAGAATGTCTATGGTACTGGATACTTTGAAGGAACAGAAAGAATTTACGAACAGTGAAAAGATGATTGCGCAATTTATATTGCAGCATATGAATGAAATTGGCGGTATGACGGTCATTCAGCTGGCAGATCAGTCTTATACGAGCAAAGCAAGTGTGATTCGATTATGCAAAAAGCTGGGATTTCAAAAATATCAGGATTTCCGGCAGCAGATTGTTTTGGAAAGGCAGGAAGTTACGAGAATAGAAGCTTTACTTAGCGAAGAACCAGTAAATGGAGAAAGTACATATGAAGATATTGTAAATGTATTGCCATCTATTTATGATAAAGCAATTTCGAATACAAAGCTTGGTTTTGACAGAAATGTGATACGCCGGGTTATTAACCGAATCAGGCAGTCAGAAAAAGTTGAGTTCTATGGAATGGGTATTACCTATACAGTGGCCCGTTCAGCTGCATTCAAATTTATGACAGTAGGAGTGGAGGCATCCGCTTATAACGGAGTGAACGAACATAATATCATGGTCAATAAAAAGAAACGTGTTGCATTTGTCATTTCTTTTACAGGCAGTAATTCAGGGATGATTCATACAGCAAAATTTCTGAGCGAGCACGGTGTATTTATTGTTGGGCTGGGTGGCGAAGACAGTGAAGAGTTAAGAAAAGTCTGTCATGAGTTCATTCAGATCGATACTAAGAAGAATATTATGAGTATGGAAGTGATTACATCTATTACTTCTGCAAATTATATCATTGATGTGATTTTTACCTCTTTAATTGTTGATCATTATCAAGAGAATTTAGAGGCTGCTATTGAAATATGGAAAATGCGGCAAAAATGAAACAAAGTTTCAAAACAACCAAATAGTAAAAGATGATAAATGGACCATTGGAACAATCGGTCCATTTTCACTTTTATAAATAAAAAAAATCATGTATTTTAATCTCATAAAACATGTTGCAGGCAACAATATAAAACAACATAAAGTAAGGAAAAACATAAGGATATGAACAAGGAGGAGAAAAATGGATTTCAAAAATTTAGCAAAAGAGTTGATTTCCGAGGTTGGAGGTAAAGACAACATTTCAAGTCTGACACATTGTGCGACACGTCTTCGCTTCACATTAAAAGAGGATAGTAATGTGAATGAAGAACAGGTGAAAGACATAAAAGGTGTTTTAGGTGTTGCAAAAAATGGAGGACAGTTTCAGGTCATTATAGGACAGAATGTTCCAGAGGCATACGCAGAGGTTCAAAAGCTTTTAGGGGATATGAATAGTAATGGGAAAAATAGTAATGGGAAAGCTTCAGGAAAGAAAATGAAAGTATCAGAAATCATTTTTGATTTTGTCGCTTCTATTTTTACACCAGTATTACCGGCAATTATCGGTGCCGGACTGATCAAAGCATTTCTTTCTCTGGCAGTACTGATTGGTTTAGATTCATCAGGAAGTACATATCTGTTTCTTAATGTAATTGGTGATGCGCCTTTGTATTTCCTGCCAGTGATGCTTGCAGTTACATGTTCGAAAAAATTAAATACCAACACATTTTTAAATATTGCATTGGCAGCAGCATTGATCCATCCAAATTATACAGCACTGATTACGGATGCTTTTAATATTCATTTCAGTTCTGCATTTGGGATTCCGGTAACACTGGCGTCCTATAATTCAAGTGTTATACCAGTTATTTTAATGTCAGTTGCATTCAAATATGTTGATAAATTACTGGATAAAGTAATTCCAAAAATTGTGGAATTCTTCTTTAAGCCAGTATTAAGTTTACTGATTGTCGGTCTGTTGACATTTATAGTGTTAGGACCTATTGGTTTTGTTTTAGGAGTAGGAATAAGTACTGTATTAAATGGAGCAATGAGTTCTCCAATCGGCTGGCTGATTCCGGCAATTTTAGGAGGAATTTTCCCGTTAATGATTACAGTTGGTATGCATTATGGTCTGGTTCCATTTATGTTACAGTCTATAGCGGCAACCGGATATGAGCAATTATCCGGACCAGGGAACTTACCGAGTAATATGGCACAGGCAGCGGCATCACTGGCGGTAGGATTAAAAACAAAAAAGACAGAGTTAAAGCAGACAGCATTAACATCAGGATTTACAGCACTTCTCGGAACAACAGAACCGGCGTTATTCAGTGTTACATTAAGATTTAAAAAGGTCCTTGGATGTGTTATGGCCGGAGGTGCTGTAGGAGGTCTTTATGCAGGTATTATGAATACAAAATGCTACAGCTTCTGCTCGCCTGGCTTATTGGCATTAGTAGCTTATATTGGACCGGATGGATGGCGTAATCTGATTCATTCTGTAATCTCAATGGTGATTGCCTTTGTCATTACATTTGTTCTTGTCTGGCTTTATGGATACAAAGATGTTGTGGCAGCCAGTGTGGAGGAGAAAAATACAGAGACAGCATTAAAAGCTGCAGTTAAAGAAAAAGTCGAGATCGTGTCAGTTGCAGATGGAAAAAGAATTCCTCTATCAGAAGTATCGGATCCTACATTTGCCGGAGAAATGCTTGGTAAAGGGGTCGCAGTAGAATTAACAGGTGGTGAGATTTATTCGCCAGTTAATGGAACAATTGTGACTGTATTTCCAACAAAACATGCAATTGGTGTGGTAAGTGAAGATGGAGTAGAACTTTTAATACATGTAGGAATTGATACGGTGAAATTGGATGGAAAGTACTTTAATGTAAAAGTAGAAGAAGGACAAACGGTAAAGAAGGGGGATCTGCTCCTTATCTGTGATATTGAAAAGGTGAAGAAAGCAGGTTTCCAGACAGTAACACCACTTATTGTAACAAACACCGATGAATTTACAGAGATTCAAATTGTAAATTTAGAGGACCAGAAACATGGAACAGCAATTTTAAAAGTGAAATAAGAGAGGTTGAATTATGAATAAAACAGTATATTTTCCTAAAGATTTTCTCTGGGGCGGAGCTGTAGCGGCAAACCAGTGTGAGGGCGCCATTCTGGAAGACGGTAAAGGATACAGTACTGCAGACGCGTTAACCGAGGGGGTATTTGAAAAGCCATTAATTCCGCCTGCCGGATTTTCCCTGAAAGAAAAAGCAGTAGATTGTTACCACAGATATAAAGAAGATATCGCCTTATTTGCAGAGATGGGATTTAAGGTGTTCCGCATGTCGATTGCATGGAGCAGAATATTTCCGAAAGGAGATGAACAGGAACCGAATGAGGCTGGTCTCAAGTTTTATGATGATGTATTTGATGAATTATTGAAATATGGAATTCAGCCATTGGTTACATTATCACATTATGAGATGCCATTATACCTGGCAACGGAATATGGCGGCTGGACGAATCGTAAAATGATTGATTTTTTCCTGCATTATGCAGAAACGGTATTTAGGAGATACAAAGATAAAGTTAAGATGTGGCTGACATTTAATGAAATCAATATGATGCTTCATGCTCCTTTTAATGGAGGTGGAATTAATCAGAAGGCGGAAGAGATGGACCAGACAGAGCTGTATCAGGCGATTCATTATCAATTGGTGGCTTCTGCAGTGGTTACAAAACTTGGTCATGAAATTGATCCAGATATGAAGGTAGGCTGCATGATTGCTGGAAGCCCTCACTATCCTTTGACATGTGAACCATCCGATGTTTTGGAAGCATTAAAGAAAGACAGACAGTCCCTCTTTTTTGCAGATGTTCATTGCAGAGGTGATTATCCAGGCTATATGAAACGGTTCTTTCGGGAAAATGATATTCATTTAGTAATTACGGATGAAGACAGAGAAGCATTGAAAAATACAGTGGATTTCATATCAATCAGTTATTATATGAGCTATTGTGCAACCGCAGATGAGGAGAAGAACATCCTCTCACAGGGAAATATCATGAGTGCGGTAAAGAACCCATACTTAGAGGAATCAGAATGGGGATGGCAGATTGACCCACAGGGATTAAGATATATTTTGAATCAGTATTATGATCGTTATCAGCTTCCTATTTTCATTGTCGAAAATGGATTAGGCGCAAAAGATACCTTAGTGAAAGAAAATGATACATATACTGTAAAGGATTCTTATCGTATTGATTATTTGCGGAAACATTTATTACAGGTGTCAGAAGCGATTCAGGATGGTGTTGAAGTACTGGGATACACAGCCTGGGGCTGTATTGATTTGATTGCAAATACTTCAGCTGCGATCTCAAAGAGATATGGTATGATTTATGTGGATAGAAACGATGACGGTTCCGGTACATTGAATCGATATAAAAAGGAATCATTCTATTGGTACAAAAACGTAATTGAAACAAATGGAGAGTCTTTAAAATAGCGAAGTAAATACAATGCCGGGGCGTAGGTGGATGCCTGCGTTCTGGAATTATAATCGGAAAGGGGACATATGAATTATGAAGAAATGTAAGATTGAAGTAATTAAAACTACATGGGATGAAGAACTTGCAAAAGAGTATGGCGTCACATGCAAATGTCCGGCTCATAAGGTCGGAGAAGTATTTTATGCCGACTTTGCAAAACCAGAAGGGTTTTGTGATGAAGCCTGGAAGGCGATTTATCAGTATGTATTTGCTTTGTGCCACATGGATGATAAAACCCTTCTTTACGGAGACTGGATCCAGACACCGGGAGTATCAATCAACTGTTGCAATGATGGAATTCGCCCCGTAGTATTTAAGATCACCAGGCTGGATGAAGAGGCGGAAAATCTCTTCCCAAAAGAAGAAAAACAATAAAGAAATAGTAAGTTTATGATTTGAGCCGTCCAGATGGGCGGCTTGAAACAGTTAATAGGGTAAGCAGTTTTACACGAATAAAACAATTGAGAAATAAGGTGTTTTTTATAAAGTGAAGTGTTACAATAAGTTCATATAGAGGATAAAAATTAGGAACTGAACATTGGATATTAGGACTATTGTATTGCAAATCAAGAGGAATCTATATGAAAAAAGTTATGATAATTTTATCAATAATATGTGTATCAGGACTGTTTGGATGCTCGAAAAGTAAGAATGAGCCCTATGTAGTTAATACCTTTGAAGAAACCTCGGAAGAACTTATTAATGCATATCCTGAAGATTCAAAAGTGATCATAACTACGAAATATTATGAGATGAGTGATGGTACATGGAAAACAGATGAGTACACTTATAAATACAAGTTGGAAGTAACAGGCAGATTGAGAAATGCTGCCAGGGATAGTACTTTTGTGATTCTCAGTAATATTGAGAATATTACATTTGAACAGGCATGGAAGGCCAGTGGATTGAGCAGCAGCATGAGCGATTATTTTAAAGTTGAAGACGCCGTTATTGTAGGGATATCGTAATTGAAACAGCAAATAGGTATAATAACATATGGGGTTTGTCAGACTGAAATTCAGAATGGAGATTACAGAGATCATGAGTACAGAATTAAAGTTTAGATTTGCAGAGCGAAAAGATGTTTCGTTGATTTTGAAATTTATCAAAGATTTGGCTGAATATGAGAAGATGTTGGACGAGGTGATAGCTGACGAGCCTACACTAGAAGAGCAGATTTTTGATAAGAAAAAGGCAGAGGTAATATTTGCTGTTGTTGGCGGCGAAGAAGTTGGATTTGCTTTATTTTTTCATAACTTTTCTACCTTTTTAGGGAGAGCAGGCCTGTATCTGGAAGATTTGTATGTTTTGCCGGAATATAGAGGCAAAGGATATGGGAAAGCTATACTGAAAAGACTAGCAGAGATAGCAGTTGAGCGTAAGTGCGGCCGACTGGAATGGTGGTGCCTTGACTGGAATAAACCAAGTATAGATTTTTACAGGTCACTTGGTGCAGAACCTATGTCGGATTGGACTGTGTACAGGCTGTCAGGTGATACATTGAAGAAACTGGCACAATAAAAAGTATAATACAGGGAGTTTGTTATGAATGATAAAGTATATGAATTTGAAGCAGTGATTGAAGCTGTGCCAGAAAAAGGTGGAGCTTTTGTCAGGTTCCCATATGATATAAGAAAAGAATTTGGAAAAGGTCGTGTGAAAGTACACGCAGTATTTGACGGTGTTCCATATGAAGGCAGTGTTGTGAATATGGGAGTAAAAAACTCAGATGGCTCTATTTGTTATATCATAGGCGTTCTTAAAAGTATCCAGAAAAAAGTGAACAAATATCCGGGGGATACAATCAGGGTAACAATACAGGAACAGGAAGAGTGACCTTCGGATGAATGAGGAGTAAAAGTGGTGAGGCTAACTTGAAAAAGTAAATTCCAGTGCAGAAGTAAATTCCACACCTATTTAAAAGTTATTGATTTTCTAGGAGTTTTGTAGGCTGAAAACGCATATTTTTGTTATAATAAGAACAACTTCTTAGAAATAAGTTGATTTCAGGATATGACAAACGGACCACTGGAAGGTAGTGTGCTAGACTAAATTCCACTGGTCACATTGGAAAAATGTGGAAGTTTAATTTCTAGTCCGACAGCAGATTTCTAGGTGGTTGTTAACGGTTAAAGCGAATCAGCTTAGGCGTCAGACTGACCTGATCAGGCTCAATGCGCTTAAGCTGAAATGCGTTTAAGGCTTCTTCTCCAAGTGTCTCTACTGCGGCATCATAGGCTGTTCTGCCATTTAGACTTTTTTTCGGAGTTGAGTTGATGTGATTCACAATTAGATTCACATCCCACTGAGTCAGAAATTCAAAGCTGATTCCTTTGGGGAGTACCATGCGAAGCATAGTGTGTGCCTGTTCCAGTCCAACCTTCTGTCCACTACGCATGGGGGCACAATAGTAGATGCTGGTTCGCTGGAAATCGTCTATTCCTGTTTCCAGGGCAACAGGATCACCGAATTCTGATCCCCTGTCGGTCAGGATATGCTCGAAGATAGATAAAAATTCATAAGTCCCCATCCGCTTTTCCAAACGGTCGAAGATGAGCCGCACAGCTCCTTTTGTGCAACGATTCAGGAGAAAAGCAAGAAAGAGCTTGTCCTTGGTAAAGAAGAAGGTTAACAGCGTCTTGCTGGATCCTCTAGACGAGTGAACAGTATCCATTTCAACGAAAGAGGATAACTGCAGCTCGCAAAAATCGCTGTATAATCTGTTCTCAAATACAGCTCTGCTTGTGATCTGTGTTTTGTGACATTTTCGAGGTTTAAATCCTGGCTTACGTTTCAAATCAATATTTCTGGCTGTGAACAGGCCTTGATCAAGGTAGATATATAGGGACCGGACAGACATATCCAGTTCTAGATGGTTTGTAACGATCTGGTAGGGCAATTGTCCTTGCTCGATTAAGGGAGATACAATGCTATCCTTCTTGTGCATTTCATGTTTTGTCATGTTCACACCAGCTCTGGATCTGGAAAGTTTTTCCTGTATTTTCTATCAGCAAAACGTGCATCGTATCTATATTTATGGGCTATTGTACAATGACTGATTCTCTTTGTGCAGCCATTACATACATAGGGAGCCTTATCTAATCGTTTGCACTGTTCCTTTACAAAGTCCCTGCAGGTCTGATTGCAGGTAGGGCAGGAGGTACATTTTACACCACAAAGGATGATTTTCCCGCAGGCATTCGTTTTTTTACAATGGAAACGTTTTGCACAAAAGTTACGGGCATTATAGAAGGTACCTTTGTGATACCAGTCTGATAGACGGTGGGCCTTTACTTCTTTGGAAATGGTTGTTGGATCCTTGCAAAGAAAGCAGGCAATGTTCTTAAATGATTCCCCTTTGTTCAGTTCATTTTCGATATAAATGCGGTCTTCAAGGGAAAGGTGTTTCTGGTTTCCAGGAATATATTTACTCATAGATATCCTTCTTTCTACTGCTGTAAAAAAGAAAGATAACCTTATCATTTATATATGAAAGAGTAAACCTTTACTGTGCAGGAGTAAATTCCACCCTCAAATGTGGGGATGGAATTTAAAATTTCATTTTAGGTAAAAGTGGTGAGGAGTTAAATTGATATACATTGTCTAGGTTCATCTGATACAATAGAGAAGATATGGAACAGTTTCATTTTTTATTTATTTTCTCAAAAGAGTTCAAATCAAAAGACGTTGTTGAGTAATCAATTGTTCAGATGTGTCGAGTTAAAGCTTGCTGATTTTGGCAGTAAGGGGAAGGTTATTATGAGTGATAAAATATACAAATTGAAGCAGTATCGCAAAAGTATTCAGGAAGATTAGAATGGTAAAATTCTATTACTGAAAAAAGAGTTAAAGGAAATTATAAGATGTACTACCCAAGACAGATCCCCCAGTTATTAGACGAAACATACAGAAAAAATCTCACATACCATGAATATTGTATTGGTGATCTACAAGATTACATCATGTGTATATGGCATATCACATCTAAACAACGGCTGGTGAAGCCGGTTTTCAATACAGTCTTGCCTGATGGATGTATTGACCTGCTGATAGATTTAAATACTCACATGATGGTATTTACTGGCTTTAGTAAAAATACAGAAACGGTTTCTTTAGAGGGCAGCATAAATTTAATGGGAATCCGTTTTAAGCCGGGAGCTGTTTACAGCCTGTTTCATGTCAAAGGTGATACAGTAATGGACCATACAGTAGCGTTTTCTGATATAGAAAAGAAGTATGATTTGTCGGCTGTTTTTCATACAACGGATATCTGGGAACAGATAGAGATTCTAAAGAATTATTTACGGTTTCATATTTCAAATGCAGACGATATCAGTTTTATCCGTTTTGTGGATGATTTATATTATAATCCAACAAATCAATGTGTCCGTGATATAGGTAAAACACTGGGTTACGAAAGCCGTCAGCTTCAAAGGGTATTTCTGAAACATTATGGGATTTCTCCGAAAGTATTATTGAATATTTTACGTCTGCATAAATGCGTGACACTATTGTTTGATAAAAGCATAAGTTTACAGGATATTGCGGTAGAAAGTGGCTTTTATGACCAGGCCCATTTTATTAAAGAGATTAAAAGATATACTGGCATCCTGCCCACAGCCCTATTAGAAAAATATAAAATATGTCCAATTTATACAATACACTCTGCCAATACTATTTTATAATTATGGCGAAAAGAGAAAGGAGTGTATGATTATGTATAAGACGATCACTACAAATATCATGGTGGATAGTGTAAAAGAAAGCATGGAGTTTTATGAGAAAAAATTGGGGTTTACACCCGTTGTTACAGTTCCAAATGAGTCGGAAGATTTTAACTTTGCGATTATTGTTAAGGATGATATTTCGATCATGTTCCAGTCAAAAGAATCATTGGAGGAAGAATATCCTAGTTTGCAGACAGATTTAATAAAGCCAGCATTTACTTTATTTATAACTGTTGATGATGTAAAAGAGCTTTATGAAGAATTGAAAGGGAATGTCGAGGTGGTTAAGGAACTCCATCAGACCTTTTATGGGAAAGACGAATTTGCAGTTTTTGACAACAATCATAATATTCTTACCATTTCATCTCATGAATAAAAGGTAGTAAGAAAACAAAACTGATCAGAAATAGAATAATATGAATAAGGCAGATGTAGTTGCATCTGCCTTATTTGTGCAACAAGGATCAACAAAATTCTTTATGGGGGCTTTCAACATGGTATCTTCCAAATCACGGTGTTTTATTCAGCCACGAATACAATCACGGACCGTCCCCCAAGCAGTACGCTGCCGTCTGCCATTGGCATCTGGCCCTCTGGAAATGTCGTATGTGCCGGATCCCCGGTATTGACTGCAATATGCCACCTTATCCCTTCCGGCAGTTCGGGCAGTATAAGCTCCAACGTCCGCCAGTAGGGATTGACAGCCACATAAACCACGTCCTCTTTCTGATTTTCTGCATCAAAGCCCGCGAACATGACACAGACAGTCCGGGATTCCGGGCTTGTATCCGGTGTCCATGGTGTCAGTCCATGAATACTGGTATTTGGAAAACCAAAGCTGCCTGCATCCAAGTCTTTTCTTATCACACGGTGTTTCTTGCGAAAGGCTATCATATACCGGAAGAACCCGAACAGCTCCTGATTCGTCTCAAGCAGGCTCCAGTCCAGCCAGGAAATCTCATTATCCTGGCAGTAGGGATTGTTATTCCCGAACCGGGTATCTCCGAATTCATCTCCTGCGAGGAACATAGGAGTTCCGCGGCTGCACATCAGGACAGCACAGGCATTCCTCATCATCTTGAGGCGTAGTGCCAGTACTTCCGGATTATCTGTCTCACCTTCCACACCGCAGTTCCAACTGTTATTGTCGTTCGAACCGTCGGTGTTATTCCAGCCGTTTGCCTCGTTGTGTTTCTCGTTGTAGGAATAGAGGTCATTTAATGTAAATCCGTCGTGACAGGTAATAAAGTTAACGGATGCGCTCAAGCCTCTGGAGGCAGGGTCATAAAGGTCCGGTGATCCAAGCATCCTCTGTGCGGCAGCCTCTGCAAGCCCACCATCCCCTTTCAGGAAACGTCTCATATCATCTCTGTATTTTCCATTCCATTCGGCCCAGCGGCGCCAGGAAGGAAAGGAGCCAACCTGATAGAGGCCGCCAGCGTCCCAGGCTTCTGCAATTAGCTTCACCGTTCCCAGAATCGGGTCGAAAGCAAGGCTTCTTAATAATGGCGGCTGGTTCATAGGGGAGCCGTCTTCATTTCGTCCCAGGATGGATGCGAGGTCGAAGCGGAACCCGTCCACCCGGTAATCTGTCACCCAGTAGCGCAGACAGTCCAGAATCAATTGCTGTACTACAGGATGATTGCAGTTCAGGGTATTGCCACAGCCGCTGAAATTATAGTAATAGCCGTCCGGCGTGAGCATATAGTAAATATTGTTATCGAAGCCCTTGAAGCAGAAGCTTGGCCCCAGTTCATTTCCCTCGGCAGTATGATTGAATACCACATCTAGAATCACATCGATGCCATTGTCATGAAGCGCTTTGATAAGCTCCTTCAATTCGCGGCCTTCCCGGTTGTACTCAATGGAAGAGGCATAGCTGGTATTGGGGGCAAAGAAGCAGACAGAATTATATCCCCAGTAATCGATTAGTAGATGGTCATCCACCACACGTACATCCCTCATCTCATCAAATTCAAATACTGGCATTAGTTCAACAGCGTTGATGCCCAGCTCTTTCAGATAAGGGATCTTGTCATTGAGTCCGAGAAAAGTACCGGGACAGCAGACTCCTGAGGAAGTATCTTTTGTAAAACCGCGCACATGGGTCTCATAGATGATTAGGTCTTCCATTGGAATCTGCGGCTGCTTTTCCAGGCCCCAGTCAAAGTTGTTGCGCACCACCCTGGCACGGTAGCCATGCTCGCAGCAGTTAGTGACGCCCCAACGGCTCTGGCCTGTTACGGCTCTTGCGTAGGGGTCTAAAAGAATCTTGGTCTTATCGAATCGAAGCCCTTTTTGTTCATCGTAAGGGCCATCCAAACGGTAAGCATATTCAAATTCTTCAATATCCAGGCCGAATACGATCATGGAATAGACAAAGCCGATTTTATAGTTTTCGGGAAATCTAAGGGCCGCAAAGGGCTCCTCTGCCATGCGGTGGAAAAGCAGCAGTTCGCAGGAAGTGGCACCGTGTGACTGGATGGTAAAATTCACCCCGCCAGGGATGATGGTTGCCCCAAAGGTATTGAAAAATCCAGGCCGTACCTGAAAGCCTTCGATGGTATCTAAAGGCTGAAGCTGGTCGGTGGGGACAAGGGACAAGTCAGTAGCGTGTACAGTCATATACATATCCTTTCTTCCGCAGAAAATGCAGATGGCGGAATCCTTTTTGAAAATAGGTCAAATAGTTGATGAAAGATACCGGATGAAGGCTAAAATACGTCAGGATTTGTGCTGGTAAAAAAATACCGCAACCTGGGTACGGTCGCGCAGGTTCAGTTTTTCAAGAATCGCACTCAGATAATTCCTTACCGTTCCCTCACTCAGATAGAGCCTTGAGGCAATCTCTTTATTGCTCATTCCCTCGGCGATCAATCCGATGATTTCCAATTCTCTGTCGTTGATGTCATAATCCTCATAACAAAAGGACTGCTTCTTCTGCAGTAGAGAGGGAATCTTCGATACGATCTCATTGCCAAATACCGTCTGTCCTGAAAAAACTGCCTGGATGGCCGGCACGATATTTTGATAATCCTGTTTTAACAGATATCCTTTTGCACCCAGTTTCAACGCCTTGATAATGTATTCATCATCGGAAAAAGTAGTAAGCAGAAGAATTCGTGCATCTGGGAATTCCCTCAAGATCTCGGCAGAAGCCTCGAGCCCGTTCATTTCCTTCATACGGATGTCCATCAGAAGTACATCTGGTTGAAACTTACGATATAGGGAAACCGCTTCCGTTCCGTCACTGCCGCAGGCTGGGACATGAAGTCCTTTAGTTGCCTCCAGAATTGTCTTCAATGCCCCTGCTACAAGGCAGTCGTCATCTACAATTAAAATGTTCATTTTTACTCGCCTTTCGTCAAAAATTATTTTATTGTTCCTTTGGAACTGTAATAAATATCTTAAATCCATTCTGTGTCTGAACCTGCATATTGCCTTTTAATGCCTGGATGCGTTCCTTCATATTAATTAGCCCGATTCCGGTATCAGATAACACAGCCTCTGTTCCGTTATCCTCGATGCATAACTGATATAGGGCAGGATGCTCACGCATGACCAGCCGGACCTGGGTGGCATTGCTGTGTTTGATGATATTGGACAGAGCTTCCTTTGTAATACTGATAAAACTATACTTAATGTCCCTGGGAATCTCCCTGTCCATATCATATTGAAAGGAGACCGGGCAGAAGGTAAAATCCTTGAGAAGACTTAAGACAGCCTCTTTTAAGTTTATGGCCTCATCGTGCAGGTCATGCACACTGCTGCGGATACTGTCCATTGCAGAATTCAGAGTGGAATCTAAGGTATCTAATGGTTCGGCTAAAGCAGAAGTTTGATTCACTGCCTTTAAGGCACCTACCATCAGGATAGAGCGGGAGAGGAGATGCCCCACATTGTCATGAATCTCCCGGGCAATCCGATTGCGTTCCTTTAGAGTCGCGGTATAGATTTCATAATCTTGCTTTTCGAGAAGGATATGGTTTTTCTCGGTAAGCAGCAGGTTCGATTCTCTGCTGTCATCCCGGGTATGTCGGTATAAGGAATCTAACTGTTCATAATCTCTTGTGTTCTGTTCCATAAAGTAAGCCAGAATTCCTCCGAATATGCAGAGGCAGAATGGAAAATAATTCACGTCTTTGAGACAGAAAAAGTAAAGTGCAGCACAGCCTCCTGCCAGTATCAGCGCGTAATATCTCCTTCGGAAAAGTAGGTAGGAAACAGCAGGAAGGAAGTATAAAAATGTCGGATTGATCCATGCAGCAGCCAGAAAAAGAAAAGAACATAGCAGAAGAATTCCACGGCTCTCTATAAAATAATCCATGCAGCACAGAATCAGAGCGGCCAGGAATGCCAGTACATAGAAAAAATCCGCACGGACAGTAAAGAGTGTAAAAAAACAGTAAATGAATAATAGACAAGTATCTTTTATATTTCTCATGGAAGTCTCCTTCGTGCCGATAGCGAAAATCAAAAATAAGTTATCCTCAGTATAACACGAATTCAAAACTCATGAAAGTCTTGTGAAACAAATCTGTTTTGCGAAACAAATCAAGAATCAGAGGATAGTGACGCGCTTTAGCCGCGGAATGGATAGGAAAATTGGCGTCCTCCTTCATTTGTTCCGCGGCTAAAGCGCATAATTAATTTTAGAATTTTATAGTACGACTCCACTTGTAACGCTTCATCCCTCATGTTATGATTAAATCGTTCGAGGGTGATATTTGTTTCGTATAGCAGTATTTTCTTCCTTTCAACATATAAAGGAGGACATAAGTCTATGATGCAACAAAAACAGCAGCAGTAACCCATTAGAAAAGCTCTTTCCCGGGAGGAATATCTTCGTTCACTTGCGGCCAGCAATGAACGTCTGAACATCTGCCTGACTAATGATTATGCTTTTCGGAAAGTTTTCAAGAATCCTAAAGTCACAAAAGGTTTTTTGATGGCAGTTATGGAGTTAAAGGAAGAGGAGATTGTCCGGCTCGAAATTCTTGACCTATCCGAAGCCGGAGAGATGGAGGATGAGAAAGAAGGAATCCTTGATATCAAACTCCATCTGAATGATTCCCGGAAGATTAATATCGAACTGCAGAACCGCTATCAGGAGGATTGGTCGGAACGGAGCTTATTCTACAATTGCAGGATGTTTACAGAAGGGTTTCTGCATGGAAATACATATGGAGAGATGGAGCCATGTATCCATATCGGAATCTTAAATTTTTCGTATATGGAGAGTCCAGGATTCCATCACCGGATTCTGCTGATGGATGACAAGACGAAGGAAGTCTACAGTAGTAAATTTATTTTCCATGTGATAGAATTAAAAAAACTGGAAAGCACATGCCGGGATGGAGGGGACCAGGACCTTTATCACTGGGCGAAGATGCTGGCGGCAACGGACTGGGAGGCAATATATATGGAAGCAAGGGAGAATCCTTATATGGAAGCAGCAAAAGATGAGATGGAGAAGATCAATCAAAGCGAGATGGAACGGTATCTCTATCTTCGCAGAGAGATGGCCATCAGTGATGAAATCAGCAGGATAAGGACGGCTACAAATCAGGGGATAAGAGAGGGAATTGAAAAGGGGGAGTTATTAAAGTTAATTGCACTAATCAGGAAAAAATATGACAAAGGAATATCTCCTGCAGAGGCCGCGGAGGCGTTGGAGGAACCTGTAGAGACGATTCAGGACATTTGTCATGCCGATGTTGTGACGGATGACACTACTATCCGGTGTGAGATTCCTTTATACTGTAATTATAGAAAACCGGTTGGGGAGTGATGCATAGACAACCACGCAGACCGGACATAGGAGGAAAGAACATGATCAAGATAAATAATCTAGTAAAAAGTTATGGCAGTCTAGTAGCATTGGACCACCTGAACCTGGAAATAAAAGAGGGTGAGATCTTTGGTCTTCTGGGACCGAACGGCTCAGGAAAGACGACAGCGATCAGTTGTATGCTGGCACTATTGAAATATGAAAAGGGCACTGTAGAAATCATGGGGGAGAAGATGGCCCCCGATAATTATAAGGTGAAGCAGCAGATTGGTATTGTGCTGCAGAATGTAGCGGTATTTGATGAGCTGACAGTTTATGAAAATATTGATTATTTCTGTGGGCTGTATGTGAAGGAGAAGGGGCGAAGGAAAGAACTGGTGGAGGAAGCCATCCATTTTGTGGGGCTGGAGGAATATGTGAAGATACGTCCGAAGAAATTGTCGGGAGGGCTCTTAAGGCGTCTGAATATCGCCTGTGGAATCGCACATAAGCCCCGCCTGATTATCCTGGATGAACCGACGGTGGCGGTAGATCCGCAGAGCAGGAACCGGATTCTGGAAGGGATTCAGGAGTTGAACCGACAGGGGTCCACAATTATCTACACCTCTCATTATATGGAAGAGGTGGAGCAGATCTGTACCCGGATCGCCATCATGGACCACGGCAGAAGCATTGCAGTAGGGACGACGGAAGAATTAAAGTCAATGATCAAGACGGGCGAGACAGTGACCATAGAGGCAGCGGTACTGGAGAAGGAGCAGATTCAGGCAGTCAGGAATCTTCCACATGTATTTGATGTGAAGTACGAGTCACAGGTGCTCACTGTGCGCTGTACGGGGGCAAAGCATAACCTGGTCAGGATCCTGAATTATCTGCAGGATGAGAATATTTCTTTCGGAAGAGTCTTCTCTGAACTGCCTACGTTAAATGATGTTTTCCTGGAAATCACGGGAAAAGAACTGAGGGATTAGGAGGGAGCTTATGTTACATTTAATGAAATATGACGTGAAAGTGAAGCTTAAGAATTTCAACGAGATCTTCTGGCCTCTGATTTTTCCGCTGATACTGGCGACATTTTTCTATATTTCCTTTGGGAAAGCGGATGAGGCGGACTTCGAGACGGTGCCGGCAGCAGTGGTGGTTTCGCAGGAGAAGGATGACGCATTTCTGGAATTCCTGAATGGGGTGGAATCGGATGACTCCAGGCTGATCCAGATTAAAGAGATGAAGGAAAAGGATGCCTTAAAGGCTTTGAAGGATAAGAAGGTAGCAGGCATCTATTATGCAGGAGAGACACCGTCACTGACTGTAGGCGGCGTCGGAATCGAGGAGAGCATTCTTCAGGCCCTGTTGGATAGTTATGGGGATGCAAAGACGACGATGGAAAATATTGCCGCAGATCATCCGGAGGGACTTGGTGCGGCGGCAGCACAGCTGGAAAATTATGAGGAGCTGGTGACTCAGGTCTCACTCGGCGGAAAGACAACGGACGGTAACGCAGCCTCTTTCTATGCACTGATTGCTATGGCATGTCTGTATGGCTGTTTTATCGGATTTGGATCGGCAATGACGCTGCAGGCAAACCTGTCGGCTCTGGCGGCACGGCGGTGTGTGACTCCGACCCATAAGATGAAGCTGATCCTCTCGGAAATGGTGACGGCATTCGGACTGCATTTTATCAACGTCGTGATTCTGATTTTATATCTGCGTTATGGGCTTCATATGGAATTCACGGGAGAAATGCCGAAGATGCTGCTTGTATCCTTCGTTGGATGCATGATCGGGGTCTCCATGGGGCTTTTTATCAGCAGTCTTGGAAGGATGGGAGAAGGCGTAAAGGTTGCCCTGATTCTGGGAGTCTCGATGATCTGCAGTTTCCTGGCAGGATTGATGAATGGAAACGTGAAAGACACGGTGGATAGAAGCTTCCCGATCATCAACCGCATCAACCCGGCAGCGCTGATTGCGGATGCATTTTACTGTATCAATGTCTATGATGACCCGGCGCGGTATACGCGGAATCTGGTGACACTGGTCATCATGTCGGCGGTGCTGACAATCGGCTCATTTCTGGTGGTCAGGAGGGAACGTTATGACAGTATTTAAGGGATATCTTAAGATTATAAAACAAAATGCCCCGATTATTCTTTTGTACGTGGGAATTTTCTTTTTCATTACATTGATGATTCAGGCGGCAACAAAACAGAGCATGGATGGTACTTATCAGGCAGAGAGCATGAAAATCGGATTTGTGGATGAAGATGGAGGCACCCTGGCAATGGGACTGCACGAATATCTGGAGAAATATCATCAGGTAATTCCGATGGAGAATGACAAGAAAGTACTGCAGGAGAATCTGTTTTATGGAAATATTCAATATATCGTAAAGATTCCGGCAGGATTTGAAGAGAAATGTCTTAAGCAGGATGAAAAGCTCTCTGTGACCAAGATTCCAGGTTCCTACACAAGCTTTTACATCGACCAGCAGATCAACAGCTTTTTGAACAGTGCGAAGACCTATGATGCGGCCGGTTATACTGTGGAGGAGACTGTAAAGGCAGTCAATGGAAAAGAGGAGCCGAAGGTCACGATGCTGGATGAGGGCGGTAATGGAGGTGTGACTCCCGGTTATAATTACTACTATCGTTTCATTCCGTATATGATGATCAATGTCCTCTGCTATGTGCTGGGAAGTATCCTTTCCTCATTTCACAAGGCGGATATCCGCAAGAGGATGCAGGCAAGCGCTGTTTCCGTACAGCGGCAGAATCTGGAAGCGCTTCTGGCAGCATTTTTGTTCGGGCTGTTCCTGTGGGGAATCAGCATCGCGGGCGGTTTTGCATTACATGGAAGCGAATTCATGAAGAGCGGGAGTATGCTTTACTATATGCTCAATGCCCTTATCATGCTGGTGGTGGCTCTGGCCATGTCCTACCTGGTCGGGATGCTGACGAACAATATCAATGCACTGAACGGAATCGTGAATACACTTTCCCTCGGGATGGGGTTCCTGTGCGGCGTATTCGTCCCTATGGAAATGCTGGGAAAAGGAGTGAGGACAGTGGCACAGTTCCTGCCTGTCTACTGGTATGAAAAGAGTAATGACTTGTTGGCTGAGTTTGGTACCGTCACCGGAAGTATCAGGGTGGAGATCTTCCAGGCGTTTGGAATCCAACTGGTGTTCGCTGTGGCAATTCTGTGTGTGGCTATGGTCGTGGGAAGAAGGCAGAGATTGGGATCATGATGGAAAATGTGTTGATATTGGGCACCTAAAGAGCGCTAGAAAAATAGAACGGACAAAAATGCAGAACTAAAATCAGAAATAAAGATTCTGCTGTACCTTTTTCAAAATTTATGATAATATCCTCTTAGAAGATGTTCTTTGCAGCTTGCAGGGAACATCTTTTCTAAGGTGAGCATAAGGAGTAAAGACTGTCTGCGGACAGGATAGCGGGAGAAGGAAAGGTTAGAAGATTTATGACGTTAGGAAAAAAGAAAATACATAAGACAAATGAGTTGAACATCGACTGGGGGAAGTTCTATAAGAGCGTATTTGCTCTTGTTATCCCCATGGCACTGCAGAATCTGATCAATGTGGGAGTGACTGCGGCCGATGTTATTATGTTGGGAAAAGTAGGTGAGACGGCACTTTCAGGTGCTTCACTTGCCGGGCAGGTACAGTATATCATGGTCCTTTTCCTATTTGGGCTGACATCCGGCGCAACGGTGCTGACGGCACAGTACTGGGGAAAAGGAGACAGGAAGACAATTGAGAAGATTCTGGCGCTGGGAATGAAGGCAGCAGTAGTTGTTACAGCGATTTTTATGGTGGCGGCCCTGGTCATCCCGGGACTGCTGATGAGGATTTTTACGAATGATCCAGATGTCATTGCACAGGGAATCCTGTATCTTCGAATTGTTGCGTTTTCCTATGTTCTGATGGGAATCACGCAGGTATATCTGTATGTGATGCGAAGCGTGGAACGTGTAGTCGTTGCAACTGTGGTATATATGATCTCACTTTTGGTGAACGTGGTGTTGAATGCCATCTTTATTTTCGGACTCTTTGGTTGTCCGGTGATGGGAATACAGGGAGCCGCCCTCGGAACCCTGATTGCGAGGTTCGTGGAATTGATTCTTGTATTCGGCTATGCCAGACTCTTTAATAAAGATATTAAATTCAGGGTGCGCTATTTCCTGAAAACAGATAAAGTGCTCTTACAGGATTTCCTGCGCTATGCGCTGCCTGTTGTTATGAATGAGGTCATGTGGGGACTTGGAACAGCAGCAAATACTGCAATTCTAGGGCATATGGGAAGTGCTGCTGTCGCGGCAAATTCCGTTGCACAGGTGGCAAGGCAGCTTGCAACGGTCGTCGCATTTGGGCTGTCCAGTGCAACAGCCATTTACCTTGGGAAGACGATTGGGGAGAAGAAATATGAACATGCCAAGGCATATGCCCATCGTTTCCTCATCCTCAGTGTCGTGATGGGGGCCATAGGTGGTGTACTGATTCTGATCGCGTCTCCGATCGCAGCATCATTTTTATCCTTGACGGATGCAGCAAAGGGATATTTAAGATTTATGTTCTTCGTAATGTCCTATTTTGTAATTGCACAGGCTTTCAATACCACCATGATCGTCGGAACATTCCGTTCCGGTGGAGATACCAGGTTCGGATTGATATTGGATGTCTCGACTATGTGGGGCGGCTCCATCCTATGCGGGTGGATCGCTGCCTTTGTATTCAAGTGCAGCGTGCCGGTGGTCTATATGATACTGATGTGTGACGAGCTGCTCAAGGTGCCTGTCTCATGGGCAAGATACCGCAGCTATAAATGGATTAAAGACGTGACACGCGAGATCGAGTAGAGGGAAGAGGTTTAAACCGAAACTCGGGGCTTTGACGTTTGAAGAAACTATGTTATAATAAAAAACGGAACGTGCCGCTTGGGCAGGCTCCTGTTTTGAATTTTACTATTTATAGAGAGAAGGTAGATTGATATGGCAGAAGAATGCAGCAAAGAATCCTGTGCAGGATGTGAGCATGCAGGTACATGTGAGAGCAAGAAGGAGGACTTTAGAGTCCCTGGCAACAAGTACTCACAGGTGAAGAAGGTAATCGGCGTTATCAGTGGTAAGGGCGGTGTTGGCAAGTCTCTTGTGACGGCGTCTCTGGCCAGGATGATGCGTGAAAAGGGATATACAGTCGGAATTCTGGATGCAGATATTACGGGGCCGTCTATCCCGAAGATGTACGGAATCCACGAGACTGCCAAAGGCAGTGAAGAGGGAATGTTCCCGTGTATAGCGAAGGATGAGACAAGGATCATGTCTGTCAACCTGTTATTGGAGGACGAAGATACACCGGTCATCTGGAGAGGACCCGTTATCTCTGGTGTTGTAACACAGTTCTGGACAGATGTTATGTGGGGAGATATCGATTATCTGTTCGTGGATATGCCGCCAGGAACAGGTGATGTACCGCTGACTGTATTCCAGTCACTTCCTGTAGATGGTGTTGTCATCGTGACATCTCCGCAGGATCTGGTTCAGATGATCGTGAAGAAGGCTTATAACATGGCAAAGCAGATGAACATTCCGGTGCTCGGTGTTGTGGAGAACTACAGCTATGTAAAATGTCCTGACTGCGGCAAAGAAATCAAAGTATTTGGCGAAAGCCATATTGATGAGATCGCAGCAGAACTCGGTGTTCCGGTTCTTGGAAAGATGCCGATCGATACGAAAATCGCAGAGGCTGTCGAGGCTGAGAAGTTCTATGAGACTGAGAATCCATACTTAAAAGATATTGAACTGTAATATAAAAAAGATGCCGTACCATAGTAAAAACGTAGCTGTGGAACGGCATTTTTTGATTCCATTTTTCCGCTAGTTTGTTTTAGAACAGGAAAAAGCAGCCAGCTATATAGACTGACTGCTTCTGTTTTCCGCGTTAAATCTTATCAATTCAATCGTTTTACAGTTGAATATTCTTGAAGAGATCTCCAAGGCTTGTTCCGATATTCTCACTCTTTGGAATCTCGACCTTTTCTTCCACTTCTTCCTGAACTTCTTCTAAAGCCTTCATGCTCAGGCTGATCTTGCCATCTTTGATACCGATGACCTTTACCTTAACCGTATCACCGA
Source organism: Faecalicatena faecalis (assembly GCF_012524165.2). Taxonomy (GTDB): domain Bacteria; phylum Bacillota; class Clostridia; order Lachnospirales; family Lachnospiraceae; genus Faecalicatena_A; species Faecalicatena_A faecalis. The sequence continues at coordinate 113,448 of NZ_JABACJ020000004.1, forward strand.
CTTTAAGCACTTCACCTGGAGTCTTGATTCTCTTCTGTGAAATCTGTGAAATGTGTACCAGACCGGACAATCCGTTCTCTAACTTCACAAATGCACCGTAGTTCTGGAGGGTCTCAACAGTTCCTTCCATAACAGTACCAGTCTTAATGCTTGCAATCTGTTCTGCACGTGCTTTCTGCTCTTTTTCTTTTAAAATCTCGCGGGCGGATAATACAAGGCGGTTGTTGGCCTGATCAACATCAATGACACGTACCTCGATATCCTTTAACAAATATGTCTCCAGATCCTCAATATATGAAAGAGAAAGCTTGGATGCAGGGATGAATCCGCGTAAGCCTTCTACCATGGCGATAGCGCCGCCGTTTACGATCCCTTCTACTTTAACAGGAAGGATGGTCTTCTTCTCCATGTAGTCAAGAACCCGGTTCCATGGATTGGCATCATCAAAATGTTCCTCATAATCAGCCATTGTTTCAACAGGTCCTTCATTTGTCTGTAATTCTTCTGTTCTCATTTCTTCACTCATCGTAGCACCTCAACTTATCTTATTAATTCGCGTGTAACCACACAGCAGCCACATGGATATACTTCAAAAGTGTGCTATCCAGGCCGCAAAACGGTATGTGTCTAGTATATCATATGTTTCACATAAAAAACAACCAATCTTGAAAATTGGGTTGACGAATTCCTGAAAAAATGGCAAGCTACTAATAAATGAATGTAAAATAAAGGGTGATATAAAATGGATAATGGAGTAAATAAAAGAAAAGTTTATGTAGTGGGACACAAGAACCCGGATACAGATTCCATCTGTTCTGCCATTGCTTATGCCAGGCTAAAGAGCAGACTGACGAAGGAGGAGTATACCCCCCGCAGGGCAGGGCAGCTCAATGAGGAGACACAGTATGTATTAGAGCGCTTTGGCGTTAAGGTGCCCGCACTTCTTTCAGACCTCAGAGTACAGGTGAAGGATGTGGATCTAAGGAAAATAGACGGTCTGAACGGGAGTGTCTCCATCAAGACGGCCTGGGCAAGAATGAAAGAATTGAATATCAAGACTCTTCCGGTCACTAGAGATGGGAAGCTGGAAGGATTGATTACCATCGGAGACATCGCGACTTCTTATATGGATGTATATGATAGTACCATTTTGTCCACTGCCAGGACACAGTATCGTAATATAGCCACGACCATTGGGGGCAGAGTCGTGATTGGGAATGACCACAGTTATCTGTTGAAAGGAAAGGTATGTGTAGCTGCATCCAGCCGTGATCTTCTATCAGATTTCGTTGAGAAAGATGATCTGGTCATTCTGGGGAATCGAAAAGAAGCACAGCAGTGTGCTGTCGATTTGAATGTTGCATGTATGGTCATTTGCCAGGGAGCCGAGATCAGCGACGATATTATCGATCAGGCGAGAGAGAAGGAGATTGTCATCATCAGCACACCGCATGATACCTTTACGGTTGCCAGACAGATCAATCAGAGCATTCCAGTCAGACATTTTATGACAAAGGATGGTCTGGTCACATTTAAAATGCGTGATTATGTGGATGATGTTAAAGATGTCATGGCGCACAAACGTTTCCGTGATTTCCCGATCGTGGACAATAAGGGGAACTTTTTAGGCTTTATCTCCAGGCGCAGATTGCTCAACAGCAGGAAAAAGCAGGTAATTCTGGTAGACCATAATGAAAAGAACCAGGCGGTCGATGGAATCGAGGAGGCTGACGTACTGGAAATCATTGACCATCACAGATTAAGCAGTATTGAGACTATGGGGCCTGTATTTTTCAGGAATCAACCGGTGGGATGTACTGCCACGATTATTTATCAGATGTACCAGGAGGAATGTGTGGAGGTGGACCCAGAGACAGCGGCCTTACTGTGCTCCGCAATCATTTCCGATACCTTGATGTTCCGTTCCCCGACCTGCACACCGCTGGATGAGGCGTCTGCAAGGAAACTGGCCGAGATCGCGGATATTAATATTGAAGAGCTTGCTCTGGAAATGTTCAATGCGGGCAGCAACTTGAAGGGCAAGAGCCCGGAGGAGATTATTTTCCTGGACTTCAAACAGTTTACAGTGAACGAGACTGTCATCGGTGTAGGACAAGTAAATGCAATGAGCAGGGAGGAACTCAAGGAGATCAAGTCCACTGTCCTTCCGCATATGGAAAAGGCAAGAAAGTCTCACAGGCTGGATATGATCTTCTTCATGCTGACCAACATTGTTACCGAATCCTCCGAACTCCTTTGCTGTGGAATGGATGCAAGATCCAAGGTGATCTCCGCATACGATCTGCGGGAAGATACAGAAGACTTGTTACTAAAGGGTGTTGTATCCAGGAAGAAGCAGCTAGTTCCTACACTGGTAGCAGCATTGCAGCAGTAGGATAAGAATTTCACATAGAAAAGAGAAGAGATATGAGCAGACAGACATGGAAACCAGGAAATATGCTTTACCCTCTGCCGGCCGTCATGGTAAGTGTAGGTGACAGTTCTGGCAGGACGAACATTCTGACGATCGCATGGACCGGGACAATATGCACCAATCCGGCGATGGTCTATATATCCGTCCGCCCGGAACGGTATTCCTATGACATTATCCGTGACTCCAAAGAATTTGTAATTAATCTGACTACAGAAAAACTAGCAAGGGCAACCGATTACTGCGGTGTCCGTTCTGGAAAAGACGTAGACAAATGGAAAGAGGCAAGGCTGACTCCAAAGAAAGCAGAGACACTAAAATATGCCCCAATCATAGAAGAGTGTCCGGTCAGCATCGAATGCAAAGTAGTCGAAGTCAAAGAACTCGGCAGCCACCATATGTTCCTCGCCGAAGTAACGGCAGTACAAGTCGACGATACATACATGAACGCCCAGAACAAGTTCGAGCTGAATAAAACCGGCCTGCTGGCATATTCACACGGAGAATATCTGGGATTAGGTAAAAAACTCGGAACCTTCGGATATAGCGTCAAAAAGAAGCCGTCAAAGAAGTCGAAGAAAGTCTTAGAAAAAAAGCCAAAGAACAACGTAAGCAAAAAGAGCAGAAAATAATGAAGCTAGGATTCGCTTCACAAAAGAGAGCCCTTCCAACCGCTCTTATGAAGCCCAGCCAGGGCCGAGCAAGGAGGATGCCCTTTGAAACGCCATGGGCCCTTAGGGGCATCCTCCTTGCTCGGTTCTGGCGAATCAGAGGGTGGAGATGAAGCGTCTGAATGCTTCCCGTCCTTCTTCATCACACTTATACACTCCAGCATCTTCCAGTACCTGGCAGAATACTTTTCCAATCTCAAGTTTTAAGATATCCTCCACATTATCCGCATTCAATTCCGGATGCTCTGGCAGGAATCCATCTACCCAGTCAGCGTGTTTTTCTAAGGCTTCATTGCTTCGGATATCTTTCTTTTCCAGTATGTATGTCTTTAGAAGTTCCATTTCATCCTTCAATCTTGACGGCAGTACAGCAAGCCCCATGACTTCAATCAGACCAATATTTTCTTTCTTGATATGGTGCAGTTCTGCATGCGGATGATATACGCCAAGCGGATGTTCCACAGTCGTGATATTATTGCGCAGAGTCAGGTCGAGTTCATACAGATCGCCATGCATCCTTGCAATCGGTGTGATGGTATTATGCGGCTGTCCATCGGTATTAGCATAGATAAATGCATCCTCGTCCGTATAGCCGCGCCAAGCGGTAAGAATATAGTCAGCAAGTTCGATAAGCCTGTTTTCATCCTTCCCCTGGAGACGAATCACAGAAAGCGGCCATTTTACGATTCCAGCAGTGACATCTTCATATCCTTGCACCGTAAAGGTCTCTGTCATCGGAGCCTTCGCCATAGCAAAGGTATAATTTCCTCCCTGGAAGTGGTCGTGACTTAAGATAGAGCCACCCACAATCGGAAGATCCGCATTGGAGCCAAGGAAATAGTGCGGGAATAATTTTACAAAATCGAACAGCTTGCGGAAGGTATTCTTTTCAATCTTCATCGGCACGTGCTCGCCATTTAAGACGATACAGTGCTCATTGTAGTAAACGTATGGAGAGTACTGGAATCCCCAGGCACTGTCATTGACGGTGATCGGAATGATTCTGTGATTCTCTCTGGCCGGATGGTTAGTACGTCCGGCATATCCCTCATTCTCCACACATAAAAGACATTTTGGATAAGAGGATGCTTTTGCATTTCTGGCAGCAGCAATTGCCTTCGGATCTTTTTCCGGTTTAGACAGGTTGATCGTAATGTCCAGTGTCCCGTAATCTGTATCCACGGTCCATTTCATATCCTTGCATACACGATATCTACGGATATAATCGCTGTCCTGGCTCAGTTTATAGTAATAATCTGTGGCATCCTTTGGTGAAACTTTATAACGCTTCCAAAATTCAGCCTGTACCTGGGATGGGCGCGGCATCAGACAGTTCATGAGCTTGGTATCGAACAGATCGCGGTATACAATGCTGTCTTCAATGATACCGCGGCTGCAAGCCTCATCCAGCAGCTCCTTTAAGATGGATTCCAGGTGAAGCTGTGTCAAATCACAGTCCACATCTACAAACTCATCCTCGTGAAATAGATCCAACAGCAGATTGGTTGTATAGATCCGCTCACTTTCCGGTGTTAGGCCGGAATCAATCCCATATTGCACCAGTTTCTTAATTGCTTCATTTAACATGATCTACGCCTCCTGCTTCTTGAATCCATGAGGATGAGTGCTGTGCCACTTCCATGCGGAAGAAATGATCTCCTCCAAATCTGCATGCTGCGGATTCCAACCGAGAACCTCTTTTGCCTTATCGCTGGAAGCAATCAGCCTTGCAGGGTCTCCGGCACGTCTCGGAGTGATTCTTTGGGCAATATCGAGCCCGGTCGCCTTCTTTGCAGTCTCGATAACTTCTTTAACAGTAAAGCCCACGCCGTTGCCCAGGTTAAAGGTGTTGCTTTCGCCGCCGTCCAACAGGTATTTTACGGCCAGGATATGTGCCTGTGCCAAATCGGTCACGTGGATATAGTCACGGATGCAAGTGCCGTCCTTTGTATCATAATCATCCCCGAAAATGCTGATGAATTCGCGCTGTCCAAGCGGTACCTGGAGAATCAGCGGAATCAGATGTGTCTCTGGGCTGTGTGCCTCTCCGATACAGCCGCTTTCATGTGCACCGCAGGCATTGAAATAACGCAATGCCACATATTTCAGGCCGTGAGCAATATCGGTCCATTTCATCATCTTTTCCATCGCAAGCTTGGTCTCGCCGTAGGCATTGGTCGGGCAAGTCTTATCATCCTCCAAAATCGGGATATTCTCTGGCTCGCCGTAGGTCGCAGCGGTGGAAGAAAAGACGATCTTCTTCACATCATGCGCAATCATAGATTCCAGAAGGACCTTTGTGCCATAGACATTATTGTCATAGTATTTCAGAGGATCGACCATGCTCTCCCCTACCAGAGAGTTTGCTGCAAAATGAATGACCGCATGGATTTCTTCGTTTTCAAATACAGAATCAATGAATCCGCGGCTGCGGATATCCCCTTTATAAAAGCGTGCCTTTGGATGTACTGCCTCGATGTGTCCGGTCTCCAGATTATCGACAACAACGACATCTGCTCCTTTATCAATGAGTTCATAAACTGTGTGTGAACCGATGTATCCGGCTCCACCTAATACTAAAATTGCCATATGGACTGCCTCCTTTTAAAATCTATGATCTACTTGCTGCTGTTACCGTAATTAGTCGAGTTTAGACGCTCCGCCGCCGATGTCTACCGTATAGAATTCAGCTTCGTGTCCGACCTTCTCTTTATAGGCTTTTCCGATGCAATCGATGAATGTGCCTACTGCATCATTTTTTACAATGCTGACAGTGCATCCGCCGAAACCGCCTCCGGTGATTCTGGAGCCGATCACACCAGGCACCTTCCATGCCAGGTCAACTAGCACATCGATTTCCTCACAGGATACCTCATAGTCATCGCGCAGGGAAATGTGGGACTGGTTCATCAGCTCGCCAAAACGTACAATATTGCCTTCCTTTAAAGATTTTACTGCCTCGATCGTACGCTGATTTTCAGCGACTGCATGTTTTGCACGTCTCACCTGTACAGGATTTGGAATGACTTCCTTGAACTTCTCAAAGGTGTCCATATCCAGGTCTCCCAGAGAATTGATATCCAGTTCTTTTTGAAGGGCAGCCAGTGCATCGGAACATTCCTGACGGCGTTCATTATACTTTGAGTCTACCAGACTGTGCTTTACCTTGCTGTTTGTGATGATGATTTTTGCGTCTTCCAGTACAACTGGTGCATATTCGTAATTTAGGGTCGCAGTGTCAAGGAAGATAGCATGATCTTTCTTGCCCATTGCTACGGCGAACTGGTCCATGATACCGCAGTTGCAGCCGTTGAAATGATTCTCAGAATACTGTCCGATCAAGGCCAGGTCGATCATACTGAACTGATCGATTCCAAATAGATCTGTCAGGATGACACCGGTGAGCACTTCCAGGGAAGCAGAAGAGGAGAGTCCTGAACCATTCGGGATATTCCCCCAGATCACCATATCAAATCCGCTGTCCAGTTTTACCCCTTTTTCAGCAAATGCCCAGACAACACCAAGAGGATAGTTTGCCCAGCCGAAAGCGTCTTTATTAGTCAGATCGTCCAAGGAAGCCTCGACGACTCCAAAGCTGTTCAGATTCATGGAATAAAAGTGCATCTTTCTGTCAGAACGTTTTCTAGCCATGCCGTAAGTGCCGAGTGTGAGAGCACAAGGGAAAACATGGCCTCCGTTATAATCTGTGTGTTCACCGATCAGATTCACACGTCCGGGTGAAAAGTAGAATCCTGCGCCCTCAGCGCTTCCAAACAGTTCTGTGAATTTTGCAGATAATTTTTTTCTCATACGAAATCCTCGCTTTCATCTCTATTCTTTTGGTCACAAATTCGTTCTTTGTTATGTCTTCATTATAGCTGAAGGAGGGGGGATTGTATATAAAAAATCCGTGCAAAGATATGTAATTATGTTGCATAGAAAGTGATGAGAAGATATAATAAAAAAGCATACGAATAAGCTGTATTCGCTGCGATGAGATTATGAGGAAGTAACGAAGCGGAATTAGAATCCGCTTTGACATACCTGTTTTATGCGGGCATAGGAATACGGGAAAGGAGAATTGGAAGTTGGAAGGGACTTACAAATATTCATATAAAGTCGGGGAAAGTCTTTTGACTTCCCTGTCTGTCTACAATGTGGGACATCAGAAGTGCGGACCGGGCTACCAGTGGGGGCCTGGTATACGGAACCATTATTGCATTCACCATATTATTTCCGGGATAGGATATTACAGTGTCAATGGGGAGACTCACAGATTATCGGCTGGAGACACCTTTATTCTCTATCCTGATACCGAGGTGAAATACTATGCAGATACAGAAAAGCCCTGGGAGTATGCCTGGGTAGGCTTTATGGGAACAGACGCGGCAACGATCATTCGATCCACAGATTTTACGCCGGAGAAGCCCTTTATCAAGAACGGCGGCCCACCGAAACGAATCTTAAGGAGCCAGCTCAGTCGTATTTATGAGGTGAAGGGCAATAGCCATGAGGCATCAGTGGCGATGACAGGAGCACTGTATACACTGCTGTCTACATTTATGCATTATGCTTCACAAAAGGGGTCGACCAGGGATATCCAGCTTACCTATGTAGAAAAAGCTAAGAATTATATCTCGACCAGCTATTCTTATCCAATTACGGTCGAAGATGTGGCGGCCTATGTGGGAATCAGCCGCAGTCATTTATACCGTTCTTTTCAGACCTATCAGCAGCAGTCTCCCAAGGAATACCTAAGTAATTTCCGCATCAAGCAGGCATGTCGTCTTTTGAAAGAAACAAATCTTTCCGTCTCTACGGTCGCTTATTCCGTAGGATTTGAGAATAACCTTTATTTTTCAAAAGCATTCAAGAAGCTAATGGGGATGAGCCCGTCTGAGTATAAGGGGACACCTGCATGAAAATAACAAACAGGCGCACAAAAAACTGCCTCCGATCAGCGCATATATCCTGTATGCTGATTAGAGGCAGTCTCTATACTGCTTGTGTTAGATTCTGGAATGTTTTCTTTTATTCACCGGGGCGGATTGTCATATCCTCGATCTTCCGAATGAACCCCCGGGTCAGAAAATGAATTCCCAGTCCGTATAATAAAGTATATACGGCGATGATGATCAGCAGAGTCAAGGCGAAAATTCCGATTTCGTTCGCCTTAAAGTGCCTCATGACAGGCATAGCGATACAGAAAATCAACGAGACTGCTGCTGCGCCAAGGAAGGCCCACCAGGAGTGGACGGACATCTCACTGCAAAGAAGCTTGACTCTGTCTTTATTGTTCATACCGACCGCCTCAAGAAGCTGGTTCCTGCGTCTCATCTCCTCAATCTCCAGACTGTATTTCAAGTAGAAGATGAACAGACTGCTGAGCAGCAAGATACATGCTGTGATAGAGAATGCGATTTCTTTGAAGAAACGGTCCCCTTCGGCGGCAGTCAGCTCTTCGGTCTTTTCGTAATAGGGGTAAACAGAAGGCTGGGCGTACGTATCCATCACATTTTTTTCGGCGAATATCTTTAAGCTGTCGGAAACATTCTGATAGCTTCCCTTCGCTGCCTGGAGTGTAATCAACTGAGTCGGTGTCGGTTCTTCCTCAAGCTGATCCAAAACGGACTGCCTGAGCTCTTCAAAGTATTCATCTGAGAAAACTACAATATCCTCCTGGTCACCCTGCTGGAACATGCCGGTCAGGCTCAGCTTTTCCTGGCTTTTCACAGGGTACGGCGGGTAGATCGTATCTCGGGTCTCCATGTCATATCCGGCCCGGACGCCGGCGTGCAGACGGGGATCGTTGCTTAAGTCCTCCATGAAATAGGTGTACCAGTCCAGAAGGCGTGCCCGCTGCGAAGTATCCTGCTGAAATACAACATGGATTTCGTTCCCCTTCAGATTCGGGGTACTCTTGTCATGGGGAGCGACGACTGCTTTTAATTTCTGATAGGTAGTCTCCGAAATTCCGATGTGCTGTCCCTGAGGTGATACGACGCCGTCATAACCGGTATGTATGATGGTACTGTATGTCAGAGGCGCCGCCAGCAGGGTATTGATGCGAACCATCGGGTAAGACACCATCTCCACCTCATTCTCTGCTTTTAGATTCTGGAAAAATGTCTCATCCTCCTCATGGGCCATGCACACAAAATCGTAAGGGTAAAGCTGCCCTTCTGCATCTGCCGTCAGACAGGAAGCCAGGCGCGGCAGATAGATAGAAAGTGCAAAGATCTGGATGGTGAATAAAAGGAACAGATACTTTGCATTCGTCTTAAAATGGTATTTCCAGGGCAGAATCTGAAAAAGGTGTTTCAGATACAGATCCTTTTTCTTCATAAAGTGCTTCAATAGCTTGCTGCCTCCACAATACAAAAGGAATAAGAACCCAAGCAGCATCGTGGCCAGCTTTGACATCCCCTCCATCCAGGAACCATAGAGATAGGAGCGGATACCGGATTGTATGCAGTAAATTCCGTACAGCAGTCCCGGAATCAGGAGATGATACGGAAGAGGTTCCTTTTTAACTGCCTTAAAAGAAGACGTTGTGATATCCACGTTTTCAAATATATGATAATTGATCAGTGTGGACAATCCTGTCATGAGCAGGAATATGATTGCGGTGATCAATGTGATCAGCCTATATTCAGCCGAAATGGATGTCTGTATCCCCATACTGTGCAGGAAGAAATACTTCATCACTGGAAGCCCCAGATTGCCGAGCAGAAGCCCTGCAGCCAGAGAAACAACGATGCAGGTGAGGAATTCAAGAGCGATGATGAGTTCTAAGGTTTTTTTTCGGATGCCCAGGCTGATAAAGATTCCATAGTTTTTCATACGCGTCTTGATATAATTGGAGATGATGAGCACCAAAAGCATAATGGATAAAAATAGAACAATCAGGATGACTTCTGAAAAAATACTCATGACTCCAGAATACTTCATGACATCCTGCCCAGTGTCAATGGACAGAACTAAGGACAGCGCACCGATCATGATATACAGGAATGCAACTGAAACAGAGGCTGCAAAAATAAACAGAAGATACCCCTTTAGGTTGCTTCTGAAATTCGCAAATATAACCGTATAGAAATCCTTGGAATAATGTCCGGGGAAACGCATACGTCGAAGCTTGTCCAGCCGTGCCTGTTCCTCTTTTCGTTTCAGTTCCCGTGCCTGCCGGTTCATTTCATCCCCTTCGAGGATCATACGGGTTCCGAAATAATCTGCCACCATCAGTATCATAGAAATCGTCAGTGCCGGGCGGACGGTATAGGAATTGAAAAACACAGATATCAGGTAGAGAAATCCGACCCAATAGGAAACCGTCGTTAGGATATCAGCCTTCTTTCTTGCCAGCAGTAAAATAGACCGTATGACAAGTATTACGGTCAGTAAAAGAGGCATGAGCAAAAAAAGATAGGCCGGTACAATACTGCTTCCTGTAGCGGCAACCTCCTCGGCAGTCTCAAAAGCCTGTGAAAAAGCAGAGATACCTCCATACTGGCGGACCGTGGCATAAAATCCCAGAATGGTATAAGCGCTTCCTTTATAGGTGAACCATTTGGCGAACAGCACCAGACAGGAAATAATAAGACCAATTACAGCCTCAAAAAGCCCTGCCGTCCGCTTTGTGTTTTTAAACTGTTTTTTAAACCGGTTTGTGATTTTTTCCGTATTCATAAATTCTCTCTCCTAGCATTCCCTTTTATAACTCCTATCTTATTCCAATTTTACATTTTATACAATGACTAATGTGTGAATGCTGTTTTTTTCGGCGTGAATAAAGTTGCGTAATATAGTAATCACGACCAGTTCCAGAAAGAAACGGGGATTCGTTCTGAAAGGAATAGAAAGGACGGCTAAAATAAAATAGAAGCAGAATCGTGGATGATAAAGCACGATTCTGCTTCCATTTTATTCTGCTGCGCTTTTTGCAGTTGAGGAACCGGATTTTGATTCGATTTCTAATGGTGTGATCTTCTGACGCTTGATTCGCTTGAACAACAGCGAGGAAAGCACCACAGAAACTATTTCTGCAATCGGGATGGACCACCACACCATATGCAGTCCGAATAATTCTGCAAAAATATAGGCGACCGGAAGAATCACGAATAACTGTCTTGCTACAGAGACAATCAGGCTATAAACTCCATTTCCAAGTGCCTGGAAGACACTTCCCACGATAATACAGTACCCAGCAAAGATAAAACTCAGGCTGATGATACGAAGAGCCGGTACTCCGATCTCCAGCATATGTTCGGATGCATCAAAAAGTTTTAAGAGCTGTGCCGGGAAAAACTGGAAGATACCAAGACCAATAATCATGATACCGATAGCGATCAGTACACTTAAATCAATCGTTTTCATGATTCTTTTCTTATCTCTGGCACCGTAATTATAAGCAACAATCGGAATCATGCCGTTATTCAGACCGAAGATCGGCATGAAGATAAAGCTCTGGAGCTTGAAATATACACCAAAAACTGCTGTGGCAGTGGAAGAGAAGATCATGAGGATCTTATTCATACCAAACACCATGATAGAACCGATGGACTGCATAATAATAGAAGGAACGCCGACTTTATAGATATTGGCAATGATGATTTTGTTTGGGCGGAATCCTTTCATATTAATATTCAGCTCTGTATTCTTCTTACAGTTAAAGTATAATGACATTGTAACAGCTACAAGCTGCCCGATGACGGTGGCAAGGGCCGCACCTGCGACCTCCATTCTTGGAAGTCCAAAAAGGCCAAAAATCAGGATCGGGTCAAGTACGATATTGATTACCGCGCCGGTTCCCTGTGTGATCATATTGTAGATGGTCTTTCCTGTAGACTGCATCAGACGTTCAAATGTGATCTGCATGAAGATTCCAATGGATGCAACTGTGATGATCAGCATATACTGTGTACCATAACGGATAATCACCGGGTCTTCTGTCTGAACGGTAAAGAAAAGGTGGGAGCCGAACAGACCGAGCAGGGCCATCACAACATAACTGAGCATTCCAAGGAACAGACCGTTTCTTGCAACAGCGTTGGCTTCATCAAATTTTTTCTCGCCTAAGTTGCGGGACAATAGCGCGTTGATTCCAACACCGGTTCCAGCAGAAATGGCTATCATCAGGTTCTGCACCGGGAATGCCAGGGAAACAGCAGTCAGGGCCGCCTCATTGATCTGAGCAACAAAGACACTATCTACAACGTTATAAAGAGCCTGCACAAGCATCGAAATAATCATCGGCAGGGACATTGTGATTAATAGTTTCGGAACGGGCATGACGCCCATTTTATTTTCTTTTTGTATCGTTTTTTCCATGTAAAATATTCCTCCTCTGAATGTGACACAGAGGTCATTATAACACAAATCTACGTTTTGTGTAAGAAAAATATGTCAAAGGCCCATCATGTCCAGCATGAGTCCGTACTCTTGATGAGAAAATGATTCGTGCGAAAGCATCCATAAATTGAGGAGAGAAAGCATATATATAAAGGAAGCAGAATAAAGGTCGTGGACAGATTGCGTTTAAAAAGAATGATGCAGGGGATGGGTCTGGTCTATGTTTTACTTTTGTTAGGGATGATCTATCCGGCATTTTTTACGGAGAATACAATGGAATCAGAAAATCAGGAAGTGTTAAGCCCGAATGCAATCGCATATGTGGCAGAAAACATGGTGGAAAAACCAAAGATTGCGATTACATTTGATGATGGACCGAGCACTGTTTATACGTCAAAGCTTTTAGACGGGTTAAAAGAAAGAGGCGTGAAGGCTACTTTTTTCCTGATCGGGCAGAATATAGAAAAGGATCAGAACAAGGAAATCGTAAAGAGGATGTATGAGGAAGGACATCTGATCGGGAATCATACATACCACCATGTTGAAATTACGAAGGTGAGCAATGATGAAGCATACAAGGAGATTACGATGACGAATGAACTGATCAGCAGTATCACCGGGGAAGAGGTGCAGTTCATGAGGCCGCCCTTCGGACTTTGGCAGAAGGAATTGGAGCAAAAAATCCATGTGCTTCCTGTGATGTGGAGCATCGATCCGCTTGACTGGGCGACAGAAAATGTCGAGGAAATTGTAAATAAAGTAGTGACGGAAGCAGAAGAAAATGATATCATTCTGTTGCATGACTGTTATGACAGCTCCGTGAAGGCGGCTTTGAAGATTATTGACCAGCTTACTGCCGAAGGCTATGAATTTGTGACGGTGGATGAATTGATGCTGGATTAGTGAAAACTTTTTATGTACCAGGGTGTCCAGAAAAACGAAACAGAAACACTAAACAGAAACACGATTGATATAGGAGAAAGGTGATGATATGCTAAATGAATATTCAAGAACAGAATTATTAATAGGAAGAACGGGGATGGAACGGCTTCATAAAGCAACGGTCATGGTATTTGGTGTGGGCGGCGTCGGTTCGCACTGTATCGAGGCGCTCGCCAGGAGCGGAGTGGGGAAACTGATCCTGGTCGATAATGACACCGTCTCACTGACCAATATCAACCGTCAGTCCATTGCCTACCATAGTACATTAGGCCAGTATAAAACGAAGGTGATGGCGGCCAGGATTCAAGATATCAATCCAAAGATACAGGTCGAGACATATGAGATGTTTGTCCTGCCGGACAATCTGGAAACACTGTTCGAGGGAAGGATGGGGGATGAAAAACCAGATTATATCATCGATGCCATTGATACCGTCACAGCAAAGCTGGCTTTGGTGGAACTGGCACAAAGAGAGGAGATTCCAATCATCAGCAGTATGGGGACAGGGAACAAGCTTCACCCGGAGCTGTTTGAAATCACAGACCTCTCTAAGACAAGCGTCTGTCCATTGTGCAAGGTGATGAGGAAGGAACTGAAAAGCAGGGGAATCTTTCATTTAAAGGTGCTCTACTCTAAAGAAAAGCCAACCGATACGTCTGGAAGAGAGACAGGAGAGGATAAGGGCCAGAGACGCAGCATCCCGGGCAGTATCTCTTTCGTACCGCCAGTCGCAGGGCTTCTGATTGCGGGGGAAGTGATTCGGGAGATTGCGGCGGATGAAGAGGAAATCACTGAAAGATAGAAGTGCAAAGTAAGTAGTCTTGTAGTATAATTATAAAAGATGCACCGTTGAGCTGTGGAAGGGGAACCACAGGAGAATGCGGTACGGACTAAGGAGTAAAAAAAGAATAAGGTAAAATGTCAAGAAGAGGAGAATTTAAAAATGAACTCAAAGAAGAATGCAATCCGTGAGTTTTTCATTATTACGTTTGGAATGATGTTGGTCGCTGCAGCAGTGTACTTCTTCATGGTCCCAAGTAAGATCGTTGTGGGAAGTATTTCCGGTCTGGGTCTGGTCATATCCCAGCTTACCGGGATTCAACTTTCTGTCATTACATTTATATTAAATGTAGTACTCTTAGTCATAGGTTTTATATTTATTGGTAAGGAGTTTGGTGCAAAGACCGTCTATACATCGATGCTTCTGCCTGTATTTCTATGGATCTATGAGAGGATTATTCCTGTGACCAAGTCTGTGACAGGCAATCCGGTGTATGATCTGATCACTTATATTTTGATCGTAGCACTGGGACAGGCTCTTCTGTTCCATGTAAATGCTTCTTCCGGCGGAATTGATATCGTAGCGAAGATCATTAACAAGTTCACCCATATGGAGATCGGAAAAGCCGTGACGGCTGCGGGGATGGTGACCGCTGCAACCTCTCTTTTGGTATATGATTTTGCTACATTTATTGTCAGTATCTTGGGTACTTATGCGAACGGAATCGCTGTGGACTATTTTATCGACGGCTTTAATAAGCGGAAAAGAGTCTGCATCCTTTCTGATGATTACCAGGAAATCCAGGAATATATCATGAAGGAGCTGAACCGTGGCGTCACTCTTTATGAGGCTTATGGAGCTTATGATAATAAGAAACGTATAGAATTAATCACGATTCTGACACAGCAGGAATATAAGATTTTATTGAACTATCTGCACACGAACCAGAAACAAGTATTCGTTACGGTTTCTACTGTGAATGAAGTGATTGGACAGTGGAATGGGAAATAGAAAGTAAGATGTGAGTTGTTCATCATAGGTTTGAAAAATAAGTTTATAGAAAGCACGTAAAGAGAAAGGGGCTTGCGTGCTTTTTTTGTGCGCTTCTGATTAGAGTAGATATTGAAATTTTCCCATGTATTCTGTTTCGGTATGGATAAGTGGGTGTTTTGCCAATTGAATTTTGAGTAATGGGGATGTAATTAAACAAAATTCGTAATAAAACGAAGGGGGATGAGAATGATTCGTAAGTGTTTTACCTTCAAATTTGTGATAAACTGAACAAAATGAAAATTAATATATGGAGGACGAGGGCATGAATATGCAGGAAAAAGTAAAGGGATATTTGGAATATTGTGAATATAGGAAACTCTTAGATGAAAAGACCTTAAAGGCATACAGGATAGATTTAAGACAGTACTTTTCTTTTTTGAATCAGAGTGAACCGGAAAAAGAAATTTTGGAGGAATATATCATAGATTTACATAAAAAGTATAAGCAAAAAACGGTAAAACGTAAATTGGCAAGTGTGAAGGCATTTTATAATTACCTAGAAGAAGAGGAGATTGTTGAGGAAAATCCTTTTCGAAAAATACGAATGAAATTTAAAGAGAGTATTATACTTCCACGAATCATTCCGAGAAATGAGATCGAACAGCTATTAAATTATATATATACCCATCCAATTATGGAAAATGAGGAGAAACATATATGCTGGCTTCGGGACTTGGCCGTTATTGAAATGTTATTTGCGACAGGAGCAAGGGTGTATGAAATTTCAAATATCAGTATAGACTGTGTTGATTTGGTTTCTGGTACGATAAGATTCATGGGGAAAGGGGGAAAAGAGCGATATGTTCAGATTGGAGAAAATTCAATCCTGAGACTGTTGAAAAAGTATTACCATGCTAATAAGGGGGCAATTAGGCAGAGCGGATTCTTCTTTGTAAACCGGCGGGGGTATCGGTTCACGGAACAGTCTATTCGGCTTATGTTGAGAAAGTATACACGCCTGGCTGGTATTGACAGAAATATTACTCCACACATGTTCCGACATTCCTTTGCTACTTACTTGATCGAGGAGGGTGTGGATATCAGTTGTGTACAACAGATACTTGGACATAGTTCTATCAAAACAACGCAGATATATATTCACGTGGCAGCAAAACGACAGGCAGAGATATTGCGAAGTATGCATCCAAGGAATCATATGAAAATTATAAGTGCTGCTTAGGATTAGAGGGAGCAATCATATGAGAAAGACCGGCTTTATGGGCGGTCTTGTTTTGATACCATAATTTGGTGTATGGTTTAGGAGGAAAAATAAAAAGGAAAATTAAGGGTGTTTTGGTTGCTGAATGGTGTAGAATATGGTAAGATTTTCATGTGGTGATAAGTTTTCTCGAGTTATGTACAGGGGGGATTTGTTGCCTTTTTTTAAATAAGACAAAGCCTGATAATTAGTAGTTATCCGTTAATAATTGATACAAACAACTAATTATTCCAAATTACAAACGATAATTATTAAAGAAAGAGTATTGAGATTATGAATACTACAGAACTATTTAATTTCCATTTTGTTGACAGAGATATTGAACGAGTAAAATTAAATAAATTTTTATCTGATTCTACAGCCACTACTCTATGGATAAAAGGCAATAGAGGCTTTGGAAAGACAAAATTTTTTGATTATGTTATTAAAAAGCATAATGAATATCGTCTTTGTTATATAGATATAAAGCTTAATAAAAGTTCTATTGATATTGTATCCGAGTTTATTATCGAATTACAAAAATATAGTGATATTGATTTTATATCAAGTGTAAAAAGAAAATACAAACAATTTTATAATAGTACATATAAAAAAACAAAGAATATTACAAACGAACTTTTCCCAGAAGTTAGCAATATGGTTTCATTAATATTAGATTTAGGCTATTATGCAGTTACTTATTCTGATGAAAATATAAATTCTGTAGACCTTATTAGCGATTATATACGAGGAATAATTGATCAAAATCGTCTCTGTATCTGTATCGATAATTTTTCACGTTGTGACACGGAGATAGCTAAACTCTTTTTTAGAATTTTTAAACAATTTTTAAATAATAAAAATTTTAAATCTTGTATTATCACAACGTCAGAGGACCTCAGCATAGAATTGATGGAAGAAATATATCATAATTTGCCTTATACTGATATTGAGGTTAAGCAGTTCCTTGAAGTTGACTATTTTTATCAAATTATGAATCCGATATTTGAAATGGAATACTTCACAAAAGATGATTTAATATATATTTATAATAAGTGTGGCGGAAGTCCCAAAAGGTTAGCAACGTTAATTAGTAAGTTATTAGAAAAAAATGCAATAAATGTATACTCATATAAAAAAGCCATAATAAATAAACGAATAATGATTCAACTTTTACAAACGGATCACATTAGATTCGATGATAGTGATTTCAAACCTGAGCAAAAATGGATTTTATTCTCGTATCTTTGCTTAAAAGAAAGCGTGCCTATTTCTGAGTTGATGAATTTAGCATTATATATTTCAAAGAGATGTTTTTTATTTCAGGCTTATAATGAGAATCTTTTTACACAAATATTGCTTCATCTTGTAGATGATAGAATACTAAATTATGATGCCAGAAACATGGTTTCTACCTGCCATGATTCAGATTATATAGAATTATTGGATATTTTTTATGATTCTCAGCTCAAAGGACTTTTTTCACAATATGCATATGAATTCCTTATGCAAAATCCAGGAGTAAACTATCACAATGAGTTATTATGTAAAAATGCGCGTGAAGCTAACACTTCTGGTTGGGAACAATTAAATTTTCGCTATGGGAAAAAATTATTTCATAATAAACAAATTTATGAAGCGCAAAAGATTTTATCCTTTCTTGAGGATCACTTGCACAAGTTTAAACCAGTTCAAATTTTATTCATTGCATTAGTATCATATGAAACAGGTAATTATAAGCTATCAATAAAGCAATTTAATTTAATAGATCCTAAAGTATTGCGATTTAATAAAGTAAAGTATTATTATTATTTTTATTTGGGAAAGTGTTACAATAATATTGGACAGACTTCTGACGCTATCCCATTATTGGATAAAGCTTTGAATGAAGTGCCAAAAGATAGTGATGTATATGTTCAAACCCTTAATGTCTTACATATGTTCTGCTTTGAAGTACCATCCCAGTTAAAGAGGTCAGAAGACATTTTTAAAGAAATAAAAAATTCTTATAAAGATACACATCCCAAAGTGTGGGCTAATACTATGCGAGGATGTCAAAATTTTCTTGATGATGAAAGTTCTTTAAATGTTTTAGATGAAGCAGAGTTAAAATTAGAAGATGAATTAGATAAAGCTTTTTTAAAAACAACTAAAGGTTTTGTACTTGTAAAATTAAATCGACTTCGAGATGCAGTAGTTCAATTTGAAGAATCTTATAATGTCATTAAACGCCTAAAAATACATGAGTTTTCTTATGCTGCAAATAATTTAGCTGTTTGTTACATGATACAAAGGAATTATAAACGCGCAAGCGAAATACTATTAGAAGCATTATTTTGGAATCGTACAACGTATGGGTGCTTGGTCATTCAAACCCACTTAATGATATGTTCACTGTATTTATCACAGAAAAATGAAGTACAATACTATTACAATTACTTAAAAAACTATATGGATAACCATAACATCGTTGATCCTATTATGAATCGTAAAATATACATGAATCTTGCTATTACGAGCCATGGAATAGATAATTTAATAACTGAAAAAGTTTATTTTGAAAAGGCATATCCATTTGTAAAAAATAGCTCTAGTGAATGGCGCTTCTATAAACTTTGTCCAGAAATGGCCGATTCAAAAATATTACCACCAACTTGTGAATATATGAATGTCATAGAGTTTGATCCATGGTTTCTAATTTATGCACATGATTAAATTAGACTAATTCTATCATTGAATGCTTTTATATAATATAGTAACATATCATTAAATTTGATATTACGTTTATATGCAATAAAACCAGCCTCACTGGTACTACTAAAACGTGGAGCCGAATTGATTTCAATAAAACTAAATTCTTGCGTATCTAAGTTTAATCGATAGTCGATTCGGCAAATATCCCTTGCACCAAGGATTTGGGCTATTTCAATTGATTGCTGTTGTATATTTTTTAATGTTTTTATAGGTATTTTTTCTTCATTTAAATATAGAGTTCTTAACTTATCATGTTTCATTTTTGAATCATAAATAGTATAGGGGGATTGGTCAAAAAGCTCTGCTGTTATTACATCGTTAATATAGTAATTTCCAGGATTTCCAATCAAATAATTTGTTATATCAACGCCATAAATAAATTCTTCTATTATCACTTCACCAAATTCATTTTGCAATTCTTCAACTCTGTTCTTTGTTTCTGCCATTGTATGGCAAACACTCTTTGAGGAAATTCCTAGAGAGGATCCTTCACAATTAGGTTTTACAAATAAAGGAAATTTCCAGGAAGACAAATCTTTGAAATCCAAAGGAATATAGGAATTTGCAATACAAGACTTGGCAGTCACAATACCATTGTTTAATAAGGCTTGTTTACAAAAGTATTTATTATTCATAATTACGGATGGGAATACATCCGAACCACTATAAGGTACTTTAAGCAAATCTAAAAGTACAGGTGCTTGTACTCTACTATAACTTTGATCCATGCCATCTGTAAAATTTAAAAACATACAATTTTCAAAAGTTGTATGGTTATCAACAGCATGTACCAATTCAGGAATACCTCCAAAATAGTCACACTCATAACCAAGAGAATTTATTCCCCTAATTATTTCTAAAATATTTTTTCGCGCAGGGTGATCATTATATAGTTTCTCATCACTTTCTGAATAATTTTTTAAGTTTTCACGATAATCACATATAACCCAATATTTCATATATTTTCTCCCATATTAATTCTATGTTTCAAGTAAGATATTTTAGAACCTTTTAAATATACATTTTCTCTAAAGATTTATATATGTTTCCATATACCATTATGAGGATAACTACTAATTATCTATTATTTTTAAAAGAGCGAAGGAAACAGAATAACACACATCCTATTGATTTTCCCTCCATTTTGGACTAAGATGTTTATCAGTCACACCCGTTTATTTTTAAGAAAGGAAACGTATGATATCCACCTTCTGCATAAGCAAAGCATTCTATCATACTAGGTTTAAGAACTATGGATTTATTTGATTATATGAGAGAGACGAAGCAGGAGAAGGAGTCTCCGCTTGCATCCAGGATGCGCCCGACGACCTTGGACGAGGTAGTGGGGCAGCAGCATATTATTGGAAGGGACAAGCTATTATACCGTGCGATCAAGGCCGATAAGCTAGGTTCTCTGATTTTTTATGGACCTCCGGGAACTGGGAAGACGACTCTTGCCAAGGTGATCGCGAATACGACGAGTGCGGAGTTTAAGCAGATCAATGCGACCATTGCTGGGAAAAAGGATATGGAGGAGGTCGTAAAGGGGGCAAAGGAGCTTCTGGGAATGTACCAGAAGAAGACAATTCTGTTTATCGACGAGATTCATCGCTTCAATAAGGGGCAGCAGGATTATCTGCTTCCATATGTTGAGGACGGCACGATCACGTTGATCGGTGCTACGACGGAGAATCCATATTTTGAGGTGAACGGAGCTCTTTTGTCACGTTCCAGTGTATTTGAATTAAAATTTTTAAGCAAAGAGGATGTAAAGACACTGCTTAAGCGTGCCGTTTATGATGATAAAAAGGGGATGGGAAGCTTTCAGGCTGAGATTGATGAGGAGGCCTTGGAATTCCTGGCTGATGTTTCCGGCGGAGATGCGAGAAATGCATTGAATGCAGTCGAACTGGGAGTACTGACGACTCAGCGCAGCGAGGATGGAAAGATACATATTACATTAGATGTGGCATCAGAATGTATTCAAAAGAGAGTCGTGCGGTATGATAAGACTGGAGATAACCATTATGATACGATTTCGGCCTTCATCAAAAGTATGAGAGGGTCTGACCCGGATGCGGCAGTTTATTACCTTGCGAAGATGCTGTATGCCGGGGAAGACGTAAAATTCATTGCAAGGCGCATCATGATCTGTGCCTCCGAGGACGTGGGGAATGCCGATCCGATGGCCTTGACTGTAGCAGTATCTGCGGCACAGGCAGTAGAGCGGATCGGGATGCCGGAATCCCAGATTATTCTGGCACAGGCGGTTACTTATGTTGCTTCTGCACCCAAAAGCAATTCCGCTACAAATGCCATTTTTGCGGCGATGGAGAGTGTAAAGCATGAGAAGACGACGGTTCCGTCTCATCTCCAGGATGCTCATTATAAAGGCGCTCAGAAATTAGGTCATGGAACCGGATATCAGTATGCGCATGATTATCCGAATCATTATGTACATCAGCAATACCTGCCGGATGAAATAAAAGACGCCAGGTTCTATGAACCGGGCGTCCTGGGTTACGAAAAAACAATAAAAGAACATTTAGAGAAGCTTCGTCAAGAGTAAAGTATAGATCTCCTGGCTCTGGCTCGTCCAGTTATTCGCAATGGTTTCGGCCTCGACCTCCGTAGGAACTGTTAGTTTCAGGTCGATCAGGCTGAAACCATTTTCTACGATCTGGCACTGCACTTCATACTCATGGTTCGTATTCAGGTAATAGTCAGACTTGATCGCCACCTCTTCCTTGAGGTCATACCTTTTTTCCTTAAAAAACTCATCAATATCTTTTTGGATGGCAGGAGAAATCTTATTCTTGAAGAATTGAATCGTATCTTCCCCGCCTGTCGTCAGATGGTATAAAGTCCTGTTATGTGTGGTCTCGACCCTTAAGAGGCCGGAATCCACCATTTCTGCCAATGTCTCTTGTAGCTTGAAGTAGGTAGTGTATCCTTTGTCTAATATAAACTCTGAAATCTGTGAAGTCGTCAACGGAAAATCGACTCTTTCCAACATGTATAAAACGATCAGCTTATATAGTGTAAATGTTTCACTCATGATACTCCTTTCCCTGCCAGATATCCTGTTCTTTCAGATAACGGTGCAGTGTGTTTAATACAGTCCTTTTCTGACTGGTCCATAAAGGGGCAATCAAAAGATCGCTCGGTCCGTCCCCGGTCAGACGGTGGATGGTGATCTGTGGATTCAGACGAGAGATGCACGTTCCCAGAAATTCGATGTATTCCTGCATATCAGGAACCAGGAAGGGGCGCTTCTTATATTCTTCTGCAAGGTCTGTACCCTTTAAGATATGCAGAAGCTGGAGCTTTATTCCTTGAATATCCATGTGATTGAGATAATCAAGGGTCTTTAGCATCTGCGCTTTTGTCTCCCCCGGAAGGAACAGGATGGTATGGACGATTACGGTAATGCCCAGTTTCCGAAGATCTTTGACCGCTTTTTCAAAAACCGGAAGCTCATAACCTCTGCGGATAAAAGCGGCGGTCGCCGGATGAATTGTCTGTAGTCCAAGCTCGACCCATACGGGGTTGATTCGGTTGACTGCACCTAACAGTTCAAGAACATCATCCCCAAGACAGTCAGGTCTGGTGGCGATGGAAAGAATCTTGACTTCCTCATCCTGAATTGCCTCCATGTACAGCTTTTTAAGTCTTTCAACCGGAGCATAGGTGTTAGTAAATGCCTGAAAGTATGCGATGTAGGAGTGAACCGGACGTTTTCCATTCAACTCTTTTTTTCCACGTGCAATCTGTTCCGTAATAGAAAGTGCTCTGGAACCTGCAAAATCACCGGAGCCGCTGGCGCTGCAGAAAATGCAGCCGCCTCTCCCAACTTTCCCGTCCCGGTTCGGGCAGGTCATCCCACCGTCTAATGTGATTTTATAAACTTTTTCTCCATAGTTCTGTTTTAAATCATAATCTAATGAGTGGTAACGTTTTTCCCCCCATCGGTTCATCTATATCAATTCCTTTACCGCTTTGCTTACTGCTTCGGCAACACGCGGGTCGAATGCTTCCGGGAGGATGTTGTTCTCGCTTAGATCCTCATCGGCTACAAGTCCTGCTATCGCTTTGGCAGTTGCTAGTTTCATATCTTCTGTAATCTGTGTGGCTCTTCCTTCCAATGCTCCCTTGAAAATACCAGGGAATGCAACGACGTTGTTCACCTGGTTCGGGAAATCAGAACGACCTGTTCCGACTACCTTTGCCCCGGCTTCCTTAGCAAGGTCCGGCATGATTTCAGGAACTGGGTTTGCCATGGCAAAAAGGATGGCATCCTGATTCATGGAAGCGACCATTTCTTTTGTGACAATGTTTGGTGCGGATACGCCCACAAAGATATCGGCTCCAACGAGTGCATCTGCGAGTGTTCCGGTCTTTCCTTCTAAATTCGTGACCTCGGTCATCTTCTCCTGCATCCAGTTCAGGTTCGGTGAAGACTTACTGATCATACCATTGATGTCACACATAATCACATTCGGGAAACCATATGTAAGAAGCAGCTTCGTGATGGCTACTCCGGCAGAGCCTGCCCCGTTCACTACGACTTTACATTCTTCCATCTTCTTTCCTGTGACCTTTAATGCATTGATGATTCCGGCGAGTACAACGATAGCAGTACCGTGCTGGTCATCATGGAAAACAGGGATGTCCAAGAGTTCTTTTAAACGTGCTTCGATCTCGAAGCAGCGCGGTGCGGAGATGTCTTCCAAATTGATTCCACCGAAGGCCGGAGCGATATTGACCACTGTCTTGATGATCTCTTCTGTATCCTGGGTATCCAGGCAGATCGGTACGGCATTGACACCACCGAATTCTTTGAAGAGGACGGCTTTTCCTTCCATAACAGGCATCGCTGCACGAGCACCGATATTGCCGAGTCCAAGAACTGCACTTCCGTCAGATACGACGGCAATTGTATTTGATTTGATTGTATATTTGTAAGCGGCATCCGGGTCTTTTGCGATGACCTTACATGGTTCTGCAACACCTGGAGTATAGGCGATGGCAAGGTCTTCTCTGGAATTTACATGAGATTTTGCCGTAGTCTCTATTTTACCGTTCCATTGTTCATGCATCTGCAATGCTTTTTCACTGTTTGTCATTTTGTTACCTCGCTGTCTTATAGATTTTCTTCTTATTATTTATATCTGTTCATTATCATATCACTCTTAGAAAAGCAACGCAAGCGTGAAAGCCGGAGGATTTGCCTGGATTTGAAAAAAATCACTTTTCTTTTTGATATGTATGATGTATAATGGGTTCAGATTTGATATATATCTTATTGGAGACAGGTATAATACATGCCTGATTTCGGACAAGTCACTTCAGACTAAGGTTCCCGCAACATTTTTTATAAAATGAATACATGAACAAAGTAACAGTGATAAATCGTTATAAGAAAGGAAAGGTATTTATGACAAGAGAAAAGTATGAATCTCTGCCTCTTGCTACGCTGAAAGAACTGGCGAAGGCAAGAAAAATGAAAGGTGTGTCCACCATGAAGAAGAGCGAGCTCATAGACGCAATGCTTGCTCAGGACGAAAAAGAAAAGATGGAAGAAGCGAAGGCTGAAGCAAAAGAAGAAGTCAAAGAGGAAATGAAGGACAAAAAAGAGGCGACTGATATCGAGCAGCTTGACAGTGGGGAGACAGCGAACGGAATTCTGGAAGTCCTGCCGGATGGATATGGATTTATCCGTTGTGAGAACTACCTGCCCGGAGAAAAGGACGTATACGTTTCTCCTTCCCAAATCCGGAGATTTAATCTGAAAACGGGCGATATTATCGCAGGAAATAAGAGAATCAAGACACAGTCAGAGAAGTTCAGTGCTCTTTTATATGTTTCTACGATCAACGGCTTAAAGCCGGCAGAGGCTATGAAGCGCAGCAACTTTGAGGACTTGACCCCAATTTTCCCGAATCAGCGTCTGCGCCTGGAGACACAGGGAAGTACCACAGCAATGAGGATTGTCGACCTGCTTTCCCCAATCGGTAAGGGGCAGCGTGGTATGATCGTATCTCCACCGAAGGCTGGTAAGACAACGCTGTTAAAAGAGGTCGCGCTTTCCGTACAGAAGAGAGAGCCGAACATGCATCTTTTGATTCTTTTGATTGATGAGCGTCCTGAGGAGGTTACAGATATCAGAGAAGCAATCGCAGGACCGAATGTAGAAGTCATCTATTCTACCTTTGATGAGCTTCCAGAGCATCACAAGAGAGTATCTGAGATGGTGATTGAGCGTGCAAAACGTTTGGTCGAGCATGGCAAAGACGTGATGATCCTTCTGGACAGTATCACAAGACTGGCACGTGCATACAACCTGACAGTACCGCCGTCAGGAAGAACTCTCTCAGGTGGTCTTGATCCGGCAGCACTGCATATGCCGAAGCGTTTCTTTGGTGCTGCTAGAAATATGAGAGAGGGCGGCAGCCTGACCATCCTTGCAACTGCGCTGGTCGAGACAGGAAGCAAGATGGATGATGTTGTATACGAGGAATTCAAGGGGACTGGAAATATGGAGCTTGTTCTGGATAGAAAGCTGCAGGAAAAGAGAGTGTTCCCGGCCATCGATATTCCAAAATCAGGAACGAGAAGAGAAGATCTTCTGCTCACCAGAGAAGAGCAGGATGCGGTATATATTATTCGCAAAGCATTGAATGGATTGAAAGCAGAAGAGGCTGTGGACAACCTTTTGACTATGTTCTCACAGACAAAGAATAATGCAGAACTGGTACAGATGGTGATTAAGAAGAAATTCATCTAGCAGCTTATTTTATATCATGTCCCACTAAAAATAGCGGGACGTGATATGTATCAATATACATTCAGGACTTTCAGAAGCAGCAGGAACAGAACCAACAGGATGCTGGGCTTCACGATCTTAGCCCCGTTCTTCATGACCATGCCTGCGCCTAAGTAGCCACCGGCCATGTTGCATATAGCGGCAGCGATTCCCACAGGAATTAAGACCTGCCCGTTGATCAGGAAAATCACGAGAGAGGTGATATTGGTCGTGAGGTTGATGACCTTGGCCTGTCCGTTGGAAGTCTTGATGCTCAGCTTTGCAAATACAGTAAAAGCGATAATCAGAAATGTCCCGGTCCCAGGACCGTAGAAGCCGTCATACATCCCGATGATCAAGGCTGCGATCGTAGCAGTGAGATAGGTCCTCTTATCCAGTGTGACTGTGTCGCTGCCGTTGTCATGGAAGAGTTTTTTGTTCAATACAAGGAATGCGGACACAGGCAGAATCCCGATCAGTACATAGAGCATGATTTTTTCGGGAACAATCATGGAGATATGCGCCCCGATGGAAGAGCCGATAATTGCTGCGATGACGGAGGGAACGGCGAGCTTAAAGTTGACCAGACCATTCTTGATGAAACGGATAGTGGCAAGGGTCGTCCCGCAAGTGGAAGACATCTTATTCGTAGCAACTGCCGTATGAGGGGGCAGCCCCGCAATCAGATATGCCGGCAGCGAGATCAGTCCGCCGCCTCCGCCGATGGCATCTACCAGTCCGGCGAGGAACAAAAAGGGACATACGATGAAGAATGTGGTTGCTGTAATTTCCATAAGAAATTCTCCTTTGTAATAAACTTAAGTAGAAGCAGTATACCATGAAAAAATAATTTTTCAAAGAGTTTCACAGATTATTCTGAAAAATAACTTGCAAAACTAAAAATCTTATGATACAATAACAAAGCTGTTTAGAGATTATAATAACTATATTTTGAAATAGAGAGGTGAAAATCATGAGAGAAGGAATCCATCCAGAGTACCATCAGGCAACAGTAACTTGCAACTGCGGAAACACATTTGTAACAGGATCTACAAACAAGGAAATCCACGTAGAAATCTGCTCCAAATGCCATCCATTCTACACTGGACAGCAGAAAGCGAACCAGGCTCGTGGACGTGTTGATAAGTTCAATAAGAAATATGGTATTAAATAAGAATGATTTATTGCAGGCTGAGGTGAAAATCTCAGCCTGTTGTTAAATTAGCGCAGATAGAGCGCTTCCGTTCGGATATGAAGTGATATATTCGAAGGTGAGCGTACCATGGCGTTGGCCGTGGAATCACATATCATATAATCGAAGGTCAGCAACTTCCAAGGGAAGGAACTGACCCTTTTCAGGTATGCTTAAGACAGGAGGGGACATGAAGTCATCTAATATAGGCGGTCAGGCCGTACTCGAAGGCATTATGATGAAGAATAAGGATCATTATGCCGTAGCAGTCAGGAAGCCTGACAAGGAAATTACAGTAAGCGTTGAGACATATCAGAGCGTAGTCCCGTGGAAAGCAGTTACGAAGATTCCGTTTATCAGGGGGATTTTTAATTTTGTAGATTCTATGGTTCTGGGAATGAAGACCCTGATGTTCTCTGCAAGCTTTTTTGAAGAAGAGGAAGAGACAAAAGAGGTGCTCACTGCCGATGAACTTGTGAAGAGGGAAAAAAGGGACAAGATGATCATGAATCTGACCGTTGCCTTTTCTGTGGTATTGGCGGTGGCGATATTTATGGTCCTCCCATACTTTCTGAGCAACATTTTAAGGAAACATATCATTTCCAGGGCTGCAATCACGATTTTGGAGGGAATCATCCGTGTTGGTATTTTTCTGGCGTATATCCTGCTCGTGTCAAGGATGGAGGATATCCAGAGGACATTCATGTACCATGGTGCGGAGCATAAGTGTATCAATTGTATTGAGCATGGTCTTGAGTTGAATGTGGAGAATGTCAGGAAGAGTTCCAAGCAGCACAAGCGCTGTGGGACAAGCTTTTTGTTTTTTGTCATGATCGTGAGCATCATCTTCTGCTTTTTTATTACAACGGATTCCCAGATTATGCGGGTGGTACTGCGTATTGCACTTTTTCCGCTGATAGCGGGGGTATCCTATGAGATCATTAAGCTGGCAGGCAGCAGCGAGAATTTCCTGGTCAATCTCTTAAGTAAACCGGGACTTTGGGTACAGAATCTAACAACGAAGGAACCGGATGACAGCATGATCGAGGTCGCGATCTGTGCAGTCGAGGCTGTGTTTGACTGGAAGGCATATCAGGCAGAGAATTTCGGAGACACCCAGGGTGTTTCAGAACAGCAGGCGGGCTCTGCAGCAGAGGTATAAGGCTATGACGATGCAGGAAGCATATCAGTTGGGAGAAGAACGTCTGATTCATGCGGGGATAGAAGAAGCCCGTCTGGATGCATGGTATCTTTTGGAGCATGTGACTGGTGTAGGACGCGCAATGTATTATGCTATGCCGGATAGAGTGTTGAGTGAGGATCAGGAACAAAAGTATCTATATTATATAGAAGAAAGAGCCGGGCGTGTCCCGCTTCAGCATCTGACTGGAGTACAGGAATTCATGGGGCTTCCATTTCAGGTGAATGAGCATGTCCTGATTCCAAGGCAGGATACAGAGACAGTAGTGGAAGAGGCTGTCAAAGTCATCCGCCGGGAGGGCATGACAGTCCCGTGTTTTCGAATCTTGGATATGTGCACAGGTTCCGGCTGTATTCTACTGAGTGTATTACATTATGGAAGGCAGGAGGCAGTCAGTCTGGAAGGAATCGGAGCCGACATTTCGAAGGAAGCCCTTAAGGTCGCCCGGGCAAATGCCGAAGCACTCCACATAGATGCCGAATTTAAGCATAGTGATCTATTCGGACAGATTGAGGGAACATACGAGATGATCATTTCTAATCCGCCCTATATCAGGACGGATGTAATTGAGACTCTTCAGGAAGAAGTGAAGGCACATGATCCATGGATCGCACTGGACGGCAAAGAAGACGGTCTTTATTTTTACAGGCAGATCGTACAAGAGGCGGGAAGATATCTTGTGAATGGAGGCACGTTGATTTTTGAAATCGGCTGCGACCAGGGAGAAGCAGTGTTTGGACTGATGCAGGAGGCTGGTTACAGGAATATCATGGTAAAAAAGGATCTTGCAGGTCTTGACCGTGTTGTAATTGGCGTGTATGATAGGTAAGGAAAGCGTTAGAAACGCAGGTAGTGAGAAAGGATAGAGGAAAATGTTTGATAGATTAGAAGATTTGCTGATCCGCTACGAGGAAGTGATGGGAGAATTGCAGGAGCCGGACGTGGCGAATGACCCGGAACGATTTCGCAAGCTGATGAAGGAACAAAGTGATCTGGGTCCAATCGTAGAGGCATTTAAAGAATATAAGCAGTGTAAGCAGAATATTGAGGACAGCCTTGCTATGCTGGATGAAGAGTCAGATGAAGAGATGCGTGAGCTGGCGAAGGAAGAACTCAATGAGTCCAAAGCACGTGTCGAAGAGTTAGAGCAGGAATTAAAGATTCTGCTCCTTCCAAAAGACCCGAACGATGATAAGAACGTTATCGTAGAGATTCGTGCAGGCGCCGGTGGGGACGAGGCGGCATTGTTTGCTGCCGAAGTTTATCGTATGTATGTACATTATGCAGAGGGCCGCCGTTGGAGAATCGAGATGATTTCCCTGAATGAGAATGGAATCGGTGGTTTCAAAGAGTGTGTCTTCATGATTACAGGACAGGGAGCATATTCTCGTCTGAAGTATGAGAGTGGGGTACACCGTGTACAGCGTGTGCCTGAGACCGAGAGCGGCGGCAGAATCCATACTTCCACGATTACGGTCGCAATCATGCCGGAGGCGGAAGAGGTCGACGTTGTGATCGATGATAAAGATATCCGTATCGATGTTATGCGTGCGTCCGGTAATGGTGGACAGTGTGTCAACACCACGGACTCTGCGGTACGTCTGACTCACTATCCGACCGGAATCGTGATCTACAGCCAGACTGAGAAGTCACAGCTTCAGAATAAGGACAAGGCATTCCGGCTTTTACGTTCGAAGTTGTATGAACTGGAATTGGAGAAGCAGCAGGCATCTGAGGCAGAGGCAAGAAGAAGCCAGATCGGAACGGGCGATCGTTCAGAAAAGATCAGGACTTATAATTTCCCGCAGGGAAGAGTCACAGACCATCGGATCAAGCTGACACTTCACAAGCTGGATACAATCATGAATGGAGACTTAGACGAGATTATTGACAGCCTCATTGCGGCAGACCAGACGGCGAAATTAGCGAAAATGAACGAAGAGTAGTAAGAAAGAGGAAAGAGACCTTTACTGTAAAAGTCGGTCTGTTTCCTCTTTTGATTTACATGAAAAACATCTTTACCATCCAGCGCCAATTGAACAGCAGGAATTCTCCAAGTATACTAAGTACCAGATAAACAGAGGCTTCATGTCCTGCGATGGATACCTCCCGCTTTCCTCCCTTTGGGTGGAACAGACATACGAAGACGATCCAGACGATATAGCCGGCTAGTGCACCCAGCGTATTCATGATCAGATCATCGATATCTGTCACTCGGTTATTGAACAGCTGGCAGACTTCAATTGCAAGGGAATATCCGGCACCTGCAAGAAGAACCTTGAACGGAGAGCGCATCTCCTTCCAGATAAAGGGGAGCAGGAATCCCAGCGGCATGAACATGAAAATATTCAGTATCTGAGAGAGGGCTGTAATGTCCGTTAGTGGAATCAGATTCATCTTATCAAATGTTAAAATACTGTCATAATGTCCGATATCCCATATCGTCCCGATTCCGGTCGTTTCCAGGACCATGTATAGATATAACAGAAAAATACAGACCCAGATAAAATGCGGTGCAGTCAAATAGTGGCTGCGCTTTTTCAGACACAGGAACATGTAGAGAAAGCAGGGCAGCATAATACAGAGAAGTGGATAAAGTGTGGTAATAAGTGTCGTCATATAAGATCCTCCCATGAATACCCTTTTAGTCTATCTTTATTCTCACAGATTCTTTTTAACATTTACTGGTTATTTTATTAAGAATTGTTTAATTAAGCCAAAGGCGTGATTTTTGAATGGTGCGAGTGAACAGCAATAAGCGATGAATATGGATAAGAGAAATCAAGCCGGGGAGGTTTACAAATATGGTAGAACAGGAGTAATATGATATTCGTAAAACGTTTACAGGAGAGAAAAGATTATGAAAGAGAAGTTAAAAAAGTTATTTGCGTATTATAAGCCCTATAAAGGGTTGTTTTACAGTGACATGTTTTTTGCGATTCTGGGAGCAGCGGTCACGTTAGTTCTGCCTCTGCTTGTCAGATACATTACGAATGAAGTCGTGTATTTTGATGCGGCAGAAGCAAAACAGGCGATTATTGTGCTGGGAGCAGTCATGATCGGGCTTGTTCTGCTGGAAGTGTTCTGTAATTTTTATATTGCATATTTTGGGCACATCATGGGGGCGAAGATGGAAGCTGACATGCGCAGCGATATTTTCGGGCACTATCAGAAGCTGACATTTGCTTTCTATGATAATCAGAAGGTGGGGCACCTGCTGTCCAGGATCACCAGTGACTTGTTTGATATCAGCGAGCTTCTGCACCATGGACCGGAGGATCTTGTGATTTCCATCATCAAGATCGCGGGTTCCTTCATCATTCTGCTTACGGTGAATGTAAAGCTGGCGCTGATCGCATTTGCCTTCATTCCAGTGATGGCGGTATTTGCCTTCTATTATAATGGGAAGATGAAGCGGGCATTCAAACGCACCAGAGAGAAGATCGCAGATATCAACGGGCAGATCGAGGACAGCCTTTCTGGGATTCGTGTTGTCAAATCTTTTGCGAATGAAAAAGTAGAAATGAAAAAGTTCAAAGTCGGGAATGATAACTTTGTGGCAGCGAAAAAGCAGAATTATAAATATATGGGAATCTATAATTCTGGGCTTGGAGCAATGAGTACGCTGATTACAGTTGTTGTACTGCTCTCAGGTGTCGGGATGATGTTGTCAAAGAGTATTCTGGTGACGGATTTGATCACATTTTTGCTCTATATCAATAATTTTACTGAGCCTGTGAAAAAGCTGGTATCCTTTACCGAACAGTTCCAAAATGGATACTCTGGTTTTGAACGTTTCCTGGAGGTATTATCGATTGCACCGGATATTGCAGATGAACCAGATGCCATCTCCCTGGACCAGGTAGAAGGAGCGATTGAGTTCAAAGATGTCTCTTTCTATTATGAAAACGAAGAGGATAAGGTCCTGGAAGACTTGAATCTGAAAGTCGGGGCGGGAGATTACATTGCACTGGTCGGTCCATCGGGAGTCGGTAAGACGACGCTGTGCAGCCTGATTCCAAGATTTTACGAAGTGAGCGAAGGTGGTATCTATCTGGACGGAACGGATATCCGTCACATTAAGCTGGACGAATTGAGAAATCATATTGGAATTGTACAGCAGGATGTCTACCTCTTCGCAGGGACGATTATGGACAACATTCGTTATGGAAGGCCGGAGGCGACGGATGAGGAGGTCATTCTTGCGGCAAAACGAGCCAATGCCCATGAGTTCATTATGAGTTTTCAAGATGGATATCTGACGGATATTGGTCAGCGCGGCGCAAAGCTGTCAGGCGGACAGAAGCAGCGATTGTCGATCGCCCGTGTATTCTTAAAAAATCCAGAAATACTGATTTTCGATGAGGCGACCTCTGCACTGGATAATGAAAGCGAAAAGGTGGTTCAACAGTCCATGGAAAATCTGGCAAAGAACAGGACTACCTTTGTGATCGCCCACAGACTTTCTACAATTCGTAATGCACAGCGCATCCTGGTCATGACTGAGAAGGGGATCGAGGAAGAGGGAACCCATGAAGAGCTGATGGAAAAACAGGGAATTTATGCGGGACTCTATGCTATGCAGTTCAGAAAAAGTGAGTAAACATTGTCAGACAGCCAGAAATTTGGTATACTGTCAAAGTGTATATTTTTTTGAGATAGAAAAATAACACACGTTGGGAAAGAAATTTATATAGGAAATGATTCATAAGAAATACCATGATCGAAGAAGATGTACCAGTAAACATTCAGAAAGAGTAGGTTAAGAATGGACGAAATTAAATTTAAACGGCCGGAATTGGAGGATCGGGAAATTATTAGTTCCTATTTCGCAAAAGCGCCGAGCAGGAGCTGTGAGAGGACCTTTGCTAATGTATATCTCTGGTCCCGGCATTATCATGTGAAGTATGCGGTGATAGAGGATGCTCTGATTTTTCAGGACGATGAAGTGGATCTTGCATTCGCATATCCGGCAGGAGAGCCTCAGTGTGTTAAGAATGCGCTAGAGTTTCTTACAAAATATAGCCAGGAGCGCGGATATCCGTTAAAACTTTATAATGTAACACAGGAGAACTTTGCCCAGTTGGAGGCCTGGTATCCAGGGGAGTTCCAGGTCGAGTATATCCGTGATGCGGCGGACTACGTCTATGAGTCAGAGAAGCTCGCTACACTGCCGGGAAAGAAGCTCCACAGTAAGCGCAACCATATCAATAAATTTAAGTCCTTATATCCGAACTGGAGTTATGAATCACTTTCAGAAGCCAATCAGGAAGAATGCTTCCAAATGGCACTCAAATGGAGGAACCAGAACGGATGTGATGAGGACCCGGAGAAAAATGCGGAGATGTGTGTTACCCTGAATTCTCTTCGGCTCTACAAAGAGCTGGGGCAGACAGGGGGAGTCTTAAGGATTGACGATAAAATCGCAGCCTTTGCGATTGGGGAGCCAATCAGTGAGGACACCTTTGTCGTGCACATTGAAAAGGCATTTCCTCATATAGATGGGGCTTACCCGATGATCAACCAGCAGTTCGTTCTCCATGAATGCATGGATTACAAGTATGTGAACAGAGAAGAGGACACTGGTGCAGAAGGCCTTAGAAAGGCAAAGATGTCTTACCGTCCGGCTTTTATGGTTGAGAAGGGAATTGTAACAAAGAAATAACTGAACAAAAGAAAGGGAGAAAAAGTCATGATTTCAAAGAAAATGGAAAATATGGTTGCAAATAGTTCCGCAATCCGCGCAATGTTCGAGGAAGGAAACCGCTTGGCAGGAATCTACGGCGCTGAGAATGTATACGATTTCAGCCTGGGGAATCCGAACGTTCCAGCACCGGAGACAGTAAAGGACGCGATTCGTGAGCTTTTGAATGAGGAAGATCCGGTCGTGCTGCATGGATATACCAACAGTAATGCAGGATATGAGGATGTCAGAACGGCAGTCGCAGAATCCTTAAATGCAAAGTTCGGTACTGACTTCTCTGCAAAAAATATTACCATGACAGTCGGCGCAGCAGGAGGATTGAATGTCATTCTGAAATCGCTGCTGAATCCGGGAGATGAGGTCATTGCTTTTGCTCCATATTTCGGGGAGTACAGAAGTTACACGAATAATTATGACGGCGTGCTGGTGGAGATTTCACCGGATACAGAGACATTCCAGCCAAAGCTGGATGAATTCGAGGCGAAGATCACTGCAAAGACAAAGGCTGTAATCGTAAATACTCCGAACAATCCGACCGGGGTCGTATATTCAGAAGAAACGATCAAAAAAATGGCGGCCATCATGGAGGCAAAACAGAAGGAATTTGGAACAGACATCTATCTGATTTCAGACGAGCCGTATAGGGAACTGGCTTATGACGGAGTGGAGGTTCCTTATCTGACAAAATACTATGCGAACACAGTTGTTGGTTATTCCTACAGTAAATCCTTGTCTCTTCCGGGAGAGCGCATCGGATATCTGGTCATCCCTAACGAGGCTGCTGACAGCGAAAAGCTGATCGGTGCTGCCAATGTTGCGACAAGGATTCTGGGCTTTGTCAATGCGCCGACCCTGCAGCAGAAGGTGGTAAAGAAATGCCTGAATGAAAAGACGGATATTTCTTACTACAACAGGAACCGGGAGACACTGTATCATGGTCTGAAAGAACTTGGATTCGAATGCATCAAACCGGAGGGAGCTTTTTATCTTTTCGTAAAATCACCGGTCGCAGATGAAAAAGAATTCTGTGCTGCTGCAAAGAAGTACAATATCCTGATCGTACCGGGAACCTCGTTTGCTTGTCCGGGATATGTGCGTCTTGCATATTGTGTATCTTACGAGACAATCGTCAATTCTCTGCCTAAATTTGCGGAATTGGCAAAAGAATATAAGTAGAGAAAAACAGGAGTCAAGAGATGGAATTAAATCCGAAGATTTTAGAGAATATCCGAAAGGTAGAGCCTTATGTTCCGGGGGAACAGCCGCAGAATAAGGTCATCAAGCTGAATACGAATGAAAATCCATACCCACCTGCTCCTGGAGTCGTTGAGGCGGTCCGAAACATGGATGTGGACCGTTTCCGTCTCTACCCAGACCCGGGGGCCTCAAGCCTGGTAGATGCACTGGCGGATTATTATGGGGTAGGCACAGACCAGGTCTTTGTGGGCGTGGGATCAGATGATGTATTATCGATGTGCTTTTTGACATTTTTTAATTCAGATAAGCCAATTTTATTCCCGGACATTACCTATTCTTTTTACAAGGTATGGGCGGAACTTTACAGGATTCCATATGAATGCCAGGAATTAGACGAGGATTTCCGAATCAGGAAGGAAGACTATTATCAGGAAAACGGCGGGATCATCTTCCCGAATCCAAATGCACCGACAGCGATTTATGAGGAACTGGATTTTGTGGAGGACATCATCAGACACAACCAGGATGTCATCGTGATCGTAGATGAGGCATACATAGATTTTGCAGGAAGGTCAGCACTAGAGCTGTTAGATAAGTATAAAAACCTTCTTGTAGTACAGACCTTTTCCAAGGCAAGATCTATGGCTGGAATGCGAATTGGATACGCGATCGGTGCGCCCGAATTGATTCAATATCTAAATGATGTGAAGTATTCCTTTAATTCGTATACCATGAATCAGCCGTCACTCGTCTATGGAGTGGAGGCCGTGAAGGATAAGGCATATTTTGAGAAAACGGTCAACAGGATCGTTGAGACGAGGGAGTGGGCAAAGGGGGAGCTAAAGAAGCTGGGATTTGTTTTCCCGGATGCAAAGGCGAACTTTATCTTTGCATCACATCCTGATTATGATGCGAAAGAGCTGTTTGAAGCATTGAAAAAAGAGAATATTTATGTCAGATACTGGGGCAGCAAGAGAATTGAACAGTATCTGCGTATCACCATCGGTACGAGAGAAGAGATGGAAGCACTTTTCGCATTTTTGAAAAGATACATGAATAAAGTAGGAGAAAATAATTTATGAAAGAAGCTTTAATTGATTGGTTCATTGTAAATCTGGGGGGGAAGGTAAGCAAGCAATTTATCGTATTTGTGATTTCTATGGTGCCGATTCTGGAACTAAGAGGTGGTCTGATTGCGGCGGGTCCGGCGATTCTGGATGTTGAGAAGTGGCAGGCCATCCCAATCTGTATCATAGGGAATTTGATTCCGATCCCATTCATCTTATTATTGATCACGAAGATCTTTGACTGGATGAAGGGAACGAAAAAACTGCGTCCAATCGTAGAAAAGCTGGAAGCAAAAGCGATGAGCAAGAGTAAGAACATTGAGAAATATGAGTTTTGGGGACTGGTTGCCTTTGTGGGAATTCCACTCCCGGGGACTGGTGCGTGGACAGGCTCTCTGATCGCAGCACTCCTCGGAATCCGGTTCAGAAAGGCTTTTCCGGCAATTGTTCTGGGCGTACTGATCGCGGCATTTATTATGACAATATTATCTTATACAGTAATCGGCGGGATTTTTGCTTGATTTTGTAAGGACAGGCTTCTGTCACCCTTTGGGTCTAGAATCCTGTCCTTGTTCTTTATAGCTGAGATATTCGAGATAGTCAAAGCCGCTGTCCTGGGAAACCTTGGAGAGGCTGGCATATACTTTTAATAATCTTTTAAGGCTGTGTTTGGGGCTGCCTTCTATAGAAATCGGATAATATTCATAACCGGTCAGCAGGTAATCTACAGAAACATCAAAAAACCTTGCAATTTCAATCAGCCTTTCGTAATCGGGCTGTTTTCCTTTCGTTTCATAACCTGCAACTGTTGAACGGGTGATTCCCAATTGGTCCGCTAATTCAGACTGTGTGATGCCTTTTTCTTCCCTTAATTCTTTTAACATAGCTGCAAACCTCATAAAGCACCTCCTCAATACTTGGAATATTTTAACAGTTCTTTTCCATTTATTAAGGTTATGTGGCGAAAATCAACGAAAATAGTCATAGTGTGTCAATTCGA
The DNA here is from genome assembly GCF_012524165.2 of Faecalicatena faecalis. Lineage (GTDB taxonomy): Bacteria > Bacillota > Clostridia > Lachnospirales > Lachnospiraceae > Faecalicatena_A > Faecalicatena_A faecalis. The sequence goes on from NZ_JABACJ020000004.1 coordinate 150,795, forward strand.
CACGATGCGCTGCACGCGCGTTACCCGTTGACACAGCACACGAAAATCCGTATAATAAAGTGGAAGAAAAAGAAGGGAAGACCATTCATGATCGCGAAGAATAACGAAGAAAAGAGAAATCAAATCTGGAGGACTGTCATGGCAGTCAGCACAGTACTGATCATCATCATAGCAGCCTTTTTTGTAGTGAAGCTGTTCACGTCCAATCCTTTGGAAGGAACATGGAACCATCAGGACAGCAGCCTTGTTATGACGGTAAAGGGGAACGGTACGGCTGTGGTAGAATGGCCCGAAGAATTGGATGGCATTGATGTACCAGTGGAGATGAAGTACAGTATTGACAAGGATGCCAAGATTTTTACCCTGAATGTAAGCGACGAGGCCGTGAAGAAGGCGGCAGAAGCGTCTGACAAAGCTGTGACGGCGGAGGAGGTCTACTCTTCCGTAAGCGCCCTGGAGGCAAGCTATGATTATAGTATTGAGCAGAAGGAATTGACCCTGACTGAAAGAGAATATGGGAATCAGATGGTATTTGATAAGAAGTAATGGATAAACAGGGAAACAACTCCCTGTTTATTCTGTATTCTGGTTGTATTTTAATGAGATTGGAAAAGTACCAAGGCGGATATATAAGATTCGCTCAGACGATACATTTTACGAAGAAAAGGAGCATATTATGGAGAATTTACGCAGGAAGACAAGAGAAGTCAGAATCGGAGACGTTGTAATCGGCGGCAGTCATCCGATCGCAATCCAGTCTATGACCAATACGAAAACGGAGGATGTTAAATCCACGGTAGCTCAGATCCTGAAACTGGAAGCCGCAGGCTGTGAGATCATCCGCTGCGCAGTTCCTACTATGGAAGCTGCACAGGCCCTTCGTGAGATTAAAAAACAGATTCATATACCACTTGTTGCGGATATCCACTTTGACTATCGTCTTGCTATCGCTGCAATCGAGAATGGGGCAGACAAGATACGGATCAATCCCGGCAATATTGGAAGTGAGGAGCGGCTGCGTGCGGTCGTGGAAAAAGCAAAGGAATACCAGATTCCGATTCGCGTAGGAGTCAACAGCGGTTCTCTGGAAAAGCCTCTGCTTGAGAAATATGGCGGAGTGACTGCAGAAGGAATCGTGGAGAGTGCACTGGACAAGGTCAGGATGATAGAGGAGATGGGCTATGACAATCTGGTAGTCAGCATCAAATCCTCTGATGTTATGATGTGCGTGAAGGCTCACGAACTGATCGCGAAGGAGTGCCCGTATCCGCTGCATGTGGGGATTACAGAGGCAGGAACGGTGTATTCCGGGAATGTGAAGTCCTCGGTCGGACTTGGTATCATCCTGTATGAGGGCATCGGCAATACAATCCGCGTTTCGTTGACGGGAGATCCGCTGGAGGAGATCAAGACGGCGAAGTTGATCTTAAAGACACTCGGCCTTCGAAAGGGCGGTATCGAGGTCGTATCCTGTCCGACCTGTGGAAGGACGAAGATCGATCTTATCGGACTTGCTAATCAGGTGGAGAACACGGTCGCGGATATCCCGCTTGATATCAAGGTGGCAGTCATGGGCTGTGTCGTAAACGGCCCCGGGGAAGCCAAAGAGGCAGATATCGGAATCGCAGGGGGAATCGGAGAAGGCCTTCTCATCAAAAAAGGTGAGATTGTGAAGAAGGTAAAGGAAGAAGAGCTTTTGGAAACATTACGTCAGGAGTTGTTAAATTGGAAAAGATAGGAAACGCAAAGATATTTTTTGAAGTATTCCCGACTTTGAAGGTAGAGGATGATATCCAGCTTCTGTTTGAGGATGTAGAGGTAATGAAAATCACGACCAATTCCGGCCGTGATTTTCTGCGCGTTCACATTTTCAGCCGTCATCTGATTCAGAAAAAGCATATCTGGCAGATGGAACAAAAAATCAAGGAACAACTTTTTGGAAAGACAAAAGTAAGCATCAAGATCATCGAGCAGTATGCCCTGTCCGAGCAGTATACCGTGAGCACTCTGATGATGGAGTACAAGGACAGTATTGTTCAGGAATTAAAGCTCCACAGTGTACTTGCAGCCAATATGTTCGAGCAGGCTAAGATGAGCTTTGAGGGCAGAGAAATCATGAACCTGGAGCTTTTAGATACCATCGTGTCCGAGGGAAAGAGGGACTATATTGTGGACCTGCTCCACGAGATTTATGACCAGAGATTCCATATCAAAGCGGATATCCGTGTTACATATAGGGAGGCAGAAAAAGAAGGAACCACCCGTGAGTATGATGAACAGAGAATTCAGCAGGAAATCAATGCTATTTTCGAGCGTCGTGCCAGACAAAAAGGAGAAGACCGACCGAAAGACGAGGGAGACGGTCAGTCCGGGAAGAAGCAGGAGAGCACAGGAGATAAGAAGCGTGACTCTGGTGTAAAGAAGGAGTTTAAGAAAGATTTCAAGAAGAAAGATTTCTACAGACCGCTCAAACAGGGAGATGACCCGAGTCTGATCTATGGCAAGAACTTTGAGGACGAGCCAATCACTCTGGACCAGGTGGTCACCGAGATGGGTGAGATCACCATCCACGGTAAGATCATCAACTTCGATACACGTGAGATTCGGAATGAGAAGACGATTCTGATGTTTGCGGTCACGGACTTTACAGACACCATCACGGTCAAGATGTTCACAAGGAATGATCAGCTTCCTGAGCTGCTCGGCGACTTGAAAAAGGGAGCCTTTGTGAAGATCAAGGGAATCACGACGATCGATAAGTTTGACGGAGAACTGACGATCGGTTCGGTCACAGGAATCAAAAAGAGCGGTGATTTCACCGTTTCCAGACAGGATTTAAGCCCGCAGAAGCGGGTGGAGCTGCACTGTCATACGAAGATGAGTGATATGGATGGTGTATCCGAGGTCAGGGATATTGTAAAAAGGGCGCATGACTGGGGACATCTGGCGATTGCTATTACGGACCATGGTGTTGCACAGTCCTTCCCGGATGCCAACCATTATATCGAGACACTGGATAAAGACGATCCATTCAAGGTACTATACGGTGTGGAAGGCTATGTGGTGGACGATCTGACAGAGATTGCGGTCGGCGCAGAGGAGGAAACACTGGATGATAGTTTCATTGTATTTGACTTGGAGACTACCGGATTCAGTGCCATCAAGGATCAAATCATTGAAATTGGCGCGGTGAAGGTGGTAAACGGGGAGATAGTTGACCGGTTCAGTACATTTGTCAATCCGAAACGTCCTATCCCGTTCGAAATCACGCAGTTGACCAGTATTACGGATGAGATGGTCATTGATTACCCGGATATTGAGACGATTCTGCCACAGTTTTTGGAATTTGCAGGGGATGGAATCTTGGTCGCGCACAATGCTGGATTCGATGTTGGATTCATCGAACAGAACTGCCGCAGGCAGGGCATTGAGCCTCATTTTACCTATGTGGATACAGTGGCTATGGCTCGTGTTCTTTTGCCCACTTTGTCTAAATATAAACTGAATGTGGTTGCCAAGGCACTTGGTATCTCACTTGAGAACCACCATCGGGCAGTGGATGATGCAGCGGCTACAGCAGAGATTTTTGTGAAATTTGTAGGAATGTTGAAAGAGCAGGATATCACGACACTGAAAGCACTCAATGAATTCGGGGATATGAACCCCAATGCGATCCGTAAGATGCCGACGTATCATATTATTATTCTGGTGAAGAATGATATCGGCCGCTTTAATCTCTATAAGCTGATTTCAGACTCACACTTGATCTATTATGCAAGGCGTCCAAGGATTCCTAAGAGCGTGCTCAATCAGCATAGAGAGGGACTGATTATAGGAAGTGCCTGTGAGGCGGGTGAGCTGTATCAGGCAATCCTGGAGAGAAAATCTGCAGAGACGATTGCAAGACTTGCGGATTTTTACGATTATTATGAGATACAGCCTCTGGGGAATAACCAGTTCATGCTGGAGAGTGAGAAATATTCTGATATTAATTCAAAAGAAGACCTGCAGAACATCAACCGGGAGATAGTGGAGCTGGGGGAAAAGTTCAAGAAGCCTGTCGTTGCGACCTGTGATGTACATTTCCTGGACCCGGGCGATGAGGTATACCGTCGGATTATCATGGCGGGGAAGGGATTCAGTGATGCGGATAATCAGGCGCCTCTTTATCTTCGCACGACAGAGGAGATGCTGGACGAATTCGAGTACCTTGGATCAGCCAAGGCCCGGGAAATCGTGATCGAGAATCCGAATAAGATCTGTGACATGATTGAAAAGATGTCGCCGATCAACCCGAATAAATGTCCTCCGGTCATTGAAAATTCCGAGCAGGACCTGCGTGATATCTGTTATAACAAGGCACACGAGATTTACGGGGAGGAGCTGCCAGAGCCGGTATCCTCTCGTCTTGAGAAGGAGCTGAACTCCATCATTTCCAATGGCTACTCTGTGATGTATATCATCGCCCAGAAGCTGGTGTGGAAATCCAATGCGGATGGCTATCTGGTAGGTTCCCGTGGTTCCGTAGGTTCTTCCTTTGTTGCGACCATGGCAGGAATTACGGAGGTAAATCCTCTGAGCCCGCATTATTACTGTAAAAAATGTCATTACAACGATTTCGATTCAAAGGAGGTAAGAGCCTTTGCAGGAGGATGTGGATTCGATATGCCGGACAGAGTCTGCCCAAACTGTGGAGAGACACTTATCAAGGCTGGATTTGATATCCCATTCGAGACCTTCCTTGGGTTCAAGGGGGATAAAGAGCCTGATATCGACCTGAACTTCTCAGGAGATTACCAGTCCAAGGCACATAAGTACACGGAAGTAATCTTTGGGGAAGGACATACCTTCAAGGCCGGCACGATCGGTACGCTGGCGGATAAGACGGCATATGGATATGTGAAGAATTATTATGAGGAGCGTGAACAGAGAAAGCGGAGATGCGAGATTGAGCGAATCTCTGTAGGCTGCACCGGGATTCGCCGAAGTACCGGACAGCATCCAGGCGGTATCGTAGTTCTTCCGCATGGTCACGATATCAATGAGTTCACCCCAGTACAGCATCCGGCAAATGATATGACGACAGATATCACGACGACACATTTTGATTATCACTCTATTGACCATAACTTGTTAAAGCTTGATATTCTCGGACACGACGATCCTACCATGATCCGAACGCTGGAGGAATACATCACATCGGATGCCATGGACAATGAGTATAATGAAGAGAACCCATTCAATGCGACGAATATCCCATTGGATGATAAAAAAGTATTATCCCTGTTCCACGATACGAGTGCGCTGGGAATCAAGCCGGAAGATATTGACGGCTGTAACTTAGGGTGTCTTGGAATCCCGGAATTCGGTACGGATTTCGTTATCCAGATGGTCCAGGATGCAAAGCCCCAGTCCCTTTCTGACTTGATTCGTATTTCCGGTCTGTCCCATGGGACGAATGTATGGCTTGGAAATGCACAGGAGCTGGTAAAATCGGGGAAGGCGACGATTTCCACCTGTATCTGTACCCGTGATGATATCATGATATATCTGATCAATCAGGGCGTAGACAGTGCGCTGTCATTTACGATCATGGAAAGCGTGCGAAAAGGAAAAGGTCTGAAGCCGGAGTGGGAAGAGGCCATGAAGGAAAAGGATGTGCCGGATTGGTATATCTGGTCCTGTAAACAGATCAGCTACATGTTCCCGAAGGCCCATGCGGCCGCATATGTCATGATGGCATACCGAATTGCTTACTGTAAGATCAACTATCCACTGGCATATTATGGTGCATATTTTGGAATACGTGCCAATGCGTTTTCCTATGAGATCATGTGTCAGGGAAAAGATAAGCTGAATTATTACATGAAGGATTACAAGAAGAGAATGGATTCCCTGACGAACAAGGAGCAGGATGTTCTGAAAGACATGAAGATCGTGCAGGAAATGTATGCAAGGGGATACGAATTCCTTCCACTGGATATTTACACGGCAAAGGCCACGAAGTTCCAGATTATCGATGGAAAGCTGATGCCTCCGCTTTCCAGTATCGAAGGAATGGGAGACAAGGCGGCCGAAGCGGTGGAAGAGGCGTCAAAAGACGGACCGTATCTGTCACTGGATGATTTCCGGCAGAGGACCAAGGTCAGCAAGACGACGATCGATTTGATGGCCGACCTCGGGCTGTTTGGAAATCTGCCGCAGAGCAATCAATTATCACTGTTTGATTTTGGATAGAAGATATCTTCCGGATAAAGATATGCTTTGTGGATGGAAAGACGGAGTTCCTGGTGGATGGCATATGCCGTTCGCCGGGGGCTCCGTCTTTTTGTATGCTCAGATGGAGCGTTCAATCATTTGTTACGTTGCCGTTGCCGTTGACAGGAATGGCCTCACCCAGGAAGGTGGGAGCGGGTTTGTACAGGGAGGTCAGGAAGTCTTTGTCGCGGGCGAGGATTTCACGGAGGTCACGGTAGAGCTGGCCTGAGTATCTCTGGGTGTCTGAAGGGACGCCCTGGGCGTTAAGGGAGAGGGCGTTGGCTATGTAGAGGGCACGGTAGAGATGGTATTTCTGGGTGACGATGAGGATGTTCTGGGCCTGGAAGATGTCTCTGGCACGGTAGATGCTTTCGTAGGTGGAGAATCCGGCGTGGTCCATGAAGATGTCTTCGGAGGGGACGCCCTTTTCTATGGCGTAGTCTTTCATGGTGCGGACTTCATCGTAGTCTTTGCGGCTGTGGTCGCCGCTCATGATGAGCTTGGGCGCAGCATGGGATTTATAGAGTTCAATGGCAGCATTGAGGCGCTCAGCAAGCATAGGTGTCGGGGAACCGTCTTCACGGATTCCGGCACCCAGGACGAGGATGCAGTCGGCGGTGGATGCGGTGTCCTTTTTGGAAGATGTGGAATCTCCTTTAGAGGATGCGAGAAACTGGTCTTTATCCAGAATCTGATCTTCGGTTGTCTTCTGGATGTAGAAATTAATTCCCAGTGCGGCGGCAATTCCAGCCACGATCAGGCAGAGGAAAAGCCGGAGGATTCTTTTGGAAAGCGCTTTTTTCTGTTTTTTCATTTGTGGACCCCTTTGTATTTTTATATGGATTGCTTTCTATTTTTTTTAATATTTTCTAACAGCTTATTTTGTTTGTTAACTTCTAGCCGTAAAGTAATATAATAGATGATTGCACCAATGATATAAGGGATTGAAAATGATAATGTCAAGTCTCTATAACCGTCTGGGTGTATATCTACAAAAAAGGAAGCTGTCTTTAGTGAAATGAGAATCACGGCAATGGCAATGGCGTATTGCATAATAATCATAGTCAGTGGGGAAAAACTTTCAAAACGATAATGTTGTGATAATACAACTACACCTAGTATGCTTAAAATCAGAAAGAGAAAGATATTTAACTGGGCAGGATTCATTTTTCCATTTACAATGATTTCATATATCGTTAATGAAATAGACAGGACAGTATAAGTAATACAAATAATAGGAATGATATTCTTTTTAGTTATCAATTTCATTGTCAAATCCCCCTTCATTCATGGTTTTAAGAAACAAATTAAATTTTGACTTATAACTCCGATTGATTTGTACTTTTTCGCCGTTATCCAATAGGGCAGTTACTCTCATGTTCAACTCGGTTTTAAGAGAATTTATTTTATAGATATTTAGAACCATTGATTTATTAACTCTTATAAATCCGTATTCATAATAAGCATTTTCAAGTTCCGATAATCTCACTTCGATTTTTAAGACCTCATTTTTCAAACAAGCAAATGTTTTTTTATCGACAGATTCAAAATAATATACATCATTGAGTGAAAAGATAATTTCTCCATGATCCGATTTCCCAATCAATTTATGATTATATTTCCTTAAAAGATCCAAAATTTCATGTACTTCATTTGTTCTTCTTCTGTAATAATAATCTATCCTATCTTCTTTGATTGCTGTATCCATGTATTCATTGATTTTCAATGAAATCCCCCCTTTTGAGAGATATTATAACATGAACATGAAAGCAATAGCCACATAGGAAATTGCAATCCTCTTATTTAAAGCCAGATAGACAAAGCCGAATAAACACGCTTGTATGCACGCATAAACCCCTGTGCTTATGCCTTGTGTCAAAATATGGATAAGTCCCCAGGTAAGTGCAAGTATAATGCTGCCTGCAGGAAGATGACTCTTTCGACCAACCATTTTTTCAAAAAACATTTGCCCGAATACGATAATCAATAAAATAAGAATACTTTCACAAGCATAGTAAACATATTGAACTACGAATTTAAACAATCCGTTATTTGTAAACTCAATAATAGGTTTCAACCCATTCCAGACATATGTAGTGTAAACAATAGATACGAGTATGATAAGACCAGCTGCACCTGCGTTCCCCTTTTTTATTTTTGGGCGTTGTTTAGGAATCTGCTTTAATAAAAGAAAAGCAAGAACTCCCCAAATCAAACAAGTAACAGTCCAGTGAATCAAATTTTGTGAGATTGTCCATTGATTATTGGATATTCCCCATAAATTCGTTTCTAACATCATAAGTAAAATTTCAATTCCTAATCCGCCAAAAGCATATAGAGCATATCCTAGATAATCCATAGCTGTATTTTCTTTTTTTGAAATTGCTGTTTCCATATATTTTACCTCTCTTTCTGCCCTGATTATATGTAAGAAAATGAAATGAGGCAATACAACAACGAGCATGTTACGTTTATGGAAAACCAAGTTACACCACGATGGGGCTGTAAAATAGACATATCCAAACCTATCTTAAGTTTGTGAAGTGTTTTCAGCTCTGGATTCGTCGTCTTCACGAAAGTTTGACAAAAGATTTACAGATTTTCGTGTATAGAATAAAAAGTCTGTTAATAATATTTTATGTTTGATGAGATTTGAAAGTAACATTAAAAAAACTAAGTAGACTTTCTATTAACTGCTATGCTATAATGTCCCAATAGCGTTACAGGAGCTATTTATTTCAACAGGTATTTTAAATTTCAGGAGGTAAGGACTATGTACGATTTCGAGGAAATTGTGAAGGAAGACAGGGAAGTTGCAAATGCAATCCAGGCGGAGATGGAGAGACAGAATTCCCACATCGAGCTGATTGCTTCTGAGAACTGGGTAAGTAAGGCAGTCATGGCAGCGATGGGCAGTCCAATGACGAATAAATATGCAGAAGGTTATCCGGGCAGAAGATACTATGGTGGATGCCAGTGTGTCGATGTGGTAGAGAACCTTGCCAGAGAAAGAGCAAAAGAGCTTTTTCACTGCGAATATGCCAATGTACAGCCTCATTCAGGAGCACAGGCTAATCTGGCAGCTATGTTTGCAATGGTAGAGCCGGGAGACAAAGTTCTCGGTATGAATCTCGACCACGGCGGCCACTTAAGTCACGGTTCACCGGTCAACATTTCTGGTAAATACTTTGATTTTGCTTCCTATGGCGTCAATGATGACGGATTCATCGATTACGACAAAGTCCTCGAAGCTGCCAAACAGCATCAGCCGAAATTAATCATAGCAGGAGCCAGTGCCTACGCAAGAACTATCGATTTCAAACGTTTCCGTGAGATCGCAGATGAAGTCGGCGCCTATCTCATGGTAGACATGGCCCACATTGCAGGACTTGTTGCTGCAGGAGAGCACCCAAGTCCAATCCCATACGCACATGTTACCACAACCACGACACACAAGACCCTGCGCGGTCCAAGAGGCGGCATGATTCTTTCCAGTAAAGAGATGGATGAAAAGTTCAACTTCAACAAAGCCGTATTCCCGGGAACTCAGGGCGGTCCATTAATGCATGTGATCGCAGCCAAAGCCGTCTGCTTCAAAGAAGCCCTCCAGCCAGAATTCAAAGAATATCAGGCTCAGATCGTAAAAAATGCAAAAGCCTTATGTAAAGGCCTTATGGACCGTGGCATTAAGATCGTATCCGGAGGAACCGACAACCACCTGATGTTAGTAGACTTAACAGGCTGCGATGTCAGTGGAAAAGAATTAGAAAAACGCTTAGACGAAGCCCACGTGACCTGTAACAAAAACACCATTCCGAATGACCCGCGTTCCCCATTCGTCACAAGCGGTGTCCGTCTCGGAACCCCAGCAGTCACCACCCGCGGAATGAAAGAACCCGATATGGACCAGATCGCCGAGATCATCGCCATGGTCATCCAGGATGAGGCAAACATCGAAAAAGCCAGAACCCGGGCCCTTGCTCTTGCAGCAAAATACCCATTAATATAACGTGACTCTGCGGCCCCCGTATCTAAATTTGTCACCAAGAAAAGTCAGTCAGTCCATCACTGCCTGACTTTTCCTAAATCGGAATATAACTACCAGAGACATCTTGTTGCATCCTGCTCACTCCATCCGCCGTCCCCGCCGGAGAATCCCCCGGTAAACAACTTACCTTACTGACTGGATGGGCCAGCTGTGCCAAATACGGGATGGTGCTGTCAGGGGTGCTCTGCATGTTGTTTCGAATGTCTTAGAACGCGCGCTAGAATCCGTTAAAGAAAATTGGAGAAAAGAGAGGTCAGAATTTGCCGTTCATCGGCAGAATTCTGTGGCATACTTGACGGGAAATCATCAGGATTTCCCGTCATATATGCCAGTGCCTCCCTTTTCTCCAATTTTCCTTTTACGGATTCTAAGCAAGTGGTCCGATATTTGAAACAACATGCAGAGCACCCCTGACAGCACCATCCCGCATTCGGCACAGCGTCCCCCTTCCATCAGTCAAGTCAAGTTCGTTCACTATTTCTCAAATTAATGCTTTAAATTGGCGAAGTGTTGTGTTATACTTATTTGAAACGAATGTTTTATGGCTAAGGAGGATTTAGGAATGATTTGGGCAAAGGAAGAGACTCTGCCAAGGGCTGAGATCGAGAAGATCCAGTTAGAACGGTTAAAAGAGACGGTGTCATACATTTATGAGCGCGTTGAGCCTTACCGTAAAAAGATGGATGAGGCAGGCATCAGACCAGAGGATATCCAGACATTAGATGATTTGAGAAAGATGCCGTTTACATATAAAGCAGACTTCAGGGACCATTATCCAGACGGTCTGTTTGCGGTTGATAAGAAGGATATCGTCAGATACCATGCCAGCTCCGGTACGACTGGAAAGCCGACGGTCGTAGGTTATACCCAGAATGATCTGGATATCTGGCTGAACAATGTAGCAAGGATTGCCTGCATGGGAGGTGCTACCGCAGAGGATGTGGCTCAGATTTCATTTGGATATGGCACATTTACCGGTGCACTTGGGCTGCATGGAGGGCTGGAGAAGATTGGAGCATCCGTTATTCCGATGTCCTCCGGCAATACGAATAAGCAGATCATGTTCCTTCAGGACATGGGAGTGACCCTGTTGGTTGCCACTCCATCTTATGCACTTCATTTAGGGGAAGTGTTAAGAGAGAGGGGAATCGATCCATCCAAGGATCTGAAATTACATATCGGCCTTTTCGGCGGAGAGGGAATGACCGAGCCGATGCGGGATGAGATGCATAAGGCCTGGGGAGATCAATTCGTCTGTACACAGAATTATGGAATGAGCGAATTATGCGGACCAGGTGTAGCGGGAGAGTGTACCGAGCTTTGTGGAATGCATATTAATGAGGATTGGTTCATCCCGGAGATCATTGATCCTGAGACCGAAGAGATTCTGCCTCCGGGTGAGATCGGGGAATTGGTCATCACCTGTCTTGGCAAAGAAGCGCTTCCATTGATCAGATACCGCACAGGAGACCTGACAAAGCTCATGTATGAACCGTGTGCATGTGGCAGAACAACAGTGCGTATGGCGAACCTGTCAGGACGTGCAGATGATATGCTTGTCATCAGAGGCGTGAATGTATTCCCAGGACAGATCGAAGAGGTATTGTTTAAGATTGATGAGATTGGACCTCACTACGAGATCCTGGTAGAGAGAAAGAACAGACTGGATGTCATGACGATTACCGTAGAACTGATCGATGACAGGCTTTTGGACAGCTACGCATTACTGAGCGAACTAGAGCAGCGCATCAAGTCGGCGCTTAAGTCACAGCTCGGACTCGCGACCCATATCAGATTGGTTGCACCAAATTCCCTGAGACGATTCGAGGGAAAAGCGAAGAGAGTGACAGATTTACGAAAGGATGGTTTATAAAAGATGTCAGAAAAAGTAATTATGTTGGGCAATGAAGCCATTGCCAGAGGGGCTTATGAAGCAGGGGTGAAGGTTTCCTCCGCTTATCCTGGTACTCCAAGTACAGAGATCAGCGAATATCTGGTTCAGTATAAGAAGGACCTTTACGAAGAGTGGGCACCGAATGAGAAGGTAGCCACGGAAGTAGCAGTGGGAGCCAGTTTATCAGGAGTTCGTGCTATGGCATGTATGAAGCATGTCGGACTGAATGTAGCGTCTGATCCTTTGTATTCCGTTTCCTATATGGGAGTGAACGGAGGACTTGTCCTGATGGTTGCGGATGATCCGGGCCTATACAGCTCACAGAACGAGCAGGATACAAGAATGGTCGCAAGAGCCGCACAGGTTCCTGTGATTGAGCCGTCTGATAGTGCAGAGGCAAAGGATTTTGTGAAGGTAGCCTTTGAATTAAGTGAAAAGTTCGATAGACCGTTCATCTTTAGAACGACCACGAGGCTGGCACATTCGCAAGGGCTGGTGGATCTCTGCGAACGTGAAGAGGTAGAAGATAAGCCTTACGAGAAGAATATTCGCAAGAATGTCATGATGCCGGGCAACGCAAAGCTGCGTCATATTGAGATCGAGAAACGGAATCTGGAACTGGCCGAGGCAGCAGAGACACTATCGATCAACAGGGTAGAGATGAATGATACCAGCATCGGTGTCATCACAAGCGGAATCCCATATCAGTATGTCAAAGAGGCACTCCCGAATGCCTCCGTATTGAAGCTCGGCATGGTCAATCCGCTTCCAAGAAAGATGATTGAAGAGTTTGCTTCCAAAGTGGATACATTATATGTCGTGGAAGAATTAGACCCGGTCATCGAGGAGCAGGTGAAATCCTGGGGAATCAAGGTAATCGGAAAAGAAATCTTTACCGTACAGGGCGAGTACAGTGCTAACATGTTAAGAAAAGCCATCTTGAAAGAGGATCTGGAGATCAAGGCTCCGGCAGAGGCGCCACAGCGTCCGCCGATCTTATGTCCGGGATGTCCTCACCGCAGTGTCTACTATGTACTCAATAAGTTAAAAATGCATGCGGCTGGTGATATTGGATGTTACACATTAGGAGCTGTTGCACCACTTAGTGTAGTCGATACAACGATGTGCATGGGTTCCAGTATTTCCACCTTACACGGAATGGAAAAAGCAAAAGGAAAAGAGTACATCAAGAACTGGGTCGCTGTGATCGGTGACTCTACATTTTTACATACAGGCGTGAATTCCCTGATGAACATGGTCTACAACAATGCCACAGGAACCGTTATGATCCTTGATAACTCCACAACAGGTATGACTGGACACCAGGATCATGCGGCAACAGGCAAGACCCTTCAGGGCGATCCAACTTATGCCATTGATATTCCGAAACTGTGCCGTGCGATGGGCGTGAACAACGTCATCGAGGTGAATGCCTTCGACATAGCCACACTGGAAAAGGTAATCAAAGAGGAGACAGCAAGGGACGAAGTCTCTGTCATCATTACCAAGTCTCCATGTGTTCTTCTGGATAAGTCCAAAAAGCCACTGTACATTGCACATGAAGACAAGTGTAAGAAGTGCGGGATGTGCATGAAGCCGGGATGTCCTGCAATGACGAGAAATGCGGACGGCACGATCCATATTGACGATACCATGTGTACCGGATGCGGCCTGTGCGAATCCTTATGTAAATTTGATGCGATAGAACTGGTAAAGGCGGGTGAATAATGATGGCAGCAAAAAATATCATGATTGTAGGGGTAGGCGGTCAGGGAACCCTGCTTACCAGTAGAATTTTAGGTGGACTTCCTCTTGCAGCAGGCTATGACGTCAAGCTTTCCGAGGTACACGGCATGGCACAGAGAGGCGGAAGCGTCGTGACTTTTGTCAGATACGGAGACCAGGTGGCAGAGCCGATCGTGGAAGAAGGGCAGGCAGATGTCATTATTGCGTTTGAGCGACTTGAGGCCCTTCGGTATGCACATTTTCTGAAAAAAGACGGCGCACTGATCGTGAATGACTGGCGCATCGATCCGATGCCCGTCGTAATCGGGGCAGCCGAGTATCCGGAAGGAATTATGGAGAAGCTGGAATCAGAATATAAAGTGTATAAAGTGAATGCGACAGAAGAGTCCAAGAAACTCGGCAATCCGAGAGTCTTTAACCTGATTGTCCTGGGAATTGCGGCACAGCATATGGATTTCACGAAAGAGCAGTGGTATGATGTAATTGAAAAGACCGTACCGCCAAAAACGATTGAAATCAACAAAAAAGCATTTGATGTGGGATACGCATTATAAGGTAAAGGCAGGTGAGAGGATGATTAAGCAGTTATCAGTATTCGTAGAGAACAGACCGGGCAGTCTGATGCAGGTGACCTCCGCATTGACAGAGGCGCATATCAATATTCGTGCAGTGGCATCGTTTGATACACCGGAGTTCGGGATTCTGCGGATGGTCGTGGATCAGCCCACAGAGGCAAAGGACTATTTGACCTCCAAAGGCTTCGTAGTGAGAATCCATGATGTGATCGGCGTAGAGTTAAAGGATGAGAAGGGGAATCTCAACCGTATGCTGTCTATCCTTGCGGACGGAGAAATCAATGTAAGCTATATTTATTCCTTCGTGATCCGTCAGGAGAAGGCACCGGTCATGGTGTTCAGTCCGGATGATTATGAAAAAGCGGCAAGGGTGCTGGAAGATGCCGATGTAAAAGTGATAGAGGATGCGGATTTATAAGACGGTAGTCTTTATAAGTTAGAAAAAAAGACAAGGAGTTATCAGGAAAATGGCGGCAGTGACATTAGAAAACTGGGTAGAGAGAATCAGGGACCCAAAGATTGAGTGCATGAGTGCTGACGAGATGGCAGCTCTGCAGAGTAAGCGGCTGGTAGATGTTGTGAACAGAGTGTACAACAACGTAGATTTCTACCACAAAAAGATGAAAGACCTCGGGGTGGAGCCTGGGGATATCAAAGGAATCGAGGATATCAATAAGCTTCCATTCACGACAAAAGAGGATTTAAGAGACAATTACCCATTTGGACTTCTGGCAATTCCAAAGAAGGATGTGGTCCGTGTACAGGGAACATCCGGTACAACAGGAAAGCTGACACTGGCTTCCTATTCACAGAAAGACGTGGATGTCTGGGGCGAGTGTGTGGCAAGATGTCTGACTATGGCAGGTCTGACTGAGGAAGACATCATCCATGTATGCTATGGTTATGGATTATTTACTGGAGGCATGGGACTGGATTACGGCGCAAAAGCACTGGGGGCTACAGCAATCCCAATGTCCGCAGGGAACACAAAGCGTCAGATGATGTGCATGGAGGATTTTGGAGCGACAGCATTTGCCTGTACTCCGTCTTATGCGCTCCATCTGGCAGAATCTCTTGAAGAAGCTGGTGTTGTGGACCGTCTGAAATTAAAGGCCGGAATCCACGGTGCAGAACCATGGACGGTAGAGATGCGTAAGAAGATCGAGAGCATCCTGAATATCAACTGCTTTGATATCTATGGATTATGTGAGATTTCTGGTCCGGGCGTGGCACAGGATTGTATTCACCATGCAGGGCTGCATATCAATGTAGACTATTTCTATCCAGAAGTTTTGAATCCTGCCACTCATGAGGCATGTGCGGATGGTGAGACAGGAGAGCTTGTATTTACAACGCTTGCAAAAGAAGCGATGCCTCTTTTGCGTTACCGCACTAAGGATTTGACCAGCATTGACCACAGCATGTGTGCATGTGGAAGGACGACCCCGAGAATTTCTAAGTTTACCGGACGTACGGACGATATGAAGGTCATCCGCGGAGTCAATGTATTCCCGACTCAGGTCGAGACAGCGCTCCTTAGCATCGGTGGTGCAGTAGCGCCTCATTATCTGATGATCGTGGACAGAGAGGATAATCTGGATGTCCTGACTGTTATGGTAGAGGTAGACGAAAGTATGTTCTCCGATGAGATCAGAAAACTGGATGCACTCAAGAATAAGATCAGTGGAGTCTTAAAACAGGCACTTGGTGTTTCTGCCCGCGTCAAACTGGTAGAGCCGAAGACAATACAGAGAAGTGAAGGAAAAGCGGTACGTGTCATTGACAAACGTAACCTGTAAAGGAGGTAAGCACGATGGGAATCACAATACAACAATTATCCGTATTTCTCGAAAACCGTGAAGGGAGACTGGATGAGGTCCTTGCAGTACTTGCCAGTAACGATGTCAATATCGTCGCATTGAGCCTGGCAGATACATCAGATTACGGAATGCTTCGCATGATCGTATCTGATCCGAACAAGGGAAGGGCCGTGCTCAAGGAGAATGGAATCACAGCGATGCTGACTGATGTCGTTGCACTGCGTGTTCCGCATGCCACAGGTTCTTTGAGCAAAGCAATGCACCAGATCGTGGAAGGAGAAGTCAACATTGAATATATGTACGCATTTGCCAATGGGGACGACGCATCTGCGGTCCTCAAGACAGATGATCCGGCAAGAGTAGTCGATATTCTGCGTGGAAGTGGATTTGATGTCTGGGAAGCAGCAGAGGCATATGTATCCAACGTAAAGATCTGAGGAAGATATGACCGAATTTATGTGATAAAGGAAATGGTGGGGCGGATGTTACATATCCGCCTTTCCTATACAATAAAAATAAAAGGTACCTGGAGGATATCCAGATACCTTTTGGTGTTCTTAATCTCATTTTGATGCATTGCTTTTAAATATTTAAATCTGATACTGAATTTATATATTTAAAGGTACAATTAAAATTCTGATTAAAGTTTTACTACGTTAGTTGCCTGAGGTCCTTTAGCGCCTTCTGTTACTTCGAACTCAACAGCCTGGCCTTCTTCTAAGGATTTGAACCCATCCATCATTAATCCTGAATAGTGTACGAATACATCATTGCCTTCAGAGTCAGAGATGAATCCATAACCTTTTTGGTTGTTAAACCATTTTACTGTACCTGTCATTGTGTTACCCTCCATAAATAAAAAAATAAATGATAAAGTGTTCGTATGATTCTAACTTGATGTGATTCATACGGTGTAAGAGTAGCATATTTAACAATGAAAGTCAATGTATTTATGAAATGTTCCGTAAAAATACACAAAAGATGTCGAATGAGGATGCCCATGTGATTTGAATTCTGAAAATAAAGATGGAATAAAGATTGTATTTCTGTTCCTTTTTGCTTAAAATGGAACTGTAGAGCAAACAAAAGAAAAATCCTATGAAAACGAAACAGGATTGTCGTGTGAACAAAATAGGACTGTCATAAGATTCAAACAAAAGCGGAAAAACCAAAAAAGGAGCGCAGCATATCATGAAAATGTCGACAAAAGGGCAGTATGCGTTGGAGATTGTCGTTGACCTGGCATTGCATTCAAGCCCGGGCAGCCTCGAAAGCCTGAATCACATTGCAAAGAGGCGGCATCTTTCAGAAAAATACTTAGAGCGTATCGTTCGTGCATTGAAGCAGCATGGAATTCTGGAAAGTGTCCGCGGAGCCTATGGAGGCTACTGTCTGGCCAAACCACCGGAAGAGCTGAGTGTAAAAGAGGTCTTAAATGCGGTGGAGGGAGAGCTTGCCCCGGTGCAGTGTCTGACGTGTAAGAGCGACTGCGGTATTTCATGTGATTTATGTCCCACAAGGGAGACATGGGGGAATATGTGGGAGACAATCACAGATGCGGTAGGAAATATCATGATTTCAGATATACTTACCAGAGAAAAAGAATTAGAATTGTAGAAGGAGAGACAGAGGAGGAAACTTCTCTGTTTTCTTTTTGAGAAATACTTTTTAGAAAAACAGATTGACATCTTATAAAAAAGAGTGTATAAATAAAACATATAATACTTATCAATTTAGTAGGAAATAAAAAACGGAGGTGTTATATGAAGGTATCTACAAAAGGGAGATATGGTCTACGCGCCCTGGTGGACGTGGCAGCAAATTCACAGGGAGGCCCGGTCTCTCTGGTACAGACTGCGAACAGACAGAATATTTCTTTGAACTATCTGGAACAAGTCTTCGGTGTTCTGCGGAAAGCCGGGATTGTAGTCAGTGTGAAAGGCGCAGGCGGCGGGTATATGCTGGCCCGGGATGCCGCATGTATCACCGTGAAGGAGATACTGGAGGCGTTGGAGGGAGAATTTTCCATCGCAGACAGGGCCGGAGAGCAGGAATATGATGCAGTGCAGAAGGCGATACGGGAGCTTGTCTGGGATGAGGTCGATCAGAGAGTGAATGAGTTTCTGGCACAGCGGACTCTGGAACAATTGGTGAAGGAGTATAGGGAAAATCTCGATTATAGTTCGAATATGTACTATATTTAGAGATTGACAAAAGGAACAGGAAAATGAAAGCAATATGAAAGTGAGGAAGAATATGGGAAACGTATATAAGAGTATTACAGAACTGGTAGGAAAGACACCAATTTTGGAAACGGTAAATATTGAAAAGGAACAAAATCTTGAGGCACGCATTCTGGTGAAGCTGGAGTACTTTAATCCGGCTGGGAGTGTGAAGGACCGTGTGGCGCTGAATATGATTGAAGATGCAGAGGCCAAGGGTCTGATTCAGCCAGGTGCGACGATCATCGAACCTACAAGCGGCAACACGGGTATCGGACTTGCGTCCGCCGCTGCAGCAAAAGGTTATAAAGCCATTTTTGTAATGCCGGAGACAATGAGCATAGAAAGAAGGAAACTTCTGCTGGGATATGGTGCGCAGATTGTCCTGACTGAAGGGAAGAAAGGGATGAATGGTGCAATTGAGAAAGCGGCAGAGCTGGAGAAGGAACTGGATCATGCAATCGTCCTGGGACAGTTCGTCAACGGTGCGAATCCACAGGCTCATATTAAAACGACAGGACCAGAGATTTGGGAGGATACAGATGGTGCAGTGGATATTTTTATTGCAGGAGTCGGTACAGGCGGAACAATTACAGGAACAGGGACTTATTTGAAGGAGAAAAAGGAATCTGTACAGATTATCGCAGTAGAACCGGAAGGGTCACCAGTATTATCAGGCGGGAAGCCGGGACCTCATGGTCTGCAGGGAATCGGAGCAGGTTTTGTTCCTGAGGTTCTGGATACGAAGATCTATGACAGCATATTGAAGGTGAAGGACCAGGATGCCTATGAGGCGGCCAGACTGCTGGCACATAAGGAAGGGATTTTGGTTGGAATCAGCTCTGGAGCCGCGCTTCACGCAGCGATTGAGACAGCAAAGAAGCCGGAAAATAAAGGAAAGACTATTGTAGCATTGCTGCCGGATACGGGGGAGAGATACTTATCAACACCGTTGTTTTCATAATAATGATTCACTGTTTTTGGGAAAAAGTGCTTAGAGACGGCGATAAAATTATTTTTAGACTACAAAATAATTTCCAGGTGATTGAAAAAGTCTGGAATATGTTATATACTGGACTAAGTTAAAATTAAGAACAGGAGGAAAAGTTGTACTATGAAAGAATTTAAATATGTCATCACTGACCCGGAAGGAATCCACGCAAGACCAGCAGGTCTGTTAGTAAAGCAGGCAGCAGGATACAAGTCAGACATTAAGATTGGAAAAGGTGAGAAGACAGCCGATGCAAAGAGAATCTTTGGTGTGATGGGCTTAGGCGTTAAGACAGGAGAAGAGATTGTCATGACAGCAGACGGTGAAGATGAAGAGACAGCAATCGCCGAATTAGAAGCATTTTTCAAAGAGAACTTATAATTTAATAATTTTAAGGATGGTATTATGATCACATTAACAGGTAAAAGTGTATTCGGTGGAGTATCTATCGGAAAACTTTCTTTTTACAAAAGAAATCAAAAAGTAATCAAACGTACACATGTAGATGATGTTGAGGCTGAATGCAGCCGTTTCCAGGATGCAAAGGCTGAGGCTGTGGGTCAGCTCAAGGAGCTTTATGATAAAGCAATTGAAGATGTAGGCGAAGCAAATGCCATGATTTTTGAGATCCATCAGATGATGCTGGAAGATCTGGATTATATCGAATCCATCGAAAATATTATCCGTACCCAGGAAGTGAATGCAGAGTTCGCAGTAGCGACTACGGCAGATAACTTTGCCCAGATGTTCGCTTCCATGGATGATGCTTATATGCAGGGACGTGCAGCAGATGTCAAGGATGTCTCTGAGCGTGTTCTGGATATCCTCTGCGGTGTCGGAGAGGGCGTGAAGCAGACGGATGAGCTTTCTATTATTGCAGCAGACGATTTGGCACCGAGTGAGACTGTTCAGTTGGACAAGAGCAAGGTGCTTGGATTTGCGACGATGTATGGTTCCTCAAATTCTCACACAGCGATTCTGGCGAGGACTATGAATATTCCGGCTGTCATTGGCCTGGGTGAAGCTTTGAGCCAGGATTATGATGGAAAGATGGCTGTCATCGACGGTTTTACAGGGACTTTATATATTGATCCCGACGAAGAGACTCTTACAGTCATGAAGGAGAAGCGTGCGAAGGATCTGGAACAGAAAGCACTCTTAGAGCAGCTCAAAGGAAAAGAAAATGTGACTAAGAGCGGCCAGAAGATCAATGTATATGCCAATATAGGCAATGTCTCCGATGTAGGAGCCGTATTAAAGAATGATGCCGGTGGAATCGGATTGTTCAGAAGTGAATTTTTATACCTTGAGAATGATACCTTCCCGACAGAGGAACAGCAGTTTGCCGTTTATAAGCAGGTCGCTGAGAATATGGCGGGCAAGAAGGTAATTATCCGTACATTGGATATCGGAGCGGACAAGCAGGTAGATTACTTCGGGCTGGATAAGGAAGATAATCCGGCACTTGGATACCGTGCGATCCGTATCTGCCTGACAAGAACAGAGATTTTCAAGACACAGTTGCGTGCACTATATCGTGCGGCGATGTTTGGTAATATTTCTATTATGTTCCCGATGATTATTTCTGTTGGCGAGATTCATAAGATCAAAGCAATCATCGCAGAGGTCAAAGCGGAGTTAAAGGCAGAAGGAATTCCGTATAGGGAAGATGTAGAACTGGGTGTGATGATCGAGACACCTGCATCTGTAATGATCAGCCGCGAGCTGGCAAAAGAGGTGGACTACTTTAGTGTCGGAACGAATGACCTGACACAGTATACACTTGCAATTGACCGTCAGAATTCAAAGCTGGACGAGTTCTATGACCCGCATCACCCGGCAGTACTCGCTATGATCAAGATGGCTGCTGACAATGCCCATGCAGAGGGCAAATGGATCGGTATCTGCGGTGAGCTGGGTGCTGACTTAGAATTGACAGAAGAATTTTTAAAGATGGGGCTGGATGAGCTTTCTGTATCTCCGTCGATGGTCCTTCCATTGAGAAAGAGAATCAGAGAGTGCGAATAAGACAAGCCTCTTTATAAAAGTATATTGTACATTAGAAGTTCCGGTAGATCTGTTTGGATAGACCGGGACTTTTTTTAATATAACATGCGAACAAATGTTCTTGAAATTGCTTTTGAGATATGTTATGATGATAAAAACGAACTGATGTTCGGCGGTGCTTAAAAGAAGCATGTAAGCAAAAAGCATGAGATATAAAGGAGCATAGTAAGATGGCAGAGATTATTCAAGAACAGATGTCACTGTATGAGAAGCTGCAGATTCTCAGTGATGCCGCTAAGTACGATGTTGCGTGCACATCAAGCGGTGTGGACAGGCAGGGAGACGGAACTGGTATGGGGAATTGCTTTAAGGCGGGGATTTGCCACAGCTTTTCATCGGATGGAAGATGTATTTCACTTCTGAAGATTCTGTTTACGAATGAGTGTATCTTTGATTGTAAGTACTGCATCAATCGTTCTTCGAATGATGTGGTACGGGCTTCCTTTACCCCAGATGAGATCTGTACCTTAACGATGGAGTTTTACAGAAGGAATTATATAGAAGGTCTTTTTCTGAGCTCCGGGGTATTGAAAAGCCCTAATTATACGATGGAGTTGATTTATGCAGCGCTGTATAAGCTGCGTTATGACTGCAACTTCCAGGGATATATCCATGTGAAAGCAATTCCAGGTGCAGACCAGGAATTGATTCAAAGAGTCGGGTTTCTGGCAGACAGGATGAGTGTGAACCTGGAGCTTCCGACAGCAGAGAGCCTTAAGCTTCTTGCTCCACATAAGAGCCGGAAGAATATATTGGCTCCTATGCGCCTTGTCCAACAAAAGATGCATGATAATAAGCAGGAGATTACCGTGTACAAGAATGCTCCCCGGTTCGTTCCCGCGGGACAGAGTACGCAGATGATTATTGGAGCTACCCCGGAGTCGGATTATCAGATTTTGAATGTGGCTGAGTCTTTATACAAGAAGTTTGAATTAAAGAGAGTATTTTATTCTGCCTTTATTGCAGTGAATGAGGATTCCATGCTGCCGGCCTGTACAGGGGAAGGACCTCCTCTTTTGAGAGAGCACAGGCTATATCAGGCTGACTGGCTTTTGCGTTATTATCATTTTGAGGCAAAAGAATTGCTGGATGAGGAGAATCCGAATTTTAATATTTTTTTAGACCCCAAGTGTGACTGGGCGCTAAAGCATCTGGAGTATTTCCCGGTAGAGGTGAACCGGGCCGATTATCAGACTCTGCTCAGAGTTCCGGGAATCGGTTATAAGTCAGCTTCTCGGATTGTCAAGGCAAGGCGGATGGGGACACTGCAGTTTGAGGATTTAAAGAAAATGGGAGTAGTCTTGAAGCGGGCGCTCTATTTTCTGACCTGCAATGGCAGGATGATGTATCCCACAAAGATAGAAGAAGATTACATCATGAGGAATCTTCTGAATACAAAAGAAAAGCTGCCAGATTCCGTGACAGGAATGACATACAAACAACTGTCCCTTTTCGATGATATGAATTTCAGGGAAGCGCAGGTGCAGGAAATCGTAGGTTGAGAGAGGAAATGGATATGAAACAGATCTATATTGGCCATGATACAATCACCGGCATCTTTTCAGCGATATATGATGCGTGGAAGGAAAGCAGGGATCAGGAGGCAGGAATTGCACTGCGTGGTTATGTGACCCCACAATTATTTTGCGAATATAAAGAGACAGAGGAATCCGAACAAAAATCAATTGCCGTAGAGCGTTTGATAAAGACTCATCTTGGGTATAATGCTTATTGGGATATTTATCATGCACTTCTGGCCGATGATGCCGATAAGGCAGATGCGGTCTATCAGACGATGTTAGAAGCAAGAAGAGTAAGTGACAGCAGTAAGATTATGGAGCATCTGAGCAATCCCTATGTAGCAAAGGTGTTTGAACTCAGCAGGAAGGTGGCGAATGAGGCACACCTCTTTACTGAATTTATCCGATTCCGCGAATTGGAGAACGGGGTACTGCTTTCCGAAATCACACCAATAGGACAGGTGTTGACCTGTATAGCAGATCATTTTACGAATCGTTTTCCACTGGAAAACTGGATGGTCTATGACAAGACGCATAAAGTGTTCCTGGTTCATCAGGCAAAGTCGGATTGGGTGCTTGTACAGGGAGAAGAATTAGATAAGGAAGCGGCGGGAAAAATCTCAACAGCAGAGTCAGAGTTCGAGCATCTGTGGAAGGGCTTTTGCAGTGCAATTGCCATCAAAGAGAGGGAGAATCTGGCTTGTCAGAGGAATCATCTGCCCATTCATTTCAGACAGGATATGACAGAATTTCATTAAAGCAAGAAATCACTGCATTCACGCAAAAAGTATTGTATAATAGAAATAGCTGGATTAACATATAACTATCATCAGGGAGGAAAAATGTGAACCGGATGAAATATGAAGTCTGAGAGAAGGGAGAAGTATGGAGACAGAAGCTTTTGTATGGCTTGGACTGTTGATTGTTTTTCTGGTCATCGAGATCATCACGGTCGGACTGACATCGGTCTGGCTGGCCGGAGGAGCCCTGGCAGCACTGCTTCTTAATATTGCAGGTCTGAATCTGATATGGCAGGTCGGTGCGTTTTTCGTAGTCTCATTTTTACTTTTGTTTTTTACCCGTCCTTTTGCGGTAAAATACATAAACGCCCATCATGAAAAAACGAACTATGAGGGCGTGATTGGTAAAATTGTGAGGATTACGGAGATGGTAGATAATCTGGCCCAGACAGGAACGGCCGTAGTCAATGGCCTGGAATGGACGGCTAGGGCAGAAAAGGATGAAGAAGTCATAAGCCCTGGATCACTGGCAAAGGTGGTCAGTATATCTGGAGTGAAACTAATCGTTAAGAAATATGAGGAGGAATAGAGAATGGGACTTTGGATAGGAATTGCTATTTTAGTTATCGTGCTTTTGATTTTAGTTACGAATGTCAGGATCGTGCCGCAGGCACACGCATATATCCTGGAACGTCTTGGCGGATATAAGGAGACCTGGAGTGTAGGTCTGCATTTTAAAATTCCGATCCTTGATAAAGTTGCAAAAAGAGTATCTTTGAAGGAACAGGTAGTAGATTTTGAGCCGCAGGCTGTTATCACAAAGGATAATGTAACAATGCAGATCGATACAGTCGTGTTCTTCCAGATAACGGACCCGAAGCAGTATGCATACGGTGTAGAAAGTCCGATTGCAGCAATTGAGAATCTGACCGCCACTACACTTCGTAACATCATCGGTGATCTGGAATTGGATGAGACACTGACATCCAGAGAGACGATCAACTCCAAGATGCGGACTTCACTTGATATAGCGACAGACCCTTGGGGAATCAAGGTGAACCGTGTAGAATTAAAGAATATAATGCCTCCGAAGGCAATCCAGGATGCGATGGAGAAGCAGATGAAGGCAGAGCGTGAACGAAGAGAGGCAATCCTGAGAGCAGAAGGTGAAAAGAAATCCACGATCCTTGTTGCAGAAGGTGAGAAGGAGTCTGTAATTTTGGAAGCAGAGGCATCTAAGCAGGCAGCAATCTTAAAGGCAGAGGCAGAAAAGCAGAAGAGAATTAAAGAAGCAGAAGGTCAGGCAGAGGCAATCAGAAGTGTGCAGAAGGCAACGGCAGAAGGTATTGAATTTATCAAAGCAGCCGGAGCAGATAATGCAGTACTGACAATCAAGAGCCTGGAGGCATTTGCTAAGGCAGCAGATGGCAGAGCAACGAAGATCATTATCCCATCAGAACTGCAGGGAATCGCAGGCTTGACGAAGACGATCACAGAGGTCGCAGGAATCGATGCAACAGAGCAGATTGCCAATGCAGCAGAGATAAAATAGTAAGGAATGTGGAGATACCACGCGAATGGTTACGCCCCGGCTTTTATCTGCCGGGGCGTAACTTGAATCAACAGGCAGGGAGTATACAATGGCAGGAATACTTGTATTAGAAGATGATATGGTCAGCAGAGGAGCATTGGTATCTATGCTCGGTAAACTGGGGGAAGAGGTCAGGATAGATGCTGCAGCAGATTTAAAGGAAGCAGAAGAACTGCTGGATTCCGGGAAAAATTATGATTTGTTCCTGTTGGATGTGAATCTGGACAGGGAAGACAGAGAAGACGCCTCCGGAATTCTGTTTGCAGAAAAGATTCGGGCAGTCATGAAGTACGAGCTGACGCCGATCGTTATGCTGACATCGGTCAGTACATTAGAAATAGAGGCTTACAGGAAGATACATTGCTACCAGTATATTTTAAAACCCTATGAGGAGGCAGAAGTCTGCAGTGTTGTGAGAAAGGTGCTTGCTCATACCCGTTCCTATGAAAAGCCATATATCATTGTAAAGAAGAATGGTATCAACTATAAGATACTGTGTGAGGATATTGTTTTTTGTAAAGCAATCCCTCGTGGGGTATGTATTTATCTAAAAGAGGAACAGATGGATATTCCCTATCTTACCATCCGACAGCTTCTCGATAAGCTGCCTGCTGATGGATTCATTCAATGTCACAGGATGTTTGTCGTGAATCAGGAATATGTCAAGTATTATGATTTAGTAAATCAGATGATACAGATGGAAGGGTATCCAGATAAGATCGATATCGGTGTCACTTACAAGGCAGAGGTCAGGAGGCTGTTGAATGAGTAAAGAGATAAAAAAGGTTCTGTACCGTGTTTTCTGTTTCTTTTCGCTGGCAATTGCGATATATCTGGTCATCGATCTTAAGGTGAGCCGGACGCTGGATCTAAAGATGATCATTGTATTTATCCTGTTTTTGATTGTCATCATTTGGGGAACAATAGACTGGAAGATGAGCAATGACATCATTAAAGAGCAGCAGAAGGAACTGATGATGTATCAGCTATATATACAGCCGATGGAGGAATTGGTCAAGGAGATACGGGCCAAGCAGCATGAGTTCGACAACCATCTCAATGCAATATTGAATCTGCATCTGACAGTAGATAATTATGAGGATCTTGTCAGGCAGCAGTCCGAGTATGTCAAGGAAATCAGCAGGGATGGCGGCAATCAGTATCTTCCGCTGCTTCGTATTAGTGATAAGGTTCTGGCAGGTTTTTTATACAGTAAGATTGTCAGCTCCAGAGAAGAAATTGAGACTATAATAGAAGTCCGCAGTAAGGAAATTATATCGGGTGTTTCAGAACATAGACTGATTGAAATCGTGGGAGTGCTGGTGGATAATGCCTATGAGGCCTGTCCTAAAGAAGGCGGTAAAGTCAGGATGATCCTGGATTCCCAGTATGACCACCTGTTCTTCCAAATCCTGAATCAACATGAAAAGGTATCCTTCGAAGAAATCGGGCATTTCTTTGAGGACGGATATTCTACTAAGAGCAAAGAGAAAGGCAGACGGGGCATCGGACTCTACCGGGCAAAAGCAATCGCCGAAAAAGCTGGCGGTGAGATTACCGTAGGCCAGGAAGAAATCGGAGGAGAAAACTATATCCAATTCACTGTAGTAATATAATGAATGAGGTCTTTCACGAATTTAGGGTTTATGATATACTAGGGAGCATGGATGAGAAAGAGTTAATTAAAATTTCAGTCCGCAGCCTGGTGGAGTTTATTCTGCGGGAAGGGGACTTAGACAACAGAAGATCTGGCGGTATGGACAAGGATGCCATGCAGCAGGGAAGTAGAATCCATCGCAAGATACAGCGGCGCATGGGTTCTAATTATCGTGCGGAAGTTCCTTTGAAGATACAGATGCCATGCGAGAATTTTGTGCTGCAGGTCGAGGGGCGTGCAGATGGAATTATAGAGGAAGAAACAGAGATTACGATTGATGAGATCAAAGGTGTTTTAAGAGAACTGATTCACATTGAGGAGCCTTCTAATATACATTTGGCCCAGGCAAAGTGTTACGCCTATATTTATGGGAAGCAGGAAAAACTTAAGAACATCAATGTACAGATGACATACTGTCATCTTGAAACAGAAGAGTTGAAGCAGTTTAAGCAGAGCTTTTCTTTCGAAGAGCTGGAGATCTGGTTTATGGATCTGGTCGGAAAATATGAAAAATGGGCAAAATTCCAAATCGAATGGAAGGCAAAGCGAAATGCATCGATTAAGGGTGTAGAGTTCCCCTTTGAATATAGAGAGGGACAGAAAAATCTCGTGACTTCTGTATATCGGACCATATTACGACAGAAAAAGCTGTTTATTCAGGCACCGACCGGGGTAGGCAAGACAATGGCGACTGTATTTCCGGCAGTGAAAGCAATTGGGGAAGGATTGGGAGAACGTATTTTTTACCTGACAGCTAAGACAATCACGCGGACAGTGGCGGAACAGGCATTTCAGACTTTAAAAAAGCAGGACCTGAGTTTTAAGGTCATTACTTTGACTGCAAAGGAAAAAATCTGTTTTTGTGAGGAGGCAATCTGCAATCCTGATAACTGTCCATATGCAAAAGGACATTTTGACAGAGTTAATGATGCTGTTTTTGATATGATCGTAAACTCTGATGATATGAGCCGTGAGTCTCTTGAGCGACAGGCGGAAAAGTACCAGGTCTGTCCTTTTGAGATGGCATTGGATGTCTCGGTGTGGGCGGATGCAGTGATCTGTGATTACAATTATGTGTTTGACCCCACTGCCCATTTAAAACGATTCTTCTCTGAAGGCAATAAAGGCGGCTATCTCTTTTTGATCGATGAGGCACATAATCTGGTAGAGCGGGGACGAGAAATGTACAGTGCAGCTCTATATAAAGAGGATATCCTGGAGATGAAACGGCTGGTGAAGACAGAAGATCCCGGTCTTGCCAGACGCTTGGACGAGTGTAACAAGCAATTGCTGGCCTTAAAGCGCGAGTGTGAGAATTATCAGATTCTGGATGGAGTCTCGCATATTGCGGTAAAGCTGATGAATGTCATGTCCGGGCTTGAGGAATATTTGGAAGAGATACAGAGTGAGGAAAAGAGGGAGCAGGTTCTGGATTTTTATTTTCAGGTCAGAGATTTCTTGAATATTCATGATATTCTGGATGAAAATTATGTGATCTATACAGAGCTGGAAAGAGATGGACGATTCAAGTTAAAGCTCCTCTGTGTGAATCCGGCTGTCAACCTGCAGAATTATCTGGATCAAGGGAACAGCACAGTCTTCTTTTCTGCGACGCTCCTGCCGATTCACTATTATAAAAAGCTGTTAAGTGTGGAAAAGGACGATTATGCAATCTATGCAGAATCCTCTTTTCCGAAAGAGAATCGTCTTTTGCTTCTCGGAACAGATGTCAGTACGAAATATACCATGCGTGGAGCCGGCATGTATGAGAAGTTTGCAAAATATATCCTTCAGGTGGTGGAGGCGAAAAAAGGAAATTATATGATTTTCTTCCCGTCTTACCGTTTTATGGAGGAGGTGTATGAATATTTTCAGGTTGAGATACATGGCAGAGAGGACATTGAATGTATCATACAATCTCAGTTTATGGGGGAAGAGGCTAGAGAGATCTTTTTGGAAACGTTCGAAGAGGAGCGTGATAACACTCTGGCAGGATTCTGCGTGATGGGCGGGATCTTCTCGGAAGGAATCGACCTTACAGCAGACAGACTTATTGGAGCGGTTATCATAGGTACAGGTCTGCCACAGGTCTGCAATGACCGGGAAATCCTAAAACGATATTTTGATGACCGAGAGATGCGGGGGTTTGATTACGCATATCTGTATCCCGGAATGAATAAAGTACTGCAGTCGGCTGGAAGGGTAATCCGAACAGAGGAGGACCAGGGGGTGATCGTGCTGCTGGATGAGCGTTTTATGGGACGGCAGTACAGAGAAATTTTCCCTAGAGAATGGGAAAGATTACAGACATGCAGACTGGAAAATATGAAAGGGCATCTGGACAGCTTCTGGGCAGATAAAGAGAGAGAAAATTGATTGAAAATCCCTGTAAAATCTTGACATTCAAGCCGCTTGATGGTTTTTAATGTTAGCAAAGGAGGATACCATGAATATCAAAGAGGTAGAAAAAGAAGTTGGAATCCGAAAGGCTAACATCCGCTATTACGAAGAACAGGGTTTGATCACTCCCCAAAGGAATTCGGAGAATAATTATCGGGATTATTGCGGGGAGGATATCAAGTGTCTGAAAAAGATTAAAGCGCTCCGTCTGCTTGGCATTTCAGTTTCGGAAATTAAGGCACTGCAGGCTGGTGGCGAATCGTTGACAGAAGCAATATCAAAACGAATTTTAGAAATTGAAGATGAAATGTCTGGACTTGGAGAACTAAAGGAAATGTGTCAGATTTTTCTAAAGCTTGATCAGACATATGAGACATTGGACCCCACTCTTTTGGATACGCGGGAAAGCCTTTCTTTTAAGAAAGGAGCGGCGTTTATGAGGACAGACAGAAGCAGGAATTATGAAGAGGCATATCACAGATCAACAAAGATTTTAACATTTTACGTGTTGTTGGTCATGCTGCCGACCTCATCCAATCTTCAGAATCTTCTCCATTACAGTCTGCCAGATTGGATGAGGATGTTAGGGATAGCAGGCACACTGCTTGCCGGAATCGCAGGATTAATTTTTTATATTCTAATGTATAGGCAGAAGAGGAGAGAACGAGAGGAATCGGAGATAGATTTATCCATTAGGGACAGTCAACATTAAAGCAGGGATTATACTTAGAAAGATATTTTATTTGGATGAAAAGAGACGGCCTGAAAAAAGATGACCTGGAAAGATGACCTGGATAGGAAAAGAAATATAGAAAGGAAACAACAGCAGCCGGAAGTGGCTGCTGTTGTTTCCTTTCTATGTCTATCTCTGAATCGTGCAGAGAAGACTATTCAATTGTAATATATTTTGGCTGTTCTTCAATTGCCTTCGGAACCTCTTTTGGTATATACAGGTAGAGAATACCATCTTTAAAGGAAGCCTTGATATCTTCTTGTGTGAGATGTTCACCGACATAGAATCTGCGGTTACAGGAACCTGTGTAACGTTCCTTGCGGATGCAGTTGCCCTTTTGATCCTTCTCCTCCTGTGTCTCTTCGTGTGAAGCTGTGATGGTAAGATAGCCATCCTTTAAATCAGCCTTGATATCTTCCTTTTGATATCCTGGGAGTTCCATCTCTACAAGATAATTCTCATCCTTTTCATGGATGTCAGTCTTCATGATTTGTGTAGAAGCGTTATCAAAAGGCCTTTCGAAGAATGGGTCCTTGAAAAAATCATTTAAAAAACTTCTGTTTGATAATAACATAATCCATACCTCCTCAATTCAAACTGTTATCTTTGTTCTATATGTAATATAGCACTTATTATTAGCACTGTCAAGAGACGAGTGCTAACATTTTTAAGATTTTTCCTGTAAATCTTATTTTGGGTCTTAAAAAGTAAAACGGACCCTCTCTACTGATGAGCGCGGTGGATCCTGTATTACAGGAATCCGGCTTATCGTAAAAAGGATCCGGTCGACCTAAAAGTATTCAAGAAATTCGCGTGCCGCTTTGGAAAGTGGAATCTGTTCATTATAGGCAATGACCAGTTCTCTCTTTGGAAGTTCTTCCATTGTCTCCACGATGAACAGGTCATCCTGTGTGTTCTCAAGGCAGTAATCAGGAATGAATGCGATTCCCAGGCCGATGCGGGCCAGGTCGATCAGCAGGTCATTGCTTGTCAGTTCAATCTCCGGCACCAGATCGAGCTGGTGCTGCTGGAACAGTCTGTGGAGAAATTCGCTCGTAGTACTATGGCGGTCCAGCATCAGGATTGGATATTTGGAAAGCTGCTGATAGGTCAGCTTCTGTCCTCTAAGATCCTCAAAGGCGCTGTTCGCAATGAAGACATCCCGGAAGGTCTTGATCTTTTTAATCGAAGAGACGTTGCTTAAGTAGTTATTCGGGTAATTGACAACGACCAGGTCCACCTGACCTGTCTCCAGTAGTTCCACACATTTGATAGAGGTCTGATTGATCACCTTAATGTGGGCGCTTGGAAACGCTTTGTGGAATCTCTCCAGGTAGGGAACGAGAAAATAGCGGCAGATAGTATCGCTGGCTCCGATACGAATCTGTCCACCTGTCGAGGCCGCGTCGAGAAGCTGTGCCTCGCCGCGTTGGATCAGATGCATGGCGGGTTCAATGTGGCGGAGAAGAATCTCGCCCTCCGGTGTCAACTGCACTCTTTTTGTGCTTCTGATGAACAGTGTCTGGTCGAGCTTTCGCTCCAGTGTCTTGATGGACTGGCTCACGGCAGACTGGGAAATAAAAAGCAGCTTTGAAGCCTCAGAGAAACTTAAGGTGGATGCTACATGGTAAAAAACCTTATACAATTCATAATTGATATCCATTATTAGACCTCCTAATAAGTATTGCGTTTATTATAAGTCAAATTGAGATGAATTACAATCCGAATTATGATAAAATATAAGAATTAATAATACAAAGTGAACAGTAACATATCAGGGGCAAAAAGTGCGGAGCAATCCGCAGGCATTGGATAGGCCCTTAATGCATAATGATGATTGGAGATGTGAAAATGAAGAAGTTACACTGGTTATTGGGGGTGATTGCGTCTTTTGCAGTAATCATTATCCTGCTGATGTCCAGCTTTCAGGTGGCCATGTATGCGGATTTTAGTTTCTATGAGAAGGAGTATGAGAAGTACGAAGTCCTGCCGGAACTGGATATGAAGATGGATGATGTGATGTACGTGACCCATGAGATGATGGATTATCTGAAAGGGGACAGAGAGAATCTGGATGTATTTACAACAGTCGAGGGAAAGGTACAGGACTTCTTTAATGAGCAGGATAAACTTCACATGGCAGATGTACAGGGGCTGTTTATCGGCGGATTGCATCTTCGGATGGGGGCCTTGATCGTGCTTTTGATCTGTCTGGCAGCGCTGCTTCTGATGAAGGCCGACTGGAAGCGTATCCTTCCCAGGGCGTTTCAGATTGCAGTGGGGGCAGCAGGTGTGATATCGATTATACTGGCATTCCTTGTTTCCAGAGATTTTGACGCGGTGTTCACGAAGTTCCATGAAATTTTCTTTTCTAATGATCTGTGGATCTTTGACCCAGCAGAGGATTATATGATTCGGATGCTGCCGGAAGGTCTGTTCTTTGATATGGTCATAAGAATCGGGATTCTTTTTATTGGCGGGCTTGTGATTCTACTGATCGGGAGCATTATTTGGAGGCACAGGACCAGTACATCTAAAAAAAGGTGAATTCAAATTAGAAATACTAATGAATAAGTTTAACTATATTAATTGTACTTATCAGAAAAAGTGTGATAATATGAGAGAGAAGCTAAGAGTCTGTTCGTCAAATCTTAAGTAAAACAGGATGATAGATAAGGCGGGAGACACTGCGATGCAGTCCTTCAAGGGGAAGGAATGCAGGCGGATTATTTTGTATCAGAAGATAAGAGCGCAGGAAGCTGCGACAGAATAAAATGCAAAGGAGATTCTATAATGAGCAATGTAAAACGTGTGTATGTGGAGAAGAAGCCGGAGTTTGCCGTGCAGGCGAAGGAACTGCGTCACGAGATCAAGCATTACCTGGGAATCAGTACGGTGACAGGAGTACGTGTCCTGATTCGTTACGATGTGGAGAATATTTCAGAGGAGACCTTTCAGAAAGCATGCAATGGTATTTTTGCGGAGCCTCCGGTCGATGTTTTATACAACGAGACATTCCCGATGGAAGAGAACAGTCATGTGTTTTCCGTAGAATATCTTCCGGGACAGTTTGACCAGAGAGCGGATTCCGCAGAACAGTGTGTACAGTTCATCAAAGAGGATGAAAAGCCGGTCATTAAGACTGCAACCACATATGTAATAGAAGGAACAGTAACAGAGGAAGAATTCGCAGCAATTAAAAACCACTGTATCAACCCGGTAGATTCCAGAGAGACAGGTATGGAGAAGCCGGAGACGTTGGTGACTGTTTTTGAAGAGCCAGAGGATGTGAAGGTATTTGACGGTTTCCAGACAATGCCGGAGGTTGAACTCAAAGAGCTGTATGATTCTTTAGGTTTGGCTATGACATTCAGGGATTTCCAGCATATCCAGAATTATTACAATGGGGAAGAGCACAGAGATCCGACGATGACAGAGATCAGAGTACTGGATACCTACTGGTCAGATCACTGCCGCCACACTACATTCTCAACAGAATTAAAGGATGTTGTATTCGGAGAGGGCGATTATAAAGAGCCGATCGTGAACACATATAATCAGTATCTGAAGGACCACAGTGAGATTTTTGCAGGCAGGGAGGATAAGTTCGTCTGCCTGATGGATCTGGCACTGATGGCAATGCGTAAGTTAAAGAAGGAAGGTAAGCTTGCAGACCAGGAAGAGTCCGAGGAAATCAATGCATGCAGTATCGTAGTACCGATCAAGGTCGACGGTGTGGAAGAGGAGTGGCTCATCAACTTCAAGAATGAGACTCACAACCATCCGACAGAGATCGAGCCGTTCGGTGGAGCTGCAACCTGCCTTGGCGGTGCGATTCGTGATCCGCTGTCAGGACGTACCTATGTATACCAGGCAATGCGTGTGACTGGAGCAGCAGACCCGACCGTGTCCGTACAGGATACGTTAAAAGGAAAGCTGCCACAGAAGAAGCTGGTTCGCGGTGCAGCCAAAGGATACAGCTCATATGGTAACCAGATCGGTCTGGCAACAGGAGCAGTAAAGGAAATCTATCATCCAGATTATGTGGCAAAGCGTATGGAGATTGGTGCTGTCTTAGGTGCAGCTCCGCGCCGCGCAGTTATCAGAGAGACTTCTGATCCTGGAGATATCATCATTTTATTAGGCGGACGTACAGGACGTGACGGCTGTGGCGGTGCAACAGGTTCTTCCAAGGTGCATACAGAAGAGTCCATTGAGACCTGTGGCGCAGAAGTACAGAAGGGAAACCCACCGACAGAGCGTAAGATTCAGCGTCTGTTCAGAAGAGAAGAAGTAAGTAAGCTGATCAAGAAATGTAACGACTTTGGTGCAGGCGGTGTGTCCGTGGCAATCGGTGAGCTTGCTGATGGACTGAGAGTTGACCTGGACAAGGTTCCGAAAAAATATGCTGGCCTGGATGGAACTGAAATCGCGATTTCAGAGTCCCAGGAAAGAATGGCTGTTGTAGTTGATCCGAAGGATGTACCTCAGTTCCTCGCATTTGCCAAGGAAGAGAATCTGGAAGCGGTCGAGGTTGCTGTAGTAACTGAGTCGCCGAGACTGGTGCTCGTATGGAGAGGCAACGAAATCGTGAACATTTCCCGTGCATTTTTGGATACCAACGGGGCTCATCAGGAGACCACGGTAGAAGTTGAGATTCCAGGAAAAGAAGGAAATCTGTTCGTCAAAGAAGACGTAGCCGATGTGAAAGAAAAATGGCTGGATGTATTGAAAGACCTGAACGTATGCTCACAGAAGGGACTCGTGGAGATGTTCGACGGTTCCATCGGAGCAGGTTCTGTGTTCATGCCTCACGGCGGTAAATACCAGATGACTGAGACACAGACTATGGTTGCAAAGGTTCCGGTACAGAACGGAAAGACAGACAGCGTCTCCATGATGAGCTATGGATTCGATCCATACCTGTCAAGCTGGAGTCCATATCACGGTGCTGTATATGCAGTGACAGAGTCTGTGGCAAAGATTGTGGCATCAGGCGGAGATTACAGTAAGATTCGTTTCACATTCCAGGAATATTTCCGCAGGATGACAGAAGATCCGAAGAGATGGAGCCAACCGTTTGCTGCACTGCTTGGTGCTTATAGTGCACAGCTTGGTTTCGGCCTGCCGTCAATCGGCGGAAAGGACAGTATGTCAGGAACCTTCCAGGATATCGACGTACCGCCGACACTGGTTTCTTTTGCCGTGGATATGGCAACAGAGGATGAGATCATCACTCCTGAATTCAAGAAAGCAGGCAATAAGATCGTATGGCTGAGAATCGAGAAGGATGAGTATGACCTGCCGGTATACAGCCAGCTGATGGATCAGTACGGCAAGTTCGCAGACGATATCCACAGCGGAAAAATCGTATCTGCCTATGCTCTGGACCGTCACGGTGTGATTGCGGCTGTCAGCAAGATGGCATTTGGTAACGCATTGGGCGTAAAGGTGGAACATAACATGGATGCACGGGAACTGTTCGCTCCGGCATTTGGTGATATTATTGCAGAGGTTCCGGCTGATAAGGTAGGGGAGCTTGGAATTACTTATACGGTAATCGGTGAAGTGACAGAGGATCAGACATTTACCTATGGCAATACAGTCATCACACTGGCTGAGGCAGAGAAAGCATGGACAGAGACTCTGGAGAAGGTATTTGCGACCCGTTCTTCCGCAGACAGCGATGAAGTGCTGGAAGAGAAGCTGTATGATACAAAGGATATCCATATCTGCAGTCATAAGATTGCGCAGCCGACCGTATTTATTCCGGTATTCCCGGGAACGAACTGTGAATACGACAGCAAGAGAGCCTTCGAGCGTGCAGGTGCTAAGGTCATCACAAAGGTATTCAAGAACCTGGATGCCGCTGATATCCGTGATTCAGTGGAAGAGTTTGAAAAAGCAATCGCACAAGCACAGATGATCATGTTCCCAGGTGGATTCAGTGCAGGTGACGAGCCGGATGGTTCCGCGAAGTTCTTTGCAACTGCATTCCAGAATGCGAAGATCAAAGAGGCAGTTGAGAAGCTGTTAAATGAAAGAGACGGTCTTGCACTTGGAGTCTGCAACGGATTCCAGGCACTGATCAAGCTTGGACTCGTTCCTTACGGTAAAATCGTGGGACAGACAGAGGATTCTCCGACATTGACATACAACACCATCGGACGCCATATCTCCAAGATGGTCTACACAAAAGTAGTGACCAACAAGTCCCCATGGCTTCAGGGAGCAGAGCTTGGCGGTGTCTACACGAACCCGGCTTCCCATGGGGAAGGACGATTTGTTGCCAGCGAAGAGTGGCTTGACAAGCTGTTTGCAAACGGTCAGGTGGCTACACAGTACTGCGACCCGGACGGCGTGATTAGCATGAATGAAGAGTGGAATGTCAACGGCTCCTACCGTGCAATCGAAGGTATCACAAGCCCAGACGGACGTGTGCTGGGCAAGATGGCGCATTCCGAGAGAAGA
The DNA here is from genome assembly GCF_012524165.2 of Faecalicatena faecalis. GTDB lineage: Bacteria > Bacillota > Clostridia > Lachnospirales > Lachnospiraceae > Faecalicatena_A > Faecalicatena_A faecalis. The sequence goes on from NZ_JABACJ020000004.1 coordinate 187,528, forward strand.
GACGATTCCGTGGCAATCAATATCTACGGTGAGCAGGATCTCAAGATCTTCGAGTCAGGTGTGAAGTATTTTAAATAAGAGAAAAGTGTAATCGTTCAGGCAGCTGAGTAATCAAAATGCTTGTGTAAGGGACAGGACGGGGCGCCGTAAGGCGCCTGTCCTGTTGCTTTTACAGGTGGATTTTACTGGACGTAGAGGATTCAGATACTATACAGTGCAGAGTATGGCATTGTTTGGATAAACACATCATTGTTCAAACAATTAAAAAAATAAAAAAAATATTGACAATTCCTGGCAGATTATAGTATAATGGCAAAGTAAGATGCGGGAACGCGTTGAGCAGATAAAATATGGCGGAATAGCTCAGTTGGCTAGAGCACACGGTTCATACCCGTGGTGTCGCTGGTTCAAATCCAGTTTCCGCTATTGCCGGATGGCGTAACTGTTCACAGGTATCCTGTGCACAGTTACGATTTCAGCCCATTTTAAATGCATCTTCGATGCATGGGGCTGAAATTCATCCTACTGTCAGCTCTGGCGCATAGCTTGACAGCAAGTGTCAAGCTTGCGAATGAACAGTAACCGGATGGCAGCATTTCTTAAAAGAAAATTTTGAAAAAAATTTAAAAAAGATGTTGACATTTGGTGAGAGTTAATAGTATAATAGCAAAGCGAGCTGCGGATGAGACAAGTAATCAACTGCAGGAAGCAAAAGAATATGGGATCTTAGCTCAGCTGGGAGAGCATCTGCCTTACAAGCAGAGGGTCATAGGTTCGAGCCCTATAGGTCCCATAATTATCTAAAAACTGTATATGGCGGAATAGCTCAGTTGGCTAGAGCACACGGTTCATACCCGTGGTGTCGCTGGTTCAAATCCAGTTTCCGCTACTTAGGAACTCCAGTACTAGACTGGAGTTCTTTTTTTATCATGTAGGAATCTAGGATCCGGTTTCACAGAGCTCTTTTCACACTCTAATCTGGTAATCAACATCATTTTATGATAGAATCAGAGAGTGAAAAATAAAGCGGAGGAAGAAGCGATGAATAAAAAATCTTGGTATGTGCTGCGGATCGTAGTCGGCTTATATCTTACCTATCTGGGAATCAAGCTCATTACAGGAGTTATGGCGGAAAGACCGGGGAATATGGTGTTCGTGCTGTTTATGGCGGGAATCTTTATTGTGATCGGGGTCTTGTACGCGGTCTCAGCGATCAAAAAAGTATTGGCATTAAAAAATGAAGAATCAGAAGAAGATTTGGATGGCGTAGAAGATGACTCATATGAGGACGAATCCGATGATAGTGAAGAAACTAAGTTTATTGATGAGAATGAGACGGCTGCGTATAGTGAGTCTGAAAATGTAGAAGATAATGATATAAAAGAGGATGATTAAGGCAAGCGATTATGAATGACGAGCAAGGAGAAGGAGGACTGTGACATGCGTGTTGGTATGGGATATGATGTTCATAAATTAGTAGAGGGCAGAGATTTGATTTTGGGAGGCGTGACGATTCCATATGAGAAGGGACTTTTGGGACATTCTGATGCAGATGTGCTGCTGCATGCGGTCATGGATGCACTGTTGGGGGCGGCAGCCTTAGGGGATATCGGAAAGCATTTCCCGGATACGGATCCGCAGTATAAGGGAATCTCGAGCATCAGGCTGCTGGAGCATGTGGCAGGACTTCTGGATGAACATCATTATATTATAGAGAATATTGATGCGACGATCATTGCACAGAGGCCGAAGATGCGCCCATACATCGATCAGATGCGGGAAAATATGGCAGAGGCCCTTCGGATTTCTGCAGATCAGATCAATGTGAAAGCGACGACAGAGGAAGGACTTGGTTTTACGGGGACGGGAGAAGGAATTTCTTCCCAAGCAATTTGTGCGTTGGAAAAAATTATAAATTACAGCAGTTATGATGTGACACCGAATGAAGATGGGTGCGGTAGTTGTCCGGGCTGCCAGAAAAATCAGGAAGTACTGTAGAAATTAAGATGTGGGAAGGGATAAGGATATGCAGCTTCGGAAGCTTGAGGTAAATGAGCACGGCCTGACAAGAGGCCTGTGGGAAAAAGTATTTTCAGAGGACAGTAAGGAATTTCTGGATTACTATTATTTTATCAAAACCAGAGATAATCAGATCTATGTGATCGAGGAAGATGGTCAGATCCGTTCCATGCTGCAGTTGAATCCTTATTTGATTCAAATTGAGGACGAACAGTTCGCGTGCAATTATATCATTGCTGTAGCAACGGAGGAAGATTATAGAAGACGGGGATATATGGGAGAGCTGCTGAGAAAGTCTATGCTGGATATGTATGCCGCAAAAGAGCCGTTCACTTTTTTAATGCCTGCGGCAGAAGCAATCTATACCCCATATGATTTTCGTTTCATCTATGCTCAGGAGCAGTATGAAAGTCAGGGCAAAAGCGGGGCTTTGGCAGTGGAATGCACAGATGCGTCCATGCGGGATTCGGCAGCCATGGCAGAGTTCTTTCGTGCCAATTTTGCAGAGCAATACCAGGTGTTCGCTGTGCGGGATGAAATGTATTATCAGACCATGATTTTCGAGCAGCAAAGCGAGAACGGAGGAGTAAAGCTGCTTAGAAAAGATGGAAATCTGGTCGGGTTATTTGCATATGCCTGTGAGGACAATACAGTGGAGATCAGAGAACCACTCTATCTTCCAGAGTATGAGGAAGAATTCCAGAAAGCGGTCTATGCATTAAAGTTGGGAAGCGATGCAGTGGTTAAGATCTACGCAGATCATCAGAATCGTTCTGGGAAAAAAGTGCCTGTCATCATGGCACGGATTCTTCATCTGGAGACGCTGTTATCAGCGATGAAGGTAAAGGATGGGGAAGAGCTGAAGTGCTCCTTCGCCGTACTGGATTCGATCATCACGAAGAACAGTCGGGTGTGGGAACTAACAGGCGGTCAGGAGGACCGTGATATTCAGGTGCGGGAGACAGAGGATTCAGAGGGAGTAATCACGATCAGTGCTCTGACAAGCCTTTTGTTCGGATATAAGACGGTAGAAGAGATCCGCGGGGAAACAGATGTCATTATACCGGATAGGCTGGGACAGGAACTGGAGAAAATCCAGACATTAGAACGTGTGTTTTTAAATGAAATAGTCTAGTATTCTGAACATGGAGAGCAAAAGGGTCATTCCTTGTTGAACAGGGGGCTGATCCTTTTGCTCTCCATTTTCGAAATTTATTGACAAATTGGGAAAGTTTGAATAATATATATTTATATCTATACGAAAGTAAAGGCATTGAGCGGGAAGAGTAACTGATTTGGAACTTTCAGAGAGGGGCTGTCACCGGCTGTAAGCAGTCTCAAGGGAAGAATCTGTGAAGTGCGTCCGGGAGCTGATCCTGCAAACGGGAATCCTAAGTAGCAGGGTACGTAAGGCATACGTTATATGCATTGAGTGAAAGAAGAGATTCTTTTAATAGAGTGGAACCGCGGATATGACTTCGTCTCTAATGTAGAGATGGGGTCTTTTTTATTTCTTTAAGAATGGAGGAATATGTTATGGGAATGATATCTTATATAAAGAGTGAGATTCAGGTCATCAGGGAACGTGACCCTGCAATCAAATCGAATATGGAAGTCTTGCTTTACCCAAGTTTTAAAGTTATACTAAGATACAGAGTGGCCCATAAGCTTTACCTGAAAAAGCATTATTTCCTGGCCCGATGGATTTCACAGAGGGCAGCCAGGAAGACGGGGATCGAGATTCATCCCGGAGCGACAATCGGGAAGGGGCTTTTTATTGACCATGGAAGCGGTGTGATCATCGGTGAGACAACGATCATCGGTGACAATGTGACCTTGTATCAGGGAGTGACGCTTGGCGGTACCGGAAAGGAACAGGGAAAAAGGCATCCGACGCTGGGAGATAATGTCATGGTCAGTGCGGGAGCAAAGATTCTGGGTTCCTTTAAAATCGGAGAGAATTCCAAGATCGGTGCCGGTTCCGTTGTCCTGGAGGAGGTTCCGCCGAATTGTACGGTCGTCGGTGTGCCTGGACGTATTGTGAAGATGGGCGATCAGAAGGTGCCGCGTGTGGATATGGATCAGATTCACCTGCCTGACCCGGTATTAAATGACATCCGGGAACTGCAGAGTGCTAATCTCCGTCTGTATAAGCAGCTCAAGGAGATGGAGAAGCATATGAGATGTATGATACAGCCAGAGTGCGAGATAAAAAACGAAAAGAAAGAGGAGAAGAACGATGAAAATATATAATACAATGTCTAAGAAAAAAGAAGAATTTGTACCTTTGGAGGAAGGTAAGGTAAAGATGTATGTGTGCGGACCGACCGTCTACAACTTTATCCATATCGGAAATGCAAGGCCGATGATCGTATTCGATACGGTGAGGAGATATTTTGAATATAAGGGCTATGATGTAAATTATGTGTCCAACTTCACGGATGTGGATGACAAGATCATCAAGAAAGCAATCGAGGAGGGCGTGACTGCCGAGGAGATTTCCAAGCGTTACATTGCAGAGTGCAAAAAGGATATGGAAGGCATGAATGTAAAGCCGGCCACGAAGAATCCACTGGCGACCGAAGAAATCTGCGGGATGGTGGATATGATTCAGACGCTGATCGATAAAGGATATGCATATGAGAAGAATGGTACCGTATACTTCCGCACGAGAAGATTCGAGCAGTATGGGAAGCTCTCCCACAAGAATCTGGATGATTTGCAGTCAGGGGGCCGCGCACTGTTAGTGACAGGTCAGGACGAGAAGGAAGATTCCCTGGACTTCGTGCTGTGGAAGCCGAAAAAAGAAGGAGAGCCTGCATGGGAGTCTCCGTGGAGCGAGGGACGTCCGGGCTGGCATATCGAGTGCTCTGAGATGTCCAAGAAGTATTTGGGCGAGCAGATCGACATCCACGCGGGCGGAGAGGATCTTGTATTTCCTCATCACGAGAATGAGATTGCACAGAGCGAGGCGGCCAACGGCAAGGAATTTGCAAAATACTGGATGCACAATGCGTTTTTGAACATCGATAATAAGAAGATGTCCAAATCTCTTGGAAACTTCTTCACTGTCAGAGAAATCAGTGAAAAATATGACCTGCAGGTGCTGCGTTTCTTCATGTTAGGTGCACACTACCGTACACCGTTGAATTTCAGCGCGGATCTGATGGCGGCTGCAAAGACAGGGCTCGACCGTATTGTTACCGCAGCAGAGAACTTAAAGTTCCTTCTTGGAGCAGCAAAGACTCAAGAGATGACAGAGGCTGAAAAAGAAGCATTTGCCAAGACTCAGGAATTCGTGGATGCTTTTGAGAGAGCCATGGACGATGATTTTAACACGGCAGATGCCATTGCATCCATCTTCGACCTTGTGAAGTACTGCAATACAACGGCGGATGCAGAAAGTTCTGTAGAATATCTGCAGGGACTGCTGGATTTGATCTTAAAGCTGACAGATGTCCTGGGAATCATCGTGGAGAAGGAAGAAGAAATGCTTGCCGAAGATATCGAGGCCCTGATCGAGGAACGTCAGGCGGCAAGAAAGGCTAAAAATTTTGCGAGAGCCGATGAAATTCGTGATGAACTTCTTGCAAAAGGAATTATTCTGGAAGATACACGAGAAGGAGTAAAATGGAAAAAAGCGTAAATTTTGAGTTTCATGATTATATACAGGAAGTTTTAAATCTTCAAGAGGTGGATGCCGCAAGCTATTCACCTCTTGTTCTGGCGTATATCGGAGACTGCATCTATGATTTGATCATTAAGACTATGATCATCAGCCGTGGGAATAAGCAGGTACATAAGCTGCATGAAGAGACGAGTAGATTCGTACAGGCCTCGACCCAATCACTGATGATGCGGAAGATGCAGGAGCATCTGACAGAGGAAGAGCACGCCGTATATCGAAGGGGCAGGAATGCGAAGTCCGTTTCTCCGGCTAAGAACCAGTCTATCACAGATTACAGGAGAGCCACCGGTTTCGAGGCGCTGCTTGGATATCTGTATTTAAAGAAAGAATATCAGAGAGTCATGGACTTGGTGAAGATTGGACTGGACAGTCTCGATGAGGAATATTTTGAACAGAAGTAAAAAGTGGAAAAGTCAGATTTAAAAGGCTGATGTAAAATGGACGATAGAAAAGCCATGAGCAAAAAAGAAGTCATAAAAACAGAAAAATCGGACTAAAGTCTAAGAAAATGGAGAATAAGATGCAGGAAAATCAGAAAAATGAATGGGAAAATAAAGAACACACTCTGGTGATTGAGGGAAGGAATGCGGTATTGGAAGCCTTCCGTTCTGGAAAGCCGATCGATAAGGTGTTTGTCCTTGACGGCTGTCAGGATGGTCCGATCAGGACGATTATCAGAGAGGCGAAGAAGCACGACACAATCCTGAATTTTGTGGGAAAGGACAGGCTCTCCCAACTATCAGAGACGGGAAAGCATCAGGGCGTGATTGCTTACGCAGCGGCATATGAGTATGCAGAGATTGAAGATATGTTCAAAAAAGCAGAGGAAAAGGGGGAGGACCCGTTCCTGATTCTTCTGGACAATATCGAGGATCCACATAACCTGGGAGCCATCATTCGTACGGCCAATCTGGCAGGTGCACATGGTGTGATAATTCCAAAGCGCAGAGCCGTGGGACTGACTGCTACGGTTGCGAAGACATCAGCGGGTGCGCTGAATTATACTCCCGTAGCAAAAGTGACGAATCTGGCAAAGACGATGGAAGAATTAAAGGAAAGAGGACTCTGGTTCGTATGCGCGGATATGGGAGGAGAGTCCATGTACCGTTTAAATCTGACAGGCCCCATAGGGCTTGTGATTGGAAATGAAGGCGAGGGTGTAGGTCGTCTTGTCAAGGAGAAGTGTGATTTTGTGGCAAGTATTCCGATGAAGGGGGAAATCGACTCCCTGAATGCATCTGTGGCAGCAGGTGTACTGGCTTATGAGATCGTGCGCCAGAGGATGAAATAGAATAAAATAAAAGCAGGTGTGATTGAGCAGGGCGGCTGGAAACAAGGACATTGTTTCTATGCCGTCCATTTCGAAAATACTGTGTTTTGTAAGAGGGAAACAGAGAGGGTAATGCGGATGAATAAGTACGATGTAATACCAGATGAACAGTTGATCCAGGATTTTAAGAATGGGGAGTCAGAAATCATGGATTATCTCATGGTAAAGTATAAAACCATGGTCCGTAAAAAAGCGAGGGCAATGTATCTCATCGGCGGGGAGAATGAAGACCTGATTCAGGAGGGAATGATCGGATTAATTAAAGCAGTGCGCGATTTTGACCCTTCTCAAAAGGCCTCCTTTGCCACTTTTGCAGAGATGTGTGTGTCAAGACAGATGTACACGGCAATCGAAGCCTCCAAGAGGAAGAAACATATTCCGCTCAACTCCTATATATCATTGTATGAAGAAGGAGAGGGCACGGATGAGGAAAAGAAGCTTCCACTGATCGATACGATCGAGCCGGAGAAGGAGAACAACCCGGAGACTCTGTATTTCGGAAAGGAGTTTACAGAGGCTTTTGTAGATGAATTAAAGCAGAACTTGAGCCCTCTGGAGAATCATGTCCTGTATCTTCACCTGATGGGGACTGATTACCGGACCATTGCAGAGCTTTTGGGAAAGAGTCCCAAGGCCATCGATAATGCGCTTCAGAGAATCCGGGGAAAAGCAGGAAAACTTCTGGAATAGTTGTAATGCACAGAGGGGAACAGAAAACCTTCTGTGCTTTAATTTTCAAAAAATAAAATAAACAGTATATAACAGTTGACAACAGTTATATACTGTTATATACTGTTTATGAACAAAGGAGGATTGCCATGAAGTTAATCATTAATAATTCTTCCATGCAGCCGATCTATGAACAGATTCAGACACAGATCAGGACCATGATCATGCAGGGAGAACTGGCAGAAGACACGATGCTGCCGTCTGTCAGAAGCTTGGCAAAGGAACTCAGGGTCAGTGCACTGACCATAAAGAAGGCATATGACGCGCTGGAACAGGAGGGGTTTATTGTAACTGTTCACGGAAAGGGGAGTTTTGTTTCATGTGCCAACCAGGAATTCATGCTGGAAGAAAAGAAGAAAGAAGTGGAAGCTGACCTTGAGATGGCCATCAGGAAGGGCAGAAGCTGTGGTATGAGCAATCAGGAACTTACAGACCTGTTTCAAATCATTTTGGAGGACTAACGATGATACTGAAATTAGAAAATGTTGAAAAACATTATGAACAATTTGACTTAAAATGTTCCCTTGAAGTACATAAGGGCTGTGTAACTGGGTTGATCGGCCAGAATGGGGCCGGGAAGAGTACTACATTTAAAGCGATTCTGGGCCTTATTAATACAGATGGCGGGAAGATAGAGGTATTTGGAAAAGAAATCAAGAGCCTTTCTGCAAAAGACAAGGAAGAGATCGGTGTGGTCCTGTCAGATTCCGGCTTTAGTGGATATCTGACGGTGAAGGATATTCTTCCGATTCTCACCAGTATGTATTCTGCATTTGACCAGAACGATTTCCTGAAAAAATGCAGACATTTTAGTATTCCTATGGATAGGAAGATAAAGGAATTCTCAACAGGTATGAAGGCGAAGCTCAAGGTGCTGGTGGCGATGTCACACAATGCAAAGCTTCTGATTCTGGATGAGCCGACAGCAGGTCTGGACGTGATCGCCAGAGATGAACTGTTAGACCTGATGAGGGAATATATGGAACAGGGAGATGCTTCTATTCTGATCAGTTCCCACATTTCCAGTGACCTGGAAGGACTGTGCGACGATATCTATATGATCCATGACGGACAGATCATCATGCATGAGGAGACCGACCGGCTTCTCGGCGATTATGGCGTACTCAAGGTAACAGCACAGGAGTATGATAAGCTGGATAAGCGGTATATCCTGAAGCGGAAAAAGGAGCATTATGGATATAGCTGCCTGACGAATGAGAAGCAGTATTATCTGGACAATTATCGCGGAATAACCGTGGAAAAAGGAAATATTGACGAAGTCATCACAATGATGATAAGGGGGGAAGAAAAATGAAAGGATTATTGATCAAGGATTTTAAGCTATTAAAAAGCCAGACCAATTTTTTCATTACTATATTTATCATAGGAATTCTGCTTATGGTCATGCAGGGAAGTCCTATTATTCCAATCAGTTATGGTACTTTGATGTTCTCTATGTTTACACTGAGCACCATCAGCTACGATGAATTTGACAATTGCAATGCGTTTTTATTCACCCTTCCGGTCACCCGTAAACAGTATGTACTTGAAAAATATGTTTTTGGAATTCTGGTAGCCGTGATTCCATGGGCAGTCTCAACTGGAATATCCGTGATATATCAGACGATTAAAAATCCAGGGGAGGACCTGACAGAGCTCCTGATATCTGCGCCGGTCATGCTGTGTTTTGCACTTGTTTTTCTGGGACTTACATTGCCCGTTCAGTTAAAATTCGGGGCAGATAAGGGCCGGATGGCCATGTTTGGAGTGATGGGAGTGATTGTAGTCATCGGTTTTGTCATTGGATTTGTGTTGAAATCGCTGGGAATCCCTCTGGAAGAGATGATCAGCAACCTGACAACAATGGGCCTTGCAGGTCTGTTAGGAGCAATCCTTACGTTCTGTGCAGTACTGTGGGTAATTTCCTACTCCGTATCCTTAAAGATCATTGTAAAGAAACAATTTTAACTATATCAGGGAATGGAAGAAGCAGATGCCAAATATCCGCTTTTGTAAAAATTTATAATTCCTGGAAATCCGCGGAAAAGCGAGCCTTTTGAGGGTGCCTCCGCGGATTTTTGATTTTAGAAATTGCGTCCCGGGCAATCTTGTAGTATAATATCTGAACAGACGACTTTTCAGAAAGGAATCTCTATTTTATGAAACGATTTTCGAAACAAAAGCTTAATGCGGGAATTGCTCTTATCTGTCTGATTGCACTGGTATGTCCGCCAGTTTTAGGACAGGCAAAGGAGTTTTCATCCGCACAGGAGAAAGCAGCGAATCTGCAGTCAGAATTAGACGGGATTAATAAGGAGCTAGCTTCCATCAGTGAAGAGATTGCTTCCATTGAGATGCAGACAGAGATGATGTCCGCGGAGATTCTGCGTACCGAGGATTCCTTAAGTGCTGCGAAGAAGGACGAGGAGAAGCAGTATGAGGACATGAAGGCACGAATCAAGTATATGTATGAGACCGGAGATGCCACCTTGTTAGAGTTGCTTTTCTCAGCAGAGAATATGACAGACTTCCTCAATAAGGCGGAATTTGTCCAGAACGTCAGTGATTATGACCGGGAGATGCTGGACAAGCTGACCGAGATCAGCAATGATATTGAGGCGAAAGAGAAGACCCTAAAGGCACAGAAGAAGGCCTTAAGTGATTTGAAGAAGGAGCTGGGCGAGCAGCAGAAGGAGCTTGAGAAGAAGGCGGATGAGACATCGACAGATTTGGATGCACTCAAAGCGCAGATGCAGCGGGAGGCGGTAGAAGCGTCTGGGACTGTTATAATGAATACAGATGGAAGAGTTATACATGAGAGTGCAATGTCTGTATCTGGAAGTGAGACGATTTTACTAGCAGCAATTCTTGAATGCGAGGCATATCAGGATTATAATTCCCTTTTAGCTGTTGCTACAGTGATTATGAACAGGGTCAATGATTCCCGTTTCCCGAACACAATAACAGAAGTGGTGTATGCATCGAATCAGTTTGAGCCAGTTACCAAAGGAAGCATTGATGCAGTACTTTCGAGGGGACCAAGTGATCTGTCCCTGCAGGTGGCAAAGGATGCCTTGAATGGTGCAAGACTTGCGGCTGTGGCAGACTGTTATTTCTTCCTTTATGCAGGCGCTACCAATAAGGGCGGTGTCAACGTAGGGAATAACGTCTTTTTCCAGAGCTGGTAATGTAGAAGAAAAATCAGGTAAGAGCCTGACGGAACCCTTTTTATCATAAGGATGAAAGGTTTCGTCAGGCTTTCTAATTGGTCTCGGACGAGCTTATGTGTGATCTTACACAAGGAGAACACTTCATGTGGGATATTTGGAAAAATATTTGAAAAATCTTATTGACAAGTAGAGTGATTTTAGTGTATATTAATACCGTTGCGTAGGAAATACGCGCAGGCTGTCGTGGCTCAGCCGGTAGAGCGTCGCCTTGGTAAGGCGGAGGTCGGCGGTTCGATTCCGCTCGACAGCTTTATATAGAGACTTTCAGAGAGTTAGACTTTCTGGAGGTCTTTTTCTTTTTTAGAAATTTAAGAAGAGCCTCCCGAACAGGAAGACTCTTAAAATATTATCAGGATACGATTTCTAAAGCTGTTCAGAATCCAGTACAATTGTGAATGGCCCGTCATTGACAAGACTCACCTTCATATCAGCACCAAAGCTTCCCGTCTCGACGATCGGCACGATATCCTTACATTTTTTGATGATATACTCATACAGAGCATTGGCCTTCTCTGGCTTTCCAGCTTCAATGAAACTTGGACGGTTGCCCTTCTTGCAGTTCGCATAAAGGGTGAACTGGGAGATGAGCAGGAGACTTCCGTCTACATCGGCCAGGGAGAGATTGGTCTTCCCGTCCTGATCTTCAAAGATACGAAGGCCGGTCATCTTGCGGATCATTTTATCTGCGATCTCCTCATTGTCACTGTCAGAAACCCCGATCAATACCATAAATCCTTTCTGAATTTCTCCGATAACCTCCTGATTCACTGTCACAGAGGCTTGTGTGACTCTTTGTATTACAAATTTCATATGGTAAATACCTCCTTTTACTACAGACTTTATTTTATACTTATGGTAGAATAAAGTCTATAAGGAAATCTAAAAAAGTCTGCTTTCTAAAAAGTACTTTGCCGGGGATTTCCAGGTATGAATTGAGAATGAGGGAGATTTTACTTATGAAGAAGACAACAATCATGACAGAAGGCACAATCTGGAAAAAACTGCTATTTTTTGCAATCCCATTGATTTTGGGGAATCTGTTCCAACAACTTTATAATACAGTGGATTCTATTATTGTTGGGAATTATATTGGGAGCGAGGCTCTGGCTGCCGTGGGGGCGAGCAGTTCGGTTGTCAGCCTCTTGATCGGATTCTGTATTGGAGCATCTGCAGGTGCGGGAGTCGTCATTTCTCAATTTTTTGGGGCACAGGATAGAGAGGGTTTAAGAAAAGCTGTACATACGACTGTAGCTCTTTCTATTGCCGCAGGTATTGTGATGACCGTAGTCGGGGTACTATTGACTCCTCTGATTCTGCGAGCTATGGGGACGCCGTCAGAAGTCTTTGCGCAGGCATCGATTTATCTGCAGGTATATTTCGGCGGAATTGTATTTTCGGTCATCTATAATATGGCTGCGGGAATTCTGAATGCGGTGGGGAACTCCAAACGTTCACTCGTATATCTGCTGATTGCCGCATGTTCGAATATTGTCCTGGATCTGTTGTTCGTAGTGGTGTTTAAAATGGGAATTATTGGTGCGGCACTGGCAACAGATATCAGCCAGCTTCTCTCCTGTATTTTCATCCTTTTGTTCCTGACGAGGACAGATGAGATGTATAAGGTCAGGATTCGGGAAATCCGGTTCTATGACAATTTGTTGGGGAAGATTTTGAGAATTGGACTGCCTACGGGTGTACAGAATATTGTGATCTCACTTTCGAATGTCATCGTGCAGTCGACGGTCAATAGCTTTGGGGCTGTTGTGATGGCTGGATTTGCGGCCTATATCAAGATTGACGGCTTTAATCTGCTTCCAGTACTGAGCATCAGTATGGCGGCGACCACATTTACGGGGCAGAATATTGGGGCAGGAAAGCTTGACAGGGTAAAGAAATGTATGGTGACTTCCGTTGCGATGGGAGTCGTGTATACGGTATCTACTGGAATTCTTTTGCTGGCATTTGCTCCACAGGTGATTGGTGTGTTTACGAAGAACATGGAGGTCGTGAACTGTGGTGTGTATATTATGAAGTTCTTCTGTCCATTTTATTGGATGCTTGCCATCCTGCAGATTCTTTCAGGAACGATCCGCGGTGCGGGCAAGACCATGGAGACAATGTTCGTCTTTTTGATTTCATTATGTCTCTATCGGATCGTCTGGATCTGGGGAAGTATGGCATACAAGCACAGCCTGGATCTGCTGATGATGGTCTACCCTACATCCTGGCTGGTGGGGGCGGTGCTGATCCTGCTCTATGGATGGAAAGGAAAATGGATGCCAAAGGTGGGACAGGGAATCAATCAAGTCACTTCTTAAAGTGCGGTGTATCTTTTAGGGGATGGCGAACAGGCCGATATCCGGTGGATAATAGGTGAAGATCAGGAAACATACGCCCAGTATCAGCACTCCGATGAAATATAGAAAAGTGTATCTTTTCCTTCCGGCGGAGAGAAGCAGGCGGCATCGGATTAGAATTCCAATAGCAGCGCTGATGAGAAATGTCAGGATATCCAGCACAAGGTTATGGCTTCCGATGATTCCAGTATAAGTATAAAAGAGGATGGGAATCAGCAGCGTACCTGCCAGGACACCTGCCAGATCGGCCCTGAGAAGGTGCGGATAGGACCTGTATAGGAACCAGAATTCTGCCAGAAAATAGATCAGCATAGGAAAATAAAGCAGCTTCATGTGTTCCCATGTGGACTCATTGACTGGGGTGACCAGACCGACAAGGAATTGGTAAGAGGACCATTCATAGACAAAGTGGAGCAGGCTCCCGACTGTACCGACAAAAAGGATTCCAATCAGGGAGCTGATACATAGTTTTTTATGTTTCCGATAAAAGCGTTTCATGAGGTAAACCTCCATAAGTATTATTTTTTAAAAAATGAATTCTATCAGACCTGTTTTTAAAATAGTATGGACAAAAATCTTTGTTTATAAACATCCAGGCAACGCTACGATTTGTCGAATATTGTAAAATAAAGTCGGAAAGTAATGAGACGGCTATGAGACTATGATATAATTATAGAAAATCTAAGGTGTTTTACGGGTATAGGCTGAGATAGAGGAGGGGCGCTATGAGAGGCCTTACGAAGGAAGAACTTGAACCTTTGAAGAACCTTTTGGAAGAACTTTCGGTTTTTGTAAAAGAGCTTCATATCGAGGAAATCCCCTATTTTTCCAGATTTATAGAAAATATGAAAAACAATCTGGAAATATGCCGTCTTGTTCACTATGAAGATTGGGAACAGATGAACCATTTGCTAAAGAGAGACTGGTCAGCGGCAAATCAAACATTGATAGGAATACCGGATTTTGACATCTGTGTTGAGAATCCGGTGGAAAAGGAGGAGTTGAACTGCCGGTTTCTGGAGCTTGTATCAGGGATAGAAAGTTATCTGTGGAAGCTTAAGGAATAGGTTTTGAAGGGAATTATTAAAAAGAGAAAAAGAAAATGAGTGTGGGGTGACCACATATAGAGACAGGTCCTGGAGGTGCAGGACAATGCTATTGTGTTGGTACATATAAGAGGCAGGCTGCAAAGTCCTTTTTCAATCATGGAGAAAGGACATGCAGACTGCCTTTTCTTTATAGTATAGAACAAAAATAGAGCGATATGAAGGAAAAATAATCGACATGAAACAATTTGAGTCTTCATCCCGTCTAATTAGTATACCTGGGAGGCAGATAATAGTATATGCCCTTTGGGCGGGTATGCAGCCAGAGCTGTGGAAGAAAATAAGGACTGGTATTACGGATGGCAGGACGCCGGCGGATGCTTTTATGTGTACCAGTTTGGGAACCAGCAGGGATAAAGAAGGGAGGAATCCGCTTGAAATATCTGATTAAAAGGGCACAAAAAAGGGATGACCAAGCTTTTTTAGAGTTAATGGAAATCGAAAAGCAGGATATGTATAAGGTGGCAAGAAGTTATCTGCGCTCTCCAGAAGATATTGCAGATGCCATACAGGAGACGATTGTTACATGTTATGAGAAGATTGACGGGTTAAAAGAGCCAAAATACTTTAAGACATGGCTGATTCGGATTCTGATAAATAAGTGTAATGATATCCTTCGTATGGAGAAGAAGGAATCTCTTCAGGAAGTGTTTCCAGAACAGGGGGATATGTGTATGGCTTATCAAGAATGCGAGTTTGAGGACCTTATGAAGGAATTAGATGAGAAATACCGGATCATATTGCTTTTGTATTATGCAGAAGGGTTTAAAATCAGGGAAATCGCCCAGATTCTGGAGCTGGAGGAGAATACCGTGAAAACGAGACTTGTCAGAGGCAGGCGGCAGTTCGAGAAAATATACAAGCTGGAGCCTGTGAGTTCAAGGAGGTAATAAAGTGAAAAAGGAGTATTCAAAGAAGGAAATAGAAAGAATCCTAAAGAGTGAGGTCGAGATTCCAAAAGCAGTGGATCAAGGAATCTCCAGGGCTTACAGGGAAATCGGGATAGATACAAAGGTGACCATGAAGTATACAAAAAAGCATAGAGCTCTGGCAGCGGTTGCGATTGTTGCGGCAATGGTGACAGGATTGTCCATTGTGACGTTTGCCGCGAATAAGTTTTTGAATGCGTATCTCGTAGACGAAGGGGACAACAAGGTAGGTTATCAGTTTGAAATAGACAGGACAAAAGAAGCACATGCAGTTAAAGTGGAGCCCACATATATACCAGATGGCTATGTACCTGCGAATGTAAATGATCCAGAAGGCGGGAAATGGAAGAATGAGAATACAGGAGGAGATATCAGTGTGTACTCTTATAATGCAGCAGAACTGGATGATCTTGAACGAAAAGGAGAGCTGCCTTTTCAGAATCTGGAGAAGGATAAAAATCTTAAGAGTCTGGAAATCAGTGGGATGAAGACAGATGTTTTCGTCAGTGATGATTTTTATACGGACAGTGATAAGACGATAAAAGATATTTATCTGTTTAATGAAGAGAATGGGTACATGGTCTGTGTATGGAGTAAAAGTGATTTGTCCGCGGATGAAATGATTAAAGTCGCTAAGGGTGTGAAGGTGACAGTTCTGGATACGGTGGTTCCATATACATCTGACGAAGATGTTGCTGAGGAACAAAAGGCAGATAAGATGTTTCAGGAGGCCGAGGATAAGAAGGTGGAGGCAGGAGTCTCAAAGGATCAGATTTTTAAGATTGGTCAGGAAGTAAAGAATCCAGTCGAAACATCAAGAGCATACGAGGATATCAGATATACGGTAGAGGATATCCAGGTAAAGGATGCACTGTCTCTGGATGAATATCCGGCAGAAAATTATGTGAATTATGCCGATGAGATGGCACCGTGGGTGAACCCGGATGGTACATTAAAACCACATGACAGATATCGAAAACGGACATCAACTGATGCGGATGCAGTCTTGGAGAAGGATGTTGCATCGAAGTATATCGTTGTGAAGATGAAGGCGGTCAATCACGGGAAAACAGGAGCCGGCACAGAGGATGATTATGGAGTCAGTATGGCACCAGATCTGTCAACGCTGGAACCAAGAGAAGATGGAAATTATTCTTATCCGTCTTCTTACTTCCTCAAAGGGAATGAAAGCTATGAATTACAGTGGGAGTCTGGGAATTTTAGCAGCTTTCCGGTATATTTTGATAAGATATATCATACAAAAGGGATTGACCGGATTAAAGCTGCTCTGATAAGACCCCTTCAGGCAGGAGAAGAATTAGAATATACGCTCATTTATGTCATAGATGAGGACCAACTGGATCATGCATACCTGGAATTTTATCAGGGAGTGGCATCCGCAGAGGAAATCGTGGCGACTCCTTACGTGAAGATCACGAAGTAAGATGATACAGAAATGATTTACAGGGGCATATTAATTTCATATAATAATAAAATAGGGACGAGGAAAATTCCTTGTCTCTATTTTATAATATGGACAATTTTTGTTCCCGGCATCCTGAAAGGATAAGGATAAGACACACGGGACCGGGGAGACAGCAATCACAAGAGCGGGAACGCAGGAGGTAAAATATGCCGTCATTTTTAGAAGATATCACACCATTTTACGGGACAGGAGAGCGAAATGCTGCAGGACAGACGTTGGAGGAATTTTTGGAGGCTTACGATCCGTATCGATATAAGACCCCCAGTTGTACCACAGACGCGGTCGTGTTTTCCTGTATGGGAGAGCTGGGACCATCTCTGGAAGGATTAAAGATTCTGCTGGTAAAACGAAGCAACCATCCGACGATAGGTTTTTGGGCTCTTCCGGGAGGTTTCATAGATTTGAAAGAAAATCTGGACGATACGGCAAGACGGGAACTCATGGAGGAGACAGGAGTAGAGGACCTGGCGCTTGAGCAGATCGGAGCATATGGGGATTACGACAGAGACCCAAGGGCCCGGGTCATAACGACAGCCTATATGGCGCTGGTCGATGAACGGGATGTGCAGGTCAAGGCAGGGGATGATGCTGCGGATGCAGTTTGGTGTCAAATATCGATAGAGACTGTGGAGGAGATTTCCCGGGATACAGATATTACCAGAAGGTATCTTCTGCATTTTGTGAATCAAGAGAAGGAATTGGATACTACGGCTAAAGTCCTCCATATCCTGCGGAAAGGTCTGATTAGGGAAGAAAAGTTCATGGTCGAAAAAAAGGGGATGATTGCCGCCGACCATGCGGCAATCATAGCACAGGCATTGACTGTTTTACGAGGCAGACTGTAAAGGAATCAGGCCCTTTTGCTCACATTTATTTCTTAGGCTTCGCTCTGGAAACCATCAGGATCATTCCGAGGAATAAAAATGCGATTACCATCCAGATTACGAAGATGGCCGTGCTTTGTCCGCTGAACATATCATAATAACCTTTCAGGTAGATGATCACAACGACCCAGGGGAGCACATAGGTCATATAACCGCGCACCTTTTCTGGAAACTTCATGCCCTGCCCACTGTTGGCTTCCTGGATAAAATTTTTCCATCCCCAGCCATTTTTATGGGTGCAGAAAAGCAGGTATACCACTGACCCGAGCGGCAGGATATTGTTGGATACCAGGAAATCCTCCAGGTCCATGATATTTGTCCCGGCTCCCAGCGGCTGGAAGTCCGACCAGACGCTGAATCCCAGAATACAAGGGATACTGAGGACTGCAATCAGCAGAATATTAATGCCCACAGATTTTTTTCTGCTGAAATGAAATAAGTCCATTCCGAAGGAAACGATATTTTCGAAGACTCCTACGATAGTAGAGAGCGCTGCGAAGAATAGGAACAGGAAGAACAAAGAGCCCCAGATTCTTCCGCCAGTCATCTGTGTGAAGATATTTGGCAGGGTGATAAATACAAGTCCCGGTCCGGCAGCAGGCTCTACATGAAATGCGAAGCAGGCCGGAATGACGATCAGACCGGCTACCAGGGCAACAAATGTATCCAGGATTACAATACTCAAGGACTCACCAGTCAGGGAACGGGATTTATCCAGGTAACTACCGAAAATCGCCATTCCGCCCATTCCGATACTTAAGGTGAAGAAGGCCTGACTCATTGCACCAAAAATGACGTTTCCGATGCCGTTTTCTACCATTTTATGAAAATCAGGTACAAGATAAAAGCGCAGCCCCTCTGCAGAACCAGATAAAGTAATAGAGCGGACTGCCAGCACAACCATGATAGCAAGGAGGCAGAGCATAGTTACCTTCATGATCTTTTCCACACCTTTTTGCAGTCCAATACTGCAAATGCCGAATGCAATCAGAATTACGATTACGGTCCAAATCATCAAAGTTCCTGGGGAAGCCAGCATTTGGTCATAGCTTTGGGTGACCTGCTTAGAAGTGACATCTGTAAAGTCCCCTTTTGCCATGCGAAAACAGTAGTACAGCATCCAGCCGCCGACCATAGAGTAGAACATGACCAATATGTAATTGCCCGCGATGGCGAACCAGCGCGTAAAATGCCAGCGTGTGCCCTCAGGCTCCAGTGCATTATAAGATGTGGCGATACTTTTCTGGCTGGCACGTCCCACACTGAACTCACAGACGATAATCGGCATTCCCAGAATCGCCAGAAAGACCAAGTATATCAGGATAAAAGCTGCCCCGCCGAATTTCCCGGTCATATACGGGAATTTCCATACATTTCCCAGCCCGATCGCACAGCCCGCTGATACCAGAATAAAACCAAGGCGGGAACCAAATTTTTCTCTTTTCATAAACAACCTCCCTAATTTTCAGAAAACGGAGCGCAAAAGGGACTGACCCTTTTTAATCCACTGCCGCTTTAAACCAAAACAGTATATCACAGAATTGAGAAAAAGGAAATAAAATATTGTTTTCCAGTCCTTGTCGGGGCATACATTTTATGGTAAGATAATTGGCAGAATGTTACTACATGAGGAGGAAACCATGGCAAACGATACAATTTCTAAAAATTTTATTGAGCAGGAGATAGATAAGGATCTGGCGGAGGGCGTGTATGATCACGTCTGTACAAGATTCCCGCCAGAGCCGAATGGATACCTGCATATAGGACATGCCAAGTCTATTCTTTTGAATTATGGGCTGGCACAGGAATATGATGGAACATTCCATATGCGTTTTGATGATACGAACCCGACGAAGGAAAAGGTGGAGTTCGTAGAGTCTATTAAGGAAGATATCAAGTGGCTGGGGGCTGACTGGAAGGATCACCTTTACTTCGCATCTGATTATTTTGATCAGATGTACGAATATGCGGTGAAGTTGATCAAGAAAGGGAAGGCCTATGTTTGCGATCTTTCCCCGGAAGAGATTCGAGAATACAGAGGAACTCTGACAGAGCCTGGAAAGAACAGTCCTTATAGGAATCGTTCTGTGGAGGAGAACCTGGAGCTGTTCCAGAATATGAGGGACGGCAAGTACAAGGATGGGGAGAAGGTGCTCCGTGCGAAGATCGATATGGCCTCACCGAATATCAATATGAGAGACCCGATCATCTACCGCGTTGCCCGCATGAGCCATCATAATACAGGAGATAAGTGGTGCGTTTATCCGATGTATGATTTTGCCCATCCTTTGGAGGATGCAATCGAGGGAATCACCCATTCGATCTGTACATTGGAGTTTGAAGATCACAGACCGCTGTATGACTGGGTAGTAAAGGAATGTGAATTCGAGAATCCGCCGAGACAGATCGAGTTCGCAAAGCTGTACCTGACCAATGTTGTGACAGGAAAGCGTTATATTAAGAAGCTTGTCGAGGACGGCATTGTGGATGGATGGGACGATCCGCGTCTTGTTTCCATCGCTGCTTTGAGAAGAAGAGGATTTACACCAGAATCTATCAAGATGTTCATTGATATGTGCGGCGTTTCCAAGAGCCAGAGCTCTGTGGATTATGCGATGCTGGAGTACTGCATCCGCGAGGACCTCAAGATGAAGAAGCCTCGTATGATGGCAGTATTAGATCCGATCAAGCTTGTGATCGATAATTACCCAGAAGGAGAAGTGGAGTATCTGGATGTAGCCAACAATCTGGAAAATGAAGAGCTTGGTTTTCGGAAGGTTCCGTTCTGTCGTGAGCTTTACATTGAGAGGGAAGACTTCATGGAGGAGCCTCCGAAGAAGTATTTCCGTCTCTTCCCGGGCAATGAGGTCCGCTTGATGCATGCATACTTTGTAAAATGTGAAAGCTTTGTAAAGGATGAGAACGGCAAAGTGATCGAAGTACACTGTACTTATGATCCAGAGACAAAGTGCGGCAGCGGCTTTACGGGAAGAAAAGTAAAAGGAACGATCCATTGGGTACCGGCTCCGTTTGCACAGAAGGCAGAGGTCAGATTGTATGAGAATCTGGTAGACGAGGAGAAGGGAGTATATAACAAGGAGGATGGTTCTCTGAACCTGAACCCGAATTCCTTGACCATATTGAAAGACTGCTATGTAGAGCCGAGCTTCGGTGATGCAAAAGCATATGACAGCTTCCAGTTCGTGAGAAATGGATATTTCTGCATCGATGCGAAGGATTCCAAGCCAGATGCGCTTGTATTTAATAGAATCGTTTCCTTAAAGAGTTCGTTTAAATTGCCGAAATAGTCTATGAACGGGTAAAAGAATAGAAAGGGGCAGGTCTCACATGAAAGAGGACCTGTCCCTTTGATGATTGAAAAAATGCTTGACCGCAGAGATGATGACAGAGACATGGGGGTGACAGGATGAATGAGTTGACTATTAATCTTCAGCCAAAATCAGAAGTCCCGTTATATGAACAAATTTACAATTATATTAAAAAGGATATCCAGACTAAGAGGATTCAAAGCGGCGAAAAGCTTCCTTCCACCCGCGCATTGAGCAAATACCTTGAGGTGAGCCGCAGTACGGTGGAGCTTGCATATGAGCAGCTTTTATCGGAAGGATATGTGGAGGCAGAACCTTGCAGGGGATATTTTGCGGCCCAGATTGATGAGCTCTACCAGCTTAAGCCGGAGACGCGCAGTATGAATGATATGCCGCGCAGGAAGGAGCCGCAGTATTTGTTTGATTTTACCCCCAATGGCGTAGATTTGAACAGCTTTCCTTATAATGCATGGCGTAAGCTCTCCCGGGAATGCCTGCTGGATGACAAGGCAGAGATGTTCCGTTTGGGAGAACCCCAGGGGGAATATGGATTAAGGTGCGCTATCTGTGATTATCTTCACCAGGCCAGAGGTGTGAACTGTCAGCCCGGACAGATTATTGTGGGGGCAGGGAATGATTATCTGCTCATGCTTTTGACTACCGTAATTGGGAGGGAACACAAGGTTGCCCTTGAGAACCCGACCTATAAGCAGGCATACCGGCTTTTTAAAAGTCTTTCCTATGAGGTCTGTACAGTAGATATGGATTCGAAAGGAATGGAAATCGGGAAACTAGAGGATTCCGGTGCAGACATCGCATTTGTGATGCCGTCCCATCAGTATCCGCTGGGAATTGTTATGCCTATCAAAAGACGGATGTCTTTGCTGAAATGGGCGGATGAAAAGGAAGGACGCTATATCATCGAAGACGATTATGACAGTGAGTTCCGCTACAAGGGGAAACCAATTCCCGCGCTGCAGGGATATGACAGTCGGGGGAAGGTCATTTATATGGGAACCTTTTCCAAGTCCATTGCACCAGCCATCCGTATGAGCTACATGGTCCTTCCGCCCCCCCTTTTAAAATGCTATCAGGAGCGGAGCCGTTTCCTGAGTTCTACTGTTTCCAAGGTGGATCAGATGATACTTGAAAAATTTTTGAAAGAGGGGTATTATGAACGTCATCTGAACAAGACGAGAGCCCTATATAAGAACCGGCACGATATTCTCCTGGGCTGTTTGAAAAGTCTTTTGGACAGATGCGAAATTTCCGGGGAAAATGCAGGAGTTCATCTTCTCCTTCATTTTCAAAATAGGATGACAGAGGAGGAGCTGATCCGGCGGGCCGGAGAAAAAGGAGTGAAGGTCTATGGACTTTCAGAATATTTCATTGAGCCGCAGGAGAAGGAACGGGCCACGATCCTGCTGGGGTATGCGAATATGAATGAAGAAAAGATAGAAAAAGCGGTGCAGATACTGGATGAAGCATGGAGAAAGAAATAAAGATTTCGGCGGGCCGAAATCTTGCGCCAAAGCGCGGCCGCCTGCGGCCATCTTCCTCTTGCGCGAAGTGCGCATCTTACCCAGAGGGGGGTTATTATACAGGAAAGTACGAAGAACTTTCCTGTATAATAAAAACAGGATTGAGACGTGATACCGTTTCAATCCTGTGAAAATTCAAAATCTATTCTTCTTTTGCTTCTTGTTCAGGAGCCTTGTTAGCTTTTTCCTCCTGGTCGGAAGTACCCTCTGCCGTTGATTCGGCAGCAGCCTCCGTCGTGCGTTTGAGCGGAACGTATCCCCTATCTCCAACAGGCTGTAAATCGCTGTCTAAGTCAAAATCGTCTTCTTCTGTAAAGTCCTGGCTGTCATCGCAGTTACAGTCATCGCATCTGCCTTTGCAGAAATATGCTATAATAAGGCCAATTGCAGAACCGATAGCCGCAAGACTTACGAACCATTTTAAAAACTTTTTCAATGTATAAGTCTCCTTTCTATGGGATAATAACTAGTATTCTTTTCTATTGTAATACTTTTTGAGGATAATTACAATATTGGAAAGTAAATTAGGATTGAGATTTGAATAAAGGAGTGTGTGACAAGGCAACATGGAAAATAAAACTGCTAAAAAAGCAAAGAAACAAGCCAAGAAAGGAATCTTGAGCGTTGTGTTCAGCCGTACTGCGCTGATTTTTCTCCTGCTGTTGATACAGCTTTTGATGATGGTAGGAATCGCAACGTTTCTAAAAGACTACATTATTTATGTATATGGAATACTGAATGTGGTCGGGGCCATCATCGTGATCTACATTATTAATCAGAGGGGGAATCCGGCGTTCAATATGACATGGGTATTGTTGATTCTGATTTTTCCTGTGTTCGGCTGTCTGTTCTATCTATATGTAAAAGGGGAGTTCGGAACGAAATATATTGGAAAGCGCCTTGGCAAGCTGAAACTGGATACATATCCATATATGGAGCAGAGACCGGGAATCATCGATGATCTACGCCTGAGCAAGCCGGCCAATGCGAATCTGGCACATTATATGAAGCACCAACTGTGTTTTCCTACATACCGGAATACAAAAGCCACCTACTTTTCTTGTGGGGAAGAAAAATTTCCGGCTCTGCTGGAACAATTGGAAAAGGCAGAAAAGTTCATCTTTATGGAATATTTTATTGTAGGGGAAGGGTACATGTGGGATACGATTCTTGAGGTCTTGAAACGAAAGGCACAGGAAGGCGTAGAGGTTCGGTTCATGTACGATGGGATGTGCAGTATCTCCCTGCTTCCATATAATTACCCAAAGATCATCCGTAAATATGGAATCCAATGTAAGATGTTCAGTCCAATCCGTCCGGTGCTGTCTACGACGCAGAATAACAGGGACCACCGAAAAATCTGTGTTGTGGACGGGAAAGTAGGATTTACCGGAGGAATCAATCTGGCAGATGAATATATTAATAAAAAGGTGCGCTTTGGATACTGGAAGGATACAGCAATTATGCTGGAAGGCGATGCCGTGCAGAGCCTGACCATGCTGTTTCTGCAGATGTGGAATGCGACCGAATTAAAATATGGGGAGCAGTATCAGAATTATCTGACGCCAATGTCCACAGAGCTGCACAGGGAGCTGGGATTTATGATTCCATATGGGGACAGTCCATACGATAATGAAGATGTGGGGGAAGAGGTATATTTCCACATCTTGAATCATGCGAAAAAATATGTCCATATCATGACTCCCTATCTGATTCTGGACAATGAAATGCTTGACACCCTGACAAGAGCCGCAAAAAGTGGAATCGAGGTATGTATCATCATGCCGCATATCCCGGATAAGTGGTATGCATTCGCTGTTGCCAAGACATTCTACAGGGATTTGATTGAGGCAGGCGTACAGATCTACGAATTTACTCCTGGATTTGTGCATGCAAAGATTTTCGTGTCAGATGACGATACAGCAACGGTCGGGACAATCAACCTGGATTACCGGAGCTTGTATCTGCATTTCGAATGCGGTGTGTTCATCTATAACAATCCCGTGGTCCGGGAAATCGAGGCGGATTTCCAGAAGACCTTGAAACAGTGTCAACGTATCAGCGTCAGCGATTTAAAGAAAATCAGTCCGTTCATGGCAATCTGCGGAAGAGTGCTGCGGCTGATTGCACCGTTGATGTAGGAAAGATTTGCATAAGGGGCAGACCCCTTTGAAAAAGTCCGTTTGTAACATAAAACTGCATAAGGGTCGAACCCTTATGCAGTTTTAAAGAAAAATCGAAATAGTGTTTTACAGATTGAAGAAAGTATAGTATAATTTTTAGGGTAGTTCGTTTATAAGAACTGCTAATAGAGGTTTTTAAGCGATAATGTACGCAGGAGGGTTTGAAATGGTAAAAGCAGTAGTAGGTGCTAACTGGGGCGATGAGGGAAAAGGCAAGATTACAGATATGCTTGGTAAAGAAGCCGATATCATTGTCCGTTTCCAGGGGGGAGCGAATGCAGGCCATACCATCATTAATGATTATGGGAAGTTTGCGCTGCATACACTGCCATCTGGTGTGTTTTATGACCATACAACAAGTATCATAGGCAATGGAGTGGCACTGGATGTCCCAGTGTTATTCAAAGAGATTCAGTCCATCGTTGATCAGGGGGTTCCGCAGCCAAAGATTCTGGTATCTGACCGTGCGCAGATCGTGATGTCCTATCACAAGAATTTTGATGCATATGAAGAAGAGCGTCTGGCAGGTAAATCTTTTGGATCTACGAAGTCAGGAATTGCACCTTTCTATTCAGACAAGTATGCAAAAATTGGTTTCCAGGTAAGCGAGCTGTTCGATGATGAGCTGCTGAAAGAGAAAGTTGTGCGCGTGGCAGAGCAGAAGAATGTACTGTTAGAGCATTTATACCACAAACCACTGATTGATCCTGACGATTTATATAAGGAACTTATCGGATACAAAGAGATGATCGCTCCGTATGTATGTGATGTGTCTCTGTATCTTCACAATGCATTGAAGGAAGGCAAGAATATCCTTCTGGAAGGACAGCTCGGTTCCCTGAAAGACCCGGATCATGGAATTTATCCGATGGTAACTTCCTCCTCCACACTTGCAGCTTATGGTGCGATCGGAGCAGGAATTCCGCCATACGAGATCAAGCAGATCATCACAGTATGCAAGGCATACTCCAGTGCGGTCGGAGCAGGCGCTTTTGTAAGTGAGATTTTCGGTGAAGAGGCAGACGAGTTAAGACGCCGCGGCGGTGACGGCGGAGAATTCGGTGCAACGACAGGACGCCCGAGACGTATGGGATGGTTCGACTGTGTTGCTTCCAAGTATGGATGCAGAATGCAGGGAACAACAGATGTGGCATTCACCGTTTTAGATGTCCTGGGATACCTGGATGAGATTCCGGTATGTGTAGGATACGAGATCAATGGGGAAGTGACAACAGATTTCCCGGTAACACATCTGCTTGAGAAAGCAAAACCAGTACTTAAGACACTTCCGGGATGGAAATGTGATATCCGCGGAATTAAGAAATATGAAGATCTTCCAGAGAACTGCAGAAAGTACATCGAGTTCGTAGAGCAGGAGATTGGCTATCCGATCACGCTGATCAGTAATGGACCGGGAAGAGACGATATCATTTACCGCAATAAATAGTATAGATTTATAATAAGTAGAATAGAAGGAGAATGGCAGAAAGGTTTTGTTTCTGCCATTCTCTTTTGCTTTTCTTTCTTTTACGGAAATAAGTCTAACAAGATGTAAGAGAAGTGGTATAATGAATACAATAGTTGGAAATATTCGCGGTGAACAGATGAATTATCAGAAAATAACAAAAGGGGGACCACTTTATGGAGCGGGTAAAAAATAAAAAATCTGACTTAATAGAAATTTTAATATTTTTTTCTGTGTCATACGGAATGTCCTTATTTTGTGGAAGCCTTATCTATCTTGGTATTTATGAAAATTCAGAAAAAATGTCAACGTTTATGATGTTAACACCTGCGACTGGAGTTGTATTGGCTAAGATGTGTTCGAGGAGTGAAAAAAAGAAATAAGCCGGTTACATAAAATGATAATCCTTGTTTTTGGAATTACATTATTAGGGCTGGTATTAAGAGCAACAGGTGTTATAAGTGAACAGTTGTTTAATACTTCTCTTCATATACCCGTATTCGTAATAAGTATTATCGCGTTCGTATACTCCTGGGTATTTTGTCCAGAATTAAGTCCCTTTAAGAATATAAAAGTCGGTGTGAAGTATCTTTTGATTTATGCTGCAATAAATATTGCGGTGATTTTGATCATGAATTTAGAAGGAGTCGATTACGGGCTTTTCGTGGGACTTTGTTTATCGGTTGCATATTTTCCTACCCAGTGTTTACTTACGTTTGGGGAGGAGTATGGGTGGAGAGGATATCTGCAGCCGTTACTTTAAAAAAAATTTGGAAAGCGTTGGGGCGTTATTTTAGTTGGAATCCTCTGGCAAATATGGCATGTACCATTTTATTTTCCAGACAAGTTTTGGGATGGGAGAATATTGTTTGCGAGATTTATATTTCTTCCAGCACTTTCAGTAGTCTTAGGATATGTATACATGAAAACAGAAAATGTATGGTTGGTTGCGTATATGCATTTTATAACGAATCTAATTTTAGGAGGTTTCCTGCCTGTTTATACGGATATACGTTATCCGGTTGCCTTGCTTCTTATTTCTTGTATCTGGTTTTTACTTCTCTTCACAAAAGAATACAAAAATACGAAACAATAGGAGAACAGCGGGCCTCTCTGCTGTGTAAACTAACTTATAAATGTTATAATCCAAAAATCAGGAGGCGGAGTGTATGAAGAGAAAGGCGGATTACTTTGGTGCAGCAATTGGTTTTATAATTTCGTGCCTGATTCTTTTTGGCAGGTGGATACATTTTCAAGGAGCAGGATATACAATTTTCGGTTTTGTCTACAAGGTCCATAAGTATGGAGGAATCATTTCCTTTTCGAAGGTATTCGAAAATGTGGAAACAGTGGCAGCTACGGAAAGGAGTATTGTTCCGGCATATTTTTTCCTTTTCCTTCCTATTCTGCTTGCAGTGGTGCTTATTGTAAGGTCAGTACTTCTTATAAAAGGGAAAAAAGTGAGTGTGCTCACGAATTTCGCCTATTGGATTGGTCTTTTTTATCTGATGACTGTGTTTTTGGCACCGTATTGTATCAGTGTGCCCTTCTTTGCTTCTCTTTTTCTGATGCTCGCAGATTATATTGGTACAAGACTGATTCTGGAAGGGGCAGAGATGAGCAGGCAGGCTCGTGAACTTAAACAAAGGGAGAGAGAAGCAAAACTAGATAAAATTCGGCGGATGCATTTCCCAGGACGGTATTCCAAAGATTTTTACGAGGTGGTATTTGCTAATTTCCGAAGCAATTTAAGGGGGTATCTTCTATTTATCGTGGCGGCTTCGGTTTCCGTGGCTTTATTCTATGTCTTATTTGGTGCACTTGCATTGATCTATATGATGAACCCGGATCTAAATCTGATGATGACCAGTGGGATTTTTAAAATTTTCAGTGAGGTACTTAATATAGTAGTTTTTCTCTCTGTCATGCTGCTGGTGCTGATTATTTCTAATTACATAAAAACGCGTATGAAGAACTATGGGATTTTTCTAGGCCTTGGTATCCGCAAAAAGACACTGTGGCTGGTCATTGCCCTGGAATATCTAGTATGTATTTTGTCCTCATTAGCTGTTGGATTGCTTCTGGGAAATTTAGGGTTCCCAGTTTTAAAATATCTTTATCTACAAAGTCAGGGAATAAGAATGGACGTCCCAACGGCATATCAAGTGGTGACGTTAGTAACAGCAATTGCCTTTTTGCTAATGACGGGACTTGCGACATTGATTAATTATCATTTGTTTGAAGGAGTGGATATTACCTCTTCTGCGGTCAACGCCGCCAAGAAAGAAGGAGTGCCCAAGAATCACCTGTTTCTGGGCCTATTTTACGGACTATATTGCATTTATGCAGGAATACGTGGGTTTATATATGGACATTGGATGGAAGGACTGTCCAGAGTGGCAATTCTGCTTTTTGGAGCCCTTCTTATATTATATTGTGGAGGGGGAAAGCTGGTTCCATGGTTCAGAAAGAAGAAAGAACGTTACTTTAAGCATATGTTCCAGGTACTTCCATGGAAATATCGGTTTAAGACGAACGCGAAATACCTGTTCCTTTTATTCACAATCCAGACACTGGCATTGTCAGTCTATCTGCCGCGTCTTAGTTCTTGTTTGATTTCGGCCCATGGGGAAGAACTTTATCCTTATGATTTTGTATGTATGGCACATGAGGAGGATTCAGAGTTTTTCCAGGAGATGAAAAAAGATTATGATATCCGGATGGAAACATATCCTATGGTGAGAATCGATACCCTGCTGTCAGAACCGTTCTCCTTTAACACGTTGATTCGTTCGACAAACGGGGGAATGTTCTTTCCATTGGGACAGCAGGTCGGGATTTCAGAGACTACCTATCAAAAGCTAAAAGCAGAAGCTGCCCCAAAGGATAAAAGCATCCTTCATTTAAAGGGTAAGGAAATCAATGTGGTCTTTCAACAAGATTCTTCTCAGAGGGCCCGGCTTCTGGACTGGTATGTTTCTCCGATGGAGCATTTGGGATATGATCCACATCTGCGCGCAGGCAGAATTTGTTATTATGATCTTCTTACCCGTGATACCCTGTATCCGCCTTATCAGATCAAGAGTCAGGAAAAACGAATTTTGACAGGGATGTTCCATAATGGTGACCAGGAAAATATCGTCGTATTTTCAGATGAGCATTTTGATGATCTTCTTAAATCTGTTGAGGGGAGACTTGACAAGGAACCGTCTCCGACGCAGCTTGTCACACTTCATACAACCAAAGAAGAGTATCAGGAAATTTCAGACAAACTAACAATCTTTTCGCGGAAAAATGCTTCTGATTCAGCCTGGGATGCTACAATTCTCCCTTATTATGCAAAGCAGGTACAGAAGCCCCTGGCAGAAGGCGAAAGGTTCTTTAAAGAAATTGCCTTTTCAGCAACTATATTTATTATGCTGTTGAGCAGCTTATTTATCTTTTATCTGAAATTCAGTCTGGATATTGATGACCTCCGGCGTAGAAACGGGCTCTTGGAAGCAATTGGGATGGGGAGAAAAGGAAGGGAACGCATTATACGCAGCGAAATGGCAATGCATTCTCTGTGGCCGCTTCTCTTTGCCGCTGCAATCTCGGTCATTTTCTTCACGGTACTGCCTGCGATGAGATTATTTAGCAGAATAGAAATGCAATACTATTATATTACACAGCTCATCCTTCTTTTGGTCTATACACAGGTTTATCATTTAGGAATACATTTTCTGGAAAAACATTTTATAAAGGTGATCTGTACCCGAGAATTTCATTAAGAATCGTAAGAAATTGGTAATATTTGATTATAAAATCTTTAGATTTCTGCCATAACTCTGACACATTTGGAACGTACAATGAACCTATGCTAAATGAGAAGGAAAAGGAAATTCCATTATAGAAAAATTTAGCATATTTAAGGCCTGTCATTCATATAATAGTAAGGCTGAGGTTTAAAAAGAAAAGGAGGTATTTTCATGCGTCAGAACAACAATGAAGGAACTCAAGAGATGATTTCGATGGAAGAATACCTGGTAAGAAGACAGGAAAAAAGAAAGACAGAGATCTCAAAGAATCCATTCTTAAGTCTCAGAGCAGCAGAGATGAATGCCGCTCTGGAGCTTGCACAGATGTACGTATAACGAATCAGTCATCCTGCCCTGGGTCATCATGATGATTCTTTTGAGACAGCCAATAAACAAGAGTATAAGCATACATAAGAACTGGCAGTAAAATTGTTGCGGCAATGGAAGCCTTCAGCAGACCGGAAGATGCAGAATGGTCAACAAAAGCGAAAATCAATGTACTGCCGTACAGACATACAAGAAGAATTGCGCCGATCAAGGCTAAAATACGTTTTGATTTTTTCATGACAAATCCTTTCTATCTGAGTGGTACATAACAAAGATAGATACATTATAACTAAAAAAGCAATATATTTCAAACATATTAAGAACTGACTTGAATGCAAGAAGCGGCCTTCCAGAATCGGAGGGCCGTCTGCATGTCAATTTCATATTTACTAAGTTGGAATTTTGTTATATAATGGGGACACGAGCGAAATTAAGATAAAAGGAGTTATATACGATGAGTGAGAAATGTTTATTAGATCAGTGGCGTGATACCGCCTATAACAAGGAACTTTCAAGAGACCAGTTAGAGCAGTTCTGGGGCACATATTTTAATATTGAGAAGAGCATTTACGAGCAGCTTTTAGATGCACCGGATGTAGAAGTGAAGGGAACTGTGGAAGAGCTTGCGAAGAAGTATGGTCAGGAAGTGCTGACGATGGTAGGTTTCCTGGATGGTATCAATGACAGCTTAAAGGTACCGAACCCGATCGAGACAATGACAGAGACTACAGAGGTAAGCCTTGCTTTTGATAAGGAAAAGCTGTATAAGAATATGGTAGATGCAAAGGCTGATTGGCTTTATGAACTGCCACAGTGGGACAGCATCTTTGATGCGGATACAAAGAAACGTCTGTACCGTGAGCAGAAGCAGTCCGGTACAATCCGCAAGGAGAAGAAGATCGGAAGAAATGATCCATGTCCATGTGGAAGCGGCAAGAAGTATAAGAAGTGCTGCGGTAAGAATGCATAATAACTGCCCTTGGTGCAGTATCATGATGATAGCGAATCCGCCGTTTTCTGCGGACCTGCCCGCAGGGCATGCATTACAGCGTGCCCTTTGGGCATATTTTTTGTTGACGGGAAGCCTTTGTCTGATCTACTATCTGGCCATGTGGTTCTATTCTAAAAAATGGAATTCCACGTTTGTTTTATTCTGGCCTGCGCTAGGGGGCGCACACCTGATTTTGGGAATCCTTTTAAGTTTTTGTCCCCTGCCGATCATAGTTACCAGAGTGTTGTGCGGGATTCTGATTGGTTCCTGGGCTGTATTTCTTGGAGTTGAGGTTCAGATCTGTATTGCGATGAAGAAAAAGGCAGAGAGACATCTTGCATATCTGATCATTCTAGGGGCGCAGGTCCGGGGGACGAGAATCACCTCCTCCTTGAAGAAGAGATTAGATGCTGCACTTCGTTATCTGGAAGAGAATCCAGAGACACGGGTGATCGTTGCCGGCGGACAGGGCAGAGGCGAAGACATCTCAGAAGCAGCAGCTATGGCGGGATATCTTAGGGAGCATGGAATTGAGGAAACGCGGATTTATCTGGAGGATGCGTCTACAACGACCTGGGAAAATCTAAAATTTAGTGCAGAAATGATAAAAGATCTGTCAAAGCCTCTGGCTGTGGTGACCAATGATTTTCATCTGTACAGGGCAATGAAGATCGGAAAACAGGTCGGATATCAGAATCTCCAGGGAATTCCGGCAAGCTCCAATTCTCTGTTCCAGGTGAATTATCTGGTACGAGAGTTTTTTGGAGTCCTTAAGTTCCTGGTTTTCAAACGGTAAAGAGGAAAGAGCGCAATTTATTGGTTGACAAAAACCGCGGTAATGTTATAATAAATCTATCATTGGCACAAATATGGTAATACGATGACGAGACGAGTAGAATGTGGAAGGTTCCAGAGAGGAAGAGCCATAGGCTGTAAGCTTTTCTATCACGGAAGCATTTGAAGACTACCTCTGAGTGGCTGAAAACAGCCCGGTGATTCCGTTATAATCATAATGAAGTGGTTCTGGCATTGCCAGCTCAATTAGGGTGGAACCGCGAGTGATTAGTGAACTCGTCCCTTTCTGTAAGTGATTACAGGAAGGGGCTTTCTTTATTTTAAAGCAAGAAAGGAGAGGAAAATGAAGAGTGTACAGGATTGTTTTGAACTGAACAATGGGGTCCAGATTCCTTGTGTCGGCTTCGGAACCTATAAGGCGGCCCAGGGGAATACTGCCGATGTGATTCGTACCGCCATTGATGCGGGTTACCGCTATTTCGATACGGCATCCTTTTACGGTACGGAGCCGTTTCTGTGTGAGGCCATCAAGGACAGCGGGATTCCAAGAGAGGATTTTTTTATTACTTCGAAGGTCTGGAAGACGGAGATGGGATATGAGCAGACTAAGAAAGCATTTCAGGCGACACTTGAGCGGCTCGGGACTGACTATCTGGACCTGTATCTGATTCACTGGCCTTTGCCGGAACCGGATTATGAGGATTGGAAGGCTCTGGATATAGAGACCTGGAGGGCACTGGAAGAATTTTATAAAGAAGGCCGGGTGCGCGCCATTGGGCTGAGCAATTTCCTGCCTCATCATATAGAAAATATCTTACAGAACTGTGAGGTCTGCCCGGCGGTCGACCAGATTGAATTTCACCCTGGATATTCTCAGGAAGCAGTACTTTCGTACTGTCAGGAAAGAGGAATTCAGGTGCAGGGATGGAGCCCTCTCGGCCGGATGCGTGTTTCGAAGGAGCCGCTGATGCTTGAGATGGCAGAAAAGTACAAAGTGACGACAGCACAGATCTGCTTAAGATATGCACTTCAGAGAAAGGTCATCCCGCTTCCGAAGTCTTCCTCCATGGAACGTATGAAGCAGAACCAGGAGCTGTTCGGATTCGAGATTTCGGCGGAAGATATGTATCGCCTGGAAACACTTCCGCAGACAGGCTGGTCTGGCGAACATCCAGACAGGGAAAGAGTGTATTTTGATAAATGATAAGTTCGGCACTGCCGGATGAGTGGTGCATCAGTATTGATTAAAAATTTTATGAAAAGAGAGGTAAAAAGAATGAAGATCACATTAAAAGATGGTTCCTGCAAAGAATATGCAGAGAGCAAATCCGTAATTGAAATCGCAGCTGATATCAGTGAGGGACTGGCCAGAGTGGCAACAGCCGGAGAAATTGACGGTGAGGTGGTTGATTTAAGAACAGTCGTAGATAAAGACTGTGAACTGAGTATCCTCACATTCCAGGACGAAAAAGGAAAGGGCGCATTCAGACATACAGCATCCCATATCATGGCACAGGCAATCAAGAGATTGTATCCAGATACAAAGCTGGCGATCGGACCTTCTGTAGCAGACGGTTTCTACTATGATATTGACAGAGAAGTTCCGTTGACTGCAGATGACCTGACAAAAATCGAGGCAGAGATGAAGAAGATCGTGAAAGAGAATCTTCCGATTGAACAGTATACAAAGCCGAGAGAAGAAGCAATCGCATATTTTAAAGAAAAAGACGAACCATATAAGGTAGAGCTTATCGAAGATCTGCCGGAGGATGCAGTCATCAGTTTCTATTCTCAGGGAGAGTTCACAGACCTTTGTGCAGGACCTCATCTGATGTCTACGAAGCCAGTCAAAGCATTTAAGCTGACAAGTCTTGCAGGTGCTTACTGGCGTGGAAGTGAAAAGAACAAGATGCTCCAGAGAATTTACGGAACTGCATTTCCAAAGAAGGCAGAGCTGGACGAGTATCTGACAATGTTAGAGGAAGCAAAGAAGCGTGACCATAGAAAGCTTGGTAAGGAACTTGGCCTGTTCATGATGAGAGATGAGGGACCGGGATTCCCATTCTTCCTTCCAAAGGGAATGGAGCTTAAGAATACGCTTCTGGACTATTGGAGAGAGATTCACCGCAAGAATGGTTATGTAGAGATTGCGACTCCGATCATGTTGAGCCGTCATCTGTGGGAGACATCAGGACATTGGGATCACTATAAAGACAATATGTATACTACGGTGATCGATGAGGAAGATTTTGCCATCAAACCGATGAACTGTCCGGGTGGAATCCTGGCATACCAGTCAGAGCCGCGTTCTTACCGTGACCTGCCGCTGCGTATGGGAGAATTAGGACTTGTTCACCGCCATGAGAAATCAGGACAGCTCCATGGTCTGATGAGAGTCCGCTGCTTCACACAGGATGATGCACATATCTTCATGATGCCGGAGCAGATTCGTGATGAAATCAAGGGCGTTGCAAGGCTGATCGATGAAGTTTACAGCCTGTTCGGATTTAAGTACCATGTAGAATTATCTACACGTCCAGAGGACAGCATGGGAAGCGATGAAGATTGGGAGATGGCTACAGATGCACTGCGCGGTGCACTGGATGACCTCGGTCTTCCATATGTAGTAAATGAAGGAGACGGAGCATTCTATGGTCCGAAGATTGACTTCCATCTGGAGGATTCTATCGGAAGAACCTGGCAGTGCGGAACGATTCAGCTCGATTTCCAGCTTCCGCTGCGCTTTGAATTGGAATATACAGGAGCAGACGGAGAAAAGCACAGACCGATCATGATCCACCGTGTTGCATTTGGTTCAATCGAACGCTTTATCGGTATTCTGATCGAGCATTTTGCAGGAGCATTCCCGACATGGCTGGCTCCAGTGCAGGTAAAGGTACTTCCAATTTCTGATAAATATCTGGAATATGGCAACCAGGTGCTGGATGCGTTGAACAATGCAGGAATTCGTGCAGAGCTGGATACACGTGCTGAAAAAATCGGATATAAGATCCGTGAGGCACAGATGCAGAAAATTCCGTACATGCTTGTTGTCGGAGCAAAAGAAGAAGAGGATGGACTCGTTTCTGTCAGAAGCAGATTTGCAGGGGATGAAGGACAGAAGAGTCTGGATGCATTCCTTTGTGATATCAAGGATGAGATTGCCAAAAAGACAGTTCGTGAAGTAAAGACGCAGGAATAAAAAGCAGGAATAATTCAAAGCGGTACAGGGCATAATGATACTGATTTCATTATTTAGAAGGAGGTATGATCATGCCAGAATTAAAATGTACCGTGCAGACATGTGTGCACAACAAACAGTTTTTATGTGACCTTGACGCTATCCAGGTAGGTGGAGACCAGGCAAGAACAGCAAGAGAGACATGCTGTGCCAGCTTCCAGGAGAGAAAGGGCAGCGGTTCTTCTAACAGTAGTTCCAGCAGCTACAGCAATAGCAGCAGTAACAGCTACAGCAGTACCTACTCAAGCGGCTACAGCGATGTAACAGGAAGCGCATCTGACCGCAGTAATGTCGATTGTAAGGCAGTAGAGTGTATGTACAACTGCGACTGCAAATGTCATGCTGGAAAGATCAGTGTGGAAGGCAGCAACGCATGTCAGTGCGAGTCCACAGAGTGTGCAACATTTAAGTGTAAATAGGCATATCCAAGTGATTTGGAAATAGAAAAGGCAGGTGTCCGGGCAAAACTCGGATTCCTGTCTTTTCGCATGTAGGTGAAGTGAGCTGTGAACAGGAACACAAAGCCAGCAGCCTTGAAATTGCTTTTGACATAAGGTTGACTAGATGATATGGTAGGCGCTATAATCATTGTATGTGCATACAGGAAGGAACTAAATGACGAGATGAGTAAAGAAAAAGAGAATTTAAAAAACAGCGGGAAGGAAGAGACAAGCGGCTACTATGCGTCCAGACCTTCTTTTGGAAATAACGGGCCATCAAAGCTGCGGCAGAAGTTCAGCAGGGGGATGACCTTTTTTGTAGTGATCGCTGCCTGCATTATCTTTTATTTTGCGCTGCTGAGACTGCCTGCGATATCGGGGGTCTTCAAGGAAATCATTCATATATTGAAGCCAGTGCTCTATGGAATGGGAATCGCATATCTGCTAAATCCAATCGTTGATTTTGTGGAGCGGCATTTAAAGCCTCTTCTTCGGAAAAAGATTTCGAGTGAGAAGCGCGTCCATGCCATTTCCCGGGGCGTGGGGATTTTTGCTGCCGTTACGATTCTGATCATGGTCATTGTGGCTTTATTTAATATGATGATACCAGAATTGTACGGAAGTATACGAGATATGGTCCTGACAGTGCCGAGTCAGTTGAACCAGCTTGTCGATAAGATCATGGAG
Source organism: Faecalicatena faecalis (assembly GCF_012524165.2). Lineage (GTDB taxonomy): Bacteria > Bacillota > Clostridia > Lachnospirales > Lachnospiraceae > Faecalicatena_A > Faecalicatena_A faecalis. Next base: position 224,082 of record NZ_JABACJ020000004.1, read on the forward strand.
ATGAATACCAAGGATACGACGTTGAATCAGTTGCTGAATAACGTCTTGAAGGAAGCGACCGATTATATCCAGAGATGGATGCGCAGCGATCTTCTGACGCAGATCAATGTCCTGATGTCGAACCTGACGGTGGGCGTCATCAGCGTAGTCAATGAGTTTTTTAATGCGGTCATTGGAATCATTATATCTATTTATGTGCTTTTCAGTAAAGAAAAGTTCTCAAGCCAGTGTAAAAAGGGCGTGTATGCGATCTTTAAGCCTTCACATGCCAATATGCTTCTGCATCTGACGATTAAGAGCAACGAGATTTTCGGCGGCTTTATTATCGGAAAGATCATAGATTCTGCAATCATCGGAGTTTTGTGTTTTATCGGACTGTCGGTTCTGAATATGCCATATACGCTCCTGGTCAGTGTCATCGTGGGCGTGACGAATGTCATCCCATTTTTCGGACCATATATTGGGGCGATTCCGAGTGCAGTACTGATTATGCTTTCTGATCCGAAGATGGGGGTATACTTTATTATATTTATCCTCGTACTCCAGCAGCTTGATGGGAATGTCATTGGACCGAAGATTTTGGGTGATTCCACAGGGCTTTCTGCGTTCTGGGTAGTATTCGCAATTCTTTTGGGCGGCGGACTCTTCGGATTTTTAGGAATGATACTGGGCGTGCCGACATTTGCAGTGATTTACTATATCGTGAATATGCTGATTAATCACAGGTTGGAGAAGAAGAAGCTCCCGATCGAGACAGAGGCCTATGGTGAGAAGAGCTATGTCGATTCGGATGGGACTTACATCTATTCTCATGAAGATGAAGAGAATCAGGCAAGAGAGTTGAGAAAAGAGAAAGAATCAAAAAATACAAAAGAAAAAGAAGAGTCAAAAGAACCGGAAGATCTGAATAAAGGGACAGAACCGGATAAAACTAAGAACGGAAAAGGGGAATAGACAATGCCAATACGAGTACAAAATGATTTGCCAGTAAAGGAGATATTAGAGCAGGAAAATATATTTGTGATGGACGAATACCGTGCTGCACATCAGGATATCCGTCCTATCAGCATTGGGCTTCTCAACTTAATGCCTTTGAAAGAAGATACGGAGCTGCAGATACTGCGTTCTCTGTCCAATACACCACTGCAGGTCGACGTGACATTTGTAAGGGTGGGCAGCCATGTTTCAAAGAATACCTCGACGAGTCATATTTATAAATTTTATGAGGCATTTGAGGAGGTAAAACACCAGAAGTTCGACGGATTTATTATTACAGGAGCACCTGTAGAGCAGATGCCGTTCGAAGAGGTGGATTATTGGGAAGAGTTAAAGGAAATTATGGATTGGACGACTACAAATGTCACATCCACCCTGCATTTATGCTGGGGAGCGCAGGCGGGCCTTTATTATCATTATGGAATCGACAAGGTTCAACTGCCCAATAAGATGTTCGGAGTTTTCAAGCATCATGTGAGAAACAGAAAGATTCCGCTCGTGCGAGGATTCGATGACGTGTTCTATGCACCTCACAGCCGACATACGACGGTTCCGCAGGAACTTTTGGAAGCGGATGACAGAATCACCATATTAGCAGATTCTAAAGAGGCGGGTGTCTTCCTTTGTATGGCAAAAGAAGGCCGCCAGATTTTTGTGATGGGACACCCGGAATATGACCGTGTGACATTGGATACAGAGTATAAGAGGGATAAAGGCAAAGGACTGGATATCCAGGTGCCTGTGAATTATTATCCAGAGGACGACCCGGATAATAGGCCGGAACTGATCTGGAGGGCACATGCTAATAACCTGTATACGAACTGGCTTAATTATTACGTTTATCAGCTTACACCTTATGATCTGTATGGAACTCCATTTTAGGAGGCAGGGTCTTTCAAAATAAATACATCATTATTTTAAAACTTATTTAGTAATTTGATTATCCTTACATAAATTGGTAAATGTCGATATATCCCGTATTTACGGGCTTTATCGGCATTTTCCTTTCTCTGCAGAACGTTCATCATATAGCTCACCTATTTTATAGCTGCTTTCTGTAATTTCATAAAAACTCACTATAAATTTCCAGTAGTTAACAATAAAAAACAACAGTGTGTAAAAATTGAGAATATTTGAAGAAATTATTGTATGATGTCTCTAAAGGTAACGAAAAATCCCGGCATGTCATAAAAGTATAGGATTTACAGAAAAAATAGTCACATCACACTGCCGGGGAGGGAAAGGAGACAACGGGAAATGAAGAATGGAAAAAGGCTGTCCAGTATGGCACTGGCGGTAATGATGGCTACCTCGCTGTGTTCAGGAACACTTACAATGAACGTAAGTGCTAGTGATACAGATCCGGCGGCAGTAGCAGAAGTATCAGAGACAGCACCTGCCAGTGCACAGACAGAGGAGGTCACAGAGCCTGTGGCGGTGGATACGGGTACAGAGACGGTAGCTGAGCCGGCAGAGATGGAGGTGAATACCGAACCTGCGGTACCAGTGGAGGAACAGACAAAGGCGACAGAAGTGCCAACAGAACCGGAAGCACCTGTGACAGAGACAGAAGTAACTGTGACAGATCCACAAGCACAAATAAATGATGCAGCTGTAGAAAATGCAGATTCTCAGGGAATACAGGACGGCAATACAATTACGCCGCCAGAGGCACAGGAGTCTGCAGCAGAGACAGAGGAAAAGGCTGATACGCTAAAGAAAGCAATCGAGAGCAGGGCATTATTAGCAGGTTCAGATGAAGATTTGAGCCCGGAAGTACAGCTGGAAAATGCAAAAGCTGCTGTCACGGAAGTATTAACCAACTATTCAGTTGTCAGTAAACCGGGAAATGCTAGTGCAATGAAAGCAGAGATTAAAAAGATAGCCGAGGATGCAATCAATAATCCCCAAATTAGTGTCGGGAGTATTAGATTGTATGGCGCAGTAGCACCTACGGTCAATACACAAGGAAGTATTAATGTGGAGATAAAGCTGGTTTCTACTGAGGGAGCTGAATCTTCTCTAAACACCAGTTGTATACTCCCACAATTAACAACAGAAGATCAGGCTGATAAAGATTGTCTGACTGCTGCAGTGGTTGAAGCTTATGCCGCATTAAACAATTATCCTGTTGATAATAATACAACATCTGATGAACTGCTGGACGCAGTTAATAATGCAATCAATAATCCTGAAATATCAGTGGAGCTTACACTTGAGAAGAAGAATGCGACTGAAGATGCAAAGGGATCCTGTAACATAAATGTGACACTCTCTTATAAGGGATGGGTAGATTACACTTCTTATTATCGAAAGCTGCCGAAAGATTTCATAGAGCAAATAAAAGCTGCACACAGAATGATTGATGAGTTTTTAGCGGAATATCAGGCACAGGATTTTATAGATGCATCGCAGGAGTTCATAGACAATATCGGCAATGAAATTGATCAGAGACTTGCTGATGCGAACAGTAAAGTCCGGGTTGTAGAAGTAAAGATACCAGAGTCTTCTTCGTTTAAGCGTGATATTCAAGTCAACTTTGCCGTGAAAGGTGTAGAGGGAGTTAATACAACAGGCGGAGTGCAGCGGAAATTTACCAACTTTGAAGCCTTAAGAGACGTAATCAGGGAGGAGTTCGAGAGGGCTGGATTTAGCAATGCAACGACAGCAGAGTATGTGTTACAAATAGCCAAAGATGTGGGCGCGGATCTTACCGTTTCCTGGGATCTAGCCGATGGATTTAAGCTGACTCCTGCTACCGTAGACAGCAAGGGAGAGATTACAGGAACACTGATCCTGAAGGCCGATGACGGAACCTTGACCTGGAAGCTTGATCCGGCGACTGATAACCTAACGATTCCCCGGATCAGGAACCTTGACAAAGAAGCTCTGGAACGTGCAAAGAAGTTAATCAGACAATATACTGATGTACATGCCTTCCCGGTCAATGACCAGCTGGACAGCGAAGTTCTGCGGATCCTTAAGGAGGAGCTTTCGGTCACAGACGTTGACATTTCCTGGGTAACCCCGCCGTCAAAAGCACTGGTACCAGACATATATGAAGAAACAGACATAGATGTTGTCCTTCTTATGACACATGGTGATGTGCAGGAGCAGTATACATTCCCGGTATGTGTTACCGCTGATGCTCCAAAAGAATACAGGATCTTGTATGGGAGTGGTCAGCAATGGGGCAAGGGTGGATCGTATGAACTCGTCTATTCACTGAAAGGTAAAGTTGGTGATTATACGGGTTACCGGATCGATGGAAAGGATCTGACCAGTGACCAGTATACACAGTATATAACAGATGCTTCAGTAGCAGGAGGCTATTTCAATGTAAAGGTGAGTGATCAGGTATTAAAACGCTTAGAAATTGGTGATCATACCTTTGAAGCTCATTATCCGAACGGACGCATCAAAACAAATTTTGAGGTGATAGACACAAGTAAACCATCTGATCATGCATTCGAAAGCGCTCAGGTGGTATGGCATCTGGGAGATGATAAGCTGCTCGGGTTCTACCTGAAGGGAAATGCGAGAGATTATAGAGTGGTAAAAATTGATGACAAATTTATAGACGGGGTCAGAATTTACACAGGTCCTTCCGGACAGACAATGTTTGCTCTGGAACCAAAGGTTCTGAATGGTTTAAGCGTAGGAACTCATACAGTCTATGCCCAGTATGTCGAAAACGGCGAGACAAAAAGTGTAGAGACAAAACTTGTGGTTGTTGACAAAGGTGTTACGGATGACACTAAGCCGGAGAGCAAACCAGAGACGAAACTAGAGCCAGAGGCTGAAAAGAAAGTAGAAATAAAGAAAGAAGAAGTAAAGAATACGACTCCTAAGACTGGTGATGCAGCGAATGCAGGAATGCTTCTTGCAGCAACACTCCTATCAGGAGCAGGGGCAGCAGGCGCATGGAAGAAAAAGAGATTTGACCAGTAGAAATCAGGGCCGTTTCTAAGGTTGGTTCAAAAGCTTCAATAGGAAAGGCGGATCCTTTATCGTTGATATAAAGGACCCGCCTTTTTAGCCCGGCGTATTCATATGAGCAATTGGAAAGGTGATGTAGAATGTAGTCCCCATTCCGGGCCGGGATTCTACATTGATAGAACCACCATATTCTTCAATGCTGATTTTTGTGAAATACAGCCCCAGGCCGCAGAGCCCTTCCCCTTTTTTCGTGCTGAATTCATAGTGGAAAATCTGCGGAAGATCTTCGGGTTGAATTCCTTCCCCATTATCCGACAGTGTGATCTTTAGTGTATCATTTATAAAGGCAGCCGCAAGCCGTATGGTTCCCTCATAGGGAGTGTGCTCTGTTGCGTTTACAATCATATTCTCAAAGGCGCAAAACAGGCTTTCCTTATGTCCGAATAAGTACACAGGACCTTCGGGAAGTTCTGTCTGGTAATAGATTCCATTGGCATCTGCGTAAGAAACGGTTTCCTGATAAATATATTTTAAAAATTCAACACAGTCAAAGATTTCCGGTGCGCTCTTGTGCGAGGTCTGTGTATGGAAAAGTTGCAGGCTCTGTACATTGTTCTGAATCTGGGAAGACTTGTGGTCTATGATATCCAGATAATGCAAAAGCTCTTCATCTGACCCAATACCGCTCATGCGGATATAATCAATATAGGTATTGATTGCGGCGACAGGCGCCTTGAGGTCATGGGCCACAGCGGACAAAAACTGCTTCCGTTCTTCCAGCATAGATGTCAGCCAGGCAGTCTTACGATTGACCTCATCCTGCAGATGGTCCATCAGATATTGCCGCTGAATCAGAATCCTGCGGTTATAATCTGAAATCAACACTGTGAATAGAAGGACCATGATGAAGCCGCAGTATTCTGTCTGCCAGCCGAATCGCAGCGGTTCGAAGCGCCCGGCAGTGAGATAATCAATCAGGATTCCGAGACCGAATACCGCATTTCCGCTCAAAAGCCATACCTGTTGAGGATTGCGCAGCGTACCAGATACAGAAACGAGAATCAGGTAGATGCTCATGATGATTTTTGCTACAGCTGCCAGAAAGCTATATACAGGTATGAACTTCGGACAAAGAGGAAACAAGATATAAAATGCCGGCAGAGGCAGTGCGGCCATACCGATGGAAAAAGCATAGCAGAGGAGATATCCGTATCGATGCTTGTGTTGTCCAGGCAACTGGTATGTCAGGACATTCATACAGGCGAAAATGGCAAACCAGGCAGTATCCTCTATTACATAAGGCATTTCTCCCCAATTGATTCCTGACCAGTGTATCAGTGGATAGGAAATATGGACCGCAAAAAAGAAGCATAAGAGTCCATAAGCCGCATACAGAGGGTCGATTCGTCTGCGGAACCAGACAGAAAATGAGACGATGGCACATCCCAGGGAGAAAAAGCAAAGAAGACCATAAAAAATCAGGCGTCCGGTCTCCAGCTTTGTAATTGCGTCCGCTTCACCGACAAGAGGCGGATAGATCAATCCACTGTAATAATGGGAGTAATTGGCTGCCTCTATCACAATCTCTACATAGCCGGAAGGCAGCAAAATCAGTGTGTTCTGTATATGGATATTGTAGGTATCCTTCGCAAGTGATCCGTAAGAGCGGACCAGGGTGCCATTGATGTAAACTCTGCTTGCTGAAAATATCTCTGGAAGCTCTAAAAGCCAGCCCTTTGGGGAGGGCTCAAGATATAGCTGCTTGCGGTATACAGCACTTCCAAAGGGGGAAGCGTCCTTATGGAAAGAGCGGAAAGTCCCAAACTCTCCGATCGTGATTGGACGATCTGTATCAGGAAGAACCGTGGCAGTGCCATTTGCAGGGAGCCTGTCATATTCGGGATAGAAATCCCATCCATCCGCAAGAACAGTAACGTCTCTGCCCTTGTAGGTATATTTGTTATCCAAGTGGTAGGTCAGATAAAAGAGGATTCCGATTCCAAGCAGTGAGATCAGGAGTACAAAAAGGGATAATGATATTTTTTGAAGGTTTTCTTTTCGTTTCATAAGCTACTCCGTAAAAACATATCCCTTTCCCCATTGAGTGCGGATATATTCCTTGTCAGGGGAAAATTCTTTTAGCTTCCTTCGTATTCGCATAATCAGCACTTGGACGCTGTGCGTGTTATAGCTTTCTCCCCAAAGTGCTTCATAAATCTCATCCTGCTTGAAAGGAATGCCCTTGTTCTGACTCAAAAACTGTAGAATCTGGAATTCATTTACGGTAAGTCCGAGTGAACTGGTCCCTATATAAGCCTGTTTTTCATCTGGACAGATGATCAGTCCACTGCTCCTGTCTTCATATTCAAAAGAACGCTTCTGGCGTATTCTGGCCCGGATTCTCAGCTCCAGCTCCTTCATCCGGTAAGGCTTGGTCAGATAATCATCCCCGCCGTTGAGAAATCCTTTTTCCAGTGATTCATCATCTGTCAGAACAGTCAGAAAAATAACAGGAGTGTCGTCCAGATTCTTGAGTGTCCTGCAGAAGTCAAATCCATTCTCTCCTTCCATTCGAACATCCAGGATAATACAGTCATAAACAGTTTCCTTTAGCAGGGAGCGTGCATCGTCTGTATTTGCTGCAGTGTCAGTATAAAAGCCATGTTCTGAAAAATAAGTCTGGTTCAGAGAAAGCATTTCTGTATCATCGTCAATAAAAAGTAATTTTTCCATTGTTTCACCATCTTTCGTAAGTACATGGCTCTATTTTAAAGGGAACGGTAAAAGTTTGCAAATAGAAATGGCGGAAAAAGAGTCATGTTGTTATTTGTTGTTAATTATTGTGATTCCATTGTTATTTCACTTATGATAAGATGATAGCAAAAAATAAGGGAACATGAGGGGGCGCAAATGATGAAAAAATGGAAAAGGATGTTCCTTTTTGGCATCCTGGTATCCGGGCTGTTTTTTATATGGTCGGGAGAATGCCGGGCTTGGGGTCCGCCCGTCAAGGAGGATGAAGATACATTTTTAGAGTGGTATGAGGAGCATAAAGACGGTGAAGCACCGATAACAAAGCAGTTGTCTGGTGATCTTTTTATTTCAGATGAAAAGGAAGAGGCGGCTGTTCTGGATGGGACGAGGCCTATTACAATCGACTGTAATGGTCATGGAATCATCGTACAGCGTGAGATGGTGATTGATAATCCGAATCTGATCATTCAAGGAAATACCCGCAACGGTTTTCTTATGATGGTCAACACCGGGGGTATCTTGAAGCTTGAGCAGGGGCTGCTCAGGCTGACAGGCGAGGAAGGCGTGGTGCTTCAGGTCCTCAGCCCAAACGGTGTATCAGGTCCTTCCAGAGGAGGCGTTTTTACGATTGAAGGAGAGGGAACTGACATACAGGGGATTACATGGACACAGGGGGTGCCCATCGAAGTCTCGAATCTGAATATTAAAGTATCGGGCAGTGTGGCAGCAAAGGGGCTTGTAAGTATGAATCTGCGGGAACTTACCGTGAATCACTGCCAGATTCAGGCAATTGGGGGAAGCGAGAGTTATGGAATCTACTGCAGGGATAGTGTCAATGACGATGTCGGACGAATCATACTGCATGATTCCTTTGTCTTAGCTGTGGGTTTAGATGCTTCTGCCAGGACGTACAGTGTGTATCATCCGAAAGGAGAAATTCGTTATGAGAATTCCTCTCTTGAGCCTCCGGTCGATACAGGCAGGATCTATACAGCGCTGGAGCTGGGAGAATTGGAGCCTGTCTATACAGAGACAGGAGTGATGCCTGGGGAATGGAGCCTTCCCGATACCGTAGGGGTATATGTAGAAGAAACGGGTGTCGAAGGGGAACGAATCGAGCGGATTCCCGTTACATGGGCGATTCCTGACAGTGCATTTACGAACCCGGGATACTGTATCGTAAAAGGAACATTTCAGGATGGGAGGCTTGACGGGAAGCTGGAAAATCCAAATAGAATCGTTCCAGAGGTCACGGTTCTGTGTCTTCCTCCTGAGAAGATGTTCCTGATCGCCTATGAAGTGGATCAGGATTTCGTGAGGAATGGTGTCAGTTTAGTAGTTCCATACCCAGCCGGAGCAGAGCGAATGAGAATCGAATATAGTGCCGACGGGGAACGGTTCGAGAGATATGAGGGAGAAGGTGGTGATATACTGGCCGGTATCGTAAAGCCAAGGAACCATTTGCTATACTTTCATATAGTCGTGCCCTTGGAAGCTCCGGTATATTATTTGAGAGTAGTTGTCGATGGAGACAGCATGTTCGCTGGGACAAGTCCTGTATGGAAGATTGATACCGGAAGTTCAGAAGAAGTCCCCCCGGATGTGGATGATGACGGCGGTGGGGACCGCGGAGGTCAAGATCTTGATCCGACATTCCCGGATAAAGAAGAGCCTTCGGATCAGACTGACGGTGCTGTAGATGAGAAGAAAGAGCATCATACAACTAACTCTTCAGATGAGATGAGGACCGGCGGAGATTCTGGGTCTGTAAGCGGGAGACAGTCGGATAACGAGAAGGATTCCTCTGCCGTGAGTTCGTCAAGTAGTGTTTTAGGCGCATCTGGGGATAACTCGTCGAATCTCAGGCAGAACGCTGATTCAGTAAAAAGGAAATCAGATACAAAAGCAGAATCAGCAGATCATGCACAATATGTATCAGCGTCAGGGGAGAACGAAGAGAAAATGGAGGCTGCGACGGATAATGGAATGGAAAAAATGAAAAAAGAGAGCAAGGACAGCGTTATGCCGTGGATCTTAGTTGTACTTTGTCTGTTCGTACTTGTCGGTGCAGGCATCTGGTGCGGAAAGAAAGTATTCTTTAAAAAGCAGTAAATAAACCGGGTAAAAGAGGGTTACTCTTTTTGCCCGGTTTTTCTTTCGATTTCCGCAATCTGTTTTTTTATATTTTGATAGATTCTATCATTTTTTAAATCAACTTCACGGGGATCAGTGAGATACTCAGAAAGAAAGTCAGGTGTTTCCTCAAAAAATCTGTCCTGCGCCTCCTTGGGCAGGTCAGCAATGAAGCGGTCATAAAATTCAAAATCATCCATAAGAAGGAACTCCTGGAATCTTTTTAGCTGCGCTGACGTCATGTTTAGCTTCACAATGAATCACTCCTTTGGTATATTATAGTCTATTTAACGACTATAGTCAATTAAAAGACTTCATTATATGCTATAAAAAAGGAGGCTTGAGATGATTGATTATAGTCCATTCTGGATCACACTACAAAATTCAAAGGAGAGTACCTATACATTGATTAAGAAATATCACATATCAAGTTCAACGATAAATCGGTTGAGAAAGAACAAACCTGTAAATACCGTTACTCTGAATGAATTATGCTACATTCTGAACTGCAATATACAGGATATTGCACAGTATGTTCCTTCTAAGGAAGACCAAATGTTATTCCGCAAATAAAAAAGAGACAGTAGATGATAAGAAATCTACTGTCTCTTTTTAGAGAGATATGATATAATGGGAAGTCGTGAAATGTTTGCATAAGAGGAGGCAGTAGGAATGGAATGTTTTCAGTTTTCTGATAAAGTCAACCACATCCAGGCAGGGATTTTCGCAGAGCTGAACCGAAAGAAGGAAGAGCTTTTATGGAAAGGGAAACGGGTCTATAATCTTTCTATAGGGACGCCTGATTTTCAGCCGGCACCGCATATTATGAAGGCCATGGAGGATGCCTGCAAGGATCCCGAGAACTATAAGTATTCGATCGAGGACCTGCCGCAGCTCATCGAGGCTGTGCAGTACCGGTACATAAACAGATTTGGAGTAGAACTAGAGAAGGATGAAATCATGTCCGTCTATGGTTCTCAGGAAGGGATGTCCCACATAGGGATGGTGTTCTGTAATCCGGGGGAATCCATACTGGTACCGAACCCAGGATATCCGCTGTTCGAGACGAGCGGTATGATGGCCGGGGCGAAGATCGAGACATATAAGCTGGAGGAAAAGAACGGGTATCTGCCGGATCTTAAGAGCATCCCGAAGGACGTTTTAAAAAGGACAAAGTATATGATCGTATCCTATCCTCTGAATCCGGTCTGTGTCTGTGCACCGGATGAGTTTTATGAGGAACTGATCGCATTTGCGAAGGAGCATCAGATTATCATCCTCCACGATAATGCATACTCGGATATTATTTATACAAGGAAGCAGGGCAGGTCCTTTTTATCCTTTGCGGGCGCAAAGGAAGTAGGGGTAGAATTCTATTCCCTTTCTAAGACATATAATTTGACCGGTGCCAGGATTTCTTTTGTCGTGGGTAACCGGGAGATCGTAAAGAAGTTCAAGACCCTGCGTTCCCAGATTGATTATGGTATCTTCCTGCCCATCCAGTATGCAGCGATTGCAGCATTGACCGGGCCGGATGATTTTGTAGAAAAACAAAGGCAGGATTATGAAGCAAGGAACAAGGCACTTTGCGGAGGTTTGCGGAAAATTGGATGGGAAGTGCCGGATAGCCAGGGCACGATGTTTGTCTGGGCAAAAATTCCGAAAGGGTATCGATCTTCTTTTGATTTCTGTATGAAACTGATGGAAGAGACGGGACTGATCGTGACACCGGGAAGCGCATTCGGCAGTGAGGGCGAAGGCTATGTGCGTATGGCTCTTGTCATCAATGAGCAGCAGATTGAAGAGCTGCTCAAGGTACTGGACGAATCCGGGATGTTCCGCTAAGAGAAAATAGTGAATGTGAGGGAAAGAAAATGGAATACAGTGAAGTGATTAAAAATGCAAGGACGAATATCGGACCATATTGCAAGGCATGTAATGTGTGCAATGGAATCGTATGTAAGAACACCATGCCGGGGCCGGGGGCAAAGGGGACCGGAGATCTGGCGGTAAGAAATTATGCAAAGTGGCAGGAAGTGCGGATCAACATGGATACGATCTGTGAACAAAGAACAGTCGAGACAAAGTTCGAGTTATTTGGCAAGACATTTGAATATCCATTTTTTGCAGGTCCGGTCGGTGCAGTGAAGCTGCATTACGGGGACAAGTATTCTGATCAGGAGTATAATGATATCCTTGTACCGGCTTGTGCGAAAAGTGGTATTGCGGCATTTACCGGGGATGGTACGAACTACCAGGTAATGATTGAGGCGACAGAGGCAATCAGCAAATTCGATGGCATGGGAATTCCGACTGTTAAGCCGTGGGATCTTGGGACGATCAAGGAGAAGATGGAGCTAGTGAAGAAGTCTGGCGCTTTTGCAGTGGCAATGGATATTGATGCTGCGGGGCTTCCGTTCTTACAAAATTTAAATCCTCCGGCCGGAAGCAAGTCTGTGGAAGAATTGAAAGAAATCGTGAAGATGGCGGAAATTCCATTCCTTTTAAAGGGAATTATGACGCCGAAGGCAGCGTTAAAGGCAAAAGAAGCTGGAGTCCAGGGAATCGTAGTTTCCAATCATGGGGGACGCGTCCTGGATCAATGCCCGTCTACAGCAGAGGTATTACCGGCAATAGTGAAAGCAGTTGGCGGGGAGATGAAGATTTTTGTGGACGGTGGTATCCGCACTGGTATCGATGTCTTTAAGGCGCTGGCTCTGGGAGCGGATGCAGTGCTGATCGCACGTCCTTTTGTGACAGCCGTTTATGGAGGTCAAGAGGAAGGCGTTGCATCTTATGTGCAGAAAATCGGTGCAGAGCTAAAGGATACCATGGCGATGTGCGGGGCATTTTCACTAAAAGAGATTCAGGATGATATGATTTGGAAATAGATACTGGATTGGTCAGCTTAGTTTTGGACTACATATCAGAGAGAACGACACGAAATGTCACCTAATTTTTTCAACAAAATTTTAGTGTGTTTTTTCATCCTTTTTTGTGAAAGATTTTGTATTGACGGTCCATACTATATGGTGGTAGTATTGTTTGTACTGACACATGATATAGTCTGTTGGGGTTGAAATAGATACTAAATATAGAGAATAGTGACATGAAGGGAGAACTTTGGTATGATGCGTGTAGTCAAAAAGGATGGGACAAAAGAAGATTTTAACGTACAGAAAGTCGTAGTTGCAGTCAATAAGTCTGCCTACCGCGCCTTAATTAAATTTACAGATGAAGAGCTGGATTATATCTGTCATTTTGTGGAAGAAAAGGTAAAATCCATGGGAATCACAGATATCCCGATTGCGGAGATGCATAATGTAGTAGAAGGGGCGCTGGAAAAGGTGAATCCGATCGTGGCAAAGAGCTACAGGGATTACCGGAACTATAAGCAGGATTTTGTACAGATGCTGGACGAGGTCTATAAGAAGAGCCAGTCCATCATGTATATAGGGGATAAGGAGAACAGCAATACAGACAGTGCGCTTGTCTCAACAAAGAGAAGTCTGATCTTTAATGAACTGAATAAGGAGTTATATAAGAAGTTCTTCCTGACTGTAGAAGAGATTCAGGCAATCAGAGAAGGTTATATCTACATCCATGATATGTCTGCAAGAAGAGATACGATGAACTGCTGTCTGTTTGATGTGAAGAGTGTATTAAGCGGCGGATTTGAGATGGGGAATCTCTGGTATAACGAGCCGAAGACGCTGGATACGGCGTTCGATGTCATCGGTGATATTGTGCTGAGTGCGGCAAGTCAGCAGTACGGTGGTTTTACGGTACCGAGTGTAGACGAGATTTTGGAACCGTATGCTGAGAAGTCTCACAAGCAGTTGATTGAAAAGTACAGAAGTCTCGGACTTCCAGAGGAGACAGTACAAAAGGTCGCATGGTCCGATCTGGAAAAGGAGATGGAGCAGGGCTTCCAGGGATGGGAATATAAATTTAATTCCGTATCCTCCAGTCGTGGAGATTATCCGTTTATTACAGTGACCGCGGGAACACGTACGAGTATCTATGGAAAGCTTGCTACGATCAAGATGCTTGAGGTACGCCGTATGGGACAGGGAAAAGAAGGCCATAAGAAGCCGGTCCTGTTCCCGAAGATCGTATTTTTATATGATGAGAATCTTCACGGACCAGGAAAACCGTTGGAGGATGTATTTGAGGCTGGAATCGAATGTTCCAGAAAGACTATGTATCCAGACTGGCTCAGCCTGACTGGAGAGGGATACGTACCAAGCATGTATAAGAAATATGGCAGAATCATCAGTCCGATGGGATGCCGTGCCTTTTTATCACCGTGGTATGAAAGAGGCGGCATGGAGCCGGCAGATGATAAGGATATGCCGGTATTTGTAGGCCGTTTTAACATTGGAGCGATCAGTCTGCACCTTCCGATGATTTATGCAAAGGCACAGCAGGAGAGCAGACCATTTTATGAAGTCCTGGATTATTACCTGAACTTGATTAGGAAGCTTCATCAGAGGACCTATGATTACTTAGGAGAGATGAAGGCCTCCACGAACCCGCTGGCATATTGTGAGGGCGGCTTCTACGGTGGACACCTGGGATTATATGATAAGATCAAGCCGTTATTAAAATCAGCGACAGCTTCTTTTGGAATCACTGCACTTAATGAATTGCAACAGCTCCATAATAAGAAGTCATTGGCAGAGGATGGACAGTTCGCTTTGGATACCTTGAACCATATCAACGAAAAAGTGAATGAATTCAAAGCAGAAGATGGACACCTTTATGCAATCTACGGAACACCTGCCGAGAATCTGTGCGGTGTTCAGGTTCAGCAGTTCCGTAAGAAATACGGAATTATTGAAAATGTATCTGACAGAGAGTATGTAAGCAACAGCTTCCACTGCCATGTCAGTGAGGAAATCACTCCGATCGAGAAGCAGGATCTGGAGGGAAGGTTCTGGAATTTAAGTAACGGCGGCAAGATTCAGTATGTAAAATATCCGATCAGCTACAATACGGAGGCGGTAAAGGCATTGGTCAGAAGGGCCATGGCGAAGGGATTTTATGAGGGCGTGAATTTGTCCTTATCTTATTGCGATGACTGTGGATATGAAGAGCTGGATATGGATGTATGCCCAAAATGCGGCAGTAAGAATTTGACGAAGATCGATCGAATGAACGGTTATCTGTCTTACTCCCGGGTGAAGGGAGATACAAGACTCAATGATGCCAAGATGGCAGAAATTGCAGAAAGGAAAAGTATGTAACATGCAGTACCATAATATAACAAAAGATGATATGCTCAATGGCGATGGACTGCGGGTCGTCCTGTGGGTTGCAGGATGTTCTCACGGATGTAAGGAATGTCACAATCCTGTCACATGGGACCCCAAAGGCGGGATTCCATTTGACGAAGAAGCAAAGCAAGAGGTATTTGAACAACTGGAAAAGGACTATATCAGTGGAATTACATACAGCGGCGGAGACCCACTGTTTATGGGGAATAGAGAATGCATCACAGCATTGGCAAAAGAGGTGCGTGAGCGTTTCCCTGACAAGACGCAGTGGCTGTATACCGGATATGAATGGGAGGAAATCAAGGATTTGCCTGTGATTTCATATCTGGATGTCGTGGTCGATGGCAGATTTGAAATCAGCCAGAAGGATACGCAGCTTCACTGGCGGGGCAGTGCCAATCAAAAGGTCATAGACGTGCAGGCGTCCCTCGGACAGGGACAAATCGTTCTGCACGAATCATAACACCGGATAAAGGAGAACATAACATGCAGAGAATCGCAAAATTTCACAAAGTAAGCTTAGAGGAGTTCACAAAGGGATGGATCGATACCTTTGGATTGGATGATGAAGCCAATCTGGAAGAAATCTATGAAGGAATCAAACTTCCTAAAAGAGCGACTGCCGGTTCTGCCGGATATGATTTTTATGCTCCTGTTCGTCTGGTATTAGAGCCAGGAGAGACCATCAAGGTTCCGACCGGAATCCGCGTAGAGATGGAGCAGAACTGGGTATTGAAGTGTTATCCGAGAAGCGGACTGGGCTTTAAATACAGACTGCAGCTCAATAATACAGTGGGAATTATTGACAGCGACTATTTCTATTCTGATAATGAAGGCCATATCTTTTGTAAAATCACCAATGATACGAATGAAGATAAGACAGTAGACATTGGCAGAGGTGAGGGATTTATGCAGGGTATTTTTGTGGAATATGGTATTACAGTTGACGATGATGTGACCGATGTGCGCAATGGCGGCTTTGGAAGTACAACCAAATAATAGAATCGCGTAACAAAAAGACGGAATCATAAGAAGGCAATGTCACTAAGTTAAGATTGGTTTGCAATAGAAAGGTTGAAGATATTTTTGTCTTCAGCCTTCTTTTGAGATTAAAAAGCAGCACAAATAGACAGATTTGCATCTGCCTGA